>CAYUNM010000004.1:157229-213812 GCA_964446175.1 uncultured Kofleriaceae bacterium
CGCGGACCGCTGCGGTCGGACTCCGACGCGAGCCTGCGCGGACCGCTGCGGTCGGACTCCGACGCGAGCCTGCGCGGACCGCTGCGGTCGGCATCGGTGGGACCGCGGCGCTCCGACATCGGCGGCAAGTCTAGGCGATCGGGCGCGTGCGGCCATCCCGGCGCGTGCACATCCGCGCGGGTTGCGGCGCGCGGGTTGCGGCGCGCGGACGCGGATCAGAACGGGATGTCGTCGTCCGGGCCGCCGCCACCGCCGCCGCCACCGCCGCCGTAGCCGCCGAAGTCGGCGTCACTCGGAGGCGGGGGACCGTCGTCGCTGCGGCCGCGGCCGGCACCGGCGCCCTCGCGACCACCGCCGCCGAGGAACTGCACGTCCGCCGCGATGATCTCGGTGATGTAGCGCTTGTTGCCGTCCTTGTCGTCGTAGCTGCGAGTCTGGATCCGGCCCTCGACGTAGACCTGGCGGCCCTTCGACAGGTACTTCGAGCAGATCTCGGCGCGCTTGCCCCACACGACGACGCGATGCCATTCGGTGCGTTCCTGGCGCTGGCCGTTCTTGTCGTTCCAGCTCTCGCTGGTCGCGAGGCGCAGCTCGCAGACGCCCTGCCCGCTCGGCGTGTAGCGCATGTCCGGGTCCGCTCCGAGATTGCCGACCAGGATGACCTTGTTGACTCCACCAGCCATGACGTTGCCTTTCGAGTTCCCGAGGCACTGCCTCGGTGTTCGAGCCTGCTGTAGCACGCGGCTATGACACGGAGTACAACCGCCTCGATGTACCGCCATTTGCGCGTCGCTGTCGTCGTCCCGGCTTTCAACGAGAGCCGCAAGATCGCTGCGACGGTGGTGTCGGTGCCCGGGATCGTGGACGACGTGATCGTCGTCGACGACGCGTCGAGCGATGACACGGCGGTGCAGGCGCAGGCGGGGGCCGCGCGACGCTCGGCGCCGGAGCGCGTCGAGGTGCTGCGCCATGAGGAGAATCGCGGGGTCGGCGGCGCGATCGCGACCGGGTATCGGCGGGCGCTCGAGCGCGGCGCGGATGTGGCGGTGGTGATGGCGGGCGACGGGCAGATGGATCCGCGGGATCTGCCGGCCTTGCTCGCGCCGATCGCGGCGGACGAGGCGGACTACGTCAAGGGCAACCGGTTCAAGCATCCGGAGGTGTGGACGGCGATGCCGGCGTCTCGGATCGTCGGCAACGTGCTGCTGTCGGCGGCGACGCGCGTGACGAGCGGATACGGTCACATCTTCGACTCGCAGTGCGGGTACACGGCGATCCATCGGCGCGCGCTCGCGTCGATCGATCTCGATGCGGTGTGGACGCGCTACGGGTACCCGAACGATCTGCTGTCGCGGCTGCGCGTGGCGGGCGTGCGGGTGGTCGACGTGCCGGTGCGGCCGATCTACGGCGAGCACTGGCGGTCGGGCATCAACTTCGGGACGGCGCTGCATCCGATCCCGTGGGTGCTGCTGCGCTCGTGGGGGACGCGGCTCGCCGCGCAGCTGCGCAACGCGCGTCGCGACTGATGAAGCTCGGCGTCGTCACGACGAGCTATCCGCGGCACGAGGGAGACTTCGCCGGCAGCTTCGTCGGTGCGCACGTGAGGGCGCTGCGCGAGCTCGGCCACGAGGTCGACGTCGTGCACGCGACCGAGGAGGACGCGCTGTTCTATCGCGGCGGCGCCCCCGATGCGATCGAGCAGCTCGGGCTGCGCGCGCTGCCCGCGGCAGCCGCGACGACGACGCGGCTCTATCGCGAGGTGCGGCGGCGGGCGCGGGCGTGGGACGGGATCGTCGCGCACTGGCTCGTGCCGTCGGCGGTGGTCGCGCGACTCGCCGCGCCGCGGCTGCCGCTGCTCGCGATCGCGCACGGCGGCGATGTCCACACGCTGCGGCGGCTACATCTATTGAAGCCGGTGCTCGCGCTGCTGCGCGGCGCGAAGCTCGCGGCGGTGAGCGCGTCGCTCGGCGTGCCGGGTGCGTTCGTGCAGCCGATGGGGATCGAGGTCGCGCGCTTCGCGGCGCTCGGGCGGGCGCCGACGAGCCCGCCGACCGTCGCGTTCCTCGGCCGCGTGGTCCCGATCAAGGGCGTCGACGTGCTGCTCGCGGCGATGAGCTCGATCGAGCGGCCGTGGCGGCTCGTCGTCGCGGGCCCTCACGATGGCGTCGCCCCCAGGATTCGCATCCGGATCCGCATGAAGCAGGACGACGATCACGACATCCAGTATCCCGGCGTGCTCGGCCCGGACGCGCGCGACCAGCTGCTGCGCGAGGCGAGCGTGCTCGTGATTCCGTCGCGCGTGCTGCCGAACGGACGGAGCGAGGGCACGCCGCTCGTCGCGCTCGAGGCGCTCGCCGCGGGGGTGCCGGTCGTCGCGAGCCGGGTCGGCGGGCTTGCCGAGCTGCCGCTCGTTCACGTGCCGCCGGAGGATCCGCGCGCGCTCGCGGCAGCGATCGAGCGCGTGCTCGACGCGCCTCCGCCGCGGCAGGAGATGGCAGCGTTTGACTGGCGCGTCGTCGCGCACCGACTGCTGCCGTGAGCAGCGGCGTGCGCGGGAACGCGTGTCGAATGCGTAAGTCCGTTCGCAGCGCGGTCCGACCATTCGCGGCGAAGCCGTTGGAATCACGTGACGATCTGGTGACGGACGCGCTATAAAGCGGTGTGTCATGGCGGCACGCTTGGTGCTAATCCCGCTGGCGATGTCCGACAGTCCGAGGTTCGACGTCTCGGTGATTCTTCCGTTTGGGGACGACGAAGAAGCCGTCGGGATCGCCGTGCGCCGGACCGCCGAGCACCTGCGCGGCCTCGGCGTCGCGTTCGAGATCCTCGCGATCGACGAGGACAGCGGTGATAACTCGCACGCCGTGCTCGCGCTGCTCCGCGCGGAGGTGCCGGAGCTGCGCGTCACGCACGCGCCAGGTCGCGGCAAGGGCGTCGATGTCGGCGCCGCGCGCGCGCAGGGCACGCTCTTGATCGTCTCGACGCCGGATGTCGCGAGCGCTTCGCTCGACGGCGTCGGCGAGGCCGTGCGGCGCTTGCTCGCCAACGAGGGTGACGCGGAGGTCGCGCTCGGTCGGTACACGGTCGCGCATCGCGTGAGGGCGCTCGTCGCGTTCCGCGGCGCGCGGCTCGTCGGTGCGGCGATGCATCGCCGGCTCGCGAAGCGCCTGCAGGTGCGGAATCTTTCGGTTCGCCTGAGCGGCCCGTCGGCGGGTGCGAAGTCTCCGGTTGGCCGGCTTCGCGCGTTCGCGCGCTGGTAATCCCCTGCTATCCTAGCTGGGGATGTGGATCTACTGGACCGCCGCGATCTTCTCGCTCGCGTTCCTGATCGTCGTGCACGAAGGTGGCCACTACTTCGTCGCGCGGTGGTGCGGGATGCGCATCGAGCGATTCAGCATCGGGTTCGGGCCCGGCATCTTCAAGCGGCGCTCGAAGAAGACCGGCACGGTGTTCCAGATCGCGCCGATCCCGTTCGGTGGGTTCGTCGAGATCCGCGGCATGAACATCGCGGAGGACGTCGATCCTGATGATCGCGCCGCGTATCCGAACCGGCCCGCGTGGCAGCGGTTCCTGACGATCTTCGCCGGCCCCGCGACGAACTATCTCTCGGCGATGGTGCTCGCGTTCCTCTTGTACTGGGGCCACGGCGTCAACAGCACGTGGCGGTGGTTCGGCGTCGCCGCCGTCGACACGAAGTACGACGCGTTCGGGAAGCTCCAGACCGGCGATCGGATCCTCGAGGTCGATCACGTACCGCTGATGGCTCTCGGCGAGTATCACGACGGCGCGAAGGTCTACACGCAGGACTCGCTGACCGGCCGCGTGACCGCGAAGAAGGGCGCGCCGGTCGTGATCACCGTGCTGCGCGACGGCAAGAAGCTCGACGTGACCATCACGCCGACGCGCGTCGCCGGCCCCGCGCAGCAGCTCGGCGAGCTGATGGACGCGCAGCTGCGCGCGTGCTGCAACCTGCCGATCAAGCACGGCGAACCGCGGTACCTGATGGGCATCGTGCCGAGCGAGGATCCCGACGTCATTCACGTCGGCATCGGGACGGCGTTCGTCGGGGCGCTCGAGTATCCGGTCGCGCAGACGAAGATGATCGCCGGCGGCATCTATCACATCTTCACCGGCGAGGAGAAAGCGGACCCGGGCGGCCCGAAGCGCATCTTCGACGAGTTCGCGAAGGCGTGGCAGCTCGGCTTCCTCACCGGCATCCAGCTGCTGATGGCGCTGAGTGTCTACCTCGGGCTCTTCAACCTGTTCCCGCTGCCCGCGCTCGACGGCGGGCGCCTGGTCTTCCTCGGCTACGAGATGGTGACGCGCCGGCGCGCGAACCCGAAGATCGAGGCGATGGTGCACATGGGCGGGATCATGGTGCTCGGCGTCGTGATGATCCTCGTGACGCTCCGCGACTTCCACGTCTTCAGCTGACGGCCATCTGTCGCGTTAGCGGGTAGAGTGCGCGGGTGATCGCCTCGGAGATCCTCGATCGGATTCCGACCGAGCCGGGCGTGTATCTGTTCAAGGATGCGCGCGGGGCGGTCGTGTACGTCGGGAAGGCGCAGAACCTCCGGTCGCGCGTGCGCCAGTACTTCCGCCCCGGCGGCGACGAGCGGTTCTTCGTCGCGGCGGGGTTCCTCGGGCGCGCGGTGCAGGACGTCGAGACGATCGTGGTGTCGTCGAGCAAGGAAGCGCTGCTGCTCGAGAACCACCTGATCAAGAAGCACCAGCCGAAGTTCAACGTGAAGCTGCGCGACGACAAGCAGTACCTCGTGCTGCGCCTCGTCGATCCGAAACTGGCCGCGGACGGTACGCCGAAGCGCGATGTGTTCCCGCGCGTCGAGGTCGTGCGCAACATCCGTGACGACAAGGCGAACTACTTCGGGCCGTATCACTCGGCGACGAGCGCGCGAGAGACGCTGCGCATCCTCAACCGGCACTTCCAGCTGCGCACGTGCACCGATCACGTGCTCGAGACGCGCGGGCGGCCGTGCCTGCAGTACCAGATCAAGCGGTGCAGCGGCCCGTGCGCGATCCAGGTCCCGCCCGAGGCGTACGCCGAGCAGGTCGAGGACGTGAAGATGTTCCTCAGCGGGAAGTCGGTCGAGCTCGTCGATCGGTTGCGCACGCGCATGAAGATCCGCGCCGAGCGCGAGGACTTCGAGGTCGCGGCGGCGCTGCGCGACTCGATCGCGGCGGTCGAGCGCACGCTCGCGCGCCAGAACATCGTCCAGGACGAGATGATCGACCAGGACGTGTGGGGGCTGTTCCGCGAGGCGGACAACGTCGAGGTCGTCGTGCTGTTCATCCGCGCCGGCAAGCTCGTCGGGCGGCGCACGTTCCAGCAGCGCGATCAGGAGCTGCCCGACGGCGCCGTGATCGCCGAGTACGTGCAGCAGTACTACGCGACGGGAACGTTCATTCCGGACGAGGTGGTGGTCGGCGTCGATATCGAGGAGGGCGAGACGCTCGCGGAGTGGCTGTCGTTGTCGCGCGGCAAGAAGGTCAAGCTCGTCGAGCCGCGGCGTGGCACGCGCATGCGCCTGGTCGAGCTGGCCGATCGCAACGCGGCCGCCTCGGCGACGAGCCGCAAGAGCCGCGACGCCGATGCCGATGCGCTGCTGCAGAAGGTCGCGGATCGGCTGTCGCTGCCGCGGCCGCCGCGCCGCATCGAGTGCTTCGACATCGCGCACATCCAGGGCACGGAGACGGTCGCGTCGATGGTGACGTTCATCGACGGCGTGCCGCAGCGCAGCTACTACCGCAAGTTCAAGGTGCGCACCGTCGACAACAACGACTTCGCCGCGATGTACGAGGTGCTGACGCGCCGGTTCAAGCGCGCGGCGAAGGCGATCGAGAACGACGATCCGGCGTGGGCGCAGCCCGACCTGCTCGTCATCGACGGCGGCAAGGGCCAGCTCGGCATGGCCGTCACGGCGCTCGCCGATCTCGGTGTGAAGATGGGCGGCGAGGATGGCCTCGAGGTGATCGGCCTCGCGAAGGAGCGCGACCTCGATGCGGGCAGCGCGCCGGATCGCATCTATCGCAGGAACGTCAAGGATGCGATCCTGCTGCGGCCGAACTCGCCGGAGCTGTACGTGCTCGCGCGCATCCGCGACGAGGCGCACCGGTTCGCGAACACGTTCCACCGCGATCGCCGCGCGAAGCAGTCGCTGAGGAGCCAGCTCGACGACATCCCGGGCATCGGCACGACGCGCCGCCAGCGCCTGCTCAAGCACTTCGGGAGCGTGCGCGCGGTGCGCCAGGCGAGCGTCGACGAGCTCGCGAAGGCCCCCGGCATGAACAAGAAGGCGGCCGAGGCGATCGCGACGTACTTCGCGAACCTCGAGCGCGGCGGCGGCGATGCGGCCATCGATCAGGAGATCGCGGGCGCAATCGATCCCGAATCCGACGCCTCCTGAGCGGCTCGGCGCAAGCCGTGCGCGAAATCTTCGCGAAAACGCGGCGCGCGACGTGCAACCCACGCGCGCATGGAACATCGCACGATCATCGAGCCGTTCAAGATCAAGGTCGTCGAGCCGCTGCCGATGCGCACCCCGGAGGAGCGCGAGCGCCTGCTCGAGACCGCCGGCTACAACCTGTTCGCCGTGCCCGCGCGCGACGTCACGTTCGACTTCCTGACGGACTCGGGCACGACCGCGATGAGCGCCGCGCAGTGGAGCGCGATGATGATCGCCGACGAGAGCTACGCCGGCTCGCAGAGCTTCGAGCGGTTCCAGGCGGCCGTGCGCGACATCACGGGGTATCACCATGTCATCCCGACGCACCAGGGCCGCGCCGCCGAACGCCTGCTGTTCCAGGCGCTCGTAACGCCGGGCTCGAAGGTCCCCTCCAACAATCATTTCGACACGACGCGCGCGAACATCGAGCAGCTCGGCGGCGAGGCAGTCGACCTCGTCGTCGACGTCGGCCGCGATCCGCGCGACCGCTCGCCGTTCAAGGGCAACATCGATCTCGCGAAGCTCGACTCGTTCTGCGAGCTGCACCGCGAGCGCATCCCGCTCGGCATGCTGACGATCACGAACAACACCGGCGGCGGTCAGCCGGTCTCGCTCGAGAACATCCGCGCGGCCGCCGCGATCTACAAGAAGTACGGGATCCCGTTCGTGCTCGACGCGTGCCGGTTCGCCGAGAACACGTGGTTCATCAAGCGCCGCGAGCGCGGTCAGGCCGACCGCACGACGCGCGCGATCGCGGCCGACATCTTCGCCGCCGCCGACGGCTGCCTGATGAGCGCGAAGAAGGACGGCATGGTCAACATCGGCGGGTTCATCGCGCTCGCCGCGGATGCGTGGGTCGAGAAGCTCCGCGCGATGCTGATCCTGACCGAGGGCTTCCCGACCTATGGCGGGCTCGCGGCGCGCGATCTCGAGGCGCTCGCGGTCGGCCTGTACGAGGCACTCGACGAGCGCTACCTCGCGTATCGCGAGGGCGTCACGAAGTACCTCGCCGAGGGGCTCGAGCTGCTCGGCGTGCCGACGATGCAGCCGCCCGGCGGCCACGCCGTGTACATCGACGCGCGCGCGCTCCTGCCGCACATCCCCCCGCACCAGTTCCCCGCGCAGGCGCTCGCGGTGGAGCTGTATCGCGCGGAGGGCGTGCGCACGTGCGAGATCGGCAGCGTGATGTTCGGCCGCACCGTCGAGGGGCGCTTCCAGCCCGCGTCGCTCGAGCTCGTGCGGCTCGCGCTGCCGAGGCGCGTCTACACGCAGGCGCACTTCGACTACATCCTCGAGGGCATCGGCGAGATCGCCGACCACGGGCGCAAGCTGCGAGGCCTGCGCATCGTCGAGGAACCGCCGTTCCTGCGGCACTTCACGGCGCGGTTCGCGCCGATCTGAGACACTCGCATCGTGCCCGGTTCTGCTCGAACGACCAGCGTCCGTCCCGTCCTCGACGGCCGCGGCACGACGTCGTGGTACCTCGTCGTCACGCTGCCCGACGGCGGCTCGCGGATCGTCGCGCTCGACGACGGCGCGGAGATCGTGTTCGGGCGGCAGAGCGACTGCACGGTCGTCGTCGAGGACGATGCGCTGTCGCGGCGGCACGCCATGGTGCGGCGGCGCGGTGACACCGTGATCGTCGAGGACCTCAAGTCGCGCAACGGCACCGCGATCAACGGCAGCGTGATCAGCGGGTCGCGGCGCGTCGCGGCCGGCGACGTGATCTCGCTCGGGCCGGTGACCGCGATCGTCGCGTCGTCGTCGCCGCCTCGCGGGCGCCAGCTCGCGACGATCGGCGAGCTCGAGGAGCGGCTCGACATCGAGGTCGAGCGCGCGCTGCGCTATCGCCGGCCGCTCGGGCTCGCGATGATCCGCCTCGAGGGCGCCGGCGACGCCGTGCTCGAGCACGTGCAGCACGTGCTGCGCCAGCTGCGCCGGATCGACGTGTGCGCGGAGTACGGCCCCGACGAGCTCGCGCTCGTGCTGCCGGAGACCGACAGGCACGGCATGGACGTCGTCGCGGCGCGCCACGCGAGCGGCAATGGCGTGCAGGGCCAGGTCGGCTGCGCGGCGTTCCCCGAGGATGGCTCGAGCGCGGGCGCGCTGATCGAGGTGGCGCGCACGCGGCTGCGCGGCGCTCGCACGGCACCGGCGCGGCGCAACTCGACGGCGAGCCTCGTCGCGCGCGTGTCGCCGAAGGCGGTCGTCGTCGATCCGCTGATGAAGCAGGTGTTCCAGCTCGCGTCGCGCGTCGCGCCGAGCACGATCAACGTGCTGATCGCGGGCGAGACCGGCACGGGCAAGGAGATGGTCGCGGAGGCGATCCACCGGCTCGGGCCGCGCGCGCAGGGGCCGTTCGTCAAGATCAACTGCGCGGCCCTCAGCGAGTCGCTCGTCGAGGCGGAGCTGTTCGGCCACGAGGCCGGCGCGTTCACGGGGGCGGTCGCGCGGCGCATCGGCTTCTTCGAGCAGGCGAGCGGCGGCACGCTGTTCTTCGACGAGGTCGCGGAGCTGCCGCTCGCCGTGCAGGTCAAGCTGCTGCGCGTGCTCGAGACGCGCAAGCTCGTGCGCGTCGGCGCGACGGCCGAGACGCCGGTCGATGTCCGCGTCGTGTGCGCGACGAACCGCGCGCTCGACGGCGAGGTCGAACGCGGCCGCTTCCGCGAAGATTTGTTGTATCGCCTGACCGCGTTCGTGATCCCGGTGCCGCCGCTGCGCGACCGCCCCGACGAGATCGTGCCGCTCGCCGCGCAGTTCGGTCACGAGATCGCGAGCGAGCTCGGCCACGCGTTCGCCGGCTTCACGCCGGAGGCGCTCGACACACTGCGCGGCTTTCACTGGCCCGGCAACGTGCGCGAGCTGCGCAACGTCATCGAGCGCGCGGTCGTGCTCGCCGGCGCCGGCGCACGCATCGATCGCCTCCACATGCCCGAGCAGCTGCTGCGCGGACGTCGCGCGGGCGACGCCGCACCCGACATCCGCCAGCGCGTCGCCGACGTCGAGCGCGACATGCTCAAGGCCGCGCTCGACGCCCATGGAGGCAATCAGACGAAGGCGGCGAAGCAGCTCGGCATCTCGCGGTTCGCGCTGAGCCGGCTGCTCGCCAAGCACGATCTCAAGGCGCGCTAGTTCGCATTGCAGTAGCGGATGTCGAGGTGATCGCTCGCGGTCGTGCCGTCGGCGTTCGTCCACGTGACGACGACGCGGTCGCGGCCGACCGCGCGGTTGCCCTGGTGATCGCAGTCCGCCTGCGTGACGACGAACGCGGTGCCCGCCGAGAGCTCGGCCGCGCGCCACGTCGCGCCCGTCACGCTGACGATCGACGCCGGCTGCGCGCCCTCCGACGCGAACGCGTCGATCACCGGCTGCACGGTCGCGCCGAGCTGCGGCGCGATGTCGTACGGCAGCTGCGCGCCGTCGCTGTGGCCGCCGTCGTCCTCACCCTCGTGCGTGTCGCAGTCCTCGCTGTTCGGGATGCCGTCGTGGTCGTCGTCGGCGTCGCTGCCGCTGCCGTCGTCGCTGCCGCGAGGCGCGAGACGCGAGCTCGAGTCGCCGGGCTGGTCGTGCGGCTCGCCGTCGCCGTCCTCGTCGATGTCCTGACACGTGCTCGCGCTGCCCGAGGAGCCGCTGCCCGAGCCGGCGCCGCAGGCGAGGATGACGCCGGTGCCGGGATCGGTCGTGCAGGTGATGAGCTGGCCCTTCGTGGACGTGTTCTCGCTGCCGGTGCAGGCCGCGAGCGCGAGTGCGATGATGGTGAAGCGACGCATGTTTCGATGACCTCCGCACGGTCCCAAGTGCGAGCGAGATGCCACCGAGAAGCGCCGTGGTTCTCGCGGGTTGCGGAGCGGTGCGGAGGCGCTGTGCAACCAGCGTCCAGTCGTGCGAGCGGCAACCGCTCGACGCACCCACTGCGTGATCGCGCACGCGTACGTAGTGCGACTCGATCACGCGATCTCACGCGCGCGGCGCTTGGCGAGCACGCGCGATGTGACCAGCCTCGTCATGAACTGACAAGGAGCTCGTCATGAGGTGTCTCCTCGTAGTCGTTCTCGCGTCCGCGTGTGGCGGGACGGTGCCGCCGCTCGCCGGTGGCGGCATCGAGTATCCGAAGGGGCTGTACGTGTCGAAGCCGGATCGCTGCACGGCGAGCCGCATCGGGCCGTCGATCGATCACCACGTCGCCTGCGACTTCAACCGGCGGTAGCGGCGGCCGCGCCACGCTCACGCGAGGTACACGCTCGCCGCGACGAGCGCGGCGACTCTGGCGAACAGCCAGGTCGCGTACAGGATCGCCGCGGCCAGCGCACAGTCGATGTAGAACGAGCGCTGCGCGGCGACGCTCATGACGAGGAACGCCAGCGTCGCGAGCTCGCCCGAGTACATCAGCGCGACCAGGCGATCATCGGTGCGGCCGCGCGCGCACCGCCACGCCGGCGCCGCGAGTGCGATCAGGAAGATCGCCGCGCTGTAGATCCAGACGCTCATCGCGGCCACCACAGCACCTCGTCGTCGGGCTTGGTCGACGGCACGAGCTCGTGAATCACGGTCTCGAGGCGCTCGAGGTCGATCCTCACGAGGTACGCGTTCGGCGCGATCGACGTGCCGACCATCGACCACGCCGCGCGTGCACCATCCCGCGCCGGCATGTGGATGCGCCGGAACGCGCCGGCCTGATCGCGCGCCGAGGTGACCGCGCGGAACGTCTGCAGCGAGTCAGAAAGGATCGTGCGCGGCCACGTGAGGAAGGCCTGCCACGCCCACGCCCACGCCGCGCCGGAGCGTGTGCGAGGCGCTCCCGTGCACCTGCGCGTCACTCCGTACGCGATCAGCACGAGGCCGGTCGTGACCGCACAAGCGAGCAACTCCGCGGGCTCGCTCGCCTCGGCGAACCCGAGCCACAACAGCACGAGGAGCGCCGCACGTGTTGCCATCGCACCCGCCAGGTGCAACGCGCCGGCCATCGACCTCGGGCGTTGTCGGAGCCGAAAGGTCAGCTGCGGCGAAGCCTCGTCGCGCGCTTCCACGCCGCGAGCAGCTCGTGCTTGTTCGCGAGCTTCTCGACAGCGAGCCGCACGCACTCGCGCGACATGAACCGCGCGTGCCGCCGCACGAACGTCTCGACGCGCGTCGGCTCCGCACGCGAGAGCTCGCGCACGAGCCAGCCGACCGCGGTCTGATCGGTGCGCTCCGGCGACCACACGATCGCCGAGCACATCGTGAAGATCAGCTGCGCGAGGCCGGGCAGCGCGGCGTCGCCGAGCGGTGCGAGCGTCGTCAGCGCGGCGCACGCGGCGCGGCGTTGCCACGGCGTCTCGGCGTTGCGCCACGTCGCGAGCGCGCGGCAGATCTCGGCGCGGCCGCGCACGCGCTGGAGCAGCGTCCCGAGGACCTGCACGCCGAACGCGTCGACGAGCGCGCCATCCTCGAGGTGGCCACCCGCGAACAGCCGCTCGAACGCCGCGACGTCCGCGGCGCGCAGCTGATCGCCGAGCAGGTCGCGCAGCACGTGGATGCCGGCGAGCTTCGCGGCGACCGGACGCTGCTCGATCAGCGCGAGCGCGACGCGCTTGCCGACCGCCGCCGGATGCGCCGCGAGCCCGTGATCGGCCCACCACGCGCGGATCACCGTGTTGCCCGCGCCGGGACGCCGCGCGAGCCGCTTGCGCAGGTCCGCCACCGGGTCCATCGGCGCCTTGGCCGCCATGACTCCAGAGTGCCTGAATTCGAGTCACGGGAGAAACTTGGGAACCGATGTGATGCGATGTAGGATAAAGTACCCCTCGGATCGTCGGGGGCGCACTTATGTCCAAAAACCGTAAGATCAAGGATACATCGGCGACCCGCCGCGAGGTGTTTGGCGTGATCGGGCTGGGCGCGGCCTTGTTCCTGGGGATCGCGACGATCTCCCTGCAGGCCCACACGATGGTGATGGGTCCGTTCGGGCGATCGATCGCCTCGCTGTTCTACGGCATCGCCGGCGTCTGCGGCTACTTCCTGATCGTGCTCGCGGCGGTCGCGGCGGTCCGCACGATCATCGAGCGCGAGCCCGTGATGCCGCCGCTGATCGTCGCCGGGACACTGCTTGGCGCGATCGCGCTCGCGACCTTGATCCACCTGATCGTGCCAGGCTACCGCGTCGCGGGGCACGGCCCCGGTGGCGCGCTCGGCGAGCACCTCGCCGAGATCCTGCGCGCCGTGATCTCGACCGCCGGCACCGCGCTGCTCGCGATCGTCGGGCTGGTCGTCGCCGTCGTCATCGCGACGCCGCTGCGCATGCGCGACGTGCTCCACGCGATCGGCCGCGCGCTCGGCGCCGCCGGTGCCGCGCTGCAGGCGGCGGCCGGGGCGTTCGCGAAGTTCTGGGTCGACGTGTTCCGCGCGATCCTCCCCGAGAAGGGCCGCGACGACGACGACGAGGACGACGACGAGGAGGTCGACGAGGAAGACGTGCTCGAGGCGACCGCGGACGAGCGCGGCCCCGAGCCGGTGATCATCGAGCGCACGCAGCCGTCGCCGATCGAGGTCGTCGAGCTGACGCCCGAGAAGAAGAAGAAGGGCAAGAAGCAGCAGGCGACGATCATCGATCTCGCCCCGCCCGGCCCCGCGGCGAACGACGAGGGTGCGCTCGAGGCCGAGCCTGCTCCGAAGAAGCGCATGGCGAAGGGCACGAAGGCGCCCGAGATCGTCGAGGACGAGCCGTCCGCGCCCGCGCTCGCTGTCGTGCCACCGCCTGCCGCTGCCAACGACGGCGGTCCGATGATCGTCGAGCCGAAGTACAAGCACGCCGACAAGGCGGAGATGGCCGCGAAGGAGAAGGCGGCCGAGGCCGAGCGCCAGACGTTCATCAAGCTCGGCGAGGGCGACTACCAGCTGCCCTCGATCCAGCTGCTCAACTACGACGCCGCCGGCCAGAACGCGATCGACAAGAACGCGATGCTCGAGCTGTCCGCGAAGCTGACACAGACGCTCGAGAACTACAGCGTGAAGGGCGATGTCGTCGCGATCCGGCCCGGCCCGGTCGTCACGATGTACGAGTTCGCGCCCGCGCCCGGCACGCGCGTCAACAAGATCGTCAACCTGACCGACGACCTCGCGCTCGCGCTCGAGGCGCTCCGCGTGCGTATCGTCGCGCCGATCCCGGGCAAGGCCGCCGTCGGCATCGAGGTCCCGAACAAGACGCGCGAGAAGGTCTTCCTCAAGGAGATCCTCGCCGACGACGCGTTCCGCAAGAAGGGCGCGAAGCTGCCGATGGCGATCGGCAAGGACATCGAGGGCGGCCCGGCCGTCGTCGATCTCTCGCGCATGCCGCACCTGCTCGTCGCCGGTACGACCGGCTCCGGCAAGTCGGTCGCCGTCAACGCGATGATCACGTCGCTGCTCTATCACTGCTCGCCCGAAGACGTCCGCATGATCATGGTCGACCCGAAGATGCTCGAGCTCTCGATCTACGAGGGCGTCCCGCATCTGCTGCTGCCGGTCGTCACCGATCCGAAGAAGGCGAACCTGGCGCTGCGCTGGGCCGTCGAGGAGATGGAGCGCCGCTACGACCTGCTCGCGCAGATGGGCGTGCGCGACATCGCGACGTACAACGACAAGGTCGGCAAGCAGATGGCCAAGCTCGAGGCCGACAAGCTGCGCGCGGCCGCCGACGCCGCCGCGGCCGCGCTCGAGGACGACCTCGGCAAGGCCGTCAGCGCCGACTCGCCCGAGGAGGCCGACAAGCGCGAGAAGATCATCACCGCGCCCGCCTCTCGCCTGCCCTACATCGTCGTCGTGATCGACGAGTTCGCCGACCTCATGATGTGCGCGCCGAAGGAAGTCGAGACGAGCGTCGCGCGCATCGCGCAGAAGGCGCGCGCCGCCGGCATCCACCTGATCCTCGCGACGCAGCGCCCGTCGGTCGACGTGATCACCGGCCTCATCAAGGCGAACTTCCCGTCGCGCATCGCGTTCCACGTCACGTCGAAGATCGACTCGCGCACGATCCTCGATCAGAACGGCGCCGAGGCCCTGCTCGGCGCGGGCGACATGCTGTTCTCCGATCGCGGCGGCGCGCCGCAGCGCCTCCACGGCTGCTACGTCGACGAAGAGGAGATCCACCGCGTCGTCGAGTTCCTCAAGACGCAGGGCCGCCCGGTCTACAACCTCGACATCGTCAAGCCGCGCGACGAGGACGGCGAAGGCGGCGGCGACTTCGGCGGCGGCGGTGGCGGCGGCGGCGGCAAGTCCGACGACGACATGTACGACAAGGCCGTGTACATCGTCACGACCACCCGCAACGCGTCCATCTCGTGGGTCCAGCGCCAGCTGCGCATCGGCTACAACCGCGCCGCGCGCCTGGTCGAGGAGATGGAGAAGCAGGGCGTCGTCAGCCCGCCCGACCACACGAACAAGCGCGAAGTGCTCGTCGCCGCGGCCTGAGATACGCTAGGCGCGTTGCGCGCGACCTGGCTCACGGACATCCACCTCAACTTCCTCAAGCCGCTCGCGCTCAAGGCGTTCTACGAGCGCGTGCGCGAGGCGCAGCCGCACGTCCTGCTCGTCACCGGCGACATCGGCGAGTCGGACTCCGTCATCCGCTTCGTCACCGAGCTCGGCCAGATCGCGCCGATCTACTTCGTGCTCGGCAACCACGACTACTACCGCTCGAGCATCGCGTCCGTGCGCGGCGCGATGGCCCGCCTGCCGACCGAGCTCACCTGGCTGCCCGCGGTCGGCCCGCTGAAGATCACGCCGCGCACGACGATCGTCGGCGTCGATGGCTGGGGCGACGCGCGCTGCGGCGACCGCGCCTCCAAGGTCCAGCTCTCCGACTGGCAGCTGATCGACGACTTCCGCCGCGGCGACCGCCAGGCGACGCTCGAGCGCCTCGGCGCGAACGAAGCCCGCGCGCTGCGCGACCACCTCGCCGCCGCGCCCGCGAGCGAGCACCTCGTCGTGCTGACGCACGTGCCGCCGTTCCCCGAGGCCTGCATCTACGACGACGCGCAGTCCGACGACGCGTGGCTCCCCTGGTTCACGTGCATCGCGACCGGCGACGTCCTGCGCGAGCACGCGCGCACGCACCCCGAGCAGCAGATCACGGTGCTGTGCGGCCACTCGCACGGCCGCGGCACGTTCCAGGCGGCCGCGAACCTCGTCGTACGCACCGGCGGCTGGCCGAAGGGCATCGAGGGCTACGGCAACCCGGTCGTGCAGGACACGCTCGACCTCTAGTCGCGGCGGAGCACGTAGAGCAGGCCCTCGACCGGCCGCGCATCCTCGACGCGCAGCGTGGCGGGCTCGGCGCGCACGATCGCGAAGCCGTGCGTCGTCGCGAGGCGACGCAGATAGGCGTCGGAGTGCGAGTAGCGCAGGGTCGCGTCGAGGATGACGTCGTCGCGCTCGCTGCGCTCGATCGAGAATGCGAGCAGGCCGCCGGGCCGCAGCGCGGCCGCACAGCCCGCGAACGCGGCGTCGAGCACACCGACGTAGATGAAGACATCGGCGGCGACCACGAGATCGAGGTCGCGCTCGCGCGCGAGCGTCGCGGTGAGGTCCTCGACGTGGAGCGCGTCGTAGGCGCGGCGGTCCTTGGCGCGCGCGATCATGCGCGGCGAGAGATCGGCGCCGATCAGCGTGCGCGCGAACGGCCGGAGCTCGACGCCCGCGAGCCCCGTGCCGCAGCCGAGGTCGACGACGCGCCAGCTGCCGTCGGGAGGCGCGATGCCGCTGATCATCGCGGCGAGCGCGCGCGGCGCCGCGTACTGCAGCTTGTCGACGAGGTGCTCGTCGAACTTCGCGGCGTAGGCGTCGAACAGATCCGCGATCAGGTCCGGCGGGGGCGCGTCGGGCGTGCCGGGGCGCGGCTCTCCTTCGGCGGCCGGCTGGCCGCGCGTCAGGCCGGCGAGCAGGAACTGCGCGGCTGCATTCGCCGGATCGCGGCGCAGCACGCGGCGCAACAGGCCGATCGCCTCGCGCGGGCGGCGCGCGACGATGTGGTGCTTGGCGAGGCGCTCGAGCGGGATCGGGCTCGTCGTGTCGAGCTTGATCGCGGCTTCCATCGCCGCCACGGCGAGGTCGTCGTGGCCGGCGCCCGCGTAGGCGGAGCCGAGCGCGAGCTGGACCGGCGCGAAGGCCGGCGCGGCCTCGCGCGCCATCTCGAGCAACTCGATCGCGGCGTCGTGCTTGTCGCGCTCGACGAGCAGCATCCCGAGCAGCGTCACGATGCCGAGGTGGCCGGGCGCGAGCGCGAGCGCCTGGCGAAAGCAGGTCTCCGCCTCGGCGAGCTCGCCGCGATCGATGTGGCGGCGCCCGGCATCGACGAGCTCGTCGGGCGTCGGCCGCCGCGGCTTCTCGCTCTTGCGCTTCACGCGGTGCTACTCGCTCGGCGGATACGTGCGGGCGCGGCCGGCGAGGCGCGTGAGGCACTCGCGAGCGCGCGTGACGGAGAGCGACGAGGTCTCGTCGCCGCGGACGTCCTGCATCGGGCGCGTCTCGAGCTGATCGATCGCGGCGTCCATCGACGCGACGCACGCGGTGGTGCGGCACGCGCACGCGCGCGCGTGGAGCTCGGCGGTGACCTTCTGCCAGTCGTCGAGGTCGAAGCGCAGGGGGGTGTCGAGCTTGGGGTCGGCATCCGACGAGGCGTCGTAGACGAGCGCGGGCTCGTCGAGGCGCGGCGGGCACTCGTAGCCCTGCGACTGGCACATCTCGAGCGACGCGATGAAGCGCCGGCGGACCGCGAGGTCGGCGGCGGCGGCGCGCTTGGCGTCCTCGTCGCCCTTGAAGTCGGCGTCCATCACCTGCTTCTCGACCGTCGCCTCGGCGGCGCGCTCCGCGATCAGCGCCTTCTCGAGCTCGGCCTTGCCGTACGGCGGCTGGAAGGCGTCCTCGGCCGCGAGCTGGTCGTGCGTCGCGATGCCCGTGTCGCCGCCCGCGTGGTGCGGCGGAGGCGTGCTCCCGCCGCACGCGGCGAACAGCACCAGGCCCAGAAGCGTTCTCATTCGGATAGGGTAACCTGCAACCGCGCAAGAACGTTCGTGTCTCGTTCATGAATCGCGGCGTGGCGTCGTGCGTCCAAAGCGTGTAGGAGCAAGCAAATGATCGACGTGATTGGAATCCTTACCCGTACGTGGCTTGGCATCGCGAGCGCGCCGCTGATGGGAGCGCCCGCCGCGGGCTCTGCAGTGGCGCAGGTCTCGGCGCCGGCGTCGCCGGTCGATGCCAACACGGCGGTGCAGAACGTCCAGAAGTTTTACTCGGGCATCGCGCGCGTCACCGCGCAGTTTCGCCAGACCGTGAAGAACGCGACGTTCGGCATGGCGAAGGACAGCGACGGCACCGTGTGGCTCGCGAAGCCGGGCAAGATGCGGTGGGACTACGTCGAGAAGAAGGCGACCGGCAACGTCGTCCAGAAGAGCTTTTTGTCGAACGGCAAGGTCCTGTACGACGTCGAGCACGGCAACAAGCAGGTCATCAAGAAGGATATCAAGACCGACCTGATGCCCGTCGCCGTCACGTTCCTCTACGGCACCGGCGATCTCGCGAAGGAGTTCAACGCCGCGATCGATACGACCGGCGAGTACGGCACGAAGGGCGACGTCGTGCTGAAGCTGACGCCGAAGCAGCCGAGCGCGCAGTACAAGGCGCTGTACCTCGTCGCGAACCCGACCGACTTCCACGTCAAGGAGTCGATCATCGTCGACTCGTCGGGCAACGTGAACCACTTCCGGTTCTACGCGCCCGACTTCGAGAAGCCGATCAAGGACAGCTGGTTCGAGTTCAACCCGGCGAGCCTGCCGAGCTATCGCGTGATCGACGCCGATCAGCAGGCCGGCAGCCCGGCGGGCAAGCAGCAGCTGCAGTAGCCCGGCGAGACCGCCAGACCGGCGAGCGAGACCGAGCAGTGCGCGGCAGATCGAGGCGCACGCCCGGAAGCGCAGCGCGGAGCGTGCTGGTGGCACGCGCCGCGCGAGAACCGGCCGTACGCCTCGAGATGCCCGCAATGCGATGGTCGCAGCCGCCGAGATGGCGGTCTCGGTGGGCTACCATCGGGCCGGCATGGAGCCGGCATTCATCGAGGCGAACGGCGTACGGTTCGGTTATCTCGAGCAGGGCAAGGGCCCGCTCGTGCTGTTCGTGCACGGCTTCCCCGACACGGCGTACACGTGGGACCGCACGATGGAGGCGGTCGCGGCCGAAGGGTTTCGCTGCGTCGCGCCGTTCACGCGCGGCTACTGGCCGAGCGAGGCGAAGGGCCCGTACGACAGCGACACGCTCGGCAGCGACCTCGTCGCGCTAATCGAAGCGCTCGGCGAGCAGCAGGCGATCCTCGTCGGGCACGACTTCGGCGCGAGCGCGTCGTATGCAGCGGCCGGGCTGCGCCCCGAGCGGGTGAAGATGCTCGTCACGCTCGCGATCCCGCACCCGAAGGCGCTCAAGCCGGGCCTGCGGATGCTGTGGAACATCCGCCACTTCTTCGTGCTCGGCGGCAAGAACGGCCCCGCGAAGGCGCGCAAGAACGACTTCGCATACATCGACGAGCTGTGGCGCCGCTGGTCGCCCGCGTGGAAGGATCTGCCGGCGCGCGAGATCGCGCCGGTGAAGCAGGCGTTCTCGCACGACGGCAGCCTCGAGGCGGCGTGCGCGTACTACGCGGCGGTCGACTTTCGCAAGCGGCCGAAGGGGCACCGCGGCAACGTCAAGATGCCGGCCGTCGCGTTCGCCGGCACCGACGACATCATCGCGCCGCGCCAGTTCGAGAAGGCGCGCCACTGCTACGAGGCGAGCTACGAGGTCGTGCAGGTGCCGGGCGGGCACTTCATGCACCGCGAGCATCCGACGGAGTTCATCAGCGAGCTCGTGCGCATCCTGCGCGCGGCGAAGTAGCGGCTACGCGACGTCGTCGAGCAGGTCCTGTGCGGACAGCTCCGGCGCGGCGCGACCGTGCTCGTACTCGAGCAAGCCGTACTGCTCGTAGTACGGCCGCACGCGGTCGCCGAGCAGACCGATGCGCTTGAGGTTCGGGATGATGCGCTTGAACATCGTCTGCCGGAACATCTGCATCATCTGCGAGCGCTCGACGATCTGGTCCCACTCCTTGCGCGTCATCGCGTGGGCGTAGAACTCCTCGTAGAACTCGTGAGCGAGGAAGCGGTTGCGCATCAGCAGCGCGACCTCGAACGCCCAGTCCTCGCGCTCGCGGCGCTCCCTCTCCGAGATCCCCTTCTCGACGAACTCCTGGATCGACAGCACGCCGTAGTGAACGTGGCGCGCCTCGTCGGTGATCACGAGCTTGAGGATGTCCTTGAGCAGCGGCTCGCGCGTCATCTTGCGCAGCGTGCCGAACGCGCCGAGCGCGAGCCCCTCGATCATGATCTGCATCCCGAGGAACTTCACGTCCCACCGCGAGTCGGTCATGAGCGCATCGACGATGACGTACAGGTTGTCGTTGATCTCGTAGAGCTTCTCGAGCTTGCGCGTGAGGTAGCCGTGGAACACCTCGACGTGGCGCCCCTCGTCGACGACCTGCGTCGAGCCGTAGAGCTTGCCGTCGAGCCATGGGACCGCGGTCGTGACCTGACACGCCGCGAACAGCGCGCCCTGCTCGCCGTGGAGGAACTGCGACAGCATCCACGCGGTCACCGCGTGCACCTGCTTGTTCTTCTCCTTGCGCGACAGGTTCTCCCAGATCGGCAGCCCCTTCACCGGGACGTACGCGTCGGGCAGCAGCGCGCGATCGGGATGATCGGGATCGACGTCGAGCGACCAGTTCACGTCGGTCGCCGCATTCCACTGCGAGACCTTCGCCGCCTCGTAGAGCCTCGCCATCTCGGGCCGATCGCGCTCGTACTGCCAGTCGAAGTGGACGTCATGCTCGACCGCCATCGCGGTCGTCGGCCCCGTCTTGCCCTTCTGCTGGATCAGGCCCCGGAACGCGGGGCCGAGCATCGACTTCAGCACGGCGAGGTTTCCGCGGCTCGCGGCGTCGCGGACGTGCGGGCCGTTCACCTTGAGGTTCTCGATCAGCTTGGGGAGCGACATGTCAGCCTCCTTGAGGTCTCAGCGTGCCGAGGGTGAGGTAGCGAAAGAACGCGTCGGCGATCTGGTCGGGCGTGTAGGGCCCCTTCGGATCGAACCACTGGGCGACCCAGTTCGCGGCACCGAAGCCGAACTGGCGCAGCAGGTACAGGTCGACGCCGGGCTGCAGCTTCGCGTGCGCGGCGGCCTGCGCGAGCAGCTCGTCGGCGAACTGCTCGTACCGCTTGCGGTGCCGCGTGATCGCGCGCTCCACCGACGGCGACAGCGAGCGCCAGTCGTAGAGCAGCACGTAGACGGAGTCCTCGCGCGACAAGAGGATGCGCACGTGCTCGACGATCGCGAGACGCAGGCGCTCGAGCGGATCCGTGCTCGCGGCGGTCGCGGCGAGGATGCCCTCGATCAGGCGATCGATCGCCCGCTCCATCAGCGCGGCGAGGATGTCTTCCTTCGTCGCGTAGCGATAGTGCAGGCTGCCCGGCAGCATGCCGGCCGCGCGCGCGATGTCGCGCAGCGACGTGCCGGCGTAGCCCTGCTCGCGGAACAGCCGCGCCGCCGCCTGGAGGGCGCGGTCGTCATCGGCACGCTCGGGAGCGGGGCTCTTGGTCACTTGACCAAGACTCTGCCCGATCGGCCGCGTCGGGTGCAAGCGAAATTTGGTCAAGTGACCAAGAGAACGCGGGAGTGGAGTCAGATGCCGAGGTTGCGAGGTGCCAGGTACGCGAGCACGTCCGCCGCCGAGTAGCTGACCCGGTCGCCGAGGAAGCGGCCGATCGTGAGCAGATCATCGCCGCTGGTCACGAGCGGCGGCTCGGCGGCGCCGCGGTCGCGCAGCTGCCCGAGCCCGACGGTCGCGGTGAGCGAGTTGCACAGGCAGCGCCGGCCGACGGTGTCCTCGAGCTTGCCGCCCTTGGCGAGGTACTGATCGATCGGCTCACCGGGGCAGCGATACCCGATCTTGCCGTCAGCATCCGCGTACGCGACGCGCAGCGCGCCGAGATCGCAGACGCGTTCGCGCTCGATCCCGGTCGCGGGGTTCGCGGGCCAGTCCACCACCTTGAACGGGTAGCCGGTTGGCGAGGCGCGCGCATCGGTGCGCACGTCGAGCTCGCCGGTGCGCGCGTGCTCGAGCACCGAGCGGCGAAGCGATGCCGCGATCCCCGACTCGTCGCAGAACGCGAACAGCGTCCCGACCTGGATCCCGGCAGCGCCGGCGGCCTTCGCGCGCGCGAGCGCCTCGGGACTCCCTGCCCCGCCGGCGATCCAGAACGGGATCCCGAGCTCGGCGATCTTCGCGAGGTCGACCTCGTCGCGCGGCCCGTACAGCGGCTCGCCGCGCGGGTTCACGCGGAGCTCGCCGCGGGGCGGCGCATTGTGCCCGCCGGCGGTCGGTCCCTCGATCACGAAGCCGTCGACACGCCCGTTCGCCTTGCGGCTCAGCATCGTCGCCAGCGAGTTGCTCGCGACGATCGCGAAGAACGCGGGCCGCTTCAGCGGTGGCAGCGCGTCCCCGTGCGCGGCCGGATCGAACGTCAGCAGCTCGGTGCGGCCGGCGGGCAGGTTCTCGACCTCGAACCGGATCGAGCACGCGCGATGCTCGGCGAGCGCGTCGAGCGCGCCGGGGATCTCGCGCGGGATTCCGGCGCCCATCAGGATCACGTCGACGCCGGCGAGCATCGCGCCGTACAGCGACGGCAGCGTCGGCACCTGGATCTTGGCGAGCAGGTTCATGCCGACGACGCCGTCGTGTCCTTCCTTCGCGAGGTCCACCTGCACGAACGCGGCGAGCATCGTCAGCCGCTGGCGCGCGACGGACATCACCTGACGAGGGAGTGACAGCATCCGGTACGGTGTGCCCGGCGGACGCCCTTCCGGCAGGAAGTAGCGATGCAGCGTCTCGTCACCGAAGCCGGGGACCGGGAAGCGCGCGATCGAGCGGCGGAGATGCCCACCGGGGTCGCCATCCTGGAGCTGCCGCATGAGGATCGTATCCGCGCCCGCGCCCGAGACGACGCCGAGATGGCCGCGCTGCGACACGGCCCGCGCGAGCCGCCACGTCGAGACACCGATCCCCATGCCACCCTGGATGATCTCGGGATGCCGATCCGTCATGGCGCGACCGTAGAGGCGCGGCGTGCACGGGTCGGTCACGGGCGCGCCATGTCCCCGCACATCTGGGCCACGGATCGGTCACGCAAGCTTCGCGCGCTTCACAGCAACCGATGCGGCGCGAGAGCAACGCTCAGCGGGTGCTCGCGTCCGATCACGGCGTGAGCGAGCAGCTCCCCCGCGGCCACGCCGCCGGTCATGCCGCGTCCCCCGAGGCCCGCGATCCACCACAGCCCGCGGACGCGCGGGTCGCTTCCGATCACCGGCTCCCGGTCGACCGTCATCGTGCGGAGGCATGCCCACGAACGCACGACAGCGGCGCCCGCGAGCGGCGGCGCGAGCGCGACGAGCTTCGGCGCGAGCTGCTCGACGGCGCGGGCATCGACGGGCGGCTCCTCCGCGGGCCACGCCGTCTCATCGCACGGGCTCGCGAGGAGGCGGCCCGATTCGGGCCGGAAGTAGACAGGCGCATCGTCGACGCGCCAGACCACCGGGCTGCGCGCCGCGGGGACGTTCGCACCGCCGAGGACGACGAGGTGGCGGCGCAACGGCGTCAGCTCGAGCGAGGCGCCGGCCTGCCGGGCGAGCTCTCCAGCCCAGGCACCGGCCGCGAACACCACGTGCGCGCTCGCGATCTCGCTGCCGTCGTCGAGACGCACGCCGCGCACGCTGCCATCGCGCACGACGAGCGAAGCAACGCGCGTCGAGGTGCGGATCTGCGCAGTCGCCGAGCGAGCCCACTGCTCGAGCGCGCGAAGCATCGCGGCGGTGTCCATGACGCCGCCGTCGGGCAGGAACAGCGCGTGCTTCGCGTCGCCGCTGGCGAGGAGCGGCACTCGTTGCGCGAGCACGGAGGCGGTCCACCGCTCGTGCGCGACGCCGTGCGCGACCGCCGCGTGCTGCAGCTCCGCGAGCGCGCCGCCATCGCGCGCGACCAGCGCCACGCCGTCCCGCGAGAGCCACAACGGGCCGAGCCGCTCGTCGAGCATCGCGCGCGAGCGCGCGGCGAGCCAGATCGCGGGCACGCTGTGCTCGAGCGGGAGATAGATCGCGGCATTGCGCGCGCTCGCGTGCGTGGCGAGCAGCGGCTCCGCCTCCAGCACGATCGATCGCACGCCGTGCACGCCGAGCTGCCACGCGGCCGCGAGTCCCGCGATTCCACCGCCGATCACGACGACGGGGTCCGCGCTCGGCATCACGCCGCGCACCATAGCGCGCCCATCGCGCGGCTAGCCAACACGGAGGCGCGATCGTAAGGTGCCGCCATGCCGTCTCCGCTGCGCTCGCATGCCCGCCACGCTGCTCCGAAAGGTCCTGTCGTCCTCGTCGTGATGGACGGCATCGGGCGCGGCGCCGGCGACGAGGCGGATGCGGTCTCGATCGCGGCCACCCCGACGCTCGATCGGCTGTGGGTCCCCGGCGTGCGCTGCGAGCTGCGCGCGCACGGCAAGGCGGTCGGCCTGCCGACCGAGGACGACATGGGCAACAGCGAGGTCGGCCACAACGCGCTCGGCGCGGGCAAGATCTACGCGCAGGGCTCGATGCTCGTCGGGCGCGCGATCAAGAGCGGCGCGCTGTTCGAGGGCAAGACGTGGCAGGAGGTTGTCGCACGCGGTACGCGCGGCGGTGCGATCCACTTCATCGGCCTGCTCTCCGACGGCAACGTGCACAGTCACCTCGATCACCTCGAGGCGATGCTCGCGCGCGCCGCGAAGGCCGGCTGCAAGAAGCTCTACGTGCACGCGCTGCTCGACGGCCGTGACGTCGGTCCCACCACGGCGCTGGAATATGTCGATCGCACCGAGCGGTTTCTCGCGGGATTGCGCGACTCCGGCTGCGACGCGCGCATCGTCTCTGGCGGCGGCCGCATGAACATCACGATGGATCGATACGAAGCGGACTGGCCGATGGTCGAGCGCGGCTGGCACACGCACGTGCTCGCCGATGCGCCGCAGTTCGCGTCCGCGACCCAGGCCGTGCAGACGTTCCGCGAGAAGCAGCCCGGCATCATCGATCAGGATCTGCCGCCGTTCGTCGTGTCGCCGCCGGCGCCGATGCAGGACGGCGATGCGGTCGTGATGTTCAACTTCCGCGGCGATCGCGCGATCGAGCTGTCGCGCGCCTTCGACGACGAGCAGTTCGACAAGTTCGATCGCGTGCGCGTACCGGACGTCTTCTACTGCGGCATGATGGAGTACGACGGCGACCTCCACGTCCCGCGCAGCTACCTCGTGTCGCCGCCGGCGATCGAGCGCCCGATGGGCGAGATCCTCGCCGCCGCGCACGTGCCGCAGCTCGCGATCAGCGAGACGCAGAAGTACGGACACGTCACCTACTTCTGGAACGGCAACCGCAGCGGCATGTTCGATGATGGCACCGAGACCTACATCGAGATTCCCTCGGATCGCGTGCCGTTCGAGCAGCGACCCTGGATGAAGGCCGCCGAGATCACGGATCGGCTGATCAGCGAGCTGCGCACGGGCAAGCACCGGTTCGCGCGCGTCAACTACGCCAATGGCGACATGGTCGGCCACACGGGCTCGTTCGACGCGACCGTGCTCGCCGTCGAGACCGTCGACCTCCAGCTCGCGCGCCTCGCGAAAGCCGTCGAGGAACTGCAAGGAATCCTCGTGGTTACGGCCGACCACGGCAACGCGGACGAGATGTACCAGCGCGACAAGAAGGGCAAGGTCCAGCGCGACAAGCAGGGACAGCCTGTCGCGAAGACCAGCCACACGCTGAACCCCGTGCCATTCTTCATTCACGACCCGATGCGCGGCGACCGCTACGAGATCGACCCCACGCGCTGCGAGCATGCCGGGATCGCGAACGTCACCGCGACGTGCATCGAGCTACTCGGCTTCGTGCCGCCGGATGATCTAGAGTCTTCGCTCCTGAGGTTTCGCTAGATGAGCACCAAAGCCCTGATCGGAATCCTGCTCGCCGGTACGGCCGGTGTGATCATCTTCTTGTTCGTCCACCTCTCGGGGGACGGCGGCAAGATCGAGCTCGGCAGCAAGCGCGCGAGCGCGTGCGCCAAGGGTCAGGAGGACTGCCTCCCCGATCTCAAGTACGTCGACACGCAGGGCAAGGCCTACACGGCCGCCGAGCTGGCCGGCAAGGTCGTCGTCGTCAACTTCTGGGCGACCTGGTGCCACCCCTGCCAGAAAGAGATCCCGGATCTCTCGAAGCTGTACGAGAAGTACAAGGACAAGGGCGTCGTGATGCTCGGCGTGCTGACCGACAGCCCGAGCGACTCCGATCTGCTCAACTTCCAGTCCGACTACGCGATGACCTACCCGGTCGTGCGCGCGAGCAGCGACATCCTGATGTCGTTCCACTATCCGCAGGCGCTACCGACGACGTTCGTGTTCGATCGCGGCGGCCATCAGGTCGGTCGCCCGCGCGTCGGCGCGATCTCCCCGGCGGACATGGAACAGCAGCTCGGCGAGCTGGTCGCGCAGAAGTAAGCGTCGCCGCCAGGACGCGAGCGCCGCTAGAACGAGCCGCCGAGCGCGATGCCATTCCCGGTGGGCGTCACGACGATGTTGTGGCGCGCGCGCCAGCGATCGACCGCATCGGCCGCGTCGAGCGAGTCGTACCACATGCCGCCGATGAACCCGATCGCGGCCACGCCGATCAGCGCGATGCCCGCGCCCTTGAGCTGCGTGCACTTCGGATCGTTCGCCGAGCTCGACGTATCGCACGTCACGACCTCGGTCTCCTCCTGCATCGCGTACGTCGCGAGGCCGGCGGCCGCGATCCGGACCGCCATGCCGGTCGTGAAGTACTCGCCCGCGTAGAACTCGCCGAGCGACGGCGTGACGGTCGCGAGCACGAGGCCCGTGTACATCACCGGCCGGTTGAACGGCTGGCCGAGCGGAGGCTCGAGGAACGCGTAGAGCAGCACGCCGCCCGACACCGCCGAGGCGCCGCCGGAGAGGTAGCGCGCCGTATCTGGCGACTTGTCGGCGCGCGCGGTCGCCGACGCGAGGACGAGGAGCAACACGACAGTGCGCACGCAGCGAGTTGACCAGAACCGCGCGAGCGCTGCCATCACTGCTGCTCACATCAGAACGTGCCGCCGATACCGACGCCCATCGTCGCCTGCCCGCTCGGCGCGCGCAGGGGCGTCGGCGCGACCGTCAGCGTCAGGCCGTGGCGCTGGTTGTAGCGCCGTGCCTCGCGAGACGCGGTCGCGATGTCGTAGATCGTCCCGCCCGCATAGCCGAGCAGGCCCGCACCGAGCAGCACCGGCGCGGCCGAGTCCGTCTGGCAGCTGCCCTCGGCATCGAGGCACTTCAGCGACTCCGCGAGCCCGACGATCGTCGCCACCGCCGACGCGGCCCGGATCCCCATGCCCGGCGTGAGCACCTTGCCCGCGTACCACTCGCCGAGCGACGGCGTGACGAGCGAGCTCAGCAGACCCACGCTGATCATCCCCGAGTTGTTCGCCTGGCCGCCGACGATCACGAGCGCGGCCGACGCCGCCGTGCCACCGAGCGACAGCGCGAGCGCGGTGTTCTCGTTCTTCGGCGCCTCGCTCGACGCGGCCAGCGAGGGCGCCGCCGCGGGCGCGGTCATCGACGCCGTCATCGGCGCCGTCATCCCGGGGGCGCCGGACTCGACCGCGCCGGGCGCGCTGCCGTCATCGGCGTGGGCGAGCAGCGGGGCGCAGAGCGTGGCGGCCAGGGCGGCGAGAGGAGCGAGCTTCGTCATGCCCGGACCCATGTGCAGGTCACGGTCCGACCTTTCATCTAGCTTGATTTGCTGGACTATGACCGAAACCCACGGCCGGATTTCAACACCCCTGTCAGCCGGGCTGCTGGCCGATCCACCAGCCAGCTCGCAGGCAGCTCACCAGGGCGGGTTCGGCATTCCGAACAGCCCGTACAGGCCACCGGTGTGGACGAACGCGACCGCGCTGCCGAACCGCTTCGGGTCACGGCGCAGCTCGGTGACCACGCCATGGAACGCCTTGCCCGTGTACACCGGGTCGAGCACGACGCCATCGGCGCGACCCACCTCGCCGATCGTCGCGAGCTCCTCGGGGCGGCTCTTCGCGTAGCCGAGGCCGACGTGGGCGTCGAGGATGTCGATGTCGGCGGGGGCGACGTGGACCGGCAGCTGCCAGCGCTCCTCGAAGTCGGCGCAGATGCGGCCGATCACGTCGGTGAAGTACGCGCGGTCGTCGCACACGGCGATGCCGGCGACGCGGATGCCGCGAGACGCGAAGTTCAGCAGCTTGGCGCCGAGCACGAGGCCGGCGCCGGTGCCGCCGGAGCCGCACGCATAGACGATCGTCACCGGGTGGTCGGGCGCGGCGATGCCCTCGAGGTCCCGCGCGAGCTCGTGCGCGGCACGCACGTAGCCCCAGCTGCCGAGCGCGTTCGAGCCGCCCTCGGGGATCACGTACGGGCGGCCGCCGGCGGCGCGCACCCGCTCCGCGGCCTCGGCGAGCAGCCGGTTGCGGTCGCGCCAGGCCGGTCGCGTGATCCACTGGATCTCGGCGCCGACGAGCCGGTCGAGCAGGATGTTTCCGGTCGTCGCGGGCGGGTGCGCCGGATCGTCGCAGCGCAGGATCAGAACGCTCTCGAGCCCCAGCTGCGCCGCCGCGAACGCCGTCGCGCGCGCGTGGTTGCTCTGCTCGCCGCCGCAGGTCAGGACGTGCGTCGCGTCGTTCGCGACGGCCTCCGCCATCAAGTATTCGAGCTTGCGGACCTTGTTGCCCATCAGCTCGCTGCCGGTGTGGTCGTCGCGCTTGAGCCAGATCTTCGCGCCGAGCTGTTCGCCATAGCGCAGCCAGTGACCGCGCGTCGGCGTGTTCGCGAGACGAATGCGCGGCGGTTCGAGATCGACGAGCTTCTCGTGCATCGCGGAAAAGAATGCCACGACCGCCTCGCGTGTTAGATCGAAGCAGTGAGGTCTCTGCTCGTCGCGATCGCGCTTGTCGTGCTGGGCGCTCCCGCGTACGCGAAGCACCACAAGAAGCCGCCTGCCGACCCGACGGCCTCGCCGAAGAAGAAGAAGCACCTCGGCTGGCCCTCGCCCGCCGCCGGCCCGACGATGTCGGGCGACCCGGAGCTGATCTTCACGTTCGACGACGGCCCGAACCCCAAGACCACACCCGCCGTCCTCGACGCGCTCAAGGCGCACCACATCCACGCCGTGTTCTTCATGGTCGGCGAGATGGCCGCCAACAAGGACGCGCCGCCGCTGATCGCCCGCATCCTCGCGGAGGGGCACATCATCGGCAACCACACGATGACCCACCAGGACCTGTGCCGCCTCAAGGACGACGCGCGCGCCGCCCGCGAGATCGACGACGGCAAGAAGACGATCGAGGCCGCCGACGGCGGCTTCACCCTCGCCTGGTTCCGCACGCCGTACGGCGTCCGCTGCGAGCGCGTCGACTCGATGCTCGCGGAGCGCGGCCTCACCCACTTCCACTGGGATCTCGACCCGCAGGAGTGGAAGCACAACAACGCCAAGAAGGCCTACGACTACGTCACCAAGCAGCTCGCGAAGATGACCGGCCGCAACGTGCTCCTCATGCACGACATCAAGAAGGCGACGGTCGAGGCGCTCCCCCAGATCCTCGACTGGATCGACCAGGAGAACGAGGCCCGCCGGCTCGCCCACAAGCGCCGCATCCGCATCATCCAGAGCTACGAGCTCGCGGAGGAACGCCTGCCGCCGGGCGAGCTCGACTGGCTGCGCGACACCGCGCCGGACCCGGTGCTCTGGGCGCGCGCGATCGCCAGCGTCCTGCCGTAGCTGCGCGAGCCGTGGTAGGTTGGCGGCGCCAGGCCGCCATGTTTCGGATTCGTCAAGCGTATCGCGAGGATGTCGAGCAAGTGCTCGCAGTTGCCGAGCACCTCGACACCGTCAACCTGCCCCACGACCGCAAGGTCATCGAGGGCATCCTCGATCGCGCGGAGCGCTCGTTCACCGGCGAGCTGCCGGCGGGGGACCGCGAGTTCGTGTTCGTGCTCGAGGACCTCGCGAAGGGACGGATCATCGGCACGTCGATGATCTACGCGCAGCACGGCACGAAGCGCGCGCCGCACATCTTCTTCCGCGTCGAGAACGACGAGCGCTACTCGGTCACGCTCGACCGGTACTTCGTCCACCAGACGCTGCGCATTGGCTACAACTACAACGGGCCGACCGAGATCGGCGGACTGATCCTGCTGCCCGAGTACCGCCGCAACGTGTACGCGCTGGGCAAGGCGCTGTCGTACGTGCGGTTCCTGTTCATCCGCATGCACCGGCCGATCTTTCGCGACCACGTGCTGAGCGAGCTGCTGCCGCCGCTCGAGGCGGATGGCACGTCGAAGCTGTGGGAGGCGCTCGGCCAGAAGTTCACCGGGCTGACGTACCAGGAAGCCGACCGGCTCTCGAAGGACAACAAGGAATTCATCAACGCGCTGTTCCCGGACGATCCGATCCATACGGAGCTGCTGCCGGAGGACGTGCGCGCGCTGATCGGCCAGGTCGGCGAGGACACGCGCGCGGTCGAGAAGATGCTGCGGCGGATCGGCTTCGAGTACGCGGAGCAGATCGATCCGTTCGACGGCGGGCCGCACTTCGTCGCGCGCACGGATGATATTTCGGTCGTGCGCGACGCGGCCGAGGTGCTGGTCAAGTGCGGCGCGGCGGGCGACGCGAAGTCGTGGGCGATCATCGCCGTCGAGGCGACGGGGCAGCCGCAGTTCCGTGCGATCGGCGCGCGCGTGACGCCGCTCGAGCCGGGGGTCGTCGGGCTCGCCGAGGATGCGTGCCGCGTGCTCGGCATCGAGGACGGCCAGAAGGTATGGCTCAGCTACGGCTGACCGGCCCCGCGGCCGGGGCCTGTGGGCTCGCACGCGCGGTTCGTGGGTTGGCGTTCGTCGTGTTCGCGGCGTGTGGGTTGACGCTCGTCGTGGTCGCGGCCTGTGGCGCGTCGGATGCCGCGCCGGGTACGGCGCCGGGCGCGGGGAGCGCGGTGCCGCTGCCGCCGGGCGTGACGCCGCCGTTCATGCCGCCGAAGGCCGCGATCGCGACGCCGCCCGCCGGGTGGATCGCGATGCCGAGCGTGGCGACCGCGGCGATCGACGCGCTCGGCGGAGGGCCGGCGGCGAGCAAGGGTGCGAGCGCGGCGCGCGGCGCGGTGACAGGCGATGCCTGGGGCGAGCCGGCGATGGGCTGCTATGCGGTGGTCGTCGGGTTCGCGGCGCACGATGCGAAGGCGCTGCTCGCCGACGTGAAGGCGAGCGTCAGCGTGCGCGATGTCGTCGAGCCGCCAGCGCAGGGCGGTGTGCTCTCGTTCGCGTTCGAGAAGGCGCCGTGGCAGGGCCGCGTGCGCGCGATCATCGCGACGGGTGAGGTGACGGCGCTCGCGTGCTTCTGGAACGATCGCGAGCCGGTCGCGTGCGAGGCCGCGTGCGTCGGCGTGCTCGGGAGCCTGAAATGACGGCGATCGTCACGGCGCCCGCGGGCTGGACCGGCGGCGCGAGCCGCGAGCTCGTCGAGCAGACCGGGCGCGAGGGCCACCTCGGCGGCGTGCACGGCGTGATCGAGGCCGAGCGCTGGGACGCGCCGGGCGGCGGGCTCGTGCTGTATGCGACGCGCGTGATGGCGACGACGTCGTCGCCGGGCGATGCGGCGGCGGCCGAGGTCGCGATGCTCCATCATCCGGTCACCGGGGATCATGTCACCGACGGGCTGAGGATCGTCGACACCGCGTGGACCGAGGGCGACGTCCACGGCGCCGGGCGGCTCGTGCTCGCGGCGAGCGCGGACCGGATCGTCGCGGTGAGCGGCGAGTGCTACGCGGGTGCCGGGCAGCAGCTGACCGCGTGCACGGCGGCGCTGAGCACGCTCGAGACCGGCATCGCGCCGAAGGACCGGATCGCGATCCCCGACGCGAGCCACGTGCCGCCGGCGCCGCAGCTGACGACGCCCGGGCCCGGCGCGACCCACGTCACGATGCCGCCGGTGCACGTGCGACAGGACGCGCAAACCGACTATCGTCCGGTCTATGTTGGGGCCGGGTTGATCGTGATCGCCGCGATCTTCTGGTGGAATCGAAGGAGAGCAGCACGCCATGAGTGAAGAAGACAAAGCGGGTGGCGAGCCAATCCTGATCGTCGACGACGAGAAGAACATCCGGCGCACCGTGCGCATGGTGCTCGAGGGCGAAGGCCACACCGTGCACGAGGCCGGATCGATCGCGGAGGCGGACGGCGTGCTCGCGCGCGAGGCGGTCGACGTGATCCTGCTCGACGTCAAGCTCGGCGACGACAACGGCCTCGACCTGTTGCGCTCGCTCAAGACGAAGAGCGAGGACGCCGCGTCGCAGCTCAGCGAGATCCCGGTCGTCATGATCAGCGGTCACGCGACGATCGAGGATGCGGTCGCGGCGACGCGCCTCGGCGCGTTCGACTTCATGGAGAAGCCGCTCGACCGCAACCGCGTGATGGTCACGGTGCGCAACGCGCTCGACCGGCGGCGGATGTCGCGCGAGATCGCGGCGCTGCGCAAGGCGGACGCGCGGTGGGAGCTGCTCGGCGGCACGCCGGTGATGGCGGAGCTGCGCCGGCAGATCGCGAAGGTCGCGCCGACGCGGAGCCGCGTGCTGATCACCGGCGAGAGCGGCACGGGCAAGGAGCTGATCGCGCGCGCGATCCACCGCAACAGCGCGGTGTCGGCGGGGCCGTTCGTCAAGGTCAACTGCGCGGCGATCCCGCCGGAGCTGATCGAGAGCGAGCTGTTCGGGCACGAGCGCGGCGCGTTCACCGGCGCCGTCGCGAAGAAGCGCGGCCTGTTCGAGGTGGCCGACGGCGGCACGATCTTCCTCGACGAGATCGGCGACATGGCGCTTCCGGCGCAGGCCAAGGTGCTGCGCGTGCTGCAGACGGGCGAGTTCACGCGCGTCGGCGGCGAGAAGAGCCTGCGCACGGATTGCCGCGTCGTCGCGGCGACAAACCGCGACCTCGAGCAGATGGTCAAGGAAGGGACGTTCCGCGAGGATCTGTACTTCCGCCTGAACGTCGTGCCGATCCGCTCGCCCGATCTCAAGGAGCGCGCGGATGACATCCCGCTGCTCGTCGAGAGCTTCGTGCGCGAGTGCTGCGACGAGAACGGCCTCGGCTACAAGCCCGTGGATGACCCGGTGCTCGAGCGGCTCAAGCAGTACGACTGGCCCGGCAACGTGCGCGAGCTGCGCAACGTGGTCGAGCGGCTCGTGATCATGAGCGACGAGGTGATCCGCGAGAAGGACCTGCCGCCCTATCTCGGCGGGCCACGCCCGGCGGGCTCGCTCAAGACGGGCAACACGGGCCCGGTCACCGCGATCGACCTCGGTCGCTACGCCGGCAAGTCGCTGCGCGAGTTCCGCGAGGAGGTCGAGAGCGAGTTCATTCGCATCCGGCTCGCGGAGTTCGACTGGAACATCTCGCGAACCGCGCAGGCGCTCGGCATCGAGCGGACGAACCTGCACAAGAAGCTGCGTGCCCTCGGCATTCATCGCGGTGAGGGAGCTCAAGGAGGAGATCATGAATAGGAAGATGGTGTTGCTGGTGCTGTTCGCCGCGGCGTGCGGCAAGAAGAGTGGTGGCGGCGCGGCGGCCGTCAGCGTGACGAAGGCCGATGCCGATGCGGCGAACGCGGCGGTGCCCGCGGAGCTCAAGAGCAAGGTCGAGTTCGAGGTGCGCAAGCTCGACGACGGGATGAAGCATCACCCGACGAAGTACACGATCGTCGCGCCGAAGCAGTGGAAGAACGGCTTCATGCCGGGTTCCGTCGAGCCGAACGACGGCGACAACATGGGCTTCGGCACGAGCATGCGCGTCGGCACGAACTGCGACGGCGACTGCGTGTCGAAGGACTGGGCGAAGGTCGTCGACAAGGTCTATTACAGCCAGTACACGTCGGGCAAAGTGAACGGCAAGATCGTCAAGGACGAGAAGGGCAAGAACGATCGCCTGATGGTGTTCTCGAACGAGCCGACGGTGCAGGAGAACGCCGGCAGCGCGTCCGTCACGGTCAACGGCCAGACGACGACGACGACCGTCACCGCGACGAGCGGCAGCAAGGGCGTCACGATCATCCACACGTGGTGGGCCGACGGCGACAACAAGCACTTCGTGTGCGAGGCGACGCTCAACGACGCCGCCGCGGCGCTCGCGCCCGCGTTCGAGAAGGCGTGCGCGAAGGTCTCCGTCGAGGAGTAGCGCCGCGCGCGTGGTGCGTCGGCGCGCTGGTGGTCGTCGCGCTCGTCGCGCGAGCCGCTCACGCGGATCTCGCCGGCGATCTCGCGACGGACGATCCGAAGGCGCTCGCCGCGGCCGTGCGCTCGGTCGAGCAGGCGCCGGCCGACGCCGACACGCTGTACACGGCCGGCCGCGCCACCGAGGACAAGCTCGTCGATCCGGCGCGCGCGCTCGCGCTGTACGAGCGCCTGCTGCGCGAGAAGCCCGACAGCGACGCCGCGCGCAAGGCGGAGCGCCGCGCGATGATCCTGCGCGCGGAGCTCGGGCCGGGCGACGCGTATCGCGCGCAGGCCGCCGCGTTCGCGAAGCTCGTCGCGGAGGCGGATCGGACGAGCGATGTCGCGGCGCGCGCCGAGACGCTGGCGGCCCAGGACTGGCCCGGCGCGCCGGCGACGATGCTGTGGCTCGCCGAGTGGCAGCGCCGGCACGGCGCGTTCGCGCAGGCGGAGGCGGCGTACCAGCGCGTCGTCGAGAAGTGGCCCGCGTCGCGCGAGGCGGCGATCGCGCGCGTGGGCGCCGCGGGTGCCGCGATCGACGGCAAGCAGTGGGCGCGCGCGGAGACGCTCGTCGCGCAGCTGCCGCGGGCGACCGAGACCGACGAGATGACCCGCTACGAGCTCGGCCGGGCGATCCGGCGCGGGCGCTGGCGCGAGCGTCTCGTCGTGATCGCGTGGGTCGCGCTCGCGGGCGTGCTGCTCGGGCTCGCCGCCTCGCTCGTGTACGCGGCGCGCAAGGCGCGGCGGTTCTCGCTGCGCCCGCCGATCGAGGTGATCTACGGCGCGCCGGTCGCGGCGGTGCTCGTCGCGGCATCGTTCACGGCGCATCGCGCGATCGGACCGGCGGTGACGTGGATCTCGGGTGTCGGGCTCGCGCTCGCGTGGCTGTCGGGAGCGTCGCTCGACCTTCGCCGTGGTCGCGCGCGCGCGGTCCTGCACGTGATCGCGTGTGTGATCGGCGTCGCGTGCGCGGGATATCTCGCGCTGATGCACGATGGTTTGATCGACCTGCTCGTCGAGACGGTACGATTCGGTCCCGACGTGTGAGGTGCTCATGATCCGACCGCTCGCGCTCGTGCTCGCGTTCTCGGCCTCTGCCCTCGCGGCGCCGGCCTCGCCGCTGTGGCGCGCGCCGAAGACGTGCCCGCACGGCTACTGGGGCACGCCGACGCTGCTCGTGTCGATCGACGGCGGCAAGCTGCGCCGGATCGAGCGCGCGACGGGCAAGGTGCTGCCGCTGGTGGCCTCGAGGCTCAAGGCGCCGCACATCGCGGCCGTGCACGGCGAGATCGTGATCGCCGTCGACTCGAAGGCGATCGCGGGGATCGACGCGCGCAGCGGCAAGCAGCGGTGGCAGAAGGCGTACGCGGAGGCACAGGCGGACTCGAACGGTACGGCGCTGTTCGTGCGTCACAAGGCGAAGGTCGAGAGCGTCGATGCGCAGACGGGCAAGCCGGTGTGGAGCATCGAGGTGCCGCTCGGCGGGTTCCAGCTGAAGGCGTCGGCCGCGCACGTGTTCGTCCGCGATCCGGCGAAGCTGATCGCGCTCGATCCCGCCACCGGCAAGACGCAGTGGACGACCGAGCTCGGCGGCACGACCGACGGCGACCTGATCGTCGCCGGCGACGACGCGATCGTCACGGTCGAGGACAAGCTCGCCGTCGTCGATGGAGCGTCCGGAAAGCGGACCGATCTCGGCGACGCGACGTGGTCGCCCGAGGGGGCCGCCGGCCGCGTGTACGTGATCAGCCGCGCGCCGGCACAGCTGCTCGCGTTCGATACGCATGGCAAGCGGCTGTGGACCGCGTCGCTGCTCGGCGAGGAGGCGATCATCGAGCGCGCGGACGCGACCGCCGTGTACGTCACCGACGATCACGACCTGATCCGCGCGTACAGCCCCGCGACGGGCAAGCCGCTGTGGAGCTGGGGCATCCGCAGCACGCCGTACACGTACGCGTTCGCCGGCTCGCCCGCGGTCGCGTACTGCGAGGGCTCGACGCTCGTCGCGCTCGACCCGGCCGCGCCGCCGGCCGCGGAGGGCACGATCCACGTGTCGGGCACGCTCTCGTGCGCCGATTGCGACCCGCCGCCGTTCTCGATCCGCGTCGGCGACACGCAGCTGAAGACGGACGCCGCCGGCCACTTCACGACGCGCGCGGCCGGCCGCGGTGCCCTCGAGCTCACCGTGCTGCTCGGCGACGTGTGGCTGCCGCTGAAGTCGCTGCCGGTGCCCGCGAAGAAGCCGTACGAGCTCGGCACGGTGACGTTCGAGATGCCCGGCCAGGGCGACTGAGCCGATCTGATCGCACGTGTGCGAAGCACACGTAACCCCAGGCGAAGGAATCCCGCAAAGCGGGGCGACTGAGCTACGCTCGCGTCGTGAAGCGCGGCCGGATCCTCGCGATCAAGTGGGGCATGAATCCGAACTCGTCGAGCCTCGGCGTCGACGTGACGTTCCTGCTCGTCGGCGCGACCGCGCTCGCGATCGCGACCCCGCTCATCGGCGCGCTGCTGCGCTGGCGCAAGGCGCCGCTCGACACCCCACCGACGGCCACCACGAAGACCGATCCGACGACCGATGTCGCGTGAGCCCACCGATGCTGCGTGATCTCGTCGCGCGCGTGCGCGGAGCGCGCGGCATGCGTCGGGCGCGGCTCGAGGCGTTCGGCGCGATCGTGCACCTCGCGTGGCCGCGCGCGCTCGTGTTCGTCGACCGCGCGATGGCGCGGCGGGTGACGCGCTTCATGGGCACGGCGGCCGCGGGCGGAGCCTCGGCGACGAGCGACCAGCGCGCGGGCGAGCCGGCGATCTGGCGCGGCGCCGAGCCGGCCGTCGGCGAGCGCGTGCTCAGCGCGCCGCTCGAGGCGCACCTGCAGATCACGAACCGCTGCGGCGCCGGCTGCCAGGGCTGCTACACGGGCGCATCGCCCGACGGGTCGCCCGGCGAGTGGGGCCTGCCCGAGTGGAAGCGCGCGATCGACGAGCTCGCGGCGGCGGGCGTGTTCCACGTCGCGCTCGGCGGCGGCGAGAGTGCGAGCGTGCCGTGGCTGGGCGAGCTCGCGGATCACGCGCGCGCGCGCGGCATCGTGCCGAACCTGACGACGAGCGGCCTGGAGGGCCTCGATGCGCTCGTCGCGATCGCCGATCGCTTCGGCCAGATCAACGTCTCGCTCGACGGGCTCGACGCCACGTACGCCGCGGTGCGCGGCTTCGACGGCTTCGCGCGCGCGGATGCGGCGATCCGCGGGCTGCGCGCGGTGAAGCGCGAGGTCGGCATCAACGTCGTCGTCACGCGGCACAACTTCGCCGAGCTGCCCGCCATCTTCCAGTATGCGAGGCAGCGCCGGCTCTCCGAGGTCGAGCTGCTGCGCTTCAAGCCGAGCGGGCGCGGCGCGGCCGCCTACAAGGACCTGCGCTGCACCGACGAGCAGCACCGCGCGTTTCTGCCCGCCGTGCTCGCGGCCGCGAAGCAGCATCGCGTGCGCGTGAAGGTCGACTGCTCGTACACGCCGATGCTCGCGCACCACCAGCCCGATCGAGCGCTGCTCGCCGAGCTCGCCGTCTACGGCTGCACCGGCGGCGACTTCCTCGTCGGCGCGAAGGCCGATGGCCGCCTCACGGCGTGCAGCTTCATGGGCTCGCCGCCAGCGGTCGCGGGCATCGAGCGACCGCGCGTCACCGACCTGCGCGCGTACTGGGAGCGCAGCGATGCATTCGGTGCGTTCCGCACGTGGCGGCAGGCGCAAGAGCCGTGCGCGAGCTGCCGCTATCACGAGCTGTGTCGCGGTGGCTGCAAGGTCGTCAGCGCGCACGTGTGCGGCGATCCATCGGCTCCGGATCCCGAGTGCCCGCGCGTGCAGGCGTTGCGGCCGCGCGTCCACCTGCCCGTGCTACTAGCGACGTGATATAGAGGCCCCGATGAAGCAGGTCATGATCATCAGCGACGCCACCGGCGAGACCGCCGAGCGTATGGTGCGCGCGGCGACGCTGCAGTTCAGCGAGCCGGTGCAGATCCGCCTGTTCTCGCGCGTGCGCCTCGAGCAGGAGCTCGAGCAGATCCTCGAGAAGGCGGCCGAGCTCAAGGCGCTCGTCGTGTTCACCGTAGTCAACCCGGAAGAGCGCGAGCTGATCTCCAAGCTCGTCGAGAAGTACAACATCGAGACGGTCGACCTGATCGGCGCGCTGATCAGCAAGCTCGCGATGTACCTCGGCGCGCCGCCGGCCGGCGTCCCCGGCCTGCTCCACATGATCACCGAGGACTACTTCCGCCGCATCGAGGCGGTCGAGTTCGCGGTGAAGAACGACGACGGCGCCGAGCCGCGCAACCTGCCGAAGGCGGACCTCGTCCTCGTCGGCATCTCGCGCACGAGCAAGACGCCGCTGTCGACGTACCTCGCGCAGCGCGGCCTCAAGGTCGCGAACGTGCCGCTCGTCCTTGGCGTCGATCCGCCCGAGGAGCTGACGCAGGTCGATGACCGCAAGGTGTTCGGCCTGATCGTCCAGCCCGACATGCTGATGCGGATTCGCCAGGCGCGTCTGTCGCACCTCGGCATGCCGCAGGACTCGAGCTACGGCCAGCGCGCGCACATCGACAACGAGATCGCCTACTCGCGCGAGATCTTCCGCAAGCACGCGAACTGGCCGGTCATCGACGTCACGAACCGCGCGATCGAGGAGACCGCCGCGGACATCCTGCGCATCTACACCGAGCGCAACAGCGCACCCGCCGTCACCGCGCGCTGACCGCAGGCGGCCCGGATCCGCGGCGGCTACCGCGCGTTGATCGGCAGCGGCGGCAGCGTCAGTCCCGGCACGCCGTGGACGACGAGCTCGTTGACGCCGCGCCGGAGATCGCTCGTCGTCGGCCCGAGCACGTGGCCGTTCCACTCCGCGCTCGTGCCCTCGGGCAGCACGATCTCGATCGAGCCCGTGCGGTTGAGCCCGACGAGCAGCCGCCGCGTACCGTCGCCGCCGAACGGGCCGCCCGGGAGCAGGTCGTGCCGCTTGTCGTCGTAGGCGTTGAGCCCCGGGTACGTCTCGCCGAGCACGTGCACGCCGACGAGCTTGTCATACGCCGCGAGCGGCACGTCGTGCTTCCACGCGAACACGGCGCGCGCCGGCAGGTTCGACAGCGAGCTCGTCCACGCCGCGACCGCGCCGAAAGGCGGCGGGACCTTCTTCGCGATCACGTGCGACGCCGCCTCGCCGCCGTAGATCCGCGCCGACGTCACCGTGTAGCGCCCCGCGAGCCACAGGTTCGCGATGACGAGCAGGCCGAGGTACGCGAGCAGCGTCCACCGCCAGCGCTTCTGCAGCGCCCACTCGACGAGGAACGCCGCTCCGACGGCGAACACGACGAAGCACGAGTCGAAGCGACGGCCGCCGAACGAGCCGCCCGCCCACCAGTCCCACGCGGCGCCGTTCGCGATCGCCTGCAGCGCGAACCCCGCGACGAGCGCGACGACGAGCCGCGGTAGCTTGCGCGCCGCGCACACGAGGCCGACGAGCAGCACGACGTACGCCGGCGACCACGGGAACAGGCCATTTCTCGACGAGAACAGCACCTCGCTCCAGCACGGCTGGTCCCAGCGCATGAAGCCCGGCCCCTGCGGTACGACCCACCACGCGCCGTACACGACGCGCCACGCGATCAGCTGCGGCGCGAACACCGCGACCGCCATCGCGAGCGCGGCGAGGTGATGCACGATCGTCCGCGGGCTCTTGCGCAGCTCATCGATCGCGGCCGCACCGAGCAGCACGCCCCACAGCGCCAGCTGCGGCCGCGCGAGCATCGCCGCACCGAGGCACGCGCCGAGCACGAGCCACGTCTTCCACGTGCGCGGCGTGTCGTAGCTGGCGTCCCAGCGCTCGACGAGCAGCGTCGCGAAGAACGTCGCGACCGGATGCGCGTAGCCCGGCTGGCGGCACGCGTAGTAGACGATCGGCCCCGCGCACGCCGCGACGAGCGGGCCGACCATGCCAGCGAGCCCGCTGCGAAAGCCGAGGCCGCGGCGCCGGCACAGCCGCCCCGCGATGACGACCGCGCCGAGCGACCACAAGAGCGACGTCCACGAGTACGTGTAGACCTCCCAGCGCGAGAAGCCGTCGTCGCGGCTGCCGGTGACGAGCGCGACGCCGTGCATGACCGCGTACAGCGGCGCGTCGAACACCGCCGGCCCGATCCCGAAGACGTTCTGCTTCAGGTGGTACCAGTTCTTCGTGACCTTGTACTCGTCCGAGAAGTCGAGGTCGCCGTGCATCAGCGACGGCAGGTAGACGTAGTAGTACGACGCGTCCGCGTGCAGGTCCGCGACAGGCGCGTGGTGATCGTCGCGCGACAGCGCCATGACGACCGTTCCGAGCACCAGCAGGGCAGCGAGGACCCAGCGGGCCATCGCCGCAACGCTACATCAGCTTGGCGACGCTCGCGACCGCTTCACTCTGCGCCGGCAAGATCACGACGTAGCTGCCCGGCCCGCGGTCCCACACGATCACGCGATCCGGCGACGCGCGCCCGATCAGCGGGAACCACGGCTCGTCGCGCACCATCGGCATGTACGCGACCAGCTCCGGCACGACGAGGTCGATCTCGAGCACGCGCACCCCGGCGTCCGCGAGCGGCCGCGCATACGAGAGCTCGTCGAGCGGCCACCGCGGATACAGATCGTTGTGCAGGGCGCCGCCGTAGACGATCACCGCGTGCGTCGGATCCTCGGCGAGCAGCGCGCGCGTCGTCGCCGAGAGCTTGTCGGTGATCACCTGCAGCAGCATGAGGAAGTTGACGTGCCCGCCCGCATCGAACACCGAGTCGAGCTCGATGCACGTCATCGGCAGCGTGTGCGCCTCGAGGCCGTCCTTCACGCCGGTCGCCATCATGTGCGCGACCTCGTACTCGGTGCGGTCGGGAGGCGCCGCGCACGCGGCATCGAGCCACGTCTCGACGACCAGGTGATGCGCGTGCGGCTCGAGCAGCCGGATGATCTCCTTGGTGAACCGCGCGAGCGGCGAGGCCGCGACGATCGAGCGACGCGTCTGGTGGTACTCGCCGATCGCGTAGACCTGGGGCGTCGCGTTCTCGTCGAGGATCATCGCGATCGCGTGCTGCGTGTCGCGCACCTCGCGGTGACGGTGCGGCACGTCGGCGATCGGATCGTACGTCGCGCTCCGGCAGGCCGCGAGTAACACGAGGAGCCAGCGCATCCCTCGTGGGACACGCGCTCCAGCCCCCGGTTGCTACGCCCCGCCCTCGTTCGCGGTGTTCGTGTGCAACGTCGTGTCGATCAGCGGCACGGTCGTCCCGGGCAGGTTCGTCACCTCGAACAGGCCGTGCGTGACCTTGCGCCACGTCGAGTGGTGCGGCAGCAGGTAGTCGAACATGCCCTGGGCGTTGAGCGACACGCCGAGGAACCACTGCTGCGTGCGCGTGACGTTGGGGTCGAGCTCGGGCGGCTTGTAGTGGCGGCTGTCGAAGCCGCCGACGACGTCGACGAAGTTCGCCCACGGCCCGAACGTGTGCAGCCCGCCCAGGTGCAGCGCGAGCAGGTAGGTCTCGCCGCTGTAGTCCTCGGCGATGTTGAGGCGCGAGCAGCTCGGCTTGCCCTTGACGTGCTTGCTGCAGTCCGAGCTCGGATCGAGGTTGTGGAGGTACTGCGGGCTCGGCCAGTACTGCACGCGGAAGTCGATCAGCTCGTCGAGCCGCGGCGACAGATCCAGCGCGAGCGCGAGCAGCGCGCCGGCCGTGTCCATCGTGAAGTCGCCAGGCGAGAACTCGTAGAAGTAGTAGTCCTTCACCTCGACGCCGAAGAACAACGCATCGGCCATGAATGCCGACAGGATCGCGGAGCGCGTGTGATTCCAGCCGCCGTGATCGAGGATCGCGGTGCCGCCGCGCGCGAGCGTCATCGTCGCCCACGCGTGACCGAACTTGTCGGCGCCGCCCGCGTACGTCTTCTTGCCGAACCAGCCATCACCGCCGAAGTGATCCTTGTTCGGGTCGAGCTCGGGATGATTGCGATACCAGGCGAAGTAGGCCCAGATCGTGAAAGCGGTGTAGATGCTCCCGAACTCGATCGCGGAGCTCAGACGGTGATCCTCTTTCGGTGAATCTCCCGGACCTACGAGCACCTTCGACGGCGCCAGATCGATCCATGGTGAATCTTCAACAGTGGCCGAATGCGCCGCAGGTGTGACTTCGCGATCAGAGTCACTGCCGGCTCCGGATCCGCTCTGTGCTCCGACCACTCCGTGCAACCACGCGACTATCAACAGACTGATCGCTGCGCGGCGCACGCGAACCGTATCGCACCCCGATCTTGCAATTACAAGCAGGGCACCCTCAGGAACCTGATGTTCAGTGTCATCAGCTTTCGCAATGTGGCAACATGCGTCAAGCAACTTGAGGTTCGGGGTGAACCATACTAGCTTGCGGTCCATCCCTTTGATCTTCGCCGCCTAATTGCCCCGCGGCCCCCTTAGCTTTCCAGTCGCCGTGAAACCTCGCTTCACCTGTCACATCGTGATTGGCGCGCGCCTCGCAGATGGGGGCCCCGGATGACCACGCACGTCCTCTGGATCCTCATCCACTGCCTGGCGCTGGTCATCTTCGTGAACCGCTACCTCGCCGGCGTCGTGCTGCGCTTGATCCGCGGCAACAAGTGGGACGAGACCCGCGACGACTACGAGCCGACCGTGACGGTCGTGATTCCGATGTTCAACGAGGGCGAGGCGATCAAGGAAACGCTGCAGTCGATCCTCGACTCCGATTACCCCAAGCACAAGCTCGAGGTCGTCTGCATGGACGACTGCTCGACCGACAACAGCTACGAGATGGCGCGCGAGGTCGCGCGTGGCTCGGGCGGCCGCCTCAAGGTCATCCGCAACCGCCAGAACCTCGGCAAGCGCCGCTCGATCAACCGCGCCGTCCGCAACTCCGACCGCGAGATCATCGTCTCGGTCGACTCCGACGTCGTCGTCGACAAGCTCGCGATCCGCGAGCTCGTGCGCCGCTTCACCTCCGACCGCATCGCCGCCGTCGGCGGCTGGGTCGACATCCGCAACAAGCACGAGAACTGGCTCACGCGGATGCAGGTCGTGAAGTACTGGTACGGCTACTACTTCATGAAGAACCTCGAGTGGGGGTTCCGCCGCGTGATGTGCCTCTCCGGCTGCCTCACCGCGTACCGCCGCTCGGTGCTCGTCGAGCTCGAGCCCGTCCTCGAGTCGCGCGCGATCCTGGGCGTGCCGATCAAGTACGGCGAGGATCGCTTCCTCACCCGCCAGATCGTCAAGGCCGGCTATCTCACCACGATGACGCTCGACGCGCGCTGCCGCACCTTCGCGCCGGCGACCCTGTCCGCCTACTTCAGCCAGCAGCTGCGCTGGCGCCGCTCGAACATCGTCGACTACGCGGGCGCCTTCAGCCACGTCTGGCGCCTCAACCCGATCCTCGCGATCCACTTCTTCGCGCAGTTCGCGATCCTGATCGCGTATCCCCTCGCCGTCATCCGTGCGCTCGCGAGCTTCCGGTTCTTCCCGGCGCTCCAGCTGCACATCTACATGATGGTCGTGTTCGGCCTCTACTACTGCTGGCGCGTGCGCAAGCAGCCGAAGGAGGAGCGCGTCGGGCCGCTCGCGTTCATGCCGCTCTCGCTGCTGATGCCGATCACCTACGCGCTGCTCACGCCGCTCGCGCTGTTCACGCTCGACAGCGGCAGCTGGGAGACGCGCGGCCACGACGCCGAGACCGCCGCCGCCGATCCGATTCCCGACATCGGGTACGGCACCGGCCAGCACGCGCTCGTCGCGTCGCCCGCGCTCGAGCCCGTCCACGCTCGCGCCGGCTCGCAGGCGCAGCTGCCCGCCGCGTAGCTCCGCGCCGGCTCGCAGGCGCAGCTGCCCGCCGCGTAGGTCCGCGCGGATCGTGCGCCGACGAACCGTCTGCGCGACCGAACGTTCCTCGCCCACGCCTCGGCGAACGCCCGATCCAGCCTTTGCCATCGGCAGGTTGCGACGCATTTCGCGCGATGGACCTGGCCCGAGATTTGGAGTAGGACCTAGGCCGGATGGAAGCTCGCAAGACGCCCAAGTTCTGGGTCGCGGTACAGCCGACGATCATCCGCCTCTACAAGGCGGCCGGGCTCGTCGCCCTGACCGCCATCCTGATCGGCCTCCTCGGCTTCCTGATCATCAACATCTTCTACTTCTTCGATCACACGTGGGTCCGCCCGGTCGTCCTCTCCCCGACGCACCAGAAGGTCGTCGAGGCCTCGAACCAGCTCAACGACGCCAAGCTCCGCCAGTCGCAGCTCGATGCCGAGAAGATCGAGATCGAGGCCTCGCTCTCCGAGATCGATCGCACGATCGCCGGCGACACCAAGTTCCTCAAGGACGTCGGCAATCGCGTCGACACGCCCAAGACCCCCGAAGAATGGCTCGTCCATCGCGAGGTCGAGAAGGCGACGCTCGACCAGCAGAACCAGGAAGGCAAGCGCGCGCCGCTCAAGGCTCGCCTCGAAGGCCTCGCGCTCCGCATCAAGGACGAGGAGAAGGTCGTCGAGCGCCTCGCCGCCTCGCCCTACCTCAAGGCGGTCAACGGCACGGTGGTCCTCGCGTTCGTCCCCTATCAGAACCTGCGCAACGTCAAGAAGGGCACCAAGCTCTACGGCTGTAGCCTCGGCCTCGTGATGTGCCACGTCGTCGGCAAGATCAAGGACACGATCGACGGCGAGGTCCAGGACATCCACCCGCACGACGAGTCGGTCCAGCGCGGCATCATGGTCGAGATCGAGCTCAACACGCCGTCCGCCGCCAACGACAACGTCCTGTTCGCCGGCGGCAAGCCGCTCTGGCTGTTCTAGGCGTCCGATGCGTCGCCCCCGCTTCGCTGTTCTCGGCGCGCCGACGGCGGTCGCGGCCGGTCTCGCTGCCCTCGCGCTCGGTGCATGCGGCTCGTCGCCGCCGCCAACGCCCGCATCCCCGCCCGCCCAGGACCGCATGGCCAGCCACGAGCACGAGCACGAGCACGAGCACGACCACGACCACGACGCCGAGCACGAGCACGACCACGAGCACGAGCACGACGGCGCCCACGACCACGGCCCCAACGCGGCGCACGAGCACCACGAGGGCATGCCGCATCGGTTCGAGCACGCGGACGAGTGGGCGAAGCAGTTCGACGATCCGTCGCGCGACGCGTGGCAGCAACCCGACCGCGTGATCGCCGCGCTCGCGCTCGCGCCGACGATGACGGTCGCCGATGTCGGCGCGGGCACCGGCTACTTCAGCGTTCGCCTCGCGCGCGCCGTGCCGAAAGGCCAGGTCATCGCGACCGACATCGAGCCCGACATGGTCCGCTACCTCGGCGAGCGCGCCGCGCGCGAGCACCTGCCGAACATCAAGGCCGTGCTCGCGGGCGCCGACGATCCGAACCTCGCGCCGGGCTCCGTCGATCGCATCCTCGTCGTCGACGTCTGGCATCACCTCGGCGACCGCACGCGCTACGCGGCCGGCCTCGCGAAGGCGCTGCGGCCGGGCGGCAAGCTGTTCGTCGTCGACTTCACGGCCGCCGCGGACCGCGGGCCGCCGAAGGACATGCGGCTGCCGCCGGACGCGATCATCGCGGACCTGCGCGCCGCCGGCCTGACCGCCGCGCTCGATCCGACGCAGCTGCCGGATCAGTACATCGTCGTCGGCACGCGCTAGCCTGTACACTGGACGCGTGGCGCGCGAGGTCCGGTGTCAGGCATGCGGCGAGGCGGCGGTCGTGCGGATGCCGCGCGTCGCGCGCCGGTTCATCTGTCGCGCGTGCCGCGCGCACTGGCGTGCCGTCGAACGCACGGCTAGTGGGAAGGGGATGCGCGTGGTGATCGCGATGCTGCTCGTCGCGTTCAACGCGGCCGCGATCACGGCGACGCAGCATGGCGCGCGCGAGCATCCACTCGCGTGGACCGCCGGCGCGAGCGTCGCGTGGCTGATCTGGATCTGGCTGACCGATGCCCGCAGCTGCTACGCGTACTACGCGCGCCAGCGCCCCGACGTGCCGCAAGCGCGGCTGCGCGAGTGAGCGGCGTCAGGCGCGGACGTAGACGAAGTCGGACGGCTTGCCGTCGATGCCCTTGGCGGGCGGCGCGATCCACGACGCGATGGTGCCGGGCTCGAGCACGGGGCGCGTCTGCAGGCTGCGCACGAGCGCGCGGTCGGCGGCGGAGGGCAGCCAGTCGTCCTGGTGGCGCGCGAAGTCGGCGGCCGTGATCAGGATGCCGGCGGGGTTGAAGTGATAGCCGGCGTGCTCGCCGATCTCGCGGTGGAAGCGACGGTGCGGGAGGGTGAGCTGGAACGGCAGGTAGGCGGAGATCGTGCGGTTCCAGCGGGCGAGCGCGCGGTGGCAGTCGCGGATGTAGCCGTCGCGGGCGTCCTCGTTGAGCGCGAGGCGCGCGGCGACCTCTTCCTTGACGAGGCGATCGCCGTCGACGACCTCGAGCGTGCGGAACGTGTCGCGCTCGGCGTGGTCGGCGTAGCCGCCTTCGTGCGGGCGGCCCTTGAGGCCGGCGGCCCAGTACGCGGCGGCGTTGGACGAGATCTCGCCGCCGAACAGGTCGAGGCAGGACGAGAACCAGAGGTTGAGGTACCGCTGGATGACGGGCAGCGGGATCGTGCCGCCCGCGCCATCGCCACCGGTCTCGGCGGAGCGGCGGACGACGCGGTCGATGCCGGTCTCGCCGACGAACAGGTGGTGGGCTTCTTCCGTCAGCATGAAGCGCGCGGAGCGCGAGAGCGGATCGAAGCCGGACTCGGCCAGCGAGAGCAGCTGGAACTTGCCGTCGCGGTCGGTGAACATCGTGAACAGGAAGAAGTCGAGCCAGTCCTCGACGGGCTGGTTGAACGTGCCGAGGATGCGCGGCTTGTCGGGCGAGCCGGAGCGACGGGCGAGCAGCTCGTCGGCTTCCTCGCGGCCGTCGCGGCCGAAGTAGCGGTGGAGCAGATAGACCATCGCCCAGAGGTGGCGGCCTTCCTCGACGTTGACCTGGAACAGGTTGCGCAGGTCGTAGAGCGAGGGGCAGGTCGCGCCGAGGCGGCGCTGCTGCTCGACGGAGGCCGGCTCGGTGTCGGCTTGCGTGACGATCAGGCGGCGGAGCGCGGCGCGATGCTCGCCGGGGACGTCTTGCCAGACCGGCGCGCCGATGTTGTCGCCGAAGTCGATGCGGCGGTCGGGGACGGGGTCGGAGAGGAAGATGCCCCAGCGATAGTCGGGCATCTTGACGTAGTCGAAGTGCGCCCAGCCTTCGGCGCCGACGTCGATCGCGGTGCGCAGGTAGACGTCGTGCGCCTGGTAGCCGAGCGGGCCCATCTCGCGCCACCAGTCGACGAACGCCGGCTGCCACGACTCGAGCGCGCGGCGCAGGCGCGGATCGGAGTCGAGGTCGACGTTGTTCGGGATGCGCGCGGAGAGATCGACAGCGGTCATGCGTGCTCCTTGAGGTAACCGCGGCGGACCTGGTCGCGCTCGATCGAGCGGAACAGCGCGCCGAAGTTGCCTTCGCCGAACGCGAGGTGGTTGTGGCGCTGGATCAGCTCGATGAAGATCGGGCCGATCAGGTTCTTCGTGAAGATCTGGAGCAGGTAGCCGGCGGCGTCGCCGTCGACGAGCACGTTGCGGCGCGCGAGCTCGAAGCGGTCCTCCTTGACGTTCGGCACGCGCTCGAATACGGCCGCGTAGTAGTCGCGGTCCATGTCGAGGAACTCGATCGGCGTGCCTTCGAGGGCGCGCAGCGAGGCAAGGATGTCGTCAGTGAGGAACGCGAGGTGCTGGATGCCCGGGCCGCGGTACTGCTCGAGGTACTCGTCGATCTGCGAGCCGGTGCCGGTGCCCTCGTTGATCGGGATGCAGAACGTGCCGCACGGCGAGCGCAGCGCGTGCGAGACGAGGCCGGTCTTGACGCCGTGGATGTCGAAGTAGCGGACCTCGGTGAAGCCGAAGATGTCCTTGTAGAAGTTGGACCAGCGCTCGAGCTCGCCGCGCGGGACGTTGTTCGTCAGGTGATCGATCGCGCGGAAACCCTTGTCGGGGACGCGCGTCGGCGCGTCGAGGAGGCGGAAGCCGAGGGCGTGCCAGCCGTCGCGGTCGTCGACGAAGTAGATCAGCGAGTCGCCGATGCCAAAGACGGCCGGGAGGTCCTCGTCGTTTGCGCGCCACAAATCGCCGGTCGCGAGGCGGGCGCCGCGCTCGACCGCGATCACGGCGGCCCACTCCGCGTTGTCGGTGCGCAGGCCGATCGAGCAGATCGAGGGGCCGTGCTCGTCGGCGAACGCGCCGGCGAAGCCGTTGCCGCGGTTGAGCAGGATGCGGATCTCGCCCTGCTGGTAGAGGTCGATCGGGAGGCGCTCGTGGTGCATCGTGCGCGAGAAGCCGAACGCGATCAGCAGGCGATGGATCGCGTCGGGATCGGGGGCGGCGAGCTCGACGAACGCGAGGCCGCGCAGGCCACAGGGATTGCTCATGGTGACGGCCTCCGTCATTTCGGTTTCCACGACTGCCAGTACTCGGGGTTCTCGAACGCGGTGGCGGGAGCGCACACGTCGAGCGGGCGGCGCGTGTCGATCATCACGGCGATCTCGTCCGTGCGCTGGCCCGCGCGCGTCGCGGCGCCTGGCTGCGGGCCGTGATGGATGCCCTGCGGGTGAAATGTCAGCATGCCGGGCGCGATGCCCGTGCGGCTGAAGAAGTCGCCCTGGTGATAGAAGAGCACCTCGTCGAAGTCGATGTTCGAGTGATAGAAGGGGACCTTCATCGCGCGCGGGTCGCCGTTCTCGAGCGGGCGAGGCGCGAACGTGCAGATCGCGACGCCGCTCGCGACGAACGTCGTGTGCGCCGACGGCGGCAGGTGATAGCGATCGCTCGACACCGGCCGGATGTCGCGCACGTTGAGCTGCCACACCGCGAGCGTGCCTTTCCAGCCGACGACATCGAACGGATCGTGGGGATAGAACACGCGCGTGTGCCGCCCCTGGCGCTGGATGACGACCTCGTACTCGCCCTGCTGGGGTGGCAACGTCGAGCGCTCGCTCGGCGTCGGCACGCGCAGCACCGACGGATCGAACAGCGCGTGCTGGCCGAGCATCCCACGATCCGGGACCTTCACCTCACCCGCGGTCTCGATCACGAGCAGCCGCGTCGGCGAGGTCGGCGCGAGTCGGTGCAGCGTGCCGCGCGGGATCACGAGGTAGTCGCCCGGCTCGTACGCGAGGTGGCCGAACAGCGTCTCGAGGCGGCCGGCGCCGGCATGCACGAACAGCACGCGATCGGCATCGGCGTTCACGGAGGCGAAGCGCGGCGCCTCGCTGACGGTCCACGCGTGCAGCGCGACATCCGCGTTCGCGAGCAGCGGCACCTGCCCCGCCACCTCGCGCAGGTCGTACGCGCGCGGCCGTAGCGGCCCCTCGATGCGCGTCCAGCCGACCGGGGCGTGCTCGCGATAGAGATGCGCGTAGCGGCCGAAGAAGCCCTCGCGCGCGAACTCCTCCTCGATCGTTCCCTCGGGCACGGCGACGTGCGCCTGCGCCGCGACCTTCCCCCTGACGTACGGGATCTCCATGCAGCGACGCTCGCGCAGGCCTTGCCGGGAAGAAAGCACTAAATGTCGACCAACATGGTGCACACTGTGCACCATGCAGATCACGCTCGAGCAGGCGCGCGCACTCGATGCGCTCGACCGGCACGGCACGTTCCACAAGGCCGCGGCCGCGCTGCGCATCGGGCACACGAGCGTGCTGTACGCGCTGCGCACGCTCGAGGAGCAGCTCGAGCTGCGCGTGCTCGATCGCAGCGGCTATCGCACGAAGCTCACGCCGACCGGCCGGCGCGTGCTCGACAGCTGCCGCGCGCTGCTCGCGGCCGAGGCCGAGCTCGCCGCGACGGTCACCGAGCTGCGCGGTGGGTGGGAACCGACGGTGAAGGTCGTGTTCGACGGCATCGTGCCGATCGAGCCGCTGCTCCACGCGGTCGGCGACCTCGCGCGCGAGCACGTGCCGACGCGGATCGACGTGCGCGCGGAGTTCCTCGGCGCCGTCGAGGACACGTTCGTCGCGACGGAGGCGGATCTCATGATCTCGGTGCTGCCGCCGCGCGAGACGGACCTGTTCGCGCTCGCGCTGCCCGTCGTGAAGGCGACGCTCGTCGCGCATCGCAAGCATCCGCTCGCGAGCGGCACGCACGACATCGCGTCGCTGCGCCGGCACGTGCTGCTGACCGTGCGCGGCGGCGATCCACGGCTCGAGCTGCCGACGAGCGGCCTCGAGCAGCACTCGACCGTGCTGCTAAACGACTTCGCGTCGAAGCGCGCCGCGATCGCGGCCGGGATCGGCTTTGGCTGGCTGCCCGATCCGATGATCTCGCGGGAGCTGTGTCGGGTGCGGTGGTCGGGAGCATCCACGCATCGCTTCCATCCGCGGCTATTTCACCGGGGCCATCCGGGGCGAGCCGCCCAGCGGCTCATTTCAGCGCTGCGGTAACCCAACGACATGTGGGCGCCCATGCTTTGGGGTAGCGGTGGGGTAGCAAAGGTTCTCGTCGGCACACCGCGATCTCGACGAGCGCGGCGAGTATCATCGGCGATGCGTTCCGAGGGGGAACGTCTGGGGCGCCATGAGCGAAAAAGACGACGCGAAGACGATCATCGGCACCGGCAAGCCGACCGAAGGCAGCGGTGCGCACCGCCGGCCCGGCGAGTACATGGTCACGCGCAAGGAAGCGAGCGGCGCCCACAAGGTACCGATGCCGGCAGGAACCGGTGTGAGCTCGCCGACCGACAAGACGACGATCGTTGCCGGCGATGCGCCGAAGCGTCCGACGCTTCCGGGCATGAGCCCCGCAATGACTGCGCCCGTGGTCCCGAAGGCGCCGAACGAGGCGACCGTCGTGCTCGGCCCGAGCGGCGCCGCGCCGCTCCCCGCACCCCCGAACACGATGCCGCAGGCGACGCCGCTGCCGCAGCCCGTGCCGGTCACGGTCGCCGGGCGCAGCCGCCGCGCGAGTGAAGCGCCGAGCATCGCGCCGAGCACCGGCTCGTCGAAGTGGGATCGTCACGCCGACACCGGTCAGCGCAAGGCCGGCTCGCTCAACGAGGACTCGGCCGTCACGAACATCAACGCGATGGCCGCGCCCCAGCCCGGCGTGCGCATCAATCAGTACGAGCTGATCAAGATGATCGGCGAAGGCGGCATGGGCACGGTCTACCTGGCCCGTGACCTCCGCCTCGGTCGCCGCGTCGCGATCAAGTTCCTGCAGTCGCAGCAATCCGAGCTGACGCAGCGGTTCCTCGTCGAGGCGCGCGCCACCGCGCGGTGCCAGCACGAGAACATCGTCACGATCTACGAGGTCGGCGAGCACGCCGACTCGCCGTACATGGTGCTCGAGTTCCTCAACGGCAAGCCGTTGACGGACAGCATCAAGGGCGGCCAGCGCCTGACGTACACGCGCGCCGTCGAGATCATGGTCGCGGTGCTCAAGGCGCTCGAGTGCGCGCACGGCCAGGGCATCGTCCACCGAGACCTCAAGCCCGACAACATCTTCATCATGGACTCGGGGACGATCAAGGTCCTCGACTTCGGCATCGCCAAGGTGCTCGAGGCGAACCAGGCCGGGCCGTCGCAGATGAGCAGCGGCGCGATCCGCATGCCCTCGCCGCTGGAGCTCGCGACCGGCTCGAACACGAGCCTCACGCGGCACGGCACGATCATGGGCACGCTGAAGTACATGTCCCCCGAGCAGTGGGGCATCGGCGTCGAGATCGATCACCTCAGCGACGTGTGGGCGTGCGGCGTGCTGCTGCATCGCCTGATCTGCGGCCGCCACCCGCTGCACCCGCTCGACGGTAACCAGCTCGTCGTCACCGCGATGCTCGAGCTGCCGATGCCGTCGATGGCGGAGGCGGCGCCGCCCGACTGTCCGCGCGAGCTCGTCCAGATCGTCGATCGCTGCCTGCTCAAGCAGAAGGACCAGCGCTGGCCGAACGTCAGCGAGCTGCTCCGCGCGCTCGAGCCGTTCCTGCCCGGCCGCCGCACGACCGAGCTGCACATCGACGAGAGCCCGTACGCGGGCCTATCGTCGTTCCAGGAGTCCGACGCCGGCAAGTTCTTCGGCCGCAACAAAGAGATCGCGGCGATGGTCACGCGCATCCGCGACCGTCCGATGATGGCGGTCGTCGGCAGCTCGGGCGTCGGCAAGTCGTCGTTCGTGCGCGCCGGTCTCGTGCCCGCGCTCAAGCGCAGCGGCGAGAGCTGGGAGACGCTCGTCATCCGTCCCGGCCGCAAGCCGATGGATGCGCTCGGTGCGCTGATCGCGCCGATGGTCGCCACGGCCGCGAACCTCGCCGACGAGGTCGAGGAGCAGAAGAAGCACGTCGCGAAGCTCAAGAAGGAGCCGGGTCACCTCGGTCACCTGCTGCGCGGCCGCGCGCGCCGCGACTCGCGCAAGATCCTGCTGTTCATCGACCAGTTCGAGGAGCTCTACACGCAGACGTCGGACCCGGCGGAGCGCGCCGCGTTCACGGCCGTGCTCAACGCCGTCGCCGACGACGCGACGAGCCCGCTGCGCGTCGTGCTGTCGATCCGCTCGGACTTCCTCGACCGGCTCGCCGAGGACCAGGCGTTCCTCAACGAGCTGATGCAGGGCCTGTTCTTCCTCGGTCCGCCGACCCGCGATGGTCTGCGCGACGCGATCGTGCAGCCCGCCGAGCTCGCCGGCTTCCGGTTCGAGCTGCCCGCGACCGTCGAGGACATGCTCGATCACCTCGAGACCACGCCCGGCGCGCTGCCGCTCTTGCAGTTCGCGGCCGCCAAGCTGTGGGAGAACCGCGACAGCGCGCGCCGCCTGCTGACGCACTCGTCGTACGCGCAGATGGGCGGCGTCGGTGGTGCGCTCGCGAGCCACGCCGATCACGTCATCCAGGAGCTCGGGCCGGCGAAGCATGCGCTGGTCCGCTCGATCCTGCTGCGGCTCGTCTCGCCGGAGCGCACGCGCGCGATCGTGCCGATGGACGAGCTGCGCGAGCTGTCGCGCGAGGTCGGCGAGGTGCAGCTGCTCGTCGATCAGATGGTCGATGCGCGCCTGCTCGTCGTGCAGACGCTCGAGGGCGGCAAGGGCTCGACGGTCGAGATCGTGCACGAGTCGCTGATCGTCAACTGGCCGACGCTGCGGCGCTGGCTCGACGAGACGCAGGAAGACGCGGCGCTCGTCGATCAGCTGCGCACGGCGGCGCGCCAGTGGAACGCGAAGGGCCGCTCGCCCGATCTGCTGTGGCGCGGCGAGACCGCCGACGAGGCGACGAAGTTCAAGAAGCGCTACAAGGGCCCGCTCAGCGACGTCGAGCGATCGTTCCTCGATGAGGTGATCAGCTACCAGGGCGCCGTGCAGCGCCGTCGCCGGATCGCCACGATCGCGGGCTTCACCGGTCTGACGATCCTGATGATCGCCGCGATGGTCACGGCCGTCGTGATCCAGCGGCGCGGTCAGGAGGCGAAGCACAACGCCGAGATCGCGATGCAGGCGCGCAAGGAAGCCGAGGACAACCTGTCGGCGCTCCAGAAGAAGGAGAAGGAGCGCGAGCTCGCGGAGGCCGAGAAGGCGAAGGTCGAGGCCGCGAAGCAGGTCGTCGACGTCAAGCTCGACCAGTCGCAGGTCGATCTCGCGAAGACGAACGAGGAGCTCAAGGCGGCACTCGAGGAGAGCAAGCTCAACGAGGAGCGCGCGAAGGATCAGCGCCGGATCGCGGAGGAGAACGCGCGGCGCGCCGAGAAGGCGCAGGGCGAGGCCGAGGCGGCGAAGGACGAGATCCTGATCCAGAAGGGCACGGTCGAGGCCCTGTTGAAGCAAGAGCAGGAACGTGTGCGCAGGCTGCAGTCGACCATCGGTAGCCCGATCGTCGACGATCTCAAGTAGCGAAAGGTTTGCTTATGACGAAATGGTTGAGCGCACTGGGGGTGTGCCTCGCGTTCGGTGTCGCATCCGCGGACACCGGCGCGGGCTCCGGCGCGGGCTCGGGCTCCGCGAACCAGAACAGCACGGCCGAGAAGGCCGGCACGAACGAGTCGCTGCAGAACGGCGGTGATACCCGTCCGTGGGCGGCCGGCGTGTCGCAGGCCGATCAGCAGCAGGCGCTGCAGCTGTTCCACGACGGCAACGTCAACCTCAACGACGGTCTGTTCGCGAAGGCCGCCGACAAGTACCGCGAGGCGCTCAAGCACTGGGACCACCCCGCGATCCACTACAACCTCGCGCTGGCGCAGATGAACCTCGACCAGCCGATCGACGCCTACAACAACATGCAGGCGTCGCTGAAGTTCGGCGAGCCGCCGCTGCAGAGCAAGGACAAGTTCGACCACGCGAAGGAGTACATGCTCCTGCTCGAGAAGGAGATCGCGTCGGTCGAGGTCAGCTGCGACAAGCCCGGCGCGAAGGTCACCGTCGACGGCAAGCTCGCGTTCGTCGCGCCCGGCAAGTTCGAGACGCAGGTGCTCGTCGGCAAGCACACGTTCGTCGCCGAGAAGCAGGGCTACACGACGCACATCAACGCGCCGTACATCGGACCCGGCGAGAAGTTCCGCATCGAGCTCAAGCTCTACACGGCCGAGGAGCTCACGCGCTACAAGCGCAAGTGGGACGCGACGTGGGTGCCGTGGGCGGTCGTCGGCGCGGGCATCGCGATCGCGGGCGGCGGCGCGCTGCTCGAGATGTCGGCGAGCAGCAGCTACTCCGACTACGACAAGCAGGTCGCGGCCTGCAACATGAACAACCAGGGCTGCCCGTCGACGAAGTCGCTGTCCGATCTCAAGTCGAGCGGCGACACGAAGAAGACGATGGGCTTTGTCGGCTACGGCATCGGCGCGGCGGCGGTCGTCGTCGGCGCGGCGCTCGCGTACATCAACCGTCCCGAGGCGTACGAGATCCGCGCCGAGGACGTCGACAAGGAACGCGTTTCCGTCTCCCCGATCCTCACTCCTGGCTACGCCGGCGCTGCCGTGCAGGGGCATTTCTAAATGGTGAAGAGACTCGTCATCCTCGCGCTCGTGCTGGTCGGCTGTGCCGGCGAGCCCAGCTCGGAAGTCTGCTCGACCGGCATCGTGTGCCCGGCGCCGCTGACGTGCGCCGCGGTGCAGCCCGTGTGCATCACGAACCCGTGTGGCAACGGTCTCGTCGATCCCGGCGAGGCCTGCGACGACGGCAACATCACCGACGGCGACGGCTGCTCGCACGACTGCAAGCACGAGGGCTGCGGCAATGGCGTCGTCGATCCGGGCGAGGATTGCGATCCGCCGGGCTCGACGACGAACGGCGGCATCCCGTGCTCGTCGGAGTGCAAGTTCGAGGTCTGCGGCAACGGCAAGATCGATCCCGACAACCACGAGCAGTGCGACGACGGCAGCAACAACAGCGACGCGCCGTGCGCGACGCCCGCGTACAACAACCCGCCGAACACGTGCTCGAACTGCACGACGAGCTGCACGATCCGAACCGTGATCGGCCCGTCGTGCGGCAACCACGTCTGCGATGTCGGCGACGGCGAGACGATCACGAACTGCAGCCAGGACTGCGCGGGCTGCGGTAACGGCGCGATCGACTCCGGCGAGGAGTGCGACAACGGCTCGGGCAACACCGACACCGCGTGCGCGACGCCCGCGTACAACAACCCGCCGAACACGTGCTCGACCTGCACGACGAGCTGCACGGTCCACACCGTCGTCGGCCCGTACTGCGGCGACGGCACGTGCAGCAGCGGCGAGAACTTCTCGAACTGCCCGGCCGACTGCACCGGCTGCGGCAACGGCCTGATCGAGGGCAACGAGCAGTGCGACAACGGCGCGCAGAACACCGATACGCCGTGCACGACGCCCGCCTATCACAACCCGCCGCTCACGTGCTCGACGTGCACGACGAGCTGCACGACGAACATCGTCACCGGGCCGTACTGCGGCGACGGCGTGTGCGCGAACGGCGAGACGAAGAACTCGTGCCCGGCGGACTGCGTCGGCTGCGGCAACGGCAAGATCGAGAGCGGCGAGCAGTGCGACAACGGCGCGGCCAACACGAACCAGGCCTGCCCCACGCCCGCGTATCACAACCCGCCGAACGCCTGCTCGACGTGCACGCTGACATGCACGCTCGACACCGTCGTCGGCCCGTACTGCGGCGACGGCAGCTGCAACAACGGCGAGACGAAGACGACGTGCCCCGCCGACTGTAACGGCTGCGGCAACGGCCTGCTCGAGGGAACCGAGCAGTGCGACAACGGCGCGCTGAACACGAACACCGCCTGCGCGACGCCCGCCTATCACAACCCGCCGAACACGTGCTCGACGTGCACGACGAGCTGCACGACGAACATCGTCACCGGCCCGTTCTGCGGCGACGGCTCGTGCAACAACGGCGAGACGAAGACGTCGTGCCCGACGGACTGCTCGGGCTGCGGCAACGGCATCGTCGAGGGCACCGAGCAGTGTGACGACGGGTCGTCGAACACGAACACCGCGTGCACGGTCGCGTATCACAACCCGCCGCTGACGTGCGCGACCTGCTCGACGAGCTGCACGATCAGCTTCGTCATCGGCGCGTACTGCGGCGATGGGACGTGCGCGAACGGCGAGACGAAGGGCACGTGCCCCGCGGACTGCGGTGGCTGCGGCAACGGCATCGTCGAGACCGGCGAGCAATGCGACAACGGCACGGGGAACACGAACACCGCGTGC
>CAYUNM010000004.1:213912-239346 GCA_964446175.1 uncultured Kofleriaceae bacterium
CGTCGAGACCGGCGAGCAATGCGACAACGGCACGGGGAACACGAACACCGCGTGCACCGTGTCGACGTACAACAACCCGCCTGACACCTGCACGACGTGCACGAGGAGCTGCACGCTCGACACGCAGCAAGGTCCGTACTGCGGCGACGGCACGTGTCAGGGCGCGAACGGCGAGACGAGGACGACCTGCCCCGCCGACTGCTCGGGCTGCGGCAACGGCATCGTCGAGACCGGCGAGGAGTGCGACAACGGCGTCGCGAACACGAACACCGCGTGCTCGACGCCCGCGTACAACAACCCGCCGGATACGTGCTCGACGTGCTCGACGAGCTGCACGATCAACACGGTGATCGGCACGTACTGCGGCGACAACATCTGCCAGTCGGCGAACGGCGAGACGAAGACGACCTGCCCCGACGACTGCGGTGGCTGCGGCAACGGCATCCTCGAGTCGGGCGAGCAGTGCGATGACGGCGCGCTCAACACGAACACGGCGTGCACGACGCCCGCCTATCACAACCCGCCGAACACGTGCTCGTACTGCTCGTTGACGTGCCAGCTGAGCACCGTGCTCGGCCCGTACTGCGGCGACGGCGTGAAGAACGGCAGCGAGATGTGCGACGGCACCGACGGCACCGTGTGCCCCACCTCGGGACAGACGGGCGCGATCTGCAAGAGCGGCTGCGTCCTCGACGTTTCGCACTGCATGTAGCCCTGACGTCGGTTCATGTTGCAGCGCAACAAAACGGCGTGTTAAGACGCCGCGCATGCAGCTGTCCTCTCTCAAGATCATCATCACCGGCGCGGCCCAGGGCATGGGCGCGCACTTCGCTCGCCGTCTCGCCGAGGCGGGTGCTCAGGTCGCCGCCGGCGACGTCAAGGAGGAGGGCCTCGCGGCGCTCGTCGAGTCGGCGAAGGGCCTCCCCGGCAAGATCCACGCGCGCAAGCTCGACGTGTCGAGCGAGGCCGACGTGGGCGCGTTCGTCGACTGGGCGCACGGCGCGATGGGCGGGCTCAACGCGCTCGTCAACAACGCCGGCATCCTGCGCGACGGCCTGCTCGTCAAGAAGGACCGCACGACCGGTGCGATCACGAAGATGACGAAGGAGCAGTGGGACGCCGTCATCGGCGTCAACCTGACCGGCGCGACGTTCATGGTGCGCGACGTCGTCGCGAAGATGGTCGCGACCGAGCAGAAGCCGGGCGTGATCGTCAACATGTCGTCGATCGCTCGCCACGGTAACCGCGGCCAGTCGAACTACGTGTCGGCGAAGGCGGCGCTCGCGGCGAACACGCTGACGTGGTCGCGCGAGTTCGCGTCGTACGGCATCCGTGTCGGCGCGGTGGCGCCGGGCATGATCGAGACGCCGATGACGCAGGGCATGAACCAGAAGGCCCGCGACGCGCTCGTCGCGAACATCCCGGTCGGCCGCATCGGCGTCCCCGAGGACATCTGGCTCGCTGTCCGCTTCGTCCTCGAGTGCGACTACTTCGACGGTCGCACGATCGATGTCGACGGCGGCCTAGCGATGTGAGCGCTTGCGCTGCTGCGCGTCGGCGATCGAATCGGTCGCCTCTTTCAGCATCTCGGGCGGCACGCCCGCCTTCTGACGGATCTCGAGCGCTCGGTTGAAGAGCGCGAGGCCCTCGTCGTACCGCTCGAGGCCGACGAGCGCCTGGCCCTTGCCGAGCAGCACGTACGACACGTAGACGTGGTCCTTGCCGAACTTCGCTTCGAGCATCGGCTGCGCCTTGTCGAACGTCGCGAGCGCGTCCTGGTGCTTGTCGAGCTCCTCCTCGTGGAGGCCGAGGTTGACGAGCAGCATCGCGACGTGTGGATGGTCGGCGCCGTAGGCCTTCTCGGCGACGGGTAGCATACGCTCCTCGAGCGCGACGGCCTCGGCCAGCTTCTTCTGCCGCTTCAGCACGCCCGCCTCGTTGAGGTACGTGTCGACGACATCGGGCGACTCGGGACCGCCGACCTTCTCCGAGATCTTGCGCGCGCGCTCGAACGTCGCCATCGCGGCGTCGAGCTTGCCCTGCGCCTCGTCGACGAGCGCGAGGTTGTTGAGGATGCCGGCCTCGTGCGGGTTGTCGTGGCCCTGCGCGGCCTCGGAGATCGCGAGCGCACGCTCGAGCGTCTCGCGGGCGTCGTCGTACTGATGGAGCTCGCTGAGCTGACCGCCGACGTTCGCGAGCGCGGGCAGCAGCGCGACGTTGTCCTTGCCGTACGTCGTCTCCCACATCGCGAGCGCCTGCTTGTACGTGTCGAGCGCCTTCTGCGGCTCTTGCTGATCGGCGTAGAGCGAGCCGATGTCGTTGAGGATCGTCGCGACCTCGGGGTGCGAGTCGCCGTACGCGGCCTTGTTGATCTTCAGCGCGCGGTCGTACGCCGCCTTCGCCTGATCGAACTTGCCCTCCATGCGGTAGACGATGCCGACGTTGCCGAGCGCGGCCGCGACATCCGGATGATCGGGGCCAAGCGTCTTCTCGCGCGACGCGACGACGCGCTCGTACGCCTTGCGCGCATCCTCGAGCTTGCCGCGGTCGCGCAGCACGGTCGCGTACTGGTTGAGCGTCGTCAGCGTGCCCGCGTGATCGGCGCCGAGCTTCTCGCCGGCGAGCGCGAGTGTCTTCTCGTAGCGCGCCTGCGCCTGGTCGATCCGGTTCTGCGACGCGTCGAGCAGCGCGATCGTGTCCTGCAGCCGCACGTAGACGTCCATCGGCGGCTGCTCGTGCGCGGCGGCGGCCTCCGCGAAGCCGGCGATCTCCTGCGCGCGATCGAACTGCGACTTGTGCGTCGTCAGCGTGAAGATCAGCCACGCGGAGGCATCGAGCATCGTCGTGTTGTCGCCGGCCTGCTCGGCGGTGTGCATCGCGTCGCGCAGCGTGTCGGCGGCGGCGCCGTCGCCGAGCTGTTGCTGGAGGCGGCCGAGCTGGAGCTGCGCCTCGGCGACGACCGCGTCGTACCTCGTCGCGCGCGCGGCCGGCAGCAGCGGCTCGGCGAGCTGGCGCGCCGCCTTGTAGTGGCCGAGCTTCTCCTCGGCGTGTGCGTGCTCGAGCTCCTTGCGCACGGCCGCGACCTCGTCGGCCTGCGCCTTGGCCTCCGGCGGAGGCACGTCGGCGAGCAGCGCCTTCGTGTCGGCGCACGCGGCGACGGGCGGCAGCGCGGCGAACGCGCCGACCGCGTGATCGATCGTCTCGCTGTCGGCGGCCATCGCGGCATCGATCGTCGCGCGCGCGGCCTCGAGGCGCTGATCGAGACACAGCATGCGGAGGTCGAGCAGGTGCTCGCTCTGCTCGCCGTGCACGCGCGTCGCCTCGCACGCACCGACGTAGCCGTCCTCCCACTCCTTCGTCCACGCGTCGATCAGCTGCGCCGAGCGCTCGAACACCGGCCCCGCGATCATCCGCCGGCTCTTCGCGAACGCCTGCTGCAGCTGCGCCTTCTTCGACGGGTTCCACACGGCGCGCACGTGCTCGCCGCCCGCCTGGCACTCGTTCTTGCCGCTCGGATGCGCGGCGATCGCGATCGCGGCCCCGCCGGCGCACGCGGCCGCGATGCCGGTGATGACGAGGCCCGTGCGCAGACGACGCGAGTCGTGCGCGAGCGCGGCGAGCACGTCCTTCATCGAGCCGTAGCGGTGCGTCGGATCGATCGACAGCCCGCGGAGCAGCACCTTGCGGATCCAGCCCGGGACCTTCGTGCCCTTTGGCGGCGGCAGCAGCGTGCCGGTCAGCACGTTCGTGCACAGCTCGGCGTACGAGCCTCCCGCGAACGGCCGCTCGCCGTAGAGCGCCTCGTACAGCGCGACGCAGAACGCGAACTGATCCGTGCGATCCGTCGCGGCCGCGCCGCGGAACTGCTCGGGCGCCATGTAGCGCGGCGTGCCCATGATCGCGCCGGTGCGCGTGAGGTCCTCGGTGAGCGGCGTCGAGCGGCCGGAGCGCGACAACTCGTCGTGCTCGGGGATCTTCGGCTCGCGCACCGTATCGTGCTCCGGCTCGCTCATCACGCCGACGAGACCGAAGTCGGTGACGCGCGCGGTGCCGTCCTGCGAGAGCAGCACGTTGTCGGGCTTGAAGTCGCGATGGACGAGGCCTGCGGCATGCGCGGCGGCGAGGCCGCGGCCCGCCTGCGTGAACACATCGAGCACCTCGCGCAGCTCGCGCGGCTTCGCGGAGAGCCAGTCGCGCAGCGTGCCGCCGTCGGCGAACTCCATCGCGACGTACACCTGATCGCCGAGCGTGCCGACCTCGTGCACGACGATCACGTTCGGGTGATGGATCTTTGCCATCGCCTGCGCCTCGCGCAGCAGGCGCGTGTGCGCGTCGTCGCTCGCGGTCGCCGCCTCGGCGGTCAGGACCTTGATCGCGACCTTGCGATCGAGGTGCGGATCGTACGCGCTGTACACGACGCCCATGCCGCCGACGCCGAGCACGCCGAGCACGACGAAGCGACCGATCGCATCGCCGCGCTGCGGACCGCCCTCGACGGTGACTCCGCGCGCGACCTCGTGCGCGTCGCGCACGGTCCGGTCGTCAGGCCCCAGCCCGATCTTCGTCTCCCGCACGTTCCCGATCTTACGCCGGAATCGCGCGCTTCATTCCTTCGCGACCAGCCTGCCAAGCGTGCGGATACTCGCGGAGATCCGTTCGCTCCACGGAGCACCCGCCGAGATGCGGATGTAGTTGGAGAACCGCTGGCGCGCCGAGAACAGCGGACCGGGCGCGACGACGATCCCGCGCCGCAGCGCCGCCTCGTGCAGCGCGAGTGCCTCGACTCCCGGTGGCAGCTCCACCCACAGGACGAAGCCGCCGCGCGGCGACGACACGCGCGTGCCGTCGGGAAACTCGGTCAGGATGCCTTCGCGGTAGCGCTCGACGTTACCCGCGAGCGCGGTGCGCAGCCGGCGCAGGTGACGATCGTAGCCGCCCGACGCGAGGAACTCCGCGACGGCCATGCCGAGCAGCGCCGGGCACGCGAGCGTGTGGCTGTACTTCTTGCGGACGATCTGATCGTGCCAGCGGCCGCCCGCGATCCAGCCGACGCGATAGCCGGGCGCGAGCGTCTTGCTCACGCTCGACACGTGCAAGACGATCTCGTCGTCGAACGCGCGCAGCGGGCGCGGGCGCGTGCCGTCGAACACGAGCTCGCCGTAGATGTCGTCCTCGATGATCGGGATGTCGGCGCGCTTGCAGATGCGCACGAGCTTCTCGCGCTCGTCCTCGGGCATGATCGAGCCCTGCGGATTCGACACGGTCGGCGTGACGACGAGCGCCGCCACGCGCTGCTGCTTGATCGTCTCCTCGAACGCCGCGACGTCGAGGCCGGTGCGCGAGTGCGACGGCACCTCGAGCGCGCGCAGGTTGAGGCCCTCGATCGTCTGCAGCACGCCGAAGTACGCCGGCGACTCGACGGCGATCACGTCGCCCGGCTTGGCGACCGCGTGCAGCGCGAGCGAGAGGCCCTCCGTCGCGCCGATCGTCGTGCACAGATCGTTCTCGTGCAGCGACATGCCGGACTCGACGGCGCGCCGCGCGACCTGGCGGCGGAGCGTCAGCAGGCCGGGCGCGGCCTCGTACCGCGCGCCGAGCGTGACCATCTCGCGCGTCACCTGCGTGATGATCCGGTTGATCTGCGCGCTGGGCAGGTACGACGCATCGACGGTCGCGCAGCCGAGCGGGACGAGCTCGGGATCGCGCATCGCCGTGAGGATCTTCGTGTACGCGTCGCTGACGGTGACGCGCGACGGCTTCTGGCACGGCCTCGGCACGCGCGGATCGGGCGTCGCGGCGGCGCGCCGGCGGACGTAATGCCCCGACTTCGGGCGAACCTCGATCAGGCCGGCATTCTCGAGCTGGAGATACGCCTCGAGCACGGTCGAGACGCTGACGCTGCGCTCCTCGGCGAGCCGCCGCACCGACGGCAGCCGATCCCCGGCACGCAGCGCGCCGCGATCGATCGCCTGGCCCAGCTCGTCGGCAAGGTGCTCGTACAAGAACCCACCTAATGCTTCCGCCATGTCCGAAAGTGTATCGATCGCCGCCTGTACCGACCAGCACAGATCGGTGTATCGATACACCGGTACAGTGACGAGCACAGATCAGAGCCGGCCGGGCAGCACAGCAAGCGCGCCGAGGATTCATCGCTAGGATGCCGGCGGTGAAGTCGCGCACGCTGCTCGTCTCGCTCGCCGCGGTCTACGTGATCTGGGGGTCGACGTACCTCGCGATGCAGATCGCGATCGGCGGCTTGCCACCTCTTGCCATGGCGTGCGTGCGGTTCGTCATCGCCGGCGGCATCCTGCTCGCGGTCGCGCGCCACCGCGGGGCACAGATCCCGCCACTTCGCGACTGGTTGCGCGTCGCGCCCGCGGGTGCGCTGCTGTTCCTCGGCGGCAACGGCTTCGTCGCGCTCGCGGAGCAGAGCGTGTCGTCGGGCGGCGTCGCGGTCGTGTGCGCGACGATGCCGCTGTGGGTCGGCGTGCTCGGCGCCGCGATCGGCGTGCGCCCGACCGGCCGCGAGTGGTTCGCGCTGCTGCTCGGCTTCGTCGGCGTCGTCGTGCTGATGGGCGGCCCGTCGCTCACCGGGCAGCACGCGCACATCGCGTTCGCGATCGGCTCGCCGATCCTGTGGGCGACAGGCTCGCTGCTGTCGCGGCGGACAAGAGACGTCGGCGGCGCGCACGCGGCCCTCGTCGGGCCGGCCGTGCAGATGCTGACCGGCGCCGGCGCGCTCGCGATCGCGGCCGTGCTCCACGGCGAGCACCTGCCCACGCACGTGCCGGTCTCCTCGTTGCTCGCGGTGGCCTATCTGATCGTGTTCGGCTCGATCATCGGCTTCACCGCCTACGCCTGGCTGCTGCGCAACGCGCGCCCGGTCGTCGCGACGAGCTACGCCTACGTCAATCCGGTGCTCGCCGTGCTGATCGGCGCCGCGCTCCACGGCGAGCCGCTGGGCTGGTCGACGCTCGTCGCGAACGTGCTGATCATCAGTGCCATCGGATTGGCATTGACGCGGAGGGTTCGCTAGTGTTCCGGGCATGTTCCGGCGCCTCCTGCTCGCTGCGGTGATTGCGGCGTTCGTGCCGGCGTGCGGCAGCACGCCCAAACCCGTCAAGAAGGTCCACAAGGAGCCCAAGAAGGACTCCAAGGCGATCCTCGCCGAGGCTCGCGAGGACGCCAAGAACGGCGACTACGACAATGCCGACAAGAAGTACGCCGAGGCGTACCAGGAGTCGCAGCAGTTCGACGTGCTCGAGGAGTGGGTCGACTTCCTGATCCACAACGGGCGCGCGCAGAAGGGCGTCGACGCGGCGAAGACCTACTACGACGGGCACATGACCGACGCGAAGGGCTACGGGCTCTACGCCGAGGCGCTGCTCGATGCGGAGAACGGCGCGAAGGCGCTCGAGGTCGCGCAGGGCATGATCGACCTCGACGACAAGAACGCGGCCGGTCACGAGAAGAAGGGCCGCGCGCTGATCCTTCTCGGCAAGGAAGAAGGCCTCGAGGAGCTGCGCAAGGCCGTCCACCTCGATCCCGACAACGCGACCTACAACGTCTCGCTCGGCAAGGCGCTGTTCGAGCTCGGCAAGGTCGACGAGGCCGCGCTCGCGTTCCGCTCCGCCGTGAAGTCCGAGCCCGAGAACGCCGACGCGCACATCTACCTCGGCATGGCGCTGCGCGGCCAGAGCGAGTACGACGAGGCGAAGCTCCACCTCGAGAAGGCGATCGAGATCGATCCGCACAGCGGCCGCGCGTACTTCGAGCTCGGGCTGATCGCGGGCCTGCAGAACAAGGCCGAGGAGGCCGAGCAGGCGCTCGCGAAGGCGGTGAAGTTCTCGCCCAACGAATCGCTGTTCTGGTACGCGTACGGTGAGGTGTTCCGCTCGACGGATCGCCTCGACGAGGCGCTGTCGGCATATCGCAAGGCGGTCGATCTCGATCCGCCGTACCCCAAGGCGCAGCAGAAGCTCGGGCTGATCCTCGTCGAGCGCAAGCAGTACGACGAGGCCGAGGTGGTGCTGACGCAGGCGATCCGTCGCGATCCCAAGGTCGCCGTGAACTACCTGAACCTCGGCGCCGTGTACGCGGCGAAGAAGAAGAACGACCTGGCGATCGAGAACTTCGAGAAGTTCCTGTCGCTGGCGCCGAAGTCCGATCCCGATCGCGGCCGCGCGACGGAGGCCATCAAGGAGCTGAAACGCAAGCGGTAATCCGCTTCGGCGGATAGGCATCCGTTATAGTCTGTCCGTTATCATTGACAGAACCTCCGCTCGCAGCGTAGACATGTATCCGTTATGGCGGATGCACGCGGAGGGCTCTCGTGACGACGACGCTGATCGTGCTCGCCCTGACGAGCCTCGGCGCCGCCACCGTCAACGGCGCGCTCGGCTACGGCTACTCGTCGATCAGCGTGCCGATCGCGCTGCTCGTGATCGCGGGCCGCGTGCTGAACCCGGCGCTCGTGATCGTCGAGGTCGCGATCAACCTGTACGCGCTGTTCTGGAACCGCCGCGCCGCGCGCGCCGTGCTCCACCGCGTCGTGCCGCTCGCGGCCGGCCTCGTGCCCGGCGTGCTGGTCGGCGCGCTGCTGCTCGGCCACGTCGCGCCCGCGAGCGTGAAGCTCGGCGCGTTCCTGACGCTGCTGCCGCTCATCCTGCTGCAGGCCGCCGGCAAGCGGCTGCCGGTCAAGAACGAGAAGAGCGCGAGCGTGCCGCTCGGCGCGGGCGTCGGCCTGCTCTACGGTTTGACGACGATCTCCGGCCCGCCGCTCGCGCTGTTCTGGAACAACCAGGGCCTCGCGAAGGACGAGTTCAAGGTCGCGCTCGCGGTCGTGCGCTCGATCGAGAGCGTGTGCGCGCTCGTCGCCTACGCGGCGCTCGGCCTGTTCACGACGAAGTCGGTCGGCCTCTTGCCCTGGGTCGCGCCCGGCGTGCTGATCGGCTTCCCGATCGGCCACGCGCTGATCAAGCGCGTCGGTGTCGAGACGTTCCGCCGCGTGTGCATGAGCTTCGACGCGTACCTCGTCGCGTTCGGCCTCTCGCGCACGCTCGCCGAGGTCGGCGTCGCGCCGGCCGTCGCCTATCAGATCCTCGTCGCCACCGCGATCCTCGACCTCCGCCTGCTGTGGACGTTCTTCCACCGCGTGCGCGAGGAGGTCGTGCAGGTCGTCGAGCCACCGCTGGAGCTCGCAGCATGAGCGAACAACCGCAAGCGATCCTCGCGCAGGCCGCACAGCAGTACCCGAAGCTGACGTTCGCCACGGGCTTCGGCGCCGAAGGCTGCGTGCTGATCGACATGATCGCGCGCGCCGGCCTGCCGATCGACATCTTCACGCTCGACACCGGGGTGCTGTTCCGGGAGACGTACGGGCTGTGGGAGCGCCTCGAGCGGCGCTACCGCGTGACGATCCGCGCCGTGAAGCCCGAGACCGTCGAGGACGGCCAGTGGGCGCGCGATCCCGACGCCTGCTGCGAGGCCCGCAAGGTCCGCCCGCTGCGCGCGGAGCTCGCGAGCTTCGATGCGTGGATCACGGCGATCCGCCGCGACCAGACACCGGAGCGCGCGAACGCGCAGACGATCGAGCGCGACGAGAAGTTCGGGCTGTGGAAGGTCAACCCGCTCGTCGCGTGGACCCACGACGACGTCTGGGGCTACCTCTACGCGAACGACGTCCCGTACAACCCGCTGCACGAGCGCGGCTATCCGTCGATCGGCTGCGAGCCGTGCACGTCCGCGATCGTGCCGGGCGAGAACCTGCGCGCCGGTCGCTGGCGCGGCGCCGCGAAGAAGGAATGCGGCATCCACGTCGTCGAAAGGAAGTCCGCGTGACGCTCTATCCCGCGTTCCTCAAGCTCGACGGTCTGCACGTCGTCGTCGTCGGTGGCGGCCCGGTCGCCGCCAGCAAGCTCGACGGCCTGCTCGCCGCCGGTGCGCGCGTCCTCGTCGTCGCGCCGCAGGTGCTGCCGGAGATCCGCGCGAAGGTGACGGTCATCGAGGCCGCCTTCGAGCCGTCGCACCTCGCCGGTGCGCGCTGGGTCGTCGCCGCCGCCACGCCCGAGGTCAACCGCGCGGTCGCCGCCGCGGCCACCGCGCTCGGCCTGTTCTGCAACGCCGTCGACGATCCGAGCGTCGCGACGGCCTATCTCGGGGGCGTCGTGCGCCGCGGCGAGGTCGAGATCGCGATCTCGACGGGCGGTACCGCGCCCGCGCTCGCCGGCCTGCTGCGCGAGGCCCTCGATGCCGTGCTGCCGATCGATCTCGACAAGTGGATCGAGGTCGCGAACGAGGCGCGCCGCGACTGGAAGCGCGCGCACGTCCCGATGACCGAGCGGCGCCCCCTGCTGCTCCGCGCACTGGACCGCATCTACACGAGGGCAGCATGAACGGCTTCGTCAGTCTCGTCGGCGCCGGTCCCGGCGATCCCGAATTGCTCACCGTGCGCGCCGTCGATCGGCTGCGCCGCGCGGATCTCGTCCTCTACGACGCGCTCGTCGAGGAGGATCTGCTCGCGCTCGCGCCGCAGGCGAAGCGCTTCTACGTCGGCAAGCGCGCCGGCCGCCACTCGATCGATCAGGAAGGCATCCACAAGCTGATGGTCCGCGCGGCTCTGCGCGGCGAGCGCGTCGTGCGCCTCAAGTGCGGCGACCCGTTCGTGCTCGGCCGCGGCGGCGAGGAGGCGCTCGCGCTCGAAGAGGCGGGCATCGCGTACGAGGTCGTGCCCGGTCTGTCCTCCGCGATCGCCGCGCCCGCGCTCGCCGGAATCCCTGTCACGCACCGGGGCCTCGCCGCCGGCTTCGCCGTCCTCTCCGGCCATGCCGAGTCGGCGTACGCCCCGGTGCTGTCGTCTCTCGCGCCCGGCTCGCTCACGCTCGTGGTGCTGATGGGCCTGCGCACGCGCGGTTCGCTGGCGGCAGCCTTGATCGCGCGCGGCTGGGCGGCGACCACACCCGCGGCGGTCGTGCTGGGCGCCTCCCATGCGGGCTCGACGCGATGGCTGGGTACGCTGGCAACACTCGCCGATGCCGACGTCGACAGCGAGCTCGCCGGGATCCTCGTCATCGGAGACGTCGTCTCGCTCGCGAACCAGATCGTCAACGAGCATGCCGCGCCCGTCGCGGCGGCTGCGAGGTTGTCATGAGTGTCACCGAAGCCCCTGCCCCTCTTCCCGTCGGTCGTCTCGGCTTTGCCCGCCACGAGGACGTCGATCTGTTCGTCCAGCGCCTCGAGGCATTCGAGCGCGGCGAGCTGACGCCCGACCAGTGGCGCAGCTTCCGCCTGCTCAACGGCGTCTATGGCCAGCGCCAGGACGGCGTGTACATGGTCCGCGCGAAGCTGCCCGGCGGCATCGCGACGCCCGCGCAGCTGAACGCGCTCGCCGACGTCGCGGATCGCTACGCGCACGGCAAGGGCCACGTGACGACGCGCCAGAACATGCAGTTCCACTTCGTCGCCGAGTCCGAGGCCGACGACGCGCTGCGCGTGCTCGCCGCCTCCGGGATCACGACGAAGGAGGCGTGCGGCCACTCCGTGCGCAACTGGACGTGCTGCCCGTTCGCGGGCGTCGCGAAGGACGAGCCGTTCGATCCGACGCCGTACCTCGAGGGCCTCGCGCGCCACTTCCTGCGCGGGCCGTTCTCGTCGACGCTGCCGCGCAAGTTCAAGCCGTCGGTCGGCGGCTGCTGCGGCACCGACTGCTCGCAAGCATTCATCAACGACCTCGGCCTGCTCGCGCGCGTGCGCGACGGCGCGCCCGGCTTCAAGATGGTCGCCGGTGGCGGCCTCTCGACGCTGCGCCGCAACGCGCTCACCGTCGAGGAGTTCGTGCCGGTCGCCGAGCTGTTCGAGGCCGCCGACGCCGTGCTGCGCGTGTTCCACCGGATCGGCAACCGCAACAACAAGGCGAAGGCGCGCCTCAAGTGGGCGATCGACAAGATCGGCGCCGACCAGTTCCTCGCGGATTACCGCGCCGAGCGCGAGAAGATCCGCGCCGAGGGCGGTTCGCCGCTCGTCCTCCAGGAGCAGCCGACCGTGCAGCCGCGCCGCGCTCCTCTGGCGCAGGTCGCCTCGCTCGAGCCCGGCTACGCGGAGTGGGCCGCCGACTCGGTGCGCCCGCAGAAGCAGTCCGGCTTCTCCGCGATCGTGATCCGCCTCGTGCTCGGCGACATCTCGTCGTCGCAGCTGCGCTCGCTCGCCACGATCGCCCAGCAGTACGGCGAGGGCGAGGTCCGCCTGACGAACGAGCAGAACATCGTGCTGCGCTGGGTCCCCGACTCCCGCCTGCCGTCGCTGCATCGCGAGCTCGCGCGCATCGGCCTCGCGAAGGCCGGCGCGAACACGCTCGCCGACGTCACGAGCTGCCCGGGCGCCACGTCGTGCAAGCTCGCCGTCACGTCGTCGAAGGGCCTCGCCGGCGTGCTCACCGAGCTGCTCGACCGCCGCCCCGAGCTCGGCCGCGTGAAGGGCCTCGACATCAAGATCAGCGGCTGCCCGCACGGGTGCGGCCAGCACTACATCGCCGGCATCGGCTTCCAGGGCGGCATGCGCAAGCTCGCCGGCCGGCCCGCGCCGCAGTACCTCGTGTACGTCGGCGGCGGCATCACGCCCGACCGCGCCGAGTTCGGCCGCCTCGTGACGAAGATCCCGGCGCGCAAGGTCGAGGCCGCGCTCGAGCGCCTGATCGATTACTACGTCGCGAACGGCGGCACGTCGCACGCGTTCTGGGCGACCGCCGATCTCGCCGCACTGCGCACGCTGCTCGACGACCTCACGGACATCGAGGCGCCGACCGACGCCGACTTCATCGACATCGGCGAGGCCGCCGCGTTCGAGGTCGTCTCGGGCGAAGGCGAATGCAGCGCGTGATCCGCGCCGCACGCGCGCGCTACGTGCGCTCAGTGAACTCCGGACTCCGCCAGCTCGATCGGTAGCAGCTCGCCGACGAAGTCGATCATCTCCTGCTCGTCGACACCCTCGCCGTACACGTTGACGAGCGCGACCGCGATCGGCAGGCGGAGGTCGCCCTCGGGCGCCTTGGCGTCCCGCAGGATCAGCGCCGCGCGTGCCATCGCGGCCTGCCAGCGCCGCGTCGTGCGAGGCTCGCCGTCCTCGACGCGCACGAGGCCGTCCTGGACCAGCCGCGCGAGGATCTCCGTATCAGGCATGTGCCTGGACGCTCCCCGGCTTGCGCTCCATCGGCTTCGCCGTCTTCTTGACGTACGCGACGATGTCGGCGGTCTCCTTGCGGAACTGCTCGTAATCGGTCTGCTGTGCGTTGATGAACGTACTGAGCTGCATCGTGATGCCGCCCATCAGGCTCGCCTCGGCGATCTCGTTCGCGGTCGCGCCGTAGAGCTTCGCGGCCTCCGTGTGGAACAGCGCGCAGTAGCGGCAACGCGTCGCGCCCGAGACCGCGATCCCGATCAGCTCCTTGTACTTGTTCGGGATGCTCGTCTCCGCGAGATAGAAGTCGCGCATCAAGCCCCACACGCTGTCCAGCGCGACGTCCGGAACTTCACGTAGCCAGCTCGGCACCCGCCCGAACGCCTTCTGCACCTCGTCGAACACGTCGTGATTCGTCGCCATGTCTCGCCTCCCTTCGCGCGGTCAGCGGATGCATGGGAGGTGCCTAGCGGGTCGTCTTCACCTCGGCGCGCGTGGCGTTGTAGATGATGCCGATCACGCCGGCCGCGACGAGCATCGCTCCCGCGACCGTGGCGCCGTTGACGGGCGCGTTGTAGCAGCTGGCGCCGGTCGCCTTGCAGTCGGTCTTGTCGGTCACCGTGAGGCCAATCGCAGCTCCGCCGCCCGCGATCAGGATGCTGTCGCCCACGTAGGCCCAGCCCTTGGCGGACGAGTTGTAGCCGAAGCAACCGGATAGCAGCGCGACGAGCGCCATTTTCCCCACGGAGCTAGTATACCGCGACACGTGGCGAGCCAGCGGTCTCCGCTCCTGCCGATCTTCCTGATCGTTCTTGTCGATGTCCTCGGCTTCACGATCGTCATTCCCCTGCTCGCGTACTACGCCGAGCACTTCGGGGCCTCACCACTCGTAGCGACGACGCTCGTCTCCGTCTACGCGCTCTGCTCGCTGATGTCGACGCCGATCATCGGCAACCTCAGCGACCGCTACGGACGCAAGCCGCTGCTGCTGATCAGCCAGGCCGGCACGTGCGCGGGCTTCCTGATGCTCGCGTTCTCGTCGTCGCTGTGGATGGTGTTCGTCGGGCGCATCCTCGACGGCATCACCGCCGGCAACCTGTCGACCGCGCAGGCGTACATCTCCGACCACACGAAGCCGGAGAACCGCGCGAAGGCATTCGGCATCATCGGCGTGGCGTTCGGCCTCGGCTTCATGATCGGCCCCGCGATCGGCGCCGAGCTCGGCAAGCACGGGCTGCACTGGCCGTTCCTGGCGGCGGCGAGCATGTCGGCGCTGTCGATGCTCGCGACGTACACGCTGTTGCCGTCGGGCGGGCCCGTCGTCGAGGGCGCGAAGGACGCGGCCGCCCTGCCCGCCGGCAAGCGCCCGAGCGCGTTCGACATCGCGACGTACACCGAGTACTTCCGCCGTCCCGGCCTCGCCGCGCTGTACGCGCAGTTCTTCCTGTTCACGTTCATGTTCTCCTGCTTCACGAGCGGCATGGCGCTGTTCGCGGAGCGGCGGTTCTACGCCGAGCGCGACATGACGAGGATCGGCACGAGCTGCGCGTTCAAGCCGGAGATGGATCTCGACGTGCGCGCGGCTCCGCACGGCTACATGGTCGTCGACGACAAGCGTGTCGAACCGGGCCAGTGGCATGTCGTCGACAAGCAGAAGGTCGAGCTCGCCGCGCCGGCGTGCAGTGCCTCGCACGTGCGCATGTACGTGCCGTGGGGCGTGCGCGAGGTCGGCCTCTTGTTCACGTTCGCCGGCCTGCTCGGCATCATCCTGCAGGGCGGCCTGATCGGCCGGCTGGTCAAGCGCTTCGGCGAGTTCCGGCTCGGCGTCGCCGGCTTCATCGCGTGCGTCGCGGCCTACGTCTTGCTCGGCAACACGTTCGCGCTGCCGATGCTGCTCGGCGTGACCGTGGTCAGCTCGTTCGGCACCGGCGTGCTGCGCCCGGTGATCACGAGCCGGATCACGCAAGCGGTCGGGCGCCACGAGCAGGGCGTCGCGCTCGGCATCTCCGGCTCGCTGAGCTCGCTCGCGATGGCGCTCGCGCCCCCGGTCGGCGGCGCGCTACTCGACGGGAATCACACGCTCGCGTGGACCCTCGTACCGGCGACCGTCGCCGCGATCGGCCTCGTGGCCACACTTGTCACGCGACCACGTGCCACTCCCGTGGCATCTTCCGCGGCATGAAGCTCACGGGATGGCTGGCCGGCGCGCTCGTCGCCGGCGGTGTGGTGATCACGATGCGTGGTGGGTGTCTGTCGAAGAGCACGGCGCCCGACGAGCGCTTCGCGGGCCGGCTCGACGACATGTGCGAGATCGCGCGCAAGCACATCGACACGCCGGAGGTCGGCGTGCGCGCGCTCGGCCGCTACCTCGACAAGCACACCGGCGACATGCTCGGCGAGTGGGGCGACACGCTCGCCGCGATCGAGCGCATCCCCGACGACGCGAAGCACGACGCCCGCGCGCGGCTCGCCCGCGACCGCATGCGCAAGCCGGTGCTCGCGTGCGCCGCCGACTGGCAGGCGTTCAACCACGCCGTCGAGCGCGATCCGAAGGCGCGCGCGCTGGTCGAGCGGTTCGCGGAGCGGCTGCAGCGCACGTTCGAGATCATCGGCTCCGGCTCCAGTGTCACCGGGCCGCAGGCGCTACTCGGCTCACTGCCGGCCGAGCTCGAGCACGCGATCGATCGCCTCTAGTCGACCTTGATGTCCCACTTCGTGCCGTCGTCGCCGAGGCCGTGGGCGCCGGTCGGGCTGTCGAAGCCGAAGCGGATCTTGCCGACGGCCTGATACACGCCGTGCGGCGCGCTGCAGTTGACGGTCGCCGTCAGCTGCTTGCCCTCGATCTTGAGCTGGTCGCCCTTGAGCGACGTGGCGTCGCACTTGATGTCCTTGGGGACGCTGACGTCGAACTGCATCGGCGTCTTCTGCGAGAAGTTGAGCCAGCCCGCAAGGTGGACCTTGAACGTGAGCGGGAACTTCTGGCCGGCCTTCGCGGTGATCGGGCCGTCGTGCGACGTCGTGAAGTCCTTGATCGCGCCGATCTCCTTGTTGACCTCGGCGTCGCGCGCGTCGAGCGCGTTCGTGTCGCTGTTGACGGTCACCATCGTGACCTTGCCGTCGAGGCCGACGACGATCGACGTCGGGCCCGGCTTCACGCCGATCAGCTTCATCAGCTTCGTGACGCCGGGGCCGATCGCGACCGTGCCCTTGCCGACGCCTTCGCTCTCGCGGATCGGATCGAGCTTCTTCGCGAGCGAGACGTTGCCGTCGAGGTACGCGATGATGTAGACGCGGCCGTTGTCGCGCAGGTTGACGATGCGCGCGAGGTCGTCCGTACAGGCCTGGACCTTCGCGGTGCAGAACCAGTGGATGACGACCTTGCCAGCCGCATCGTTCGCGCTCGGCGCGTCGTAGAGCCACTTCTGCTTCGGCCAGAAGTCCGGCACGAGCGTCAGCGTGTCGCCGACGCCCGGCATCTCGGCGGCCTTCGTCGGGCTCGCGGGAGTGCCCGTGGGCGACTGGACCGGCTGCGCCGATGCGACCGACGCAAAACCAAGGAGCAGGGCGGTAGTTAGGCTTCGCATGTGGGCGTTATATCTCGGACGGTGAAGCGCACGCTCGTATTCATCGCCGCTTGCTCGAGTGCCCCGCCCAGCGCGCCCAGGGCGTTGCCGGCGCCTCCGCCGCGGCCGATCGACGCCGCCACGCCGGCTCCGGATGCCCCACCGCCGCCCGAGCCGCAGCGCGGCGACGCGTGCCGGGGCACGTGCGCGGGGACGCTCCTGTGTGCGCCGCTGCCCGGCGGCTACTGCACCTCGTTCTGCGGCACGGTCGGCACGGCCTGTGACGGCAGCTGCGTCGAGACCGGGCGCGCCGGCGAGATGTGCATGAAGGCGTGCACGACCGACGCCGATTGCCGCGTGAAGGAGGGCTACACGTGCGACCCCGTGTGGCACGCGTGCTCGCTGCCGAACTTCGCGGCGATCGTGCCGAAGACGTGCAAGGGCACTGGCGCGCACGACGATGCCTTCAAGGGCGAGGAGATCATCGGCAACGGGCCGGGCGTGTATCAGTTCGAGCCGTCCGCGACGCTGCTGCCGAACGGAGACCTCGTCGCGATGTACATCACGCGCGGCTCGATGTTCGAGGGCAACGCGCTCGGCGTGTCCGCGGGGGGCAAGCACGACCAGCCGTTCACGACGAGCAAGCAGAGCCACTTCGATCCGTGGCTCGCGCGCGACCGCAGCGGCACCGTGCACGCGGTCTGGTACGGCTTCGACGGCCGCGATCAGGACGGCGAGGTCGCGCACGCGACAACGAAGGACGGCATCACGTGGAGCACGCCCACCGTGGTTCACGACAAGGCCGACTGCACGGGCGAGGGCGAGTGCCTCGACAAGCCGATGATCGCGATCGGCAAGGACACCGCATACATCATGTACTCCGCGGGAGACGCCGGCCTGCGCGTGCGCGCCATGCGCGGCGACGTGCTGTCGCCTCCCGTGACGGCGGCGGAGGGCATCTACGGCAACGCGGTGGTCGGCAGCGACGGGCGGCTGCACATCGTCACGCTGAACGGCGGGCCGATGGGCGCGTACGGCTCGGCGGATCAGCGCGTCGAGTACACGGTCTCGGCGGATCGCGGCGCGACGTTCAGCAAGCCGCTGCGCGTGAGCCTCGACGGCGAGACGCTGCCGTTCTTCTTCGCGAACCCGTCGGTCGCCGTCGACGATGCGCGCCGCTGGCTCTACATCGCGTACGTGCGCGGCGGGCGCGACGGCGTGTGGGACATCGTCATCGCGGCGACGCACGACGGCGGCAAGACGTGGAGGCGCCAGGTCCTCGGCGACGGCTGCGCGATCCACATGGTGCCGAACCTCGCGCTCGATGCGCGTAGCGGAATGCTGCACGTCGCGTACTACGACAGCGAGGGTGCCCCGCGGTTCGCGCACGCGGTGTGTACGGTGGGCGCGGCGAAGTGCACGGTGAAGGGCGCGATCAACGCGCAGCCGTTCGCGGCGCTGTCGACGGAGCGCCACGGCGCCAAGTGGCTCGGCGAGTACGAGTCGCTCGTCATCGACGACAAGCGCCGCGTGCTGCACGCCGTGTGGACGCAGCCGCTCCTGACCGAAGGCAAGCCGGTCTCGCGCGTGCTGCACGCGACCGCGAAGCTCTAGCCGCCGAAGATCGTGCTCAGCGCGCCGGTCGCGATCAGGCTCGCGATGCCGACGTACAGGACGTAGAGGCTCGCGCCTGCGATCAGGCCGCCGCCGACGAGGCTCGTCGGCGACATGTCCTCGGGCAGCACCTCGCCCTCGCCGGGCGATCCGCCCGCGACGGGCCGCCGCCGGCGCTCGAGCGCCCACGTGATCGTCGACGACAGCCCACCGCCGATGCCCCACCACAGCGACGTCTTGAACTCGACGAAGCCGCCGAAGCTCATCGCGTACGGCGAGGCGAGGATCACGGCGTCGAGGATGAAGTCGATGACCTTGTTCGCGCTCGAGCGGTCCTTCCACGCCTGGTACCGCTCGGTCTTGAGCCAGAACCGGCGCGCGCAGTTGATCGCGAGGCCGACCGCGATGCCGATGAACATGACGATCAGCGTCTTGGTCTTGTCCTCGTCGAGCGTGTGCAGGATGCCGACGAACTTGTACGTCATCGCGCTCTGCCAGTTCGCGGCGGCGCCGCTGCGCAGCTCCGGGTGCGCGTGCTGGTCGAGCTGCAGCACCGGGAACGCCTGCAGGAAGATCCGGCACATGATCACGCTGAGCAGCGCGCCCATCACGATGCCGATCACCTGGAAGCGGAACTGGATGTTGCGGTTCGAGCCCAGGCGCCAGCCGGTCGAGCGGTCCTGCTGCATGTCGACGCCGACCGTGCACGACACGAGCAGCACGCTGCCGCCGAACAGGCCGATCAGCGGGTCGCGCAGGCCGAGCGCGGCCATCAGCAGCACCGTCACGACGAACGCCGACGAGATCGGGTTCTGATCGGTGATGCCCTGCGAGATGCCGTTGATCATCTGGAACAGGAACGACATCAGGATCGCGAACGCGATCCACAGCGGCGAGACGTGGAGGATCTGCGACGCGACGATCAACAGCGCGATCGCCCAGAACGCGACCCACGCGCCGAGCCGCTTGACGTTCGCCTTCGGCTCGGTCGAGGGCTCCGTCGACGGGCCGGCCGCACGCACGTCGCGCACGCGCTTGATCGCGTCGCGGGCGAGCATGGTCATGTCGAGGATCGCGGCACCCAAGATCGTCCCGAGCGCGAAGATGAAGCCGATCTTGCGGAACGGATCGCCCGCGTTGATCAGCCCCTGATCGACGAGCCACGGCGTGATCAAGACGCCGATACCGCCGAGCAGGATCGGCGACGTGCCGATGCGCGCGCCGACGATCATGCCGCCGCCGATCGTCGCGCAGTCGAAGCCGCTGGTCGCGATCGCGGGGACCTTCTCCGCGATCCACGACAGGAGGCCACCGCCGAAGATGCCGCTGCCGAGCGTCGAGACGCTGCGGCGCAGGATCTTGGGATCCGTGAGCGCGCGCAGGATGTTCGCGACGGCGAGGCCCGACGGATACGTCAGCTTCATCCGGTCGACGAGCACCGGCGTGTAGAGCATGCCGACGCCGACGCCGAACATGCCGATGCACAGGAAGTAGGCGATCAGCTTCCACGCCGGCGGCTGCGGCATACCGAGCCACACCATCGCCTGGATGAGCACGCCCATCGCCGACATCGACGCGACCGACGCCGCCATCGTCTGCACGTAGTTCGCGCCGTGCTTGCCCTCCGGCCCGTAGCCGATCGTGACGAGCGAGCCGAGGATGCCGGCGAGCACCTGGCCGCCGACGAACGTCCCGAGCGCGAAGTTCATGTACGCGGCGGTGATGCCGCCGAGCGGTCCCAGGATGAGCAGCGCGACGAGCGCGAGCATCGTGTAGTAGCCGGTACTGCCGACCTTCGGAAGCTTCACAGCGTCGGGTCATAACACGCAGCCGCGCGTGATACCGTGGGCTTATGACTGTCCATCTACAGCTGGGTGAGGCGCGGGCGACGCTACAGGGCATCCAGGCACGGCTGTTCGCGGGGCGCGACCCGAGCGCGTGCCAGCTCGCGACGACGGACCCGACGCTGTCGCGGCGCCACGCCGAGCTGTTCGTCGAGCAGGGCCAGCTGTTCATCCGGGACCTCGGTTCGGCAAATGGTACGTGGGTCGACGGCGCGCACCTCGCCGGCGACGCCGTCGCCGTGCAGCCCGGCTCGCAGGTCTGGCTCGGGCACGTTCCGCTCGGCGTCACGTGGGAGGCCGACGGCAGCCAGACCGTGATGGCGACCGAGGTGCCGGCGCAGCTCAAGGCGCTGATCGCGCAGCGCCAGGCGGCCGTGCCCGCCGCCACGCCGAGCGCCTCCGCACCGCTGCCCGCCGAGTACGCGTACCGCCGCCAGGGCAGCAACGACAACGGCACGCTGCTGCTCGCGCTGCGTCAGGACACGTTCTTCAACGGTGGCAACGTCGAGGGCTTCATCGAGTTCACGTCGCTCGACAACCAGAACGTCGCGTCGATCACCGTCGAGCTCGTCGAGTACCACAAGCGCGGCGGCACGCATGGCCACGCCTGGGACCGCTTCCTCGTGCGCCAGGGCCCGTGGCGGGCCGCACACGGCGACGTGCTGCCGCTACCGTTCACGCTGCGCGTGCCGCCCGGCACCGCGATGAGCTCGCGCGACGTCTCGTGGGAGATCCGCGCGACGGTCGACATCAACTGGGCCGTCGACATCCACGCGAGCATCCCGATCACGATGCGCAACCAGGACATCGAGCGCCTGCGCGACGCGCTCGGCGCGCTCGACTACCGCGTCGTCGACATCGACTCGACCGCGCTCGGCCAGCACTTCGAGGGCACGTTCCAGCCGCCCGCGCACCTCGTCAAGCAGCTCGGCGTCAACGAGGTGCGGATGACCGTCGAGTACCTCGGCGCGAACTTGAAGCTGCGCCTGCTCGTCGATCGCACGGGCTTGCACCACGACCGCGCGCTCGACCAGGTGTTCGAGCTCGGTCGCCTGCGCGCAGCATCGCAGCCGGAGATCAACGCGACCATCCAGGCGATGCTGGCGCAGCTGCTACCGCACTAGTGGCGGTGATCGCGGCCCTTGCCCTTGTCGTCGGGCGGGCCCTTCTTGTCGTCGGCAGCCTTCTTGTCGTCGGCCGCCTTCTTCGCCGCGTCAGCCGCGTCTTTCTTCTTCTGCTCGTCCTGCTGACGCTGCTGCTCTAGCTGCTGCTTCTTCTGCTGCTCCTGCTGCTGGCGCTGCTGCTCCTGCTGCTGGCGCTGCTGGTCCTGCTGCTGCTTGCGCTGCTGCTCCTGCTGCAGCCGCTGCTGCTCCGCCTGCTGGCGCTGCTGGTCCTGCTGCTGCTTGCGCTGCTGCTCCTGCTGCAGCCGCTGCTGCTCCGCCTGCTGGCGCTGCTGCTCCTGCTGCTGGCGCTGCTGCTCTTGCTGCTGGCGCATCTGGTCCTGCTGCGCCTTGCGCTGCTGCTCCTGCTGCAAGCGCTGCTGCTCGGCCTGCTGGCGCTGCTGCTCGGCCTGCTGGCGGCGCGCGTCCTCGTCGGCCTTGCGCTGCTGCTCCTGCTGCAGCCGCTGCTGCTCCGCCTGCTGGCGACGCTGCTCCTCCTGCTGCTTGCGCTGCGCCTCGGCCTGCAAGCGCGCCTGCTCCGCCTGCTGGCGACGCGCGTCCTCGGCCGCCTTGCGCTGCTGCTCGGCGAGCCGCGCCGCGTCCTCCGCCTTGCGCCGGTCGATCTCGGCCTGGCGCTTCGCCTGCTCGGCCTGATCGCGCTGGCGCGCCTCGTCGAGACGCTTCTGCTGCTCGGCCGCGATGCGGTCCTGCTCCGCCTTCTGGCGGCGCGCGTCCTCGTCGCGACGGCGCTGCTCGTCCTGCTGACGCTTCAGATCCTCGGCCTGCTGGCGCTGGCGCGCCTCGTCGAGCTTCTTCTGCTGCTCGGCGAGCTTGCGCTGCTGATCCTCGAGGCGGCGGCGCTCGGCGTCGTCACGCGCGCGCTGCTGCGCCTCCTGCATCTTGCGCTGCTCGGCGGCGATGCGCTGGCGCTCCTGCTCTTGCCGGCGCTGCTCCTCCGCGATCTTGCGCTGCTGATCCGCGAGTCGCTTCTGCTGCTCGGCCTGGCGGCGCTCGCGCTCCTGCAGATCACGCCGCACGCGCTCCTCGCGCGCACGCCGCGCATCCCACTCGCGCTGACGCTCGCGCGCCCGACGCTCCGCTTCGGCACGCCGCTGCGCATCGAGGCGACCCATCGCATACGGATCGACCTGCGTCGGCTGCGCGTACACGTGATAGCGCTGGAACCAGTCCTTGCTCGGACCCGCGACCCACGTGTCGCTGCCGTGCCGGTAGTAGCGCACGAGCGGCACGCTCGCGTCGAGGTAGACGCGGATGTTGCCGCCGACGAGCCGGCGATTCAGATCGTTCGCGAACAGATCCGTCGCCGCGACGAACCGCCAGTTGTTATCCGGCACGTACGCGTCCTGCGAGAAGCCGGCCGGCGCCCAGCCGATCCAGCCGTCGCCCTGACGCCACTGCACCCACGACGGGCCCCACTTCGTATCCGGCACCCACACCCAGCCGTTCTGATAGACCCAGCGGCCGTAGTGCGAGGTCGCCCAGCCCCACGGATCGTTGCTGACCCACACGAGGCCCGCATCCGTGTACGTCCAGTGGCCGTTCGTGTACGGCACGTAGCCCTGCTGGCTCGGCGTCCACACCCAGCCGTACGACGGATCGTCGTACCAGGTGCCATACGGATCGAGCTGGTCGTAGAACACGTCGATGCTCGGCACGCTGTCGCCGGCGACGTCGTAGCTGACGTTGTCGTACGTCGGATCGTCGTAGTACGTGACCGGCTGCGTCGGCTGCGGCGGCGGCGGCGTGTACGTCGGCTCGGGCGGAGGCGTGTACGTCTGCTGCGGCGGAGGCGTGTACGTCTGCTGCGGCGGAGGCGTGTACGTCTGCTGCGGCGGAGGAGGCGGCTGATACGTCTGATCCGGCGGCGGCGGTTGCTGCTGCGGATACTGCTGCTGCGGATATTGCTGCGGCGGGGGGTTCTGGATCGTGCAGCCGGCAAGCACAAGAGACGCAAGGTAATGACGTAGACGCATGAGGCCTCGGTGAGTTCGACGGACGAACAGCGGTCTAATTCAAGCCAGCATAAGCCCCTTTGCTAGCCTTCGGGCAATGCGGGCGTTGCGACTGACCGAAATCGCCATCGCCTCACGCTGCATCTCCTGCGCGTGCGCGCTCGACGATCTGCGCTTCCACGCGACCGTCTGGTACGACGACGTCGATCTCACCACCCTCGATCGCGATCTCGCCGAGCGCCTCGCATTTCATGTCGCGCTCTTCCAGCTCAACGCGGTCTGTTCGCTCCGTCCCGATGTCATCGACCTCGGCGCCTACGCCCGCCACCTCACGCCCGAGCTCCGCACGCTGTGGCGCACGATCTTTCGCCACGTCTGGGCGCAGTGGCGCTACGAGCACGATGACCCCGACTACCTGCCCGACTTTGCCAGCCCGCCGGCCGCCGCCGCCCCCGCCCCCGCGCCCCTCCCCGCCAACGACACGCTCCTCGCGTTCTGCGGCGGCGGCAAGGACTCGCTCGTCGCGCTCCAGCTGCTCGCGCGCGCGAACCTCCCGTTCGCGACCCTCGGCTACTCGCACTCGATCTACGGCAACACCGCCCACCAGCACGCCCTCCTCGAGCAGGTCGCCGCTCCGACCGCCCGCGTCCGCGCCGAGCGCCAGTACGTGGTCGACGACATCCTCGATGCGCCGATCACGCGCATGCACGCCGCCGAGACGCCCGCCTCCGTCTTCGCCGCCCTCCCGCTCGCCGCGATCCGCGGCTACCGCGCGCTCGTCGTCGCGCACGAAGCCTCCGCCAACACGCCCAACCTGATCTGGCGAGGCGAGCCGATCAATCACCAGTGGGGCAAAGGCTGGGAGGCCGAGCTCCTCCTCGATCGCTACATCCAGACGCTCCTCCCCACGCGCTACTTCTCGCTCCTCGCCCCGATCCACGACGAGGTCATCTTCGAGCTCCTCGCCCGCGACGCCCCGCTCGCCGCGCGCACCCACTCCTGCAACATCGCCAAGCCCTGGTGCGGGCGCTGCCCGAAGTGCGCCTACGTCTGGCTCCAGTTCGCCGCCCACCTCCCGCCGGAGACCGTCGCCGCCACGTTCCCACCCGGCATCGGCGAGCACTACGACTTCCGCGCCCTCCTCGGCCTCGCCGATCACACGCCGTTCGAGTGCGTCGGCTCCGCCGCCGAAGCCCGCCTCGCCCTCGCGCTCGCGAACGCGCGCGGCGCCCTCCCCCCGCCGCTCGCCGCTCTCACCGCGGCCGCGCCGCCGCCCCCGCCCGAAACGCTGCGCACGCTCGTCGACGTGAGCGACCGGCACAACATGCCGCCGCACGTCGCGGAGCGCATCGTGCCGCTGCTCCGCGCCGCCGCCGCCGCCGCTGCCCGCCGCCTCGGCATCTAGGCGCCCCGCACACCCGCTGCGCACCGGTTCGCCGCGCCGCTCGCCGGACACGCAGCCGTGCGCCGCAACCGCAGCCGTGCGCCGCAACCACAGCCGTTCGCCGCAACCACAACCGTTCGGAGCTCGCGACGCAGCTCCGAACCGCGACCACGAGCGTCATGCTCGACCTCAGCGAAGGCCAGCGCTCTTGCGGCGGCAACCAGCGGCGCCTGCTCGCGCTGCGCTGGCGGCTCACGCATCCGCGCGCCTGAAGCGCTCGTCCTCGCACCCGTACGCTCGCCGCGGCCCAACACGCGTGAACCCCATGCAGCAGCACCCCCGGCCACAATGCGTCATTACGATGTAATGACGGATTTCGGGAGGGCCCCCTCGATCATGGGGCGTGCGCACGCCGTGCTAGTGGGTCAGGCCCCAGCACAAGCCCAACAACCGATCGAGCGTGACGCGTGCCTGCGCGTCGTCGGTCGCGTAGCCCCACGCGAGCGCGCAGTCGAGGCAGCCGAGCATCTCACGTGCTTCGCCGTGCGCGTTCTCGTACGCGCGGCGCTTGTTGCCCGCGACGCGCCGCTGGCCCTCGGCGAGGTTGGCGAGCGTGTTGGTAGCTGCGCGCCGCAGCTGATCGGCGAGATGCGCATCGTGCATCTTGATCTGCTCGACGATCGGACGCAGCTGGCGGATGAGATCGAGCGCGACGGTGTAGGCGAC
>CAYUNM010000005.1:0-12203 GCA_964446175.1 uncultured Kofleriaceae bacterium
GCTGCCTCGACGCGAAGCACCGCTACACGTCGTGCCTGACGCGCTACGTGACGAACTAACCTGACAGAAGGCTGTCACGGCGCCCTGCCAAGGTGCGGACATGCACAAAGGAACCTGTCATTGCGGCGCGGTCGCGTTCGAGACCGATGCCGACATCCGCGGCGCGACGCGCTGCAACTGCTCCATCTGCACGAAGACGATGTGGACCGGCGTCGTCTGCAAGCCGGCCCAGTTCCGGCTCGTGCGCGGCGAGGACAACCTCGGGGGCTACGCGTGGGGCCACAAGGTCTCGACGCGCTACTTCTGCAAGACGTGCGGCGTGCAGTGCTTCGGCAAGGGCCACCTCGACGTGCTCGGCGGCGACTTCGTGTCGATCAACGTCGCGTGCCTCGACGACATCGACCCGCATGCACTCTCGGTGATGCACTGGGACGGACGCCACGACAACTGGCAGGCCGGTGCTCGCGAGCAACCGTGGCCGATCGCGTAACATCTCCGCTCCGTGCACGCGCGCCGTAGCGGTCTCGTCCAGGGCACGCTCGCCTACGGGCTCTGGGGTCTGGTCGCGGCGTACTGGAAGCTGCTCGCGCACGTCTCGCCGCTCGAGCTGATCGCGCACCGCGCGGTGTGGGGCCTGTTCACGTTCGTCGCGATCGCGGTCGCGTTCGGGCAAGGCGCGGCGCTGCGCGCAGCCCTGCGCGACGTGCGGCTCGTCGGCGTGATGTTCGTCTCGGCGTCGCTGCTCGCCGTGAACTGGGGCGTGTTCGTGTGGGCGACCGTCAGCGGGCACCTGCTCGACGCGAGCCTCGGCTACTACATCAACCCGCTCGTGTCGGTCGCGCTCGGCATGGTCGTGCTGCGCGAGCGCATGCGTCCGCTGCAGTGGATCGCGATCGCGCTCGCGGCGATCGGCGTCGTGCAGCTCGCGTGGCGCGTCGGGCACGTGCCATGGGTCTCGCTCGTGCTCGCGGGGTCGTTCGGCATGTACGGGCTCGTCCGCAAGACCGCGCGCGTGGAGGCGCTCGTCGGCTCGACGATCGAGACCGTGCTGATGGCGCCGGTCGCGGCCGTGTACCTCGGCCTGCTCGGCGGCGGCGCCGCGGCCCACGCGGACGGCCTGACGCTCGCGCTGCTCGTCGGGACCGGCGTGATCACGGCCGTGCCGCTCGTGCTGTTCACGAGTGCCGCGCGCGCGCTGCCGCTCTCCACCGTCGGGTTCCTGCAGTACCTCACGCCGACGGGCCAGTTCCTGCTCGCCGTGCTCGCGTATCACGAGCCGCTCGCGCACGACCGGCTGTTCGCGTTTGCGTGGATCTGGGCCGGGCTCGTCATATTTTCCATCGACCTCGCGAGGCGACCATGACTCCGACGCCTGGCGCGAGCTCGTCAGCGGAGCACGATCGCGAGAAGCGTGAGCACGGCGGCGATCGCGATGAACGCCTTGAGGAACGTCGCGTTGCTCATCTGCCAGTCCTCGAGCTCACCGGAGGCCGACGCCGAACGCCAGCGCTCGCCCATCTCGCGCGTCTCCGACTTCGCCACCCGTAGACGTGACACGGTCATGCCCAAATTCTGCCGCACGCAGTGCGTGAACGCGAATTTCACCAGTAGAACGTGCCGCCGAGGGCTAGCTCGGCGCCCGACGCGCTGTAGCGCGACAGCTTCTCGCCGGCGGTTGTATCGACCATCACGGATTTGTTCTCGCCTATGGCGACGAGCCGCAGCGTCGCCTGCACGGCCCACGCGCCGAACCGCCGCTCGAGACCGCCACCGATGCGCACCGCGCCGCGTCCTTGCCTCTCCGTGCTGCTGCCGGTCTTGTCGGCGACCGACGCGACGCCGAGCGACACCAGCACGAACGGATTCCACGCGCGCTCCGCCTCGAAGCGATACCGCCCCTCGGCGAAGAACCCGGCGAGCCCGATGCCCTGGTTGCCCGCCGCGTCGAACGCGAGCGCGACCTCGACCGCCGGCCGGATCCGGAAGCGCGCCGCGAGCTCGAGGCCGCCAAAGAACACGCCCTTCGCGCCGTCGGTCTTCGCCTTCAGGATCGTGCCGCCGAGTGCGAGATCGACGGACCATCGCCGCGCCATCACCCCGGGCTGCGCCGGCGGGGTCTCGCCGGGAGCCTGCGCGTGCGCGACGGAACCCAGTGCGGCGAGCAGCACGAGCGAGCGCATCGCGTCATTATACGGCGATGTTTCGCGACGCGCGGGCCCTGATCTTCGACCTCGACGGCACGCTCGTCGACAGCATCGCCGATATCGCACATCACCTGAACGACGCGCTCGCCGAGCGCGGCCTGCCGACGCACGACGTCACGGCGATCGCGCAGTGGGTCGGCGAAGGCGCGCGTCACCTCGTCATGCGGGCGGTCTCGCAGGCGGCGCTCGTCGACGAGGTCCTCGCCGCGTTTCGCGTGCGCTACCGCGCGCACCCGGTGATCCACTCGCGTCTGTACGCGGGCGTCGACGCGGCGCTCGATCAGCTCGCGCCAGGCCGCGCGCTGTGCGTGCTGTCGAACAAGCCGCACGAGCTGACGCTGCAGGTCTGTCAGACGCTGCTGACGCGCTGGCCGTTCGCGGTCTTCGAGGGCGAGCGAGCGGGCCGGCTCCCGAAGCCCGACCCGGCGGGTGCGCGGGCGGTGCTCGGCGCGGTCGGGGTCGAGTCGCGCGAGGCCGTGATGATCGGCGACTCCGAGATCGACGTCATGACCGCGAAGCACGCCGGGATGCGCTCGATCGCCGTCGCTTGGGGGCTGCGGCCGCGCTCGCTGCTCGCCGACTCGGACGCGCTGGTCGAGACGCCTTCGGAGCTTTCGGCGCTGTTTCGCTAGCGAGCACGCACTTCATCGCGCGCACGAGCCACGCGCGCAGCGCGTCGTCGTCCTGGAACACGTCCTCGGGCAACAGGATCATGTCCTTCGACGGCCCGCGGCCCATCGGGTCGAACTTCTCGGCGCCGTCGAGCGCGAGCGCCTCCGCGTAGTCCTCACCCGTGAGGCGCACGATCGCCGACCGTGCGAACAACCCCGCGAACATCTTGCCGGCGATCTTCGCAGCGACGCCGCCGAACATGTTCAGCGTCTGGATGCGCGGGTCCTTCGGCAGCGCCGCCCGAAAGACCGGATGGTGGTCCGCTGGGATCTTCACCCACGCCATAATCCGCCTGTAGCACGGAGTGCGGCATGCGCGGTGCAACACCAACAAGCATGCTGGAGCAACTCGACCCGTTCGCGCATCGATTGCGTGCGGAACCCGAGGAATGGCACGAGCCGATGCCCGGCGACGCGATCATCGCCACGCCCGACTGGAGCGCGGACTACGCGATCGACATCGCGGCGACGGCAGCGCAGACCTGGCCGTTCGTCATCGCGGCGACCTGCAACCTCACCCACTGGCGGCCGATCCATGTCGAGGAGCCGACCGCGTTCGTGCTCGAGAATCGCCGCACGTTCGTGCACATCACGTGGGCCTTCGCGCTCCGCGAGAACGCCTCCGGCAGCGTTCGGCTGCACGTGCGCTTGCGCGCGCGCTACCTCGGACCGGGGACGCTCAAGCCGATCGCACGCGCCGCCCACGCGGTCGCCTCGGTCACCGACGCGGCAGCGGAACGCGCGATGCTCGACCAGATCCGCGAGCGCGCCGAGCTAGCGGCGGAGGGCGAGAAGATCGTCTAGCCCGAGGCCCTCGAGGCTGCTGCTCGCGACCGGCTGCACGAGGTACGCGCCGTCATGCGCGCGGACCGGCGTCGTCAGCGACTGCCAGCGGCCCTCCAGCGCGGCGCGCTCGCGATTGCGGCGCTCGATCTTCTCGCGCTCGGCGGCGATCTGCGCGAGCGCGCGGTGCTGCTCGACACCATCGCGGATCACGCGGGTGACCTGCGCCGTGTCGAACGGCTTCGGCACGAACCGGAACACCTCGCCGTGGTTGATGCTCGCCATCGCGGTGTCGATGTCGAGCGAGGCGGTGACGAGGATCCGCACCGTCGAGGGCCGCAGCTCGCGCACGCGCGCCGCCAGCTGCACGCCGTTCATCTCGGGCATGTTGTAGTCGGAGACGAGGACGGCGACATCGTGCTCGAGGACCCACTCGAGCGCCTCGGCCGGCTCCGTCGTCGTCATCGGCAGCATGTGCTCGCCGCGCATCATGCGTGCGAGCGCGCGCGCGACGGCCGGATCGTCGTCGACGCACACGACCAGCGGTGCGCCGCTCACGACGCCGCCCCCACGAGCTTGGCGAGCTGCGCGGCCACGCTCTGCATCGACGGCCACCGGTCGACTGCGGCCTTCGCGAGGCACCGCGCGATCAGCGCATCGAGGCGCGGCGACACCGGGCCGAACGGCGACTCGAGCGGAGGCACGGGCGCGTGGAGGTGGGCGATGCAGGTGTCGTGCGTCGTCTGGCCGCAAAACGGCACGGCGCCGGCGAGCATCTCGTGAACGACGATGCCGAACGCGTACTGATCTGTCATCTCGGTCGCTCCGTAGCCGCGCACCTGCTCCGGTGCGATGTAGTGCGGGGTGCCGTACACCTCGTCGGCGGGCTCGCTCGTCGACTGGGCCTCGCGCAGCTGGGCGAGGCCGAAGTCGATCAGCGTGACGTGCCCGTCGTCGAGCAGCACGTTGGACGGCGTGACGTCGCCGTGCACGACGCCGCGTGCGTGTGCCGCCGCGAGCGCCTCCGCGAGCTGCACCGCAACCGACAGGGCGGCCGCCGGCGGCAGCGGCCCGCCGCACAGCACGTCGCCGAGGCTGACGCCGCCGAGCAGCTCCATCACGAGGTACGGCCGGCGATCCGGCAGGTACCCGAAGTCGTAGATCTCGACGATGTGCGGGTGCCGCAGCCGCGCGACCGCCTGCGCCTCGCGCACGAACCGCTCGACGTACAGCTGGTCCTTCTCCTGCGCGCGCCGAGCGAGGACCTTGAGCGCGTGCCGGCGACCGAGACCGTCGTGCACGGCCTCGTAGACATCGCCCATGCCGCCCGCGCCGATCGGCGAGACGATCCGGTAGTGGCCGACGCGATCGCCTTCGACGAGCTCGCGTCCCGTCGCGTCACCCGCGAGCACGACCAGCTCCGCGCTCGGCCGCTCGCCGCTCGACACCGTCAGCACGACATCGCGCTGGACATCGCGGGCGCGCACGCGCGTGCGGCCGGTACCGCCGCCATCGACGTTGCACACGAAGCCGAGGCGGGCGATCACGTCGCGAGCGAGCACGTCATCGATCGCCGAGCACGCGAGCAGCTCGCCGGCGCGCGCCACCGCGATCGTGTAGCAGTCCTTGCTCGGCTCGATGCGGACGGTCTCGGCATTCGCGGCGAGCGCGGCATCGAGCACCACGTCCGCTACCTCGATCGGATTCACCATTCGCGGAGATGAATCGGCTCTCCGGCGAAACGATCGAGGTGATCGCGAGACCTACACCTACCGCGCGACCACAGGAGTTTCGGGCGTATGGACGAGCGCCGTGCTCGTGGCATGGAGTTTTTCGTTCTCGGCGACCGCCGCCGCGGCGAACCGGCGAACGTCGGAGAGCACGTCGAGCGCGAGCTCCGGAGCGAACTTCGCGGTGGTCTGGGCGGCGAGCCGGGCGAGCTTGTCGTCGGCGTGCCACTCGTTCGTCTGCTCGCTCGCCATCACCGCGCGCCGCGTCGTGAACATCAAGAGGCCGGTCTTCACGTCGAACATCGTCGCTTCGATGTAGCCGTACACCTCGTGCTCGCGGCCCGGCGCCATCAGCGCACCGACACCCGTCACGTACGCCCACGCCCACAAGCCATGGTGGTGCTTCTTCGCGAGCACCTCGCGATACAGGATCACGTAGCGCAGCCGGTACCGCGCCGACACCTCGCGCAGCGCCTCCATCCCGAGCGCGCCCGAGGGAATCGGCATCATCTCCGTCACGAGCGAGAACGCCGCGTCCTTGCGCAGCTGCTTGACCAGTGGCGCGACGCCCGGCGGCACGCGCTCGTAGTCGGGGCTCGGCCCGCGCCAGTCGGTCGCGGTCAAGATCGGCAACACGCCGACGCGCGACGGCAGATCGAGCTCGATCGGCGATCCGAGGATCTTCTGCAGCGCATCCTCGCTGAGCTGCCCGTTCGGATCGCGCGCGAACAGCGAACGATCGAGCGGAGGAGGAGCCGCCGGTGCCGCCATCGACGGCTGCGACGCGGCCATCGGCGCCGACGCCATCTTCGCCCTCGCGGCACAGGCCGCCACGAACACCAGGATCAAAGCGCTGTTTCGCATCACGCCTTCTCAACGCACGCGAGCGTTCGCGCTTACGCAGCGCTAAGGTCGCGACATGAGCTGCGCGCGCTGCGGAGCGACCGAGGACCTCGGCGCCAACGGCTGGTGTCGCACGTGCGAGCACCACTACGACGCGTGGTCGCGCCAGCACGCCGCCGACATCCTGTGGCAAACCGGCAGCGGCGCCGGCGTCGCGATGGTGATCGCGCTGGGCGGCCTCGTGCTCGGCGCCTCGCCGATCGTCGCGATCGCGGGCGTGCTCGCCGGCGCAACGACCTTCCTCACGCTGCGCCGCTGGGGCTTGCGCCGCCGCCGCCGTCAGTACCTCGCGACGAGCGTCCCGAGGGCTATGCTACGTAGCTGATCTGCCACTCGCGCTCGGCGATCTCGACGGTGTCGCCGAGCTTCTTGCCGAGCACCGCTGCCCCGACCGGCGACGCCGGCGTGATCACGCTCAAGATCCCATCGCCTCCCGGCCCCGTCAGCGTGATGCCCGCGCCGACCGGCGCGACGAACAGCGTCCGCCCCTCGCCGCTGTCGGTGTCCTCGATCTCGACGATCGCGCCGACCGCCACCTTCGACATCGCCGCCGGCTTCCACTGCGCGACCGCATCGACCTCCGCCAGTGCCTGCTGCGCGCGCCGCTGCTGCGCCTTGCCGAGCGTGCCCTGCTGGTGCGCCGCGCGCGCGTCCTCGCGCTTCTCGTCGGGCGTCGCGCCGTCGCGTGCCTCCGCCGTCGTCGCATCGCGTGCCGCCAGCGCCGCACGCGCGCTCGCCTGCAGCTGCCGCACGAGCTGGGTGACGAGGTCCAACTTGTCCATGGCGCGATCGTCGTGCGGGCGACGGCCGCTCGCAACTTTCAGTCTGCGCAGTGCAGGACGTACCGCTGCCCGGCCGACGTGTAGTCCTCCGCGGTGACGAGCAACTGGCCGTTCCACACGATCGGATCGAGGGCAGGCGCGCCGTACGTGGTCTGGTTCAGGATCTGGATCTTGTGCACCGCGTGCGTCGACCGGCTGATCTGCTCGACGTACCCCTCCTGGTTCGTCACGTAGAAGTGATACGGGGCCACCGCGAGGCCGAGATAGCGTCCGAGATCGGGACTCTGCGTGACGAGCGCGAGCGGACCGGCGGGCTTCGGTCCCGCCCAGATCTCCGGGTTGTTGTAGAAATTCGCGAGATAGAGGTCCGACCCGTCCTGGACCAGCGTCGCGGCCGGCAAGTGCGCCCCGGCGCCGCCGGCGTACGGGACTGCCGCCGCAGCGGCGCTGCCGTCCTTGGGTGCGCGCAAGACGTCTCCCTGCTGGAACGCGAGGCAGTAGACGTCCGTCGCGTCGACCACGATCCGGAACGGATTGTCGCAGCCGGTCATCACCTGCTCGATCGTTCCGCCGGCGATCAGCCTGCGCTCGATCGTCGAGCCTTCGTTCCAGTAGACGTACGTGCCATCGGACGCCGCGGCGAACGGCGACGCCCGTCCCGTGATCAGCTCGACGGGGGGCTGGCCCGGCACGAGGCGCCAGATCGATCCGTTCGCGCGACCTTCCGTCGCGTACGCGGCATCGGGCCCCGGCCAGACCGCTCCACTCGCCGCGGTCACGAGCGGCGCCGCGAGGCTGGCGCCGGTCGCGGGATCCACGCTCAACACGACACTGTCGCTCGCGTTGTTCGGGTTGTACGCGGCCACGAAGAGGACGTCTCCGACGTTGGCCATCGTCGTGATGCGGCGCGGATTCGCATCGACGAGGATCGTGGGCGCCACCGGGCACGACGGATCGAGATCGGGTGCGGCGTCGATCGCGGCGTCGACAGGCGCGTCGGCGGCCACGTCCGCGACTGCGTCGCTCGGGCCGGCAGACGCATCTGCCTTCGCGTGATGAGAGCCGCCGCAGCCGAACAGAGCCAGTAGGAGCCACCACCGCATATGTGCCGGACCGTATCAGCGTTCGTGTCATCCGGATCACGTCGCTCGACCGCGGACTGCGATACGATGAGGCGTGCTTCGCGCGGTGATCGTGGTCGTGCTCGTCGGCGGGTGCTCGTTCTTCACGATGCGCAGCCCCCACGGGCCGGGGCCGCCCGAGTGCGAGGACGGCTACGTGTATCCGGCGGTCGATACGATCGCCGCGATCGTCGCGCCGTTCGTCATCTACCAGATCCTGTACAGCAGCGCGTCGAGCACGACCTCGCCGGAGGACCGCCAGTTCGGCGCGGTGGTCGGGACGGTCATGCTGTCGATGCCGGCCGTCGCCCTCGAGGGGACCGCCGCGATCTACGGCTTCATCAAGCGCGACCGCTGCGAGCGCGCGAAGCGCGACTACGTGCAGCTCGTGACGCCGCCGCCGTACCTCGTGCCGGCGCCGCCGCCCGCGCCGCCGTGATCAGCCGCCCGTGAACAGCTGGCGGAACAGCGGGTCGATGCCCGGCTGCTTCTCCTCGAGGATCTGCCGCATCCGGTGCTCGACCTGCGGCTTCATCTCCGGGTGCGTGAGGATGTAGAACCGCGACTCGCGGATCGCGCGCACGACGTCGTCGGCGACCTTCTCGGCCGGGATGCCGGCCGCGACGAGCTGGTCGAGGACGGCCGCGAACTTCGTGGCCGTCGGCGAGGGGTCGCGCGGCGAGGGTTCCCCGGAGCCGGAGCGCGGGCGGTTGCGGTGCGAGCTCGCGATGTTCGTCTTCACGAAGCCGGGGCAGAGGACGGAGACGCCGACCTTGGCGCCGACGAGCTCGAGCTCCTTGGCGAGGCACTCGGAGAGCGCGACGACCGCGTGCTTGGTCGCGGTGTACGGGCCCATGAACGGCGTCGAGGTCAGGCCGGCGATCGACGCGGTGTTGACGATGTGGCCCTCCGCGCCCGAGGCGAGCAGCGGCGGCACGAGCAGACGGATCGCGTGGGTGACGCCGCGCAGGTTGACGTCGATCGTCCAGGTCCAGTCGGTGTCGGTGAGCTGCCACATCGGCCCGCCGCCGCCGACACCGGCGTTGTTGCACAGGATGTGGAGCGGGCCGGCGTGGGCGAGCGCGCGCTCGGCGGCGGACGCCATCTGCTCGGCGGAGCCGACGTCGGCGCGGAGCGCGAGGACATCGGCGCCGGCAGCGCGCAGCGTCGCCGCTGCGGCGTCGAGCGGGCCTTGCTCGATGTCGACGAGGACGAGGCGCACCTTTTCGGCCGCGAGGCGGTGGGCGAGAGCGAGGCCGATGCCGGAGGCGGCGCCGGTGATCCAGGCGGCTTTGTTCGCGAGGTCCTTCATGGCGCGAAAGCGTCGCACGGAGCGGTGGAGGTCGGGGATTTTCGCCTGCCCGATCGGGCGGTGCGCGGCGAGGCACGCGTGATTACAGGTGAAGGGTGATGACCAACGATGCACGCGTGATCGAGCAACGGTTGCTCGAGCTGGCGTACACCACGGATACGAAGATCACGGCGCCGGCGCTGGCGTACTTCGCGCCGTGCACGATCGAGGACGCGGCGCGCGTGCTCGAGGAGCTCGCCGGTCGCGGCACGCTCACGATGGAGGTCGAGGACGACGGCGCGATCGTCTACGCGCTGCCCGGCCGGCAGAAGCTCGGCGCGCCGACGCTGCGCCGCGAGGTCGGCCTCGTGCGCCAGCCGCAGCGCAGGCGCAGCCCGGCGGCCGCGGCGGTGCTGACGGCCCTCGTGCCGGGCGCCGGCCACGCGTACGCGGGGCACGTGCTCGCCGCGCTGATGTGGTTCATGGCGGTCGGCGTCGGTTACGCGCTCGTGCTGCCGGGCGTGTTGCTGCACGTGTGGTGCATGGTGTCCGCCGCGCGCGCTGCCCAGGCGACGCTGCCCGAGCTGCGGCGCCCGATGCTGCTCGCGGCCTAGCGGAAGTCCCAGTGGAGCAGGACGGCGTCGCCGCGCCGGGCCGCGCCGCCGAAGAACTCGTTGATGAACTGGGCCGGCTCGTGCGCCGGCTCGAGGCGCGCGAACGCGGTGTGGCCGGCCAGCACGAGCTCGGGCGGCAGCATGATGAGGTTGTTGCCGATGTAGTGCGCGGGCGCCGCGCCGACGAGGCACGCGAGCTCGACCGACGACGGCCACAAGGGCGACGGCACGACCAGATCCTCGTGTACGCGCTGGAGCGCAGCCGCATGGTTGCCGCGCGTTGCCGCCGGCGTCAGGAAGCCCCACAGATCGCGGTCACGCACGGTCGCGGCAAACGCCCCGTGTGACGGCGGCGCGACGGCGGCGACGAGCTCCGCGATCGCGAGGCGCCCGACCGTGCGGCGGTTCGCGCCGTAGGTCTGCGACTCGTTGCTGCGCGCGAGCGCGACGAGCTCCTCCGGGGACGGAGGTGCGATCGCGGTGTAGATCGCGGCCATCGGCATCGCCGCGCCAGTGTAGCAGTGGCCAGATCCGCTGGGTCAGCTACGGTTCGGGGGTGGTGACCGAAACTATTCGTGTACACGGACTGCGGCGTGAGCGGGTGACCGGATCGAAGCAGTTTCGCGACGGCACGTTTCGCAACACGCACGGCGTGCGCGACGGGCTCTCTGGCCCGCGCGGCAGCGTGCTGCGCGAGTGGATGTTCGGCGGCCAGGAGCGCCGGCCGCCGCTCGCGCTGCCGCTCGAGCGCCCGCACGAAACCTGGACGAAGCGCGTCGAGAGCGGCCTGCGCACCACCTGGCTCGGACACTCGACGGTGCTGCTCGAGATCGACGGCCGCCGCGTCCTCACCGATCCCGTCTTCGCGAAGCGCATCGGTCCGGGCAGCGTGATCGGTCCGCGCCGCTTCCATCCCGTACCCGCCGAGGTGCGCGAGCTGCCGCCACTCGACGTCGTGCTGCTCTCGCACGACCACTTCGATCACCTGTGCATGCCGACGATGCGCGAGCTCGCCGCGACGGGCGTCCCCATCGTGACCGCGCTCGGCGTCGGCGCGCACCTCGAGAAGGCGGGCTTTCTGCCCGCGCAGATCACCGAGCTCGACTGGGGTGAGAGCGCGCTCGTCGGCGGCGTGCACTTCACGGCAACCCCCTCGCAGCACTTCAGCGGGCGCTCGCTCGGCGGCCGCAACAAGACGCTCTGGGCGAGCTGGGTGATCGCGGGCGAGCGCCACAAGGTCTTCTTCAGCGGCGACACCGGCCTCACCGACGAGTTCGCCGCGATCGGCGCCGCGCACGGCCCGTTCGATCTCGTCATGCTCGAGATCGGCGCGTTCCACGAGGCCTGGGGCACGATCCATCTCGGCCCCGCGAACGCGCTCACCGCGTTGTCGATGCTCGGCGGCGGCACGCTGCTGCCCGTCCACTGGGGCACGTTCTCGCTCGGCCTCCACGCCTGGGACGCTCCCGGCGAGGAGCTGCTCGCGCTCGCCCCCCGCAGCCCCACATCGCCGCGCATCCTCACGCCGATGCTCGGCGCGCCGTTCGAGCCCACCCACGTCGACGGGCCGCGGCCCTGGTGGCGCCAGCTGTCACGGGAATTGTCGCGCGCGGTCACTGGCGCGACGGGCCCGGCGTAGCTACCAGGGCGCGCATGCAGGCCGCAGCGCGCAAGGTCGTCATTCACGCCGCGGGCGGTCACGACCAGCTGAAGCTCGAGGAGACGTCAGTACCGGCTCCCGGTCCCGGCCAGGTTCGCATCGACGTGCGCGCCATCGGCGTGAACTACGCCGACGCGATCATCCGCATGGGCCTCTATGCGAGCGCGAAGGAATACGTCGGCTGGCCGATCACGCCGGGCTTCGAGGTCGCCGGCACCATCGGCGCGGTCGGCGAAGGGGTCTCCGATCTCGCGGTCGGCGCGCCGGTGTTCGCCGTCACGCGGTTCGGCGGCTACGCGTCGCACGTCGTCGTCGATCGCGCCTACGTGTTCGACAAGCCGGTCGCGCTGAGCTTCGAGCAAGCCGCCGCGCTGCCGACCGTCTACATGACCGCCTGGTACGCCCTCTTCGAGCTCGCGCATCCGCGCGGCGGCGCGAAGATCC
>CAYUNM010000005.1:12303-26583 GCA_964446175.1 uncultured Kofleriaceae bacterium
AGGTCGCGCGCGCGCACGCCGACATCGAGAGCGGCACCACGACGGGCAAGCTCGTCCTCGTCCCGTGAGCGGCCGGCTCCGCGCTCGTGCATCGGTGGGCCCCGCGAGAAGCCGTCATCACGATGTACTGACGGGATTCTTGGGCGGGCACAGCCGAAACGCGAAAGCCCGCCGGGTGGCGGGCCTTCGGTCACTGCCCGCCGGGTGGCGGGCCTTGTGATGCTCGCCGGGTGGCGAGCGACGGCGCCAGGACAGCGCGCCGGTTACACAGCTTTCACGAGCAGCCGGAGGTGGAGCCGCAGTTCGGGCACTTGTGGCAAGCGCCGTTGCGGACCATCAGCGTGCCGCACTCGTGGCACGGCGGAGCGTCCGTCTCCTGGACCCACGCGCGGTCCTTGACCTCGACCGGGATCACCGGCTCGGAGGCGCCGGCCTTCACCTCGACGGAGATGAAGTCCTTCGCGAGGAGCGGGACCTTGGGCAGGTCGAGCTGCGCGGTGCGCGCGGCGGGGTGGCGCTCGGCGAGGCCGGCGCCGTCCTGCGGGAACCGGATCGCGAGCCAGCGGAACAGGTAGTCCATGATCGAGGTCGCGATCGGGATCTCCTGGTTGCCGGTGAAGCCCGAGGGCTCGAACCGCGTGCCCTTGAACTTGTCGATCAGGACGTGGAGCGGGACGCCGTGCTGGAGGGCGAGCGAGATCGACGTCGCGAACGAGTCCATCAGGCCGGCGATGACCGAGCCTTCCTTCGCCATGCGGACGAAGATCTCGCCCGGCGAGCCGTCCTGGTACATGCCGACGGTGATGTAGCCCTCGTGGCCGCCGATCGAGAACTTGTGCGTGAAGGACGCGCGCTCGTCGGGGAGCTTGTAGCGGTTCGCCATCGGCGGACCGGCCGGGCGGGTCTTGCGCTCGCGGAGCGCGAGGACCAGGCGGCGCTCTTCCGGCGAGAGGAGCTCGAGCGGGTCGGCGACGGCGGCGGTCTGCGAGCCGTTCGAGGTCGCCTGGTTGAGGTTCGTCGAGAGCGGCTGCGTGCGCTTGCAGCCATCGCGGTAGACCGCGATCGCCTTGAGGCCGAGCTTCCACGCCTGGATGTAGGCGTCCTCGATGTCCTCGACCGTGCACTCGGTCGGCAGGTTGACGGTCTTGCTGATCGCGCCCGAGAGGAACGGCTGGACGGCCGACATCATGCGGATGTGGCCCATGTAGTGGATCGAGCGGGTGCCGTTCGTGCTGCGGAACGCGCAGTCGAAGATCGGCAGGTGCTCGTCCTTGAGGTGCGGCGCGCCCTCGATCGTGTCCTTCGCGTCGACGTGCGCGATGATCGCTTCGACTTCCTTGTCGGAGTAGCCGAGCTTGGAGAGCGCGGCCGGGACCGAGTTGTTGACGATCTTGAGCAGGCCGCCGCCGACGAGGCGCTTGTACTTGACGATCGCGATGTCGGGCTCGATGCCGGTCGTGTCGCAGTCCATGAGGAACGCGATCGTGCCGGTCGGCGCGAGGACCGTCGTCTGGCCGTTGCGGAAGCCGTACTTCTCGCCGAGCGTGATCGCGCCGTCCCACGAGTCGCGGGCGGCCTGCGTCAGCTCGTTCGGGACGAGCGAGTGGTCGATGCGCTCGACCGAGCCGCGGTGCTTGCGCATGACGCGGAGGAACGGCGTCTCGTTCTCGGTGTAGCCGGCGAACGGGCCCGTCGCGTCGGCCGCGATCTTCGCGGACTGGTGATAGGCCTCACCGCACATGATCGCGGTGATCGCGGCGGCGTAGGCGCGGCCGGCCTCCGAGTCGTACGGGAGCGAGCGCGACATGAGGAGCGCGCCGAGGTTGGCGTAGCCGAGGCCGAGCGGGCGGAACTTGTAGCTGTTCTCGGCGATGCGCTCGGTGGGGTACGCGGAGTTGTCGACGATGATCTCCATCGCCGTCAGCGTGGTCTGGCAGCCGCGCTTGAACGCCTCGATGTCGAACTCGCCGTCGGCGCGGCGGAACTTCATCAGGTTCAGCGACGCGAGGTTGCACGCCGAGTCGTCGAGGAACATGTACTCCGAGCACGGATTCGACGCGTTGATCCGCGCCGTGTTGATGCACGGATGCCAGTCGTTGATCGTCGTGTCGTACTGCATGCCCGGGTCGCCGCAGATCCAGGCGGCCTCGGCCATCTTGCGCATCAGCGTGCGGGCCTTGTACGTCTCGACGGGCTTGCCGTTGGTGATCGACTTCGTCGAGAAGTCGCCGTCGCGGGTGACGGCGTTCATGAACTCGTCGGTGACGCGGACCGAGTGGTTCGCGTTCTGGTAGTTGACCGAGTCGTAGGCGCCGCCCTGGACGTTGAAGCCGCCGTCGTAGCCGGCATCGATCAGCGCCCACGCCTTCTTCTCCTCGATCGCCTTGCAATCGATGAAGTCGACGACGTCCGGGTGATCGATGTTGAGGATCACCATCTTCGCCGCGCGCCGGGTCTTGCCGCCGCTCTTGATCGCGCCCGCGAACGCATCGAAGCCGCGCATGAACGAGACCGGGCCGCTCGCCGTGCCACCGCCGTTGAGGTGCTCGCGCGAGCTGCGCAGCGACGACAGGTTCGAGCCGGTGCCCGAGCCGTACTTGAACAGCATGCCCTCGGTCTTCGCGAGGCCGAGGATCGAGCTCATCGAGTCATCGACGGAGTTGATGAAGCACGCGCTGCACTGCGGGTGCGCCTCGACGCCGACGTTGAACCAGACCGGCGAGTTGAACGCCATCTTCTGGTGGAGGAGCAGGTGGACCAGCTCGTCGCGGAACGCCCACGCGTCCGCTTCCGTCTTGAAGTAGCCGTCGGCCTTGCCCCAGCCGTAGATCGTATCGGCCACGCGCGCGACCATCTGGCGCACGCTGGACTCGCGCTCGGGCGTGCCGAGCGTGCCGCGGAAGTACTTCTGGACGACAACGTTGGTCGCGGTCTGCGACCACGTGCGCGGGAACTCGACGCCGCGCTGCTCGAAGAACACCTTGCCGTCGGCGCCGGAGATCACCGCATCGCGGCGCTCCCACTCGACGGTCTCGAACGGATCGACGCCCTGACGCGTGAAGAAGCGCTCGAAGGCGAGGCCCGGACGCTCATCCTTGATGACGCGGCTCGTCTTCTTGATGGCCTGCTTCTGGGCCTGGTGGTCTCCGGCCTGCGTGTGGCCGGGAGCGACGGCGGACGACTTCACGAGCATGACCCCTCCTGTCCTTCGATGTGCATGTACGGCGTTGAAAAGATGGTGATTGCGACCGACATCCAGGCAATAGGTCCCTACTGGGCAGCGCAGACTGAGCGTCTGCCCGGACCTCCCACCTGAATGTGCGGCGCTAGTGTGACTCGACGGCTTGGCTGAAAGACTCTGACTGGCGTGCGGCGCGGTTGGCTTACTTGGGAAGGTGACGGCTCTAGCAGGGCGGTGTGACGTTCAGGTTCGGTTCCCGTGGTGTCTTGGTCGGGCTCGTCTCCCCTGAGCACCCAAAGACGACGACGGAGAACGAAACACGGCGCGGCTAGGGGCAATCCTCCATGACAAGGCAGGCCTCGGCGGAGCTTCTTTGTACTTAGGCCGTTAGGACTGGGCAAGAAAAAGTGCGCTATATTTGGGGGCTCATCCGGGAGCATGTCCTACATCTAGTGTGGCATGAAGTGAGATATCCACGTGGACTACTTGTGGATTGAGGGTGGATTGAGAGTGAATCCGGATCGCTTTCGTGAGGGATTCTCAGAGGTTGTTGGAGGCTGTGGATAAGGCTGTGGGCGGCCGAAAAAGCGTGAATTGACGCGGTGGGTCATGGAGAGATCCCGCCGCCAAAAAAATTTGTGTTCAGGTCCGGATTGGTGTGGAAGGAAGGGTTTCAAGTGACGCGTAGGTGACGCGTCATCCTGCCCCCTGTACCGGACGGGACGCCTAGTGGAAGCGGCGCAGCTCGGAGGCCGCGCGGGCGCGAATCTGCTTGTTCGGATGCGACTTGGCCGTCTCTTCGAGATACGGCCGTGCCGGGTCGCCGAGGTCCTCGCGCAGGAAGCCCTCGATGCGGTCGTCGACGTCCGGGGTCGTGTTGAAGCCGCGCAGCACGGTCTTGATGAGGTCGGGATCGGACCTGAGCGACGGGTCGAGCTTGATGGCGTCGCGGAAGCTCTTGATGCCGTCGGTCCACCACAGCTTGTTGAAGTAGAGCTTGCCGGCGGCGACCGCGAGCGGCGCGCTGTCCGGGAACTGCTTGCGCGCGCGCAAGAGCGACTGCAGCGCGGCCTCCGGATCGCCGCCCTGGGACAGCTCGGTGGCGTGGGCGAGCGCGCTGTCGACCGGGTCGGGCCCGGCGCTTCCGGCGGAGCCCTGGACGGCGACGGGCGCGTTCGCCGGCTTGCCCTTGTGCCCGCCCGCCGCGACGGCGATCACGACGACGAGCACGACCAGCGCGCCCCCGGCGATCACGAGCTGCTTCTTCGACAGCGCCAGACCACGGCCGCGCGCAGGAGCGCGTACCGGCTCCGTCGCCGAGCGATCGGCGAGCGGCTGCACCGGCGCAGCGGTGAATGCCGGCTCGTGCGGCGCGGCGGAGTCGCGCGGCGGCGGTGGCGCGACGGGCGCCGGCGGCGGCCCGGGCGGCGGCGCGTGGGGCATCTCGAGCGTCTGCTGCGGGATCGAGAGGCTGTCCTGCGGCGGCACCTGGCTGCTCGGCTGCGATGCGGAGACCGGCGTGACGAACGCCGACGGCACGGTCCAGCCCGAGGGCGTCGCGACCTGCGGCGCGCTGGCCGGCGCGTTGATCGCCTGCGGCACCGCGCGCGCGAACACCCGTGCCGCCCCCTTCTTCAGCGCGACATCGATCGCGGCGGCCATCGCCTTCGCGTCGTCGAACCGGTCCTTTGCATCCTTCGCGAGCGCCTTCGCGACGACGCCCTCGAGCTCGCCGAAATCGACGCCCGGCGCCGCATCCGCGAGGCGCGGAGGCGGCTCGCCGATGTGCTTGCGCACGACCGCGATCGGATCGTCGGCGACGAACGGCTTGCGGCCGGTCAGCAGCTCGAACAGCATCACGCCGCACGCGTAGAGATCGGTGCGCCCGTCGAGATCGCCGCCGCGGCACTGCTCGGGCGCCATGTAGTTCGGCGTGCCGACGACGATGCCGGTCGTCAGCTTCGTGCTCGTGTCGGTCAGGCGCGCGAGGCCGAAGTCGAGGATGCGCACCTGCTCGCCGAGCCCGGTCTGCTCGGTGACCATGATGTTCGCGGGCTTGATGTCGCGGTGGATGATGCCGAGCTCGTGCGCGTGCGCGAGACCGGAGAGCACCTGCTTCATGATCTCGCAGGCGCGCGGGATCTCGAGGCGCTGGTGCTTGTCGATCAGCTGCTGCAGGCTCGTGCCGCGGACGAGCTCCATGACGAGGAACGGCTTGTCATCGTGGACGCCGAAGTCGATCACGCTGACGCAGTGCGGATGCTCGAGCATCGCCATCAGCTTGGCCTCGCGCTCGAAGCGCTGGCGGCTCGACAGCTCGTCGGGCAGCGCCTCGTGCATCACCTTGATCGCGACCGCGCGCCCCAGCTGGATGCGCTCGCCGCGGTACACGCTGCCCATCGCGCCTTCCGAGATCGGCGAGATGACCTTGTAGCGGCCGTCGAGCACGGTCCCGCTGAGGTCGAAATCGCTCATCGCGCTAGACGATAGCAGGTGTGGTACCCACGTCGCATGCGGTGCGCCCTCGTCCTCGCGGTGCTCGTGGCCTGCGGCCAGGGCAAGGCGCCCGAGCCGGCCCGCGAGGCCCGCATCGTGTCGCTGACCCCGTCGGCGACGGAGGTCGTGGCGGCGCTGGGCGCCGAGAAGCAGCTCGTCGGCGTCGACGACTACTCGGACTTTCCCGCAGCGGTGAAGGCGCTGCCGAAGGTCGGATCGTTCCTCGCGCCGAACCTCGAGGCGATCGTCGCGCTGCGGCCGACCGTCGTGATCGTCGATGACATCCACGGCCAGACCGCGGGCGCACTGCGCGACGCCCACATCCACGTCGTCGAGTGTGCGATGCACGCGCTGCCCGACCTGCGCGCCGCGCTCGCCACGGTCGGCCACGATCTCGGCCGCGATGCCGAGGCGAAGGCCGCGATCGCGAGGATCGACGCCGCGATCGATGGCGCCCACCACGCGCCGCAGCACGTGAAGGTGCTCGCCGTGATCGATCGCGAGGCAGGCGGCCTCGGCAACCTCGTCGCCGTCGGCCCCGGCAGCTGGGTCGACGAGCTGCTCGCCGTCGAGGGCGCACAGAATGTCCTCGTCGATTCGCCCGTGCGCTATCCCAAGGTCTCGCAGGAAGAAGTCCTGCGCGGCGCGCCCGAGGTGATCCTCGATCTGTCGCAGGCCTCGACGGATCTGTCGCCGTGGTCGCAGGTCGACGTACCCGCCACGCGCGATCACCGCGTCGTCGCGCTGCCGATGTTCGTGTCGCGGCCCACCGTGCGCGTCGACGAGGCGCTCGCCGCGATCGGCAAGGCGCTAGCGCGCTGACTCGTCGGCCAGCCGCGCGTGCTCGAGCAGGATGTGCGTGACGGTGGTATCGAGCTCGATCGCGCCCGGCGCCGGCGCGCCCGCCGACAGCTCGAAGAAGCCGTGCTTCCAGTCGAGCACGGCCATCACGATGTCGCGCGCGTCGCCGTCGAGCTCGGACGACCGCGCGCGCACGATCTTGCCCTCGACGAAATCGATCCACGCGACGAGCTGATCGCGCGTCACCGCGAGCTGCCCGGTCTTCTTCTCGCCCTCGAGCATCTGCAACAGCGACGGCAGGTTGAGCTCGCTGAGCGTGCCACGCAGCACGACGCGCTCGGGATCGCGCTGGCTCGCCCGCGCCCAGCGACGCGCGCGCAGGATCACCTCGAGCACGGTGAACGGCTTCGGGATGAAGTCGACCGCGCCGAGCTGGAACGCCTGCAGCCGCGCGAGGTCCGTGGCATTCGCCGACATCATCATCACCGGCACGCTCGCCAGCTCGGGATGCCGCCCCATCTCCTGCAGCACGTGCAACCCGTCGACGACCGGCATGTCGCGCTCGACCAGCGCGACGTCGGGCGCCTTCGACAGACAGCTGCCGAGCGCCTCCATGCCGTTGCTCGCCGTCGCGACGAAGAAGCCGGCGGTGCCGAGCGCCGTCGAGAGCCGCTCGAGGATGCGCGTCTGGGAGTCGGCGACGAGGATGCGCAGGTCGGCCGCGGGCCGCTGCACGTGGTGGCGCTCGAGGATGCGCGCGAGCGAATCGATGAACGCCTGCTCCGTCGGGCGCATCGGCTCGCGAAACATCACGCCGATGCCGGGATGGCGGCCGAGCGTGCGCGCCTCGAGCTCGCCCATCGCGTGCGTGACCTGGCCCGTCATCACCTGGCGCTGGCCGTTCGGCGAGATCACGACCTGCACGATCGAGCCCGCCGGCAGCGGCGGCGAGAGGCGCACGAACATGCCGTAGGGCGAGATGTCCTGGGAGACCGCCTTGATCTTCTTCCCGGTGATGATCAGCTCGACCGGCAGGTTCATGACCACGCGATCGTTCCGCCGGCGCACGGCAGGGATCGTTACTTTGTTTGGCGGTACAACACCAGCGTGTGGCTCCAGCTCAGCGAGGTCGACGTCGAGCTCGGCGGCCGCAGCGTGCTGCGCGCCGTTTCGGCGAGTGTGGCCGCGGGTGAGCTCGTCGTCGTCGTCGGGCCGAACGGCGCCGGCAAGTCGACGCTCGTGCGCACGCTCGCGGGGCTGATCGCACCAGCGCGCGGGAGTGTGCGGACCTTCGGCCGCGATCCGGCGCGCGGCGACCGCCGCATGATCGCGCGCGACCTCGCGTACCTCCCGCAGCAGTACGAGCTCGCGTTCCCGTTCATCGTCGAGGAGGTCGTGCTGCTCGGGCGCTACGCGCGGCAGTCGGGCTTCGGGCTCGCGAGCGAGGAGGACCTCGCGGCCGCGCACGCGGCGATGAAGGCGTGCGATGTCGAGGCGCTCGCGGCGCGGCGGTTCGACGAATTATCGGGCGGCGAGGCGCGGCGCGTGATCCTCGCGCAGGCGCTGTGTCAGGGCGCGCGCTGCCTGCTGCTCGACGAGCCGACGACCGGCCTCGATCCGGCGCACGCGCGGGGCGTGTTCGAATTGCTGCGCGCGCAGTGCGATGGCGGCGCGGCCGCGGTCGTCGTCACGCACGATCTCGACCTCGCGCTGCGCCACGGCGGCACGATGTGGCTCGTCGACAAGGGCGGCATCGCGGCGCGCGGCACGCCGGCCGAGGTGCTCGCATCGGCGGCGACGCGCGAGGCGTTCGCGCTCGACATCCACGTCGGCGCGCTCCCCGACGGCACGAAGTTCGCGGTGCCCGCATGAGCTTCATTTCGGCGACCGGCAAGCGCCTGACCGGCAAGCGGCTCGCCGTGATCGTCGTCGTCAGTGCGCTCGCGTGCGTCGCGCTCGGCCTGATCGCGCCGCTGTTCGGTGTGACGAGCGGCCGCGGCGGGCGCGCGATCGAGTGGCTGTCCTCCTACGACTCGCCGATCGCGGCGGTGCGCGTGCCGCGCGTGCTCGCGTCGCTGCTGATCGGCGCGGCGCTCTCGGCGTCTGGCTGCGCGCTGCAGGGCTGGCTGCGCAACCCGCTCGCGGATCCGTTCACGCTCGGCATCTCGTCGGGCAGCTCGCTCGCCGCCGTGCTCGCGATTCGCCTCGGCCTCGAGCGCCTGCTCGGCGGCTCGGGGATCGGCGCGGCGGCGCTCGTCGGCGCGGTCGCGACGCTGCTGTTCATCGAGCGGCTCGCGCGCGTCGGCAAGAACCTGCCGCCGGCGACGGTCGTGCTCGCGGGCGTGACGATCTCGATGTTCTGCTCCGCGGCGAGCGTGCTGATCCAGTACACGAGCGACTTCACCGACGTCTCGCACATGCTCGCCTGGATGATGGGCGACCTGACGACCGTGCGGCTCGTCACCGTCGAGTACGCCGCGGTGCCGGTCGCGGTCGCGCTGATCGTGCTCGTCGCATACGGGCGCGAGCTGAACGCGCTCGCGGCGGGACCCGACGTGGCCGCATCGCTCGGCGTCGCCGTCGGGCGCGCGCAGGTGGTCATCTTCGCGCTGTCATCGCTGCTCGTGGGCGCCGCGATCGCGGTCGGTGGGCCCATCGGCTTCATCGGCCTGATCGTCCCGCACGCGCTGCGGGCGGTGATCGGACCGGACCACCGGGCGCTGCTCCCGGCGTCGATCTTCGGCGGCGCGATCCTGCTCGTGCTCTGCGATACGCTCGCACGCACCGTGGTCGCATCGACGCAGCTGCCCACCGGTGCCGTCACGGCCGTGCTCGGCGGCCCCTTCTTCGTCTACATCCTCGTGCGGCAGAAGCAGCGCGCCGCGCTGTGGGGGCGCGCGTGAGCGAGGTCCTGCGGCACGTGATCGACTCGATCGGCGCCGCGTCGCGCGCGTCGGCGGAGGTCGCACGCAGCAAGGTCGCGAGCGCGGGCGTGCCGCTGCTCGAGCGCCTCGCCGCCTCGCTCGCGGGGGCCCAGCACACGCCGCGGCCGCGTGCCGGCAAGAAGACGATCGTCGTCGTCGCGGGCGATCACGGGGCCGGCGATCCCGGCATCGAGCTCGGCGAGTCGCACCCGACCGTCATCGCTGCCCACGCGATCGCCAGCGGCTCCGCCGCGCTCGCGGGAGTCGCGCGCACCGCGCACGCGCCGATCGTGCTCGTCGATGCGGGAAGCCGCGAGCCGTCGCACATGCCGGCGGTCGCGGTGGCGCTCGGCCGGGGGCCGGGAGGACCGCTCGGGAGCGCGATGACACCGGTCGACGCGACGCTCGCGCTCGAGGCCGGGATCGCGCTCGCCGTGTCGCTCGGCGAGTCCGATGTCCTCGCGATCGGCGCGATCGGCCTGGGCTCGGAGCTCGCCGCGCTCGCCCTGCTCGCGGCCACCGGCGCGGCTCCGGATCCCGCCGAGCCCGATGCGGCGCGCGCGATCGAGGTCGGCCGCACGCTCCTGGGCACGAGCGGCCTCGATCAGCTCAGCTACCTCGGCGGCCCCGACACCGGCGTGCTCGCGGGCCTGATCCTCGGCGCGGCCTCGACGAACACGCCGGTGATCCTCGATGGCCAGGCGACCGGAGCGGCCGCGCTCGTGGCGTGCCGGCTCGCTCCCGCGGCAGCCGGCTACCTGATCGCGGCGCACCGCGGCACGGAGGCGATGCCGGCGATCCTCGCAACGCTCGATCTCGAGCCGGTGTTCGAGGTCGGCCTCGGTCACGGCGAGGGCACGGGCGCCGCGATGGTGCTGCCGCTGCTCGATCAGGTCACCGCGCTCTGCGGAATCACCGGCAGTTGATCGCGGTTATGCTGCGCGCATGGCCGAGCGCCGTCGCCACACCGGAACGTTCGAGGTCGAGCGCACGACGGGGTCGCACGAGGTCGTCGACCGGCTGTTCGTCTACGGGACGCTGCGCCAGGGGCAGACCGCGCGCTCGCTCGTCGCGAACTCGGTGACGCGCACGGTGAAGGCGCATACGACCGGCCAGATCTACGCGTTCCCGATGGGTTACCCCGGGTTCATCGAGGGCGACGGCAAGGGCCGCGTGCTCGGCGAGGTGATCTGGCTGTCCGAGCTCGCCGCGACGTTCGGGCTGCTCGACGCCTACGAAGGCACGGACTTCGCCCGCATCATCCGCCAGGTCACGCTGGAGACCGGCGAGGAGATCTGGGCGTGGGTCTACACGCTGTCCGACCCGGCCGCCATCAAGCTAGGGACCCTCATCCCCGACGGCGACTGGGTGCGTTATTGGACAGAACAGTCGTGATTCAGAAATGAGTCAGATGAAGAAGTGACCCAGGACCGCCATCGACAGGGCGGCAAGAGCAGCTGCGATCGTACCGGGCCCGATCTTGGAATTCGGAAGAGACATCCGTTGCGGCACGACCCGACTTTCCCTCTTTCGGGGGCGAAATCAAGTAAACCAACCGGAGATCGAGAACACGTACTTTCCCGTGCGATCCCCGGAAGATAACTGCGTTTTTGAACGCCGTTTCCGGCTTGACTAGGAGCCGCGAGTCTGCCGGATCAGGCGCAGGTACGCGGTCTGGGCGCGGGCGGCAAGATCCTGCAATTCCGTGACGAGCGTCCCGGGCGGAGTGCCTCCGAGCGTGTGCGCGTAGATCAGATTGACCGCCCGCTGCTTCACGAGGATCGGCACGACGAGGACCTCGATCGGCGGCGGCTCGGCGCCCAGCGCGGCCCACAGCGCGGTCTCGATCGGCTTGGCCGGGCTCGGCGAGGGCCCGAGGTACGTCGTTCCGGAGTCATGCGCCGTCTGCAGGCACGAGATGCCACCGAGCGGGAGCGTCAGCTCCTCGATCGGCTTCTGCGCCCGCGTCGGCGGAGCGACGTAGCCGCGCCAGCCGTTCGCGTTGCCGTCGCGGATCAGCAGCACGACGAGCGCGTCGCAGCGGCCCTTCGCGTAGTCGACGAACGTGTCGGCGATCTGCTCGCGGTTCTGCGCCGTGTCGATGCGCTCGCAGGCCGCCCCGTACGAAAGCGCCGTCGGCACTGCGTGCGTGAGGGGCACCTGCGACGAGTGCCGGCGGCGGCGCGGCTCGAGCGTCAGGGTCGGGGGCATCGCGATGCCACCGGCGGGCTGCGAGCGCCGCCGGTCGTCGCCGATCAGCTGATCGCCCGGATCGGTGCCGGCGCGCGCTGTGCGGATGAAGCGGGCGCGCCGCGGCGTGCCGAAGTGCCGCTCGAGGTAATAGAGCGCCCGCAGCTCCGGAACGACGTACGGCGCGATCGTCCCCGCGAGCTTCGCGTGCAGGGTCTCGTGGGCGATCGGATCGGCCGGGTCGACCATCGCGACGGCGACGTTGTCGTTGATCAGACCGAGCGGAATCGCACGCAGGCGGTGCGCATCGTCCGCGCCGAGCTTGTCGAGCAGGGTCTTGTCGGCGTCGTCGAGCAAGGTCGGCGTCGCGATCGGCAGCCCGGTGAGCTCCGCGAGGTACGACGACAGCGCCTCGAGATCGAGGTAGCCCAGCTCGACGAGGTTCGTGCCGAGGCGCCCGCCGTAGAGGACCTGGTTGCGCAGCGCCGCCTCGAGCTGCGAGAGCCCGATGGCCGCATTGCGTAGGAGCAGCGTACCGAGCTTCACGCACGGCCATAGTACCGCGTCGGATCCGCGATCCCGGCCTCCGCGAAGCCTTTCTTGCGGAGCAGGCACGCATCGCATCTCCCACATGCAGCTCCCTCGATCGGGTCGTAGCAGCTGTGGGTCTCGCCGTAGTCGACGCCCAGGCGCGTCCCGAGCTCGATGATCTGCGCCTTCGTCAGCGCGATCAGCGGGGCGTGCACGGTGAAGCCGCCGGCGCGCGTCGCCACGTTCGCGAGCGCCTCGAACGCCGCGACGAACTCCGGCCGGCAGTCGGGATAGCCGCTCGCGTCGAGCACGTTGACGCCGACGAACAGATCCTTCGCCCCGAGCGACTCCGCCCAGGCGAGCGCGAGCGCGAGCAGCACGGTGTTGCGCGCCGGGACGTAGGTCGCCGGCACGTCGCCCTCTGCGCCGATCTCGGCGAGCGGGCGGTCCTTCGGCACGCTGCCCGCGCCGGTCAGCGCGGACTTGGCGAGCTGCGCGAGGTCGATATCGATGACGCGGTGCTCGACGACCTGGGCCCGCTTCGCCACACGGCGCGCCGCCTCGAGCTCGACGTCGTGCAGCTGGCCGTAGCGGACCGTGAGCGCGTAGCAGTCGAACCCGCGCGATCTCGCGACGGCGAGCGCGGTCGTCGAGTCGAGCCCACCCGACAGCAGGATCACGGCACTCGGCATGGCGCGATGGTAGCGTGCTTCGCATGTGGCGCGTCGCGGTCGGGCTCGCATTGGCGGCTCTGGTCGCGGCCTCGTTCGTCGCGCGCTGGCACGTGCTCGCCGGGTCGCCGTGGCCAGTGGGCGTCGACGGCTTCTTCTATCCACTCCAGGTCCGCTCGCTGCTCGAGCACGGCACGCTCGCCTACCCCGCCTCGCCGCTGACGTTCTGGTGGATGCTGCCGTTCGCCGCCGCGACCGACCCGATCACCGGCGCGAAGCTCGGCGCGGCGCTCGGCGGCGCCCTGGTCGCCCTGCCCGCGTACGCGGTCGGCGTGCGGCTCGCGCGGTCGCGGGCGGCCGGCCTCGTCGCGGCGGCGCTCGCGGCGGGCAGCGCGGGCTCGGCCTACCTCTCGATCGAGTTCGTCAAGCAGGGCATCGGCGTGACGGTCGGGCTGACCGCGCTGTGGCTGGTGCTGCGCGCGCTCGACGAGCGTACGCGCGGTCGGATCGCCGCCGCGGCCGCCGGCATCGCCGCCACGCTGCTCGCGCACAAGCTCGCCGCTGCGCTGGTGCTCGCCGTCACTGCACCAGCCGTGCTGTACCTCGCGCGCACGCAGCTGCGCGGCCGCCGCCTGATCTACGCGTACCTCGCGGCCGCCGGCCTGCTGCTCGTGCTGCTCGTGCTCGGCCTCGCGATGCCGCAGCGGTTCCTCTCGCGCTCCGACCTCGCGCTCGTCGCGCACGCGTTCACGACCCGCGTGCAGTGGACGGCGCCCGCGCTCGCGTTCCCCGTCACGCTGCAGATGGAGTACGAGCCGCTGCTCGCCGGCCTGGTCTCGACCGCGGCGGCCGTGATCGCGTGGCGCACGCGCAACCTCGTCGCGCTCGCGATCGCCGCGCTGGGGATCGTGCTCGCGATCCCGTGGCTCGACGTCACGAACCCGCAGGGCCTCGCCTTCCGCGCGCGCGTGATCGCGTTCGTGCCGCTCGCGCTGTCCGCCGCCGTCGTCGCGGGCGCGCTCGCCCGACGCCACAAGTCCGCGCCGATCGCGCTGTGCGTGCTCGCCGGCGTGCTCGCGCTGCGCGCGACACGCGAACGTCACGACGGCATCATCGTCGCCCACCCCGCGATGGTCGCCGCCGTGCTCGCCGCCACCGACCAGATCCCGGCGCACGCGACGGTGATCGTCCCCGAGCGCCACATCGAGTTCATGCTCGCGTACCTCGACCGCGCGACCGTCAGCCTGCGCCCGGAGCGCGTGCCGTACGCGCAGCGCGTCCGCATCATGCCGCTCGCGTTCATGCAGCCGGAGCTGCAAGCCGCGCTCGACGCCGCCCGCGCCGAGCCGACGCTCGCGCCGCCGATCGGCCTGCACCCGCGCCACCGCAACGGCCTCGTGCTCGTCGAGGAGCCGACGTGGGACTGGGTGCTTGCGCGGCTGCCGGGCCCGCTGCGCCGGCGCTACACGCGCTGGCCGACGATCTA
>CAYUNM010000005.1:26683-235841 GCA_964446175.1 uncultured Kofleriaceae bacterium
TTGCGCGGCTGCCGGGCCCGCTGCGCCGGCGCTACACGCGCTGGCCGACGATCTAGCTGTTCAGCACGCCGAGCTTCTGCAGCTCGCGCTGAAACTCGTCGACCGAGACGTTGATGTGCTCGACGACGCGCCCGTACAACAGCGCGGTCGGCACGGACTCGCGGCCGAGATCGCGCTGCGCCTCGCGCAGCTGCCACAAGATGGTGCGCTGCAGCCGCGTGAGGCCGTCGCGTGCGTCGGGGAGCACTATTCCTGCGGAACCGTCCGCGCTTCGGGCAGCGGCTCGGGCTCGGCCTTCTCGGACCTGTCGGCGGGCTCGTGCGGCTCGCTCGACATCATCTTGCGGATCACGGGAGCCACGCCGAAGAGTGCGCCAGCGACGACGAGCGACGCGATGATGATCGTCCAGTACAGCGTCGAGTGGCCCCAGCTCGCCGAGGCTCCGGCGGCCTGGCCGGCGAGGAAGTTGCCGACCGACGCGGCGAGGAACCACGTGCCCATCACCATGCCGGCGAGGCGCTTCGGCGCGAGGCGCGACATCGACGCGAGGCCGACCGGGGAGATGCACAGCTCGCTGCACGTGAAGAAGAAGTAGAGGCCGAACAGGTAGATGCCGCTGACCTGATCCTTGAAGTGCGCGGCGTCGGGGCCGTTGCCACCGATCGTGCCCGCGCGCTCGGCGGCGAGCGTCGGCAGCATGACGAGCACAGCGACCGCGATGAACAGCATGCCGATGCCGAACTTGTTCGTGCTCGACGGCTCCTTCTTGCGCTTGCCGAGCCACGTCCACAGGATCGCGAACACCGGCGCGAACACGATGATGAAGATCGAGTTCACGCTCTGGTAGTAGCTGGGGATCATGAAGCCGAGGAAGTCGGGCTTCGTGTTGCGCTCGGCGAACAGATTGAACGTCGAGCTCGCCTGCTCGAAGATCGCGAAGAACGCGATCGCGCCGAGGAACAGCGGGATCATCGCGATGATCCGCTTGCGCTCGCCCGAATCGCGCGCCGACTTGTAGAGCCCGACGAACAGCGAGATCGAGATCACGGCGAGGATCACCGGGAACACGTTGCTGAGGAAGCCCTGCGTGATGTGGTCCGAGAACACGACGGCCGCGATGGCGATGGCCGCGATGCCGCCGATCATGACGCCGAGCACCGTGCGGTCGCGTGCGGCGCGCTTCGCGTCGGTCGGGACCGTCGGGTGCGCGCCCGCCTCGCCCATCCGGCGATAGCCGGCGACGTACTGGATCAGGCCCGCGAGCATGCCGATCGCGACCGCGCCGAACGCGAAGTTCCACGAGTACGTCGGGCTGATGCCGTGCGACGCGAGGAAGCCGCGGAACCACGAGCTCTCGGCGAGGAAGCCGCACACGAACGGGGCCCCGAACGCGCCGATGTTGATGCCCATGTAGTAGATCGTGAAGCCCGGCTCGCGGCGCGGATCGTCGTCGGCGTAGAGCTGGCCGACGATCGTCGAGACGTTGGGCTTCAGGAGGCCCGTGCCGAACGCGGCGAGCGCCAGTCCGGGATAGAAGAACGTGCCGCCCGGGATCGCGAGGAGCGCGTTGCCGAGCATGATGCCGAGGCCGCCGTACGTGACCGCCTGGCGCTGGCCGAGGAAGCGGTCCGCGATCCAGCCGCCCGGCAGGGACAGCAGGTACACCGACGAGGTGTAGAGGCCGACGACCAGGCCGGCCGTGCCGTCCTTCATCGACATGCCGCCTTCGATGGCCTTGGCCGTCAGATAAAGGATGAGAAACGCGCGCATCCCGTAGTACGAGAAGCGCTCCCACATCTCCGTGAAGAACAGCGTCGACAGCCCCGCCGGGTGACCGAAGAACGCGCGGTCCTGATCCTTTGCCATGTCCGCCGCAACCTATCTCAAGAGGCGGGGCGGAGTGCACGAAAATGGGTGCGACAGGGTGGTGTCGCAGCGCTGCGCGCGGTCGTCGGTGCGAGACATTCTCGGTCGCTTGCAATCGACGACGTTTTCGCAAAGATCCGCGCCATGTCGATGATCCGGGTGGTCGCAGCCGCTGCCATTGGCGCGCTGCTGTTGTCTTGCAATCCTGCTGCTCCGCGGTTCGCGTTCACGAGCGCCGAGCGGCGCGGCGTGATCGAGTCGAACGGCGTGCGCTTCATCATCATGCCCGACACGACGACGAAGCTCGCCGAGGTCGACGTGCACTACGACGTCGGGTCGCGCGAGGATCCGCAGGGCAAGGCCGGCCTCGCTCACCTCGTCGAGCACCTGATGTTCCAGACGCGTCCCGACGGTCCGGACACGCCGCCGCTGTTCCAGACGATCATCGACATCGCGAACGAGTTCAACGCGTTCACGAGCTGGGACATGACGCACTACTTCATGACGTCGCAGTCCGACAACCTCGACGCGATGCTCAAGATCGAAGCGATGCGCATGTACTACGCGGCCGACCTGCCGCCGTTCGGCTGCTCGACGGTGCCGGAGTCGGAGTTCGAGCGCGAGCGCGACGTCGTTCGCAACGAGATCCGCGCCGGCTCGTCGGCGGAGAACTACCTCGAGCAGATCGTCGAGGCGACGATCTTCCCGGCCGGCCACGCGTACTCGCGCCTCGTCGGCGGCAACGACGTCCAGATCGCGAGCGCCCAGCTCAAGGACGCCTGCGAGTTCATGAAGAAGTACTACGCGCCGTCGCGCGCGACGATCATCGTCGCGGGCAACGTCGACGTCGACCAGACGGTCGATCTGATCAAGAAGTGGTTCGCCAAGATCCCGAAGCGCGAGCCCGCGCCGCGCAAGGAGGTCGAGCCGTTCGTCGCGAAGCACGAGAAGGTCGAGATCGAGGCGGACGTCGAGCGTCCCTCGGTGTGGATCGGCTGGGCGCTTCCGGATCACACGACGCCCGAGGGCGAGGCCGCGCAGTTCGGCATCGGCGCCGCGTTCGCGCGGATCGCGCAGAAGGGCCAGGAGTACGGCTTCGCGTACAACGTGCAGCCGCAGATCCTCGGCGGCGAGCTCGCGCCGCTGTTCCTCGTCCGCATCGAGCTCAAGGGCATGGACAAGCTCGACGAGGCGCTCGAGTTCGCGCAGAAGGCCGCGAAGCAGGCGTATCGCGGCTGGGACGAGGGCACCGAGGAGCAGCTCGAGGAGGAGAAGAACCGCGAGAAGGCTCGCTTCATCGAGGGCCTCGAGCGGCTGTCGAGTCGCACCGTGCAGGTCGCGTCGCTGGCGCAGTTCACGCGCGACATGGACTTCAACTCCAACGAGATGTACCTGTTCCACCAGCTCGACCAGATCGGCAAGTTCGATAACGCGAGCGTCGGCGCGGCGGTCAAGAAGGCGCTCGACTGGGACAAGGCGGCGATCATCGTCGTCAAGCCGAGCGAGAAGGGCCTCAAGGGCGACGTCCGCGCGACGACGAAGTACACGCCGAACTCCGACGCGGCGATGACCGACCCGCAGGTCGATCCGCGGGACGCGAAGCACCCGGTGAAGATCCAGGGCGAGAACGACTCGCTCAAGGATGCGAAGCGCTTCACGCTCGGCAACGGCATGGATGTCGTCCTGCTGCCGGTCAAGTCGATGCCGCTCGCGGCCGCGACGCTGATGTTCAAGAACGTCGGCGATGCGAACACGCCGGATAACCCGGCGCTCGGCTGGGCGGCCGCGCGGTTCCTGCACCGCGTCGGCGACATGGATCCGAACGGGGTGCAGAACACCGACGTGTTCTCGCGCACCGGCATCAACGTCGGCTGTCGCTCGAGCAACGACGCGACGTTCTGCTCGACGCACGGCGTGAACATCTACCTCGACGTCATGATCAAGGGCCTCGAGCGCCTCGTGACGGCCGGCGAGTACTCGCAGGAGCAGATCGAGGCGTTCCAGAAGAACCAGCTCGAGGACTTCAAGCTCAAGAGCACGCAGGAAGAGGACGAGTACGAGCGCCAGGTGATGACGGCGCTCTACGGCCCCGATCACCCGTACACGCGCACCGCCACGGCGGGCCCGGACGCGATCAAGAAGCTGCACCGCGACGCGCTCGACGCGTACCGCCGCAAGCACTTCACGGCCGGCAACGCGACGCTCGTCGTCGTCGGCAACTTCGACATGAAGTACGCCGAGAAGCTCGCGCGCGACACGTTCGGCGGCTGGGACAAGGGCACCGTCGACAAGCCGGTCGATCCGAAGCCGTTCAAGCGCACGGGCCCCGCGTTCGTCGGCGTGACGAAGAGCAAGGTCGACCAGCAGGTCACCGTGACGCTCGCGTACCCCGCGCCCGCCGGCATCGACGGTCAGGAAGGCGCGCGCCGCGTGCTCACCGCGATGCTTGCCGAGCGCGCCGCGAACATCCGCTTCAAGCTCGGCTCGACGTACGGGCTCTCGATCGCGCGCAACCCGCAGAAGGGTCCGTCGGCGTACATCCTGCGCGGCGGCGCAGCGGTCGGCGGCACGATCGACGCGGAGCGCGCCGGCGAGTCGATCAAGGCGCTGCGCGAGAGCATCGATGCGCTCCGCAAGGGCGATCACTTCGACGAGGACTTCGTGCGCGCGCGGCGCAAGCTGCTCAGCGGCCTCTTGACCGAGTCGACGGTGACGGGCGAGCTCGCGGCGCGCCTCACGCAGGTCGCGCTCTACAACCTCGATCCGAACTACTACAACACGCTGCTGCAGCAGGTCGCGGCGGTGTCACCGGCGCAGGTCAAGGCGCTGCTCGCGCACGAGATCGACCCGAGCAACGAAGTGATCGTCGCGCTCGGCGACAAGGCGCACCTCGAGAAGGCGTTCGCGGACGCCGGCATCACGGACGTCAAGATCGTCGAGCCCGAGTACAAGTAGCGCGCCGCCGGGTATATTCGCGGCGCGATGGTATTCGACGTACGTGCCGCGACCGAGGCGGATCGCCCCGAGGTCGCCGCGCTCGTGCGCGAGATGATCCCGGGCGTCGACGTCTCGGCGCGCCTCGCGTGGCTGTACACGGACAAGAATCCGGCGGGGAGCGCGCTGACGTGGATCGCGTCGGAGAACGGCGAGGTCGCCGGCTGCACGTCGTACTTCCCGTTCCGGCTGCAGCTCGACGGCCAGCCCGTGCGCGCCGCGCTCGGAGGCGACGGCTACGTGCGCCCGAAGTTCCGGCGGCGCGGCCTCGGCGGCCTGCTCCACGAGGCGGCGCGGGCCGACATGCACGGAAACGACATCGGCTGCATGTACGGCGCGCCGGGCGCGATGAACGTCACGCCGCTCAAGCACGGCGGGTCGCGCGAGGTCGGGCACGTCGCGCGCTGGGTGCGCCCGCTGCGCGGCGCGGCGCTCGGGCTCGGCAAGCCACCGCTCGACCGGCTCGTCCGCGGCGTCCTGCGCCCGCGCTTCGTGCCGTACCTCGATCCGATGACGCGCTTCGATCCGCGCGTCGACGAGGTGTGGGAGGCGTTCGCGCCGACGGTGCGCCTGACCGCGATCCGCGACGCCGTCTTCTACACGTGGCGCTTCCTCGAGGCGCCCGCGCACCGCGAGCCGGCGTTCGTGATCCTGCGCGGCGGCCGCCCGATCGGCGTGTGCGCGCTCGAGCTGATGAACAACGGCCAGACGATGCGCATCGTCGATCTGATCAGCATCCCCGGGCAGTGGCACGCGTGCCTCTCCGCGATCGCGCGGCACGCCGCCGAGACCGAGGCGCACACGGTCGACATCAAGCTGATGGCGGTCGACGGCCGCCGCCGGCAGATGTGGCGCGCCGGCTTCCTCGAGCGCGACAGCAAGCCGTTCCTCGTCGTGATCCCGCCCGACGGCGACCGCCGCTTCGTCGATCCGATGCGCTGGTTCTACTGCGGCGCGGACTCCGACCTCGACTCGCTAGAGTAGGTCGACCCAGATCTCGTCACCGACGCGCGTGATCGGATAGCGGCGCAGCTCGAGCCCCGGGTCGTGCTGGCAGCGCCCGGTGTGCAGGTCGAACAGGTAGCCGTGCCCCGGGCAGCGGATCTGCGCGCCTTCGAGGTCGCCGTCCGCGAGCGCGACATCCTCGTGCGGGCACACGCCGGGGCACGCGACGAGCTCGCCGTCGACGATCGTGACGATCACCGGCCACGTGACGCCGGCGACCGGGAACGCGCGCAGCTCGCCGGCCGCGACATCGTGGATCGTGCACACGCGGACGCGCAGCGCCATCACCGCCCCCGGTTGCGCGGGTCGAAGCGGTCGCGCAGGCCGTCGCCGAGCAGGTTTGCCCCGAGCAGCACGAACGCGATCGCGGCGCCCGGATAGAAGACGTAGTGGCCGAAGCCCGGCTTGAACGCCTTGGAGACGCCCTGGGCGAGCATCGCGCCCCACGTGTAGTCGACCTGCGGCCCGAGGCCGAGGAACGACAGCGCCGCCTCGATCGAGATCACGCTGCCGAGCCCGAATGACATCTGCACGAACGCGGGGCCGAGCAGGTTCGGGATCAGGTGCACGAACATCACGCGCCGATTCGACGCCCCGAGCGCGATCGCGGCCGTCACGTACTCGCGTTCGCGCAGCGCCAGCACCTGCGAGCGTGCGACGCGCGCGTAGCTCACCCAGCCGTTGATGCACAGCGCGAAGATGATCACGCCGAGCCCGGGATGCGCGACCGTCGCGACGACGGCGATGTTGAGCAGGATGCCCGGGAACGCCATCAGGATGTCGACGACGCGCATGATGATCTCGTCGACGGCGCCGCCGAACCAGCCGGCGAGCGTGCCGAGCATGACGCCGGTCGCCGACGTGATCGCGACGACGATGAAGCTGATCACGAGCGCCTCGCGCGCGCCCCAGAGCAGCTCGCTCAGCGTGTCGATGCCCGACGAGTCCGTGCCGAGCCAGTGCAGCGACGAGGCGTGCTGGAACCGCGCCGCGAGATCCTGGTGCGTCGGATCGAACGGCGCCAGCAGCGGCCCGAGGATGCCGGTCAGCACGTAGAACGCGATCATCGCCGCGCCGATCCACGCGCTCGGGGTGAGCTGCAGGCGCTTCATGCGTGGCGGATCCTCGGGTCGGCGAGCCCGTACGCCAGATCGACGAGCGTGTTGACGACGACGTAGATCACGGCGACGACGAACACCACGCCTTGCACGATCGGATAGTTCCGCTCCGCGATCGCGTCGAGCAGCGTGAGGCCGAGGCCCGGGCGCGCGAAGATCTTCTCGACGATGATCGAGCCCGAGAGCAGCGAGCCGAACTGCAGGCCCGCGATCGTGATCACCGGCAAGAGCGCGTTGCGCAGCGCGTGCACGAACACGACGCGCCTCTCGCCGAGCCCCTTCGCGCGCGCCGTCCGCACGAAGTCCTCGCCGAGCACGTCGACCATCGACGACCGCGTCATCCGCGACAGCATCGCCATCATCTGGACGCCGAGCGCGAGCGCCGGCAGCACGAGGGACGCGAGGTTCGTCTCGGTCGGCCCCGGCAGCCAGCCGAGATCGACGAAGAACCACACGAGCAGCCCCTGCGCGAGCAGCATGATCGGAATCACGATCCCACCGAGCGACAGCACGGTCGCGCTCGTGTCGACCCACGTGCCGCGCTTCACCGCCGCGACCACGCCGAGCGGCAGCGCGAGGATCACCGCGATCACCATCGCCGCGAACGCGAGCTCGATCGTGTACGGCATCACCTCGAGGATCCGCGCGGCCACCGTCGGCTTGCGCCCCGGATCGGGGCACTGATGCCCGAGCGTGCCGTCGGCGATGTGGCCGAGGAACGTCACGAACTGCGTCGTCATCGGCTTGTCGAGGCCCATGCAGACCTCGATCTTGTGCCGCTGCTCCGCGGTCGCCTCGCCGCCCGCCAGGTGGTCGACCGGATCGCCCGGCACCAGGTGCAGGAACAAGAACACGAGCACGCTGACGCCGAAGATCGCGAGCAGGCCCGAGCCGAGGCGCCTCAGCAGAAAGGACCCGATCGACACGCGTCGAACGTATCAGGTCGGCGGTTTCTCCGCGCAGAACCCGGGCGTGGTGTCGCTGACGAACACGCCGGGCGCGAGCACCGGCTCACCGCCGTGCTGCTCGAACGTCGCCATGTTCGCCGGATCTTTCTGCGTGAGCTTGCGGCACTCGTAGCCGTCGCGGCAGTCGCCGTCGGTCGAGCACTTGCGCATGCAGTAGCGGACCTCGCTGGAGCGCGCGACGCAGTGCCCGGTCAGGGCGCACAGCTCGTCGAGCGAGCAGTCGTCCGTCGTCACGTCCTCGGTCATCGGGTTGCAGGTCTTGTTGTTGAACTGCCCCGTGAAGAACCGCACGCACTCGCCCTCGCTCGGGCACGTGTCGTAGTCGCAGCCCTGGATCGTGCAGTAGCCCTCTTTCTGGCTCGTGTCGCACTGCCGCTGACCGTTCGGGTCGCAGTCCGAGCTGATGATGCACGCGTCGCCAATCTCCTTGCCGCAACCGGCAGCGAACACGACAGCGAGCAGCAACGGGACAAACCGCATGGGCGGGCGCATCCTAGCGGCCGATTCGACCCCCGGCAAGGCACCCGGGTTGCCTGGATTTCGCTACGTTCCGGCCACATGCGAGCCGTCGTCCAGCGAGTATCCCGCGCGTCCGTGACGGTGGACACGCGGACGACCGGGGTGATCGGCCGCGGCCTCCTCGTCCTGTTCGGCGCGGGCGCCGGCGACGGCCCCCAGGACCTCGCGTACATCGTCGACAAGATCGTCAACCTCCGCATCTTCCCCGACGACGCCGGCAAGATGAACCGCTCCGTCCTCGACATCGGCGGCGGCGTCCTCCTCGTCTCGCAGTTCACGCTCTACGGCGACGCGCGCCAGGGTCGCCGCCCCGCATTCACCGGCGCGCTCGAGCCGACCGCCGCCCGCGCACTCTACGAGCAAGCGCTCGCCGACCTCGCGCGCGCGGGGGTGCCGCACGTCGCGGCAGGCGAGTTCGCCGCCGACATGGCCGTCGAGCTGGTCAACGACGGCCCCGTCACGATCCTCTTAGATTCCCGCAAGCTGTTCTAGCGCCCGCCCGTCGCCCGGCGGTACGTTCGCACCTGGCGCGTCGATGAAGGTCAGGTTCTGGGGAGTCCGCGGCTCCATCCCCGTCCCGGGGCGGGCGACCAACCGATACGGCGGTAACACGTCCTGTGTCGAGGTTCGCCCACGCAACGCCGACCCGATCATCATCGACGCCGGCACCGGCATCCGCCACCTCGGCAAGGCCCTCATGGAGGGCGCGTTCGGCGACGGCCGAGGCAAGGCCTCGATCCTGATCAGCCACACGCACTGGGATCACGTCCAAGGCCTCCCGTTCTTCTCGCCGCTCTACCGCGCCGGCAACCAGGTCCACATCTTCGCGCGCCAGCGCGACATGCACCTCGAGGCCGTCTTCTCGCAGCAGCACGACGCCGCCTACTTCCCCGTGCCTTTGTCGGCCATGCACGCCGACATGCAGTTCCACGAGCTCGTCGAGGGCGCGCGCTTCGACATCGGCAAGGCGCGCGTCACCTGCGCCCGCCTCAACCATCCATGGGTCGCGATCGCGTACCGCGTCGATGTCGACGGCGCGGCCGTCGTCTACTGCGCCGACACCGCCCCGTTCACCGACATGCTGCTCGGCCGCGACTTCATCGAGCGCCCGTCCTTCGGCACGCTCCCTCCACCCGTCCGCGACGAGCTCGCCGCGATGCGCGCCGGCGTCGTCTCCCTCGCCAAGAACGCCAACCTCCTGATCTACGACACCCAGTTCACGGCCGAGGAATACCAGTCCCGCCCGCACTGGGGCCACTCGCGCCCCGACGACGCGATCGAGATCGCGCGCGAAGCCCGCGTCAAACAGCTCTGCCTCTTCCATCACGCGCCGCTCCGCTCCGACGACGAGAACGACAAGATCCTCGCCGCCGCGCGCGAGACCATCACCGGCGACAAGTTCACGCTCGTCAGCGCGTACGAAGGCCTCGAGATCCCGCTGGGGGAGCAATGAGGATCAAGTTCTGGGGCGTGCGCGGCTCGATCCCCGCCCCCGGCCCCGAGACCAACCGCTACGGCGGCAACACCTCCTGCGTCTCGGTCCACACCGCCGCCGGCAACCTCCTGATCATCGACATGGGCACCGGCCTCATGCACCTCGGCAACGCGCTCATGCGAGACGCGTTCGGCCGCGGCGCGGGCCGCGCGACGATCCTCCTCTCCCACACCCACTGGGATCACATCCAGGGCCTCGGCTTCTTCCCGCCCGTCTTCATCAACGGCAACCAGTTCACGGTCTGGGGCCCCGGCTCCTCCCCCGACGTCCTCGAAGAGATCCTCGAGGGCCAGATGGACCCGAACTTCTCCCCGCTCCAGTCCCTCAAGAACTTCTCCGCCAAGTTCGACGTCCGCGCCGCCCTCCCCGCCTTCGAAGCCGAAGGCCTCCGCATCACGACCCGCGAGCACGCCCACGGCAACACGCGCGCGCTGTCGTTCCGCATCGAGGAAGCCGGCCGCAGCTTCGTCTACGCCTCCGACGTCGGCTACCCGGACTCCGGCCCCGAGCCCGCCGCGATCGCCCACTACGCCAACGCCGACGTCCTGCTCCACGACACGACCTACAACCCCGAAGATCAGGCGACCCGCCGCAACCGCGGCTTCTCGTCCTACGAGGACGCCTGCGCCGCCGCGATCGCCGCCAAGGCCAAGCGCCTCGTCACGTTCCACTACGACCAGGACTACTCCGACGACGCCGTCGACGCGATCGTCGCCCGCTGCACCGCCCTGCTCGCCCCGCACGGCATCGCCGTCACGCCCGCGCGCGAAGGCGACGAGCTCGAGATCTAGGCCTTCTGGGCGATCAGGAAGTAGCTCAGCGGGAAGTTTCGCGACGTCGCGCTCGAGATCTTCTGGCCGAGGCGCGTCCTCAACAGCAGCGACGCCGCCCCTTGCGTCGTCACCGCCAGCGGCACGCCGACGCGTGGAATCCGGCGCATCACCTTGCTGACGATGTTGGTCACGACCTCGGGCGCGCCACCCATGGGCTCGAGCGACAGCACGCGGAAGCCACCCTCCTCGGCGAGACGCCTCAGGCCGAACTCGGTGTAGCGGTAGTAGTCGTGCGGGAGCTCGTGGAGCGGATACAAGAACGGCACGCACACGAGCACCTTGCCGCCGGGGCGCAAGATCCGGTGCATCTCGCGCCAGATCGCCGCGGGCTCCGGCAGGTGCTCCAGCACGCACGACAGTACGACTGTGTCGACGCTGGCATCGCCGAGCGGTAGCGGCTTCGTCAGATCGCACTCGTAGTCGAGGTGGACGTTCCGGTGCTTCGACTCGCCCCAGTCGATGCAGATAGTCTGGGTCACGAGGTCGCGATATTCGCCGTACAGCGGCACCGTCCCGCATCCCAGGTCCGCGAGCACCCCGCGCGCGTGCTCGCGCAGATGCCGGCTCCAGAACCTGGCCTGCAGATCGGTCGACAGGCGCGACGTCGAGGCCAGCACATGCGGATCTCGGGATCCTCGCAGGCCTTCCTCACCTCGTTCGAACTTCGTCGGAGCCCAGGTGTCGGGAGACTTCAACGGCGACAGCCTACGTCAAAGTTACGCGCAAACGCAGGGGAAACGCCGATCCTCGGCTGCCGGGCCGCTGAACGTCGTGAGCCCCGTCGGCATCTGATAGCTTGCTGCCCATGAAGATCGCGGTCATTGGAACCGGCTATGTAGGCCTCGTCGCAGGCGCCGGCTTCTCCGACTTCGGGCACGAAGTCACGTGCGTCGACATCGACCCCGAGCGCATCGAGATGTTGCACCGCGGCGAGATGCCGATCCACGAGCCCGGGCTGCCGGAGATCGTCCAGCGCAACGCGCGACTCGGACGCCTGCGGTTCACGACGTCGATAGCCGACGCGGTCCCGGGCGCGTTGCTCGTCGTCATCGCGGTCGGCACGCCGTCCGCCGCCGACGGATCCGCCGACCTCAGCTACGTCCTCGAGGCCGCGCGACAGATCGGCACGTCGCTGACCGCGTTCGCGGTGATCGTCACGAAGTCGACCGTCCCCGTGGGGACCGCCGACGAGGTTCGCGCGGCGGTCGCGTCCGCGACCAAGCAGCCCTTTGCCGTCGCGTCGAATCCCGAGTTCCTCAAGGAAGGCGACGCGGTGAACGACTTCCTGCGCCCGTCGCGCGTGATCATCGGTGTCGATGATCCGCGTGCGACCGAGGTCCTGCGCGATGCCTACGCCGGTATCATGCGCACCGGCGATCGACTGCAGGTGATGGACATTCGCTCGGCCGAGCTCACGAAGTACGCCGCCAACGCCATGCTCGCGACGCGGATCTCGTTCATGAACGAGCTCGCTCGGCTCGCCGAGGTCGTCGGCGCCGACATCGAGGCTGTCCGCAAGGGCATCGGCTCCGATCCGCGCATCGGCAACAAGTTCCTGTTCGCCGGGGCCGGATTCGGCGGCTCCTGCTTCCCGAAGGATCTGCGCGCGCTGCTTCACACGGCGCGGATGGCCGACGTCCCGCTGCAGGTCGTCGACGCCGTCGAGCGAGCGAACGAACGCCAGAAGAAGCTGCTCGGAGAGCGCCTGCTCGCCCACTTCAGCGGCAAGCTGCAAGGGAAGCGCGTCGCGATCTGGGGTCTCGCGTTCAAGCCCGAGACGGATGACATCCGCGAATCGCCAGCATTGACTCTGATCGAGCAGCTCCGCCACGCGGGCGCGACCATCGTCGGCTACGATCCCGCCGCCGCGCCGAGCATTCGCGCGCAGCTCGGAGACGCGATCGAGCTCGCCGAGGAACCGTACGCGGCCACCGCGGGCGCCGACGCACTCGCGCTGGTGACCGAGTGGCACGAGCTCCGTCACCCCGACTTCGCCAAGCTCGGGGCGCGCATGCGCGGGCGCGTGCTCTTCGATGGACGCAACGTGTGGTCCCCGCACGACGCGCGCGCCGCCGGCTTCACCTATTACGGCATCGGCCGGCCCTGAGGTATGCGGCTCACAACGCCGGTGAAATCGCTTAGAGTGCGGCCGTGCTGAGATTCGCCCTCGTCGGATGCGGTCGCATCGCGACCCGCCACGCCCAGCTCCTCGCGGGCGGGCACATCCGAGGCGCGACGCTCGCGGCCGTCTGCGACATCGTTCCGGAGCGCGCGCGGTCGTTCGGCGAGAAGTTCGGCGTCCCCAGCTTCACGGACATGCACGAGATGGCGCGCGCGGCCGAGATCGACGCGTTCAGCGTGCTCACGCCGAGCGGCTACCACGCCGAGCACGTGATCGCACTCGCCCGGTACGGCAAGCACATCGTGGTCGAGAAGCCGATGGCGCTGACGCTCGACGATGCCGACGAGATGATCCGCGTGTGCGATCGCAACTCGGTGAAGCTGTTCGTCATCAAGCAGAACCGGTTCAACGTGCCGGTGGTCAAGCTTCGCGAGGCGCTCGAAAGGGGACGGTTCGGCAAGCTCGTCATCGGGACCGTACGCGTCCGGTGGTGCAGGACGCAGGCGTACTACGATCAGGACGCGTGGCGCGGCACCTGGGCACTCGACGGTGGCGTGCTCTCGAACCAGGCGAGCCACCACGTCGACTTGCTCGAATGGATGATGGGACCAGTCGAGACCGTGTTCGCGAAGGCGACCACGGCGCTCGCGAAGATCGAGGCGGAGGATACGGCCGTCGTCGTGCTTCGCTTCCGCAGCGGCGCGCTGGGAGTCATCGAAGCGACGACAGCGGCGCGCCCGGTCGATCTCGAGGGCTCGATATCGATCCTGGGCGAGCGCGGTACCGTCGAGATCGGCGGCTTCGCGGTCAACGAGATGAAGACCTGGCGCTTCACCACGCCCGAGCCGGGTGACGATGCAGTGCTGAAGGAGTTCTCGGTCAATCCGCCGAACGTCTACGGCTTCGGCCATCAGGCGTACTACGAGCACGTCGTCCACAGCATCACGCACGGCGCACAGCAGCTGGTCGATGGCCTCGAGGGCCGCAAGAGCCTCGAGCTCATCTCCGCGATCTACGAGTCCGTCGAGACGGGGCTCGAGATCCCGCTGCGATTCGCGCCGAAGCGGTGCCGGCTCGGCGAGAAGTCGTCATGACGGTCACCATTCTCGATGCGGGCATCACGGGCGTGACGTTCGGCGAGAACGTCAAGGTCGTGAAGCCGGTGAACCTGTACGGCTGCTCGATCGGGGACGACTCGTTCGTCGGACCGTTCGTCGAGATCCAGAAGGGCGTCGGCGTGGGCAAGCGCTGCAAGGTCCAGTCTCACGCGTTCATCTGCGAGCTCGTGACGATCGGCGACGATTGCTTCGTCGGCCATGGGGTGATGTTCATCAACGATCTGTTCAGCGACGGTGGTCCAGCGCGCGGCGATCGTACGAAGTGGAAGGCCACGCGGATCGGCGATCGCGTCTCGATCGGCTCGAACGCGACGATCCTGCCGGTGAAGATCGCCGACGACATCGTGATCGGCGCCGGATCCGTCGTGACCAAAGATCTGAGTCGACCGGGGATCTATGCCGGCAATCCGGCTCGGTTCCTCCGGCCGCTGGAGGCGCGTGCGCCATGAAGATCCCGTTTGTCGACTTGCTCGCGCAGTACCGCGCTCATCAGGCGGATTTCGATGCGGCGCTTCGGGAGGTGATCGAGAACACCGCGTTCATCGGCGGCCGCTATGTCCAGGAGTTCGAGCACGCCTTTGCGCGCGCATACGGCGTGAAGCACTGCGTGTCCGTCGCGAACGGCACCGACGCCATCTACATCGTGCTCCGCATGCTCGAGATCGGCGCCGGTGCCGAGGTCATCACGACCGCGCACAGCTGGTTCTCGACGTCGGAGACGATCGGCCAGACCGGCGCGACACCCGTGTTCGTCGATGTCGACGACCACTACAACATCGATCCCGATCTCATCGAACGCGCGATCACGCCCCGGACGCGCGCAATCATCCCCGTCCACCTCTATGGTCAGGCCGCGCGCATGGATCGGATCCAGGAGATCTGCGCGCGTCACAACCTCCTGCTCGTCGAGGACTGCGCCCAGGCCCACTTCGCTGCGCACGCGGGACGGCGCGTCGGCACCCTCGGCATCGCCGGTACGTTCTCGTTCTATCCGGGGAAGAACCTCGGCGCCTACGGAGATGCCGGCGCGATCGTCACGAACGACGACGACCTCGCGACGAAGTTCCGGATGTTCGCGAACCACGGCCAGCTCAAGAAGCACGAGCACATGATGGAAGGCGTGAACAGCCGGCTGGACGGGCTGCAGGCGGCGCTGCTGACGAGGAAGCTCGCATACATCGACGACTGGACACAGCGCCGCCAGCGCGTCGCGGCGCAGTATTCCTCCGAGCTCGCAGGTATCCCCGAGCTCGTGCTGCCCACGCATGCGCCCGGTTCGACGCACGTCTACCACCTCTACGTCGTCCGCGCGGCCCGGCGCGATGCACTCCGCGAGCACCTTCGCGAGCACGGCATCGAGACCGGCATTCACTACCCGACCGCGCTGCCGTTCCTCGCAGCCTATCGTGCGCGCGGCAATCGGCCGGAAGACTTCCCGCGCGCCCACCGCAACCAGGGGGAGATCGTGTCGTTGCCGATCTATCCCGAGATGACGCCCGAGATGGTTCGCTACGTCGCCGACACCATTCGGGCTTTCTATGGCAGCTAGCCGTGGCCCGCGTCCTCTACATCAATCACTACGCGGGCTCCGTGCGCCACGGCATGGAGTTCCGGCCGTTCTACATGGCGCGCGAGTGGCAACGTCAGGGTCACGAGGTGTCGATCGTCGCCGCGACGCAGTCCCACCTCCGCCAGGTCAATCCCGAGCCGTCGCAGGCGTTCAGCGACGAGCTCGTCAATGGCATCCGCTACTTCTGGATCAAGACGCCGCCGTACTCCGGCAACGGCATCGGCCGCATCGTGAACATGATGCGCTTCGTCGCCGGGCTCTACACCCACCGCGCCGCGCTGATCGAGCGCACGCGGCCAGATGTCGTGATCGCCTCATCGACCTATCCTCTCGACATCTTCCCGGCCGCGTCGATCGCGCGCCGCACCGGCGCCCGGCTGATCTTCGAGGTCCACGACCTGTGGCCGCTCAGCCCCATGGAGCTCGGCGGCATGAGCCGGTTCCATCCCTTCATCATGGTGATGCAGCGTGGCGAGGACTACGCGTGCAAGCACGCCGACGTCGTGGTGTCGATGCTGCCCAAGGCCGAGGAGCACCTGCGCTCGCGCGGCATGGCCGCGTCGAAGTTCGTCTACGTGCCGAATGGTGCGGTGCTCGAGGAATGGACGCTCGACGGCCCGCCGCTTCCCGCCGAGCACGAACGGGTGTTCGAGCGCTATCGAGCCGAGCACCGGTTCTCCGTGATCTACGCCGGTGCACATGGGTTGCTGAACAACCTCGGCCTCGTGCTCGATGCAGCTCGCGAGCTGAGCGATACCCGTGTGAGCTTCTGCCTGGTCGGCCAGGGCCCGGAACGCGACGCGCTGATCGAGCGCTCCCGCGCGATGCAGCTCACGAATGTCGATTTCCTGCCGTCGGTGCCGAAGGCCAGCGTGCCGCGTCTGCTCGACCATGCCGATGCGCTCTACCTAGGGTTCGCCCCGCAGCCGCTGTTCCGGTTCGGCGTCAGCCCAAACAAGCTCATGGACTACATGCTCGCGGCCAAGCCGGTGGTCGCGGCGATGCGCGCCGGCAACGATCCGGTGACCGAGAATCGCTTCGGCATCACGGTCGCGCCGGACGATCCAAAGGCACTCGCGCAGGCGGTGCGCACCCTCGCGGCGACGAGCCTGGCCGAGCGCCAGGCGATGGGCCGTCGCGGACGGCAGGCTGGAGAGCAGCAGTACGCGTATGGCCCGCTCGCTCGCCGCTTCGCCGAGACCTTCGCGCACCCGGCCGATCAGATCCGGCGGGCGAGCCAGTCCCAGTAGGCGCGGATACCGACCTCCGGCGTGGTCGTTGGCTCGTAGCCGAGGAGCCGGCGCGCCTTCTCGACGTTGGCGAACGTGATCGGAACATCGCCAGGCTGCTCGGGGTTGCGATCGATGATCGCGGGCCTGCCAATGGTCCGCTCGATCGTCGAGATCAAGTCCGCCAGCGAGATGGTCTGCGTCCCGCCGAGGTTGATGAGCTCGTACGCGCCCGGCGTGACGCGCTCGACGGATGCGATCACGCCCGCGACGATGTCGGTGATGTACGTGTAATCCCGGCGCGATTTCCCGTCGCCGAAGACCGGGATCGCTGCTCCCTCCGCGATCGCCCGCGTGAACTTCGCGATCGCCATGTCCGAGCGCTGGCGCGGGCCATAGACGGTGAAGAAGCGCAGCGCGAACACGCCGAGGCCGAAGAGGTCGCGATACGTCGATAGTTGCAGCTCGTTCATCCGCTTCGTCGCGGCGTAGGGCGATGCCGGCGCGAGGCATGGTTCGTCCTCGCTGAACGCGGCCACGCGCTCGCCCCTCTTCGCTCCATACACCGAGCTCGACGATGCGAACACGAGCCTCTGCTTGCCGAGCGCGCGCATGCGCTCGATGATCACAGCGGTGCCTTCGACGTTCGTGCGGACGTAGCGTAGCGGATGCATCAGGCTCGACCGGACTCCCGCTAGTGCAGCGAGGTGTACGACCACGTCGATGCTGTCGTCGAGTACGTTGGCGACGGTCGCCGGATCGCAGATGTCGCCCTCGACCACGCGCACACCCGTCGCGGCGATCACCGCGGCCGCATCGCGCTTGGGCTCGGACGGGTAGGGCAACTCTTCGAACGAGTCGAGGCCGGTCACGCGATGGCCACCGGCGATCAGCGCTTCGCACACGTGCGAGCCGATGAAGCCTGCGGCACCGGTGACGAGAACGTGCATCGACCCTGTGTACCACCGATCGGAACGCTACCGGGGGAGCGCTCGGATCGCTTCGGCGACCGCGGATATGTCCTCGTCCGTCATTCCGGGGAAGAGCGGAAGCGTGACGAGGCGAGGCCACAGACCCGCCGCGACCGGGAACTCCTCCGGCGCGATGCCGTAGGTGCGGCGGTAGTACGGGTGCATGTGCAGAGGCATCCAGTGAACCGAGGTCGCGACACCTCGCTCGCGCAGGCCGTCGATGAACGCATCGCGGCCGCTGCGCCAGATCGCTAGATCGAGGCGGATCGAGAACAGGTGCCACGAGTGCTGCCGGTCGGGCATCTCGCGAGGAAGCTCGATTCCAGGGATGCCCTCGAGCGCCCGCTGCAGCGACGCCGCGACCCGCTTGCGCTGGGCCCACAGCTCGTTCGCTCGCGACAGCTGCACGCGGCCGAGCGCGGCGGCCATGTCGGTGAGGTTGTACTTGAAGCCGGGCGCGACGATCTCGTAGTACCAGGAGCCGGCTGCCGTGTACCGCTTCCAAGCGTCCTTCGACATGCCGTGCAGCGACATCACGCGCATGCGATCGGCGAGTGCCGCGTCGTCGGTGACCGCCATCCCTCCCTCGCCGGTGGTGATGCACTTGTTCGCGTAGAACGAGAAGCACGTGATGTCGCCCGTGGTCCCGACCGCGCGCCACGGCGAGCTCGCATTCCTTCGCGTGAACGCAGGGAGCGTGTGCGCAGCATCCTCGATCACCGCGATGCCATGCGTCCTGGCGAGCGCGCAGATCCCGTCGACGTCGGTCATCTGCCCCCCGTAGTGCATCGGGATCACGGCACGCAGCTCGCCGTACGGCGGCTGGAGGCCCGCGACCGGTTGCTGCGCCTGGATCGCCGCGATCGTGCGCGCGACGGCGGCGACGTCGATACACTGCGTGCCGGGCTCGCAATCGACGAATACCGGGACCGCGTCGAAGTAGCGGACGACCTCTGCGGTCGCGGCGAACGTCATCGTCGGCACGAGCACGAGCTCTCCGCGCTTGAGCCCGATCGCTTCGAGTGCGAGATGCAGCGCCGCGGTGCACGAGTTCACCGCGACCGCATGCTTGGCCCCGACGTACTCGGCGAACTCACGCTCGAAGTCACGCGTGATCGCACCGGTCGTCAACCAGCCGGAACGCATGCATGCCACGACCGCGGCGATCTCCTCCTCCCCGATCATCGGACGAAAGAATGGGACTTTCATTCGGACTTCTCGTTTAGCGCGGAGATGAGGCGTTGTGCTTCGCGCAGCACGGGATCGTCTCCGTCTCGGGCGGGCCGCACGACGGCCAGCGCCGTGCGCGCGATCACGCCCACATTGTTCGCCAGCGACTGGCTGCTGACCCCGCGGAGGGCGAGCTCGAGCTTGAGGGGCATGATCACTTCGATGTACGCGCGCTCGCGATCGTTCGCGGTCGCGAGCAGTTGTTCTTCGTGGCGAAAGGCCAATGATGCCGGATCTGTGAGCCCCGGGCGAACGTCGAGGAGCCGTAACCACTCCGGCCGGTACAGGGCGACGTAGCGGTCGACCTCCGGCCGCGGACCGACGAGGCTCATATCCCCTCGCAGCACGCTCCACAGCTGCGGCAGCTCGTCCAGCTTCGTGCGGCGCAGGAACGCGCCCACGCGCGTGATCCGCGGGTCCTGCGCCGCGGTGACCTGAGGGCCTCCCCGGTCGGCGTCCGCGACCATCGTGCGAAGCTTCGGGATGCGGATCGGACGCCGGCCGCGCCCTACCCGCGTCTGCACGAAGAACGCCGGGCCGGGCGATTCGAGCTTCACCGCCACCGCGAGCGCCATGATCGCCGGGGCGGCCACGAGGAGCCCGGCGCCGGCGAGCGCGACGTCGAGGGCGCGCTTGAGGTCAGGCACGGTGCCCAGCCTCGTCGATCAAGCGCTCCCAGCGCGCGAGCACGTGGCTCCAGTCGCGTTCCTCCGCCGCCGCGCGCGCCTGGCTGGACAGTCGCGCCGCCAGCGCAGGCTCGACGAGGATCCGCTCGACCGCCGCCGCCATCGCCACCGGGTCGCGAGGGGGTACGAGGAGAGCGGTCTCGCCGTCGCGCAGCAGGTACGGAACTCCGCCGACGTTTGTGCTCACGACACACAACCCGCCGGCCATCGCTTCGAGCACGGACAGCGGCGTGTTGTCGACGTCCGTCGTGTTCAGGAACAGATCGGCGCCCTCGAGGTGCTTCGGGATCTCGCGCTTCGCAACGCCACCCACGAGCACGAGACGATCGCGGACACCGAGCGCCTCGGCACGCTGCTCGACGGCCTGCCGAGATCCGTCCTTGTCGGGGCCGACCATGGTCAGCTGGGCGGCAGGATATTTCGCCGCGACGCGCGCGAGCACCTCGACCGCGAGCACCGGGTTGTAGATCGCGTGCAGCGCACGCACCCAGACCATGCGCGGTGCGACGCGTTCGCGCGGCGCGTACGTGTACGCATGGACCTCGAGCGCATTCGGCACGACGGTCAGATCGCCGCGATAGCGCTGGAGGCCGTCGACCAGGAACTCCGACGGAGCGGTCACCCTGCGCGCGCCCTGCAGCAGGCGTCGAACGCGGCGCGGCCAGCGCGACGCGAACTCGGGCAGCGAGCCACCGCGCAGCGTGAGAATGTATGGCTTGCCCAGCCGGCGCAGCTCGAACGCGACAGCCTCCGCCCAGACGAACGACGGCCCCGAGAACACGTCGACGATCGCAACGGTGTAGTCGGCCCGTCGCCTCCACGCGGTCGCGAGCATGTCGAGGATCCGGAGGGCCCGCCCCCGCTTCGCGGAGGTCCGCACGACGCGCCGGCCCCCCGCCTCGAGGCGGTCGGCGAGCTCCTCGGAGTAGCCGCGGTTGAGCCCCATCTCCGAGAGCAGGTTGGCGACGATCAAGACGGACACGCGCTCGCTCTTCAACGCGCGATCGTGAGACCGCGAGCGGCGAGCGCGTTCTCGTCATCGGTCGTGAACAGGTAGTTGACGAACCGGTTGTCGCCCACGATCGCGTCGCGATGCACGAGGCCGGCGGCGGTGATCCACCAGAAGCGATAGCCAAGCGGCGCGAGGATCTCGGTGAGCGCCTGCTCGGTGCGGCCGCGCAGCACCTCGCACAGGATGTGCGGGTGGTGGCGTTCGAGCCGACGACCGAAGCCGCGCAGGACGGCCGGCTCGGTCGACTCCGTGTCGATCTTCAATAGATCGACACGGTCGAGGCCGGCCTGGTCCATGAAGGTATCGCCGCGGCGGACCATCGTCGGCTGCTCGGTATGCTCGCTGCGAAACGCGGGGTTCAGCGAGCTGTTCCCGCCGGTCTCGGAGGCGACGTAGAGCGTCGCGTTTCCGTCTTCGGAGCCGAGGGCACAGCGATGCAGTGTCACGTGCTTCGTGAGCGACGCGTTGAGCGCGAGGTTGCGCTCGGTGATGTTCGCCGTCGTCTCGAACGGCTCGAATGCATGGACAGCAGCGCTCGGATTCGCCATCGCGGCGAAGATCGCGTAGAGCCCGTCGCACGCGCCGATATCGAAGATGACCGAGGAGGTGCGCGCGAAGCTCGAGAACACGGCGAGACTCTCCGGCTCGTACGCGCCCAGCCAGTAGAGATAGTTCGCCGTACCGGTGTGCACGAGCTCGAGGACCGTTCGCGAATCGGCGCGGTGCGTGAACGTGCGCGAACCGAACAACGCGAGCTTCGCAAGCTTGCGATGAGCGAGCGTACGGAGCTTCGGCGGCACGGTCTGCTGGTGCAGGAACCAGCGCAAGCCGTCGCTGACGCCGGGGAGGCCGATCGTCTCGCGAACGAGACGCTTGGCGCGGGTGCTCCACATCGCGATCAGCCTATCACCGAAGCGACGACGGTTCTCGACGCACGCTATGCTCCGACCGATGCCGTCCTCGCTCGAGTGCCGCATCGCGCCGGCGCGGCGCGATGATCTGGAGGCGGTCGCGCGCCTCCATGCGCGTGCATTCCCCGACGCGGCAATCACGGCATTCGGCCCCGAGGCGGTGCGGCGCTACTACGAGTGGCTGCTCGAGGGCCCTCACGAGGCCGCCTTGATGCTCGCGTGGCGCCGCGACCAGCTCGTCGGTTTCTGCGCCTCCGGCTTCTTCCGGGGCGCGATGCGAGGCTTTCTGCGCGCGAACCGCGTCTACCTGGCCAGCCGCATCCTGCGGCATCCGTCACTGCTACGCACGGAACTGGTGCGCGAACGCATCGCGCTGGCGGTCCAACTGACGTGGCGGTTCTCACGGGCGCGCAAGGCCCGCCCGTCGGAACCGCAAGACGTGCGGCGGTTCGGAGTGCTATCGATCGCGACCGACCCTACCGCGCAAGGCAGTGGGGCCGGCCGCGCGCTGATGGGCGAAGCGGAGCAACGTGCTCGCCGCGACGGCTACGCCGCGATGGTCTTGACGGTCCACCCCGAGAACGCGCGCGCGGTCCGGTTCTACGAGCAGCTCGGGTGGGAGCGGCGCCTGGTGAACGGAGATCGCTGGGCCGGCAACATGGAGAAGCGGCTCACGTGAGTGCGGGAGTCTTGCGGACCGGCCCAGGTTTCAGCGCCGGATCCGCGGCGGTGAACGCCGACATCGCGAGCATGATCAGCATCGGCTGAATAGTGAGCTTGAGGCCGTTGTAGAACATCGATGTCGTCGCGAAGACGAGGATCACAACGCGAAGGCCGCGTCTCGCTCGCAGTGCCTCACCGTCCCGGAGTGCGACCAGGAACGACCCGGTGATGAAGACCAGCCATGCGATCAAGCCGGGGGTCCCGTGCTCGGCGGCGGCACGCACCAGCTCGTTGTGCGCGCCTGTCACGCGGCCAAACTTGGTTTCCGTGATCGCCTCGCGGAAGTTCGACGTGCCGACGCCCATGATCGGATGGTCCAAGTAGATGCCCCAGCCTTGCACGAGGATCGTGAACCGGTTCGAGGTGTCGGTGCGGCCGTAGCGGTCGGCGACCTTGCCGCCCGTGATCTCGCTCGTGCCGTACGAGATCAAGAGGCCAACGATCGCGATCGCGATTAGCGCGAAGATCGTGCGCCGATTCGTGCGCCGGAGGACGACGTAATACAGCAACAACGAGCCGACGACGATCGCGGTACCACCGCGCGAGAACGTCAGCACCATGAGCGCGCCGAGCACGGTCGAGACGCCGAGCAGCGCGAGCCTCTGTAGCCGTTTCGCCTGCTCGCTGAGCACGACGCACGCAAACACCGCCACGGACATGAGCACCGAAATGTGGTTCGGTGGCATGCCACCGCTCGCCTCGATGTTCGATTCGGTGTTCCATGTGATGTGACCCGAGAGGTACGAGCGCAGCGCGAAACCGGTGAGCGTCACCGCGCCGGCGACATAGCTCGCGAGGATGAAGGTTGTCCCCGTCGGCGTAAGCCGCGCGCGCGTGGAGTTCATCACGAAGATCAGCATCACGAGACTCGGCAGCACGATGCCGCGCGCGAGGCTCCAGCCATCGGCGCGAACGCTGCCGGTGATTTCGAGGATGATGTAGATCGCGTAAGCGACGGCGGGCAGCGCGCGCGCAGCCTTGCGCGGCCGCGACAACGAGTAGGTGATCACGCCGAACGCGAGCAAGACGTAGTCGAGGGCGAGGTACGGGATCACCGGAGCGTGCGCGCGGAACGCCGGTTCGAGCGCGCACAGATACGCGGTGAGTGCCCATGCAAGCGTGAACTGCTTCCGGACGATCGCGTTGAACAGTCGCACCGAAAGTGCGACGAAGGCGATCACGAGGATCGGCTCGCGGAGCGGGCCGAGCGACGGGACGACGAGACCGCACGCAAAGCCGATGCAGGTGAGGATGGCGAACCGGGTGAAGTCCAGCGAGCTCGTCACCAGCGGCGCAACCGGCCGCGGACGACGCGGCCGGGGCAGTGGTGCGGCCATCATCGCAGCGGCCGTCCCCAGTGCGCCTCGAGCATCTCGCGCAGGTGCAGCCGCCACGCCTCGAGGGTGTAACGACGTGCATAGGGGCGCCCGTTGGCGATCATTCGCATCATCTCGGCCGGTCTCGACGCGAGGTCTGCCACATGACGAGCGCACGCGTCCGGATCTTCGGTCGGAAAGCAGCGGCCACGCGCGTCATCGCCGGAACCGGCGAACTGCGGATGCAGGTTGACGTCGCTCATGATCGGGATCACGCCGTGAAAGAACGCCTCGATCGGGACCTTACCGAACCCCTCGGAGCGGGTGGGCTGTATGACGAAGTCGGCCGCGCGGTACCACCGGCGGACGTCCGCTTGCGAGGTCGAACCGTGCAGAACCACGCGATCTTGGAGTCCGAGGTCATCGATCAGCTGCGCCAGGCGCGGGCGCTCGGGCCCATCTCCTAGGATGTCCAGGCGGGCCTCGATGTTCAGCACCGCAAGGGCCTTCACCGCCTGGATGGCCACCCGCTGGTTCTTGTTCTGGTCGAGCCCGCCGACCGACACCATCGCTACGGGGCGCGACAGCCGCGACAGCCCGCGCAGCCGGTCCAGCTTCGCCGCGACCGACCCCGTCTCGGCGACCCACTCGACATCGCTGTACGACGGGCTGAACGATGCGACGACGTGTGCCGGCTGATCGGGCCACTCCCCGTACACCGCGACCGGGCCCTGAAACCGGTCGCGCAGATACTCGCGCTGCCAGCGATACGTCCGCGGCTCAGACGCATAGCCGTTCCAGGTGCCGGTGTAGACCGCTTGCCTCAAGCAGGTCGAGCGCTCGAGCGCGAGCAGCCCGATGATGCTGATGTTGTTCGGACAGCGGATGTGGACCGCGTCGACCTGTTGAAGCAATTTCCGGATCGCGCGCCACCACGGCACCACCTGAAGCGCGAGATCGACCTTCGCCGTCAGCGAGTTGCCGCCCGCGCCGCGAACGGGCAACAGCGTGATGTTCTCCGCCTGGTAAGGGCTGCTCTTCGGCGAGGGCATCCCACGGATCAGCGGTGCACACACCGTCACGTCGTCGAAAAGCTGCGCCCACTGCTCGAACTGCCGCGCTACCGGGCTCAGCACGCACAGTTGACCTCGAGCGTCCCAGAAATGATGGGCATCCGAGATGATGCCCAGTTTCACGTCGGTGCTCGCGTCGGGAATCGGTCGGTGCGAACGCCCTTGTCGAGCATCGCGCGAGCGCGGCGATCCGAACGCCACCACTTGATCGGCAGCAGCGACGAGGACAGCGCGAGTCGCATCACGGCTTTCAGATCGCCTCGGCGCGCATCGGGACCGACCTTGCTCGTCGCGAACTGCAGCAGCGTGCGCTCGAAGTACTGCCGGCCGCGCAGGTATCGCGCCGCGTAGTAGCTCTGCGTCGGCGGCGGAAACGGGCTGAGCAGACTTGGATCGGTGTTGTACTTGTGCGCGCCGTGGACGCGCAAGCCACCCGTCGGCGCCTTGAAGTGGATGCGGATCGCCGTCGGCGTGTGCGCGATGCGCTTGCCAGACAGGTAGAGGCGCGTCCCGAGGTCGGTATCCGTGCCTGGACCGAGATCGAAGTTGCGATCGAAGCCGCCCATCTCGTAGACGAGCGACGTCTTCATCAAGCTGTTGCCGCTGTCGAACGTCTGCGCGACGCGAGGCTGACGGAACGCGGGTGGCAGCTCGTACGGCGTCGGCGGCGGCGGGACCGCGACTCCGGTCGACACGTCGAAGCGCCCACCGAGCACGACGCGCATGTGCTGCTCGATCAGATTGTCGTACGCGATCGAGTCATCGTCGAACATGAACACGTACGGGCTCGTGACCTGGGCGAGCGCCGTGTTGCGGGCGAGGCTCTGGCCGCGCTCGTCCTGCCAGATCACGCGCAGATTCAGATCCTCGTAGCCTTCGTAGGTTTTCGGCTCTCGCGCCTCGGGCGGGTTCTGATCGACGACGACGACCTCGCGCGGGCGCACCGTCTGCCGCCGCAGCGAGTCGAGGGCACCCGGCAGGTACGGATAGCGCCCAAGCGTGGGAATGATGACGGACACGGCGGCCGACCGCACATGCTCGTCGACGTCGGCCGGCAACGAACGCCACACGTGGGCCGCGCGTGGGACCGGGACGTCGGCAACGCGCGCGCGAGCCTCCTGGAGATGGGTGCGCTCGGCCAGCCCCGTGCGGAGCCCGCGCCGGATCGCGACGTAGCGCGCCCACCGCAGGCCTTGGTGCCGCAGGAGGTAGATGTAGAGATCGATCGGGCCGACCGCAGACGGCGGGACCGGGCGCGATGCACCGCGCACGAGCTCCGGGCGGTGCTCGATCAGCGCGCCGTGGCGCAAGCAGCGGCGTCCCCAGTCGAGACCTGCCGCGAGCGGCGATTCGTACGCTCGGTCGAGCCCACCGAGCTTCGCCCATACCTCCCGACGGACGAGGCAGGTGTCGAGCCCGACGCGCCAGCTGGTGCTCGACGAGCTCGACGGAGCATCGATCATGCTCCAGTCGGTCACGACCATGTCGAGATCCGGAAGCAGCTTGTCGAGGCCCTGCAGGAGTCCGGCGTGCGCGACGTCGACCTCGCTCGCGAGCAGCGTGCGCACGGCCTCGGGCGACGGAACCGCCTCACGACCCGCCCATAGCAGGGCGTAGTCCGCGGTGCTGGTCGTTGCCCAGCGATCTAGCTGATTACTCGCCGCACGCCAGTCGTCGTCGAGGCGAACGACCTCTCCGTGCGGCCACTCGGTGCGCCCGTCAGGCGCACCAGGCCAGAGGAACAGATCGATCGCCATACCGGCGCACCGCGTGGCTTACTGGACGACGATCTGCGTCGCCGACTTCGTGCAGTTGTTGTTCTCGTTGCTCTCGACGATCTGCGACGTGCGGCCTGCCGTTCCCGGGCCCGCATCGGCGCAGTCGAGCAGCCAGTACGTGCCCGGCGGCGTCGCCGTGGAGACCTTGCCGGTCGCGGTCACCTGCTCGCTTGCACCGGCCGCCAGCGTGTTCGCGAGCGCGCCCGGCGCCACCTGGTACAGCGGCGACGTGCCGTTCGGCGACAGGTAGTACTTGTTGTAGAAGGTCGTGCCGGTCGAGGCATTGCCCTGGTTCGTGGTGGTGTCGGTGATGGCGAACGTGGTGCCGATGCTGCCCGTCGGAGGCGGATCGCTGACCGTCGTGATGATCAGGTCAGGAGCCGCGATCGTGATCGAGCCGGCCGAAGTCCGGCAGTTGTTGTTCTCGTTGGTCTCGGCGATCTGCGACGTACGCGCCGCTGTGCCCGGTCCCGAGTCGGCGCACGCGATCACCTTGTACGTACCGGGCGCCGTGCCCGCGCGAACCGTCATCGTCGTAGTCGCCGTATCGGTCTGGCCCGGCGTCAGCGCGGTGACGCTGCGGGTATTGAGGTAGACCGTGAGGCTCGTGCCGTTCGGCGACAGGTAGAACTTCGTGTACGAGCTCGGGGCAGGGTCGCCACCAACGTTCTGCACGGTGTCGGTGAGCGGGAACGACGTACCGACGGTGCCGGTGGTCGGAGGATCCGTGACCGTCGTCTCGACGAGGTCGGGGCCACCGTTCACCGTCAGGGTGTTCGACGACGCGGTGCAGTTGTTGAGCTCGTTCTGCTCGATAACGGCCGCAGTGGTGTCCGCGCACGCGATGACGTAGTAGGTGCCGCTCGCGGGCGGATGCAGCCCCGTGGCGTCGCGGACGCACAGCGGCGTCGTGGTGGAAGAACCAGCGCTGCTGGCACCGGCGCTGATCGTGCCGACATTGCGACCGGGGATCGGATTGCCGTTGACGCAGTTACGGATGTACGCGTCACTCGGATCCTTGACGTTATCCGTCGACAGCCACCACCGCGTCACCGAAGCACCCGCGGCGGCGTTGCCGATGTTGTTGACCTGATCGCTGACCGTGAGCGTGCCCGTTGAAGGATTGATCGAGGTGGGGCTGACGGAGACGTTCGACTCCGTCAGATCCGCGCCGGTGACCGTCGTCGAGCCCGTCGAAGCGGTGCAGTTGTTGATCTCGTTGCTTTCGGTGACCTGCGAGATACGACCGGCGGTGCCGGAGCCGGCGTCCGCGCATGCGAGCACGCGGTAGCTGCCCGCCGGGACGCCGCCGGGAACGGTGGCCGTCGTGCTGCCCGAGTCCGAGGCGCCGATGGCGAGCGCGCCGACCGAGCGGTTGCCGAGCAAGTACTGTGGCGTCGTGCCGTTCGCGGTGAGGTAGTACTTCGTGTACGAGGCGGTAGCCGACGCACTGCCCGAGTTGGTCACGGTGTCGGACGCCGTGAAGGTGCCGCCGAGCGTGGTCGTGGCGGGCGGATCGCCTGTCGTCGTCTCCACGAGATCGGGCAGAGGCCCTGTCGCGTAGACGACGGCCGGCGAGTTATCGCCGTTGTCACCGCCGTCGACCCGTGATCCGCTGTTCGTGTCACCCACGCAGCCGACCACCAACAGGACACTCGAGAGAAGGATTTTGGAGCTAGTGCGATGCGCGTTCATCGAAGGCCCAACCCTATCACGCAGTGCCATTGTGTCCGACCGAAAACCGGTGAACTTCTCCTCGTAAATACCCCACCCGAACCTGAGCCGATTCCGATGAACGTCGCACGCGACACGGGCCACTAACCCAGGTCGCCGTGAGGACCGTCACCGCGTGTCCGGATCGGGTCAAGGCCCACGTTGCACGAGGGTGGCGGCGGCTTGTGACCGGGCCGTTAGCCCTGGTAAGACCGGGGGCCGCTCGGGCCAGTATATGACGGTCGTCCGAATTGCACCCACACGAGGCTGGGCATCGCTCGGACTGCGAGAATTCTGGCAGTACCGGGGGCTGCTCTACTTCTTTGCGTGGCGCGACATCAAGGTCCGCTACAAGCAGACCGTACTCGGGGCCGCGTGGGCGATCCTGCAGCCGCTCCTGACGATGGTCGTGTTCAGCTTCTTCTTCGGGAAGCTGGCGCGGCTGCCATCGAACGGCATTCCGTACCCGGTCTTCAGCTATGCGGCTCTGGTCCCGTGGACGTTCTTCGCGACCGGGATGTCGGCATCCGCGAACAGCCTCGTCGGGAGCGCGAACCTACTGCGCAAGGTCTACTTCCCGCGCCTGTGCATCCCGGTGGCGGCGGTGCTCGCCGGCCTCGTCGACTTCGCGCTCGCGCTCGTGGTCCTGCTCGTGATGATGCCGTTCTACGGCGTCGTGCCATCAGCGAACATCTTCTGGCTGCCCGTGTTCACGCTGCTCGCGCTCGCGAGCGCGCTCGGCGTCGGCCTGTGGCTCGCCGCGATCAATGTGCAGTTCCGGGACGTCCGCTACGCGATTCCGTTCTTGACGCAGATCTGGCTGTTCGTGACCCCGGTCGTCTACCCGAGCTCGCTGCTGCACGAGCCGTGGCGCACACTCTACGGCATCAACCCGATGGCAGGCGTCGTGGAAGGGTTTCGCTTCGCGCTGCTCGGCACCGCGACGTTGCCGGTCGATATGGTCGTGCTGTCGACGGTCGTCTCCCTGTTCCTCGTGGTGTCCGGCGCGTTCTACTTCCGCCGCACCGAGCGCACGTTCGCGGACGTCGTCTAGGGCACCTGTCATGAGCGACGTCGCCATTCGCCTGCACGGTCTCGCCAAGGAGTACAAGCTCGGCGCGAAGCCGATGAAGTATCGGACGCTGCGCGACCTGATCACGGCGCCGCTGCAGACGTTCAAGCGCATGCGGGCGCGCGCGAGCGCCGAGACATTTCACGCGCTCCGCGACGTGTCGTTCGAGGTCCAGCGCGGCGAGGTCGTCGGAGTCATCGGCCGCAACGGCGCCGGCAAGAGCACGCTGCTAAAGGTGCTGTCGCGGATCACCGAACCCAGCGCCGGCTATGCCGAGATCTACGGTCGCGTCACCGCACTGCTCGAGGTCGGCAGTGGGTTTCACCCGGAGCTGAGCGGTCGCGAGAACGTGTTCTTGAACGGCGCGATCCTCGGCATGTCGCGCGCCGACACGTTCAAGCGCTTCGACGAGATCGTCGCGTTCGCAGGCGTCGAGCGTCACATCGATACGCCGGTGAAGCACTACTCGAGCGGCATGTACCTGCGCCTGGCGTTTGCCGTCGCCGCGCACCTCGATCCCGAGATCCTGATCGTCGACGAGGTGCTCGCCGTCGGCGACGCCGAGTTCCAGCGCAAGTGCATCGGCAAGATGGAGGACGTCGCGCGCCAGGGGCGAACCGTCCTGTTCGTCAGCCACAACATGGGCGCGGTCGCGGCGATGTGCAGCCGCGGCATCGTGCTCGAGCAAGGCTCGGTCATCTGCGACGATGACGTCAAGACGGCGATCGCCTGCTACCTCCGGGGGATCAGCAGCGAGGCGCGCGTACCACTTCGCGATCGCAAGAACCGCCAGGGGGATCAGCGCGTCACGTTCACCGAGCTGCGAGTCCTCGACAGCCACGAGCAGCCCGTCAACATCGTCAGCGCCGGCGACGACATCATGATCGACCTCGAGTACGAGGTGAACGACCCCAACGTGCGCAACGCTGCATTCCAGGTCGCGTTCTCGGATTCGATGGGCCGCCCGCTGTTCGCATGCGCGACGCGCATCGTCGACCAGAATTTCCAGACGCTTCCGAAGGGCAGCAAGGTGCGCTGCCACATCCCGGACCTCCCGCTCGTCCCCGGCGTGTACCGGATGACAATCTTCTGCAAGGTCGATGGGCAGACGATCGCGGACATGATCGAGGGCGCCGCAGAGGTCTCGGTCGCGAGCGGCGACTTCTTCGGCACCGGCAAGATCTTCGGACCCGAGACCGGATTTCCCTTCCTCGTGCGGTACCGCTGGGAGCTGGTCGACGCGGGCGCGAGCACCTCCGCGTCCGGTGTCGGCTGAGAACGATCGATGCAACAAGAGCGAGACACGGCCGGAACGCCTCGCCGCGCAGACATCCAGGGCCTGCGAGGCGTCGCGGTCCTGCTCGTCGTCGCGTTTCACGTCCATCGCACGCTGACCGGCGGCTACATCGGCGTCGACGTGTTCTTCGTGATCTCGGGATTCGTGATCACGGGCTACCTGCGAGGTCAGGTGCGGCGCACCGGCGTGGTCGACATTCGCGAGTTCTTCGCACGACGCGTGCGCCGCCTGCTGCCGCTGCTATCGCTCACGTTGACCGGCACCGCCGCGCTCGGCGTGCTGCTGCTCAGCCCGCTCGGAGCGTCCGCGACGACCTCGAAGACGGCCATCGCCGCCGCGCTGATCAACGCCAACACGTTCCTGTCGCGGCAGAGCGCGGACTACTTCGCGTTGCCGCCGGATGCGAACGCGCTGCTCCACACGTGGTCGCTGTCCGTGGAGGAACAGTTCTACCTGCTCCTCCCGGTGGCACTCATCGTCGGCATCGCGGCGCGCCGGCGCGTTCGCGCGCTCGCCACGACGACGGCCGCGGCCGGCGTGGCCCTCCTCGGTCTGCTGTCATTCGCGCTCTACGCCGCCCACATGTCAGGCCGCATGGAGGCAGCCGTCACGCGGCTCGGATTCAGCTCGACAGAGGCGCTCGGTTTCTACGGCGCGCCGACGCGGGCGTGGGAGTTCCTCGCCGGCGCGTTCCTCGCGCTGTCTGCGCACCACGTTCGTCGCATCCCCGGCGCGGTGCGCGACGCGCTCGGACTCGTCGGCCTCGCCGGCGTCGTGGTGTGTGCGGCGTGGTTCGACGATGCCGCGAGTCGCTCGATGTACGCGATGGCGCTGCCCGTCGTCGGAAGCATGGCGATCCTCGCCGCCGGCGTCGATCGCGACGGGATCGTGCCCTCGATCCTCGCGGTTCGTCCTGCCGTCGTCATCGGCGACGTCTCGTACGGCTGGTATCTGTTTCACTGGCCGCTGATCGTCTTCGCGGCCGCGAACTCGGCGTCGATCTGGCCGGTGGCGGCTGCGGCCGCAGCGTCGCTCGGCCTCGCGCTCGCCGCCAAGGGAACGATCGAGGATCGCTTCCGCTCGCGCGCGCGGTGGCATGGCCGTCGCCTGCTGAAGCTCGTCGCGGTGTGCGTGGCCGTGCCCGTGCTCGTCGGGCTCGCATGCCTCGGGGTGGACCGCGCCTGGCGGGTGCGCGGCCTCGATCAGGTTCACCGCCGGCACGTGCCCTCGCCGCACGGGTGCAACGAGCGACTCTCCGCCGCGCGACCGCTCGGCGATGCCGCGTGCACATGGGCGGTCCCGCAGGCCAAGGGCCGGATCGTGCTGATCGGCGACTCGCACGCCGAGATGTGGGCCGAGGCGGTCATCCGGGCCGGCAACGATCTCGGATACGACGTGACGGTCTCGGTGATGTCGGGATGCGCGATCGTCGACGGAACGATGCGCACGCGCGACGGCCGGGCCGACGAGGAGTGCCAGAACTACGTCACACGGAAGCTCCACGAGCTGCTCGGTCTTCGTCCCGCGGTCGTGTTGCTGGGTGCCTCTGACGCCGCGACGCTCGTCGACGGCGGTGCGTCGTGGCGCTCGGAAAGTGGTGCGTTCGTGAACGACGTCGAGGGCAAGGCCGCCGTGTGGCGCGCCGGCCTCGATCATGCCATCGCGCAGCTGACGGCGAGCGGGATCCGGACCGTGATCGTTCGCGACGTGCCCGCGTACGAGCTCACGCCCGCGACCTGCGGCCGGCTCAAGTACCTGCTGGCTCCGTCGTCGTGCGCGATGTCGAAGCCCGTCGCCGCCGCGCAGCTGGAGCGCAGCCGCGCGGTCGCGCTCGAGGACGCCGTCGCAGCCGATAACGCGGGCCACGTGGCGCTGATGGATCCGTTGCCCTGGCTGTGCGGCGCGGGCGTGTGCTCGACGTTCACCAGCGGCACCTGGATGTACCGCGACCGCGATCACCTCAGCGTCGCGGGCTCGCAGAAGCTTGCACCACGCGTCGCGGAGTACCTGCGCTCGATCGGCCTCTGACCTCAGTCGGCGAGAAACGCATCGAGCAGCGCGGATGCCGTGACCGCGCGCGGCGACCAGCCCGTCGCCTGCGTGAACCGCGCATGCGAACCACGGATCACCAGGGGCTCTCCGGCTCGCACCTTCGCCGGATCGATGACAAGCTCGATCGATGTGCCCAGGCGGGCCGCCAGCTCGACGGCGATGGTGTCGAGCGGCTTCGCGGTGCCGCTGCAGACATTGAAGACCTCGTACGCGTCGACCCGGTCGACCGCAGCGAGTAGCGCCGCCACCAGGTCCTGGAGCGAGCCGATATCGCGCCGCACATGCGTGTTTCCGACCGAGATCGCGCGCGCGCCGTCGAGGACCGATCGGTAGATGTACGGGACGAAGAAGCTCGGCGACTGCGACTTGTGCGTGTGGTTGAACAGCCGCAGCACCGTGGCGCGACGGCGCTCGCGCGTGCAGGCATCCGCGATCAGAAGCTCGGCTTCCCACTTCGTTCGCGCATACAGGTTCTGCGGTGCGATCGCGAAAGTCTCGTCGATGGCTGCCTCATCGCCTTCCGTGGCTGCGTAGACCTGAGCGGTGCTCGCGAACACGAGCCGCGCAGCGGGTGCGACATCGCGCATCGCGGCAAGCAGTGCCGCCGTACCGCCGAGATTGACGCGGATCGCGAGGCCCGGATCAGCCGCGCACGTCGGGACGTGGCTGACCGCCGCGAGATGCACGACGACGTCGGGGGTCGCGCGCTCGAGCGCCGCGCGCATGCCGGGCACGTCGAGCAGGTCCAGCTCCGTCTCATCCGGCGCGACGACGACATCGCCGCGGGCCTCCAGCGCCACGACCAGCCGCGACCCGACGAAGCCTGCGCCACCGGTGACGAAGACCCTACGACCGTTCGGCATCGATGACACCGAGCTTACCGGTCCGCAGGAGCTCCAGATCGGCATCCACCATCAGGCGGACCAGATCGGCGTACTTCGTCGTGGGCTGCCAGCCGAGCACGCGCCGCGCCTTGCTCGCATCGCCGAGCAGCAGGTCGACCTCGGTCGGCCGGAAGAACTTGGGATCGATGACGACGTGGTCCTTCCAGTCGAGGCCGGCGTGCGCGAACGCGAGCTCGCAGAACTCCTTGACCGTGTGAGTCTCGCCGGTCGCGATCACGTAGTCGTCCGGCTTCTCGGCCTGGAGCATCAACCACATCGCCCCGACGTAGTCCTTCGCGTAACCCCAGTCGCGCTTCGCGTCGAGGTTGCCGAGCGCGAGCTTGCTCTCGAGCCCGAGCTTGATCGCCGCGACCGTGCGCGTGATCTTGCGCGAAACGAAGCTCTCTCCGCGGCGCGGCGACTCGTGGTTGAAGAGCAGGCCGTTGCAGATGAACATCCCGTACGCCTCTCGATAGTTGACCGCGAGCCAGTGTGCGAACACCTTGGCGGCCGCGTACGGCGATCGGGGATAGAACGGCGTCGTCTCCGTCTGCGGCGTCTCCACGACCTTGCCGAACATCTCGGAGGAGCCCGCCTGGTAGAAGCGCGGCTTCGCGCCGACCTCGCGGATCGTCTCGAGCAACCTCAGCGTGCCGACGCCGACGGACTCCGCGGTGTACTCGGGGACGTCAAAGCTGACCTTGACGTGGCTCTGGGCGCCAAGGTTGTAGATCTCCTCGGGTGCGACGGCCTGGAGGATCCGGTTGAGCGACGAGGCGTCCGTTAGATCGCCGTAGTGGAGCCGGAACCGGCTCTCGCCGCGAAGATGGTCGATGCGCGTCCGGTTGATCGAGCTCGACCGCCGCACGATCCCGTGGACGTCATAGCCTTTGCCGAGGAGGAGCTCGGCGAGATACGAGCCGTCCTGCCCTGTGATGCCGGTGATCAGTGCCGTCTTCGCCATGGAGCGCGACGCACTCTAACACCGTCGCGAAGACACGTCCGTCGGTGATAGCGTCCAGTGGTGCGCGTCCTCGGCATCGTTCCGGCCCGCGGAGGCTCCAAGGGCATCCCGCGCAAGAACATCCAGCTGCTCGGAGGCAAGCCGTTGCTGGCCTGGACGGCCGAAGCGGCGCGGCGTGCGACACGGATCACGCGCACGATCCTCACGACCGACGATGACGAGATCGCGACCGTCGGACGGGCCGTGGGCCTCGACGTGCCATTCTTGCGTCCCGCAGAGCTCGCGCACGATGCCAGCCCGACGCTGCCCGTGATCCAGCACGCGATCGCGGCCCTCGAAGCGCTCGGCGAGCATTACGACGCGACCTGCCTGCTGCAGCCGACGAGCCCGCTTCGACATCCCGCGGACATCGACGCATGCATCGAGCTTCTCGAGCGCACCGGCGCCGACGCCGCGGTGAGCATCGCGGCGGTACCGGCCGAATACAATCCGCACTGGGTCTACTTCGCGACCGCGAGCGGCGAGCTGCATCTCGCGACCGGTGAGCCGAACCCGATACCGCGCCGGCAGGATCTTCCGCCGGCCTACCATCGCGACGGCTCGATCTTCGTGACCCGACGCGATGTCGTGATGACCGGCAACAGCCTCTACGGTGCGCGGCTCGTCGGCCACCTCAGCACGACGCCGAGCCTCGATCTCGATACTCCCGAGGAGTGGCGGCACGCGGAGGCGATCCTCAAGGGATCGTCATCTGCTTCGTGATCATCGTCTGACCGAGCTCGACGGTCGCGAGCACGTCGGCGATCTTGCGCCCCGCATCGCCGGTGCCGTACGGGTTCACGCACGTTCGACACTGCGCGACGAACGTCTGATCGGTGAGACAGCGCCGCATCGCCGCGAGGATCTCGGCGGTGTCGTACCCGGTCTCGATCACGTTGGTCGCCCGCAGCCGGCCCGCCTGACGCGTGCCGATGTCGACGGTCGGGCACCCGAACGCAGGCGTCTCCTTCACGCCGCTCGACGAGTTCCCGACGCACGCACCGCCCGCGGATCCGCCACGCCCGGCGAGGTGCAGCATGCCGTGATAGTTGTAGCGACCCAGGCTCTTGTGGACCTGCGTGTTGGGGATCCCGCGCGCGCGAAACTTCTCGAGCTCGTCGATGATCCGCCGGCCGCCTGCATCGTTGTTCGGGTAGGTCAGTACGATCTGGACGCCCTCGTGCGCGAGCGCCTCGAGCGCGGCGAGCGACGGCTCGATCTGCGCCGCCGCCTCCTCGTAACGCGTGCTGACCGAGTGCTGCGTGAATACGATCAGCGGCTTGTCCGCGACGAGGCCGTAGCGCTCGTGCAGCTCCTTCGGCGTGGCGTACACGCCGTCGGCGATCAGATCGATCGCCGGGAACCCGACGTTGAACACGCGCCACGGCTCCTCGCCCATCAGCCGGATTCGGTTGGCCGCGTTCTCGTTCGTGGTGAAGTGCAGGTGCGCCAGCTTCGTCATCGCATGGCGAACGGAGTCGTCGAGCGCGCCGCCTTGCGTGACGTCACCGCCCTCCACGTGCGCGGTCGGGATGCCCATCTGCGTCCCCGCGATCACCGCGGCGAACCCTTCGAACCGATCGGCGTAGACGACGAGCAGGTCGGGCCGCAGCTTGTCGAGTGACTTGCTGACCGCGATCGTCCCGCTGCCGATCGCCTGTGCGGTGGCGTAGAGCGTGTCGGCCTCGAGATCGATCTTGATCTCGTCGTGAACCTCGAAGCCGTCCTTGCGGATCTCCTCGAGCGTCTTGCCGAAGTTCTTGTCGAGGTGCGCCCCCGAGACGAGCAGCCGGTACTCGAGCTCGGGATGGCGCGCGATGGCGCGGAGGATCGGAAACTGCAGACCGTACTCGGCGCGGTTTCCGGTGAACACGGCGATGATGCGCTTGCGGGTCATGGGAGTTGCTCTCGGACTAGCTCCGCGATGCCCTGCTCGAGCGTCACCGACGGTGACCAGCCGAGCTCGCGGTGGATTCGTTCTACGTCGAGGACGAGCGCAGAGGAAGCGTGGCGCGGGCTTGTCGCCACCACGCGGCGCTCGGGTGTGCCGGCCGCAGCGCACGCGATGCGCGCCAGCTCGTCGACGCTCGTCCCGCGCCGCGTGCCGATGTTCAAGACGCCGCGGGCGGTGGAGACGGCGAGATCCACGAGAGCGCGCGCGACATCCACGACGTGCACGTAGTCGCGCACCGGCGCGAGATCGCGCAGCGAGAGTGGGCCCGGCGCGGCGAGCTGCCCGAGGATGTCCGACAGCACGCTCCGCGGTGACATGCCGCGGCCGTAGACGTTCGCGAGCCGTGCGACCACGCACCGCGGATCGGCGAGGAACATGCGCTCGACCGCCGCCTTCGCGCGCGCATACGCGCCGGCCGGATCGAGCTCCTCGTCCTCGCGGCGCGGCGCGGCGCGCTCGTCGCCGTACACCAGCGCACTCGAAGTGTAGACAATGCGCTGGAACGGGGCTGCGAGCACGTGGTGAGCACGCGCGATGTTGCGCTCTGCGGCCGCCGCATCCTCGAGCGCGCTCGGCTCGGCAAGGTGGATGCACGTCGTCGCGTCCTCGAGGTCCTTCAGGCCCTGATCGAGATCGACGTGCAGCCAGCGCACGTCGGGTGGCGCTGCGGGCGGGCGGGGCCTGCCGTCGACGCCGGTCACGCGACAGCCGCGGTGCACGAGCTCGGCGACCACGTGCGTGCCGATGAAACCGGCAGCCCCGAGCACGGCGACCGCGCCGGAGCGATCGCTGTTCAACGGTAGCCCTCGATATCTTCCGGCCGCAGGTGCACGTCTGCGGCAACGTCCTGGGTGGCGCGCTTGCCTACGACGTCCTCGAAGCGATCGGCGAGGATCTTGCCGGTTCCCGGTCGCTTCACCCACACGTTGTCGCGCGTGAACGTCTCGCCTCGCTTGATCGGCGCGATCGTCACGACGGTCGCATAGGCGAAGTCGATGACCGGCTTCTCCTCGGCGAGGATCGTCTTCTTGCCGCCGCGTGCCTCCCATACGGCCTTCGATCCGACGACCAGATCGGCGAGCTCGTCCGGCTCGATCGAGATCTTGGTGTCCGGGCCCGGCCACGACCGCAAGATCGTGAAGTGCTTCTCGAGCACAACCGCTCCGAGCGCGACGGCGCCGAGGCACGTCCAGATGCCCATCGAGTGATCCGACAGGCCGATGCTGATGTCGGGGAAGGCCCGCTGGAGGTCCTGGATGCCACCGAGCCGGACCTTGTCGTACGGCGTTGGATACATGCTCGTGCAGTGGAGCAGCACGAGAGGCACGTCGTGGCGGCGGATGACCTCGACCGTTCGCCGCACCGAATCGATGTCGTTCATGCCGGTCGACACGATCATCGGCCGCCCCATCCGCGCGACGTGATCGAGCAGCGGGTAGTTGTTGCACTCGCCTGAGCCGATCTTGAACGCGGGCACGTTCATCGCCAGCAACCGATCGGCGGCCTCGCGCGAGAACGGCGTGGACAGGTACATCACGCCTTTCTCGGCGCAGTACGCCTGCACGCGGCGCTCTTCCTCCTCGGTGAGCTCGCAGCGCTTGATGATGTCCCACAGCCGCTCGTCGGAGATCTTCCCCGGCTTCATGTCCGTGGGGACCATCTCCTTCTCCGTGATGTGGCACTGGAACTTCACGACCTCAGCACCAGCAGCGGCGGCGGCATCGACGAGCTGCAGTGCCTTGTCGATCTGTCCCTCGTGGTTGATGCCGACCTCGGCGATCACGAGCGGCGGGTGCTCGGGACCGACCTTGCGGCCGGCGATGCTGAACTCTGCGGGCATGGGGACGGTCTCCTCGCCGCTCTAGCGGGCGTAGCTGTCGGGTTTGTAGAGCTTCAGGTGCTCGGCGTTCATGAACCAGGCGATGGTTTCGGCGAGGCCCCGCTCGAATCCGTCGCGCCCACCGTACTTCGGTTGCCATCCGGCGACCGTTCGGGCCTTCGTGTTGTCGGCCCACAAGCGTTCGACTTCGCTCAGCTTCGGCCGCACGCGCTGCTCGTCGAGCTCGAACTGGACGTCGGCGTTCATGAGCCGAGCGATCGTCTGAGCGGTCTCCAGCATGGACACCTCGAAGTTGCTACCGAGGTTGACGACCTCGCCGACGACGCGGTCACTCTCGGCCAGCGCGATGAAGCCGCCGACCGTATCGGCGACGTAGTTGAAGTCGCGCGTCGGGTGCAGCGACCCGAGCCGTAGCGACCGCTTGCCCGCGGCGATCTGCGTGATGATCGTCGGGATGATCGCGCGGGCGGACTGCCGCGGCCCGTACGTGTTGAACGGACGCGCGATCGTGACCGGCGTCGCGAATGAGCTGTGAAACGACAGCGCGAGCTGATCGGCGCCGATCTTCGTCGCGGAGTACGGAGACTGCCCCTGCAGAGGATGCTCCTCGGTGATGGGGACGAAGCGCGCGGTGCCGTAGACCTCACTGGTGGACGTGTGCACGACCTTGGCGACGCCGAGCTCGCGCGCCGCCTGCAGCACGTTGAGCGTGCCGTGAATGTTGACGTCGACGTACGCATCCGGCGCGACGTACGAGTACGGGATCCCGATCAGCGCACCGAGGTGGAAGATGCACTGTGCACCCGCGATGAACGTGCGCAGGCTGATCGCGTCGCGCAGATCGCCGACGCAGATCTCGAGCTGATCGCGGATCTCGGGCGGAGCGTGGTCGAGCCAGCCGCGCGTCCCTTTGGAGTCATAGCGAACGAGCGCCCTCACGCGGCATCCCCGTCGCACGAGCTCCTCGGCGAGCTGCGAGCCTATGAAACCACCGGCTCCGGTCACCAGCACGGTCGTGCCTGCAAGCTTCACGTCGTCTCTCCTCGCGCCTGGGCCAGCTGTTCCTTCTGGCCGACATCGATCCAGTCGTCGGCGATTTCGAACGTATCGACGCGCTCTCCGCGTGCGAGACAGCCCTCGATCAACGACGGCATCGAGAAGCTCGTGTTCGGCTCCACGCGCGCGAGCAGGCGCGGCGAGACGACGTACATGCCGGCATTGATCAACCGGCTGACCGTCGGCTTCTCCTCGACGTTCACGATGCGCGTGCCCTCGACCTCGATGCAGCCAAACGGCACGGTATGCAGGTACCGCCGCGTCGCGACAGTCAGCATCAGCTCCGGTCCGGCCTGCGCATGCGCATCGAGCATCGCGCCGAGGTCGGCCTGAGTAACGATGTCGCCGTTGACGACGAGGAGCGGGGCAGTCGGCACGGCTGGAAGCAGCGACAGTGCCCCGCCCGTTCCCAGCGGCTGCTGCTCGCGCAGGTACTCGATCGAGCACCCGAACTTCGAGCCGTCGCCGAAGTGGCTCTCGATGACGTGACCGAGGTAGTTCAGCGAGATGTAGATCCGGTGCACGCCGAAGCCGACGAGGTGCAGCACCATCCGCTCGAGGATCGGCCGCCCGGCGACGCGGATCATCGGCTTCGGCACGTCCCTCGTCAGCGCACCCAGCCGCGTGCCGCGCCCGCCCGCCATGACGAGCGCCGCATTCGGCCGGTTCGCCACCCCGAGCAGATCGTGCAGATGATGACATCCGCGATACACGCCGGCCTCGTCGACGATCGGCACGACTGTGAACATCCGGGCCTGCATCAGGTCGAGCACCTCAGCGCGGCTGACGTCGGGGCGCACGGAGGTGAAGTTGCGCTGCATCTCGGGCTCGAGTGGCGAGTCGAGCGAGGCCCCGCGCAACAGCGCTCGGCGCAGGTCGCCGTCCGTGAAGATGCCGACCAGGTGCGTCGGGCTCGACATCACGAGCGCCACGCGCAGCGCGCCGCGATCCAGCGCGAGCACGACGTCCCGGAGCGATCCAGCGACGTCTACCTGGGCTCGGGCGAGTCCCCCAGTCATGCCAGATCTTTACCGCGTCGCGTCCATGCGCGAAAGCGCAGACACCGACATGCGAAACCGTCGGGTTCCGGGTACGGTCCCGGTCCGGCGGCATCTTCCACGGCTGCGCGACATGGGCAAACCGCGGCTCCTCGTTCCCATCACGATCCAGTTCGCGGTCCGCTATCTGTTGCGCACCGGGTTGCTCGCGCGGCTCGCCGAGGACATCCAGCCGGTTGCGCTGCTCGCGTGGAGCGATCCCGAGCTGCAGGCCGAGCTCGAGCACGCAGGCGTCGAGGTCCACGCACTCCCCGAGACGCGCTACGGCGCGTCGTACGTGCGAGCTCGCCGCATGATCGACACGTGGCACTTCACACGGCTCGCCAGCCCGACCACCGCGATCGCGCAGCGTCGCGACGACATCGGCACCTCGCGCCGCCGCCGGCTCATCCGCCGCGTGCGCGAGCTCCGGAATCGCGCCTACCTGATGCTGCCGGGCACCGCGGACCGGCTCCTGGTCGAGGAAAAGACGCTCCTCCGCCTGGACACCAACTATCGCGAGCACGAGGCGCTGATCCGCTCGCTCCGCGCGGATGCGTTGCTGAGCCTCACGCCGTTTCACCGGCAAGAGGAGCTGGTGGTGCGCGTGGCCGCGGCAGAGCGTCTGAAGACGTGCGCGGCGATCCTGTCGTTCGACAACATCACGGTGCGCGGCTGGATCGGCGCGATCTTCGATCACTACCTGCTATGGAACCGTCACAACGCCGCGCAGCTGCGGCGCGGATATCCCGATACGAAGGCGCGCCACATCGAGATTGTCGGGGCACCGCAGTTCGACTTCTACTGGAAGCCCGAGTACGCGTGGGACGAGGCCGTGTGGCGCGAGCGCATGCGCCTGCCGCCGCAGCGTGCGGTGATCTTGTACGGCGGTGGGCCACCGTCGATCGTGCCCCACGAGCCGCATCTGGTCATGCAGCTCGACACGGCGATCGAGCACGGCGAGATCGCGGGACGTCCCGTGATCCTGCTGCGCCGCCATCCCGCGGACACGAACGTGCGATGGGCCGACGTCAGGCGCGACGCCAAGCACGTCGTGTTCGACGAACCATGGGCCTCGGGAGAAGTTCCGAAGTACAGCAACATTCGCGACGCCGACATCGCCAAGCTGACGTCGACGTTGAAGCACAGCGAGGTCCACGTGAACGTCGCCTCGACGATGACCGTCGATGGTTCCGTGTTCGATCGGCCGCAGATCGGCCCCGCGTACGACGATCGGCCTGGGCGCCCGTACGACCGGGCGATGCGCGAGCTCTACGCGCACGAGCACTTTCTGCCGATCACGCGCTCCGGCGGTCTCGACATCGTCCACGATCGCGCGGCGCTGATCCGCGCGGTTTCGGCCGCGTTGAAGGAGCCGACCGCGCGCGCCGCCGGTCGCCGCGAGCTCGTCCGCGAGATCATCACGTTCACGGACGGTCAGTCGACGCAGCGCGTGCTCGACCAGCTGCGTGCCATGCTGCGTCAGTGAGGCGAGCGATTCGCGACGTGCTCGTAGAGCGCGTGGACGCGCTCGATGACGATCGACCACCGGTGGTTGGCGAGCACCTTCTCGCGGCCGTTGCGGCCGAAGCGCCGCCTCCGCGGTTCGTCCGCGAGCAACGACTCGATCGCCACCGCGAGCTCGGCGGGCTCGCCACACGGGACGAGCAATCCGTCCTCGCCCTCGCGGATCACGCACTCGACCGCGCCGATGCGGCCGCCGATCACCGGCTTTCCGCAGGCCCACGCCTCGACGTACACGATCCCGAACGACTCCTTCGAGGAGACCGACGTGACGATGTCGCACGCGGCGAACCACTGCGCCTTTTCCTCGTCGGTGAAGTCGTATGACACGATGACGCGATCTCGCTTCTTCGCGGGGAGCGCGGCTAGCAGCGCATCGATCTGCTCGGAGAACTTCGTCCGCGCACCTGCGAGGATGACACGCGTCTCGGGATAGCGATCCCAGACCGAATCCATCGCCTTGACCAGCGTGTCGCAACCTTTGTAGGGCGCCTGGCGACCGATGAAGCCGACCACCGGGGCGTCGCCGATCCCGTAGCGCTCTCGGATTGCGGCGCCGCTCGCGCTCAGAAACGGCTCCACATCGACACCGAGCCCGACGACGTGAACGAGCTCCGGCGGGATGCCGTTCTTGATCAGCACGCGCCGCTCGAACTCGGTGAACGCGACGTAGGCCTGCGCGCGCGCCGTCGCCCGCAGGATCGGGCGCGCGACGTGATCGTCGTCGAGATGAAGTGCACCGAACAGGACGACTGGCCGCCGCGCGCGGCCGAGGCGGCCGTACAGCGGGTAGTACATCTGCAGGTAGGGGAACGCCATGCAGCCGATGACGTCCGCGGGTGCACGAAGCGTCTCGACGAGCATCGCGGGCGACACCGGATCGCCGGCGAAGACGTCGAGGAAGTCGCTATACGGGAGGCCGATCCGCCGCGCGTAATGGGAGGCCGTGCGCACGAGCTTGCGATGCTTCTGCCAGTAGCTGAACCGGCGGACGAGCACGTCGTTGATGACCTCGTCGCCGACGGGGAGCATCTCGTTGTCTTTTTGATGCGGATTGTTGAGCGCGTTCGTCGTGAACACGGTCACGTCATCGTGAAAGCGCCGGACGAATCCCTCGGACAGCTGCTGGATCACGGTCTGGGTGCCGCCAACCGATGGGAAGTAGTTCTGGACGAGGTGGAGAATGTTCAAGGCGACCCCACGGAGCGTAGCTCGTTGATCACGGCGCGGAACTTGCCCGCTGCCGTCCGCGGGATCGAGGAGACCTGCTCGAGCACGACCTCGACATCCCCCATGCGCTGGCGCAAGGAACGGATCAGCGCCTCGCCGGTCTCGGCGGTGAAGTCTTTCGTCGGAACGAGCCGGATGCGGACGCGCGTCAGCGTCTCCTGGATGATCTGCGCCTCGCGGATCGCGAGATCCGCCTTGAACACCGGATCGAGCCGGCCGATGCGCCGGCCATCGGGCGTGACCAGCACATCGTCGAGACGTCCATCGATCGACGCGAGCGCGGGCAGCGTCCGGCCGCACGCGCACGCCGAGCCTTCCGGCTGCAGCGCGCCGCGATCGCCGACGACGTAGCGGATCAGCGGTGTATCGACATTGAGCAGGTTCGTGCAGACGATGCGGCCGGTCTCGCCCGGCGACACGGCCGCCTCGGAAGTCTCGCTGACGACCTCGACGACCCCGACCTCGGGCCACAGGTGCAGCGTCGAGTGCGCGCACTCGTTGGCGCTGCAACACAACTCCGACATGCCGTAGGTCTGACGCGGGATCGTCCCGAACGCCTTGTGGATCGCCGTGCGCTGATAGTCGAAGAGCGGCTCCGCATTCGTCACCACGAGCCGCAGCGGCGACGGCTCGCATCCGTGCTCGAGCGCCAGTGTGGCGAGGCTGTACAGCGACGACGCGTAGCCGAGTGCGTACGTGATGTGATGCGCGCGGAGGGCGTCGACATAGGCGGGCACGAACGCCGGCGCCAGGTGGTACGACGACATGTAGAGCTGGTGCAGCGCCGCGTTCCACACCCAGAACGGCGCCTTGCGCTGCTCGAACGGGACGATCTGCTGTCCGCCGATGTTTGCCCACCGATCATGGCGCGTAACACCGAACCGCCGCCGCACGCGCGCCTCGTAGACCGCGTAATACGCGTGCAGCGTGCGGCGCGTGAACCACAAGTTGAGCGGCGTACCGGTCGTGCCGCTCGTATGCTCGTGAAACATGCCGCGGGCATCGCAGTCGTCGGAGATGAACGCGCGTGGGTTGGCGCGCAGCTCGTCCTTCGCGAGCAGCGGCCAGTTCTCGAGCAGCTCTGTGCTCGCACGGTCGCCCGCGCGACGTCGACGCTCCCAGCTCGCCCGGTAATACGGCACGCGAGTCGCCGCGTGCTGGAGCACGTGCGCGAGCTGCTCCTGCTGCCAGGCCGCGAGTCGGGAGGCCGACCAGTGCTCGCGATCGAGAGCCTCCTCGACGAGCGCTTCGGTCTCGCGGCCATATCTCCACCACCTCAGCTGCGCGCCGCGCGCGGTGGCGATGACCGCGCGCAGCGGTGCCGGGAACTTGTGATACAGGCTGACCAGCGACATCCCGGAGCTAGTCCGCAGCCGCGAGCCTGGCGAGGTTGCGATACACGTGCTCGATCCGCGGCAGCGCGCGTCCGAGCTGCTGCCACAGCCGCGGCGAGTGCAGGAGCTCGCGGATCGGCGTGATGTGATAGTCCTGCGAATAGATCCAGCCGTCGTCGACCAGCGCCGGCAGCACGCCTTCGAGAACCTCGGCCGTTCCCTTGACGAGGTCGCAATCGATATACGCGCCGCGCACCGGGTAGGTTGGTGGCGAGTTCTTCAACGTGTCGACGAACCAGCCGCGATGGAAGTGACAGACGTCGGCCTCGCCGTAGCGCGCGACGTTGTCGGCGACGACATCGAGCTTCGCCGCGTAGCTCCCGGAGAAATCAGTACCGGCACCCTCGACATCGGTGCGGGCCTCCACGCCTTCGAACGAGTCGTACGTGTGCAGCTGGTAACCGAACTCCTTGCAGAAGATGCTCAGCTTCGCGGTGCTGCCGCCCATCCAGCACCCTGCCTCCACGACGGCTTCTCCCGGCTCCGCCGTGCGCTCCGCGATCGACAGGAGGACAGCGACGAGCTCTCGCGGCTTGTGCGCGTGCGGGACGTTCCAGTCGACGCGCACCAGTCGTGCGAGCAGCTTGAGGCGCGTCGGGATCGGGAGCTCGCGATGGCGGACGAGCTTCTGATAGCCCCAGACGTCCCACAGGAGCTTCACGCGCTGCTGCGCGAGCGTCGTCGACAGCAGCGGCCGCAGCATACCGACGTAGAGCTTTCGCACGCGGCTCTCGAGCCGTGATCGATGCCGGTATCCTGCGACGTTCTCCATGCGGGACGCGATCATCGCATGATCAGCGCGTCGAATGCGCCTCGATGGCTCGCGCGTAGACCGCATACCAGCGTGGGATCACGTGACGGATGTCCCAGCTCTCCGTCAGGATCGTGCGGCCCCGCTCGCCCCGCGCACGGCGGTCTTCAGGTGAGAGCGCGAGCAGCGCGTCGAGCTCGCGCGCAAATCCCGTAGCGTCGCTCGGAGCGACGAAGCCCGGCACGCCAGCTGCCGCAAGCCGTTGCCCGATGTCGCCCACGCGCGTCGAGACGATCGGGAGCCCGGCCGCCAAGTACTCGATCAGCGCGAGCGGACCCGACTCGTTGTGAGACGCCAGCAGCGCGACATCGGCAGCGCGCAACACGCCCGGGACGTCCGTGCGGCCGCCGAGGAACGTCACGTTCCGATCGAGGCCGAGCGCCGTGCACTGCGCCTTGCAGCGCGCACTGTACGCGGGCTCGCCGTCGGCGCCGGCGACGATGATCCGCAGCTGATCGCGCCGCGACACGCGAGACAGTGCGTCGAGCATGACCTCGATGCCCTTCTCGTGCCGCAGTGTCGCGACCATCACCGCGAGAGTCGTCGAAGGATCGATCCCGAGCTCGCTGCGAATCGGCGACAATGCGGCGCCTGTGAAGCGCGCGAGGTCGATCGCATTCGGGATCACCGAGATGCGCGAGTCGTCGAGGCCGGCATGGCGAGCCCAGGCCGCGTGCTTGTCGTACACGCCGACGTAGTGGTCGATGTGGCGGCGGCCGATGCGGAACCAGACCGGCACCGACGCATTTCCTTCGATCTTCGACGTGTGGTCGTGAAACACGATCGGCGTCCCGATGGCGTGCAGCAACCGGAGCTGCAGCACGAACGCCAGGTTCGATCGCAGGTGAGCGTGGATGACGTCGACGCGCGCGGCGCGGCTGTAGCGCGCGAGGCGCGCGAGCCCGAGTGGCGAGATCGGCGCGCGACGGTGCAGTAGCAGCAGGTGAATGCGCGAATCGAGCTCGCGGGTCAGGGTCACGTTGTAGCGCGTCACGCAGACCGTGACGCGATGTCCGTCGGCGACGGTGCGGTTCGCGATGTCGACGAGCATGCGCTCGGCACCACCGAGGCCAAGTCCATCGATCACATGGAGGACGTGCATGCGGCGCTACTCCAGAGGCATCTGCACCGGCTGGCCCTGCGTGACGAGCGAGCGCTGCGCGGCCTGCAGCACGCGAAGCACGCGGAGCGCGCTCGCACTGTCGGTCCGCGGTACGGCACGCGTCGTGACCGCGTCGAGGAAGGCCATGCATTCGAGCCGCAGCGGCTCGTCGGCCCCGTAGGGGACGAGCGCCCCCTCGCCCCGCACCGGGATCGGCTCGCCGTCCTTGAGGTCCACTTGCTGATCGTGGAGGACGAGCTCGCGACGGATATCGTCGAACGTCGCCATCTTCCTGCTACCGACGACGACGAGGCGCTGCTCCTTGAACGGATTGAGCCACGACACGAAGATGTGCGCAGCGACGCCGTTGTCGAACAACAGCTGCGTCACGGTGACGTCGGCGATGTTCGCTTGCACGTAGGCGCCACCAGACGCGCTGACCTGAAACGGCATCGTTCCGAGCAGCCGCAGGATCACCGCGATGTCGTGCGGCGCGAACGACCACAGGATGTTCTCCTCGCGCCGGACCTTTCCGAGGTTGAGACGGTTCGAATAGATGTAGCGAATCTTGCCGAGCTGCCCGTCGAGGATGAGCTCGTGGAGCTTCGCGATCGCGGGGTGATACTCGAGGATGTGCCCGACCATCAGGATCCGGCCGTGCTTCGTGGCCAGCTCGTGGACGCGGCGCGCGTCTTCGTAGCGGAGCGCGAGCGGCTTCTCGCAGAGCACGTCCTTGCCGGCGAGGAGTGCGCGCTCCACGAGCTCGGCGTGGGTCTGCGCGGGCGTCGCGATCACGACGCCAGGGATCGCCGGATCGCCGAGCACGGCCTCGAGGTGCTCGTGGATCGCGGCACCGGGTGCGAGCTGTGCGGCCATCGCGCGTCGCTCCGCGGAGGGCTCGATGACCGCCGCGACCGCACCGAGGGCGTGGAAGTTGCGGACGAGGTCCTTGCCCCAGGAGCCGCAACCGAGGACCGCGATCTTCGGTTGCGCCCTCATGCGGGGCTCGCGTAGAACGCGGCGATCTGATCGACGACGTACTGCTGCTGCGCCTCGGTCAGCTCGGGGTAGATCGGAAGCGAGAGCACTTCGGCGGCCGCGCGCTCGGCGTGCGGAAACGCGCCTCGCTTGTAGCCAAGGTCGGCGAAGCACGGCTGCCGGTGCAGCGGCACCGGGTAATACACCTCGCTGCCGATCCGCGATCGCGTGAGGTGATCGCGCAGGGCGTCTCGACGCGGGGCGCGTACGGTGAACTGATTATATACGTGCCCCGGTGCGTCCGCGGGAAGGACGAGCTCCGCGGGTAGCTTCACGGCGGCGAACATCCGCCGGTACCGGTCCGCATTCGTGCGCCGTGCCGCGGTCCAGTCGTGCAGGTGCGGGAGCTTCTGCATCAGCACGGCGGCCTGGAGGGCATCCATGCGGAAGTTGCCGCCGATGATCTCGTGATGGTGCTTCGGGCGACCGCCGTGCGTGCGGAGCAGCGCGACGCGATCGGCGAGTGCCGCATCGTCGGTGTACACGGCGCCCGCGTCGCCGAACGCACCGACGTTCTTCGACGGGAAGAACGACAGACAACCCGCAAGTCCGCCTAGTTTGACCGCGCCGATCGCCTGCGCCGCATCCTCGATCACCGCGATCGATGTTTGCGGGAGCTGCGCAGGACGTCCGAACAGATGAACCGGGACGACGGCCTTCGTCGAAGCATCGAAAGCAGCCAGTGCGGCGCTCGCGTCGAGGTTGAACGTCGCCGGATCGATGTCGGCGAAAACGGGCCGTGCACCGACGCGCGCGATCGCACCAGCGGTGGCGAAGAACGAAAAGGGCGTGGTCACGACCGAGTCCCCGCGCCCGATCCCACGCGCCATCAGCGTGACGATCAGCGCGTCGGTGCCGGACGACACCCCGATCACGTGGGCCGCTCCGATCGCCTCGCCGAGCGCACGCTCGAGGTCGTGGACGAACGTTCCGAGGACGAACTGACCCGAGTCGACGACGCGTGCGATCGCGGTCAGGATCTCGGTGCGCAGCGACGCGGTCTGCGCGGCGAGATCGAGTAGCGGAACGGAGATCACCGGGCCCCGAGTCTAGCAAGCCGCGCCGAAGGGCCTGCCGAATCTCTCGAAGATCGCGTCGATCCGAGCGAGCTGGTCCGGACTCAGCTGCTCGCGGTACTTCGCCGTCGGATCGCCGCCGGTCTTCAACGCAGACGTGTTCTGCACCGACACGCTGGGCTTGCGTGCACCCTGGAGTAGCTCGTCTCGCCACGCCAGCCCTAGGAAGCGCACGACGCCCTTGAACGTCGGCTCGGGCCGATGGACGAGGTCTTCGTAGCGCACGAAGTGCACCGCGGGCGCGAGCACGTTCATCTGCTCGGTGAGGTAGCGGTGCTCGATCGACCAGTGCGCGGCGAGCACTTCTTCGAGAGACCCGAACGCTTCCTGCTCGCGGGCGTAGTCGGGATGCTCGCGCAAGAACGGGTCATACTCGGGCGAGATCGAGCGCAGCCCCGACCAGCTCCCCGCCGGGTAGACGATCTGCGACGCGATCATCGCGGCCGGCTGCCGCACGATCTGGACGATCCGCAGCGCCGGGAGATGCTTCACGAGCCAGGGCAGGAGCAAGTTCGCGGTGATCAGCTTCGTCAGCACCGGGCGGCCGGCCATAAGGTGCGGCAGCTCGCGCGGGGCGAACACAGTCGGCACGACGTGACGGCCGGCGAACAGGTCGACGAGAGCAGCCTCGAGCGCAGGATCCTCGACGTCGGGGGCGCGATACGGGCGGTTGGTGAAGCCAAGGCGTGCGGGCCAGTCGTCGAGGCCGCGATCGTTGAGCGTCTCGCTCATTGCGGCGACGGTCATCGAGCCGCGCAACCACTCCCACAGCCAGGTCGTGCCCGAGCGCGGCGATCCATTGACGAGGATGCAGCCGGTCAGCGCCGCAGCGCGACGTTGATGAGCGACCGCGCGAAACACGATGTCGCGCAGCGGCCGCAGCAGCGGCGCGTAGACCGACGCCGACCTCACGGCGCGGCCTTTCGCACGACGAACAGGTAGCGGTCATCGCCCCGCAGCCCGTGGCGGGTCTGCTCGGCGCCCGCGAAGTACGTGTGGCTGTCGATCGTCTCGACAGCAAGACCGGCCCGCTTCATGCGGTCGACGACGTCCATGCCGTAGAACCGCACGTGGTCCGCCTGCCCGTAGAGCCGCGTCCACTCGGACTTCGGGGCGCCCTCACGCGTCGCACCCTCGCAGAGCGGCACGCAGATCACCGCGAAGCCGTCGGGCTTGAGCAGCCGCGCGATCTCGCTGAACGCGGGCTGATCGTCGAGGATGTGCTCCATGACGTGGAAGCACACGATCGCGTCGAAGCTGTTATCGGCCATGGGCATCGCGCGCAGATCCGCGTGCACCATGGCGCCGGGCGAATCGAGATCGCTGCTGAGGTAGTCCCAGCCGCGCCGCTTGCATAGCTGCTGAACGCAGCGCTTGGGCGCGATCTCGAGGAGATTGGCGCCATCGCGCCCCGCGAGGTTGCGCTCGAGCACGAAGGCGAGCATCCGGTAGCGCTCGAGTGAGCCACAGCCCGGACACAGGCGGTTCGCCTTCCAGGAATCGCCGGCGCTGAGGAACCGCCAGCCCTCCCAGTCACAGTACGGACACCGCACGGTGTGCCCGGTCGCAAACACCGTACGCTCCGCGCGCCGCAGCAGGCGCCGGGCAAACGAGACAAGTGGCTTGGGTGGCGTGATCACGCGCGGGCTCCGTTCAGCAGCGAGTCATACTCCTTGAGGTACACGGAGATCTGCCTTTCGAGCGAGAACTCGCGCTCGATCCGCGCTCGGGCGCGGCGCGCCAGGGCGGCCCGCAGCGCACCGCCGGTCAGGAGCGCGGCGACGGCATCCGCCATCGCCGCCGGATCGCGCGGCGGGACGACCATGCCCTCGACTCCATCGTCGACGGCCTCGTTCATGCCGCCCGCGGTGGTGGTCACGATCGGGACCTCCATCGCCATCGCCTCGAGCGCCGCGTTGCTGATCCCCTCGCTGAGGCTGGGCAGCAGGTACACGTCGGCGCGTTCGAGCGCTGCGCGCACCTCCGTCGACGACTTGCGACCGGCAAATACAACATGCGCGCCGAGCCCGAGGTCGTTGACGGCAAACTTCAGCCGCTCCTCCTCGTGACCGGCGCCGATGATTTCGTAGAGCACCTGGTGCCCCGCATCGGCGAGCCGCCGGACTGCCAGCAGCGCGTACTCGAGGCCTTTCTTCCAGTGCAGGCGCCCGGTCGACAGCAACCGGTACGGGCCGCGGTCGCGAACCACGTACGGCGTCCCACGCCGGAACCGGCGCACGTCGATCGCAGGCCGGTTCACGAATGCCTTCGCGCGATCCAGGCCGTAGTGCTCGCACGTGCGCTGCATGTCGAGCGATACGCAGTGAACGCGGTCGGCGGCATCGAACACCTCCGCGAGCAGCGCGCCGCGCTCCGGATGCACGAGCGGCGTGATCTGTTCGGCGGCGCCGCGGCAGCTCACGACCAGCTTCGCGTGCCCGCGCAGCGGCAGCGCGTCGCGCCACGACACGGCGAGTCCGCTGTACTCGAGGTGGACGATGTCGAATGCGTGGAGTGGCAGCGCGAGCAACGCCGCCCGCAATGCCCGGCGGCCTCGTCCGTAGCGCTTGCGCGCGGCGCGCCACACCGTCAGACCGTGGCGCCCGTCGCGCGAGATGCGCCCGGCGAGCTCTCTCAAGGTGCCCAGCGGCTCGCCTCGCAGCACCTGATGCTCGATCGGCCCGTCGTAGCGAACGCCGTCGAAGTCCGCGAACATCTCGGCGTCGTTATCCGCGCGCGTCGTGAGCACCGTGACATCGAGACCAGCGGCGCGCAGACCAGCGGCATGGTTATAGATGAACGTCTCCGATACCGACGGAAACCGGTTTGCAACCAGCGCGATCCTCATGCCCGAGCTCCGTGCGTGCGCGTCCAAAGCGCGAGCGCGAGCAGCAACCATAACCCCCAGCCCTTGCTGACGTCTCCTGCGACGAGCTGCTGCTCGATGTCGCGCAGCGCGTTGCGGTCCAGCTCGAAGCCGCACAGCTCGTCACGGTCGAGCACGAGGTCGTGCAGCAACGGCCGCAACGGACCGGTGAGCCAGTCGTGCATCGGGACCGAGAAACCGCGCTTGCCCGCCGACTGGTAGCGCACGCGGCGAGCGAGCGAGCGGCGCAGGACCCGCTTGCCCACCCGCGTCGACAGATCGAAGCAGCTCTGCCAGTCGGTGCGCCACGCGACGTCGATCACCTCGCGGTCGAGAAGCGGCACTCGCACCTCGAGCGAGTGGAACATGCTGGCGCGGTCGACCTTGGCCAGCACGCGCGCCAGGTGGATCTGGAACTCGTTCCAGCGGACCCACTGCGCGACGACGTCCGGATCCACGCCGTCGAAGTCGAACGCCGAGAACGAGCGCGGGACCGGCGGCAGATCGGGGAAGATTCGCGAGAGATCGGCTTCGTTCGTGAGCGTGTGCTTGCGCTGATAGAGCCGGCCCAGCGTCGGGTAGTGCACGATGTCGCGCGTCGCCGCGCCGTGATGCAGCAGCTTGCGAGCACCGATCGCGGCCATGCGGGCGACCTTCGGCCATGCGAAGTAGCGAGCCTGCTCGATCGCGCTGCCGAACCGCGACGGGTAGCCCCAGTACAGCTCGTCGCCGCCATCGCCGGACAGCACGACCTTGACGTGCTCGTGCGCCATCCGGCTGACGAGCAGCATCGGGAACATCGAGTGATCCGCCGTCGGCTCCGTGCTCGCGCGTGCAACGTCGTCGACCAGCTTCAGCGCATCGGCAGCGCCGACCCGCTGCATGATCGGGGTCAGGGCGAGCTCGCTCGCGTAGCGCGCGGCGTCTTCGGACTCGTCGCTCGCCGGGTCGTCTACGCCGATCGTGAACGCCTGGATCGGCGCTCCGTGCTGGGCGCGCGCGGCGGCCGCAACGAGCGGAGAGTCGATTCCTCCCGAGAGCAACACGCCGACCGGCACATCGGCGATCAGGTGGCGACGGACCGCGCGATCGAACGCGACATCGAATGCCTCGACAGCGGCGTCGCCGGAGAGATCGGGGCGCTGCCACCGCGGCAGCTCGAACGACCGGCCGCGACGCACGCTGCCGTCCGCGTCGAACACCAGCCACTGCCCCGCCTCCACCTGGTGCGTCCCCGAGTGTAGGCCGTAGGGAGCGGGAACGAATCCGAAGCGCAGGTACAGGCCAAGTCCACCGGCATCGACGCGCGCGTCACGCAGCCAGGGATGCGCGAGCAGCTGGTCGTACTGCGATCCGAACACGACGCCGCGCGGCGTGACCGCGTATTGCAGCGGCTTAATGCCGGCGTGATCGCGCGCGAGTACGAGGCGCCGCTCGACGCGATCGTAGAGCGCGAGCGCGTACATGCCGTTGACGCGCTCGAGCGCAGCAGGCCCCCACGCCGCAAGCGCAGCGAGCAGCGTCTCCGCGTCACCGCTCGACCGAAACGCATATCCGCCACGAGCGAGCTCGCCGCGCAGCTCGAGGTAGTTGTAGATCTCGCCGTTGAAGACAAGGTGATAGCGATCGTCCGGCGTCGCCATCGGCTGATGGCCGAGCGCGCTGAGATCGAGGATCGAGAGGCGCCGGAATCCGAGCGCGCACCGGCTGTCGCTCCACGTGCCCTCGTCGTCGGGACCGCGACGTGCCATGCGCGCGATCAGCGGTTTCAGGTCGCCCGCGAGCACGTCGCTCGATTCCGGGCGAAACGCGAAGCTGCCGACGAGGCCACACATTACGGGAGTCCGACGCGCTCGATCTTGTAGAGATCCGCACCGGCGCTCGCGTACAGGTCCTTGCCTTGCCAGGCGAGCGTCTCTACCCCCACGGGGAGACTACCTTCCTGGCCGAACGTAACAGTGTCCAGAGTCTGGAGATCGATCTTCACGAGCGAGGTCCCGATCACGGCCCACAAGGAGCCATCGGCCTCGCGCGTCGTCGCGGCCTCGAGCTTGACCGGCAAGTCCTTCCAGGCGAGCAGCTTCTTCGCCACGAGGTCGTACCGATAGAGTGCATTCGACGAGATGCCGACGATCACGCCGCGCGTCGGCGTCCGCACGATCAAACCGGTGTCGGTCAGGCCGGGCTTCACGACGAGGCGCTCGAGCTCGGCGAGCTCCTTGTCGTAGACGACCAGCTCGGCTTCGGCCGCGGCGCCTCCGCGACGTACCCGCTCGGAGAGGACCACGCGCCCGAGATCAGGAAGCACGGCGAGTCCCTGCGGCACGACGTCGGCCAGGTTCTTGTGATGGCCAGCGAACTTCTTCGTGGCGGGTTCGTAGTAGCCGACGCCCGCGCCCACGCCGTCGCGCTCCAGGCGACCGGCGAAGTACAGACGGTTCTGCGACGCCACGAGGAAGGAAGAGTACTTCGCCCCGGACTCCGTGAAGTTGCCGAGCATGCGCGGATTCGCCCCCGGTTCCTTCGCCTTGTCGGGCGTCGTGCCGGTCCACGGCCGCTTGGGATCGTACGCGTACAGCACGGCGTTGGGATACCCAGTGGTGTAGAGCGTTCCGTCGAGCCAGGCGAAGACCGACCGGCTCGGAGTCGGGCCGCCGAAGTACGCGAGCGACGATCCGTCGGTGCGGAAGAAGCCGTGATAGTCCTTCGTGCCGCCGAGGACGCCGCCATCCGGCAGCGGGGTCAGCGCCTCGATGGCGATCGGCGCCGTATGATTGATCTTGTACTCGACCAGCTTCCAGTCGGGGGTGCCGGGCGCGCGCCAGCGGACGCGACCGACGCCGCTCGCGTCCGGGTTGAGCCGGGTCAGGTCGAGCTCGGGGGCTCCGGGCAGTGGCTCCGTCGCCGGGGGCGTCAGGTTGCGAGCCTTGAACGGGACCTTCTTCGAACGATCGTCGGGGATGATTTGACCGTCGACGCACCACACGTAGTCGCTCACCACCTGTGGCGTGTGGACATTGGTGACGAGCTGGGCTCTCACGCCTTCCGGTTTGGTCTCCAGGCTCATCCACGGCCGGTCCGCGCGCGTCGCGAGGATCTTCGACTCACCGGTCTTGATGTTGAGCGCTGCGAGCTCCCACGGCATCTCGCCGACAGTCGCGTAGACCCACGGCGGATCGACCGCGATCTGGTAGGCGTACGAGTACGTCTTGCGATCGCGCCCGACGTGACCTAGCACCTTCGAGGTAAGCGTGTTCGGATCGATCTGCACGATTGTCGGCAGGCCCTTGGTCTGCGTACCGCCGTACAGCATTCCATCTGGTCCGAAGACCGCGGAGTAGATCGACTTGTCGGGCTCACCGGGCGGAAGCACCGGCGGCACGTCCTTGATCGTCTCGTCGGTCGGGTCGTAGTACGCGAGATGCGCACCCGAGAGTGGGAAGAACACCCGGCCATTCGGCGCGCGCAGCTCGTTGCGGACCTGATACTTGCTGACCGCGTAGTCGTTGCGCGCAGCGTCCGTGACCGTGTACTTGCCGGCCGCGAGGTCAATGATCACGAACTCGGGGGGGTCGCTGGAGCCGAGCTCCCACGTCTGCGTGATCAGGTTCCAGCCGCCTCGCGCATTCGGAACGAGCGCGGTCGTCCACGTTCGCGAGGATCGAACCGGCGCGCCGAGCATGGTGAGGCGCAGGGGCGCGTGCGGATCGAGTGGGACCGCGGTCGACCGCGGCATCGGCGTCGGTACCCGGGCCGCCGCCAGCACGGGATGCGGAGCGGTAGGCGCCTTGTCCCCGCTGCATCCGGCGCAGACCAGGATCACGCAGCTGAGTAGGTTCGCGTTCGCCATCGCACGTGATCGCCGAGCTAGTTCGGCGGCAATGCGAGCGCCCTGTTCGTGGCCGAGCGTCGCGTGTTGCGACCGTCAGAGTACTCCGGAACGAGCTCGGCGAGCGCCGCCCGCACGGCCTCGGCATTGCCGGAATCCGCCATCGACAGCAGATTCCCGAGCGCGGCCACGACGTGGTCCCAGTCATGCGGCTTGATGCGGCCGATGAAGACCTTCGGGTGCTTCGTCTTGTCCGCGTGCTCGGCGTCGGTCGCGAGCTCCTCGAACAGCTTCTCGCCGGGCCGAACGCCGCTGAACTTGATCTCGATGTCCTCGTCGGGGCGCAGGCCGCAGAGGGAGATCAGATCGCGAGCGAGGTCGACGATCTTCACGGGCTGTCCCATGTCGAGGATGAAGATCTCCCCGCCGCTTCCCATCGCGCCGGCCTGGAGCACGAGCTGGCTGGCCTCCGGGATCGTCATGAAGTAGCGCGTCATCTCCGGGTGCGTGACAGTCACCGGCCCGCCGCCCGCGATCTGCGCGCGGAAGATCGGCACTACGCTGCCGGCCGAGCCGAGCACGTTGCCGAAGCGCACCGTCACGAAGCGTGTCGACGAGCGCTGCGACAGCGACTGCACGTAGATCTCGGCGACGCGTTTCGTCGCCCCCATCACCGAGGACGGATTGACGGCCTTGTCCGTCGATACCAGCACGAAACGCTCGACGCCGTGGCGGTCGGCGAGGTCGGCGATCGTGCGCGTCCCGCCGGCGTTGTTCTTCGCGGCTTCGCCAGGGTTCCACTCCATCATCGGAACGTGCTTGTGCGCGGCGGCGTGAAACACGACCGCCGGCCGGGCGGTGGAGAACACGTGCTCCATGCGCTGGCGGTCGCAGATGTCGCCCACACGCGGATCGATCGGAACGTGCGGGAACGAAGCGGTGAGCTCGCGATGGATCTCGAACAGCGCATTCTCGAAGCGCTCGACGAGAACGAGACGCTCGGGGCCGAAGCGGCAGACCTGGCGGCACAGCTCGGCGCCGATGCTGCCGCCGGCGCCCGTGATGAGCACCGTGCGACTGCGGATCGTGCTCGCGATCGTGGTCTCGTCGAGGCTGACGGGCTCACGGCCGAGCAAGTCCTCGATCGCGACCTCGCGGATGCGCGACAGGTTCACCTTCTCGCCGACGATCTCGTAGATGCCCGGGATGATCTTGGTGTCGAGGCCCGCATCCCGGCAGTGGTTCGCGATCCGGCGCATCTCGGCGCCCGATGCATTCGCGATCGTGATCAGCGCGCGCTTGGCACGCTTGCGCTCGGCGATCTCCGCGAGCTGCTCGGTGGTTCCGAGCACTTGCAAGCCGGCGATGTGAGTCCCGAGCTTGGAAGGATTGTCGTCGATGAAACCGACGGGCACGAGCCCGAGGTCGGGGCGGTTCATGATCTCGCGGCACACGATCACGCCCGCCTCGCCAGCGCCGATCAACAGCACGCGGTGGCGCTCGCCTTCGACCATGCGACGCTTGCGCGCGCGAACCTCGCCGCGAAGCCGCCACGCCGCGCGCACGCCGACGAGGCCGACAAAGGCCAGTACAAAATCCATCGCCAGCACGCCGAGCGGCACGATCAAGATCGAGATGCCCGTCATCGGCGTGAGCAGGCGAAGCACCAGCAGCACGACGCCGCTGCAACTCATCGCCAGCATGACGCGCGCGGTGTCGATCATGCTGACGTAGCGCCACGCCATGCGCGGGATGCCAAACAACGCGAGCGCCGCGTATTGCAGCACGATCACGTAGGGCCAGCTGACCAGCAGCACGCCCGCGCCTTGGTGCGTAATCTGCAACTCGAATCGGAACAAGAACGCGAGCCAGTACGCGACCGACAGGACGGTGACGTCCAGCACGGTGCGTACGCTTCGGTTCAAGAACGCGAACATCGGGTGTTAGTCGTCTGGTCGGGTCGTAAAGTTCACTGCGACGGCGCGACGAGCGGGTTGCGAATCGGATTCTGGATCGCCGGACCCGTCAAGGGGTTTGCGATGGGCTCGGTTGCTCCGGAGCTGTCGATCACGGGCAGCTCCTGGTCGATCGGCAGGTTCATCTGGCGCTCGAGATCCTGGATCTGCTTCGTCCGGATTTCATTGGTTCGTCGGTCACTCACGGCACTCTCACGGCGCACGATCTCGTCACGGCGCGTTGCCAGTGAGCCGCTGGCGTCGAGCCGGTGCAGGCAGTGCAGGGCATCATCCCAGCGCCGTTCGTCGCGGTAACTGTCGCAAACCAACAGCCACGCGTCGCCTCGCTCGTCGAGCCGACCTCGCCACGTCTCCACATCTGCGAGGTCCGTATAGACGGCGGCATATGCATGCTGCGCGAAATGCACACGCGCGATGTCGAGCTTCGACGTTGGCGTGTTGGCCGCAGCGAGGCGCGCCTCGGCGGCGCGTAGTGCAACCGCATAGTCTTTGCGATCGAACGCGAGGTCGTACAGAGAGTCGAGGAGCTCGAGATCCTGACTTGGCCGATCGAGCAACCGCCGCACGAGCCACTGCTCCGCGATGTCAACGCGCTCCAGCTCGGTCAGCGACCCCAGGATCGACGCCGGCGCGGGATAGTCGATCGGGATCGCTTGCGCGGCCGCTTCTGCGTCCGGAAGCATCGCGATGATCTCCTTGAGCAGCAGGTGCGTCGGCGCCCCATTCATCGCGAGCGAGTATTCGAGCGCCGCCTGCGATTTCGCACCTATGCCGATCAACAGCCGAGCGACCATGCGATGTAGGCCCGGTTGAAATGGATGCAGCCGCAGCGCGTGGTTCAGGAACGTACCAGCTCGCGGGTCGTGCGCAGTGACCAGCTGCTGGCCGGCCGTACCGAACGCGAAGTAGTCGAGTGGATGACGCTGCACCACCTCGGCGAGGCGATCGATCGACGGGTACTCGCCCGCCATCAGCGCGTCATGATCCTCGTCGAGAGTGGTGGTCGCCCGCGACAAGAGCAAGAGCGCGCTTCCGACGAGTGCCACCGCGAGCGCGATGCGCGCGACACGCAGACGCGCGAGCCGACTGGTCTCGCGCAACGGGACGACCTGCAGCGTGCATGCGACGACCGTGACGGGCACCGCTACACCGAGGAGCTCGACCCCGAAATCGACGCTGCTCTGGAACATCACGCCCGCCAGCCCACCGAGCGCCGCGGCCGCGAGCGGGCCGTCGCGCCATTTCCGCAATGCGGTCAGGATCATCCAGCCGAAGACGACCGCTAGCAGGAGCGCGCCCGGAACACCGAACTCGGCGACTGCCTCGATGTATTCGTTTTCGACGTGACCGAACGTCGCGTAGGCCGTGGACGGAAATACGTGAGTGAACACGGGCTCGACCGCGCCGCGTCCAACGCCGATCCATGGCGCCTCGTCAACAAGCTCGGGTACGGACTGCCAGGCGGCGAACTTGCTCGTCTTGTGCTCGAGCTCACCGAGATTGGTGCGGCCGAGCTGCTCGGCGACGCCACCGGCGCTCGAATAAACCGCCAGCGCGAAGCCGAGTGTCAGCACGATCACGGTCGGGAGATAGCCGGTCGAGAGCGTCTTGCGACGACCCTCCCTGGCGACATCTCCGAGCCGCCGGCTCACGAGCAATGCGCCGGTAACGACGATGCCGATCGCCAACGACACGGCCGCGCCGCGGGATTCCGAGAGCAGCGTGATCGATGTGCATGCCGCGCACGTGACGACCCACGCGGCGCGCCAACCAGGTCGTTGGTTCTCGTAGAACGCGAGGCCGATCGAGATCGTGGCGCCAAGCGCCATCAAGCAACCAAGATGGTTCGGATTGACGAACGGACCGAGCACGGGCTCTTCGAGCGGGACGTCGTAGATCCCGTAGATCTGCGAAGCGTTCAGGATCGAGTGGCCTGCGGTCACGACTGCGACAAGGCCACAGCACAACGCCACGCCACCGAGCAACAGATAGCGGCCACGCTGAGAGCTGGCGAGCCGCAGAGTGACGAGCGCGACGCCGAGCAGGATCAGGAGGAAGCACAGGCCCCGCAGCGTGTTCGCGCTGTCCATTGACAAACACGACCACGGCGATGCTCCTACAAGCGCGGCGCCGTCGGCTCGCAGCCCCGCGTTCACAGGATCCAGTGCGGCGACGATCACCGCCGGCAGCGGGATTAGCTGAACGAGCGTGAGCGCGATAGCAAGCCCGAGCAGCGCGATGATCGGCGACACCCCCTCGAGCTTTCGGCGCGACGAGATCTGCGTCGCTACCGCGAGACTGAGGAGACCCGCGACGAGCGCCTGCGTCCACCGGAACACGCCGCCGATCAGAAGCGTGGAGGCCAGCAGCGCACCCGCCCCGAAGACGACGCACAGGCGATCTCGGCTGCGCACGCGCGCTACCAGGGGCGCTCGGGGACGTAGACCTCGTCACCCGGCAGCATCGGAAAATTGGGGCGTTCGCCCTCGGACATCTTCTCGACGGGCAGCTTGTATGTCTCGCGAGACGCCCCGACGAGGCGCACGACCTTGACCATGTTCTTGCGCGCCATCGGTGTGAAACCGCCGCTCAGCGCGATCACATCCACGATCGACATTCCGGGAGTGAACTTGATCGCACCAGTGCGGACGACCATCCCCGAGACGTTGACGGTCAACGAGTTCAGCTCGACGATCGACAGTGCGACAATCGGGTCATTGATGTAGCCATCCGCGAGGCGGTTCTTGATCTCGTCCCGCAGTGCAGACAGCGTCTTTCCCACGGCCGTCACGTTTCCGATGTACTGAACGGAAATCTGCCCCGAGCTGTCGAGCGTGTAGTTCGCCGTGATCGAGCGAGCGCCGAAGTACACGGTCAAGCTGAGCTTGTCCCCCTGGCCAAGGTGCAGCGTCGACTCGTCGAGCTTCACGGCCGTCGGGTACGTGACGGGCGGGTCGTCATGGAGGCAACCCGCCACAAAGGCGATAGCAAGGAGCAGGCCCATCAAACTCGACCGGCACATCGTGGCTTAAGTTGCCATGTACGCCACTGCCGTTCATTGAGCAAGCGGTGAACGGTTCCTCGCTATGGGGACACTAAGCCGATGTATTGACACGTCTTCGATCGTACGGGTAAGGTTAACCGACCGCGGAGAAAAGCAGATGAAATCGCTCGCAAAAATCGGACTTGGTGTGGTGCTAGGCGGTGCCGCTTTGATGGTGTCGGCATCGGTCGGCGCGACCAACGAGCAAGCGCACGCTGACTTCTCCGCGATTCAGAACGCGCAGACTCGCGCCAAGGTCGAGAACGATCGCATCAAGCTGAACTGCATCAACGACAAGCTGGTGCTCGCGAAGGCGGTTCTGAACATCATCGACGCCGGTGATTCGACGAAGACTGCGCAGCTGCACGAGCTCCGCGTCGCCGCCGAGGCATGCGCAGGCAAGAAGCAGGTCAGCACGGACAGCAATAACTCGTTCACGGCTCCGCCCGGCGCGTCCGAGCCGGAGAACCCGGGTGGCCTCGACTGGGGCACCACGTTCGAGCCCGGCGTCAACGCGTCGCCTTCGACACCAACGCCACGCCACACGCGCCTGCATCGTCACTAGCGGCATCACGCGTAGGTCGCGGATTCGCAGAGCTCTGCTGGCCTCGACCGGCCTTAGCCGGCGTGGGCCGGTGGGTTCGCCGTGCTATCGCGCGAGAGAGGTGCGGGACGCAGGAACCGCCGTTCGATGACGTAGTACGACGCGCTCGCGATTGCGATCGACAGCGTTGCGCCAACGTACGCCTGGGGGCCGAAGCGCAGCACGAAGACGTGCCATAGGTACAGCCCGTAGCTGATCGTTCCGAACCACATCAGCACGGGGTTGCACAAGAAGCGGTTGCCGAGCGCTCGCGAGAGAACGAGCACGGAAGCCAACGAGGTCAGCGTGAAGTCGAGCGGCGTGATCTCGCGGATCGGCTCGATCGCATACCAGAGGATGACGCCCCAGCCGAGCCATCCTAGGACGCGTGGGACGCGGACAGGATGCGCTGCGAGGGCGCACCCGAGCAGCAGCGCGTCCCAGCGCATGAGGTTGTAGGTGTTCTCGGGCCTGATCGGCAGCGCGAACCTCGCAACGATCGTCACCAGCGCCAGCGCGAGCGCCACGCCGCAGACCCATTGCCGGCCCTTCCGAGCAGCTAGAAACAGCATCACTGGCCACGCGATGTAGAACTGTTCCTCGACGGCGAGGCTCCACGTGTGCGCGAGCCAGACGTGCCGCAGACGGATACCGAGGAGCGGACGCGCTAGGCCGCGCTAGGCCCGCGAGGTTGGTCGTGTAGGTCAACGCGAGAACGAGATCGACCGCGGCGCCACGAAATCGGGCGCGGAAGATCAACGCCGCGAGTCCAACGACGCCGCAGATGACGACGAGCGCCGGGTAGAGGCGCCGGACGCGGCGCAGGTAGAACGCCTTGAAATCGATCGTGCCGGTCTTCTCCCGTTCGCGCAGCAGGATCCCCGTGATCAGATACCCGGAGAGCGCAAAGAACAGCTGGACGCCGATGAGCCCACCGCCGCCGCCGTCCCACCACGAGAACAGGACGCGGTTCGCGAGTCGCGTGCCCGCCCCCATGTGCGCGACGAGCACGAGCACGATCGCGACGACGCGTAGTCCGTCGAGCTCCGGATCCGGGGCGCCTTTATCGGGCTCCCAACGAGTGACGGAAGGCTAGCTCACGTTTGCGTCGTCAACAGAGCTCGAGCCGCCGCCCTTGCCGCCGCCGCCATTGCGTGCAGCGCGGCTCGCACTGCGCCGCTTCTCGGCGTCCTCGCGCGCCTGATCGCCGTAGCCGTAGTAGCTGTAATAGTAGTAGTAGCCGGCGTCGCCGCCGCGGCGATCGAGATCGTTGACGATCACGCCAAGAACGTTCGTACCGACCTCGCGGAACGTCTTCGAGGCGCGCGAGAGATCATCGCGCAGGGTCTTGCTGGCGCGAACGACGAGGATCACGCCAGCCGTCATCTTCGAGAGCACGACGGCATCCGTGTAGGGTAGCGGCGGCGAATCCAGGATGATGCGATCGAACCGCTTGCCGAGCTCGGTCAGCACCGTCGCAAACCGCTTCGTCATCAGCAGCTCGACCGGGTTCGGCGGCAGCGGACCGCACGGCAGGATGTAGAGATTCGGGATCTCGCTCGGGAGGATGACGTCGTCGTAGATATCCTCGCCGAGGATCAGGTTCGTCAGGCCGCGTTCACGCGAGACGCCGAGCGAGTTGTGGAGGCGCGGACGACGCATGTCGGTATCGATCAGCAGCACGCGCTGGTTGCTCTGCGCCATCGTCGTGCCGAGGTAGAGCACGCTGGTCGTCTTGCCTTCGCTCTTGTTCGCGCTGCAGACGACGATCATCTTGAGGTCGTTGTCCGCGTTGCTGAGCATGATGTTCGTGCGCAGCGTGCGGCAACATTCCGCGATATGCGACGTCGGGTGATCGTGCACGAACATGTCGCGCGCACGATCGTCGTCGCGAAGTAGCTCGCCCGGCGGAATCGCGGGGATGACACCGAGCACCGGTGCGCGCGCCGACTGGTTCGCCTCGGTCGCGCTCTTGATCGTGCGGTCGAGGAAGACGGTGAGGATGACGAAGCCGATCCCGAGCAGGAGTGCCATCGACGCCGCTGCCGCGATGTTGACGGACATGCGCGGATACACGGCGACCGTCGGCAGCAACGCCGGATCGAGCGGGCGAACATTCGAGATGCTCGCGCTCATGCCGCTCGTCATCTGCGTCGTCGAGAGCCGCGTCCGCAGGATGTTGTAGTTGTCCTCGATAGCGCGCTTGTTCCGCATCAGGTCGTTGTAGACCGCGATCTTCGGGCTGAGCGCTTTTGCTTCCTTCTTGTAGTGCTCGACCTCGGCGGCGAGGCCGGCGACCGTGACGGTCTGTGCAGCGTAGAGCGCTTGCGTACCTTCGAGCAGGATCTTGAGCTGGCCCTCGAGCGCCTTGTACAGCTCGTCGACCTTCTGCTTCTGCGTCACGTACTCGCTGTTCTTGGGGCCGAGGTCCTTCTCGAGCTCGATGAGGTGCGTCTTCTCCGTGTAGTATTGCGTACGGAGGATCTCGAACGAGCTCGCAGTGCTGTCGCTCATCATCACGAGCGGAGAGCTGAGTACATCCTCGACGGATTCCTTCTTCATCTGCTCGATACGCGCCGCGAGCCGGATCTGGTCTCCGGTCGCATCGTTGAGCTTTTGCGTGAACGCGAGGATGTTGGACGCAACGAGGCTCTGGTGCTCCTCTAGCGTCACGGCGATCATGTCGTTGTCGGCCTGGAACTTCGAGATTTGTTCCTCGGCGGCACGCAGCTTCTCCTCGGCCTCGTTGAACTCCTGCTCGAGCGCGCTCGACGCCTCGGTGCTGTTCAAGGCGAGGAGGCCCTTCGCGTAGTTCACGTAGGTCGTGATGTGCGCGTTCGCGACGTCCTTCGCGAACTGTCGGTCCGCGTTACGGACGGACACGTACATGATCCGGTCGGCGACCGGATAGCGGACTTTCAGGTTCGCCATCAGCCGGCGCGCCGCGACGTCGAGCTGGTCCTCCTTCGAGAGGACCGCGCGCTCCTGCACGGAAAGCAGCTTCGGGATGAAGTCGTTCGCTTGGACGGTCTGCTGGCACAGCGTGTAGCTCCCGATCACGAGCTGCTGCTGCTTGTAGTATTCGGCGGTGCCGCTGTTGCCTCCAGCGACGTTGAACATGTCGCCGGTGCCCAGGAGGTCGGGCAGCTTTGGCTCGATCTGCACCGAGGCTGTCGCCTCGTAGATCGGCACGAGTCGGTTCGTGTAGATGATCGCGCCTGCGATCGCCAGCACGACCAGCGCGCCAATCAGCCAAACGTAGCGGCGAAGAGCTGCTAGATAGCGCTTTAGATCGATGGTCGAGCCCAGTTCAGACTCGGCTTGTTCGACGTCGGCAGATTCCACGGCAACCCTTAGTCGCTGTACGGCAGGCGTACGTTCACGGGCGACATAGCATGGCCGTCGCTGACCAGGGTGCCAAAACCGCCTGCTTACCGGTATCTAGTAGGCAAGACGGACGCCGGCGAAGACTTCGTGCCGCAGATAGCTGGGATCCAGCATCGTGGCGCCGGACGTGTACCGATAGTCCGTAGAATCGTCGACGATGCGATACTGGACCGAGGCGCTGACCCAGTTCCGGAACTGATAGCGCACGCCGATAGCGGCGGCTGCGATGACGTCATCTCGAACGGTCGAGCCCATCAGCGGCGGGTTGAGGCCCTCGTACTGGCGGAACCGGACCTCGGGCGCAAGATAGACGCCAAAACGCTCGACCTTGTGCTCGAGCCAGCCCTGGATCACGTGGTCGCGATAGAAGTTCGCGTTGACCGAGTCGTTGTGGAGGTATGCGTACCGCAACCGGAACGCAGACAGATCATTGTACCGGTACTCGAAGTACGCGCTGCCGTAGAACGCCTGGTAGTCGGGACCGGAGGTGTAGAAGCCTTGGGTGTAACCGGCTTCGGCGAGGAACGAGGTGTTGACCGTCAGCGCGGTGGCGAGCCCGAGCTTGGCGACCACCGGATAGGAGGTCACCTTCGTCGTGTTGCCAATGCCCGTGTCGTAGCCGCCCGTGACGGTCAATGACGCTGTTGTGAGCGGGAACAGCTTGTAGCCGATTTGGCCGGCGAGCGTGTTGAGCACGCGGTCGGGATACAGCGAGTTGTTCTCGAAGACGTCGACCGTGTTCGTGTACGCGATGGACCCCATGAGGCGGCGCGCCTCGGGGTGGATGTCGAGTCGCAACATCGCGGTGTTGATGTCGCGCGTCGCGTTCGAGGTGGACTCGAAGTTGTTCGGGCGCAGGATACGGTCATAGCCGTCGTTCGCATAGAACGAGACCGTGCCCTCGGGATGGACAAGCACGTTGCCGTGGAAGCCGAGTCCGAGACCGCTCTGGTCGGTGACGGCGCCGTTGCTCGAGAGGTACTGGTCATACGCCGCGTAGGCGTTCGCTTCGAACACCAGCTCACCGGGCGGCGAGTCGCCGAGACGTCCCTTCGAGAGGGAGCCGATGCCGCCTTCCACGAGCAGACGAAGGAGACCGGCGCCGACGGGATTGTCCGCCTGGTAGAACGTGTTCGACTCGTACCCCGTCTCGAGGCCCACCTGCGGGTAGAACGCGGTGCCTTCGCCGATCTTGATGCCGTCACCTTGAACGAGGGTGAGTGGGCTAACGACGCGAACGGGATCCAACGGATCGAGTGGCGTACTCTCTACGTCAGCGTGCGCAACTCCAGCGCCCAGGAGGGAGGCGCCCGCAACCATCATCAGTCTTTTCATGGAGTTCGCTCGCACGTCTTGGCTAGGTCGTTATCGTACGTGGGAGATTTGGGTACCGTCAATAACACGGGACCGCGCTTTGCGTGAGTGGCCAGGTGGCTGCCGGATGTTCATGCGGGAGTGCGGCTCAGTATCGGACCAGCGTGCTCTCGAGCCAGCGCCGGTTCGGCGCCTTGTCCGCGACGGCGCGTAGCAGCGCGGCAGCGCTGTCTTTCTTGCCGCGCGCGGCGAGCAGCGCCGCGTGCTCGCAGACCTGCCACGTCGCGAAGAACGGCAGGTGATAGGCGGCGTAGAAGTCGAGCGGGACGTCGTACGCGTGCTCGTCGAGCTGGCCGTCGAGCGATGGGTCCGGCGCGGCGATGCAGGCGCCGCCGAAGAAGTGGGTGCGCGCACGGACGAGCGCCGCGAGCGCGGCGGGGTTGCCGTAGGCGGGGTGCAGGTCGGTCGCCTCGGCGGCCAGCGCGTCGAGCTGCGCGGCGGCCGGGCCGGTCGGATCGAGCATGCCGGCGACCCAAAGGCAGGCGCCGCGTTCGCGCGCCGTCGCGTCGGTTCCGCCGGGGAGGCACGGGGCGACCGTGGCGCGGGCGGCGGTCGCGTCGCCGTCGATCCACTGGAGCATGGCGAGGGCGGCGCGGCGGAGCGGGCGGCGCGAGGGGCCGGCTTTGGCGAGCGACTGGGCGTAGAGGTCCTTCGCGCGGGCGTGGTCGCCGGCGAGCGCGCGGACCTTGGCGAGGCCGGCGAGCGTGTCTTCGCCTTCGGAGAGGCGGAGGGCTTCTTCGGCGGCGGTGGTGGCTTCGTCGTAGCGGCCGGCGGCGGCGAGGGTCGTCGCGTAGACGGCGACGGCGTCGGGCTCGCCGGGGAACGCGTTGCGGTAGAGCGTGCCTATCGTGAGGGCGGCGGCGGGATCGTCGAAGTAGAGCAGGACGGCGGAGTCGTGATCGTAGATGCGGCCGCGGAAGGCCTCCGCGGGGGCGTCGAGGAGCGCGCGGTACTCGTCGCGGGCGAGGGCGTAGTGACCGGCGCGGTAGTCGAGCTCGGCGACCCAGAACGCGAGCTCGCGGTCGGTGGTGGCGTTGGCGGCGAGGAGAGCGTCTCGGGCGGCGGAGGCGCCGCGCGTGGCGAGGGTGGAGGCGGCGTCGACGAGGGCGCGGTCTTTCGAGCGCGGGGCGGTGCGGGTGCGGGCGAGCGCGGTGAGGGCGGCGGCGCGATCGTCGTCGGAGGCGGTGCCGAACAGGAGGAGGTAGGCGTTGGCGCGCGGGTGATCGGGCGCGATCGCGAGCGCGGCGCGCAGCGATGACATCGCCTTGTCGTTGTAGAAGACGTTGTACTCCTCGAGCGCGCGGGCGACGTAGTCGTCGCCGGGGCGTGGAGGTGGCGCGCGGTGCGCGTGGACGTACCAGGCCGTGCCGGCGGCGGCGAGCGCGAGCAGCGTGGCGGCGGCGAACAGCGGCCAGCGGCGCGCGGGAGGTGCGAAGAGGCGGCGGTGCTCGGCGAGGAGCGCGTCGTGGAGCGCGCGCATCGTCGGGGTGCGGGCCGCGGGATCCTTCGCGAGCGCGCGGGCGAGCGTCGGCCAGACGGGCGAGTCGAGCGGTGGCGGATCGCGGGAGACGATCTGGGCGAAGAGATCGTCGAGCGTGGTCGCGCTGTACGGCGCGTGGCCGGCGAGCAGCTCGTACGCGAGGATGCCGACGGAGAAGACCTCGCTGCGCTCGTCGGGCGGCGCGCCGGCGATCTGTTCGGGCGCCATGTAGAGCGGCGTGCCGAGGAGCGAGCCGGCGGCGGTCGCGTAGGCGTCGGGGGCGGAGGGCATCGTCGCGTCGAGCGCGATGCGCGTGGAAGAGGATGCGGGCGACGCGGGCGCGACCTCGTCGCGGAGCTTGGCGAGGCCGAAGTCGAGGACCTTGAGCGTGCCGTCGTTCGCGAGCATCACGTTCGCGGACTTGATGTCGCGATGGAGGATGCCTTTGGCGTGGGCGGCGGAGAGCGCGTCGGTGAGCGCGGCGAGCCAGGTGAGCGCGCGGTCGAGCGGCGGGCGTTCCTTGCGGAGGAGGTCGGAGAGCGTGCGGCCTTCGACGAGCTCCATGACGAGGATGTCCTCGTCGTTGGCGGTGATGATGTCGTAGAGCGTGACGACGTTGGGGTGGCCGACCTGGGCGGCGGCACGCGCCTCGCGCAGCATGCGATGGCGGCGCTCGGGGTCGGCGGCGTGATCCGGCGGGAGGACTTTCAGGGCGACGTAGCGATCGAGGCGCTGGTCCCGGGCCCTCCAGACCTCGCCCATCGCTCCCTTGCCGAGCTGGGAGATGAGGCGGTACGGCCCGAGGAGATCGCCGGGCTCGGGCACTAGCTCTCGAGGAAGGCGAGGAGCGTCTTGTTGAAGTCGTCCGGGTCTTGCCAGAGCGCGAAGTGCGAGGTGTTCGTGAAGACGGCGAGCTGCGCGTTCGGGATCAGCTTGGACATCTCCTCGATCTGATCGAGGACGATCACCTCGTCGTGGTCGCCGTCGGCGACGAGCGTCGGGGCCTTGATCGTGCGGAGCTGATCCTTCGTGAAGCCCATCGGCGTGCGCCAGACGGGGAGCAGCCAGTCGACGAGCGCGTCCCAGTCCTTCGGCGTCTTCGAGAGGCGCGCGTAGTCGGCGCGGCACTTGGCGGCGTAGGCGGTGAACGTGTCGGAGGGCCGGCCGGAGCGCGGCTTGCTGCCGCTCGAGTCGTAGTTCGCGCCGAACACGAAGAGCTTGGCGACGCGGTCCGGATGCTTGATCGCGAGCTTGAGCGCGATCTCGCCGCCGTCCGACCAGCCGACGAGGGAGGCGCGCGGGATCTGGAGCTTGTCCATGACGGCGACGACGTCGTCGGCCATCGTCTCGTAGGTGACGCGCGCGCGCGTGCGCGTGCTGCGGCCCTGGCCGCGCGAGTCGATCGCGATGACCTCGAATTTCGCGGCGAGCGTCGGGACCTGGTTGGCCCAGTGGTCGGAGTTGCCGAGGCCGCCGTGAAGGAGGATGACCGGATCGCCCTTGCCGTAGATCGCGTAGTAGATCTGCGCGCCGCTGACGTCGACCGTGCCATGCGTGTCGGGGGCGGGCATCGCGGGCGGCAGCGGGAGCTCTTGCCAGCGCGGCTTGGCCGCGGCCGCGGGTGTGGTCAGCGCGATCAGGACTGCGAGCGCGAGGCGCACCCGACGATCATAGTACGGATCAGCTCGCCTGCAGCGCGAGCGAGACGTGGAAGGTGACGTCGGTCGGGTCGCCGTCCTTGTCCTTGGGGAACGCGAAGCGCCAGGCGTTCATCTGATCCGAGATGCAGCTATCGACCTTTTCGGTGAGGCCGGCGGCGGCGGGGTCCAGGACTTTGCCGTGCGTGTCGACGGTGAACGTGATCGAGACCTTGCCCGAGAGGGTCGCGTCCTCGACGAGGCCGCGGCGATAGCAGCGCTGCAGACCCGACATGTAGAAGTCGCGGATCTTGGCGAGCACGGCGTCGGGCGTGAGCGTGGTGGGCTGGTCGGGCTTGGGCTGCGTGAACGTGATGTGGACGGGAGTCTGATCGACGTGCTGCGTGCGCGTGAGGGTCGGGTCGTCGACGAGCGGGTCGCCGGTGTGCGTGCCGAAGTGCGTGCGGTCGTCGGTGCGCGAGGTGTGGTCGGTGTTGCCGATCGTGATCGTGTGGTGACGGGCGTCGTCGAGCTGGCGGTCGAGATCGGCGCCGGGCTGGCGGTCGTGCATCGAGCCGGGGCCGCGCGGGGTCTCGTTGCCACCGGTGAGGATCGAGGCCATGCGGAGCGCGTCGTCGTCGTGGAGGGATGGCGGGTGCGAGGCGGTGACGTGCGTGGGCGTGACGATCGGGCGCGGCGTCTGGACGGGCGAGACGGGCGTGGCGGTGCCGGGGAGCGGCGGTGGCGGCTCGTCGGGGATCGTGATGTCGATCGTGTCCTGCTGGTAGGTCGTGGCGACGGGCGAGATGCCCAGCGGCGGCGTGTCGACGTCGGTCGACCAGGCGTAGGCGGCGATGCCGATGTGGACGAGCAGCGAGGCGCCGATGATCACGGCGAGGCGGCGATCGATGCGATCGGCGAGCGTGCCGCGGATCGAGGCGGGGAGCTGCGGGCGCGGCTGGCGCGGGAGCGTGGCGAGCTCCTGGAACAGGATCGATGCGTCGCCGAGGGTCAGCCGGCCGCGCGCGTCGTGGCCGAGCACGCCGTTCGTGACGCCGGCGAGCCGCGTCTCCATCGCCGGCAAGGCGTGCAGGACGAAGCGCTCCTGGTCGACCGTGAACAACGTATGCTCGTGCGGCATCCCATCTGTCGGAATGGACAGCGCGCATCTCAGCGATTGCCCTACAGTTACGGGGCCTTGGAACAAGCGCTCCTCGACGAGCTGGCCGCGCAACACGATGCCGATCCGGAGCGATCTCATGTACGGTGCAACGCACGACGACGTCGGTCGGTCTGGACGTCAGCAACCCTAACGGATATACCTCTGCCATTGCGGACGTACCGGCGCACCCACCTCCAGACTCTCGAAGACGAGTCCGTCCACATCTTCCGCGAGCTCGCGGCGGAGCGTGAACGGCCCTGCCTGCTGTTCTCGGGCGGCAAGGACTCGATCGTGCTGCTGCGACTCGCCGAGAAGGCGTTCCGGCCGGCGCGGTTCCCGTTCCCGCTGCTGCACGTCGATACCGGGCACAACTTCCCGGAGACGATCGAGTATCGCGACCGGCGCGTCGCCGAGCTTGGCGAGCGATTGATCGTCGCGAGCGTGCAGGAGTCGATCGACAAGGGCCGCGTGACGGAGGAGACCGGGCCGCGCGCGTCGCGCAACCGGCTGCAGACGACGACGCTGCTCGACGCGATCGAGGAGCACCAGTTCGATGCGGCGATCGGCGGGGCGCGGCGCGATGAAGAGCGCGCGCGAGCGAAGGAGCGCATCTTCAGCCACCGCGACGAGTTCGGGCAGTGGGATCCGAAGAACCAGCGGCCGGAGTTGTGGTCGCTCTACAACGGCCGCGTCAAGCGCGGCGAGCACCTGCGCGTGTTCCCGCTGTCGAACTGGACCGAGCTCGACGTGTGGGAATACATCCAGCACGAGGAGATCCCGCTGCCGTCGATCTACTTCGCGCACCAGCGCGAGGTGTTCGAGCGCGACGGCATGCTCTACGCGGCGAACCCGTTCGTGAAGCTCTTGCCGCACGAGAAGATCCGCAAGGAAGAGGTCCGGTTCCGCACGATCGGCGACATGAGCTGCACCGGCGCCGTGAGGTCGCCGGCGCGGACGCTCGACGAGGTGATCGCGGAGGTCGCCGCGGCGCGCGTGACCGAGCGCGGTGCGACGCGTGCCGACGACAAGTTCACCGAGGCCTCGATGGAAGACCGCAAGCGCGAGGGGTATTTCTGATGTCGGGCCTCGACGAAGAAGCCGAGCTGCTGCGGTTCTCGACGGCCGGGTCGGTCGACGACGGCAAGTCGACGCTGATCGGGCGGCTGCTCTACGACACGAAGACCGCGTTCGAAGATCAGCTGCAGCACGTCGAGGATGTGTCGCGGCGGCGCGGCGACGAGCGCACGAACCTCGCGCTCTTGACCGACGGCCTGCGCGCCGAGCGCGAGCAGGGCATCACGATCGACGTCGCGTACCGCTACTTCGCGACGAAGCGGCGCAAGTTCATCATCGCCGACACGCCGGGGCACGTGCAGTACACGCGCAACATGGTGACGGGTGCGTCGACGGCGTCGCTGTCGATCATCCTCGTCGATGCGCGGCAGGGCCTCGTCGAGCAGTCGCGGCGGCACGCGTTCATCGCGTCGCTGTTGCGCATCCCGCACCTCGTGTTCGCGGTCAACAAGATGGATCTCGTCGGCTGGGACGAGGCCGTGTTCCGCAAGATCGAGGACGAGTTCCGCGACTTCGCGGCGCGCCTCGACGTGCAGGACATCGCGTTCATCCCGATCAGCGCGCTGACCGGCGCGAACGTCGTCGACCGCAGCGCGGACATGCCCTGGTACCACGGCCCCACCCTGCTCTATCACCTCGAGACGGTGCACATCTCGAGCGACCGCAACCTGATCGACGTGCGGTTCCCGGTGCAGTGGGTGATCCGGCCGCAGAGTCAGTCGGCCGAGCACCACGACTACCGTGGCTACGCGGGTCAGGTCGCGGGCGGCGTGCTGCGCGCGGGCGACGAGGTGGTCGCGCTGCCGAGCGGGCTCGCGACGAAGATCACGAAGATCGAGCAGCACGGGCGGCCGGTCGACGCGGCGTTCGCGCCGATGAGCGTGACCGTGCACCTCGCGGACGATGTCGACATCAGCCGCGGCGACCTGCTCTGCCGGCCGAACAACCAGCCGACCGTCGGTCAGGACCTCGACGCGATGATCTGCTGGATGACGGACAAGCCGCTGCTGCCGAAGGGCCGCTACGCGCTCAAGCACACGACGCGGTGGACGCGCGCGATCGTCACCGACATCCTCTACCGGCTCGACGTCAACACCGGCCACCGCGACGAGGCGAGCGGCAAGCTCGGGCTCAACGACCTCGGCCGCATCCGGCTGCGCACGACGACGCCCGTCATCTACGATCCGTACCGCCGCAACCGCACGACCGGCTCGTTCATCCTCGTCGACGAAGCGACGAACGCGACGGTCGCCGCGGGCATGCTGCTGACCGAGTGAATCCCACGCCGGTGGGTGAGAAGCCGGCGGGAGCCTCGGCGCGCGCGTAGCTAGATCAGGCGTGCGGCCCGCAGCGCGGCGAGGATCTTGCCCTCGGACTCGGCGTGCGACTCGCGATCGGTGCGGACCTCGACCGTCGGGTCATCAGGCGGCTCGTATGGATCCGAGACGCCGGTGAATGCGGGGATCTCACCCGCGTGTGCCTTCGCGTAGAGGCCTTTGACGTCGCGCGCGGTGACCGTCTCGAGCGGTGCATTGACGAAGACCTCGACGAACGCGAGGCCTTGCGCCTCGGCTGCGCGCCGGACCTCCGTGCGCGTGCCCGCGTACGGGGAGATCGCGGAGACGAAGACGAGCACACCGTGCTTCGCCAGCAGGCGGGCGACGTAGCCGATGCGGCGGACGTTCGTATCGCGGTCGGCGCGCGAGAACGTCAGGCCGGCGGAGAGGAACGTGCGGACCTCGTCGCCGTCGAGCAGCTCGACCGGGCGCTGCGCGGCGAGCTTCGCCGAGAGCGAGGTCGCGAGCGTGGACTTGCCGGCGCCGGAGAGGCCGGTCAGCCAGACGATGCCGCCCTTGTGGGTCACGCGAGGAGAGTAGCGCGCGAGGCGAAATCAGTCCGGGACGAGCTGCAGCGTGATCGCGAACGAGGCTTCGGTCGCCTCGCCGTCCTTGTCCTTCGGGACCGGGAAGCGCCAGGACGCCATCTGGCCGCCGATGCACTCGTCGACCTCGGAGGCGAAGCCGTGCGCCGCGCCTTTGACCGTGCGGCCGGTCTCGTTGATCGTGAGGTTCAGCGTGACCTTGCCGCGCGCAGAGGCGTCCTTCTTCAGGTACTCCTTGTAGCAGCGCTTGAGGCCGGCCATGTAGGCGGCCTGGATCTTCGCGAGGACGGCGTCCGGCGTGAGGGTCGACTCGTCGAACGTCTGCTTGTCGGCGACCGAGATGCGGCCCGAGGGGGCGTGCTCTTCGCCCTTGCCGCCGCCGGCCGAGGCGATGTCGCCGGCGCCGTTGATGCCGGGGCCTTTGCCCGTGCCGACGCGAGCGTCGCCATTGCCGCGCGAGCCGCGGCCGGAGCCGCCGCCGACGGAGACGGTCTTGCCGCCTTCGCGGACGTCGGCGATCTGCTGGCCGAGGTCGGCGCCCGGGCGGCGCTTGGACATGTCGCCCTCGGAGGTGCCGTTCTTGCCTTCGCCGGTGAGGAGGTCGGCCATCGCGGCGGCCTGATCTTCGGCGAGGGCGACGTCCTGCTTGGAGTCGCGGCCGGTGTTGTCACCGCCGCCGGCCGGCTTCTTCGAGGGCTTCGTGTCGGGCTTCTTGTCGGGGGCTTTTTCGGCGGCGGAGCCGGCGGCCGAGCCCTGCGCGTTCATGTCGATCTTCGGCTGCTCGACGTCGACGTTGTAGGTTTCCTGGTTGAACGAGAGGTTGTACGCGCGCTCGGCGATGCCGTCGCCCGTCTCGACGTCCATCGCGAGTGCGACGATCACGATCGCGAAGTGGATGATGATCGAGGCGCCGAGGATGACGGAGAGGCGCGGGTCGAAGCGGTCGGCGAACGTGCCGCGAACCGACGCGGGGAGCATCGGCTTGGGCTGGCGCGGCGGCTCGGTGACGAACTGGAACAGGATCGTCAGGTCGCCGAGCGAGAGCTTGCCGCGCGAGGTCTCGGAGAGCGGGACTTCCCAGTAGTCGCCGCGGTTCGTGGCGCCGTGGCCCTTGAGGGCGTCGAGCGTGTGGACCTGCGCGCCGTCGGAGAGGCGGCCGTCCATCTTGTTGAGGAAGCGCAACGAGTAGCGGTTCTGATCGAGCGAGAAGAGGGTCAGCTCGAGCGGCAGGCCTTCAACCGGCACGCTGAACGTGTTCTTCATCGACTGGCCGATCGTGACCGGCACGCGCTCGCGGATCAGGCGCTCCTCGACGATCTTGCCGCCGAGCAGCACGCCGATGCGGAGGATGCGCGGGCGCGGGCCCGTCGACGCTTGCGACTGCGGTGCGCGTGAGCTCGCCATCAGAACGGGGCTTTCTTCACGGTGGCCAGGATGAGCGGCATGAAGTCCTGCTTCAGGCTCTCCCATTCGTAGTCGATGTTCTTCGCCGTGAGGACGTAGACGACCGACGGACGCGGGACCTTGCCGCACACCGCGACGACGGTGTCGATCACGGTGACGGGCTTGCCGTTGATGTACTCGATGTGGAACTTGCCCTGCTTCTTCTCGCCGCCGCTCTGGTCGTCCTCGTTGCAGCCTTCGGGCGCGGCATAGACCGGCGCCGAGACGGCGAGCAGGAGACCGAGGGCGAGCAGGGTGCGCATCGCTCTAATCATGGAGTACCTCCGGGTCATGCGCCACCGCCGCCCTTCGCCGCCTTCTTGCGCTTCTTCTCCTCGCGCTTGATCGCCTTGTCGACGTCCTTGGCGCGGGTGTCGTACAGCTTCATGTCGACGCCGGGCATGTTCTTGTATTGGTCGAGGAACTGCTTCGCGGCGTTCAGGCGGTTCATCGTATCGAGGTTGCCACCGCCCGACGGGAACGGGTCCGCGTCGAGGTAAAGCAGCGCGAGGTCGTAGTAGGCCGGCCCGTAGTTCGGGTTCACCTGCAGCGCCTTCTTGTACGCAGCTTCTGCCTGGATGATGTAGTTGTTGCGCTCACTCGAGCCGGGCGGGTAGTCGGCGCTGCGGCCGCGGTAGGCGGAGGCGAGCGCGGTCAGCGTGATCGCGTCGCTGCGGCCCATCTGCTGGAGCTTCTCGTACGTCTGCTGCGCCTCGGCGTACTGCTTGTTCTGCAGCTGGTGAACGCCGAGATCGACGAGCGCGCTCGCGAAGCTCGGGTTGATCTGCACCGCCTTCTGGAACGCGAGCACCGCCTGCTCCGGCCGGTTCGTGTGGTCGTACACGAGGCCGTAGACGTAGTAGATCATCGCGTTCTCTTTGGCCGCGGGACGCTTGAAGACGTCGTCGAGGACGAGCTCCGCCGAGTCGTACTGCTTCTTGTGATACAGCGCGAACGCGACGTAGGCCGCCGCATCGAGGTTCGCCGCATCGATCGCGAGCGCGGCGCGGGCCTCGCGCAGCGCGGTGTCGGGATCGGGCGTGGGCGCGGAGAGCGCCTGCTTGGCAACGTTGAGGTGCTGGTCGACCTGCGCCTTCGCCTGCGCCGGATCCGGATCGTAGTTCGGGTACGTGATGGCCGGCTCGCTGCTCGCGCTGCCGCCGCCGGTATCGCCGCCGCCAGCGTTCGCGGTGTTCCCGCCGGTGTTGCCGCCGCCGGTGTTGCCGCCGCCGATGCCGCTCGTATCCGGCGTGCCGGTGTCCGTCATCGACTGGTCGCCGCCGCCGCTACCGCCGGCCGGCGTGGGCGTCGTGTTCGCCTTCTTGCCGCCGCCGCCGCCACAGGCGACGAGAGCCGAGAGCAACAGGGCGCGCAGCATGCCTCTATAGACGCGCGAGCGACGGATGGGATCTGCGGGGACGCGCGGCCCGGCCGCGTTGTAAGTGTTCGCGATCATGGAGCATCCGTTCCCTGCACCAGCTCCTGGCGCAGCGTGTGGTACTCGTCCGGGAACTCGCGCGAGAGGTTCTCGGCCGCGTGCTGGCTCCACTTGTTCGAGACGCCGCCGGCCTTCGCCTTGTCGACGACATCGGCCCAGTCCGCCTTCGCCTCGTCGAGCTCCTTCTTGAGCGCCTGGTCACGGGCGTTCTCGAACGCGGCGACCGCGGCGTCGTTGTTCTGGATCAGCTTCGGCAGCGGGATGTCCGCGACCTTCTGCGCGTGGTCGTACTGGATGTCGCCGTAGCGGACCTTCGCCGCCATCGACGCCTCGAGCACGCCGAACTGGTCGAGCGCGATGTACTTGTCCTCGACCTCTTTCTTGATCTTGTCGATCGAGGCCTTCTGCGCGGCGATCTGCGCTTGCACCGCCTTGACCGACGAGCCGCCGGCCGGCGACTTGATCGCGAACGGCGTCCACTTCTTCTCGTAGAAGTCCTCGGCGTCGTTCAGCGCGAACTCCGCGGCCATCTTCGCGCCGGCGGTGTTCTTCTGCGCGCCGGTCTTCTTCCACGCGTCGATCGTCGCCTGCTCGGCGGCCTTCGCCTGCGGCGTGCGGCCCTTCTGGTGATAGAGCTGCGCGGTGACGTAGAACGACTTGACGTAGTCGTCGCCGTTGCCCTGGTCCATGCCGTAGCGCGCGCGCCAGCGATCGAACGCGTCGGTCATGTTCCCGATGTCGCCCGACTGGCGATAGATGTTCGCGATCGACCAGTAGGCGCGGTCCTGCTTCTTGCGATCCGGCTCGACGCGCGCGTACTGCCCGTAGAGATCGACCGCCTTCTTGAAGTCGCGGTTGAGCTCGCTGGCGAACGCCGCGTTGTAGAGCGCGTCGAGGCCGATCTGATCGAGCGTCAGCGGCTTCTCGCCGGGCAGCGGATCCGGCGGCTTGATGCCGAGCCTCTTCGCCTTCTTCGTCGTGTCGTAGAGGTCGAGGTACGTCTTGACGCTGTCCTCGTACTGGAACGCGGCCTGCTGGCTCGCGGCCGTCAGGCGGAGCGCGTCGAGGTAGTACGGCGACTCGCGGAACTTCTTGCTCGGGTTCGCCGTGAACTCCTTGAACAGCGCGATCGCGTTCTTCGGGTGATCGGCGAGCTTGTAGCTGACCGCGGCGTTGTAGAGCGCCGTGGGCAGATCCGGATCGTCCTGCGGCGCCGTCTTGTAGAAGCGGTAGAACGCCTCGGCGGCCTGCAGGTACTGCTGCTTCTTGTAGAGGTCCGCCGCGCGCGAGAAGTTCAGCGAGCGGTTCTGCGAGATCGCGAGCGCGATCGCGTTGTCATCGCCGCACTTCTGGTTGATGAACTTCTTGTTCGTCGCCTCGATGTCGTCGAACTTGTCCTGCGCCTCGTAGATCGCGAGGATGCCGTCCTTCGCCTTCGCGGCCGGAGCGAGCTCGCCCTTCTTCGCCGGGGGCGTCGCGCAGAACTTCTCCATCACCTTGTTGAAGCGCGCGATCGCGTCGTCGACGTGGAGGTACGCGAGCGAGATCAGCGCCGCGTTGATGCCCTGCTGCGGCGCCGCGGCCGGGTCGTTGACGATGTTCTGGTAGTTGTCGTACTCGGTCTGCAGCTCCTGATCGAGCTGCGGGATCGGCTGCGGCTGCCACGGCTGCGGCAGCGCCTTGAGATCGGCGACGGTCGGGACCTTGAGCGGCTGCAGCTTGCCCTCGGCGACTTCCTTGTCGCGCTCGGCTTCGTACGACTGCACGACGGAGCGCGCGGCATCGATGTAGTACTGCGTGCCGAGGTCGCGGTGATCGCGGACCCACTTGTACTGCTGCACGGCCTCCGCGTAGCGCTCGCTGTAGTACAGCGCCTCGCCCTCGCGGAACGTGAACTCGTAGATGTAGTCGCTGTCGGGGTAGGTCTGGATGAACTGGCGGTAGAGATCGACGGCCTTCGCGTACAGCGCGAGGTAGTCGCTCTTGGCCTGCGGATCCTTCTTCGCGCTCGCCTCGTAGTCCTTGCGCGCGGTCGTCGCGGCGGAGTGCGTGTTCAGCGCGGCGGCGTAGAGGGCGCGCTCCGCGATGCGGCGCTGGTTCTCCATCGCCTCGCGGTCCTTCTCGTTCGCCGTGTACCAGGGCGTGCCGGGCGCGTACTTCGTCGCGAGCTCGGCGGCGGCCTGGTCAGCCGCGAACTTGTCGCCCTTGCTCTCGAACGCGTTGACGATCTCCTGGTGGACGACCGGGTTGTGCGGATCGAGCTCCCACGGCGGGCCGATCGCGATGCGGTACGAATCGACCGCCTGATCCCACGCCTGCAGATCCGCGAACGCGTGGCCGAGCGCGACCCACACGTCGCGGACGTGCGGCTCGTTCTCGCGGCCCTTGTAGTAGTTCTTGGCGCGGTCGAACGCCTTCACCGGATCGGTGTCGGTCTCGCCTTCCCACGGATCCGTGAACGCGACGGCGATGTACTGGATCGACTCGTCGCGCAGCTCGAGGGGAGGCGTCTCGCCCTTGGCGACCGTCTCGTCGTAGAGCTTCACGCTCTGATCGAAGCGATCGATCGAGTCCTTGAGGAAGTCGCGCTTGTAGTAGCTCCACGCGAGCTTGTAGAGCGACTCGGCGTACAGCTTGCTCTCCTGGCCGCCGTTCGCGACCTTGAGATACGCGGCGATCGCGTCGTCGAGCTCGCCGGGGATGGTGAAGTGGTAGTCGGCGATGCCGCGGACCCACGCGTGGCGCACGAGCTCGGTCTCGGCGCCCGGATAGCCCTGGCAGTCCGCGTACGGATCGCGGAGCGTCTTGCTCTCGACGCGCTTGATCGCCTCCGCCTTCGTCGGCGGCGCGGGCGGCGGGTCGTTCCACTTGTAGTGGTTCGAGCACGCGAGCGCGAGGAACACCTGCAGCGAGCGGCGCTCGTCCTTCGTCTTGCCGTAGTAGGCGAGCAGGTACAGCGTCGACGGCGTCTGGCGGTAGTTCGGGAACCGCTTGAGGATGTCTTCCCAGAGCGCGAGCGACTTCGTGTAGTCCGCGACGATCGCCGCCTGATCCTGCGGCGCCGCCGAGCCGGCCTGCTGCGCCTGCTCCTGCGCGGCGAGCCGCGCTTCGACCTCGTCGTCGGCCTGATCGAGGTAGAGGTCCGCGAGCCGGAACATCGCGTCCGGCGTGAACGTCTCGTGGTTCGGGTGGTTCTGCAGGAACTTCTCGAGCAGCGCGATCGTGTCCGCGTGGCGCTTGCCGCGATCGGCCTCGGTCTTCGCGATGCGCTCGGCGTAGCGCTTCTCGAGCTCGGAGGTGCGCGCATCGAACTCGTGCCGCGCGATCTCGCGCATGCGCTTGTCGTGATCGTCAGCCGCCTTGAGGAAGGCGTCGTAGTCCTGCTCGACGTCGTGGAGCTCCTTGAGCTCCTTGTCGTTCAGCTGGATCGGCTGCGCGGCGGGCGTCGGAGGAGCCTGCGGAACGCCGAGGCCCGGGCCCGACGGCGGCGGCTCGTTGTGCGCGGGCGTCCCCGACGGCTGTGCGTACGCGATGCCACCGATGAGCAACGCGATGAGTGGCCAGCGAAACTTCACGGAGTACCTCCCTTGGCGCCGCCTTTCGGCGCGGCCCCGCCCTTCGCTGCGCCCTTCGGCGCGGCTCCCTTCGGCGCGGTGCCCTTGGCGCCGCCGGCCTTGTTCTCGTCGGGCTTGACGGTCGGGCTCGTCGGCGACTGCGTGCCGGGCGCGCTGCCCGGCGACACGCGCTGATCGCCGGTCCCCTTGTCGGGGCTCCCGCTCGTGCCTTCCTGCACGGGCGGCAGCGCGCTCTTCTTCGGAGCCGACGGCTTCTGCGTGCCGGCGTCCAGGATGTCCTTGAACTCGTCGCGAAGCTGCTTGAGCTCGCGGCTGCGCGCGAGGTTGAGCCGCTTCAGGTCGTCGTCGGTATCTTCCTTTTGCGACCACGCGACGTCGACGTTGCCGACATCCGTGCGGACGATGACGTCGTAGAACTTCGCCTTCACGTCCTTGAACGACGCGCCGAGCGCCGTCGCGCCGACCTCGCGCGCCTCGGCCTCGTACGTCGCCTGCTCGGCCTTGTAGTCGGCGAGGTTCTTCGCCTCGACGGTCAGCTGGGCCTGCGCCTGGATCAGCGCCTGCTCGACCGAGCCGGCGATCGCCGCATCGATCTGATCGAGGTTGTCGGCCAGCCGCATCGCGCGCTGCGCGAGGTCGTTCGACGTCATCGAGCGGGCCTCGGCATCCTGTGCCGCGGTCAGCTGCTTGCGCAGCTCGCGGGCCTGCGCCAGCTGCTCGTCGGGCATCGCGGCGAGGTCCCGGCCAAGGACCATCTCTCGGCGCGTCTCCGCGAGCTCGTCCTCGATCGCCTGTGCTTCTTTCGCGGCATCGTCGATCGAGGTCTGCAGGTTCTTCTTCTGATCCTCCGAGAGCGGCGGCTGTGCCGTGTTCGCATACATGCGAAGTGCGACGGCCATCGCCTGCGAATCACCGATCGCGCCGTCGATCTCGAGGAGGGTCTTGTCGATCGCGTCGTAGCCCTTCTGCGTCTCACCGATGCGCCCGACGAATGCCTCGTCGACGTTGCCGAGTGCCGCGAGCTGGCTCGCGTACGCCTTGCGCTCCGGGCTCGCAACGCCGGCCTTGTCGTGGATCTCGTTGCGCATCGCCGCGAGCTCGCTCTGGATCGCGGCGATCCGGCGACGACGCGACGCGAGATCGGGATATAGAAAGCTGTGATCCTTGGCCGCGATCACCGCGTTCAGCCGCTCGATGATCTCGGCGGACTGATCGATGTTGGCCTGGATATCGGCGAGGTCGGTCTCGATGCCGACGAAGCGCTGAACCTCGGGCTCGTCGCGAAGCCACTGTGCGGCAGCCTCGGGGATCGCAGGTGCCGTCTGGAAGATGTGCTGCTGGCGGCCCGCGATCTGCGCGACGAACCCTGAAGGATCGGCGTTGCCGTCGAGCATCTGCGTCAGCGCCGTGTACGACGGCATGTACGCGTCGTGCGTCTCGGTGAAGATCTTCGTCGCCTTGTCGTACTCGACAGCAGGATCCGACGGCTCGTCGGGGCTGACGGTGCCCGCGATCTGCGCCTGCCGGATCATCTGCGCCTTGCGGATACGCAGGTTGCCTTCGAGGATGCGGACGGTCGGCGTCTTCTGCGAGGTCGGATCCGACGCTTCGAGCAGCTCGAGCGCGTGCAGCGCCTTGTCGTACTGCTTGTTCTTGACGTAGACCCAGCCGACCTCGTACAGCGCGTCGGGGAACAGGTCGGAGTGGCGGTCGATCAGCAGGTAGCTGTCGATCGCCTTCGCGAGCTCCTCGCGCTCGTAGTACAGGCGGCCGAGCGCGAGCTGGCCGAGCTCGATCACGCGGCGATCGATCACGCTGTGCGGCTTGCGAGCGATGAGATCGGTGAACACCTCGATCGCCTTCGCGGTGTCCTTCTTCGCGACGTACGTCGTGCCGGTGTAGTACAGGGCCTGCAGCTCGTAGTCCGAACCTCTGGGCACCTGCGCGAACTGCGCGATCGCGTCGTCGTACTTGTCCTGCGAGAAGCTGTACTTGCCCAGGACGTACGGCGCACCCGCGCCACGATTCGCGGGTGACAGTCCCGCGAGCGCCGTGACGTATGCCGTGGCGTCGAGGTCCTTGTTCTTGATCGAGATCTCGACGAGTCGCTGGAGCGCGGGCTGGTAGTACTTGCCTGCCGTGTTGCCGGAATTAGCGACTTGCTCGAAGTAACCGCGCGACGCGCCGACGTCGCCCTTCTGGTACAGCGCCTCCGCCAGGTAGTACGTCGCCGTCTCCTGATCGGCCGTCTGCTGCTTGCCGACGATGTCGAGCAGGATCAGGGCGGCCTTGTCGTGATCGCCGAGAGCAAACGCGACCTCGGCGTCAAGAAGCCTGCGCTCGCCGGCGGCCGACGTGATCTTGTTCGGATCAGGCAGATCGGTCCCGAGCGCGTGCGCTTCGTTCTCGAAACCGGTGAGCTTCTGGCTCACCGAGTCGCTGTCGGCAAACGCGATGGCGGGTGCCAGCAGCGTCAGGACTGCGCAGAGGCGCGGTAGGCGCATATCACTTCCCCGTGGTGGGCGTGGTCGTCGACGCGGGCAGCGGCGTCGTTCCGGGCGTGGTCGGCGACGGCGCCTCGGGAGCTTTCTGCGGCGAGACCTGCGTGACCTTGCACTCGACGGCGGGACGCTTCTCCATCGGAGTGTTCGCGCCGCCCTTCTCGTAGCCGCGGCACTCGACTCTGGAGACCTTGCCCTCTTCGGCGACGAACGTGCTGCCGCCGTGGGCCTCGAACGTGAACTTCGAGAGGTACTCGAACACGCCGTAGCCGTGGCCGCGGTACGTCACGGTCGCGCTCAGGGTGTGGTTACCCGGCGCGATTGGGCCGTTGAAGACGTCGAACGACGTCGTCTTGTACAGCGTGTCACCGGCCTCGTCGTTACGCGCGAAGATCTGCGTACCGTCGAGCGTATAGGCGACCGACGTCAGGTGAAACGACGAGCCCATGTCGTTCGCGTGCGCGATCGTCGCCTGCGCGCCGACGCCACCGCCGAGCATCTGCTCCTTGAGCATCTGCACGCGCGCCTTGAGCTGCCACGCGCGCTCCTTGAGCGCCTGCGTCTTCTGCTCGAGGCGACGCATCCGGACCGCGGTCGGCATGTCCTCGGGCTTGACCGCCGCGAGATCCGTCGGCGCTTCTGGCGTCGTGCCAGCCGCGCTGCCCATCGCGTCGCCACCGCTCGTCGGTGCCGGCGCGGGCGCAGGTGTTGCGGCGGAGCCGGCCGCCGAGCCCTTGGCGGCGGGCATCGGAGCGCCGCCACCCGAGCCGGTACCAGCCAACGAAGCAGCTGCGACGAGCAGCGACGAGAGAACGACCGCGTTCGTAATCAATCGCATGAGATATCGCTCCAGCCCGGCGCCCTAATGCCGGGGACTCCCTACCAACTTGCGTCAGGCCATGCCGGACGCAATTTCCTTTGGAATAAGGCGGTTGTAACACCGGCCCAAGGGGGGTTCAAGCGAACGGGCTAGGACGTTTTCGGGGATGTGGGCGGCCTCACGTGAACCCACAATGCCTCGAGCACCGGTGTCGTGCCTTCACCGGTCGCGGCCGACATCACGTGCAGCTCGATCCCCTCGTCGGCGAAGGCGGCTCGGATCGCGGCGATCTCCTCGGCGGGCAGCGCGTCGGACTTGTTGAGCGCGACGACCTGCGGCTTGTCGGCGAGCTCCGGGGCGTAATGCGCGAGCTCGGCGTTGATCACGCGATAGTCGGCGAGCGGGGAGCGGTCCGGCCCGGTCGTGAACGTCGCGTCGACGATGTGGAGCAGCGCTCGGCAGCGCTCGACGTGCCGCAGGAACTGGTGGCCGAGGCCGGCGCCCTCGGAGGCGCCCTCGATGAGGCCGGGGATGTCGGCGATGACGAACGTGCGGTCGTCGGAGAGGCGGACGACGCCGAGGTTGGGGACGAGCGTCGTGAACGGGTAGTCGGCGACCTTGGGGCGCGCGCGCGACACGCGCGAGATGAACGTCGACTTGCCGACGTTGGGGTAGCCGAGCAGGCCGACGTCGGCGAGCAGCTTGAGCTCGAGGCGAACGGTGCGCTCCTCGCCGCGCGTGCCGGGCTCGGCGGTCTTCGGCGCCTGGTTCCACGGCGTCTTGAAGTGGATGTTGCCCTTGCCGCCGATGCCGCCCTGCGCGACGACGAACTGCGCGCCGGCGACGTCGAGGTCGGCGAGCGCCTCGCCGGATTCGTCGTCGATGATCACGGTGCCGACGGGCACCTTGAGGACGATGTCCTCGCCGCGGGCGCCGTACTGATCTTTGTTGCGTCCGGGCTCGCCGCGCTCGGCCTTGTAGTGGCGCTTGAACTTGAAGTCGAGCAGCGACGCCTTGTGCGGATCGGCGACGACGACCACGCTGCCGCCGTTCCCGCCGTCGCCGCCCGACGGACCACCGTGTGGTACACCATCCTCGCGCCGGAACGCGGCCGAGCCGTCGCCGCCGTCTCCGGCCTTCACGTGGATGACGGCCTCGTCGATGAACTGCACGGCCTCCGTTTACCATGTGTGGGTGCGCGCGGTCGTCGGTGCGGCGATGCGGCGCGCGCTCGGCGTTTGGATCGGGTGCGGGATCGTCGCCGCGGTGCTGTTCGGGCCGAACGGCATCCAGCCGCGCGTCCTGACCGGGCTGGCGCTCCACGAGCCGGCGGCCGGCGCGGTGCTCGGTGCCACGTGGCTCCTGCTGTTCGTCCCGGTCGCGCGCGTGCTCGTGCGGGCGGATGCGGCGGTGTACCTGCGCGCGCTGCCGCATGGCCCGACGTGGCCGCTCGCGGCCGGCGCGCTGCTCGGCCTGCAGCTGCCCTGGCTCGCGCTGTGGATCCTCGGCGACGGCGTGCGTGGGCTGGCGATCGTCGGCGCGCTGACGATCGTGATGATCCCGCTCGCGGCGTGGCGGCCGATCCGGCGGCGCGCGATCGTCCCGGTTTGGCGCAGCGGCGAGCGCGCGTTCGCAGCAATCTACGTTCGCGCGGTCGTCCGGCGCGGTGGCGACGCCCTCGTGCGCGGCATCGGCCTCGCGCTCCTCGCCGGGATGACCGGCGCGCTCGTCGTGCGAAATAACCACCTCACCGGCGCTCACGGTGCCGCGCTCGCGAGCGCGGTGATCGCCGTCGTGCTCGTGCCCGCCGTGCTCGGCATGCTGCTGCCGCTCGCCGAGGCGCATCGCAGCGCGGAGCCGCTCGCCGCGTCGCTCGCCGTCGCCACGCGCGGTGCGCTCGCGTGCGTGGTGGCCGGGGCGTTCGCCGTCGCGGCCGTGGTCGCGGGCGCGCTCGCGGCGATCGTCGCGCACGACGTGCTCGTCGTGCCGGTCGTCGTGGCGACGGCCGTCGGGTGCGGGCTGTTCGTCACGCCCGCGCTCGCGAAGCAGCCGATGAACATCGTGACGACCGCCGTCGTCGCGGCGGCGCTCGCGATCCTGTGGCTCGGCTGGCTCGGCGCACTCGGGTGCCTGGTGTGCGTGACGACCGGGGTCGTCGCGCTCGCGAGGGCCGCGTGAGCCTGCGCGTCGAGCGGCTCGTCGTGCGCCGTGGCGGCCGCACGATCATCGACGGGCTCGATCTCGTCGCGGACGCGGGCGAGATCGTCGGCGTCGTCGGCAAGAACGGCTGCGGCAAGTCGACGCTGCTGATGGCGATCGCCGGCGTGCTCGCACCGACCGACGGCCGCGTCCTCGTCGCCGGCCACTCCGTGTGGGGCTCGCGCGGCCAGCGCCGGCAGGCCCGTCGCGCGCTCGGCTACGTGCCGGAGGGCGCCGACCCGCCGGGCTTCCTGCGCGCGGGCGAGCTGTGGGCGGTGTGCGCGGCGGCGCGCGGCGTCTCGGCGCCCGGCCAGACGCTGATCGAGGCGCTCGGCCTCGACGAGCTGACCGAGCTCGCGCTCGAGCGGATGTCGCTCGGCCAGCGCAGGCGCGCGTGCCTGGGCGCGGCGCTGCTCGGTCCGCCGGCGCTGCTCGTCCTCGACGAGCCGGACAACGGCCTCGACGTGCGCCGCCTCGACGCGCTCGTCCGCCTGCTGCGCGAGCACGCGGCCTCCGGTCACGCCGCGATCATCTCGACGCACGACGGAGCGCTGCTCGAGCAGGTCGGCGCGCGCGTCGTGTCGCTCGCGAGCTAGGCCGCGCGGCGCGCGCGTCGTGTCGCTCGCGAGCTAAGCCGCGCGGCGCGCGGCGCTCAGGACCTGCGTGCGCGTGCGGGCGTTCGCGGCGGCATCGGCGCGGCCGTCGCGCTCGAAGCCGCGCGCCGTCACCTCCCACAGGAACAGCTTGACCCACGCGTCCTGCAGCGCGGCGACGTCGGGCTTGACCTTGTCGAGCTCGCTCGACGGTGCGCCGGCGACGACGCGTCCGAGCGTGGCGAGGTCGCGCACGGCGGCCTTGGGCAGCTTCCACATGCGCGGCGCATCGCGCTCGAACTGCTCCGCGAGCGAGGCGAGCTCCTGCAGGCGGCGCGGGTCGCCGAGGACGCCGAGCGCGAGCAGCGCGACGGCGCGCGCGTGGCCGTGCTTGACCGGGTCGGTCAGGTTGCCGAGCTCGGCCTCGATCGACTCGCGATCGTCGATCAGCGCGAACCCGGCGGCGCGCTGCGCATGGCCGCGCTTGAGCCTGGGATCGAGGACCGCGCGCGCGGCGGCGATGCCACCGGTCTGACGCGCGGCGAGCGCCTGCCTGAGCGCGGCGGCCGCATTGCCGCCCTGGATCGAGCGGATGATCACCATGACAACGCCAACGACGAGACCGATCAGAGCACCTTCGAGCATGGTGCCCCGACGGTTTCACGGAGCGTGCCGGCGGATCTACGGGAGATCACGCGGCGCGGGTGCGATCGCACCCGTGCATGCACCCGGGGTGCAGCTGCGACTCGGGCGGCAGCGGCCGAGCCGCGAGGCGACAGCTACGCGGCGGCAGCAGCAGCCGAGCCGCGAGGCGACAGCTACGCGGCGGCAGCAGCAGCTTCGCCGGCCGGGTAGACCGCGACGCGCATCTTGCTCTTGCCGTGGCGCTCGAACTTCACGACGCCGTCGATCAGCGCGAACAGCGTCCAGTCGCGGCCGGTGCCGACGTTCTCGCCGGCGTGGAACTTGGTGCCGACCTGGCGGACGAGCACGGAGCCGGCCTTGACTTCCTGGCCCGCGAAGCGCTTCACACCGCGCATCTTCGGGTTGGAGTCGCGACCGTTACGAGTCGAGCCTTGTCCTTTTTTGTGAGCCATGACGCGTTACCTCTAGGCCTTGATGTCCGCGATCTTGACGACCGTCATGTTCTGACGGTGGCCGTTGCGGCGGACGTAGTTCTTGCGGCGGCGGAACTTGAAGACGACGAGCTTGTCGCCCCGGGTCTGCTCGACGATCTCGCCGGTGACCTTGGCGCCCGCGACGAGCGGCTTGCCGACGGTGACGGACGCGCCGTCTCCCGACGAGACGAGCAGCACCTCGTTGAACTCGATCTTCGCACCGGCATCGCCTTCGAGCTTCTCGACCAACACGGTCTTGCCCGGCTCGACCCGGTATTGCTTTCCACCCGTCTGGATCACGGCGTACATGACATAGCTCCGCGGAAAAAACGCTTTCGGAATCGCGGACTTTACTGATCAAACGCCGTTCGTCAAGAGCTGGTTAACGGCCAAGGCGTTTGTGCAATAGATCCGAGGTGATCACGGGGTTCGCGCGACCCTGCGTCGCCTTCATCACCTGGCCTACGAAGAACCCGAACAGGCCGTCCTTGCCGGCGGCGTAGGCCTCGGCCTGCTTCGTGTTCTGCGTGACGATGCGGTCGACGATCTCCCAGAGCGCAGCTTCGTCGCTGATCTGCTGCACGCCGCGGCGCTCGACGATCGCGCGCGGCGCCTCGCCGGTCCTGTACGTCTCCTCGAAGATCTCCTTGCCGATCTTGCCGCTGATCGTCCCGTCCTCGACCATGCGCACGACCTCGGAGAGCGTCGCCGGCGCGACGGGCGAGTCGGCGATGTCCTTGCCGTTGGCGTTGAGCGCACCGAGCAGCTCGGTGAGCATCCAGTTCGCGAGCGTGCGGCCGGAGCTGTCGCCCGGGTGCGCCTTCACGACGGCCTCGAAGTACTCGGCGAGCGCGCGGTCGGAGATCAGCGTGCGGGCGTCGTCGGGCGAGAGGCCGTGCTCCCGCGTGTAGCGGGCGAAGCGCGCGGCCGGCAGCTCGGGGAGCGAGCGCAGGATCGCGCCCATCATCGGCCCGTCGACGACGAGCGGCGGCAGATCGGGATCCGGGAAGTAACGGTAGTCGTTCGCTTCCTCTTTCGTGCGCATCGTCGCGGAGGTGCCGGCCTGCGCGTCCCACAGGCGCGTCTCCTGGACGATGCGGCCGCCGCTCTCGAGGATGCGGATCTGGCGCGCGATCTCGTGCTCGACGGCGTTCTGCACGAACCGGAACGAGTTGATGTTCTTCAGCTCGGTGCGCGTGCCGAGCCGGTCCTCGCCGACGCGCCGGATCGACACGTTCGCGTCGCAGCGCATCTGGCCCTTCTCCATGTCGGCCTCGGAGATGTCGAGCCAGCGCACGAGGCGGTGGAGCGCGCGCATGAACTCGGCGGCTTCCTCGGCGCTGCCGATCTCCGGCGCGGTGACGACCTCGCAGAGCGGCACGCCCGCGCGGTTGAGATCGACGTGCGAGACGGCGCCGACGTGCATGTTCTTGCCGGCGTCCTCCTCGAGGTGGATGCGCTGCAGCTTCACGCGCTTGAGCGAGCCGCCGAGGATCAGGTCGATGTGGCCGTCCTCGCAGAGCGGCTCGTCGTACTGGCTGATCTGATAGCCCTTCGGCAGATCCGGGTAGAAGTAGTGCTTGCGCGCGAACCGCGACTTCGCGCGGATCTTCGACTCCGTCGCGACGCCGAGCTTCAGCGCGAGCTCGAGCGCGGCCCGGTTGAAGACGGGCAGCGTGCCGGGCATGCCGAGCACGAGCGGATCGGTGAGCGAGTTGGGCGGCGCGCCGAACTCGACCGCGCTCGCGGAGAACGCCTTCGTCTTCGTCGCGAGCTGGACGTGGACCTCGAGGCCGATCACCGGCTCCCACTCGCTCGCCGCCATCGGCGCGGTGACCGGCGTCGTCACGACACGCCTTTCGGACGCTTGTCGCCGAGCCCGACCGCCTTCTCGATGACGTGCGCGGCGCGCAGGAGCGTCGCCTCGTCGAGCGGCTTGCCCATCAGCTGCGCGCCGATCGGTAGGCCCTCGACCGTGAGCCCGCACGGCACGCTGATGCCGGGCAGGCCGGCGAGGTTGCAGGCGAGCGTGAAGATGTCGGCGAGGTACATGTCGACGGGGCTCGCCTTCGAGCCGAAGCGGAACGCGGCGGTCGGCGTGGTCGGCGTGAGCACGACATCGACGTGCTGCCACGCCTTGTCGAAGTCGCGCTTGATCAGCGCGCGGATCTGCTGCGCCTTCTTGTAGTAGGCGTCGTAGTAGCCGGAGCGCAGCGCGTAGGTGCCGAGCATGATCCGGCGCTTGACCTCGGGGCCGAAGCCCTCGCCGCGCGAGCGCTGGTAGAGGTCGAGCAGGTCGCGTGCGCCGCTCGCGGCCCGGCCGAAGCGGATGCCGTCGTAGCGCGCGAGGTTCGACGACGCCTCCGCCGGCGCGACGACGTAGTACGCCGGCAGCGCGAGCTCGGTGTTCGGCAGCGAGATGTCGATCAGCTCGGCGCCGCGTTCCTGCAGGGCGGCGGCCGCGCGCTGCACGGCGGAGCGGACCTCGTCGTCGATCGCGCCCGTGAAGTACTCGGCCGGGATGCCGACGCGCAGGCCCTTCACGTCGCCGGTCAGCGCCTCGGTGAACTTCGGGACCGGCTGGTCCAGCGACGTCGAGTCGAGCGGATCGTGGCCGCAGATCGTCTCGAGCAGCAGCGCGGAATCGGCGACCGTGCGCGTCAGCGGGCCGACCTGATCGAGCGACGACGCGAACGCGACGACACCCCACCGCGACACGCGGCCGTACGTCGGCTTGATCCCGACGACGCCGCAGAACGCCGCCGGCTGCCGGATCGAGCCGCCCGTATCCGTGCCGAGGCTCGCGCTGCACAGCGCGGCCGCGACCGCCGCCGACGAGCCGCCGCTCGAGCCGCCGGGGACGCGCGAGACGTCCCACGGGTTCTTCGTCTGCTTGTACGCGCTGTTCTCCGTCGAGGAGCCCATCGCGAACTCGTCGCAGTTGACCTTGCCGACGATCACCGCGCCGGCCGCGCGCAGCCGCTGCACCGCCGTGCCGTCGTAGGGCGGCTTCCAGCCCTCGAGGATCTTCGACGCGGCCGTCGTCACGAGGTCCTTCGTGACGAGGACGTCCTTGAGCGCGATCGGCACGCCCGCGAGCGGCCCGAGTGGCTCGCCTGCCTTGCGCCTGCGATCGATCTCGGCGGCCTGGGCGCGCGCGCCCTCGGCATCGACGGCGAGGTACGCGCCGATCTGCTCGTCGAGCTTGCCGATGCGCGCGAGGTACGCGTCGAGCGCGGCCGCGGCCGTCAGCTCGCCCTGCACGATCCGCAGGACGGTGTCCTGCGCGCTCAGCCACTCACTCGTCATGGTCGGCGCTCGAGATGATCGCGGGGACGACGAAGTACTCGGCGGTCTTGGCGGATGCACCGCGCAGCGCGACCTCCGCCGCCAGCGACGGCATCGCGACATCGGCGCGCAGCCGCAGGTCGAGCGGCACGGCGTGCGTCATCGGCGCGACGTCGGTCTCGACGGCGGCGAGCGCGGTGAAGTGATCGAGGATCGCGCCGAGCTCGATGCGCATGCGCTCGATCTCCTCGGACTCGAGGTGCAGCCGCGCGAGCGACGCGATCTCCTCGACCTCCTTGCGCTGCAGGATCGGCATTATTCGGGCAGGGGTTGCGGTTGCAGCTCGGGGCGGCCGCCCATGCGTGCGGCGAGCTCGGCGCCCATGCGCAGGTACTCGTCGGCGATCTTGCCGGCGTTCGCGACATCGCCCTTCTCGATCGCCGCGATCAGATCGCGGTGGTGCTTGCGCACCTGATCCTGCGGGCCGGCGAGGTTCGCGAGCAGCGGCATGAAGTTGCGGACGCCGTCGCGCACCGTGTTGATCAGCAGCAGCATGACCTGGTTGCCGCACGCGGCCGCGAGCGCGACGTAGAACTCGAAGTCGAGATCGAACAGCTCGGCAGCGCCATGGGTGTGATCGGCCTTGTCGGCGATCGCGCGCAGGCGGCTGAGGCCGTCCTTCGGGGCGCGGGCGGCGCACAGGCGGGCGAGCTCGCGGCCGAACAGGCGGCGGAACTCGAGCAGGTCGCGGATCAGCTCCGGGCGCCCGCCGCCGAGCGGCAGCAGGTGCTGGACCAGCTCGATGCCGCCCGTCTCCATGAAGTTAGTGACGCGGGTGCCGTCGCCCTGGCGGATACGGACCAGCCCGAGGTGCTCGAGCTTCTTCAGGGCCTCGCGCAGCGACGCGCGGTTGACCCGAAGCCGCTTCGAGAGCTCGCGCTCCGGCGGCAGCTTGCTGCCCGGCGGGTACTGACCGTTGAGGATCAGCGAGCGCAGCTGTTCGGCGATCTCCTCGGCAACACGCTGCTTCTCGACCGGTTTGAGCATCGGGCGAAAGGCAGGTTACCCCGGGTCCGACCACAGTTGAAGGGCCTCTGGCCTGCGTGATACGTCGGTTGCATGGCTCGGGTGCTGCTGCTCGACAACGGCATGCCGCACGACATCTTCGAGGTCGTCGAGGTCACCGGCGGCGTGATCAAGGCCCGCTCGCCCTACCTGTTCGAGATCGGCGAGGAGCTGAAGCTGCGGATCGAGAACGGCGAGTCCGTCCGCGAGGCGGTCGCGCGGGTGCGGGCGCACGTCGGCACCGACGACAAGATCACCGAGCTGGAGATCCTGTGAACGTCGTCGATCTCGACGAGGTCCAGTACGACCTCGAGCAGGACGGCGTGCAGGTCCGCGAGCAGCTCGCGCGCCGCATCTGGGAAAAGGCCGGCTGGGCGACCGTCGCCGTGTCGTTCCGCGAGCGCGACAAGCAGGGCGAGTGGAAGGCGCCGAAGCTGGCGCTCCTGCGGTTCCGCCGGCTCGACGAGGTGTGGAAGAAGCAGGCGTCTCTGACGCTGGCCGGCGACGATGCGGCCGAGCTCGGCGAGGCGCTACGCGGGTGGTTTTCTACCGCTTCTTGAGCCGCTGCTCGAGCACGCGCGCCTCGGACGCCGCCTCGGCGTGGTTCGGCTTGATCATCAGCACGTGCTGGAAGTGGGCGAGCGCCTCGCGTTCGCGCCCTAGCATGCGCTCGACGCGGCCGAGGTAGAACCGCGCGGTCGGCGAGCGGTCGCTGGCGTCGGCGGCGCGCTGCAGGGTCTTGCGCGTCTCGGCGGCGACCGCGTTCTTGTCGGGCGCGGCCGCGAACTTCGTCCACGCGAGCAGCGTCTGGTACTCCATCTCCTTCGGCTGCAGCTCGACGGCCTCCGCGAACGCCTGCATGGCCTGCTGCAGCTGATCGCGGCGCATCGCCATCTCGCCGCGCCGGAACGCTTCTTCGGCTCGCATCACGCGCAGCGCGAGCTCCTCGGCCTGCGACTCCTCGGCGCGGACCGCGGCCTCGCCGCCGCGGGCGAGCACTCGCACGTACTCGTCGCGCTTGGCCGGATCGTTGAGCACGGCGAACGCCGCGTTGATCTGCGCGAACAGCTGCTGGGCCTGGCGATCGTCGTCGGCGATGCCGAGCGCGGAGAGGCGATCCGGGTGCAGCTTGCGCGCGAGCGTGAAGTACGCGAGGCGGATCTCGTCGGCGGTTGCGGTGCGCGCGACGCCGAGGACCTGGAAGTGATCGCCGCGCGCATCGGCGAGCTTGCGCTGGATCAGCTCCTCCGTCTCGTGCGTCTCGGCGGTGTTGCGGCGGACGCGCGCGGTCGTCGGCTTCGTCGCCGGGCGCATCGGCTGCGCCGTCGCGAGCGAGGCCATCGGCGGAGCGCCCGACGGGGCGCGCATGCGCAGGCCCGCCGACGCGGCATCGGGCGGCACCGTCGGCTCCTTCGCGCGCGACGGCTGTACGGTCGGCGGCTGGATCGTCGGCGTGCGCGACGCCTGCGGGGTGGTCGGCGGCTGGATCGTCGGCGTGCGCGACGGCTGCTGCGGCGCCGATGGCGTCCGCGTGACCGGCTGCGGGATCGCATTCGCGCTCGCGGTGCGCGACGGCCTCAGCTGCGTCGGCGCGTCGAGGTCGGCGCCCGGGGCGGGCGCGAAGATCGCATCGCACGCGCCGCACGACACGAGCGAGTACACGATCGCGCGCTGCGTGCGGCCGTCGATCTCGGGCGCGGCCTGGTGCAGCTCGACGAACGTCGCGCCCCGCCGCAGCCGCTCGACGACGGCACGCTCGTTCTCGGCGAAGCCGAAGTACGGCAGGTCGTCGTCGGCGCCCGGCTTGAGCGTGAAGAACGTGCCCATCTGGTCGAGCTCGGCCTCGAGGCGCTGGTCGCCGAGGTTGTTGCGCGCGCCCATGTAGATGACCGAGCGGATGTCGAGCTCGCTGCCGGGGACGACCGCGATCGTCACGCGATCCTCGACGACGAACTCGCCTGCATCGACGGAGAACGTGCGCGCGGCGCGCTGGGCCACGACCCTGCGGCGCAGCCGCGTCGCCTGATCCGGCTGCAGCCGGACCGCCTCGGCGATCACGTCGATCTCGTCGCGGCCGCGGGCGGCGGCGAGGCGGCGGCTGAGGTCGTTGACCTGCGTCGACGAGACGAGCCCACCCGTCATCGCGACGCGCACCGCGGCATCGTTCGCCAGCGGCGACGAGGCTCCGACGACGATGCCCTGATCGAACGCGATCGAGTACGTCCGCCCGTCGGCGATGACGTTCAGCTGGCCGCTCAGCCCGCGCAGCGCGAGGGTGCCCAGGGTGCGTCCCCAGGGCCGATCCGTGATGTTGCCGCGTGCCAGCTCCGCCACTACCGCCTCCACAACCGCCGGCCGACGTACGCGATCGCTGCGATCACGACGACCGCGACGACGATCCCGACGAGGATGGGGTTGCCCTCGGCGTACCCCCACCAGCCGACACCCAGGCCATGCATTCCCCTAGAGGATGGGCAGGGATGCAAGTGGAGTCAATCCGCCAGCCGCTGCTACAATCAGCTTCGGTGAGCACCTCGTTCCCACTCGATGGCGCCCGCGTGCGCTTCGCCGGTGACACGAACATCGGCCGCAAGCGCGACCACAACGAGGACTCGATCGCACTCCCGGAGACGGGCGAGCGCCTCGCGATCGTGTGCGACGGGATGGGCGGACACGCCTCCGGCGAGGTCGCGTCACGCCTGGCGGTCGAGCTGATCGTCGACCACTTCACCGAGACCGGCAAGCAGCAGATCCTGACGTGGCCGTACAAGGTCGATCGCGATCTCCGCAAGGACATCAACCGGATGGTCACCGGCGTGATGCTCGCGAACCTCGAGATCTGGGAGCGCAGCCAGCGCGAGGCGCGCTTCAAGGGCATGGGCACGACGTGCGTCGCGCTCTACTTCCTCGACGACCACCTGATCATCGGCCACGTCGGCGACTCGCGCTGCTACCGCGTGCGCGGCACCGAGCTGTCGCAGCTCACCGAGGATCACTCGCTGATCAACGACTACATCCGGATGAAGCGCGTCACGCCCGAGGAGGCCGAGAACTGGCCGCACAAGAACGTGATCGTGCGCGCGCTCGGCATGAAGGAGAGCGTGCAGGTCGACATCTTCACGGAGCAGCCGCGCGCCGGCGACACGTACATGCTGTGCTCCGACGGCCTCACCGGCATGATCAAGGACGATCAGATCCAGCACATCCTGATGACGGAGCGCGATCTCGACCGCGCCGTCGAGCGCCTGATCACGGCCGCGAACGAAGAGGGCGGCGTCGACAACATCTCCGTCGTGCTCGCGCGCGTCGAGGCAACATGAAGAAGCTGCTGCTCGTGTGCCTGCTCGTCGCCTGCAAGAAGCAGGAGGAGGCGCCGAAGCAGCAGCAGGCGGTGCCGCAGATGACGCCGGCCGAGATCCAGCGCAGCGAGGACGCGTGCAAGGCGTACGTCGACAAGGTGTGCGGGTGCGCGGCGACGGTTCCGGCGGTGCAGGAGGAGTGCGGCCTCGCGAAGGCGCTGCCGGACGCGGTGCGGATCGGCGTCGAGGTCTCGCAGAGCCCCGACTCGAAGCGCGACGACGTGATCGGCGCGCAGAGCAGCGTGCGCAAGACGGTGAAGACGTGCATCGAGAAGATGGCGCAGCTTCCGTCGCGCGGCTGCCCGTGATCAGGTGACGATCGCCTCGCCGGCGTTCGACGCGTCAGCGCGCGCACCGGCCCACACGACCGAGCGCTCGATCGAGCGCTCGACCGTGGCGCCCTCGCCGACGACGGCGTATGGCCCGACCTTCACGCCCGCGCCGACGCGCGCGAACGCGGCGATGCGCACCGGCCCCTCGATGACGGCCGTGGGATCGATGCGCGCGGTCGGATCGACGCCGGTCAGGCGCCCCGGCGCGTTGCGCAGGTGCTGTCCCGCGACGAGCGCCCAGTTCGACTCGAGGTAGCGCTCGGGGGTCGAGTGCTCGGCAAAGTAGCCGTCGGTGTGCTCGTACGCGAGCACGGGCTCGCCGGCGCGCAGCCACGGCAGGTAACCCTGGCGGATCGAGTCGCTCTCGCCCGCGGGCAGCCGCGCCATCACGCTCGGCCGCGTGACGTGAACGCCGCAGAACATGTGCTCGCCGTCGCCGAGGATGTCGACGATGCGGCCGTTCTGCACGTTGACCGCGCCCCAGGCCTTCGCGTCAGGCACGCGGCGCACGACCATCATGCCGAGGATGTCGCCGGCGGCCTTGTACGCGGCGACGAGTCGCGTGATGTCGAGGTCGAAGATCAGCTTGCCGTTGCACGAGAGGAACGGCTCGTCCCGGTCGTCGGGGTCGAGCAGCGGCAGCGCGTTGCGGAGGCCGCCGCCGGTGCCGAGGATCGCGGGCTCGTGGAGGTAGCGGATGCGCGCGCCCCAGCGCCGGCCGTCGCCGATCTCGCGCTCGATCACCTCGCCGAGGTGGTGCGTGTTGACGACGATCTCGGTGATGCCGTGCGCGACGAGGTTCGCGATGCCGTACGCGAGGATCGGGATCCCACAGACGGGCAGCATCGGCTTGGGGCGCTCGGCGCCGAGCTTGCCGAGTCGCGTCGAGAGTCCGGCGCACAGGAGCATCGCGCGCATTTCAGGTCCTTCCTTCGGAAGGCCTGAAATACAAGCCCACCCACCCCCGACACCCCGCCTCACTGCGTTCGGCTCTCCGCATCGCGCCGAGCATACGCGGCGCGCGTGATACCGTCGAGATATGCGCGTCGCGCCGCTGCCGCGTGCGGAGCTCTCTGCTGCCCGGGCGATCCTCGAGGCGGCGTGCGCGTTCGATCGCGCGGGCGTGGTCGCCGAGGAGAAGCTGTTCGAGCCGGGCCCCGAGCGCGCGCCGAAGCCCGGCGAGCCGGCCGTGCTGAGCGCGCCCGAGGCATTCGGCGTGTGGCAGGGCGGCGAGCTCGTCGGCGTCGCCGCCGTCTGCGGCCGCTGGCTGCGCGTGCTCGCGGTCGCGCCGGGCGCCCGCCGCCAGGGTGCCGGCACCGCGCTGCTCGACGCCTGCGTGGCCGCGGGCGCACGCCGCACGCTCGACCAGCCGGGCAACTACCTCGCGCCCGGCATCGACGTCCGCAACACCGAGACGATCGCCTGGCTCGAGAAGCGCGGCTGGACGCGCACCGGCGACCCGCGCACGAACGTCCTCCTGCGCGTGCGAGGCAACCCGCGCGTCTCGCGGGCCCGCGCCGACGAGCTCGCCGTAGCCGCGCGCGCCCGCGGCTACGAGATCCGGCGCGCGAACATCGACGAGCAGCCGTTGCTCGATGCCGTCGCGGCGGAGTTCGGCGGCGCGTGGCCGCACGAGCTGGCGCGCGCGCTCGCGTACGCGCCCGGTGCGCACGCCGGCGCGGTGCCCGGCGTTCACGTCGCGCGGAAGGACGGCGCGTACTGCGCGTTCGCCGCGCACGACGGCAACAACGCCGGCCTCGGCTGGTTCGGCCCGACGGGCACGTGGCCCGCGCACCGCGGCCAGGGCCTCGGCGAGGCGCTGCTCGTCGCGTGTCTCGCCGATGTCGGCGAGGAGCACGAGCACTGCGAGGTCGCGTGGATCGGACCGCGGCCGTTCTACGAGAAGGTCGCCGGCATCGAGAGCGAGCGGCAGTTCGTCGTGCTCGCCTACGCGACGGGCGGCGGGCCGTAGTCGAGCGCGACGCGGCGGCTGACGTTCGGCGCGAGCCACCCGACGCCGTACAGCCGCGGGTAGATCACGCGCGCCTCGTCGTCGAGCACGGCGCGCATGATCCGCGCCGCGAGCGCATCGGCGGTGCCGGTCGGGGCGAGCCGGCCGAGCAGCCCGCCGCCACCGTACGCATCGCGCGCGCCCTGCTCGAGCGCGGACCGCACCGGTCCTGGGTACACCGTCACGACGCGCACGCCGCGCGCGCCGAGCTCCGCCCGCGCGATCTCCGACGCCATCGCCAGGCCCGCCTTCGCCGCGCCGTAGTACGCGCACCCGCGCAGCGGGACACGCCCGGCCATGCTCGCGACGTTGATGATCGTGCCCGTCCCGCGCTCCGCCATCGCGCGCGCGACGAGGTCCTGCAGCCGCAGCGGCGCGAGCAGATCGAGTGCGAGGAGGTTCCACGCATCCTGCCAGCGCCACGTCGCGAGCTGCTGCACGCGCATCACGCCCGCGCAGTTCACGAGCCCGTCGAGCGGGCCCGCCGCCTCGATCCGCTCGACGAGCGCGGGTAGCGCTGCGAGATCGGTCAGATCGCAGGCGTGGCTCGTCGCGCCGAGCTCCGATGCGATCGCGGCGAGGCCCGTCGCATCGCGATCGACGAGCGCGAGCTGACAGCTCGGCCACGTCCGCCGCATCGCGCGGGCGAGCGCGCCGCCGATCGCCCCGGCCGCGCCGGTGATCGCCACGTGCGCCGGCGGCTGCCAGCTCAAGACGGACGCTCCGCCGCGCGCGTCGCATCGAGCCCGAACCACAGCACGAGCGCGTTGCCGCGGCTCCCCTTCCACATCGCGGGCCCCATGAAGATGCCCGGCGACACCTCGCGGATCTCGTCGTGGATCTTGCGGATGTAGCCGGGATTCACGCCGAGGTCGTAGTCGAGGATTAACGTCGGCTTGCCATCGATCGCCGACGGCCCGAACGACGTCTCGAACGGGAACAGGTTCTGTCGCCCGAACACGCCCGGCACGAACACGCGGTTGTGGCCGACGCCGCGCTCGTCGGAGTCCGCGCGGAACGTCTTGCCTTCCCACACGAACGACGGCGACGCGGCCCACCGCCGCAGCGGCGCACCGAGCGCGCCCGGCAGCCCGCGCACCGCGAGCATGCGGCCGACGAGCGCGCCATCCGCGGCATGCATCGACGACGACACGCGCGCCGATCGATACAGCGCATCGAGCTCGTCGGAGGTCTTCGCGGCGAGGCGATCGAGGTCGTAGAGCGCGCTGCGCGTGGAGGTGGCAGTCGAAGTCTGAGTCGCGAGCATGGTCATCCTTTCCGGTTGCGAGAACGTGACGCGATGGGTTCGACCATCCGCCAGCAGGCGTCGCGCGCCTCGGCGAGACGGCGGGCATCGATGCGCAGGTAGCCGAGGCGGCCGGCCTTGACGAGGCCGACGAACGCGCCCCACAGCAGCGCGAGCAGCACGTCGAGCGACGCCTCTCCGGCGCGAGGGCGCGCGCGCTGCACCACGCGCTGGCCGCTCGTGTAGAGCGGCACGAGGACCGACAGCTCGACCTCGCGGCTCTTCGCATCGAGGTACGGCGCGTGGTCCTGCATCTCGAGGAAGCGAAACGCCTCCGGCTCCGCCTCCGCGAACGCCGCCAGCCGGCCCCACAGATCGTCGAACCAGCGCTTCGGCGCATCCGCATCGAGGGGAACGAGGTCGTCGAGCAGCGCCGCGCGCAGGCGCGTCTTCGCGTCGCGGTAGACCTCGTTGACGAGCGCTTCCTTGTCGCGAAAGTAGTGATAGACGCTGCCGACGGCGACCTCGGCCGCCTTCGCGACCTCCGGCACGCTCGTGCCGTCGTAGCCGCGCGCGGCGAACACGCGCAGCGCCGCGTCGAGCAGCTTGCGCCGCTTGTCATCGACGAGAGGGCGGCCCCGTTTCGCGCGCTCTGTTATTTTCGAATGAACGTTCAATCGATTAATGGATACCGCCCGCGCCAGCGCACGTCAACGCGTTTCTCTTACGCCGTCCGGAGCAGCAGCAAGTACTCGACGTTGCCCGCCGGCCCCGTGATCGGCGACTCGACATCCTCGTGCGCCGTGAACCCGTGCGCGGTCGCCCACGTCCGCACCTTCTCGACCGCCCCGCGCCGCGCCGCCTCGTCGCGCACGACGCCGCCCTTCCCCACCTGCTCGCGTCCGACCTCGAACTGCGGCTTGACCAGCGCGACGATCGGCTTGCCCGCCGGCGGTCGCAGTAGCTCGGCGACGCGCGGCAGGATCAGCGTCAGCGAGATGAACGACGTGTCGATCACGGCGAGGTCGCACGGCTCGGGCACGAGCGCGAGGTCCATCGACCGCGCGTTCTGCCGCTCGAGCACGACGACGCGCGGATCCTGACGCAGCGGCCACGCGAGCTGCCCGTACCCGACGTCGATCGCGTAGACCTTCGCCGCCCCGCGCCGTAACAGCACGTCGGTGAAGCCGCCCGTCGAGGCGCCGATGTCGAGCGCGGTCAGGCCGGTCGGGTCGATGCCGAACGTATCGAGCCCCTTCACGAGCTTGAGCGCACCGCGCGAGACGTACGGATGATCCTCGGCCTTGAGCGCGATCTCGACCGCCGGATCGAACATCGTCCCCGGCTTGGTCTCCGCATGCCCGCCCACGAGCACCGACCCGCTCATGATCAGCGCGCGCGCCCGCTCGCGACTGCCCGCGAGGCCGCGGTCGACGAGCAACTTGTCGAGGCGTTCGCGGGCCATTCCGGGCACATGGTTAGCACACGTTGACAAAACGAACGGTCGTTCTATTCTGAATGCGTGAGCAAAGGCGAAGAGACGCGCCAGGCGATCCTCGAACGCGCGTTCGAGCTCGCGAACGTGGTCGGTGTCACCGGTCTCTCGATCGGCCGCCTCGCCGAGGCCACCGGCCTCTCCAAGTCCGGCCTGTTCGCGCACTTCGGCTCGAAGGAAGCGCTCGAGGTCGCGGTCGTCGAAGAGGCCGCCCACCAGTTCGTCCAGGCCGTGCTGGTCCCCGCCCTCCGCGAGCCGCGCGGCGAGCCCCGCGTGCGTGCCCTCTTCGAGCACTGGCTCGCGTGGGGCCAGCGCCCCGGAGGCTGTTTCTTCGTCGGAGCGAGTGCCGAGCTGGACGACCGCACCGGGCCCGCGCGCGACGCCCTCGTCCGTGCCGCCAAGGACTGGATCGACGAGATCGCGAAAGCGGTTCGCATTGGCGTGCGCGAAGGTCACTTCCGTGCAGATACTGATGCTGACCAGGCCGCGTTCGAGATCTACGGGATCATGACGAGCGGCCACTCGTTCCACCGCTTTCTCCGCGATCCGGTCGCGCTCGATCGCACGCGCACCGCCTTCGAGCGACTGATCGCATCCCTTCGCGCATCCAACGCGCAGCGTTCCCGCTAAGCCATCAGGAGGTCCGTATGCACTCGTCGGCGTCCAAAAATAGAACGGTCGTTCGATCCCGCAACACCGTCCGTCTCACCCGCGCGGCCCTCCAGACCGCCTACGTCCTCTCCGACCAGCTCGGCACCACCTTCGCCGAGCGCCTCTTCACGACCCCGCGCCGCCACACCCGTCCCGACCGCGAGCGCGCCGTCCTCGCCTCCGCACGCGAGCTCTCGATCGACGTCACGCTCCGCGCCCCGCGCTGGAACAACGCGCACCTCCGCGTCGCCGCCTGGGCATGGGGCGCCGGCCCGATCGCCCTCCTCGTCCACGGCTGGGAAGGTCGCGGCTCGCAGCTCGGCAGCTTCGTCGAGCCGCTCGTCACCGCGGGCATGACCGTCGTCGCGTTCGACGCCCCCGGCCACGGCGACTCCCCGGAGCACCGCCTCTACCTCACCGATCTCGCCGACACGGTCGCCGACGTCGCCGCCGCCGTCGGCCCGCTCCACGCGATCGTCGCGCACTCGTTCGGCGCGGCCGCGGTCCTCCTCGCCCATCACCGCGCGAACCTCACCGCCTCCCGAAACATCCTCGTCTCGCCGAACGTCCTCATCGACGAAGCCCTCTCGCGCTTCGCGCACCTCGTCGGCCTCGACCCCGACGACCGCACCGCCCTCGAGTCCCGCCTCGCCGATCAAACCGGCGTCGGCATCGCCGAGCTCGCGCTCCCCAACCTCGCCGCCACGCGCGACGAAGCCCTCCTCGTCATCCACGACACCGACGACCACGAGGTCCCGCTCCGCCACGGCGAGCAGCTCGCCGCGACCTGGCCGCACGCCACCCTCCACACCACGTCCAACCTCGGCCACCGCCGCATCCTGCGCGACCCGAACGTCCTCGCGCTGACCACCGCATTCGCGACCACCGCCCTCCCCACCCCGACCTCCGATCTCGTCCGCGAGGTCGATCGCCAGCTCGCGCTCACCCCGGAGCTCTCGTGACCCTCGCCACCCGCACGTACAACTACGACGCGCGCACGCCCGACCTCGCGCACATGCGCTCGCTCTCCGGCCTCGACTACCTCGCGGGCATCCTGCGAGGCGACTACCCCGCCGCCCCGATCGCCGCCACGATCGGCATCGAGCCGGTCGCCTTCTCCCCGGGCCACGCCGCCTTCGAAGGCACGCCCGAGCACTTCGTCTACAACCCGCTCGGCACCGTCCACGGCGGCTGGGCCGCCACCCTCCTCGACAGCGCGATGGGCTGCGCCGTCCACACGACCCTCCCCGCCGGCAAGGGCTACACGACGGTCGACCTCCACATCTCGCTCGTCCGCGCGCTCTCCGCGCGCACCGGTCGCGTCCGCTGCGAAGCGTCCGTCCTCCACGCCGGCTCGTCGATCGTCACCGCCGAAGGCCGCATCCTCGACGCCGCCGGCACCCTCTACGCCACGGGCACCACGACCTGCGTCGTCCTCGGTGCCCGCTGAATCTGCGGATCCGGAGCGGCACTTTTCGTAGCCATCCCCGCCCCGCGCCCGACGAATCCACCGGCGCCTTGACAGCCCCCACCTCGGCTGATACCTATGCCGCCACTCCTGGGGTCATAGCTCAGCTGGGAGAGCGCTAGAATCGCACTCTAGAGGTCAGGGGTTCGATCCCCCTTGGCTCCACCAGGAAAACGACAGGTCTCGCAGCAATGCGAGGCCTTCGTTGTTTTCGGCCGGTGCGCGGAGCGTTCCCCGGGTTCTAGAGGTCGCCTGCCGTCCTCACTGGTTGGGCCGGGCAATCGTTCCCCGGCGCAGTCGATGGTGACCGTGGGGACTCGTGAACGCTTGCTCCCGCCGGTTCGATGAGCGCGAGCACCTGGTCGATCGGGACATGCTTCTCGAAACGGACGATGCGCGCGTCGCGCGGCAGGTCCGCATCATCGACGGCTCGATTTGCGTCGATGCACAAGACGACATTTTGCAGGCTCGCTGCGCGATAGGTAGCGAGCTTCGTCGCGAGGTACTCGGAGCGCCAGTAGCCCACGATCTCCACCCACCACTGCAGGTCGGGCCGCTCGCGGTGCTGCAGCATGAAGTCGGGGAACGCGAGTTGCGTCCCCGCATCGATCGGGGTTGGCTCGCGCAGCACGCGCCATTGCGGTGCGAGCTTCGCCATCTCCTTGACGAACCTTGCTTCGAGCTTGCTATCGAACCGCTTCGGCGGACTGCTCGGCGGTAGCAGCACGGGTGGCTGCAGCCGCAGCGTACCTTGGCCACGACCGAAGTCGCAGCGTGCGTCGAGCGTGAAGGTCTCGCACCACGCGAGGTGCGGGACGATGCTGCCTAGCGCTCGACCATAAACGGTCGTCCGGTGGAACAACGACAGAGGGCCAGACAGGTCGATTTCGAAGTGGTCGCCGCGCCTTTGCGCAGTTGCGATCAGACCTCGTATCACCGCCGTGCGCACGATGGCGCGCGCGTTTCCGGTCATGCGCAACCGCACGCTGTGGCAGCGCATCAACGCGCTCTGGATGATTGCGAGGTTCGCCGCGGCAGCCAGCGCCATCGGCGAAGGTCGAGGTTCACGCAGCACGACGAACCGCTCACCCGGGAGATCGCCCCATAGCGCTGCCTCCAGTGCTCCGACGTCGACGCCGAGAGTGCTTGCCGCATGCTGCACGCGGTCGGCGCGCGTAGTCGGGTCGACCGCGGAGCGGCCGAGTAGGCGCCGACGCACAACCGCGGCCTTGAGTGCGCCTTCCTCTCGGCCGCCGAGCCACTTGCGCAAGGCCTCGATCACTGCCGCGCGCCGCGCGGCAACCGCCCGGACAGGTAACCGCTCGATCCGCTCGAGCAATTCCCGCCAAGGTCTGCCGACCGCAGCTTCGAGCTCGTCAATGAGAGCGCTGATCCACGGCGTGTCGTCCTCGTCGAGCAGTTGCAACGTGATCTGATTGTCGCGCTGGCGAAACGGCAGCTGTTTCACGAGTAGGACTCCGCGCCGCTACCGATCGCGCGTCGGCGCCGGTTCATCTGATCGACCTCGATGCTTCCCTCCACCGCCAGCTCGTACACCTTGGCTCGCTTCCCAGGAGCAGGCCGAAGCACGCGCCCGATTCGTTGGACGTGCCGCCGCATGTTGCCGGTGCCACCCACCACGATCGCGATCTCCGCTTCTGGGACATCAAGCCCCTCGTCCAGCACTTGCGCGGACACCAGCGCGTTCGCGCTGCCCTTGCGGAACTCGTCCAGGGCGCGCGCACGCTCCGTGCGCCCGATCTCGTGCGTGATCGGATAGACGAGAAACTCTCGCGCAACCTCGTATGCCGTTGCGTTGTTGCCGGTGAAGATGATCGTGCGTTGTTCGGAATGACGGCGGAGCAGCTCCCGCAGCACGCGGCGCTTGTCCGCGGGGTACGCGAGGATGGCCTTTGACGCACGCCAGCCAGCGAGCGCCGCTCTTCCCTCGTCGCTACGATTGGCGGCGGTGACGAACGCCCCCCCAGTCGGCGCCGGGGGCCGCCCGCTGGAAAGCGGTAAAGGCCTTCGCGAGGGCGCTCCGCGCCGCGTGATAGCGCATGCGCTCTTCAGGGGTAAGACGAATCGGAATCGTCAACAGGTCGAAACCCGCGAGCGCATCCCCGACGAGATCGTCGATCGACAGCGAGTAAACGACCGGCCCGATATGACACTCCAGTGCGGTGGCGGCTTCCTGAAGCGGCGGTGTCGCCGTCAGGCCAAGACGTGCGTTGGCGACGAGCATCTCGAGCACCTCGGACGGGCACTCGGCACCAACGTGATGAGCTTCGTCGACAATTACCAGACCAAATCGGTCGCCGATTTTTGGAGCCCAGGTGATCGCGCTCGCGTAGGTCGCGACAGTGATCGGCGCGATCGTTCGTTGACCGTCGCCCAGACGGCCGATGTCTTTCATGTGAGCGCTCAAGACCTTCGCCCACTGATCGAGCAGGACACGTGTCGGCACGAGGCACAGCGTTGCCACACCCGTGCTCGCGATCGCTGCCACCGCTAGCACCGTCTTTCCAGCTCCCGTCGGAAGCACGACGACACCGCGACGATTCGCTGCACCCCACGCGGCCAGTGCGTCGCGCTGGTACCAGCGCAGGTCCGGCATCGACCAACCGTCTGTCGACGTCCGCTTGTTCGGCGTCGCGTCCGAGATGCGGACATGGTCGTCCGATAGCCGTTCGATCAGTGCAGGATACGCATCGGCGGGAGCCCGCCAGCCGCCGACTCTCGGGTCCCACGCAACACCCGGAAGTGTCTCGGGATTGATATCGGTGTGGCGTGGGTCGAGGAGGATGGTCCCGCGGTCAAATCGGATCTGCACTCGGACCGGTACAGCAACGGACGTGCCGTCGTACGCCTGGAAGCAGCGGCGGTAGGCGTCTCGTCCGTTCTTGCGGTCGTGGGCCGGTTCGCTAGAGTCGTGCGATACTCACGTCGTGATCGACCGGATCCTCCGCACAGCCGATGGATTCGAGGAGGCGGACCGATTCGATCGTCAGGACATCGCGGCGATGACGTTCGAGCAACGAATCTCGGAAGTCGAGCGGCTACGAAGGATCTGGTTCGGTGAAGATAGAGCTGAGTCGCGACTGGACCGAGTTCTTAACTGCGTTGATCTCCCATCGCGTGCGCTTCGTCATCGTCGGCGGTCACGCCGTCGCGGGACACGGCGAACCAAGGCTCACCGAAGATCTCGACGTGTTCGTCGAACGATCTCCCGCCAACGCCCGTAGGCTACATCAGGCGCTCGTCAGCTTCGGCTTTGCAGCCGTCGTTCCACCGGCAGCGGAGTTCGCGCGCCCTCACAAGATCTTCATGCTCGGCGCGAAGCCGTGGCGCATCGGCATCCTTACCAGCATCGATGGCGTGAGCTTCGCCCAGGCGTGGAAGAGCCGCGTGGAAGCGGCGTTCACGATCGCCCCGCTGTATGTGATCGGTCGCGCGATGCTCGTGAGGAACAAGCGTGCCGCCGGCCGTGACAAGGATGTCGCCGATGTCGCGTTACTCGAAGCGCATGCACCGGCCTCTGAAACGCGCAAGCCAAGGCGCAGCAGGTCGAAACGACGGTCACGCCCCCGCTCACGTCGCGGAAGGTCTCGGGCACGACGCCAACCATAGCCATGCGCGGCTTCCCTTGCTCGGGCGAGAACGTCTGCCCCGACAAGATCACCGGATCTTCCGCGAGCTGATAAACGTTGAGGCTCGAGATGAGCTGCCGGATCTCGCTGCGGTCGACGTCAAGTGACACGTTCACATCAGGCAGCGAGAACGCGTGCACGCCACATGACTGCACCGACGCCTCTCCGTCGAGCGACAGCACGGCTCCGCGGTGCCACGCGTTCGGCGCATGAGACGAGAACAGCTCGAGCCAACGCGCGACGTCCCAGCCGAGCTTCGATTGCTCGATACGCACGGCGAGCGCACCGGCGTCCCGCAGTCGTTCGACTGCGGCGACAATTCGGCTGCGGCCTTCACGCAGATCGAGGGACGAGGAAACGACGAGCGCGCCGGGGACAGCGTCGATCATTTCGACGAGGGCAGGGCTCAACGGTGCCAAACGAGAAAGCCTCCCCCAAAGTTGCCGTCATTCTCGATCCATTCGACCTCGATGCAGGGATCGAGGATTCCGACGTTCCACGCCTCCAGGGCGGATGGAGTACCCGGAACGAATCGTCTCGGCCACGCGCGAAGTGTACTTCGCCTGCGCGGGTTCATTCGCGTCGCCGAATCAATCGCCGCTTTGCCGCAGTGTTTCTTCCAGGACCGGGAGCACGAGCTGGTCCTTGAGGCGCGTCGAACCTCGCTTGAGCTCGATCAACGTCGCGAGCCCGAGCACGTATACCGGGTGTCCACTGATCTCGATCCGTCGCGAAGATGGAAGGAGAGCTTCGTAGTCGCGCTCGCCTTCGATCGCACCGAGGACATCCAGCGGTCCGAGACTCGTCTTGAGGAGCGAGTGCCCTGTGCCGGCGAGGATCTCAGCGGTGGGGCGCACCACATCGGTGCGTCCGCGGTAGCGCGCATCGAGTTTGTTTACGAGGACGTCTACGAGCTTCGAGATGTTCTCGGGCGTTCGCCTGTGCACGATATCGAGGTCGTGCGTTGTCACCGGCGCGCCTTGAGCGACGGCGGCGAGCAACCCTACGACGATGAACTCAACGTCGCTCGTCGCCAGGGTCTCGAGCAGGCTTTCTAGACTTGGCGACGCCATCGCGGAGTTCTTCGATCATGCGCAGCACGCGATCGTTCTGCTGGATTCGCTGCTGAGGCGTGAGCGCTAACGTCTCCTGCACGAGCGTGACGTCGACGTCGGAGCTCACGACCAGAACGTACCACGCGGTAGCGACACGACCGTTCCGCAAGCGGTGGCTGGAAATCCGCGACGTTCCACGAGTTGCGGAACAGTTGGCCGCCCAACCTCACGAGATGATTCGGTCCCTCTTTGATCGCACTCTAGAGGTCAGCGGTTCGATCCCCGTTGGCTCCACCAGGAAAACGAAGACACCGCGCAGAGAGATGCGCGGTGTTTTGTTTTCGGCTTCGTACGGGACGTTTCTCTGTTGCCGTGTCCCTCAGCTACGTCGGGATTGCCGCGAGTAGCAGCGCCATGGCGTGCTCGAACGCCGGCCGCAGCCCCCTGCGCTCACCGCGAAAGTGACCGAGGCGCACGATCACGAGGCCGCGACTCGGCACGATGTACGTGAACTGACCTCCTGCGCCATTCATGAAGTACGCGTCGGTGGGCAGCAACTTCTCGTTCGTATTGAGCCAGAACATCCCTCCGTAGATCGGACGCCCGTCCGCTGCCCACGCGGGCGCCACGGTGCTTGCGAACTTTGCGAACCCCTCGGGAAGTAGGCGCGTCCCATCGGGCGCTACACCGTCGGAGAGATACAGGTTGCCGAGCCGTGCCCAGTCGCGCGCCGACATGAGGTCGTAGCCGTTCATCAGGAAGTTCCCGTATGGATCGGTCTCGAGCACCATCGTGCGGATGCCGATCTTGTCGAACAGCGCGCGCTGCGGGAACGCGTGGTAGTCCTCGCCGCGTTTCTCCGCCGCGAGCTTGACGAGATATCCGAGTAGCAGGGGATCGCTGTTTCGATAGCGACCAACGGTGTTCGGTGGCCACTGAAGCGGCAACTTCGCCGCGTAGGCGAAGGCATCGATGGCACCTGTGTAGAAGTAGATGTGGTCGGGGTACGTCGGCATGACACCGTCGATGTCCCAGCGAAGGCCCTTGTTCTCGGGATCGGACTCGGGATCTTGCGGCGCGATCATCCGCAGCCCACTGGACATGTGCATCAGATCCGCGATCCGGATCTTTGCGCGCGGATCGCCAGCGCTTTGCCACTCCGGGATCGGTGCGGCCTGATCGAGCGTGTACACGCCTTGCTGGATGAGGATCCCGATCAGCGTCCCTGTCACGCTCTTGCCCATCGACCAGCTCTCGAGTGGTGTCGTGGCCGTGATGCCCTTCGCATAGCGCTCTCCGATCAGCTGACCGCGCCAGGTGATGACCATCGCTGCTGTCTCGGCGTCCTCCGCAAACGCCGCATCGAGGACCGCGTCGATCTTCGCCTTGTCGAGCGTCGCCGGAAATGGGGTAGCCAGCTTGTCTCCGAGGGGCCATGCCTGCGTCGAAGCGGGCGGGAGGTTCGGCACGACCGGCGCAGGTGTGAACGCCAGCTTGTCGGAGCCTGCGGGCAGCGTGACACAGCCCTGCCCGTTGGTGAGCAGCGCACTTCGCACGGAGCCATCCGGCAACGTCACGTCCACGCGCTTCGACGCCGAATCGACTGCGACCTTCAGCTGCTTCCGCGTCGCATACGGGGCGGTGAAATAGCCGACGTGCTCCATCGCAAAATCGAGATCGAGCCCCGTGATGAACACCGCGGAGCACATCGTCTTTGCCAAGCCCGCCGCGTGCAGCGTCAGCGTGTCGCCCGGTGGTGGCGCATGCGTCGTCGGTAGCTCGAGCCTCTTCGCCCGAGCGATGATCGCTCTGCGCTTCTCCGCTGCGATGTTGGAAGAGCCGGAACCCGATCCTGATTTCGAAGCAGGCGGCGGCGCGCTTGCGTCACGGCAGCCGACTGCGAACACGCATACGATCGCGAACCACGGTAGACGCATCGCGCCAGTGTACGCGAACCGCGATGCGTTCGTTTCATTGCGCACCGAGCTTGTCCACGAGCTTAGCGATGTGACTCGAGGGTTGGGATCACCTCGGCGCACGAGCTCGGTCTCGCAGTGCGCGAGCTCTGAGCCGATAGAACACGGCGCACAGGTAGAGCGACAGCGCCGCGGCGAACAGGCACCACACCGACGCGAACGCGTAGTCGAAGAACACGCGCGACATGGCCGCCGCGAGCACGAGCGCGACCCCAGCCTGCACCAGGCGGCGCCGCCCGCTCACGAACAGCGGCGTCGAGACAGCGGCGAGATACGCGATCTGCCAGACGACGCCGGGCACCGCGCGCACGAGCGGAGACGCGCCGATGCGGTAGTGAATCGAATGATGCGTGACCTCCAGCCGTAGCCAGTCGGGACGGAACAGCACGGGCAACACGAGGCACAACCCGGTGGCCGCACCGATCACGATCATCACGTCGAGGTAGATGCGCGCGGCGCGCGAACGCTCTGCGAACAGCGTGCTGATCGGAATCCACACCGGCCACACGAGCAGCGCGAAGAACAGGAAGGCGGCCGCCGCGCTGATCGTGACCCCGTGCTCCGACCACGCGAGCCCGAGCCACACCAGCCCCTCGCACAGCTGCTGCACACCGAACAGCAGCGGAATGACGGCGAGCGGCAGGAGCTTCTTATCCAGAGTGCGCGCCGCGCGCACGCAGTACGAGCCGCCTGCGAGGAGCGTCGCGGAGAGCGAGAAGCTCACCTGATACGAGATACACGCATCGGTGTGAGTGCACGAAGCACACCGCTCACGCAGGTCCGCGCTAGACCGTGTCGAACAGGATCGCGAACGCGCGCTTGCGCGTGACCGCCCCGTGCAGCGGCGAGAGCACGGCATCGCGCGCCTTGGAACGAGGCTGGTCCTCGAGCCACGCGAGCAAAGCCTTCGCGCGTGCGCGATCGAACACGAACGGCGCGACGGCGAGAATGGGCGCGCGTTCACAGAGCCGGCGCAGTGCACGGATCAGCGGCTGGCCGCGAACCGTAGCGCGCCGGATCGCGACCGCGTCGCTGCGCAGCGCCGCGGCGAATGCAGGATCGTCGGCGCGCTGTTGCCACGGCTCTTCGACGAACGCCACGTCCTTCTCGAACAGCTCCGCGAGCGTCACCGTGAGCAGCGGGTTCGCCTTGTGCTCGGCGGCGTCGGGCATTGCGTTGCGTTTGCGTGTTGTCTTCACGGGACTCCCGCTGCGAGCAGCTACTTCTTCGTCGTCGCGGGGCCGCCCAGCCAGGCGCGCAACGCCGGCTCGATGGCCGTACGGCGGGCGATGCACTGGTCTCCCGCCTCGATTGCCTGCTTGACGATCCGGTCGCCACCCGGAAACGAACCAAAGGTCTTCGTCGCCTCATCCGCCATCGTGTCGCGCTCCGCCGAATTGCACGCGCTCGTGAACACCGAGGCCAGGACCGCCGTGCGGTCGGTCCTGGGCATCTTCCGAAGAATCTCGTCGCGGTGCTCGCGGAAGAACTGCTGCGCGACGATGCGGTTCGAATCCCTCGTCCACGCATAGAGCATCCAGACGCTGTCACGGGTGTCGACCTTGGGGTCGAGGATGAGGGCGAGCGCAGCTTTCTGACGAGCTACGTCCCGAACGCCGCCAAGCGCGCTGTACATGTTGTTGCGACGCGCGCGATCCGGCTCGTTCGGGACCTCGCGAAGAATGCGGGCGAAGATCTCGGGCTTGGCATCCACGGCCATTGCGAGCGCGACGCCTCGGATCGACTCGGGCAGATCTCGCCAACCTTTCTCGACGAGCCTGACGGCCTCGGCGACGAGTGCCGGTGCATGTGCCTGGCCTCCCACGAGCGAGATCAGCTCCACGCGCGTGGCTTCGACATCGAGCGGGTCGTTTGCCTTGCCGACGAACCCAGCCTTGACCGCAGCGGCGCCGAAGGTCCCGCGCAGCCAGGCTTCATACTTCGGGCGAAGCTCGTCGGGAACGAACCGATCGAAGCTGCTAGGGAGTGCGAGGGCCGGCGCGACCGTGAAACGAGTCCCCCCGATGAACAGCTTGGGGACGAGCGACAGAGCGAGCGCCAGGGGTAGCTTGCCGGTCTGCGACGCCGTGACGACGTCGAAGAACAACGCGCGCCGCTCGACCCACGAGAGCTTGGGCCACGCCACGTCGCGCAGCGCGGCGACCTGCTCGACCGTGTACGAATTGCGGTAGTACCCACGCCCGCCGACGTCGGGCATCCCCCAGCGGGGGCACCGCCCTTCGAGCACGACGGACGCCGTCGGCTGGTCGAGCTCCGTGCAGAGCTCGCCGCGGTCGCCGTTCTTGTCATACGCGACACAGATCGGAATGTTCCATGGCGTGCCGGCGGATGACGTCGTTGCGCCCGGCGGAACGTAGCGTCGTTGCGTGAGCGCCAGCTCGGCCTTCGCTCCGTCGCAGCGGACGGTTGCCGTGATCTCGGGTGCGCCGGGCTGCTCGAGGAACGACGCGAACGCTGGGCCGAGATCCTTGCCTGCAGCTTTCGAGATCGCGGCGACGAAGTCCTGCGACGTCGCATTGCCCCATGCGCGTGCCGTGAGGTAGTCGCGCACACCGCGCTGGAACACCTCTGGACCGACAGCGGCCTCGAACATCGAGAGGACGCTGGCGCCTTTCAGGTATGTGATTCCGTCGAACGCGTTGAGAATGTCATCCGCGTTGGTGATCGGCTGGCGGATCTGGCGCGCGCTGCCCAGCGCATCGACGCGGAGTGCGGCGTTCCGATCGTCGAGGACTCCTTCGTCATCACGCCATGCGGGCTCGAACTTCGAGGTGATCTTGCGTTCGAGCCACGTCGCGAACCCTTCGTTGAGCCAGATATCGTCCCAGAACCGTGCAGTGACGAGATCACCGAACCACTGGTGCGCGATCTCGTGCGCCGCGATCGTGACCCATCTCAGCCGCCGCTGTTGCGAAGCATTCGCGGGATCGAGAAGCATCGCGCTCTCGGTGCACGCGATCAGTCCCGCGTTCTCCATCGCGCCCCACTCCGCGATCGGCACGGTCAGGATGTCGAGCTTGTCGTAGGGATACGGGATGCCGAACCATTCCTCGTCGAGATCGAGGAGCCTCGCTGTCGTGCTGGCGGCGTATGCAGCATCGGCAGCGCGCTTGGCGAGCGTGACGATCCGCACGGGTGTTCCGCGCTTCGTCTTGCCGGCATCGACAATCTCGAACGGGCCGACACCGAAGGCGATCAGGTACGTAGGGAGTGGCTTGGTCTGTGCGAACTCGACGCGCTTGGTCGCGTCATCGAGCGAGACCTCGCTGATCTGCGGCGTGTTCGAGACGGCCGTGAGTTGCTTGGGCACGTCGAGCGTCAGCTTCCAGGGCACCTTGTTGTCGGGTTCATCCAAGCAAGGGAAGACGCGGCGAGCGAACAGCGACTCGAACTTCGTATAGACGTACGTCCGATCCCCGACCGTTTGCTTGAAAGCACCGGTGCTATTCACCGCGCTGATCTCGCCCGAGTACTCGATCGCGAGCGTCCATTCACCTGGGTCGAGAGGACGCGCGGCTCGCAGCGCGAGGAGGTCTTCTCGGCGGGGTGTGACGGTCAGCGCGATCTCGCGAGTACCCTGGTGCGCAACCGCCTTCTCGATCTCCAGATGCCAGCCGTGCAGCCAGATCAGTGACGAGCGCTCGCTGACGTTGCCGGTGATCGCGATCGAGCCCGAGAACCGGTCCTTGCCTGGATCGATCGACAGATGCGCCGCGTACTGGGCCGGCAGGAAGTTACGCGGCAACCGCAGGGTCGGCTCGGGCGGCTCGAGAGCGGCGCCGGCGGGTGTCGCCGGCATTCTCGAGATATCGCCGACCGGTACAGGGCTCGTGATGATCTGCTTTGACGAGCCGCAACAGACGAACAGCGCTGCGATGACGGCTGCGCGGATAATCGACTGAATCATCGCGCGCATCGTCCTCCTTCTGACGTCGCGGATCCTTCGCCGCGTCCAGAATCGCGCGCCCGATGTCTGGGGCAAATGACGCGATGAGCGCGGTGACCGTTACCAGCCGGTGCAGCTGATCGCGGGCTGGGTGCCGTTGTCCGTGCTCGCGAGCGTGCCGATCGCGGCCTGGTAGGCGGAGAAGCCGCCGACGCCGGGGACCGGCTGCGGGACGAGCGTGCCGGTGGAGTCGGGGACCATCTGCGCGTCGCGGACGGCGGGGCAGGCGAACGTGACCCGGGTCGGCGCCTGGCCGACGATGGCGTTGGCGATCGCGTTCGCGACCGTGCAGGCGACGCCGGTGTCGAGCTGGCCGCTCTTCTCGCAGATGCGGAGGACCTGCGAGGCCGAGGAGGTGGCCTTGCAGGTGAGCGTGACCGTCTGGCCGCTCGTGCAGCTGTGCAGGAAGGAGGGGTGCTGGGCGAAGCCGCAGTCGCGGAGCGGGCCGACCTCGCCGTGCGCGCACGCGTCGTTGACGAACGAGCCGTAGCCGGCCGGGCTGACCGTCGACGAGCCGACGTTGTTCGCGTTCCAGCTCGAGATGAAGTTGCAGTTGATGCGCTGCTCGGGCAGGCCGTTCTGCGGGTTGATGAACGACGTGGGCGTGTAGGTGTAGTTGCCGGCCGCGTCGAGCGCGTAGCTGCCTTCGCAGAGGAACTGGTCGGGGTTCGCGTTGAACGAGAGCGAGGACGACTTCTTGCTCGTGTACGAGGTCACGTCGATCCACTGACCGGGGATGCCCCAGTTGTACTCGTCGCCCCAGCCGCGGCTGATGCCCTGCATGTCGCACGTCGGGTGGACGTTGTTGAGCGGCGTCGTCTCGTCGTTGTGGTAGCGGTTCGTGTCCTCGAGGCAGAACGCGCGCTTCGCGCCGGGCAGGCCGGCGTAGTTGAACGTGCCGTAGTGGCTGAAGTGATAGTGGCCGTGGCACTGGCTGAACTCGAAGTCGTTCGCCTGGACGAACGGGTTCGAGGCGTCCGTCGGGCTGCCGACGGCGAGGTCACCCGCGCCGTTGTTCTGCAGGATCGCGGAGAACATCAGGACGCGGCGCCAGCCGAGCTGACTGATCGTGTGCTCGCCGAGGTCGCAGCCGCCGGCGCCGAAGAACTGCCAGCGGAAGGCGTGCTCGTTCGTGATGCCGTCGGTGACGACCGCGAGATCCGGGGCCGGCGGGTTGACGGCGGCCGGGTTGACCGTGCCGACGCGGACGCTGTTCGCGCGCGTGGAGTCCCAGGGAAGGCGCGTGAAGACGAGGCCGGCGCCGACGCGGCCGACGGTCTGGCCGAGCTGCGCGTTGCAGCTGTTGAGGGTCGAGCCGGGAACCGAGACGTGGCACGTGCTGCCCGGCGACGAGTTGCACGCGTCGTCGTAGTAGTAGTTGACGTTGTATTCGAAGACGGAGTTTGGCGGGAACTCGTCCTCGTCCATGCAGGCGTAGCCGGTGCGCTCGAACAGCAGCTCCGGGTCGGCGGGCAGCGTGAAGCTCTCGGTCCACGTGCCGCCGACGGTGCCGAGCGATTGCTCGGAGGCGCCGGGCGATGCGGCGTCGGTGAGCATCGTCGCGGAGAAGTGATAGTTGACCATCACGAGGTCGTGATTGCCGATCGTCGTGCGGTAGGGAGCGCTCGTGAGCTTGGTCGTCCACGTGCTGTCGGGCGGCATCGGCAGCGCACCGTGGATGTTGCCCGTGTTCGACCAGTACGAGTTGTAGTACTGGGCGCGGAACACGAGCCGGTAGTCCATCAGCCGGGTCTGGCGCTTCGCGCGGTCCTGCCAGAAGCTCGCGGGCTGGGCCATCGCGTTCGCGGCGGCGGCCTCGCGGATCGGGCCGGCCGGGAGCTCGTCGAGGAGCACGCCGACCTGCGAGTCCATGTCCATCGCGACCAGGGCGCCCGGGTCGGAGAGGGCGGTGACGTCGGTGGCGGTGAGCGAGGTGTCATCCGTGCAGCCGGCGAGCACCGACGCGGCGAGGAGAGAGGTGATGGCGATGCGCATGGGGCAAGTTGTCGAGAGCAAGGGAGATGCCGCTCACGGTCTCATGTCTGCCAACGAGTTGGCTTACCGATTCGCGCTTCCTGGAAGCTCGAGTAGCCGGTTCATGGCGGCCCGGGCCCCCACGTGATCGCCGGATTGCTCGAGGACCTGGGCGAGCTCGCGCCAGGCGGCCGGGTCGTCGGGCTCTCGCGACAGGCCGGAGCGGAGGTAGAGCGCCGCCCGGTCGAGATGCCCCGCGATGTGCTCGAGGCTACCGGTGTTGAAGTCGATCTCCGCGATCCGATAGCGGTGGACGCCGGCGTAGCTTGGCCACGCGAGGGCGGCGCCGGCGACGAAGCCGGCCGCGGCGATGATCCTGCGCCGGCGATCGCCGGGAGCGAGTGCCTCGATCGCGAGCCCGGCGAGCACGAGCAGCGAGGGCGCCATCACGAGCCGGAACCGCGCGTTCGTGAAGAACACGACGCACGCGACGAGGCCGGCGAGCACGGGCCCCGCGAGCGCGATCCGATCGCGCGCGCGGCCGGCCGCGAGGAGACCGGCGGTGGCGAGCGGCAAGAGCACGGCGAACCCGATCGGAAAGATCGGCGGATGGAAGACCCAGCTCTGCCCGGTCTGCCACGAGATGTCGGCCGCGTTCGGCAGCTCGCGGCGCGAGAACGTCCACACGAGCTTCTTCGCGAGCAGCGGGACCGAGAGCCGTGCGTGACGAGCGAACGCGCGATCGCGCTCGACGGGATCCGGCGAGCTCGCCTCGACCTCCTGCACGACCGCGACGAGTGGGCCGTGGATGAACGGATCGACGCCGTCGGCGGCCGGGTTGTTGCCGAGCCACAGGTTGACGCCGCTGCCGGTCGTCAGCAGCACCGGATGCCCGCTCGCGACGACGTTGGCGGCGAGCGACAGCGCGACGAGTGCCGCGGGTGCGAGCGCGACGTGCAGCGCCGCGCGCCGGTTCGCGACGCGCCACGCGTGCAGCGCGACGAGCGGGACCGCCAGCGCGAGCTCGCTGCGAATCACGATCGCGAGCGCCCACGCGGCGCCGGCGAGCAGCCAGCGACGGCGGGTCGCGGCGGCGGCCGGTGTCGCGAGCAGCGCGGCGGCGACCGCGGCGACGGCGAGGGTGGCCGGCTCGAGCTGGCCGGTGAAGTAGATCAGCGGCGCGTAGAGTGCGGCGAGGAGCCCGGCGCTCCAGCGCGCGAGCGAGCCGCCGAGTCGGCCCGCGATGCCCGCGATCGCCGCGCACGCGCCGGCCCCGAGCGCGGCCTGGACGAGATACAGCGCGAGCACGCTGCGGCCGGTGACCGCGTAGACCAGCGCGACGAAGTACGGATAGCCGGGCGCCTCGTCGAACGGCAGGTGGACGGGGGCGCGGCCGTCGAGGATCGCGCGCGCCCACTCGTCGTAGTGCAGCGGCTCGGTCTGCAGGTGATCGAAGAACACCGCGTGGCGGATCGACAGCACGTACAGCACGCGCACGAGCAGCGCGACGGCGAACACGACCACCAGCGGCCTGCGGAGCACGCGACCATCTCACCACACACCGTCATCGCCCGGCGACCTTCTCGACGTTCGCGCGCACGTCGAAGCACGTCGCTCGCTCGACGGGCGCGTACCGCCAGCGCCGCAGCGCGCGCGTGATCCGGCCCTCGAGGCGCGACGGCCCCTCGAGGATCGCGACCGAGGACACCTTGCCTTCGAGGTCGATGCACAGCCGCGCCCGGTACGGATAGGCGGCGGACCAGCTGCGCGGCGGAGAGCCCTCGATCCGCACCGGCGGTGACGGCGGCGTGGGCAGAGGCATCGTGAGCGGCCGGCTCGGCGGCAGCGGCGGGGGCGCGGTGGGAGCGCGCACCGGCGGTGCGACCGGGACGTGCACGGCGGGCGAGACGGGCGGCGCGACCGCGTGGTGCTCGAGCTTCGGCGCGATGCCGGCGACGAGGAGCGTCGCGAGCGAGCCGGCGACACCTCCGGCCGCGAGGACACGACCACATCGCCGCGGCACCGCGATCACACGCTCGGCGGTGGGCGGCACGGCCGCGGCCGACGGGGGTGAGGTCCCGCGCGCGAGCCGCGGCGGCGCCGCCGGCTCCTCGACGAGCGGTGCGACCGCCGTGTCGGTGATCGCTTCGCCGAGACCGAGCGCCAGGCGCGTGAGTGCGTCGGCCATGGCCGCACACGACGGCCACCGCGCGCGGGGATCGCGGTCGAGCGCGCGCAGCACGATCGCGTCGAGATCCGCGGGACAGCGGCGATCGAACGTCGACGGTGCGGCGACCGGGCGCGACCGCACGAGCTCGACGTCGACGGGCGGCTTGCTCACCGGATACAGCCGGCACAGCGTCAGCAGCTCCCACGCGACGACGCCGACGGAGAACACGTCCGCGCGGCGATCGTACGGTGCGCGCAGCAGCACCTCCGGAGCCATGTAGCCGAACTTGCCCTGGACCTTGAGCGGCCGGCCACGGGGACCCTGGTCGTCGAGCTGCGTCGTCGCGACGCCGAGATCGATCAGCTTCAGGCGGCCGCGCGGCGCGATCATCAGGTTCGACGGCGAGATGTCGCGATGCACGAAGCCGGCGCGGACGCCGAGCTCGTCGACGCGCTCGTGCGCGTAGTGCAGCGCATCGCACAGGCGATGGAGCAGCGTGAGGATCGCCGCGAGCGGGAAGCGACGGCGCTCCGCGCTCGCGCGGCGCAGCAGGTCGAACAGCGTGACGCCCTCGACGTACTCCATCGTCATGAACAGCGCGCCGGGCTCGCGGACGAGCGAGTAGACGCGGCGGATCGTCGGGTGATCGAGCAGCACGGCGAGCCGCGCCTCGCGGCCGAAGGCACGCACCGCATCGACGTCGCTCATCAGGTGCGGGTGCAGCCGCTTCAGCGCGACGTCGCACGTGTCGCTGTCGGTGATCCGGCGCGCGCGGTACACGCTCGCGTAGCCGCCGGTCCCGAGGCACTCGAAGAGGCGGTACGCGCCGAGGACGGCGGGTGGCGGCTCGAGCTGCGGCCGCGGGATCGGGTGCGTCGGCGGCGTGTTCGCGCCGCCGTGCTGGTTGGCAGGAGCATCGATCACGTCCGGGTCGCGAACGGTAGCCGGCGGGCGGGCGCGCGGTTCTTACATCGTCTTTCGCACGGCGACGGCCGCGCACGCATCGACGCCCGCCGTGAGCCGCCAGCCAGCGCTCGCCCGCTCGATCAGATCGCGCTCCGGCAGCACCTCGCGCAGGCTGCTCCGCAGGCGATTGATCGCGACGTACAGCGCGTTGCGGTGCTGCAGCGGGTGGTACTCCGCGACGCCCCACGCCCGCGTGTAGAGCGTCTCCGGCGGTACGGGCGCGCCGCCGGCCTGGACGAGCACCGAGAGCAGCGCGCATAGCATCGGGCGGCCGCGGATCTCGACCTCGCCGCGCCGCGCGACGATCACGTCGTGGAGCTCGTCGACGAACAGCTCCCGCATCGCGCGCTCGCGCGTGACGTCCTTCTCGGTCGCGGCGCGCCGGGCGTGCCCGTCGATCAGGTAACAGTCGACCGTCTCCGTGAAGCCGAGGTGCCCGAGCAGCGCGACCGCGCCCGGGATCACGCGCGCGGCGGCGCCGCCGTCGATCGCGGCGAGCAGCGTGCCCGCATAGACGCTGCCGCGCTCGGGATCGAGATCGCGGAGGGCGCCGGCGAGCAGCTCGCGGGCTGCGCGATCGCGATTGCCTCGGCGCGCGAGCGCGGCAGACAGGATCGCGCATCCGACCTGGATCGAGCGAAGCTGGCCGGCGTCGGCGAGCGTGCGCGCCCGCGCGAGCGTGCGCTCCGCGAACACGAGATCGGTGCGCTTGCCGCGCGCGATGTACGCGGCCGAGAGCACGAGGCACGCGTGGGCCACCTCGTAGCTGCGGCCCACGTGATGCTCGACGACGCGCTCGCCGCACGAGACCGCGCGATCGAGGTTGCCACCGACGAGCTCGACCGCCGCATGCTCGGTGTCGACGGCCGCCAGAGGCCCGGCGAGATGCGCGACGGCCGAGCGCGCGTGCGCGATGTGCTCGAGCGCGAGCGAGGCATCGCCTTCGAGCGTGTACGCGCGCGCGTGCGCACAGTGCGCGACGGCCCGCGACCGGGCGCCGAGGTGCGGCGAGGCGAGTGCCGCCGTCGCGAGCGAGTGCGCGAGCCCGCTCTGGACGCCCTCGGCCGCGAACATCGCCTGCTGCGCGAGCGAGCGCGCCGCCAACGCGTGCAAGCCCGCGCGGCTCGCGAGCTGTGCCGTCTGCTGCGCGAGCGTCTGCGCGCGACCGAGGCTGCCGATCTCGGCGAGCGTGGCGCTGCCGTAGTACCCGGCGAGGAACGCGTGGATCGGGTCATCGCGCAGGTCGCTGCGCGCCGCGACGAGCTCCACGCTCGCCTCGCGCGCGTCCCCGTCGGCGTACTGCAAGATCGCTCGGTACAGCGCGGCCGCGCGGCTGCACAGTCCCGTGCGACCGATCCGGTCTGCGGCACTGCGCGCGCCGAGCATGTCGTCGCATTCGATCGCCGCGAGCGTCTCGAGCATCGCGAGCTGACTCGCGAGATCGTCGACCTCGCGCGGTGCCAGCTCGGCCGCGGCGCGGCGAACCTCGGCGAGCGCCTCCTCGCAGCGTTCCTCGAGCATCCAGCTCACCGCCCGTGCCCAGCCCGCGCGCGCACGCTGGCGTGCCGTCGGCAACGGCAGCTCCGCCAGCGCGGCCGCGATCTGCTCGCGCGCGTGCACACCATCGCCGGCAACAGAGGCGAGCCGGAGTCTCGCGTCGAAGCGCACCGACGGATCGGCAGCACGAGCGACCGCGACGTCGAACAGCTCGAGCGCGCGCTCTCGTTCGCCGCCGGCGAGCGCGATCTCTCCAGCGACGACGCCGTGGCGTGCTGCGTCCGCGCCCGGTTCATGAACCCGCGCGAGCACGCGAGCCGCATCGGCGGGCCTCGACGCGCGCAGCAGACAGCGGGCGGTCAGCAGGTCGATCGCGGTGCGGCGTTCGGGCAGTGCCTCGCGCAGCCGGTCGAGCGTCTCGAACAGCGTGCCCGCGGCCGCGAGCGGCGCGACCCGCCGCTCGACGACATGCCACGCCTCGACGTGGTGCCCCGCGGCCATCGCATGATGCACGGCATCGACGGCGACGCTCGCCGGAGGATCCGCGGCGGCCGCGAGCTCCCCGAGGAAGAGCTCCGCCGCGTCGGCGTGGGCGGCGCCGAGATCGTGATCGAGCAGCGCATCGCGGACGAGAGGCGAGACGGCCACCCGATCACCATCGCGGTGGAGCATGAACCGCTCCGCGAGCTCGCGAAGCACGTCATCGAGCGCGCCCGGGCGCGGCCAGCTTCGGCGCAACATCTCGAGTGACGGGGCGTGACGCGCGATCGCGATCGAGCGGGCGAGCCGCCTCGCCGCCGGCGCGAGGTCGTCGACGATCGACGCGTCGGCACCCGCGACCGCGAGCAGTCGATAGATGAGGGACGGGCTGCCGTGCGTCGTGCGCATCAGCGACGCGACGTCGGGCCGCGCGATCTGGAGCCGCTCGGCGAGCGCGGCCATCATCTGCTCCGCGGCGGCCGCATCGAGCGGCCCGAGCGTGGTGATCACCGGCGACCGCGCATCGGCGGCAACTCCGAGCTCGCGCCGCGACAGGACGAACACGCGGCTCGTCTGCACGTGTCGCGACAGGTACCCCAGCACCTCGTCCGCCTCGCGTGGGAGGTGATGCGCGTCGTCGAGGACGACCAGGTACGGACGCGCATCGAGGCGTCGCGCGAGCCGAGCCGCGAGCTGTGCCTCGTCGCGCGGGCCCTTCGGCGCGCCGACCGCCGCGAGCAGCTCCGCGAGCACGCGCGCCACCGTCGCTCCGCGCGCCACCTCGACGCGCACCGGCGTCGCATCCGACCACCGCGGGTCCGCGCGCAGCTCCTCCACGAGCTGGTACGCGAGCTCCGTCTTGCCGATCCCGGCGAGCCCGTACACGAAGAACAGCACGTCCGATGCGACATGCGCGCGCAGGCGCTCGAGCTCCGTACGGCGGCCCGCAAAGCTGCGCACCGGATGTGGAAACGGCATCGGCGGGCCAGCGTACGCCGGCATCGCCGCCGCTAGATGAGCCTCCGATCTTACATCGTCTGTGCTCCGCGCCCGAAACTGGCAGGACGGCGCATCGACGCGTGCGCGTTCGCATAAACTGGAGCGGAAGAAGCCTGCTCGCGGGTATCCTCGGCGACCCGATGCAGATCGTGGTGGAGGACCTCGCGAAGACGTTCCGCATCGCGGAGCGGACGCCCGGGCTGTTCGGCGCGGTGCGCGGGCTCGTGCAGCGGCGGCATCGCGATGTGGCGGCGCTCGCGGGCGTGTCGTTCGGCGTGCGCTCCGGCGAGCTCGTCGGGTACATCGGGCCGAACGGCGCCGGCAAGTCGACGACGATCAAGGTGCTGGCGGGGATCCTGATCCCGGATGGCGGGCGCGTCGAGGTCGATGGCCGCGTGCCGTGGCGGCAGCGCGTGGAGCACGTGCGACGGATCGGGGTCGTGTTCGGGCAACGGACGCAGCTGTGGTGGGATCTGCCGGTCGTCGAGTCACTCGAGATGTTGCGGCACATCTACCGGGTGCCGGAGGAGCGGTTTCGCGCGCAGCGGGCCGAGCTCGTCGAGCTGCTCGGGCTGGCGGAGTTTCTGGACAAGCCGGTGCGGCAGCTGAGCCTGGGGCAGCGGATGCGCGCGGATCTCGCGGCGTCGCTGGTGCACGGGCCGTCGATCCTGTTTCTCGACGAGCCGACGATCGGGCTCGATGCGGTGTCGAAGCTCGCGGTGCGGTCCTTCGTCAAGCGGCTGAATCGCGAGCGCGGCGTGACCGTGATCCTGACGACGCACGACATGGACGACATCGAGGCACTGTGCGAGCGCGTGATCGTGATCGGCGGGGGGACGATCTTGTCGGATGGGACGCTCGCCGATCTGCGCAAGCGGGTCACGCGCGAGCGCTGGCTGACGATCGATCTGGCGGAAGGCGAGATCGAAGAGGTGCCCGATGCGGCGGTGATCTCGCGTGATGGCGCGCGCGTGTGCCTGGCGTTCGATCCGGAGGTCGTGTCGCCGGCGGCGCTGATCCAGCGAGTGACGAGCAGGCATGCGGTCCGCGATCTGTTCGTCGAGAACCCACCGATCGAGACGGTGATCGCGCGGCTGTACCAGCGATGATGGGCTATGTCGCGATCATCGCGGCGCGGTTTCGCACGCTGCTGCAGTATCGCGCGGCGGCGCTGGCGGGGCTGTTCACGCAGACGTTCTTCGGGCTCGTGCGGATCATGATCTTGCGCGCGTTCTATGCGGCGTCGGTGGCGGCGGTGCCGATCGCGCTGCCGCGCGTCGTGACGTACGTGTGGCTCGGGCAGGCGACGCTGCTGCTCGTCCCGTGGCGGATGGACGAGGATGTCGCGGAGCAGATCCGGACCGGGAACATCGTGTACGAGCTGACGCGGCCGCTGGACCTGTACGGGGTCTGGTTCGCGCGCTCGCTCGCGTGGCGGACCGCGCCGGTGCTACTGCGGATGCTGCCGATGTTCGTGGTCGCGATGGTGATCGTGCCGCTCGTGGCGCCGGGCTGGGAGCTGGCACCGCCGGCGAGCGCGGCCGCGTTCGCGATGTGGGTCGCGTGTTTTGCGGGCGCGGTGATGATCTCGTCGGCGCTGACGGCGCTGATGAACGTCACGCTGATGTGGACGCTGACCGGCGATGGCGTGCCGATGCTGGTCGCCGTGTGCGCGACGATGTTCGGCGGGCTCGTGATCCCGCTGCCGCTGTTCCCGGAGTGGGTGAAGCCGGTGCTGTATGCGATGCCGTTCGCGGGGATGCTCGATCTGCCGTCGCGCGTGTTCAGCGGCGATATCTCGGTCGCGCATGCGCCGTGGGTGCTCGTGCACCAGGTCGTGTGGACGCTCGTGCTCGTCGCGCTCGGGCGGTGGCTCTTGTCGCGTGGCGTGCGGCGTCTCGTGGTGCAAGGCGGATGATGGACGCGCTGCGGCTCTATCTCCGGTACGTCGCGATCTCGATGCGCGCGCAGCTGCAGTACCGCGCGACGTTCGCGATGAAGACGATCGGGCACCTGCTCGTCACCGGGATCGAGTTCTTCGGGATCTGGGCGCTGTTCGCGCGGTTCGGCTCGCTCGGTGGGTGGCGGCTGCACGAGGTCGCGCTGCTGTACGGGATGATCGATGTCGCGTTCGCGCTCGCGGATGGGTTCGGGCGCGGCTTCGACAAGCTCGGCTCGCTGCTCAAGGCCGGGGACTTCGATCGCATGCTGCTGCGGCCGCGCTCGGTCGTGCTGCAGCTGCTCGGCTACGAGGTGCAGCTGATGCGCATCGGGCGCTTCACGCAGGGGCTGATCGTGCTCGGGTGGGCGAGCACGTTCATCGCGTGGACGCCGGCGACCGTCGCGCTGTGCATCGCGTCGATCGCCTCGACGGCGTGCCTGTTCCTCGGGATCGAGGTGCTGCAGGCGACGAGCACGTTCTGGACGATCGAGACGCTCGAGGTGTGGAACGCGTTCACGTACGGCGGCAACTACGCGGCGCAGTATCCGATGGCGATCTACCGGCGCTGGTTCCGGCGGTTCTTCACGGCGGTGATCCCGCTCGCGCTCGCGAGCTACTACCCGGCGCGCGCGATCCTCGGTCGCGACGAGCTGGGCCTCGCCGCCGGGCTCGGGCCGCTCGCCGGTCTGGCGTTTCTTGCGGCCACGCTCGGCGTGTTCCGGCTCGGGCTGCGCCGGCATGCATCCACCGGTTCGTGAGTCATGCTCGACGAAATCACGGCTCGGGCGTCAGGATGAAGCCGCGCGAGATGCCGTCGAGCGTGCCGTTGCCGACGATGCGTCCGTCGTTGCAGATGTCGGTGGCCTGGCCGAGCCACCAGTGCGTCGGATCGACGTAGTCGTTGAGGTTGACGATCGCACCGCCGGTGAACAGCACCGCGTACCCGCGATCGTTCGACGCGACGGTCGAGTCGCCGACGACATCGCCTGCGTCATCGATGCCGATCGCGTGCGAGTAGAAGCCGCCGGGGAGCGTGCCGAGGTCGGTCATCGTGCCGTTGCGCCAGATCACCGCATGCGCGACGCCGAGGCCCTGGATGAAGCCGGCGATCGTGCCGGCGTTGTTGATGGCCATCGCCTGGCTGTCGGGCGCGCCGTTGTCGTCGAGCTCGACGAGGACGCGGTTGCGCCACACGACCGCGCGCGAGTGAATCATGTCGGGCAAGATCGCGTCGCCGCCGACGATGTCGCCCTGGTTGTTGATGTCGCGCGGCCAGCTGTAGCGGCCACCGTCGAGCGCCGTGAGGTCGACGGGGTTGCTGCAGTCGGGCTCCCAGAGGATGGCGTGCTCGTCGACATCGCCCTGCCCCGGGATCGAGGCCTCGCCCGTGATCTCCTCGCGATCGTTGATCGCGATGGCGCTGCTGAACTCGCCCCCGATGCCCGGGAGCTGCGTCATCACGCCGTTGCGATAGACGAAGGCCGCGGCGTTGTTGGGCGCCGCCGAGTCTCCGACGATCGTCCCGGCCGCATTGCCATCGAGCCCCGCGCTCAGCGACCCGCCGAGCGTGCCGAGATCGGTGAGCTGGCCGTTCGCGTAGACCACGGCGTGCGACTGGTTCAGGCCCGTGATGTCGGCCGTGCCGACGACCGCGCCGGTCGCGCAGATCGCCTTCGAGACGTAGCTCCGGCCGAATGACACCGGTGTGGGGAGCGCCTCGATGCGATAGCCGGGGAGGAGCGGGCCCGGTGGCATCCGCTCGGAGGTTGCGGCCGCGCGGGTGTGCGGCGGCGGCGCGGGCGGATCGATTCCGTCGGGCGGCGTGCTCGAGACACCGCATCCTGCCAACACGATCGACACGAAGACCTTCTTCACGGTGACCTCCACTTGTTTCGACGGAGGCGTGTTCAAGATGAGGACCAGAAGATCTGGGAAGCGGCGCTACAACAAACGCGCGGACTTGTGCCCCGGTTGCGAGAAGCTCGGAGGCACTCGGCGCACGCGAGCCGCGTGACCGCCGTGCGAGATCAGGACACTCGCGGCAGCGCGACGACCGCGGCGACGAGATACAGCGCGGCCGCGGACAGCAGGGCGGCGGTCGTGCCGCCGACGCGCAGCGCGAGCACCGCCGCGATCCCGCCCGCGACGGATGCGGCGCCGTTGATCGCCCACAGGCTCGCGATGCGATCCGGCGGGTCGCCGTGATGCGCGAGCAGCACGGGGAACGGGCCGCCGAGCACGAGCCCCGCGGGCGCGACGAGCAGCGCGATCAGCAGCAGGCGTGCGGGCGCGCTCGCGATCGCGTCGAGCCAGCCGAGGTCGCGTGCGAGCAGCGCGGTCGCCGTGACGACGAGCGCCGCCGCGAGGCACGCCCACGTGACGCCGCGTGCGAGGCGACGCCAGACGCGGCCGACGAGCAGAGCGCCCGCGCCCGTGGAGGCGAGCAGACCGAACAGCACGAACGACGTGGCGTGCAGCGTGCCGCCGGCCGCGAGCGTGAACCGCTGGATCAGCGCGAGCTCGACGGTGAGGAACGCGGCGCCGAGGGCGGTCGCGACGGTGGCCGGGCGCGCGAAGCCCGGATCGCGCCCGCGCTCGAGGATCAGCGCGAGCACGAGCACGAGCGCGCCGACGAGGACCCACAGGCGGCCCGGCTCGGCGAGCGCGGTGGCGACGAGGCCGCGCGTGTTCTGGAAGAAGTACGGGCGATCGTCGTGCACCGGAGAGAGGTCGTCGGCCGCGGTCGCGCCGAGCTGGCGGCGATCGAGCAGCTGCGCGCTGCGCTCGGGTGGATCGCCGGGGCCCCAGAGCAGCTCGGCCGGCTCGGTGTCGAGGCGATCGACGACGTCGAGCGACATCGGCGCGGTGCCGACGACGAGCAGGTACTTGTACGCCGTGCCGGGGCGCGGATCGCGGAGCACGACGATGCCGTCGAGCGCGCGCGCGCGCGGGATGCCGAGCCGCTCGAGCGCGGCGAGCACGGTGAGCAGCTGGCGATACGCGTTCCCCGGATCGCTGTGGATGAGGACGAGCACGCCGGCGGGCGTGAGGTGGCGCAGGTAGAGCTCGACCGCCTCGACGGTGTAGAGGTGCGCCTCCATGCCCGCGGGTTGCGCGTGGCCGTTGCCGGTGAGCGCGAGCGCGAGCTCGATCAGATCGTAGCGGCGGTCCGTGTCGGCGAGGAAGCGGCGCGCATCCGCGGTGAACAGCGTCACGCCCGGCTCGTGATAGACGTCGCCCGCGAAGCGCCGCCAGCGCGCGAGCATCCCCGGGATCGCCGGGTTGACCTCGACGGCATCGATGGCGGTCGCGCCCTCTTGCTTCGCGAGCCACACGCTCGGGCCGGCGCCGGCCGCGAGCACGAGCACGCGCGCGGGGTGGAGCGCGCGGTAGGGCAGCGCCATCAGGAGGCCCCACGTGTCGGCGAACGCCGTCGCGCGCGGGTGGACGATGTACGTCGGGCTCATGCCGTCGGTGAACACGCCGAGGCGATCGGGATCGCCGGGGATCCGACGCGCATCGAGGCGGCCGACCGGGCTCCACGCCGAGTCGACGACATCGCGCGGCGACGTGCCCGCCTCGACGATCGCCTTCTCCGAGTGCGGATCCGAGCGCAGCAGCACGTGCAGCGGACCGTCGGGGAGCGCCGGCGCGGCGACGAGGAGCAGCGCATTCGCGAGCAGCACGGCCGCGAGCAGCGAGCGCCGGACGACGAGCAGGCTCGCGATCACGCCGAGCAGCGTCATGATCTGCGTCGGCGACAGCGGCCCGAGCAGGTGCGGCGTGAGCAGGCAGCCGGTCGCGGCCGCGAACAGATCGATCGCGTACGTCGTGCGGGCGGCGCTGCTGCCACGCGCGGCGTAGGCATCGGAGAGCAAGATGCCGGCGAACGCGAACGGCACGAGCGACACGACGACGAGCGCGGGGAGCGGCGCACCAGCAATCGCGGCGAGCGCGACGCACGCGAGCGAGGCCGAGAACGCAGCGGCCGCGAACCGCGGCGAGCCCGCGAAGCGCACGCGCACGAACGCACCGAGGCCCAGGCCGAGCAGCGCGATCGAGAGCGCGGTCGACGTCGCGTGCGTGCTGCCGATGTACGCGTAGAGCCGCGTGGACGAGAGCTCGAGCGCCAGCACGCAGAACGCGGTGATCGCGATCGTCGCGGCCGGGCGAGTCATCGCTTGCGCTTCGGCTTCGTCTCGGCGAGCGCCGCGATCACGCGATGCGCGTCGAGGATCGCCACACGCAGGTCCTTCTTGCGCGCCTTGCGCAGCTCGATCAGCACGGCGGGAAAGTTGTTGAAGTGCTCGATCGTGAAGAAGCCGGGCAGCGCCATGGCGAGGATCGCGTCCTTGGCATCGAGGCTCTCGACGCGCACGCCGAGGATGTCGCCCTGCGGCACGGGCGCGTCGCCGAAGCGCTCGATATCCGTCTTGCCGAGCGGGCGCTCCCAGACAAAGCCGCGGTCGCCGACCTGCCACGTCTTGCGCCGCCACGTCGTGCCGATCGTGACGCCCGGGAGATCATCGGCGATCGCGGCGACGTCCTTGAACGTGAGCGGCATCGGGAGTGCGGCGAGCATAGCGCCATGCGTGGTTGCGCGTCGTGTCTGTCAGCTGCGGCACCTCGTGAACAGCGAGCAAACGCGTGGCGACGATGTGCGACATGTCTCCCGGGTTAGCCTGCTCGCATGAGGCACACACTCACACTCGCAACGATCATCTGCATGCTGCTCGGTGGCGTCGCATCGGCGGACCACTGGCATGGCGGCGGCGGACCGGTGATCCGGGACCATCGCGGCGGCGGCGGTGGCGGTCGCGGCGGCGAGCGCGTCGTCGTGCGCGACCATCGCGGCGGCGGGCCAGTGATCCGCGAGCGCGGCCACGTGCGCATGGCAGGCGGCCGGTACGTGTTCCCGGGCGGCGTCGTGCGCGTGTACAAGCGCCCCGTGATCCGCGAGCACTACTACAACGTGCACGTGCGGCCGGCGGTGGTCGTCGAGTCGTATGACCCGGTGCCCGGCTACGTCTGGGTCGCCGGCAACTGGACGTGGGGCGGCACCGAGTGGGTGTGGGCGCCCGGCTACTGGGCGGCGGCGGCCGAGCCCGCACCTGCGCCCGTCGTCACCGGTGGCGTCGGCATCGGCTTCAGCGGCGGCATCTCGATCCACTAGAGCCGCGCGGCGGGGAGCGCCTAGAAGACGAACGGGTACGTGAACGAGCCGCCGGCCTTCGTGCGCTGAAACACGGCGCCCTGCATGGCGGCCGCGACGCAGGCGCCGAGCGCCGCATCCGGCGTCTCCGCGATCGTCACGTTGCTGACGAGCCCGTTCGCGCGGACGCGCACGTGGACCTTCACGGTGCCCTTCGCCGGCGCCTTCGTCGCGCACGAGGCGACCGCGGCCTTCACGGACGTGACGCCGTTCGAGATCGCGGCGCGATCGAGCGCGTCGGGGATGCCCGGCGGCGCCGGCGCGACGATCGGCTGCTTGAACCTGGCGCAGCAGCTGCCCGCGTAGTCGTTGAGCACGCACGAGACCTCGTCGCAGGTCGTCTCGCGAAGCGCGTCGACCGTCGTCGGCGCGGGTGGCGGGGTGGGGGCCGGTGCGGGCGCGGGGCCGGGCGGCTTCGCCACCGTGCGATCCTGCTCGCAGCGAGCAACCTTGTCGGAGAGATCGAGCACGAGCGCGCGCAGCTGCTCGAGCTCCGCGAGCCGCTTCTCGAGCGCGGCCTGCTCGTCGGCGAGGCGGGCGAGCAGCTCGTGGACCCGTGCATCCATCGACCCGCCGCCGGCCGGCTCGACGACGACGGCCGGGCGCGATGCGGGCGGCCGCGCGAGCACGATGACCAGCAGCGCCGCGATCACCGCGTTGACGAGCACGATCGACGCGACGAGCCAGCGCAGGCGCGGACGGCGGGCCGGCGTCGTCGCCGGAGCGAGCGCACGCATGACGAGCGACCGCGCGTCGAGCGGCGGCGGCGGCGGGACGCGCCACGCGAGCAGGTCGGGGAGATCGTCATCGGTCATCGCGAACCTCGAAAGGCGTCGGGGTGGGTGCGCAGCAGCGTGTCGCGGACGGCGGCACGGGCGCGCGAGAGGCGGGACTTCACGGTGCCGATGTCGACATCGAGCACGCGCGCGACCTCGGCGTAGTCGAGATCGTGGTACTCGCGCAGCACGAACGCGATGCGCTGCGGCTCGGGCAGCGCGAGCACGGCCTGGGCGACGGCGGCGGCGAGCTCGCGTTCGGCGGCGGCGGTCACCGGGTCGACGAGCGCGGCGGGCTGCAGCTCGGGCAGCCGCGCCGGATCGCGGCGGCGATCGTTGAGCACGACGCGCGTGGCGATCGTCAGGATCCACGTCGACAGCCGCGCCGGACCGGCCGGATCGAACCGGGCGACGTGCTGGACGACGCGGATCAGCGCGTCCTGGACGAGGTCCGCGACGTGGCTCTCGCCGCGCGCGCACGCCATGCGCCACACGAGCGCGTGGACCATCGGGTGGTAGCGCTCGACGAGCTGCTCGAGCGCCGCACGCTCGCCCTGCTGGGCACGCCGGAGCGTCAGCTCGTCGAGCTCGCCGCGGCCGGCGCGGATGGTGGCGGGTTGGGCCATCGTCACGTTGCACACGCGACGGGGTCGGCGGGTTCCACGAAATCAAAAGAAACCATCCGCCGGCGTCCGTTGCATGTGTATCGTCGCAGAGATGAACGCACCGGCGTGTCCGCGTTGTGGGGGTCCGGCGTCCTGGAAGGCGCAGGCCAATGGATGGGGTTGCGACCGCTGCCAGCAGATGCTGCCACTCCAGCAGCAAGCCCAGGCGGTCGCCGTGGCGGCGCCGATGCCGATGCCGGTGCAGGCGGGCGTGGGACCGGTGCCGACCTGCCCGCAGTGCGGCGGGCCCGGGATCTGGCACGCCCAGGTCGGCCGGTGGGGATGCGACCGCTGCCGCAACTACCTCGATGCGATGCGCACCTCGGCGAGCGCCGCGCAGGACTCCGAGCGCGCGGCGAAGCGGGCCCATGCCTCGAAGATGATGATCATGGGCGCGATCCTGTGCCTCGTCGGCATCGTGATCACGGTCGCGACGCACGATGCGGCCGAGGAGAACGGTGGCGGCACCTACGTGATCGCGTACGGGCCAATGATCGTCGGCGGGATCCGGTTCTTCCAGGGCCTGTTCGGGATGATGGCCTAGTCAAACGTCACGCCGTCGAGCAGCTCGTCGGGCAGATGCTCGTCGTCGCCGTCGACGATGTACACGCGATCGCCGCGGTGCATCACCCACGTCGCGTCGTCGCCGTGCGTCACGAGGGCCTCGTCGTGGTCGTCCTCGGTCTTGCCGCCGTAGCGCGTCGCGAGGCTCGACACGTACGCATCGTAGAACACCTTCGCGTCGTACTCGGTGTCCCACGCGGTGGCGATCACGGCGATCAGCTTGCCGTCGGGGTCGCGCAGGATCGCGTAGCGGTCGCCGCCCCAGTTCTCGGCCTCGTGCCCGTCGCCGGTGTGCTTCCACAGCTGGAAGTAGATCGACCACTCGAGCTCGCCGAGCACGTCGCTCCACACCAGCGTGTAGCCCTCGAACGCCGGCAGCGTGATCCGGCGCGGATGATCCCGGCGCGCCAGCAGGCGCTCCTTCGGGTGCAGGACCTGCTCGGTCGACTCGGGCGGCGTCATGAACAGCGCGTCGACGCTCTTCCACCCCGCCTGCTCGTACGCGTCGAGCGCGAGCACGGCGCCCTTCATGTACGAGTCCATCAGCGGCTCGAGGATCGCGGGCGGGATCGTATCGAGCGCATCGAGCGCGGCACGCATCTGCGGGTCGAGCTTCGTCGACGACGCCTGCTGCTTCAGCATCGCCGCCATCGCCTTGGGGTCGAGCGCCGCGAGCTGCTCGAGCTTGCCGCGCATCGCCCGGAGCTGCACCGGCGTCATCTCGCTCACGTGCGTCTTGTCCGCGACGAGGAACACGATCGACGCGAACATCGCATCGCCCTCGACGACGAAGCGCCGGGCGAGCCGTGCATCGTCGTTCGGCGCGTCGTGCAGGTAGCGGGTCAGGTCGAAGTGCTGGTCCTGCAGCGCGTGGGTCAGCTCGTGGGAGCACAGGATGTCGCGGGTCTGCGGGTTGTCGGGCGGCATCACGATGAAGAACCGCTTGGCCTTCGGATCGTAGTAGGCGGCGGCCTGCGTCGCGAAGGCGTGCTCGACGGCGCTGCCGAGGTCCGTGGCCGGCGGGAGCAGGCCCAGCTTGATGTACGCCTCGCTCTCCGCGCCCACGCCGCTGCCTTCGTCGGCGACGCTGCGATGCACGAACGCGCGGAAGTCGGCGGCGGATTGATAGGCCGCCGGCACCGGCGAGGTGAGGCTCAGACCGCGGACCTTCGCCAGCTGCGTCTCGATCTCGGCGGCGCGGGCGACCGCGTCCGGAGCGGGCTTCGGGTCGCCCTTGCAGGTGATGGCGAGCGCGGCCCCCATCGCGAGCGCCACGATGACGAGGCGCGTCGGAGCCGCCGCCAACCTGCCAACCCATCGCCCGCGCCACGACACGCGCCGGAGCGTAGCCGATCGTCAGCACCGCTACAAACGCCCGAGCCGACGCGCACGGTCCGGTGCGTGGGCGTGCGCACCTCGCGAAACTTTTTTCTTCGCCTGGCGGGTCGATCCGGGGACACTTGAATCGTGAAGTACCCTGTCCTCGGCCGAGCACTGGCTGTCGTGCTCGCGCTCGGCCTCGCGGCGCCCGCCGAGGCGCGCAGCCTGTCGGACGTGCTCGATGGTCCCGATACGTGTGCGCTCGCTCCGTCGCTGACGATGCCGGCCGAGCCGGTGATCGCGGCGCCCGACGAGGTGCTCGCGGACATGGCGCACGCGGGTCGTCACTGGCGGCTCGAGACTGACCGCGGGCCCGTGCACGTCTGGGTGCCCGAGAACTACGACGCGGCGACCGCGGCGACGATCGTGTTCGTGCACGGCTATCACATCGATGTCGACCAGGCGTGGACCGACTACCGCCTCGATCAGCAGTTCGCGCTCTCCGGCGTCAACGCGATGTTCATCGCGCCGCTCTCGCCGCGCGAGAAGCGCAGCCCGATCACCTGGCCGTCGCTCGACGCGCTGCTGCGGACCGTGAAGGCGAGCGTCGACGTCGACATGCCGGCGAAGCGCCTCGTCGCGGTCGGCCACTCGGGCGCGTATCGCACGCTCGCGATCTGGCTCGCGAACACGCGCCTCGACACCGTCGTGCTGCTCGACGCGGTCTACGGCGAGTACAGCTTCTCGCCGTGGGTGAAGTCGTCGCCGCTCCACCGCCTCGTCAACGTCGTGTTCGAGACGGACCGGTTCAGCGACTACATGCACCGCATGCTGCCGAGCACGGTGCGCGTCGTCGGGCTGCCGCCGGAAGGCTTCCCCGAGGCGCGCATCCTCTATGCGAAGACGACGGTCGGGCACTACCCGCTCGTCACCGATGGCGTCGCGCTGCCGCTGGCGCTGCGGGCGATCGACGTGCCGAGCGTGCAGGGCGCGCGGTTCGACCTCCCGCTCGGGCTCCCCGAGCGGTGCGACCAGCGCACGCCGGCGGATCGCCTCGCCGTGCAGTGAGCCACGCGATTCCTGATGGTCGAACCACGGGGCCGCGCGATTTCGTGCGACCGCGTGCGGCCGGCGGGCTCGATCGCACATGAAATCGGACCTGATGGCGACGATCCTTCCCGGTACGTTTCTCCTCGCGTTCACCGCGTTCGGCGGCTGCGTCATCCCCGCGGCGAGCTCCGGCGGCGGTGGCTATCCGGCGAGCAGCGGTGGTGGCGGGTATGCCGCCGCGCCCGCGTCTAGCAGCGAGTCGGCGCCACCTCCGGGCAGCAGCAGCAGCACGGCGGCGGCCGCGCCCGCCGCGCCGCAGGTCGTCAGCGTCACGCTGCACAACGACTGCCCGAACACGGTGAAGCTGTTCCTCGGAGAGAAGCCGAAGTTCGGCAGCGGCACGAACACGAGCCTCGGGTCGAACACGACGACGAGCTACCAGATGAAGCCCGGCGACATGATCTGGATCACCGATGACAGCGAGAACGGCGTGTCGTCGACGAGCATCGGCGGCGGTGGCACGTTCCAGTCGATCCGGATCATGCCGAGCTGCACCGGCTTCGGCCCGGGCTGATAGCATCGGCGCGTGGCTGTCACGCGCGCGCCCGGGGTCGTGTACACGCCGCGAGACGTGTGCGAGCCGATGGTGCGGCGTGCACTCGAGCCGCTCGTGCGCGACAAGTCACGCGAGGAGATCCTCGCGCTGCGCGTCTGCGATCCGGCGATCGGCGAGGGCGCGTTCCTCGTCGAGATCGTGCGGTATCTCGGCGACCTCGTCGGCGATCGGCGTGCGGTCGCCGAGCGGTGCATCGTCGGCGTCGATGTCGATCGGCGTGCGGTGGTGGAGGCGCGCGCGGCCGTCGAGAAGTTCGTCGGCGAGCCGGTGCCCGCGCTGCGCGAGGCGTTGCGCGTCGGCGATGCGCTGCACGTCGCGTGGGAGCCCGTCGATGCGCTCGTCGCGAATCCGCCGTACGTGCGGCAGGAGCTGCTCGGCGCGCGCAAGGAGGCGCTGCGCTCGTTCGCGGCGTACGACGGCGTCGCGGATCTGTACGTGTACTTCGTCGAGCTCGCGCACCGCATCGTGCGGCCGGGCGGGCGGTACTGCGTCGTCGTGCCGAACAAGTGGCTGACCGCCGCGTACGGGCGGCCGCTGCGCGCGCTGCTCGAGCGCGAGCAGAGCGTCGAGGGGCTCGTCGACTTCGGGCGCGGCCTGTTCGGCGATGCGGACGCGTTCCCGTGCATCGTGTGGGGGACCGTCGGCGGTGCCGGCAGCGAGGTGCGCGTCGGGCGCGCGGGCACACAGAGCGTCGCGCACGCGCTCGACGACACGCGCGAGGTCCCGCGCGCTCGGTGGCGGTGGAGCATCGATTCGTCGCGCGAGGCGGCGCTGCTCGATCGCCTCGCCACGCTGCCCCCGCTCGACGCCAGGCCGTCGCGCGGGGTCGTCACCGGCCTCAACCGCGCGTTCGTCGTCGACGGCGCGGTGCGCGAGCAGCTCCTGGCGCGCGATCCGGCGTGCGCGGAGTGGATCCGCCCGTTCACGAAGGGCCGCGACATCCGGCGCTGGCGCCGCGCCGACGCCGATCGCTTCATCCTGCTCGTGGATCGCGGCATGAAGCCACCGCGCGCGATCCTCGATCACCTGCGCGCGTATCGCGAGGCGCTCGAGCCGGGCACCGGCCGCAAGCCGGGGCGCTACCAGTGGTACGAGCTGCAGGATCCGGTCGTCCCGCTCGCGAAGTCGCGCGCCCCTCGCCTGCTCTACCAGGACATCCAGACCGAGGCGCAGTGCTGCCTCGACGAGACCGGCGACGTCGTGCCCGACACGACCGTGTGGATCCTGCCGTCGCGCGACCTCGTGCTGCTCGCGGTGCTCAACTCGCCGCTCTACGCGTGGTACGCGCGCCGCCGGTTTCCGCCGGCCCTCAACGGCGCCGTGCGGCCCAAGCTCGAGTACATGCGCGCGCTGCCGATCCCGCGCGTCGATCGCGCGTTGCGGGCGCGCATCGAGACCGCCGTCGGCGAGCAGCTTGCCGGGGAGGCGCCGGCCGATCGAGAGGCGGAGATCGCCGAGCTCGTCGCCGATGCCTACGCGCTGACGCCGGCGGAGCGCGCGCTCACGGCTTCGGCACCGCCGGCATCGCGCCGGTCGGAGCGATCGCGGCCGGCAGGCTCGCGACGAAGCCGGTAGACGTGCAGCGCAGCGTGCCTTCCTCGCGATCGAAGACGAACGACGCGATGCCGACCGACTCGCCCGCATTCACCGGCAGCCTCGCCTGCGCCTCGGGAGGGCCCGCGAAGCGCATCACGTAGCGATCGCCGTCGAGATCGCAGCTCACGTCGACGACGCGGCCGAGGTGGCTCGGGCCTGCCGTCAGGTCGAGCAGCAGTGCGAGTGCGTGGCGCACCGCCGGGATGTGGACGCGCACATCGCCGGCGGCGATCGGCGTCCGGATGCGCACGCCGCACGACTCGGTCGCGCGCTGCAGCAGCTCGGGCAAGCCGATGCGCGCCGGCACCGGTGCCTTCGCGAGCGCGCGGTTGGCGCTGAGCAGCTGGTTGAGCTCGCGCAGCGCCGCATGTGCCGTATCGACCGACGCGCGCAGGTCCAGCGCATCGCTGCTCGCGAGCTCGCTGATCTCGTCGAGCGCCATCATCAGGCTCTGCAGCTTCGACGCCGCGTCGTGATGAAACGACGGCATCCGCGAGCCGAGCGTCGCGAGCTCGAGCATGCGCTGCTCGCTGAACGTGCCGTGCCGCGTGCACGGCTGCCCTGCTTCGTCCGTGTGCTCGATCATGGCATCAGCCCTCCAGCTTGCGGTCGAGCCCGGTCAGGCCGAGCGAGACGGCCTCGCTCCACGGATCGCCGGTCACGACGTACTGCCCTTCCGTGCGCTCCACGCTGGAGATCCCCGGATACTCCGCCTCGAGCGCCTTGCGCAGCTGCTCGCGACGCTCGCGGCGCTGCCGATCACCCGACAGCGCGAGCAGCTCGGAGTTGCGCTGCACGGCATCCGCGACGGCGGTGCGCAGCACGCGATCCTCGAACGGCTTGTTGAGGAAGCGGAAGATCTCGCCCTGGTTGATGCCGTCGACGGCGACGTCGAGCGAGCGCCGGCCCGTCAGCAGGATGCGAACCGTCTCGGGACGGATGCGCTTGGCCTGCCCGGTCAGCTGCGCGCCGGTCATCTCGGGCATCTCGTAGTCCGAGACGAGCACGGCGACCTGCTCGGCCGCGATCCACCCGAGCGCCTCGTGCGGGTTGAGCGTCGTGCGGATCTCGTAGCCCGGCTCGCGGCGCAGCGAGCGCGCGACGGTCGCGAGCATCGTTTCGTCGTCGTCGACGCAGACGATCAGGGTCTTGCTCATGACGTTAGCCAGCGCCGCCAGCCGCGGCGGTCGGTGACGCGCTCGACCTCGTCGAGGGCGGCGAGCATCGCGCGCATGCCCGGGAAGCGCGCCTGCGGTGACTTCTGCAGGCACGTGGTGATCACGTCGGCGAGCTTCGGCGGCAGCGGGCCGTGCGGGCTCTCGACGGCGGGGATCGGCGCCTGCACGTGCATCAGGCACAGCTGGCGGATGTCCTCGTGCATGTACGGCGGGTTGCCGGTGAGCAGCTCGAACAGCACGCAGCCGAGGCCGTACTGGTCGCTGCGATCGGTCGCGGGCAGACCGCGCAGCTGCTCGGGCGAGATGTACGCGGGCGTGCCGAGGACGAAGTCCGAGTCCTCGTCGGTCATGCCCTCGCCGGCGATCGCGGCGAGCCCGAAGTCGACGAGCTTGACGTGGATCGGATCAGCCGCGACGACGAGCGCGTTCGATGGCGTGACGTCCGCGTGGATCACGCCGCGATCGTGGACGGCGGCGAGCGCGGTCGCCATCTGGCGCGCGATGCTGACGACGTCGCCCGGATCGAGCGGCCCGCGCGCCACGCGATCGGTCAGGCTCTCGCCCTCGCACAGCTCCATCACGAAGTACGGGCGGCCGTCGGCGAGGTAGCCGAAATCGAAGACGTCGACGATGTTGGGATGGCGCACGCGCGACGCCGCGCGGGCCTCGCGCAAGAAACGCTGTGCCGCTGTCGCATCTTTCTCGACAACGCGCGCGCGCAACACCTTCAGCGCATATGGCCGACCCAGGACGACATGCTCGACGCGGAACACCGTCCCCATGCCGCCCTCCCCGAGCGGCTCGGTGATCCGATAATTGCCGACGACGTCGCCGACGAGGCCGACCGCCCCTTTCGCCTCGTGCTTTGCCGCGCGCTGCTTGCCGAGGATCATCAGGTCCGCGCGCAGGCCATCGCCGGGACGCACGGTGACGACGACATCGGCATCGAGCTCGCCGCTCTTCACGGGGACGACGGCGCTCTGTGGCGAGGTCGCCGCGAGGTCGAGATCGGCGATGAACGCGAGGCGCGCGATCGTCGCGGCGCCGGTCAAGGCCTCGACGGAGATCGTCGACAGCACCTGCGACCCACGCTCGAACGTGAGCACGTACGCGTCCTCGTTCTGCGGAGCCGGCTCGATGTAGACGGCGTCGGCCGACGCACGCACCGCCGAGGCGAGCACCACGTCCGCGAGTCGGCGCGGATCCGACGTTGGCGTCATCCCTCCCGAATGATACTAACACAATGATGACGAGCGAGATCGGGGTCACGAGCGATACGACCGTGCTCCCCGGCGCGGTCCGCTTGCTCGTGGTCGACGATGACGTCGCGATCTGCCGTCAGGTCGCCGCAGGTCTCGCGCAGGCGGGCTTCCAGGTCGTGACCGCAACGGATGCAGCTGGCGCGATCGCGCAGACGAACGAGACGCCCCCCGACATCGCGATCATCGATCTCGGGATGCCGACCACAGGCGGCACCGAGGTCATCCGGCACATGAAGCAGCAGCTCGGCACCGCGGTCCACGTGATCGTGCTGACCGGGCACGACGACGAGCGCAGCCGCAGCGAGGCGTTCGATGCGGGCACCGACGACTACATCGTCAAGCCGATCGGTCTGGCCGAGCTCAAGCGCAGGATCAGCGCCGCGTTGCGTACGCAGCGCGCGCTCGTGCAGGTGCGACTCGAGAAGGAGCAGGCGGAGCGCCGGCTCGTGTACGGCACGGAGGCGACCGCGCTGCTCGCGCACGACCTCAACAACGGCCTCGCAGTTTCTCTGAGCAACCTGTCGTACCTGCTCGACACGAGCAAGGGCGACCAGGAGCAGACCGAGGCGCTCGCGGCGACGCTGCGGTCGGTGCGCCGCATGGCCGGTCTCGTCGCGAACTTCGTCGACATCGCGCGGTTCGAGGACGCCGCCGTCAAGCCGACCACGCAGCGGACGCGCGTGCGCAACGTGCTCGAGGGCGTGCTCGACGTCAACGCGCCGAGTGTCACGAAGGGCGTGACGTTCGCGATCGAGTGCGACGAGAAGCTCGAGGCGCGGCTCGACGCCGGCCTCATCGAGCGCGTGCTGCACAACCTGTTCGGCAACGCGACGCGCTACTGCAACCAGGGCGGCAAGATCGTCCTCGGTGCGCGGCGCTGGCACGACGTCGAGGACGGCAGCGTCGAGATCTACGTGCAGAACACGGGACCGCAGATCCCCGAAAACATCCGACCCGCGCTGTTCGGAAAGTACGTCCAGGGCAAGGGCGGAAAACGCGGCATGGGTCTCTATTTCTGCCGCCTCGTGGCCGAAGCACATGGTGGAAGAATCGAGTATGAAGCGCGCGGTGATGGTCCGGCCTTCGTCGTGCGGCTGCCAGGCCGTGCGTGATACGATTCTTTCGTGGGATCTGTGATTCTGATCTGTGATGACGATCCCGACATCCGCTCCGCCATGCGACGGACGCTGAAGGGCTACGAGGTCGTCGAGGCCGGCTCGCCACGCGAGGCACTCAACGCTATGAAGCAGCGCCAGTTCGATGCGGTGGTCAGCGATTACTCGATGGATTCCGAGTCCGATGGGCTCGATCTGCTCCAGCTCGTCAAGGTCCAGCAACCGGCGACCGTTCGCTTCCTGGTCACCGCGAACCGCGACATCGACGTCGTCGTGCGCGCGGTGAACGAGGGCGCCGTGCATCGCTACTTCTTGAAGCCGTGGAGCGACGAGAAGCTGCGCAGCGCGCTCGAGATCCTGCTGCACTCGAGGGCCGACGCATGAGCGGGCACCTCGGCCGCGTTCTCGTCGTCGACGATGATGCCGCGATCCGCCGGGTGTGCGCGCGCGTGCTCGCGAGCGAGGGCTGGGCGGTGACGGTCGCCGAGCACGGCCGTGCCGCGATCGACGAGGTCGCGAAGGCCGGCGTGCAGTTCGACTGCGTGCTCTCGGACGTCAACATGCCCGAGCTCGACGGCTATGGCCTCGTGACGGAGCTGCGCCACCAGGACGAGGATCTGCCGGTGCTGCTGATGACGGGCGATCCGTCGCTCGACGGCGCGGTCAAGGCGCTCGATCGCGGCGCGATCTCCTACATCACGAAGCCGTTCCAGCACGAGGCGCTCGCGGCGGCGGTCGCGCGGGCGGCGCGCCGTCACGGGGTCGCGCGGATGCGGCGGCGCCAGGAGTCGGTCGCGCGCGCGCTCTACGAGCCCGACAAGAAGGACCTCGACGCGCGGTTCGGGCTCGCGCTGTCGCGCGCGTGGATGGCGTTCCAGCCGATCTGCGACGTCGGGGCGCGGCGCGTGTTCGCGTACGAGGCGCTGCTGCGCACCGAAGAGGAGACGCTGCGGCGCACGGACATCTTCATCGCGACGGCGGAGCGGCTCGGGCGCGTGCACGAGCTCGGCCGCGTCGTGCGCACGTCGGTCGCGCGCGCCGCCGTCGAAGCACCGAGCGATGCGCTCCTGTTCGTCAACGTCCACGGCCTCGAGCTCGACGACGAAGATCTGTTCGCGCCGGGGTCGCCGCTCGGCAAGATCGCGCACCGCGTGGTGCTCGAGATCACGGAGCGCACCGGGCTCGACGAAGCGGCCGGACCGACGCGCGTCGCGATGCTGCGCAAGCTCGGCTACCGGATCGCGGTCGATGACCTCGGCGCGGGGTACGCGGCGCTCGGTGCGCTGGCGTCGCTCGAGCCCGAGGTCGTCAAGCTCGACATGTCGCTCGTGCGCGACCTCGACAAGCAGCCGAAGAAGCGCCGGGTCGTCGCCGCGATCGCGACCTTGTGCCGCGAGCTCGGCGGGATGGTTGTCGCCGAAGGTGTGGAGACGGAAGCGGAACGCTCCGTGCTCGTCGATTCGGGAATCGACCTCATCCAGGGCTATCTCCTGGCGAAGCCGGCGCGCGGGTTCACTCCCGTCAAGCTGTAGGCATTGCGCTGGCGCCCCTGCGAGAGTAGGGTTCCGCCGATCCATGGGATCCCATGCATTATCGCCTGCGAGTCGCGACGCCACCTCGGTGATGGTCGCGCTGCGGCGGATCGTGCGCCTGTTCCGGCTCGCCGACCGCGAGGCAGAAGGCCAGTACGGTCTGTCGGCGGCGCAGCTGTTCGTCCTGCACGTGCTGTGGCAAGAGCCGGCGATGTCGCTGGCCGACGTCGCCGCGCGCACGCTGACGGATCAGAGCAGCGTCTCGTCCGTCGTCGCGAAGCTCGTCGAAAAGAAGCTCGTCACGAAGAAGCCGGCGACGGACCGCCGGCGCGCCGAGCTGCGGCTGACGGCGAAGGGCGAGCACATCGTACGCACCGCGCCGCGCCTGCCGCAGGTGCTCGCGCTCGACGTGATCGCCGCGATGCCGCCGAAGCAACGCGCTCAGCTCGTCCGCTCGTTCGAATCGTTCGCGTCAGCTATGGGCGCCAACGAGATGGCCCCCCGCATGCTGTTCGAGGACGAGCCCACACGTCGCTCACGGAGTCGTACTGATGTCCCCGCCTGAAAGAGATTCTGCCGCTGGTCTGCTGGTCGCGCCCTCGCTCGGGCCCGCGATGGACCGCGAGCACGTCGCCCAGATCCCCGCGATCATGGACAAGCGCGATGCGTTCATCGCGGGCATGGCGGCCTGCCTCGGCCTCGCCGCGTGCGGCGTCGCGGAGGTGCTCGTGCGCTCGATCGCGCTCGTCACGAACCTCGCGTTCTACGGCACGTGGTCGCTGGAGTATCACTCGCCGGCCGGCAACCACCTCGGCTACGCGGTGATCGCGGTGCCGGTGATCGGCGGCATCATCGTCGGCCTGATGGCGCGCTTCGGCTCGCGCGCGATCCGCGGCCACGGCATCCCGGAGGCGATGGAACAGATCCTCACGAACGAGGCGAAGATCCCGCGGCGGATCACGTTCCTGAAGCCGGTCTCGTCGGCGGTCGCGATCGGTACCGGCGGGCCGTTCGGCGCCGAGGGTCCGATCATCGCGACGGGCGGCGCACTCGGCTCGTGGCTCGGCCAGGTCGTGCGCGTCACCGGAAACGAGCGCAAGACGCTGCTCGCCGCCGGCGCCGCCGCCGGCATGACGGCGATCTTCGGCACGCCGATCGCGGCCGTGCTGATCGCGATCGAGCTGCTGCTGTTCGAGTACCGCGCGCGCTCGGTCGTACCTGTCGCGATCGCCTCGGCGGTCGCGGGCGGTCTCCGCGCGATCATCCACGGCCCCGGTGCCGTGTTCGCGATGCCCGATGTCGACCCGAACTGGATCACGTCGGTGATCGCGTTCGTGATCGGTGGCGTTGTTGGCATCGTCAGCGTCTACGTCACGAAGGTCGTGTACTGGATCGAGGACTGGTTCGAGGAGCTGCCGATCCACTGGATGTGGTGGCCGGCGCTCGGTGCCGTCGCGGTCGGCGTGATCGGCGTGTTCGCGCCGCGCACGCTCGGCGTGGGCTACGACAACATCGAAGGTGCACTCGCCGGTCTGTTCACCTGGAAGACGCTGATCGTGCTCGTCATCGCGAAGTTCCTGTCGTGGGCGATCGCGCTCGGGACGGGAACCTCCGGCGGTACGCTCGCACCGCTGATGACGTTCGGCGCCGGCATCGGCTGGCTGCTCGCCGCCGCGTGCGCCGCGGTCGCTCCGCATGCCGGCATCGATCCGCGCGTCGGCGCACTCGTCGGCATGACCGCGATGTTCGCCGGTGCGTCGCGCGCGCTGATGGCCTCGATCGTGTTCGCGCTCGAGTCGACGCAGCAGATCCACGCGATCGTGCCGATCGTCGCCGGCGTCTCGCTCGCGTACTTCGCGTCGTGCCTGCTGATGCGCACGACGATCATGACCGAGAAGCTCGTGCGCCGCGGCGTGATGGTCGCCGGCGAGTACGATGTCGATCCGCTGTCGCACATGACGGTCGCACGCGTCGCGAGCGCGAACGTGCACACGCTGTCGGGCGAGCTCACTGTCGAGCAGGCGCGTGCAGAGATCGCGAAGTATCACCACCAGGCGTATCCGGTCGTGCGCAGCGGCCAGCTCGTCGGCGTCGTCACGGCGCGCGAGCTGCTCGCCGCGAGCCCCGGCGATCGAGTCGAGGAGCTCGTCGAGCGCGAGCCCGTGACGATCTCGCCGACGGATACCGCGCGCATCGCCGCGCACAAGATGGCGGAGAACGATGTCGGCCGGCTCGTCGTCGTGCAGGGCGGAATGCCATGCGGCATCGTGACGCGCAGTGACCTGCTCGGAGTGTTTGGTAAAGGATCGCGGTGACACCCGACGTCGAGCGGATGTTCTCGCTCGTCCAGCGCTACGGCCACGACACCGTATCGTTCCAGGGCCTCGAGTCCGGGTACCAGTACTTCTTCGACGGTGACGACGGCGTCGTCGCGTACGTCGATACCGGTGGCGCGTGGGTCGCCGCCGGCGCACCGATCACGCCCGCCGCGCGCATGCTCGAGGTCGCGCGCCGGTTCTCGTACGCGGCCGAGGATTGCGGCCGCCGCGCGTGCTTCTTCGCCGCCGAGCATGCGCTCGCCGAGCAGCTCCCGGCGCTGCAGATCGGCGAGCAGCCGGTGTGGGACGCGCACCGCTGGGACGAGATCCTCGCCGGCGCGTCGTCGCTGCGCTACCAGCTGCGGCGCGCGAAGAACAAGGGCGTCACCGTGCGGCGCATCGCGCCGAAGGACCTGTCGCCGGGCACGTCGCTGCGGCGCTGCCTCGACGATCTCGAGCTGCACTGGCAGGCGACGCATCGCATGGCCCCGATGCGCTTCCTCGTCCAGCTCGATCCGCTGGCGTTCGCGAGCGAGCGCGTGCTGTTCGTCGCCGAGCGCGACGACAAGATGGTCGGCATGGCGTCGGCGGTGCCGGTCTACGGGCGCAAGCGGCTGTTCCTCGAGGACTTCATTCGCTCGCCGAGCGCCCCGAACGGCACCGTCGAGCTGCTCGTCGACGCCGTGATGCGCTGCACGCCGCAGCTCGGCATGCCGGAAGTGACGCTCGGCCTCGCGCCGCTCGCCGGCGGCGTCGCGCGCTGGCTGCGCTTCGCGAAGTGGATCGGCGGCCCGCTCTACGACTTCGACGGCCTGCGCGCGTTCAAGGCGAAGCTGCGCCCGCACGCGTGGGAGCCCGTCTACCTGTGCACGGCCGGCAATCGCATCGCCGCGCTGCGCGACTCGCTGCGCGCGTTCGCGGGAGGCAGCCTGCTCGGGTTCGCGCGCCGCTCGCTGTTTCGCCGGCGCGCTACTTCGTCAGCGCGGCTAGCTCTCCCAGGATCCTGAACGTCAGGCCCCAGATCACGTGGCCGTCGTAGCGCCAGCTCGGGAACTCGCGGTTGGTCCCCGGATAGACGTAGACGTCGTCGTACGCGCCGGAGAGCGCCTGCTCGATCGGCAGCCAGAACGCGGCCGCGGCCTCGGCGGCCGAGAGCTGCGGCACCACCGGCTCGCTCGTCGCGAACACGAACGGCGTGACCTCCATGCCGCTCGGGCCCGCCGACAGCGGCGACAATGTGGGCAAGTTGCCGAGCAGCCGTGCACCGGCGAGCTCGATGCCGAGCTCCTCGCGCGTCTCGCGAATCGCCGTCGCCAGCAGGTCCGGATCGGTCTTGTCGAAGCGCCCGCCTGGCAGCGAGATGTGACCCGACCACGGGTCGCCGGGACGCTCGGTGCGCTTCATGAGGAGGACTCGCGCATCCGGATCCAGCACGGCGGCGACGGCGGCGCGGCGGCGCCCATCTGCCGGAGGCCGCAGCGACGCGCCGGGACGGACGCGTTCGATCAGGCGCTCGATCAGCGGAGACACACACCATGATAGCGTGCCGCGACGAGAATGCCTGCCGCCAAGGATTACGATCTCGTGCTGTTCGGTGCGACTGGCTTCACCGGCCGGCTCGTCGCCGATTACCTCGCCAGCGCGCCGAAGCGCGAGGGTCATTCGATCCACTGGGCGATCGCCGGCCGCAACAAGCAGAAGCTCGAGGCGATCTCGCAGCAGCTCGATCACGTGCCGGTGCTGCTCGCCGACGCGATGGATCCCGCGCAGTGTAAGGCGATCGCCGAGCGCGCGCGCGCGGTCTGCACCACCGTCGGTCCGTACGGCAAGTACGGCGCCGCGCTCGCCGCCGCGTGCGCCGAGGCGGGGACGCACTACTGCGATCTCACCGGCGAGGTGAACTTCATGCGCGCGAGCATCGACGCGAACCATGCGCGCGCGGCGAAGACGGGCGCACGGATCGTCCACGCGTGCGGCTTCGACTCGATCCCGAGCGATCTCGGCACCTGGGCCGCGCAGCAGGAGCACATCCGCCAGCGTGGCCGCGCCGCGCACTCGATCACCGCCGTCTACGGGCCGGTGAAGGGCGGCATGTCGGGCGGCACCGCCGCGAGCGGGTTCGTGATCGCCGACGCGATGAAGGATCCGGCGGTGCGCCGGCTACTGCGCAACCCGTTCGCGCTCGATCCGGATCCAGAGGCGCCGCACGCGCCGCAGCCCGACAACAAGAAGCTCCGCTGGGACCGCGCGCTCGGCCAGATCATCGTGCCGTTCTTCATGGCGGACACGAACTCGCCCGTCGTGCGTCGCGGTCACGCGCTCGCCGGCACTCCGTGGGGAGAGGACTTCCAGTACCTCGAGGTGATGGGCACGCCCGGCAACGCACGCGGCGCGATCATGGCCGCGACGATGACCGGCGGGCTGCTCGCACTGTCCGAGGCGATGAAGCGGCCGCGCCTGCGCGAGATGCTGAAGAAGCGCGCACCGCAGCCGGGCCAGGGTCCGAGCGAGGAGCAGCGCGCGGCCGGGCACTGGCGCGTGAGGTTCGTCGCGGATGGCGAGCCGTTCTACGTCGCCGAGGATCCGGCGGGCGATCCGGGCTACGCGTCGACGTCGAAGATGCTCGGCGAGAGTGCGTTGTGCCTCGCGCTCGACAAGCTGACGTCCCCGGGCGGCGTGCTGACGCCGTCGTTCGCGATGGGCGAGGTGCTCGTCGAGCGGCTGCGCCGCGCCGGCCTGCGCTTCCACGCACTGTAGGCGTGACGGCTGTGTGAGAGCCGTGTTACGAGTTTGGCCATGTTCGGCCGCTTCCTGCCGCGCGAGACGAGCTTCTTCGATTTCTTCGAGCAACACGCGGCGCTGACGATCGAAGGGACCAAGGAGTTCCTGTCGATGGTCACCACCGGCGCGAACATCCCGGCGAAGTGCCGTCGCATCAGCGACATCGAGCACGAGACGGACACGATCACGCACCGCTGCGTCGAGGCGCTGCACAAGACGTTCATCACGCCGATCGATCGCGATCAGATCCATCGCCTGATCACGCGGATGGACGACATCATGGACTACGTCGAGGCCGCCGCCGAGCGCATCGAGCTCTACGAGCTGACGACGATGACCGCCGACTGCCGCGACCTCGCCGACGCGCTCCACCGCGCCGCTCAGCAGGTCGAGGGCGCCGTCCGCGGCCTGCGCACGCTCAAGGAGCCGCAGGCGACCCTCAAGCTCTGCATCGACATCAACCGCCTCGAGAACGAGACGGATGCGATCCTGCGCCGCTCGGTCGCTCGCCTGTTCAAGGACGAGAAGGACCCGATCCTCGTCATCAAGTGGAAAGAGATCTACGAGAACCTCGAGAGTGCGGCGGATCGCTGTGAGGATGTGGCGAACATCATCGAAGGCGTGATCCTCGAGCACTCATGAGCATCACGGCGCTCGTCTACATCACGATCGGGGTGGCGCTCGTCTTCGACGTCATCAACGGGTTCCACGACGCCGCGAACTCGATCGCGACCGTCGTCTCGACGCGCGTGCTGTCGCCGCGGCTCGCCGTGATCTGGGCGACGGTCTTCAACTTCGTCGCGCTGTTCGTCTTCCACCAGGGCGTCGCGAATACGATCTCGAAGATCGTCGCGATCCAGGCCAGCGATCCGGCGTTCGTGTGGGTCGTGATCAGCGGCCTCGCGGGCGCGATCGTGTGGAACCTGCTGACGTGGTGGTGGGGCCTGCCCTCGTCGAGCTCGCACGCGCTGATCGGCGGGCTCTCCGGCGCCGGCGTCGCGTACAGCGGCTTCTCGGTGCTCAACACGCACGCGCTGTATCCGACGCTCGAGTGGATCGTGCTCGCGCCGCTGCTCGGCCTCGTGCTCGGCGGCATCGTGATGTACCTGATCTACTGGCTGTTCCGCAGCATGCGCCCGAACCGCGTCGACCGCGTGTTCCGGGTCGGGCAGCTGTTCTCGGCGGCCGCGTACTCGCTCGGCCACGGCGGCAACGACGCGCAGAAGACGGTCGGCGTGATCTGGGCCGTGATGGTCGCGGGTGGCGTGCTGCCGGCGAACGCGCACGGCGCGCCGTACTGGGTGATCCTCGCGTCGTACAGCGCGATGGCGTTCGGCACCGCGCTCGGCGGCCAGCGCATCATCAAGACGATGGGCATGGGCATCACGTCGCTCAAGCCGGTCGGCGGGTTCGCCGCGAACCTCGCGGGCGCGGTCACGCTGTTCGGCGCGACGGGGCTGCACGTGCCCGTCTCGACGACGCACACGATCACCGGCGCGATCGTCGGTGTCGGCTCCGTGACGAAGCTGCGCGGCATCCGCTGGGGCCTCGCGACGCGCATCGTCTACGCGTGGGTCTTCACGATCCCGGCGGCCGGTACGGTCGGCGCGATCATCCTCTACATCGCGCACGCGGCCGGCGCTTACTAGAGAGCCGTCAGGTCGACCTCGAGCTCGAGCTTGTCGCTCGGCGAGGCGTTCGGGATCTTCACGCCATCGAGCTTGCTCTTCACGCACGCCTCGATCGCCGCATCGCCCGTCACCTTCACGGTCTTCAGCTTCTCGACGGCGAGCTGCACCGTGACCGCCGTCAGGTTCGCCTTCGGGTGCGCGTTCTCGCAGTCGACGAAGTCGAGCTTGCGCGACCGCACGGCGGTGTTGATCGCGTCGCGCAGCGCCTGCTCGTGCGACAGGTGCGGGTCCGCGCTGCGCGGGGCGAGCTGCTCGCCGGGCGCGGTGACATCCGCCGCGATCCAGAACGCCGACTCCGGCGCGGGCAGCTTGATGCTCGCGAGCGCCCTCGCGACGCAGTCGTCGTACGCCTTCGCGCCCGACCGCACCTGCGCCTTGCCGTCGTACCAGATCAGCGCCCGACCCGGTGCCGTGCGCTTGCCCGCGCAGTCGGAGACCGCGTTGCTCGCACCGTCGAGGCTCGCGGCGATATCCATCATGCGGTTCGCCGTGTAGTGGATCTGCGTCGCGGTGATCTGCCACTTCGCGTGGTGTGCGTCGAGGATCACGGCGGCCTCCGAGACGCGCGGCACGGTCGCGCCGTCGAGGTCGATGTGCCCGACGACGGTCGTCGCGGCCGCGAGCTTGCCGGCGACCTTCGCCTTGGCGAGTGCCTTCTCGAAGCACGCGTCGATCTTACCGGCGCCGTGGACCTTCGCCGCCGTCACCTTGCCTGCCTTGCTGAGCTCGGCCCAGAACAGCGGTGCTCCCGACGCTTCGCCCGTGCACGCCTTGAAGTCGGCGGTCAGCTGCGGGGCCGGGTCGCTGCCGAGCGCTTGCTCGACGGCGATCGCCGGGTCGGCGAACGCGGGAGTGGCGACGAGGACGAGGGCGGCGGCGACGCTTCGCATGCCAGTGTCATACCCCCGATCGAAGGTCGGGGACGTGGCGAAGCTCTACTTCCGGTACGGCACGATGGACTCGGCGAAGTCGATGAACCTGCTCGCGGTGGCGCACAACTATCGCAAGCAGGGCAAGAAGGTCCTGCTCGTCAAGCCGCGGCTCGACACGCGGTTCGGCGCGGGCAAGATCAGCTCGCGCAGCGGCCTCGAGGCAGAGGCCGACCTCATGGTCGACGAGGAGACGCAGCTCGACCCGCGCGACTTCGCGAACCTCGATTGCGTGCTGGTCGACGAGGCGCAGTTCCTGCCGCCCCACGTCATCGACGACCTGCGCCGCATCACGGTCGATCCGGGCGTGCCGGTGATCTGCTACGGCCTGCGCACCGACTTCCGCACGAAGCTGTTCCCGGGCGCGCAGCGCCTGATGGAGCTGGCGGACGGCATCGAGGAGGTCAAGGTCACCTGCCAGTACTGCTCGAAGAAGGCGATCTGCAACCTGCGCTTCGTCAACGGCGCGCCGACGGTCGTCGGGCCGCAGATCCAGCTCGGCGCCGACGAGCACTATGCCCCGGTCTGCTGGGCGCACTACGACGAGGCGACGCGCCAGATCGCGGCCGATGTCTCCGGTGCCGTGCTTCGCCCGAGCTGACGGCTCTCGCGCGCCATTCGCCCGCGCGGATCGTCTCGCGCGCCATTCTAGTTGAGGTCGGCGCGCCGCGTGCGCCACTCGTTGAACAGCGCCGGGAACCGCGGGTCGGAGTGGAGCGGCGCGAGGTCGATGTCCGTCTCCATCTTCTCGGTGTGCTCGTACTCGTGCTCGATCGCGCGGGACACCTGATCGAGCGCGCGATCGATCTGGCCGACCGCCGCGTAGGCGCACGCGGCCGAGTGATAGATGTACGGGTTCTCGGGCGCGTAGCGCTGGCCGCCGTCGGCGAGCTCGACCGCGAGCCGGTAGTCGCCGAGCGCGTGCGCGTGGATACAGGCGTTGTTCCACGCCATCACCATCGCGGTGCGCGCCTCGCCGGAGTCCTTCGCGGGCACCGGGAGCGAGAGCACGCGGCGCAGGATCGCGAGCGCTTGCGGGCGCTCGACCGAGAACGACGCGTTGTAGAGGTGCGGGACGAGCGCGACCTCGTCGGGGAGCTGGGCGAGCAGCGTGGGCAGGTGCGGCGCGGCGTGGCGCGCGACCGTCGCGACGAGGTCCGCGACCTCCTCGGGAGGCGTGTCGCGCAGCGTCTCGGTGTCGAGTAGCTCGAGCGCCGGGCCGAGCGAGTCGGGGGCGTGCTCCGCGGTCTCGCCGACGACGAGCAGGCGGACGTCGCGGCTGTGCGCGGCACTGGCGAGCGCGACCGACTCGGGGAGCCGGTGCTGGCGGATCAGCACGATCGCGAGGTAGCCGGCGGCGTCGGAGTGCGGCTCGAACGACATCGCGCGGCGCAGCAGACGCTCGGCGACGGCGGCGGTCTTCGGATCGTCCGGATCGTGCTCGAGCGCGACCTCGACGAGCATGCCGGCGAGCTCGCGGCGGCTCCACGAGGTCTGGCCGACGGCCCACGCAAGTGCGGCCTCTTCGCCCTGGCGCCGGAAGCGATCCTCGAACGGGTTGCCGGCGAGCACGAATGCCGGCTCGCCGGTTGCCTGGCCCTTGACGGCCTCGTCGACGCCCGTGAAGCGTGCCCACGCGATCGGGATGATCTCGTGCAGGCGCGCGAGCAGCCACAGCAGGAAGTGGACCTGGTCGGAGGCCGAGGCGGGCACGGCGAAGCGCTCGACCCACATCAGCGCGCTGCGATGGCGGCGGTCGTGGATCACGTCGGCGCGCTGGAACGGCTCGAACTCCTCGGCGCGCTCGTCCTGATAGACCGAGAGCCACAGCGCGAAGAACGCGTTGACGATCGACTCCTCGCCCGGGAGTGCATCGCCCGAGAGCTTGAGCGCGACGCCGAAGCTCTCCCAGTCGTAGTCCTCGATGATCTCCGGGTACTCCTCGAGCGGGAACGCGACGGTGTGCTCGAACGGCGGCACGCCATTGCGCCAGTGGCTCTCGACCGGCACCTCCTCGAGATAGACCTCCTCGTCCTCGGCCTCCTCGGGCGCCTCGGCGTCGGATTCGTCGGCTTCCTCGACCGCGGGTGCATCCGGGGCCGCGTAGATCACCTCGCGCGCGCCCTCGTCGAAGATCCCGTCGACGAGCTCGGGTGGGTCGTCGCTCTCGTCGGCGTCGTCCGCCTCGTCTTGCTGCGGCTCGGTCGCGGCGATCTCGAGCCACGCGACGCCGTCGATGCCGGTCTCGACCTTGACGAACCACACGGCGTCGAGGCCGTAGCGGTTGCCGATCTCCTCGAGCGAGCCGCGGTGGCCGTCGATCTGCTCGGGCGCAGGCGGGAGCCAGGGCGCGGCGTGCCACTGCCGATCGGGCTCGTCGTCGGTGTCCTCGTCGGCCTGCTCGGTGACACCGGCCGTCGACAACGCGTTCCACAGCGCCTTCTGCTCCGCTGCATCGAGCGGGCGGGTGCTGCGCGCGATCAGGATGCCTCGCGCGAGGTCGCTGCGGCGCGGCTCGAAGCCGACGATCTCCACTGAGATCAGCCTATCAGCATTCGATGATGTTTACGGCGAGTCCGCCGCGCGCGGTCTCCTTGTACTTGCTGCTCATGTCCGCGCCCGTACGCCACATCGTCTTGATGACCTTGTCCAGCGAGACCTTGTGGGTGCCGTCGCCCTGGAGCGCGAGGCGCGCGGCGTTGATCGCCTTGACGGCGCCCATCGCGTTGCGCTCGATGCACGGCACCTGCACGAGGCCGCCGATCGGATCGCAGGTGAGGCCGAGGTTGTGCTCCATGCCGATCTCGGCCGCATTCTCGACCTGCGCGGGCGTGCCGCCCATGACCTCGGCGAGCGCGCCGGCCGCCATCGAGCACGCGACGCCGACCTCGCCCTGACAGCCGACCTCCGCGCCGCTGATCGACGCGTTCTTCTTGTACAGCGCACCGATCGCGGCCGCGGTGAGCAGGAAGCGCAGCGAGCCTTCGTCGTCGGCGTTCGGCAGGAAGCGCCGGTAGTACATCATGACGGCCGGGATGATGCCGGCGGCGCCGTTCGTCGGGGCGGTGACGACGCGGCCGCCCGCCGCGTTCTCCTCGTTGACAGCGAGCGCGAACAGGTTGACCCAGTCCATGATCACGAGCGGATCGCTGGTGCCGCGCGGATCGGCCTTGAGCTTGCGGTGCAGCTGCGCGGCGCGCCGCTTGACCTTGAGGCCGCCGGGCAGGATGCCCTCGCGCTCGCAGCCGCGCTTCACGCACGCCTCCATCGCGCCCCAGATCGCGAGCAGGTGCCGGCGAACCTCCGGCTCGCTCTGCAGCGCCTTCTCGTTCTCGAGCATCAGCGACGACAGGCTCATCCCGTGCTCGCCGGCGAGCTTGAGTAGCTCCTCGCCCGTGTTGAACGGATACGGGACCTGGATCTGATCGGCGGGCGTGGAGCCGTCGGCAGGCGCTCCCGCGTGATCGACGACGAAGCCGCCGCCGACCGAGTAGTAGATGCGCTCCGCGAGCGGGGCATTCGTCCCGGCGGCGCCGAGCGCGGAGAACCGCATGCCGTTCGCGTGCAGCGGCAGCTTCTCGCGGCGATGAAAGATGAGCTGATGCGCCGGATCGAGCTCGATGTCGTGCTTGCCGAGCAGCTTGATGCGATGCGAGTCCTGGACGGCCTTGACGCGACGCTCGACGGAATCGACATCGACCGTCGCCGGATCTTCGCCTTCGAGCCCGAGGATGACCGCCTTGTCGGTGCCGTGACCCTTGCCCGTGAACCCGAGGCTGCCGAACAGCTCGATCTTCACGCCCGCGAGCTGCGGCACGAGCCCGTCGGCTTCGATCCGCTCGGCGAAGCGGCGCGCCGCGCGCATCGGCCCGACCGTGTGCGAGCTCGACGGTCCGATGCCGATCTTGAAGATATCGAAGACGCTGATGTGCACGCGTTTGCGAGCATACCTCTATAGAGAGCCGTCGACGACGCGCTCCAGCGTGACCGCGAAGTTGACCGCGTACGCCGCTGCCGCACCGTTACCCGCCGCCATCTGCGCACTGTGCACCTGCGTCATGAGGTCGCCCGCGGCGTGGATGCCCGGTACGGAGGTCTCGTAGTGCTCGTCGACGGTGACGGAGCCGTGGTCGTCGGTCGCGAGCTTGAGCGCCTGGACGAGCCCGGTCTGGCACTGAGGCGGGTGCGCGAACAGCCGATCGCGCACGAGCTCGCCGCCTTCGAGCACGAGGCGCACGCGGTCGCCCTCCGGCCGGACCTCGCGCAGCGGGCGGGCCTCGACCTCGACGTGGGCCTTGGCGAGGCGCTCACGCATGACGTCGTCGACCTCGAAGTCGGCGAGCACGAGCACGTCCTTCGTCCACGCGCGCAGCAGCAGCGCGTGATCGAGATCGGCGGGCTTCGTCGCGAGGAACGCGTACGCGCGATCCGCGACCTCGTACGCGTGACAGTACGGGCACTGCAGCACGTGGGTGCCCCACGTCGCGTCGTAGAGCGGCGGCACGAGATCGCACACCCCGACGGTCAGCAGCACGCGGCGGAACAGCTCGCCCGCGACCTTGAACGCGCGCCCGGCCGGCTCGATCGCATCGATGCTCTGCTGCAGGCGCAGGTCGATCGTCGGATAGCGCCGCAGCTCCTCGTGCGCGACGTGGCGCAGCTGCGCCGGCGGCGTCCCATCGCGCCCGAGATAGCCGTTGACGCGGTCGGCTTTCGAGTTGCGCCGGCGCTCGCAGTCGAACAGCGTCACCTCGCGGCGCGAGCGACCGAGCACGAGCGCGGCGGCGAGCCCGGCTGGACCTCCGCCGATGATCGCGACATCGCGCATGGGCGCACCGTAGTACGCCTAGAACAGAATGCGAGTCCGGATGTTCGTCGGAAGCTCGGCGATCGCCTTGCGGACCTGCTGAGACACGTCCTGGTCGAGATCCATGATCAGGTAGCCGATCTCGTTGTCGGTCGACAGCATCTGGGCGCGGATGTTCGCATCGCAGTCCGAGACGATCTTGTTGATGTCGCGGAGCACGCCGGGGACGTTGCGGTGGATGTTCAGGATCCGGTGCGCGCCCTTGCTCTGCGGCAGCTCGATCTGCGGGAAGTTGACGCTCGCGGTCGTCGCGCCCTGATTGACGAACTTGATCAGCGCGGAGCTGACCTCCTTGCCGATCGCCTCCTGCGCCTCCTCCGTCGAGCCGCCGATGTGCGGCGTCAGGATCACGTTCGCCAGGTTGCGCAGCGGCGACTCGAAGCCGTCGCTGTTCTTCTCCGGCTCGCTCGGGTAGACGTCGACCGCCGCGCCGCCGACATGCCCGCTCTTGAGCGCGGCCGCGAGCGCGTCGATATCGACGACCGTGCCGCGGCTCGCGTTGAGCAGGCACGCGCCCTTCTTCATGTGCGCGAGCTCGGCGTGGCCGATCATGTTCTTGGTCTGCGGCGTCTCGGGGACGTGCAGCGTGACGAAGTCGGCCTCGGCGAGCACGTCCTCGAGCTTGTTCATCGGGCGGTTGTTGCCCATCGGCAGCTTCGCGACGATGTCGTAGAACACGACGCGCATGCCGAACGCTTCGGCGAGCACGCCGACCTGGCTGCCGATGTGGCCGTAGCCGACGATGCCGATCGTGCGGCCGCGAACCTCGTGGCTGCCGACCGCGACCTTCGCCCACTTGCCCTCGTGGACCTCGCGGCTGCGATCGCCGAGGTGGCGCGACAGCATCACGATCTCCGCGAGGATCATCTCCGCGACCGACCGCGTGTTCGAGAACGGCGCGTTGAACACCGGCACGCCGCGCTTGTTCGCGTGCGCGAGCGCGATCTGGTTCGTGCCGATGCAGAACGCGCCGACGGTCAGCAGGCGCTTGGCCTCGTCGAGCACCTTCGGCGTGATCTGCGTCTTGCTGCGCAGGCCGATCACGTGGACATCGCGCACGCGCTCCGCGAGCTCGGCCTCGGGCAGCGCGCCCTTGACCGTCTCGACGTGGAAGCCCTCCGCCTTGAACGCCTCCGTCGCGACCGGATGGATGTTCTCGAGCAAGAGGATCTTGATCTCGGACTTTGGAAACGACGTCGCTGCCATGCGAGGGCGAGCTTACCAGGGGTAGAGTCGTCGGCATGGCTCGAGCGAAGAAGGATCCGGCCGCGCCGAAGAAGGCCGCGTCACCGCGCAAGCGCAAGGTCAAGGCGGAAGCTGGTTCGGTGGGCCTCACCGCCGACGAAGTCGCGTCAGGTTCACCGCCGGGCGAGGTCGAGGAGCTGACGTCGAAGATCGAGGCCGCCGGCGGCAAGACGCTCGCGGCCTATCGCGAGCCCCTCGGCGGGCACTGGGTCGCGCTCGCGGCACTCCCGCTCGACAAGGTGAAGCCGACGCCGTACCAGCGCGAGCTGTCCAAGGCGCACGCGGAGCGCCTCGCGGCCGTGATCCCCAAGGTCGGCCGCTTCCTCGATCCGGTGATCGCGGTCCCCGACGGCGACGGGTTCATCACGCCCAACGGCATGCACCGGCTCGCCGCGCTCGGCCAGCTCGGCGCGAAGACCGTGATCGCGCTCGTCATGCCGGAGCCGGAGATCGCGTTCCGCATCCTCGCGCTCAACACCGAGAAGGCCCACAACCTCAAGGACAAGGCGCTCGAGGTGATCCGGATGGCGCGGGCGATCGCCGAGGCCGATGACCGCAGCGAGAGCGAGGTCTCGTTCGAGCTCGAGCAGCCCGCGCTCGTGACGATCGGCATCTGTTACGAGAAGAACGCGCGGTTCTCGGGCGGCGCGTACAACTCGGTCGTCAGCAAGTGCGAGAGCTTCTCGACCGACCCGATGACGAAGAGCCTGAAGATGCGCGAGGCGCACGCCGACAAGCTGCTCGAGCTCGACGAGCTCGTCGCCAAGGCGGTCGCCAAGCTCAAGGAAGCCGGCTGGACGAGCGGCTACCTCAAGCCGATCGTCGTCGCGCGCATCAACCCGCTGCGGTTCGCGAAGATGGGCAAGGACGACCGCGCCGACTTCGACAAGACGCTCGACAAGATGATCGAGGGCGCGAAGAAGTTCGACGCGACGAAGGTCAAGGCGCAGGACATCGCGCTCGCCGCGGCGGTCGGCGGCGGCGACGACGTCAACTAACCTCTAGAAAAAGTAGTAGTGGATGCCCGCGCCGCCGGAGAAGCCGACGGTGTCGAACGGGGGCGCGCCACCGAGCGCCTGGCCGGTGATCGCGGCGCCGCCGGCGTCGATGAGGCCGATCACGAGGCCGCCCGTGAACGACAGCGCGACGTTGCTCGCGAGGAACACGCGGATCTGGAAGCCCGGCTCGAGGTAGACGTCGGTGTCGCGGTTGTTGTTCGGCATGCCGCCGCGCGGCAGGCTGGCGAGGCCGAAGCCGCCGCCGAGGCCGAAGTCGCTCATCGCCGTCGAGTGCAGGTGATAGTAGAAGCGGCCGCCGACGATGAACACGGTGTTGTCGGCGCCGGGCGGATCGTAGAAGCCGAGGAAGCCGCCGAGGTGGAACTGGCCGGCGTCGTAGTTGAGCGACGCGCCGCCGAGGCCGGAGATCTGGTACTCGGCACCGACGCCGATCGATCCCGCCTGGCCACCTGCACTCGCGACCGTGGACGCCATCGCGATCATGGCAACTGCAAGCAAGCTGGTCTTCATCATGTGCGCATCGTCCAAGGTTCGGCGCGGCGATTCAAGTGCTAGGCTCGGCGCGTGATCTCGCCGGAGCTGGAGCTGGCTCACCTCGATGCACGGCACTGGCGTAATGGCTGGCGCTTGCTGATGCCGCCGCGCGTGCTCGAGCAGCCGCGCTGGGCGCTCGCGGTGTACGAGAAGGGACAGGTGATCAAGCTCGTGATCGCGGGGCCGGGCGCCCCGGGCGCGATCGAGCCGGTGCCGCTCGCCGGGACGTCACACAAGGAGCTCGAGGCGTACACGAAGCAGCTCGGCGTCGCGAGCGTCGTCGTGGTGGAGAACGACCTCATCGCGAGGCTCTCGGCCGAGATCGAGAGCGCGCTCCGGCTCGACATGGACGGCGTCGCGCAGGGGCTCGTCGCGCTGCGCGCGCTGAAGCGCCACGCCGGCCACGGGCTGTGGACCGAGCCGCCGATCCTCGAGCTCTTGCCGGCGCCCGGGTTCGAGCCGATCCAGAAGACGTTCGATCTGCTCGTGCCGGATCGCAGTGCGCTCGTCGCGTACGTGCTCGAGGACGATCGCTCGCGCATCCACACGTCGATCATCGCCGTGAAGGACGGCGGCGACATCACGCGCGCCGCCGGGCATCGCGCGATCGCCGATCTGGTCCCCGAGGTCGCGTTCGCGCGCGACTGGCAGAAGGGCTACAAGCGCGTGCTCGCGGCGGTCGAGGAGCGGTTCGCGAAGCCGTCGGTGGCGCTGTTCCTCGAGCGCCAGACGCTGCTCGACATCCTCACCGGACCGTCGGATCAGCTCGCGCGCGAGCTCAACGCCAAGCGCGTCGTGATCGATCCGGCGCCGACGTGGCTGCTCGGCCTGCTCGGCGGCGCCGCCGCGCTCGCGATGGCAGGACGCGCCGCGAAGGGCATTGCCGCGATGCTGCCGCAGGGCGCGCGCGATGCTGCCTCGGCGCTCGCCCACCGCGCGACGAACGCGGTCCGCGAGTCCGGCCCGTTCGCGGCGCTCGGCTTCGACCCGATCGAGCTGTGGTCGCGCCTCAAGCACTTCTATCGCAAGGACTAGGAGGCCGCGCGCGCGACGCGCGCTACCGCTCGAGCGTCTTCTGCGTCGTGCGACCCGGGTCCGCGGCGGGCACGGACTCGAGGAGGCCATCGAGCTCGGCGTACTCCTCACCGCAGCGGCGGCATCGAAACTCGTGATTCTCGCTGCGCAGCGTCTCGCCGCAGCGACACGCCCAGCCGGCGCGGCGGCCCGGGGCGCCCGTGACGATCGCGTGCGGGGGGACATCGCGCGTGACGACGGCGCCGGCGCCGACCATCGCGTACTCGCCGATCGTGATGCCGCACAGGATCGTCGCGTTGGCGCCGATCGTCGCGCCCTTGCAGACGAGCGTGCGCGCGTAGGCGTCCTTGCGCGAGACGTGGGCGCGCGGGTGCAGGACGTTCGTGAACACGCACGACGGGCCGAGGAACACGTCGTCCTCGAGCGTGACGCCGTCGTACACCGAGACGTTGTTCTGGATCTTGCAGCCGTGGCCGATGCGCACCTTGCCGATGAAGCAGTTCTGCGCGATCGAGCAGCGGTCGCCGATGTACGCGCCGGCCATGACGTGCGTGAAGTGCCAGATGCGCGTGTCGGTGCCGACGTGCGTGTTCGGTCCGTCGACGATCGCCGTCGGGTGGATGTGCTGCGGCATCGGCTGTAGGATGCGCGCAGAGTGCCGAAGCGTCCACCCCGGGTCGCACGCGAGCTGAGCGTCCCGCGCGATCTGCGCGGCAGCGGGCCGGTGCTCGCGCTGCGGGAGCGAGGCGGCGAGCTGTGGCGTTGCGATGTGCTCGAGCTGCTCGGGCGCTTGCCGGATCGCAGCGTCGATCTCGTCGTGACCGATCCGCCGTACAACATCGGCAAGGACGACTGGGACGATCTCGGCTCGCTCGACGCGTACGTCGACTGGTGCGATGGCTGGCTCGCGGAGGTCGCGCGCGTGCTCGCGCCGCACGGCTCGGCGTACGTGTGCGGGTTCTCGGAGATCCTCGCCGACGTCAAGGCGCGCAGCGCGAGGCGGTTCGCGGGCTGCCGCTGGCTCGTCTGGTACTACAAGAACAAGGCGAACCTCGGGCGCGACTGGGGCCGCTCGCACGAGTCGATCCTGCACCTGCGCGGCGAGGACGCGCGCATCGACGTCGATGCGGTGCGCGTGCCGTACAACGGCCACACGACGAAGTATCCGGCGCGCGTGCAGGCGGTCTCGAGCGCATACGGCCGCGGCGTGCGCCGCGACAAGTGGGAGCCGCACCCGCTCGGCGCGAAACCGCGCGACGTGCTGGAGGTCCCCGTGATCTGCAACGGCATGACCGAGAAGACGCCGCACGCGACGCAGAAGCCCGAGGCGCTGATCGAGAAGCTGATCACGGCGTCGAGCAGCGCCGGCCAGCTCGTCGTCGATCCGTTCGTCGGATCGGGCACGACCGCCGTCGTCGCGGCGCGCCTGGGCCGAAAATGGCTCGCGGGTGATGCCGACGCGCGATACGTCGGGCTCACCCGCGAACGGTTGCGATCGGACGCAGCGGCTACTGCATCTTCGGCTCGAGCCCCATCTCCTTGATGAGGTGGTCGGCGTTGTCGAGCAGGTCCATCGTCCAGATCATGTAGCGCGCGTCGACCTGGATCGTGCGCGTCGTCTTGCCGTCGAACACGGCGTCGGAGGCGAGGCCTTCCTTGTTGCCGTCGAACGCGAGACCGACGAGCTCGCCCTTGTCGTTGAGCGTCGGCGAGCCGGAGTTGCCGCCGGTGATGTCGAGATCGCTCTCGAAGTCGACCGGCAGGTCACCGCCGAGCGACGGGTCAGCGTACGGGCCGAACTTCTTCGCCTTGATCGCCTCGAGCAGCTTCTGCGGCGAGTTGAACGGTTCCTTGCCGGTGTCCTTCGCGAGGATCTGCGTCGCCGTCGTGAACGGCCAGTCCGCCGGATCCTTGCTCTGCGGGTGCAGCGACTTCACCGTGCCGTAGGTGATGCGCAGCGTCGAGTTCGCGTCCGGCGCGAGCGCGCCGCCGAGCACCTGCTTGAGCGCGTCCATGTAGAGCGGCGTGACGAGCATCAGCTCGCCCGTGCGCGCGTCGTCCTTCTTCTCCTGGGCGCGCTCGATCGGGTAGACGCGCTGCGCGGCCTGGACGAACGGATCCTTGCTCGCCTTGAGCTGCGCGAGCGTGCCCTTCTGGAGCAGGTCGAGGCGCGTCTTCTCGTCGGTGAGCGTGGTGGACTTGTACCAGGCGTCGAGCGTCTTATCGATCAGCGCCTCGTCGATCTTCGCGCCCTTCTTGACGCCGAGCAGCGTCGCGAGCCACGGCCGGTCGGCCTCGGGGAGCTGCAGCGCGCGGACGAGCGTCAGCCGGAACTCGCCGCGATCGAGCACGGGATCGTACGAGTGCGCGAACTGCTTCTGGCCGCCGATGGCGCGCGGCATGTCGCGGTCCTGGTAGCCGGGCTTGCGGTCCGCGTCCTTCTTCGTGCGCTCGTCGGCCCAGCGCGTGAACGAGAGCGCCGTCGAGAGCAAGCTGCTTCCGCGGCGGAACGCGATCGCGCGGTCGAAGTCGACGCGCGCGGTGCGGTTCTTCTCGGCCTCGATCGACTCCAGCTTCTCGACCGCCGCCTTGTACTGCTCGTGGCCGGGCTGCGCGATCCACTCCTTGAGCTTCTTGTCCTCGGCGTCCTTGCGCGCCATCAGGTCGGGGTTCTTCTGGAAGCCCTGCATGATGCCCTGGTACTTCTCGAGGCCGTTCTGCGTGAACTGCTCGAGCGTCGTCGCCTTGATCGCGGTCTCGCCCTGATCGGTCGTGTGCGACTTCGCGAAGTCGTAGAGCTCCTGCAGATAGGCGGTGAGGTACGGGTAGTACCACTCGAGCTCGTGGTGCAGCTCGCTCGCGGTCTCGTTGCGGTTCGTGCGGCCCGGGTAGCCGGTGACCATCACGAAGTCGTTCGGCTTGAGGCCGGCCGTCGTGACGTGCAGCCAGTGCTTCGGGTGGAACGGGACGTTGTCCGCGCTCGGATCGGCGGGCTTGCCGTCCTTGCCGACATACGCGCGGAAGAACGACCAGTCACCGGTGTGGCGCGGCCACTCCCAGTTGTCGATCTCGCCGCCGTAGTCGCCGACGGAGCGCGCCGGCACGTAGACGAGGCGCACGTCCTTGATGTCGAGGAACTCGTAGAGCGTGTACTGCGAGCCGCCGAAGAACGACGAGACCTGGCAGCGCAGCTCCGGGCGATCCTTCTCGCACGCGTGGAGCAGCTCCTTCTGGCGCTTCTCCGACTCTTCCTTGCGCGCGATCGGATCCTTGATCTTGTCGAGGCCGTCGCGCATCTCCTTGGTGACGTCGCGATACGCCTGCAGCACCATCACGTGCTGCGCCGGACCGGCCGGCAGCTCCTCGGCCTTCGTCTTCGCGAGGAAGCCGTTGACCTGGTAGTTCTTCTCCGGCGTCGAGTTGAGCTGCAGCGCGCCCTGCACGCAGTGGTGGTTCGTGACGATCAGGCCGTCGGGCGACACGAGCGACGCCGTGCAGCCACCGAGCCACACGACCGCCGCGAGCGGCTCCTTCAGCGGATCGGCGAGCTGCGCGGCGTCGATCTTGACGCCCATCTTCTGGAAGTTCTCGGCGTGCTGCGGAAGCGTCATCTGCGACGGCTCCCACATGCCACCCGGATCGGTGTAGCTGGCGCGGAACTCGGCCGCCGGGTCGGGCTGCGTCGCCTGCTGCTGCGTCGTGGCGCCCGAGCGATCGTTCGTGTCGTGAGTCGCGCCGAGCTCGCCGCTCGGCACCGTGGTCTTCTTGTTGCCACCGCCGCAAGCCGCGAGCAGGGCAACGCACAGAAGTGCATTCCTCTTCATGCGCGCGGCATACCACAGGATCTCCGACGATCCCGCGCAACTCCCGCTCACATGGTGTCGACCGCGGGCCCCGCGACACCTGCGACACTAATCATCAAACGAGAAGTTCGCGAAGAACGAGCGTACCTCGTCCTGCGGTACGCGCTGTCGCGCCTCCTCGCCGAGATCGCGGATCTCGAGCAGCTCGTCGGGAACCTCGAGCAAGAAGCGCGACGGCGTGCGCGGGATGACGCGCCCGCGTGAGACGCGCGTGATGGCGCGCGTCAGGTAGAGCTTCCGCTGCGCGCGCGTGATGCCGACGTAGCAGAGGCGCCGTTCCTCGCTGATGTCGGTCGCGTGATCGACATCGGTGACGTCGGTTGCCTGCGGCTGCAGCGTGCGCGCGTGCGGCAGCAGCTCCTCCTCGAGGCCGATCATGAAGCACACCGGGAACTCGAGGCCCTTCGCGCCGTGCAGCGTGGTGAGGATCACCTTGTCGCCGCCCTGCTCTTCCTTGTCGTCCTTGCTGTCGAGCGAGAGGTGGCGCAGGTACTCGGCGAGCGCCTCGACGCCCTTGCCGCGCTCGGTGAACCGCTTGAACGCGCCGAGCAGGCCCTCGACGTTGTCGATGCGGCGCTGCGCGGCCGAGCCGCTCGCGGCGGCCATGCGCAGGTCGTTGTACAGCTCGATGTCCTCGACGAGCTGCTTCACGGTCGCGACGAGATCGTGACCTGCCTCGAGCGAGGTCTTCACGCGCTCGACCACGTTCACGAACTGCGCGATGCCGTGCTTCGCGGCGCCGTGCACCTCGGTCTGCGCGAGCGCGTCCCAGATCGTGATGTGGCCCGCGTGCGATGCGGTGACGAGCTTCTCGACGGTCGTCGCGCCGATGCCGCGCGCCGGATAGTTGATCACGCGGCGCAGCGCGAGCTCGTCCTTGGGGTTCAGCGCGACGCGGAGGTACGCGATGACATCCTTGACCTCCTTGCGCTCGAAGAACTGCTGGCCGCCGTACATGACGTACGGGACCTCGTGCGTGCGCAGCTCCTCCTCGATGATCTTCGACTGGATGTTCGAGCGGTAGAGCACCGCGATGTCGCTCCAGCGCCGGCCCTCCGCCTGGAGGCGGCGGATCTCCTGCGCGACCCACTTCGCCTCGACCTCGGCGGTCGCTGCGACGGCGTGCGTGATGATCTCGCCGTCGCCGTGCTGCGACCACAGCGTCTTGCCGTGGCGGTTCTTGTTGTTCGCGATGACCTGGTTCGCGGCCTCGAGGATGCGCTTCGTCGAGCGGTAGTTCTGCTCGAGCTTGACGATCTTCGCGTCAGGGAACACGCGATCGAACTCGAGGATGTTCGTCGGATCGGCGCCGCGCCAGCTGTAGATCGACTGGTCGTCATCGCCGACGACCATCAGGTTGTTCGTCCTCGCGACGAGCGCCTGGACCATGCGCAGCTGCGCCTTGTTGGTGTCCTGGAACTCGTCGACCATCACGAAGTGGAAGCGCTCGGCCCAGCGCGTGCGCGCGTCCTCGTCGCGATCCCACAGGCGCACGGGCTCGACGATCAGATCGTCGAAGTCGAACGCGCCGAACGCGCGCAGCGCCTCCTGATACTTCGGGAACACGTGCTTCGTGATCTGGTCGTAGTCGTCGGCCGGGTTGCCTTCGAATTCCTCGGGCGCGATGAACGCGTTCTTCGCGAGCGAGATCCGCGTCTGCACGGCCTTCGCGTCGTAGCGGCGATCGCCGTCGTGGATCGAGCGCATCGCCTCGCGCACGACGCCGAGCTGATCCGACTGGTCGTAGATCGCGAAGCCGCGCGGCATGCCGAGCGCCTTGCGCTCCGTGCGCAGGATCTGGAGCCCGAGCGCGTGGAACGTGCCGATCGTCAGCTCGGAGGCGAGCTTCTTGTTGCCGAGCAGCGCCGCGATGCGCTCGCGCATCTCCTCGGCGGCCTTGTTCGTGAACGTGACCGCGCAAATCGCGCGCGCCGGGACGCCCTGGTCGAGCAGGTGCGCGATGCGGAACGTGATCACGCGCGTCTTGCCCGAACCGGCGCCCGCGAGCACGAGCAGCGGGCCTCCGCCGTGGCTCGCCGCCTCCCGCTGCGGAGGATTGAGCTTGGACAGATCGACCACGGGTCACCCTCTCTATCACAACGCTGCTACGCTCCGGACCGTGGATCGCTACGTCGCGCTCGTCGCTGCGCTGCGCGCCGAGATCCCCGGGTTCCGGATCGTCAAGAAGGACCAGTCGCGGCTGCACCGCGCGATCCACTGGGGTCTCGTGATCATCACGCTGGGCCGGATGCGCGACTATCTCGACTCGTTCCAGACGACGATCGGCAGGACCGTGTACGTCACGCCGGACTGGGACGACTGGCCGGTCGACGAGCGCTACGTGACGCTGCGGCACGAGGCGATTCACCTGCGGCAATTTCGCAAGCTGACGCTGCCCGTGATGGCCGTGCTCTACCTGCTGGTGCCGCTGCCGATGGGCCTGGCGTATTTCCGCGCCCGCTTCGAGATGGAGGCCTATGCCGAGTCGATCCGGGCGGCTGCGGAGGTCTGGGGCCCCGACTACCCCAGGCGCACCGCATACCGCTCCCACGTGATCGAGCAGTTCATGGGACCGTCGTATGGCTGGATGTGGCCGTTCCGAGGCGCGCTCGAACGTTGGTATGACGGAATCCTGGCCACGCTCCCGCGACGGGGATAACCTCGCCGAGGCTGCGTGAACGATCCGATTCTAGGCATCGATCTCGGCACTTCGAACACGGTGGTCGCCCATGCGGACGCCGCCGGTCAGGTGCGCGTGCTCGCCGATGACGCGGGCTACAAGATCCATCCGTCCGTCGTGTCGTTCCACCCGAACGGCGGCGTGGTCGTCGGCGCGCCGGCCAAGCAGCGCAAGGTCATCGATCCGAAGAACACGATCTTCTCGGTCAAGCGGCTGATCGGCCGCACCTACGGCTCGCCCGAGGTCCAGACCGCGAAGACGCGCATGCCCTACGAGATCAAGGAGGGCACGAACGAGCAGCCGATGATCGCCACGCGCGGCGGCGAGTTCGCGGTGCCGGAGATCTCGGCGATCGTGCTCGATCACGCGAAGAACGTCGCGAGCCGCACGCTGCCCTCGGTCGGGCGCGCGGTCGTCACGGTGCCGGCGAGCTTCACCGATGCGCAGCGCTCCGCCACGGCCACCGCAGGCGCCATCGCGGGCCTCACCGTCGTGCGCGTGCTCAACGAGCCGACCGCGGCCGCGCTCGCGTACGGCCACGCGCGCAACCTCAACCAGATCATCGCCGTCTACGACTTCGGCGGCGGCACGTTCGACATCACGATCCTCAAGCTCGCCGACCAGGTGTACGAGGTGCTCGGCACGGCCGGCGACACGTTCCTCGGCGGCGACGATCTCGACGAGCGCCTCGTCGATCGCATGGTCGAGAAGTTCCTGACCGAGAACCGCATCGACCTGCGCTCGAACGAGGTCTCGATGATGCGCCTGCGCGCCGTCGCCGAGCAGACGAAGATCGAGCTGTCGCGCCGCTCGCGCGCGGTCGTCCGCATCGACGAGATCGCGTACGGCGCGAAGGGCAAGCCGCTCGATCTGCAGATCGAGATCACGCGCGACGAGTTCGTGCGCCAGGTCGCCGACATCATCGACCGCACGTTCCCGGTCTGCCAGGAAGCGCTGACGTTCGCCGGCCTCGACATCACGGGCATCAACGACGTGATCCTCGTCGGCGGCACGACGAAGATCCCGTACGTCCGCGATCAGGTGTCGCGGTTCTTCTCGCGCGCGCCGCGCACCGACGTGAACCCCGAGGAAGCGGTCGCGATGGGCGCCGCGCTGCAGGCGACCGCACTCGAGCGGATCCTGACGCGCAAGCCACCGACGAAGCCCGGGATGCCGGTCGTCACCGTAGAGCCGGAGGCCGAGGACACCCAGACCGGCACGCACACGCACGAGGACACGTTCGCCGGCGAGACGAACCCGCTGCCCGAGATGCCCGTCGAGCAGCAGGCCGACGAGCTCGAGCTGCTTCCGCCGGGACCCGACCCGCGCGGCGCGAAGAAGCGCACGACCGCCGGCTACGCGACGCCGAGGCCGGGCGAGTACTCCGGGCGCGGCGCGACGATCGATCGCCTCGACGATCGCACGACACCGCCGCCGGCCGCGCAGCCGCTCGCGCGCATGACGAAGACCGGCATGAGCCCGCTGCCGAACCCGGCCGGCCTCAAGACCGACAAGGGCTCGCCGGGTGGACCCTCGCCCGCGCGCGCTGCCTCGCCCGCGCGCACGACCGGCCGCGCACCGATCGTGATCCCGCCCGCACCACCGGGCGCGAAGACGATGATGATCGATCCCGGCACCGAGCGCGATCCGAAGCCGCGCGCCGGCGAGATCGCCGGGCAGCCGACGCTGACACTCGAGCCGGAGCCGTCGCCCGCCGCGACCGCGAAGGGCATGCCGCCGGCGCCGAACCCGACGCTGCGCGAGATGGCCGCCCCCGCCCCGACGACCGCGCGCGGGATGGCGAGCGTCCCGTCGAGCACGCAGCGCGGGATGCAGGTCGCCACGCCGCCGCAGCCGACGCCGGTCACGACGCAGCCGATCGCGACGATCCCGTCGAGGCCGCCGGCCGCACCCGCGCCGCGCAAGACCGCGCCCTCGTCGCCGCCGCCGCTCGTGCCGTCCGCGCCGCCCACGGCGCCCACGCTGTACGAGCAGCCCGCGCCGCAGCCGCCGCCAGCCGTGCCGCAGCGGCTCACGCCCCAGCCGACCCCGCTGCCCCCGGCGCCCGCGGCCGGCATGCTGCCGCAGCCGCAGGCGTATCCGGTGATGCCGAAGGCGCCGTCGCCGGTCGTCCTCGACGTCACGCCGCGCGGGCTCGGCATCGCGACGGTCGCCGGCTACTGCGAGGAGCTGATCCGCCGCAACTCGCGCGTGCCGGCGGAGATGAAGAAGCTGTTCACGACGTCGCGCGACCAGCAGCGCTCGGTGCGCATCCTCGTGTGCCAGGGCGAGTCACGCAAGCTCGACAACAACGTCGTGCTCGGCGACCTGCGCCTCGAGAACCTGCCGGCGCGGCCGCGCGGCGAGACGTCGATCGAGGTGACGTTCATGCTCGACGCGTCGGGCATCCTGCAGGTGCGCGCGCGCGACGCGCAGACCGGGCAGGAGCAGCGCGCGACGCTGGATCTCGTCGGTGCGATGCCGCAGGAGAACGTCGCGGCGTCGCGCGATCGCCTGCAGCAGCTGCGGCGCTGACTTACTGGCCGCCCTCTTCCGGGTCGCTCGCCTTCTTCGGCGCGGCAGCCTTCGTCGCGGCCGGCTTCTTCTCCTGCTTCTCGGACTTCTCCTCGGCCTTCTCGTCCTTGTCGGCCTTGTCGCCGCCGCCGGCTTCGCACCATGGCATCTTGATCACCTTCTTCTCCGCGAGCGACTTCGCGTCGAGGACGGCGAGCTCACCGAGGCGAGCGCCACGCAGCAGGACGAGCAGGCTCGTCGAGCCCTTCACGGCGGTCGCGCCCATCAGGTGTCCGGACGCCTTCATGATGCTGTCCTTGCACTTGTCGGTGACCTTGTCGCCGTCGTGCCAGAACGCGTCGAGCTCGGTGGGCTTGCACGCGACCTTGCCGAGCTTGCGGACGAGCTTCGTGCGCTTGCCGGTATCGACCTCGTAGATCGTCAGCGTCTCCATGCCGTTCGCGGCGACGCCGACGTGCGTCTTGTCGAGGATCGAGAAGCTGCCGTGATACGTCGAGACGGGCTTCTCTTCCTTGCCGCCGAGCGCGTTGATCGGGCCCTGCGCGGTGCCGTCCTGCTTGAACGCCCACACGGCGGAGTACGGCCCCTGGTCAGCTCCCTCGACGAAGATCGTGTCGCCGACGTAGTGGATCGCGATCGGATCGTTCGTCAGGCCCTTGTCACCGCGGATGCTGAACGAGCTCTCGTGCGCCTTCGTCCCGGCGTCGAAGATGTGGACGTCGTCGCCGACCTGGACGGCGACCTTCGTGCCGTCGAGGTTCCACGACATGTGCGCGGTGGAAGCCGTCGCCTTCGCGTCCTTCGGCAGGCAGTAGCCGCGCGCGCAGTTACCGTCGAGCTTGACCTCGAGCGAGCCGCCGGGCATCGGCGCGGCGTCCTGCGGGGTGAGCGCGCCGCTCGCGAGGTCGACCTTCCAGCAGCCGACCGGGCCGAGCAGGCGTGACTTGTCCTTGTCGACGGCGCACACGACGGCGTCGGTGCCGACGGCCGCGAGCTGCAGCTCGGGCGCGCCTTCCTCCTTGAGCGCGCCGGGCAGGCACTTGCTGCCCTCCGGGACGATCTCGATCGCCTCGGCATGACGCTTCTTCTCGCGGTCGGCTTCCGTCTCGGGCGGAGGCGGAGGCGCTTTCACCTCGGTCTCCGTGGGCTTCACCGGCGCCTTCTTACCTCCACCGCCGCACGCTGCGAGCGCGAGCAACGGAACCAACATGAGGACCAGTCGCATGGTGATCGTTGTACGATCGCGGCTCGGCTGATACAAGGAGCTGTGCCGCGTCGCGCGCGTATCGAGCGCAACACGAAGGAGACGCAGATCAGCGTCGACCTCGTGATCGACGGGTCCGGAAACCGGACGGTCCAGACCCCGGTGCCGTTCTTGTCGCACATGCTCGATGCGTTCGCGAAGCACGGCGTGTTCGACCTCGACGTCAAGGCGGCCGGCGATATCGAGATCGACGGGCACCACACCGTCGAGGACATCGGCCTCGTGCTCGGCAACGCGTTCGAGCAGGCGCTCGGCGACCGCGCCGGTATCGTCCGCTACGGCTGGGCGACGCTGCCGATGGACGAGGTGCTCGTCACCGTCGCGGTCGACTTCTGCGGCCGCCCGGCGTTCGTGTGGCGCGTGCAGGGGCTCGAGGGCAAGTGGATCGGCGACTACGACTGCGAGCTGACGAAGGAGTTCTTCGCCGCGTTCGCGACGCGCGCGCAGTGCAACCTCCACGTCGTGCTGCACTACGGTGGCAACGCGCACCACACGATCGAGTGCATCTTCAAGGCATTCGCGCGCGCGTGTGACGCCGCTTCGAAGATCGATCCGCGCCTCGGCGGTGCAATTCCGTCGACAAAAGGTACGCTGACGGAGTGATCGCGATCCTCGACGTGTGCTCCGGCAACCTGCGCTCCGTCGAGCGCGCGCTGGCACACGTCGGCGCGGACGTCGTCGTCACGCACGATCCCGAGGTCGTCGCGCGCGCCGACAAGCTCGTCGTGCCGGGCCAAGGCGCGTTCGGTCCGTTCATGCGCGGGATCGTCGAGCGCGAGCTCGAGACGCCGCTGCGCGCCGCGATCGCGAAGGGCACGCCGTACCTCGGCATCTGCCTCGGGCTGCAGGTCCTGTTCGAGCACAGCGAGGAAGGCGACATCGCCGGGCTCGGCATCCTGCGCGGCCGCGTGACGCGTCTCGTGCCGAGGGACCCGACGCTCAAGATCCCGCACATGGGCTGGAACCAGGTCGCGCAGAAGCAGCCCGTGCCCGGCCTGCCCGACGGTGCGTACGTCTACTTCGTGCACAGCTATCGCGTCGAGCCGAGCGACCCGAGCGTGATCGCGCTCGAGGCGACGCACGGCGTGACGTTCTGCGCCGGCGTGCGAAAGGACAACGTGCTCGCGGTGCAGTTCCACCCCGAGAAGAGCCAGGGCGTCGGCCTCGCGTTCCTGCGCGCGTTCGTGGAGGCCGCGTGAGGCTGCTGCCCGCGATCGATCTGATCGGCGGCCAGGCCGTGCGGCTCGAAGAGGGCCGGCGCGACCGCGTCACGGTGTTTCACGATCGTCCCGTCGAGCTCGTCGCGGAGCTCGCGCGCGGTGGGGCGGATCGCCTGCACGTCGTCGATCTCGACGGCGCGTTCGCGGGCGCGCCGCAGCAGCTCGAGCTGATCCGATCGATCATCGCGGCGTCGCCGATCCCCGTCGAGGTCGGCGGAGGGATTCGCGACCGCGCCGCGATCGAGGCGGTGCTCGAGCTCGGTGCGCAGTACGTCGTGCTCGGCACGGCCGCCGTGCGCTCGCCGGCGCTCGTCGAGGAGGCGTGCCGCGCGCATCCGGGCAAGGTGATCGTCGCGGTCGATGCGCGCGATGGCGTCGTCGCCGTCGACGGCTGGACGGCGAGCGGCGGCGTGACCGCGATCGAGCTCGGCCAGCGCGCGGCGAGCTGGGGCTGTGCGGCGCTGCTCTACACGGATGTCTCGCGCGACGGCCTGCACGTCGGCCCGAACGTCGAGATGACCGCGCAGCTGACGCGCGCCGTGTCGTGCGAGGTGATCGCCTCGGGCGGTGTCGGCAGCCTCGACGATCTCGTGCACCTGCGCGACGCCGGCATCGCCGCGGTCGTCGTCGGGCGCGCGCTCTATGACCGGCGGTTCACCGTCGAGCAGGCCGCGGAGGTCGCCCATGCTCGCGCGTAGGCTCATCCCGTGCCTCGACGTCAAGGACGGCCGCGTCGTCAAGGGCATCAACTTCCTGCAGCTGCGCGATGCCGGCGATCCGGTCGAGCAGGCGGCCGCGTACGATGCGCAGGGCGCGGATGAAGTCTGCTTCCTCGACATCAGCGCCGCGCCGGAGGGCCGCTCGACGCTCGTCGAGGTCGTGCGCCGCACCGCCGATCAGGTGTTCGCGCCGCTGACGGTCGGCGGCGGCGTGCGCTCGGTCGCCGATGCCGAGAAGCTCCTGCTCGCCGGTGCCGACAAGATCGCCGTCAACACGGCGGCGATCCGCACGCCGCAGCTCGTCGCCGATATCGCGGCGCGGTTCGGCAACCAGGCGATCGTCGTCGCGATCGATGCGAAGCGCCGCGGCGAGTCGTGGGAAGTCTTCAGCCACGGCGGCCGCACGCCGGAAGGCCTCGACGCCGTCGAGTGGGGCCGCCGCTGCGCCGATCTCGGAGCGGGCGAGCTGCTCGTCACGAGCATGGACCGCGACGGCACGGGGCTCGGCTACGACCTCGAGCTGATCCGCGCGATCGCGACGAGCGTGACCGTGCCGGTGATCGCGTCGGGCGGCGTCGGCAAGCTCGCCGATCTCGCGGATGGCCTGCTCGCCGGAGCCGATGCGGTGCTCGCCGCGTCGATCTTCCACTTCGGCCAGCACACGATCGGCGAGGCGAAGGCCTACTTGGCCGGGCGCGGGCTCGCCGTGCGCACGTAGTGAATCGGCCAGTCGACCTTCCACGTCTTGCCGCCGTCCGTCGACGACTCCCACGACCAGTCGAACGCGTCGTGCGTGATGTTCTTGAACACCATGCGCTGCTTGAGCGGCGTGCCGTCCGGCTTCTTGCCGTCGCGCGCGAACACGAACGTATCGCCCTGCTTGCTGCCCGCGAAGTCGAGGTACGCCGCCTGGCTGTCGACCCACGTCTGCCGCCAGCCGAAGCGCGCGTTCCAGCTCGACAGGCTCGTCCCCACGAACCCGTCGGCGCCCGTGAAGTGCTCCTGGAACCCGCAGCCGTCGAGGATGCGCTCGATCGTGTTGTGACCGTGCACGTCCGGTTTTCCCTTGCCGCCGGGCCACGTCGCCTCCCAGTCGCCGACCCAGAACGCGAGCTGCTCGAGCTCGGGGGCCTGACACGGCTTCGGATTGGCGTGGGCGAGCGTGGGTACGACGAGGAGCAGTCCGAGGAGCTTCGTCATACTTCACCGGTACCACCGGGGCGTGTAAGGTGTCTCGGTGGATCCGCAGTTCGACGAGCGGGGACTCGTACCAGCGATCGTACAGGATGCGACAACCGGCGCCGTCCTGATGCTCGCGTGGATGAATGCCGAGGCGCTGCGCTTGACGCGCGAGACCGGCGTCGTTCACTTCTGGTCGCGATCGCGGCAGGCGCTGTGGAAGAAGGGCGAGACGAGCGGCAACGTGCTCACGCTCGTCGACCTGCGCCTCGACTGCGATAACGACGCGCTGCTCGTGCGGGCGCATCCGGCGGGGCCCACGTGCCATACCGGCACGCGCACGTGCTGGGGCGATGACGTGCCGGCGAGCATCGTCGATCAGCTCGCGCGCGTGATCGAGGCGCGGCGCGACTCGACCGCGGAGAAGAGCTACACGAAGTCGCTGCTCGAGAAGGGCATGCCGAAGATCCTCGAGAAGATCGCCGAGGAGTCCGGCGAGCTCGCGGCCGAATTGCCCGACGGGCCCGACGAGAAGGTGATCCACGAGACCGCGGACCTGCTGTTCCACGTCATGGTCGGGCTGACCTCGCGGCGGATCCCGATCGAGCGCGTGCTCGAGGAGCTGGCGCGCCGGTTCGGGACGAGCGGGCACGTCGAGAAGGCGAGCCGTCCGCCGAAATGATCGATCTGCTGTCGCCCGGTGGCGCGCTCGATCGCGCGATTCCCTACTACGAGGATCGCGCCGAGCAGCGCGCGATGTCGGCGGCGGTGGCACGGGCGCTCGACGACGCGCGGCCGCTGATCGTCGAGGCGGGCACCGGCACCGGCAAGACGCTCGCGTATCTCATTCCGGCGCTGCAGTCGGGCAAGCGCGTCGTCGTATCGACGGGCACGCGCGCGCTGCAGGATCAGATCGCGCGGCACGACCTGCCGCTGTTGCGCACGATCCTGCAGCGGCCGTTTGCGGCGGTCGTGCTCAAGGGCGTCGGCAACTACGTGTGCCGGCGCAAGCTCGCGGAGGCGGCGAGCCGCGGCCTCGATGTCAGCGCACTGGTCGACTGGAGCGAGCACACCGAGACCGGCGATCGCGCGGAGGTCGAGTGGCTCGCGGAGGGCGCGCCGATCTGGACCGACGTCACGACGACGCCCGACGCGCGTATCGGCCCGCGCTGCCCGTACTTCGAGCGCTGCTTCATCACGCAGGCGCGCCGCGCGGCCGACAAGGCGGAGCTGATCCTCGTCAACCACCACCTCTACTTCGCGGATCGCGCGCTGCGTGCCGCGTATCCGGGGGCGCGCGTGCTCCCCGAGCACGACGCGGTGATCTTCGACGAGGCGCACCAGCTCGAAGATGTCGCGACGGAGCACTTCGGCGCGAAGATCAGCACGCACAAGCTCGGCGTGCTCGTGCGCGATGCGCACCTGGCGCTGTCGCGGATGCCGCTGTGGACCGGCCGCGCCGCCGACGACGTGATCCACGCGGTCGAGCGCGCGGGCCTCGCGCTGTTCTCGCACGTGCGCTCGGCGCTCGTCGGCGACGATCGCGTTCCGCTGCCCGAGGGCCTGTTCGAGCATCCCGACCGGCAGACCGCGTGGTTCAAGCTCGACACCGCGCTCGAGGAGCTGGCGCGGGCCGCGGAGGCCGAGAGCGAGCCGCCGCCCGACGAGGAGCCGGCGGAAGACTCCGGGGCGCGCGCGTCGCTGACGAGCCTGGCGCGGCGGGCGCGCGAGCTGCGCGACGACCTCGCCACGATCGCCGAGCAGCGCCACAAGAGCCACGTCTACTGGGGCGAGGCGCGGCCGGGCCACACGGCGCTGACCGCGTCGCCGATCGAGGTCGCGGAGCTCGTCCGCCGCCACATCACGACGAGCGGCCCGGTACCGATCTTCACGAGCGCGACGCTCGCCGCCGCCGGCGACTTCACGTACCAGCGCACGCGCCTCGGCCTCGACGACGCCGACGAGCTGATCGTGCACTCGCCGTTCGACTACGCGCGCCAGGCGATGCTCTACGTGCCGCGCGATCTGCCTCTGCCCGCCGAGGACGGCTACAGCGCCGCCGCCGCCGCGCGCACGCTCGAGCTGCTCGCGATCACGAAGGGCCGCGCGTTCCTCTTGTTCACGTCGCACCGCGCGCTGCGCGACGCGGCCACTCGCCTCAAGGGCCTGCCCTATCCGACGCTCGTCCAGGGCGATGCGCCGCGCGCGACACTCGTCGATCGGTTCCGCGCGACGCCGAATGCCGTGCTGCTCGGCACCGGCTCGTTCTGGGAGGGCGTCGACGTGCCCGGCGACGCGCTGTCGCTCGTCGTGATCGACAAGCTGCCGTTCCAGCCGCACACCGATCCGCTCGTCGCCGCTCGCATGCTGGTGCGCGCCGAGGCGAACGAGGATCCGTTCCAGACCGTGCAGCTGCCGGCGGCCGCGCTCGCGCTCAAGCAGGGGTTCGGCCGCCTGATCCGGCGCCGCGACGACCGTGGCATCGTCGCGATCCTCGACGCGCGCGTCGTCACGAAGACGTACGGGCGCGTGTTCCTCGACACGCTGCCGGCGGGCCTGCCTCGCACGTCGATCCTCGAGCAGGTCAAGCGGTGGTGGGCGTGCTGATCCTGCTGCTCGGCTTCCTGCTCGGCTCGGTCCCCTTCGGCTACCTGCTCGGCAAGCTGCGCGGCGTCGACGTGCGCGACAAGGGCAGCGGCAACATCGGCGCATCGAACGTCACGCGCGTGCTCGGCCTCCAGGCGGGCGCGATCACCGCCGTGCTGGACATCGGCAAGGGCGCGCTCGCGGTGTGGCTCGCGCGGCGCTACGGCGGCGTGCCGACGATGGTCGGCTGGGCCGCGATCCTAGGGCACTGCTTCTCGCCGTGGCTCGGCGGGCGTGGCGGCAAGGGCGTCGCGACGGCATTCGGCGTGTTCCTGATGGTGGCCCCGCTGATGGCGGCGGTCGCGCTCGTCGTGTTCGGCGCGGTGCTCGCGATCACGCGCGTGCCGACGCTCGGGTCACTGGCGGCGATGGCGACCGTCGCGGCGCTCGCGCTGTACCGCGGCGATCCGGGCATCACGCGGCTCGCGCTGATGACGCTCGGCCTGCTCGTCTACACGCACCGCGAGAACCTGCGGCAGCTCACGCTCACCAGCAAGCGCTGATCTCGTCGAGCGGCTGGGCGTGGACGCGCTGCTCGAGCGCGCCGAGCGTGTCCTGCGTCCCCGGCAGCACGAAGCCCTCGCCGACGAGCGCGATCAGCGGGACCAGCGCGAACCGCCGCTCGGGCAGGCGCGGGTGCGGGACCTCGAGGCCGGGCTCGTGCACGACGCGCGTGCCCCAGACGAGCACGTCGAGATCGATCGTGCGCGGCCCCCAGCGCACCTCCGCGCGGCGATCGCGGCCGAGCAGCGCCTCGATCGCGAGCACGGTCGCGATCAGCTCCGCCGCCGTCGCATCCGGCCATCGCACGCGCACCGCGCTGTTGAGATACGCGGGCTGCGCGGGGCCGATCGCGGCCGTGCGATAGACCGGCGCGATCGTCACGGGCCCGATCAGCGCGAGCGCCTCCCGCGCACGGCGAAACGCGCCGAGCACGTCGCCGACATTGCCGCCGAGCCCGACGACGACGTCGTTCACGCCCCGACGCCAACGACCGGGTTGCGCAGCACGCCGATGCCTTCGATCTCGATCTCGCAGACGTCGCCCGGCGACAGGTTGCCGACGCCGGCGGGCGTCCCCGTCGAGATGACATCGCCCGGCTCGAGCGTCATGTACTGGCTGCAGAAGCTGATCAGCGTCGCGACGTCGAAGATCAGGTCGCTCGTCGAGCTGTCCTGCTTGACCTGTCCGTTGACGCGCGTCGTGATGCGCAGGTTGCGCGGGTCCAGGCCGGGCCCATGATGGAGGCCGCCAGATTCACTCTGGCGGCCGGGGACGATGCGCGGGCCGATCGGGCAAAACGTGTCGAAGCCCTTCGCGCGGGCCCACTGACCGTCTTTTTTCTGCAGATCGCGGACGGTGACGTCGTTGACGCACGTGTAGCCGAGCACGACCTTCAGCGCGTCGTCCTTGCTGACGCGCGAGGTCCGGGTGCCGATGACGACCCCGAGCTCGCCCTCGTAGTCGACGCGCTCGAAGCCGCCCGGCCTGGCGATCGCCGCTCCGTCGGCGATCATCGCCGACCGCGGCTTCAAAAACATGAGGGGCTCCTCCGGCAAGCCTTTTCCCATCTCGATCGCGTGCGCTCGGTAGTTCTGGCCGATGCCGATGATCTTGCTGGGGACGAGGTCGAACGTTTCGACGGAACCGCTGCGCTCGACAGGGATCAACATGGGGGGAAAGGTAGGACACCTGTGGAGTGGTGTCATTGATCGATACCGTTACCGACCGTACAATTTCACTCGATGGGCCGGGCTCCAAATCCTGGAGGGCCACAACGTGTGTCCGCGCATGTTGTGCCGAAGGCGAAGCCTTTCCCGGAGGAGGACGAGGAGGAGAAGACGACGATCGAGTCGGGCTGGGAAGACGAAGCCAGCACGACCGTCGAGCAGGGTGAGGTCGCCGATAAGATCCGCGCGCTCGGCAGCGAGCAGTCGCCGGTCACGCCGCCACGTCGCGAGCAGCCGACGGGCGTGACGTCCACGGGCGCGAGCAGTCTCGACGAGCCGACCGTCGACGATCAGCACGTCGCCGAGATCGCGAACAACCTCGCGGCCGGGCTCGCGCGCCTCGTGATCACGCAGGGCAACGATATCGGGCAGGAGTTCGAGATCCGGCCCGGCAAGAGCTACACGATCGGCCGCGCGATCGACAACGACGTCGTGCTCACCGACATCGCCGTCTCGCGCAAGCACTTCGATCTGCGGTTCCAGGATGCGGCGTGGGTGATCGTCGATCGCGGCTCGGGCAACGGCACCGTCGTCAACGGGAACGTCGAGGACAACCCGTTCATGCTCGCGAGCGGCGACGCGATCGAGATCGGCAACACCGTGTTCCGGTTCGAGCAGCCCAACGGTGCGCCGCGCCGGTTCGCGAGCTACTCCGACGAGGACGAGGAGCTGTCGACGGTCGCCGGCAAGGTCGTGCGCCACGATCTGCCCGAGCCGGAGGCGCCCGCGGCGCACGATGCGCCGATGCCGCGCTCCGCGCAGCCGCGCGGCAAGACGCTGCCGCCGCCGACGCCGATCCGCCCGCGCAGCCCGTCGGCCTTTCCGGCACCGATGCCGCCGATCGTCTCGCCGCAGGCCGCATCGATGCCGCTGCCGCAGATGTCGGGCCGCGCGCCGATCGCATCCGCGCCGCAGATGCTCGCCGCCGAGCCGAGCGCGCCGATGCCGGCGATGCAGCCGCTGTCGCAGCCGTACGCGGTCGCGCAGCCGCGTGCTCTGTTCAACGACTACCCGCAGTACGCCGACATGCCGCCGGGCCAGGGCCTCGGTCCGCTCGTCGTGTTGCCGAATGGCCACCGCGGGGACATGTCGACGGCGCACGTCGCGCCGACGCCGTACGCGATGGGCGGCATGCTCAGCAGCCCGATGGCGGCCGCGCGCCCGGTGCCGGGCGTCACGCTGAGCAAGCGCACGAAGATGATCCTCGGCGGTGCGGGCCTCGCGCTGCTCGCGGGCATCACGACGATCGCGATCGTCTCGGGCGGCAGCAAGAAGCCGTCTGCCGCGGCGGCGAGCAAGGGCTCCGCGGCTCCCATCGCCGCGCCGGCGCCCGAGGCGCCGAAGACCGAGCCGCCGAAGATCGTCGCGACCCCGATCGAGCCACCGAAGGTCGAGACGCCCAAGCAGGAGCCGCCGAAGGTAGAGACGCCCAAGGTCGAGCCCCCGAAGCAGGAGCCGCCGAAGCAGGTCGTCGTCGTGCCACCGCCGAAGCAGGAGAAGAAGGAAGCTCCGCCGAAGAAGGAGCCGCCTCCGAAGAAGGAGGTCGTCGCGCGCAAGGAGACGCCTCCGCCGCCGCGCCAGGAGACGCCCAAGCAGGAGCCGCCGAAGAAGGAGCCGCCGAGGCGCGTCGCGGCGCTCGATACGGGCGAGGCGCGCACGAAGGCCGATGGCCTGTATCGCCAGAAGCGGTTCAGCGAGGCCGCGTCGGTGCTCGCGTCGGCCGCGAAGGGCGCGGACGAGTCCGAGGCGAAGGAGCTGCGCCACATCGCGGACCTCTACGTGAAGGTCGGGCGCGGGCTGTCGTCGGGCACGGCGCCGGCCGCGAACCCCGCCGATGCGTTCCCGACGCTGCGCCAGACCGAGAACTTCGATCGCGCGGCGGGCGGCGCGTTCACGAGCGACATCGAAGCCGCGCTCAAGAAGGTCGCGCCGAAGGCGGCGAGCTCGTACCTCGCCGACAAGAACTACGAGCAGGCGCGCATCGCGGTGCTAGAGGCGGAGAAGCAGGGCGCGAACACGACGATCTTCAAGCAGGCGCTCGATCGCGCCGCCGCCGATATGTACAACCAGGCCGCCAAGGAGGCGGGCAGCGATCCCGGCGCGGCGAAGGAGAAGTGCCAGCGCGTGCTGAACTTCGCCGACCCGAAGAGCCCCTGGTATCAGAAGGCGGCGAAGCTCAAAGGCTCACTGCAGTAGGCCGGCGATCACGCGCTCGAGCTTCTCGAACTCGAACGGCTTGTCGACGTGCGCGTCCGCTCCGTAGATCGGCGCGGTGATCTCGTTCGTCTTCTCGCCGATCGCCGAGACCATCACGATCTTCACGTCCTGCGTGACCGGATCCTGCTTCAGCGCGCGCGCGACCTCCCAGCCAGACTTGCCGGGCATCATGACGTCGAGCAGGACGATATCGGGCTTCTCGCGCTTGGCGAGCTCGAGGGCACGGTTGCCGTCACCCGCCGTCGAGACCTTGTACCCGCGCTTGGTGAGGCGGGTGTTGAGCATCGTCACGATCTCGGGATCGTCGTCCACCACCAAGATGCTCTTCGTCATGTCCAAAAGGCTACCGCGACTCCTGGCATGATAGGAAGGCACGTGCGCCAGTGGCTCTACTTCGCGATAGCGATCGTCATCGGCGTCGCCGCGTTCTCGCTCGTCGGTGATGTCCGGCATCTCGGCGATCGCCTCGACGGGTTCGCGTGGCCCGCGTTCGTCGCGGCACTCGGCCTCGCGTGCCTGAACTACTGCATGCGCTTCGTGCGCTGGCAGATGTACCTGCGCATGCAGAAGGTCAAGGTGCCGGTCGCGTCGAGCATCACGGTGTTCGGCGCCGGCCTGTCGCTCTCGATCACGCCCGCGAAGCTCGGCGAGCTCGTCAAGTCGTACCTGCTGCGCGAGATGCACGACGTGCCCGCGCCGCGCACCGCGCCGATCGTGGTCGCCGAGCGCGTGACCGATCTGATCGCGCTCTTGTGCCTCGCCGTGATCGGCGTCGCCCTGTACGGGATCGATCCGACGTTCGTGATCGCCGCCGGCGTGCTGATCGCGATCGGCCTCGTGCTGCTCGCCTGGCAGCGCCCGACGCGCTGGATCATCGACGTGATCACGACCCCGGCCAAGCTGGCCCGGCTGCGCGACCCGCTGCACGAGACGCTCGGCCACCTCGCCGCGCTGTGCAGTCCGCTGCCGCTCGTGCTCGCGACGCTGATCGCGATCCCGGCGTGGGGCTGCGAGTGTGTCGGCTTCGCGCTGATCTGCGATGCATTCCCGGGCGCCCACGTCGACATCGGGCTGGCGATGGTCATCTATGCCGGCACGACGATCGCGGGCGCGCTGTCGTTCTTGCCCGGCGGCCTCGGCGTCACCGAGGGCACGATGACGCTCGCGCTCGTCCGCTGGAAGCTCGACCGCGCGACGGCCGTCGCGGCGACCCTGCTCACCCGTGTAGCGACCCTCTGGTTCGCCGTCGTCCTCGGAATCGGCTTCCTCACGCTCGCCAGACGCCGCATCCGGAAGCGAGTGCTATAAATCCAGGAATGTCGGTAGGCGTCGACTTCGACTTCCCGAGGTGGATCGCCGCGCGGCGCGGGGCGATGGAGCAGCAGGCTCGCGAGGGCGCGATGTACGCGTTCTCCGGCGAGCACAAGTTCCGTCGCACGCTGATGATCGCGCGGCCCGTGACGATGGCGCTCGAAGCGACGACGCGGCTCTGGCGCGATGTCGCGCGCACCGAGCTGCTCGGCACGGCCGTCAAGGTGACGGACCAGCAGTACCCGCGCGTGTGGGAGGCGGCGAAGGCCGCGGGAGCCGCGCTGCGCGTGCGCGTGCCGGCGATCTTCGCGGCGCCGTCTTCGTCGATCAAGGTGAAGGTCCTCGGCACGCAGGATGCGCCGCACCTGATCGTCAACCTCGACCTCGCCGAGAAGCTCGACGATACCGAGCTGGTCGCCGCGATCGCGCACGAGCTCGGCCACGTCCAGAACGGCCACATCCTCTACACGACCGCGCTGTATTACCTGACGAGCTCGGCCGCGTTCTTCGTGCGCTGGATCGTCCAGCCCGCGATCATGACGCTGCAGGCGTGGTCGCGCCGCGCCGAGGTCACGTGCGATCGCGCGTCGCTCCTGGCCGTGCGCGATGCCGACAAGACACTCGCCGCGCTCGTCCGCCTCGAGCTCGGCCTCGACAAGGGCTCGGCGTTCAACGCCGACGAGTACCTGCGCGCGATGCCCGACGTGAAGAAGGGCCTCGGGCGGTTCGCCGAGATGTTCCGCAGCCACCCCTACGTGCCCAAGCGCGTGCAGGCGCTGCGTCTGTTCGCGGGGTCCGCGCTGTACGCCCAGGTCACCGGTCAGGACCCGACCGGCAAGCCTTCGCTCAACGATGTCGACAAGCAGGTCACCGACCTGATCAGCGTGTTTTGATGACCATTTTGCTCGAACACCACAAGCAAGCGAAGCGCGAGATCGTCGCGCGGTTCACGCAGCTCGCGGACGTGGCCGATGCCGTCGGCATGGTCACGCTCGCGCGCGACATCCGCACGACCCGCATCCCGAAGCTCGAGGCCGAGCGGTTCCACCTCGTCGTGCTCGGCGAGTTCAACCACGGCAAGTCGACGTTCGTGAACGCGCTGCTCGGCCAGGACGTCCTGCCGACGGGCATCACGCCGACGACGGCCGCTATCAACCACGTCGTGTGGGCGCAGAACCCGACCGCGCGCGTCGTGCTGACGAGCGGCGAGTCGAAGTACCTCGATCCGTCGCAGCTCAAGGAGTGGGTCACCGTCGCGGGTGGCCACGCCTCCGAGGTCGCGTACGTCGAGCTCGGGTATCCGAGCGATCTGCTGCAGAACAACGTCGTGCTCGTCGATACGCCGGGCGTCAACGACCTCAACGAGCAGCGCGCCGAGGTCACGTACGGCTACGTGCCGCGCGCCGATGCCGTCGTGTTCCTGCTCGATGCCGGCCAGGCACTGAAGGACAGCGAACGCGAGTTCCTGCGCTCGCGCGTGCTCGAGAGCGCCCGCGACCGGCTGATCTTCGTGCTCGGCAAGATGGACATGCTGTCGCCGGACGAGCGCACCGCCGTCGTCGACTACGTGAAGAACGGCCTCGCGCAGATCACGCCCGATCCGGTCGTGTTCCCGCTGTCCGCGAAGGACTGGGCGAAGTCGAAGGATCCGAGCTCGGGCATGCCGGAGCTGATGGCGTACTTCGAGCGCTTCCTCGCGCGCGACCGCGCCCAGGTCATCCTCGACAACGCCGCCGCCGATGCCGCGCGCACCGCGAGCTACCTCGAGAACAACCTCGGCGTCCGCATGCGCGCGTACGACATGTCCGTCGACGAGCTCGAGAAGCGGATCGGCGCCGTGCGCGAGCAGCTCGATGCCAGCAAGCGCAAGCTCGACGAGCTGCACGGCCGCATCGACGCGGAGGCGGGCTCGATCAAGAACCAGGTCGGCCTCGACCTCGAGCAGTTCGCGAAGGCGTTCGTGCAGGCGCTGCCGATGCAGATCGACGCCGTCGACGCGGACGACGTGAAGACGTACCTGCCCGCGTTCATCGAGGACAAGTTCAAGGAGTGGGCCGAGGTCGAGGGCATGAAGCTCGCGGCGATGCTCGAGCACCTCGCCGAGGAGGTCATCCAGATCACGAACGAGAACGTCGCGGCCGCCGCGGCGACGCTCGCGGAGCGCCTCGGGCCCAACGACACGCAGGTCGACATCACCGTCGACTCGTTCAAGTACGACGTCGGCATCTACGCGGTCGGCGCGCTCGGCACGACCGTCATGCTGTTCGTCAACGCGCTGGCGGGTGGCCTGTTGACGCTCGCCGCGCCGATCCTCGCGATCGTGCTCAAGTCGAAGATCGCGGGTGACATCCGCATCCAGGCGAAGGAGAAGGTGCCGGCGGCCGTCCTCAACGCCGCCGAGGCGATGAAGCCGCACTTCGACAAGGTGATCGAGGACTTCGCGAAGCGCCTCAGCGAGTTCGTCTCGAATGCCGGCAACACGCTCTACAAGGGCATCAGCGAGATCCTCGACCGCACGATGCGCGAGCGCAAGGAGCGCGCCGGCGAGGTCGACGAGCTTCGCAATTCGACGACCGCGCAGATCGGCCAGATCAAGGCCGCCGCGGCGGCGCTCCGCCAGCTGCGCGAAGGCATCTGGACCGCCGAGCAGGAGCCGGTCGACGAGCCGATCGGCAACTAGCCGCAGCTCGAGGTCGGCACCTCGTACTGCCAGACCTGGATCCCGCACGCGGCGAACGCCCGGCACGCCGCCGGCTGCGGCCCGCACTCCGGCAGGTTCGCGCAGGCGAGGTACTCGTCGAGCGTGACGTCGCACGCGCCCAGCAGCTCCTCGCACGTGTGCTCCGTGGACAGGTACGAGCACTCGCCGGCCGGGGCCGGGCACACGTGATAGCGCGGCATCGGGTGGTCCGAGCATGTCTTGCGGATCGCGTCGGCGGACCAGCGGTGGTCCGCGCAGGCGGCGGCGAGGACGGCGAGAGCACCGACTGCGAGGGCCCGAGGCACGACCGCGATCCTACGCGCATTCGGAGCGCGCGCATGTGCGAGGCGCCACGGATGGCGCGCTCGCGCTAGACTGCGGGCATGTCCCTGTGGTCGCGGCTCGAGCGGCGGATCGGCGATCTCGCCGGCGAGCTGGTCCTCGACGAGTACCGCGAGCAGCTGGAGCGCGCGCGAGCGCTGCTCGTCGCGGGCGATGCGGCGACGGCGGCGGAGTCGCTCGAGGCACTGCTGCGGGCGAAGCCGGACCATGGCAAGGCCCTGATCCTGCTCGGCGAAGCGCGGCTGATGCTGCGCGATCCGCAGGCGGCGCACGACGCATTCGAGCGCGCGGTGAAGCTGCGCGGCAGCGATCCGGCGGCGCTCGTCGGGCTCGGGCAGGCGCTCGTCGCGAGCGGCAGCTACGAGCCGGCGATCGGGATGCTCGGGCGGGCCGTGAGCGAGGCCGCCGGTGACCGCGGGATCCTCGCGGACGCGTACCGCGGGCTCGGGCTGGCGTGGCGGCGGCGCGGCGATCTCGACAAGGCGATCCGCGAGCTGCGCAAGGCGGTCGTCGAGGAGCCCGATGATGTCGAGGCGCGCGCGGCGCTCGGCGAGAGCCTGATGGCCGATGGCGGGCCGTACGACGAGGCGCTGCGGCACCTCGAGCGCGCGGGCGAACACTCGCTCGCGATGTACGCGATGGGCCGGCTCGCGCTGCTCGACGGGTCGCCCGCGATCGCGGCGGAGCGGTTCGAGAAGGCGCACGCACTCGCCGAGGCGGATACGACCCCCCTCGGCACGCAGCTCCGCGCGGACATCCTGACCGGGCTCGGCGATGCGGCGCTCGCGCAGGGCGATGCGATGCGCGCGCACGGCTTCTATCTCGAGGCGCTGCAGATCGACGGCAAGCGTGGCGAGCTGCACGCGAAGATCGCGGCGGCCCATCGCGCGATCGGCAACCTCGATGCGGCGCTCGCGAGCTACGACCGCGTCGTCGCGCTGGGCGCGTCGCTCGAGACGCTGCGCGCGGCCGTCGATACCGCGATCGCGGCGGGCGATCGCACGCGCGCGCTGCAGTGGGGCAACGACCTGCTCGGCAAGGATCCGACGGACGTGCGGGCGCTCGTCGCACGCGGCGCGGCGATGCTCGACCAGCCCGAGGCGGCGCGCGCGCTGCTGGAGGTGGCGGCGGCACGCGACGATGTCGACGCCCACGTGCTGCTCGCGAGGCTCGCGCTCGACGGCGATCCGGCGAAGGCGGCCGCCCACGCACTGGCGGCCCTGCGCGTCAGCCCGCATCACGGCAAGGCTCGCGAGCTGCTGACCGAGGCACGGTCGCGCGACCTCGGACTCGAGCGCGCGCCGACGGAAGACATCGCGGAGCTCGCCGCGTTCCTCGAGAAGACGGTCGCGGCGCGGCGCGAGCTCGGGCACTTCGTCGGCGAGGTCGCGCGCGCGGCCGCCAACCTCGACCAGCCGCTGCTCGTCACGGTGATGGGCGAGTTCTCGAGCGGCAAGTCGTCGTTCGTCAACGCGTTCATCGGGGCGGATGTCGCGCCGACCGGCATCACGCCGACGACGGCGACGATCAACGTCGTGCGCTACGGACGCGAGCGCGGCGGTCGCATCATCGCGGGCGACGGCACGGCGACCGAGCTCGGCTGGGACGCGCTGATGGCGCGCCTCAAGGCGCTGACGCCGGCGGAGGCGAAGGCGATCGACCGCGTCGAGATCCTCGTGCCGCTGCCGCAGCTCGAGAAGATCAACATCGTCGACACGCCGGGTCTCAACTCGATCCAGCCCGAGCACGAGGCGACCGCGCGGGCGTTCATCGCGCGCGCCGATGCGGTCGTGTGGGTGTTCACGGCGAACCAGGGCGGCAAGGCCAGCGAGAAGAAGGCGCTGCAGTCGATCCGCGACGAGGGCAAGCGCGTGCTCGGCGTGCTCAACAAGGCCGACCAGCTCTCGCAGGCCGAGATCGACGAGGTCACGCAGTTCATCGGCGGCACGCTGGGCGAGCTCGTCGAGGCGATCGTGCCGTTCTCCGCGCGTGCGGCGCTCGCCCACAAGCGCGACGGCCAGCCGGACACCAGTGACGACGGCAACTGGACCGCCCTCGCCCAGGCCCTCGAGGAGCGGTTCTTCCAGCAGGCGCGCCAGCTCAAGCGCGATGCATGTGCGCGTGCGCTGCGCGCGGTCGTCGCGGATGCGGAGGGCGTCGTCGCGCGGATGCAGGCGAGCGCGAACGAGGCGGCCGAGGCGGCGCGGCGCGGTCGCGACGAGCTGGCGGCATCGGCGCGCGCGTTCGCCGAGCAGACGGTCATCAGCGAGCGCAAGCAGCTCTCGGAGCAGATCGCGCTGCTCTACCGGCGCGCCGCGCGCGAGGTGATGGATCTCGTGCGCCCGCGGCGGCTGCCGTTCTCCTCACACACCGCGACGGCCGCGGATCGCGACTACCTGATCGCGCTGCTGTCGTCGGGGTTCGACACGGCGATCGAAGGCGGTCGCCGGCGCGTCGCGAACGAGCTGGCCACACGAAGCCGCTCCGCAGAGACCGCGGCACGGGCACTGGCGGCAGCGCTCGGCGTCGATGTCGTCGGCGATCTCGAGCGCGTCGCGGCGGACCGCATCGGCCTCGCGCTGTCGCGCGTGTTCGATCGCGCGCGCGCGTACCTGCGCGGCTACCTCGAAGGCGGCTACGTCGAGGCCTTCTTCCGCAACGACGTGCCGCGCCTCGAGCTCGCGGAGGACGCGATCTATCACGCGCTCTACCGCTCCGCGCCGGATCTCGATCGCGAGGTCGGTGATCCTCTCGCCCGCGCCGCGACGGATGCGCTCGACGCCCTTGCCCGGCGGCTCGACCACTGGGCCGCGGTGATCGACGTGCAGGCCTTCGATCGCGAGGTCGGTGTCGGTCGGGCGCTGGAGCTGGTCAGGGCGCGCCTCTAGGCGCACGCTTCGCGCGTGAGCTGGTCGCAAGCTCGGTTATAGTCTCGGCGGCATGGCGAAGAAGCCTCTCTGTCCCAACCGGCTGACGCTGGGGATCGACGAGGCGGGTCGCGGGCCGGCGATCGGTCCGATGGTGGTCGCGGCAGTGGCGCTGGACTCGAAGGCCGCGGCCGCGCTCTCGCGCAAGGGCCTGCGCGACTCGAAGGCCTACGGCGCGGGCGACGACGCGCACGCCATCCGCAAGGATCTCGCCGCCGAGGTCCGCATGCGGGCGACGTTCATCGCGCACATCGAGGTCGAGCACACCGAGATCGACCAGCGCGTGTGCCGCGGCGAGCTCAACGTCCTCGAGCGCGAGCTCGCGACGAAGCTCATCGAGCAGGCGCCCGCATGCGACAAGATCATCGCCGATGGCAAGCGCATGTTCGCCGCGCTCGGCATGCGGTTCCCGCAGTTCCTGTCGATCGATCGCGCCGAGGAGCACCACGCGTCGGTCGCGGCTGCGTCGGTCGTCGCCAAGGTGATCCGCGACGACCGCTTCAACGCGATCCGCGCGCGCTACGAGCCCGAATTCGGTCCGATCGCGGGCGGCGGCTACGCGAATGCGCACACGCGGAAGTGGCTGCGCGCGTACGTCGAGCGACACGGCAAGCTGCCCGACGAGGCGCGCCTGTCCTGGCCGTATCCGCACCTGGCGGATCTGCTCGGCACCGCGCGGCTGCTGACGGCGCAGGTCGAGCTCTTTACAGACATGACCTGAGCGCGGCGTCGGCTCCGACGTCGACGTTGCCGAGGTCCTTCACGCACGCCTTCGCGGCGGCGCAGTCGCGCCGGGCGGCGGCAGCCCGGCAGCGCGCGAGCGGACCGGCCGGCTTCTCGGTCCCGGCCTTCTTCGTCCCGGCGCTCTCCGCCTTCTCGATGTCCGCCTTCCCCGCCTTCTCGACCGGCGCGGTCGTGTCGAGCTCGGGAGCGTGCTGCGCCTCGCCTCCGAACGCCTGCCCGTGCGGCACCTCGCGCGGCTTCTCGGGCGGGGGCGGCGGCGGCGGCGATTCTGGCACCGCTCCTCGCGCGCGCGTGTCGAGCGGGCCGGCGGGGACGTCGACCGAGGGTGCCGGCGATGCGGCCTCGTCGTGATGACGGCCGACGACGATCACGCCGCCGAGCAGCACGACGACCGTCGCGAGCGCGAGCACCGGCGGGCGGCGCATCACCGAGAACAGCCGCTTCCACCACGGCGGGTTCGCCATGACCTCGGCCTTGACTCGCGCGGCGGCGAGCAGCTCCGCGAGGCCGCGCTCCGGCGGATCCTCGTCGGGCAGCGACAGCCACGGCTCGTGCGCGGTCATCCCGGCGCGGCCTTCGCGAGGTCCTTGTACTCGTCGAGCTCGAGGCGGAGCTTCTCGAGCGCGTAGCGCATGCGGCTCTTGACCGTGTTCTCCGGCACGCCGACCACATCCGCGATCTGCTTGAACGGCATGTCGAGGAACTCGCGCATCAGGAACACTTCGCGCTGATCTTCCGAGAGCGCGGCGATCGCGCGCTGCATCTGCTCGTGGAGCTGCTTGTTGACGCTCTTGCGATCGCTGGCCATCTCGGAACCGGGGATCACATCCATCAGCGTGCCGCTCTCTTCGCCGGCGTCCATCGGGGCGTCGAGCGATGCGTGCTTGCGATGTTTGCGTCTCCTCGTCTGGTCAACGCACAAGTTCCTCGCGATGGTGTAAAGCCACGTCGTGAACTTGGCCTGCCGCTTGTAAGCCTCCGCGCCCTTGATGACGCGCATGAAGGCTTCCTGCAGGAGATCCTCGGCCGTCTCCTTGTCGCCGACGAACCGGAGGATGAAGTTGTAGACCGGCTTGCGATGCCGCGACAGCAACACCTCGAAGGCGCGAACCTCGCCCTTCTGGTACATGACCATCAGGTCTTCGTCGGCGGTGTCGTTGAACATTGCGGTGTTACGGCCCGGGCCACACTAACACGAAGGCCAACGCCCAAAGGCTAACCCCATGGTTCGCCCAAGATGACGATGGTCTGGCCGCGGTAGCACGCGCGACGCCTTCGTTGCCGCGCCCTCGCATTCCGTCTAGGAGTGCTTCGGGGCGGCGCCTCGGCTTCGCGTGAGCTACTCGACCATCCCACATCATCTCGAACGGACCCTGGGGTTAGACCCTTACGGGGTCTGACACGTTGGACAGTAATACGTTGCCCGTCCTTGGTGGACGGCGCGACGGATCACCGATTTGCACCGCAGGCACTCCTCACCGGCCCTCCCGTACACCCACAGATACTTCGCATTCTCGCCCTCGGCTCCGTCGGCGTTGACGTAGTCGCGCAGCGTCGTGCCGCCGTTATCGAGCGCGTTGTGGAGCACCTCGAGGATCGCCTCGGCGAGCCGGCGCGCGGTGTCGTGCGTCAGCTTGTGCGCGCGCTTCGTCGGACGCAGCTGCGCTTTCCACAGCGCCTCGCTCGCGTAGATGTTGCCGACGCCCGCGAGCACACCCTGGTCGAGCACGAACGCCTTGAGCGTCGACTTGCGGCCGCGCGAGCGCGCGAACAAGAGCTCGCCGTCGAGGCCGTGCTCGATCGGGTCCGGGCCGAGGATCGAGAGCGCGGCGTGCTGCTTCTCCTCCGCACGCGCGACGACATCGAGCTGGCCGAACCGACGCGCGTCGACGAAGCGCAGCTCGCGGCCGTCGTCGAGCCACAGCACGAGGTGCGTGTGCGGAGCGCGCGGCGTCGCCTCGCCGACGATCAGGAGGCGGCCGGTCATGCCGAGGTGCACGAGCAGCGAGTCCGGCGTATCCGTATCGACGAGCAGGTACTTGCCGTGACGGCGGATCTTCGTGACGCGCGCGCCGACGAGCCCGCGCAGCTTCTTGCGCGGCGGCTTGCGCTGCATGTGGAGCGGCTTGCCGCTGTCCCACACCGCGACGATCTTCGCGCCGACCGCCGGCTGCAGCGTACGGCGGACGGTCTCGACCTCGGGCAGCTCAGGCATCGAGCGCCCTCGCGAGCGCGGCGAACTCGGGGATGTCGAGGGTCTCGCCGCGCCGGTTGCCGTCGATGCCGGTGGCGGCGAGCGCCTTGTCGATCGCCGCGTCCTCGAACTGCGCGCGCAGCGCGTTGCGCAGCGTCTTGCGGCGCTGGCCGAACGCGGCGTGCACGACCTTGCTGTAGTGCGCCTCGTCGCCGATCGGCGCCCGCGGCTCCGCGAGCGGCACGATCTTGATCACCGTCGAGTCGATCTTCGGCGGCGGCAGGAACGAGCCCGCGCCGACCTTGATCACCGTCGTCACGTCCGCATACGTCCGGATCATCACGCCGACCGCGCCGTAGTCCTTCGTGCCCGGCTTCGCGACGATGCGGTCCGCCATCTCCTTCTGGATCATGAACACGGCGTGCTGCACGCGGTCGCGCGCGTCGATCACGCGGAACATCAGCTGCGATGCGAGGTGATACGGCAGGTTGCCGCACACGATGATCTTCTTGAGCGACGCCTCGGCGCGCAGGTCGAAGCGCATCGCGTCGGTGTGGTGGATCTCGAGGTTGTCGACGCTGCCGAGCTCCGCGCGCAGCACCCGCACCATGTCCGGATCGGCCTCGAGCGCGATGACCTTGCCGGCCGTGACGCGTTCGACGATCTGCGCGGTCAGCGTGCCGAGGCCCGACCCGATCTCGACGATCCAGTCCTCGTCGCTCGACACGGTCGCATCCGCGATCGCGCGCAGCGCCCGCTCCGAGATCAGGAAGTTCTGCCCGAATTGCTTCTTCGCGCGCAGGCCATACTTGTCGAGCAGGATCCGCGCATCGGGGAACGGGCCGAGCGCCGCGGCCGCGCTCACGTGGTTGCCGTTTCCATGCCGGTTCCCATTCGCATTCCCATTCCCCGCCCCATTCCCATGCGCGCCACTCATAGCGGTGCACTCGGGACGGCGTCGAGCTCGAGCCCGTCGCGCTCGCCTCGCGCGAGGCGGTGATAGCCGGCGGCCGCGATCATCGCGGCGTTGTCCGTGCAGCGCGCCGGCGGTGGGATGTACACGCGAAACCCGTCTTCCTCGCCGGCCTTGCGCAGCGCCGCGCGCAGGCCCTGGTTCGCCGCGACGCCGCCGCACACCTGCACGTGCTCGAGGCCGTGCTTGCGCGCCGCGCGCCGCGTCTTGCGGACGAGGACCTCGACGATCGCCGCCTGGTAGCTCGCGCACAGATCCGCGAGCGCCTGGCCATCGGGCACACCGTGCCCGCGTACGTGGTGGAGCAGCGCCGTCTTGAGGCCGGAGAACGAGAAGTCCGCCCCGTGCTCGCCGGCGGTCATCGAGCGCGGAAACGCGACCGCCTCTGGGTTGCCGGTCGCGGCGAGCTTGTCGATCACGGCGCCGCCCGGGTAGCCGAGGCCGAGCAGCTTCGCGCCCTTGTCGAAGGCCTCGCCGGCGGCGTCGTCGCGCGTCGCGCCGAGCTCCAGCAGCTGGCCGTGTCCGTTCACGCGCACGAGCGACGTGTGACCACCCGAGACGATCAGCGCGAGGTGCGGCATCGGCGGCGGATCCGGCTCGAGATAGATCGCGGTCAGGTGACCGGCGAGGTGATGCACGCCGACGAGCGGCTTGCCGGTGACCCACGCGAGCGACTTCGCGGTCTGCAGCCCGACGAGCAGCGCGCCGACGAGCCCCGGCGCGTTCGTCACGGCGATACCGTCGATCTGATCGAGCGTGGTGCCCGCACGGTCGAGCGCCGCCTGCACGACCGGCACGACGTTGAGGATGTGTGCGCGCGACGCGAGCTCCGGCACGACGCCGCCGTAGCGGGCGTGCACCTCGTTCTGCGAAGCGACGACATCCGACAGCGCGACGCGCCCATCCTCGACGACGGCCGCCGCGGTCTCGTCGCAGGAGCTCTCGATGCCGAGGACGCGCATTACCGCGGTTCTTCTAGCAGCTTCTTGACCGTATCGGCATCGCGGCCGTTCGGATCGAGGTCGAGGTATTTCGTCAGCGCCTGGCGGGCCTCGTCGTAGCGGCGGGCGGACCACAGGATCATGCCGCGCTGGTAGTAGGCCGGTCCGTAGTTCGAGACGATCTCGAGCGCCTTGTCGACGGAGGCGAGCGCGTCGTCGATGCGGTCGAGGCGCTGCAGCGCCTTGGCGCGCTCGAGGTAGGCGCGAGCAGTCGAGCGCAGCGCGATCGACTTCTCGGCGAGCTGGAGGGCCTGGTCGGGGTCGCCATCCTCGAGCGCCGCCTGCGCCTTCTCGAGAAGCTCGCGTGCCTGCTTCACGCGATCGGTGGCATCGCCCGAGCCTGCCCCGGAACCGGTGGCGGCCACCGCCGCATCGAGCGGCTTCACCGGCGCCGCATCGGGACGCGCGACCGTCGCGGCATCCTGCGCGACCGCGACGACGGCCGCATCGATGCCGAACCCGACCGGCTCCGCGGCATCCGCCGGCGGCGGCGTGACGACCGCCTCGACCGACGAGCCCGAGCCCGAGCCTTCGACGACCGGCGTGCTCTGCTTGCTCTTCTTGTGGCAGTACGAGAACACGGTCGCGCCGACGAGCACCGCCGAGGCGACGATCAGGATCTTCGCGATCGTCCCCGGGCCGTCTGGCTGCGCGACGACGCCACCGGCGACCGGCACGCGCGGCGGCGGCGGACGCGGTGGCTCGACCGGACGCGCGGCCGGCGCCTGGACCTCGGGCTCGGCTTCCGGCGGCGGCACGACCGCGGGCAGCTCGCGCGTGTTGCGCCGCGGATGGATCGTCACCATCTCGCGCTCGGGCTCGGGCGCCGGCTCCGGCTTCTGCGGCGGCATGCGGAGCTCTCCGCTCGTCTCGAACGAGTCGCGCCCGTGCGAGCCGATCATGCGCAGGCCGCTCTCGTCGCGGCGGATCGTGTGCGCGATGCGCGGACGCGACGGACGCGAGGGATCGGTCGGCGCCTCGTGGCCGAGATCGTCGGGCTCGTCGGCGTGGATCTCCGTTGGCACCGAATCGCTCTCCTCGATCGGCTCCGGTGCTTCGATCGGCGGCGGCGACGGCGCTCGCTCGCGCACGCCGTTCGGCTTGGTCGGCGCCTCGGGCGTCACCTCGGGCTTCGGCTCGGGCTTCGCGATCGGTGTGCCGTTCGGCTTCGGCGTCTCCTCTTCGAACAGCGACGGCTCGATCAGCTGCGCGGCCGCGACCGCCTCGTCGATCAGCCGCAAGCTCGACGGGCGAAAGCTGCCCATCAGCGGCGCCGGCGGGAGCTCTTCCTCGGAGACGACATCGGCTTCTTCGGTCGGGATCGTCGGCTCGCTCGCGCGAACCGGCATGACCGCGGGCTCGGCTGGCGTCGGGCCACCGGCACGTGCCGCGAGCGCCGCCATGTCGATCGGACCGGAGGCGACGGCCTCCATGGGGCTCTGCGGCTCGAGCACGGCGAGCGGCACGGGTCGGCCGGTATCGCGGCGCGCGGGCCGGCCCGGGTCGAGATCGATCAACATGCCCTCGAAGTAGAGGCGCGAGATCGCCTGCAGGCACTCGAGGTCGCCGACGTCGCTGGCGTCGATGACCTCGAGCAGCGAGCGCTTGCCGTCGATGAGGCGCAGGATGCGGTTGTTGTCGTCGGGCACCTCGCCGAGGCGCGCGGCGAGCTCGATCGTGTCGATCTCGAAGCGATGCGATAGCGGCGGCAGCTGCTCGAGCAGACGCTGCCACTCGTCGAGGCGGCGCATGCCCTCCATCAGCAGGCCCTGCGAGCTCGCGTTGATGGCCTCGCGACGCCGCACCGTCCGGAAGATCACCTCGAAGTCGCCTTCCGACCACGTCAGCAGGCGATACACCGCGTCCTCGCCCTGCAGCGTCCCGGCCTCGGCGTCGATCACCTTGCCGTCGCGGAAGTAGATCGCGGCCTGGCGCTCGTGCGGCCCGGTGAACTGGATGACGCCCGACTTGCGGCTGACCTCGATCGTCTGGATGACGTCGACCACCGGCATGTCGGCGACACGACCCGCGAACCGCGTGCCGTCTTTTCGCTCCTCGAACGCGAGCCGCTGCTTCTTCGCGAGCAGGATGTTGATCCGCGTGACGATCTCTTTGATGTAGATCGGCTTCGTCAGGTAGTCCTCGACGCCGAGCTCGAGGCCGCGAATCTTGTTCTCGATCGCCGTCTCCGCCGTCAGGAAGACGAACGGGATCTGGCCCCAGTCCGCGCTCGCGCGCACGCGGCGGCGCAGCTCGAAGCCATCGGGCTCGGTCGGGAACTTCGTCTCCGAGATGATCAGGTCGGGGACGTGCAGCTCGAGCTTGTCGAGCGCGTCCTGCACCGACTCGGCCGGCGTGACGGTGAACCCCGCCTTGCGCAGGGACACCTCGAGCACTCGCAGGCTGCGAGTGTCCCCGTCGACAAGGAGCAAGCTTTGCTTCGACACAGAGCGCGCCGTGTGGCGTCGTGATCGTATCCAACTACACGAACCGTCGCCACCCGCGTAACCTCACGTCGTCGTGCGGGTCGCACTTCCATATGGACGCCGGCCCTACCCGGTCGATCTACGAGGTGCTCGCATGCTCGAGCCGCCGGTGCTGCCGTCCGCGCAGTCGCTCGACGAGCTCCTCGACGGCGCCCTCGCCGCTCCGATCGGCGCCGCGCTCCCGCGCTTCGCGCCCTCCGACCGCGTGACCGTCATCGTCAGCGACCCGACGCGCAAGGAGCCGCGCGCCGCGATGCTGGCCGCGCTCCGGCGGCACCTCGCGCCGGCCCGCTGGACGATCGCGGTGGCGACCGGTACCCACGGCCCGTGTGATGTCGCGGCGCTCGGCATCGACGAGCCGGTGCTGAATCACGACGGCGCGAGTGACGTGATCGAGCTCGGGTTCACGCGCCGTGGAACGCCGGTACGCGTGCATCGCTGCCTCGTCGAGACCGACCACGTGCTCGCGACCGGATGCATTCGCCCGCACTACTTCGCCGGGTTCGGTGCCGGTGCGAAGGCGCTGTTCCCGGGGCTCGGCGAGCGCACGGCGATCCGCATCAACCATCGCCTGAAGACGGAAGCGGGCGCGCGGGCCGGAATCGTCGACGGAAATCCGTGTCGCGAGGACCTCGAGGAGGCGGCGCGCATGGTGCGTGCCCCGGTGTTTCTGCTGAACGTCGTGGCCGGGCCCGACGACGCGATCCACGCCGCCGTCGCCGGCGATCTCGTCACCGCGTTTCGCGCCGGCGCGGCGCTCGCGAGGCCATGGTTCACGGTGCGTGCGCCGCGCGCGCGGCTCGTCGTCGCGTCCGATGCGCTGCCGGTGACGGCGACGCTGTATCAAGCCGCGAAGATCGCGGCCGCCGCTGCACCGCTCGTCGCCGACGACGGCACGCTCCTGCTGGTCGCCGAGTGCGCGGAGGGCACCGGCCCGCTCGACGTCGTGAACGACGCGATCTTCCGCATCGGCGTGCTGCCGCGACTGCCGGAGGGCGCGTCGATCGGGCTCGTCAGTTCGTTGCCTCGCGACGTCGTCTCGCGCACCCTGCTCTCCGCCGTGACGGACCTGCCTGCCCTGACGCCCGATGCCCTGGTCATCCCGCGCGCGAGCCAGCTCATCTGTGAGGCGACTTCATGACCAATGAACAGGCGCTCGCGAAGCTGGGCCTCGACACGTCTCTTGCGAAAAAGTTGAGCGATTTCATTGTCTTGTTCGAGAAGTGGAACAAGTCGATCAACCTGTCGGCCGCGTCGTCGCGCGGCGACCTGATCGCGCACGTCAACGACTCGCTGCATGTCGTACCGCGGCTGCGGTCCGCGAAGCGCGTGCTCGATGTCGGCTCGGGCGGCGGCTTCCCGGTCGTCGTCGCTGCGATCTGTCTTCCCGGCGTCGAGTTCGTCTCGCTCGAGCCGGTCCACAAGAAGCACGCGTTCCTTCGCACCGCCGCGCGCGAGCTCGGGCTCGCGAACCTCGAAGCGCGCGCCGAGCGCCTCGAAGACCACGATGGCGGTCCGTATGACGCCGCGATGTCGCGCGCCACGTTCGACCTCCGCGAGTGGCTCGAGGTGGCCGCGGAGCACGTCCGCCCGGGCGGGATCGTGCTCGGCTTCGAGGCGGTGCGTCGCGACGACCTCCCGAGTAACGTCGAGCGCGACGGGTACAACATCGACGGCAAGCTGCGGTCGATCGTCGTGCTGCCTGTCGACCGCCGCTGATCGGCGGGTCATCGGCGCCGCAGCTGCTCGGTGAGGAGCGACAGCGCCAGCCGGTCGGGATGCCGGAACTGCTCCTTCACTTCCACCATCTGTTTCCACAGCGCGAACGCCTCGCGCTTGCGCGACCGCAGTGGATGCCGGTCGAAGTGCGCCACGATACGTGGAAGCTCTTCGCGGCGGTTGACCCGGTAGTACGCGCTTGCGCCGGCCGCGTAGATCCGTCCGACGCCGAAGAACGCCTGCAGGTCCTCCAGCAGCTCCCGGTCCGGCAGCTTCACCGCGAAGTACAGTGACAGCTGCTTCGAGGTCCGGCTGAACGTGAACGATCCCGCGGCTTCGATCAGCCCGGTCACGTAGGCCGGGTCCAACGTTCCACGGGAAAATGTTTCCACGGGAACAACGTTGCACGTGGAACGGTCTCAGAACAAGGCGCGGAACAGCGAATCGTTGCCGTCGTAGATCAGGACCTGGCCCTTCCATCGGCGCCGGATCTGCTCCGCGTTGCTCCGCGTGAACGCCGAGCTCTCCTCCGGCCGCTGCGAAAGGACCAGGGCCGCGACCCGGCACCCATCGCGCTCTACCGCCTCCACCGACAGCAGCGAATGGTTAATCGTTCCGAGCGTGGCCCGGGACACCACCACCACCGGCAGGCCCAGCTCGCGAGCGAGGTCCGCGATGTCCTGGCTTCCGGTCAGCGGCACGCGCCAGCCGCCGGCTCCCTCCACCAGCGACACGTCCGCCTGCCCCGCCCCGTCCTTGGCCGTCCGAACGATGCGTGCGAGGTCGATCGCGACCTTGTCCTCGACCGCGGCCACGTACGGCGCGACCGGAGACCGCAGCCGGTAGACCCCGCGCAGGTCGCCATGCTGCCAGTCCCCGGCGGCCTTCGCGAGCGCCTCCATGTCGGCGCCGAACAGATGGCCGTTGATCGCCTCGCAGCCGGACTCGACCGGCTTGAACGCGAAGACCTTCTTGCCGAGGGTCCGAGCGCAGCGCGCGAGCGCCGCCGTGACGTGGGTCTTGCCGACACCGGTATCGGTGCCAGTTACGAAGTAGCCGTTCATCGAGAGACCTCGTCGATGGCTTGCCACGTCGCACGCTCGAGGAGTGCGAGATCGTCAGCACTCACGCTGAGCGGCGGCATCCAGACCACGACGTCACCGAGCGGGCGCAGGATCACGCCATGGGCACGCGCCCGATCGCAGACCTCGACACCGAGGAACCGATCGTCCTTCGCGTGGAGCTCGATACCGGCCATCAGGCCGACCGACCGCACCTCGCGAACCGCCGGATGCTTCGCGACTCGTGCGAGCGCCGCCGCGACCTCCGGAATCCGGGCCTGCGCGTTCGCGAGCGTCTCCTCGCGCAGCAGCCGGAGCGACTCGATGCCGACCGCGCACGCGAGCGGGTTCGCCGTGTACGTGTGGCCGTGGAAGAAGTGCTTCATCTCGGCCCGCGCGCCGAGGAACGCGCTGTAGACGGCCTCGGTCGTCAGCGTCGCCGCGAGCGGCAGGTAGCCGCCGGAGATGCCCTTCGCGAGGCACAGAAAGTCCGGGGCGACGTCTTCTTGCTCGCAGGCGAACATCGTCCCGGTGCGGCCGAAGCCGGTCGCGACCTCGTCGAGGATCAGGTGGACCTCGTGGCGGCGGCACAGCGCGGCGACCTCGCGCAGGAAGCCGCGCGGATGGACGAGCATGCCGGCGGCGCCCTGGATCAGCGGCTCGAAGATGAACGCGGCGATCTCGCCGGAGCGTTGCTCGAGTGTCGATGCGATCTGCGCGAGCGTCGCGCGGCCATCGGTGCCGGCGGGCGTCGCGATCGGGATCGACTGCACGAGCAGCGGACCGAACACGCGATGGAAGAGGTCGATGCCGCCGACGCCGACCGCGCCGAGCGTGTCGCCGTGATAGGCCTCGGTCATTCGCAGGAAGCGCTGCTTCGCGGGACGACCGGTGAGCGCCCAGAACTGGAATGACTGCTTCAGCGCGATCTCGACCGCCGTCGAGCCGGAGTCCGAGTAGAAGACACGCGATAGTCCGCGCGGCGCGACCTCGAGCAGCTCGGCGGCGAGACGGATGCCGGGCTCGTGCGTCAGGCCGAGGAACGTCGAGTGCGCGATGCGATCGACCTGCTCGCGGAGCGCGCGATCGAGCCGCGGGTGATGATGGCCGTGGACGTTGCACCAGAGCGAGCTGACGCCGTCGAGGTAGCGTCGGCCCTCGCTGTCGACGAGGTAGTTGCCTTCGCCGCGAGCGATGACGAGCGGGTCCCACTCGGCCATCTGGGTGAAGGGGTGCCAGAGAACGCGCCGATCGAGCTCGCGAAGGTCCATGTCGTCACCTTTGACGCAGTGCGTCGCCAAGAGTCGCGATGTCACTCTGAGAGTGTCCAGAAGACACGCTGATGCGGAGGCGCGAGGTGCCGACCGGCACCGTCGGCGGCCGGATCCCCTGCGCGTAGATCCCGGCGTCGAACAGCCGCGCCGAGAGCTGCATCGCGGCCCGGTCATCGCCGAGCACGAGCGGCGCGATCGCCGACGACGGGTCGCCGCCAAGCCCGGGCACGCGCTGCCGCAGCTCGCGCGCATTGGCCGCCAGCGTGGCGCGGCGATCGTCGCCCTCGCCTCCGCGAACGATCTCGATCGCGCGGCGCACGCTTGCCGCGACAGCCGGCGGCAAGCCCGTCGAGAACACGAGCGAGCGGGCGCGATTCCACAGCAGATCCGCGATCGCGCGCGTCGTCGCGACGAACGCCCCGAAACTGCCGAGCGCCTTCCCGCACGTCCCGACGAGCAGATCCGGAACCACGCCGACCTGCGCCGCGAACCCGCGCCCCTCGGGCCCGTACGCAGCGACCGCGTGCGCCTCGTCGAGCATCAGCGCGGCCCCATGACGCTTCGCGAGCGCGGCGAGCGCCTCGACGTCCGCGACATCGCCGTCCATCGAGAACAGCGACTCCGAGACGACGAGCCGGCGCCGCCCGCTTCGAGATGCGAGCGACCGCTCGAGCGCCTGCAGATCGCGATGCGGGAAGACGACGACCTCGGCGCGCGCGAGCCGGCACCCGTCGATGATGCTCGCGTGGTTGAGCTCGTCGGAGAACACGACATCGCCGGCACCGACGAGCGCCGACAAGATCCCGACGTTCGCCGCGTAACCGTTGTTGAACAGCCGCGCGCCGGAGCAACGCAGCCAGTCCGCGAGCGCCGCCTCGAGCGCCGCGTGCTCGCGATGGTTGCCGACGATCAGCCGCGACGCCCCCGCGCCTGCCCCGCCCTCGTCCGCCGCATTCGCCGCCGCGCGGACGAGCCGCGGATCGCCCGCGAGCGACAGATAGTCGTTCGACGCGAAATTGAGCACGCAGCGGCCGTCGACCTGCGCGCGCGGGCCCTGCAGCCCATCGAGCACGCGCGGCGTCCGGAGCCGGCCCGCCGCCTCGAGCTGTGCGAGCTCGGCACGCGCGTCGTCGTCGAGGGACATCGGCGCGGACCCTAGCACGCATGACCCGGCTCCGATCCGGTGCAGTGCCGAGCGCTATTTACCGATGCAGAAGCGAGCGAACACCTCGTCGAGCACGCGGTCTCCGACCTCGACGCCGCGCAGCTGCGCGAGCGCCTGCGCCGCCTGACGCAGCTCCAGGGCGACGACCTCGGGCACCTGTCGCCCGCGCCACGCCTCGAGCGCCGCCGCCAGCGCATCGCGCGCGCCTGCACATGCCGCGTGCTGGCGAGCCGTCGTCACGAACGCGACCTCTGCGCCCTCGCGCTCCGCCACTCCCGCGAGCTCGAGCACGCGCTGGCGAAGCTCGTCCAGGCCCTGCCCGGTCGTCGCCGAGGTCGCGAGCGCACCGTGCGCGTCGCCGCCGAGATCCGCCTTGCTGCGAACGACGAGTGCGCGCCCGTCGTAGCGGGCGCCGTCATCCCACGGCGAGCTGCCGTCGTTGACGACGACGACGACATCCGCGCTCGCGACGCGCTGCTCGCCGAGCTGGATCCCGCGCGCCTCGATCGCGTCGGCCGTCTCGCGCGTGCCCGCCGTGTCGACGATCGTGACGCTCACGCCGCTCCACACGTCGTGCACCTCGAGGTAGTCGCGCGTGGTCCCGGGCTGCGGCGCGACGATCGCCCGCTCCTTCCCGACGAGCGCGTTGAGCAGCGACGACTTCCCCGCGTTCACCGGCCCGACGAGCGCCACCGTGATGCCCTGCCCGACCGCGCGCGCGTGCCGGAAACCATCCGCGAGGCGTGCACACGCGAGCCGCACGTCGTCGATCTCGCACGCGATCGCGCCCGCATCCTCGTCGGCGATTCCCTCCTCGGGAAAATCGATGCGCCCTTCGATCTCGGCGAGCACGCCGAGCACGCGCCGCTCGAGCGCCTCCGCCGCCTGCCCGAGCCGCCCGCCGAGGTTCGCCTGCGCGATCCGCCACGCGCGCTCGCCGCCGGCATGGATCACCTGCAGCAGCGCCTCCGCGCGCACCAGATCCAGCTTGCCGCGCTCGACCGCGCGCCGCGTGAACTCGCCCGGCTCCGCGACGCGGGCCCCGCGCGCCAGCACCGCTTCGAGCAGCCGCGCCAGGTTCTCCGGCCCGCCGTGTCCGTGCAGCTCGGCGACGTCCTCGCCGGTGAACGAGCGCGGCGCGGCCATCGCGAACGCGAGCACCTGATCGATCCGCTCGCCGCCCTGCCCGTGCGCCCAGCCCACGCGCACCTCGCGCGTCAGCTCGTGAACGCCGAGCACCTCGCATGCGATCGCGATCGCGCGCGGCCCACTGATTCGCACGATCCCGACGCCGCCGATGCCAGCGGCTGTCGCGATCGCGGCGATCGTTTCGATCACTCGCTCCCCGCCGCGGGGCTCACTCCGCCGCGGCCGGGACGACGAGGATGTGGCGATCCTCGCCCTCACCCTCGCTGCGCGTCGTCAGGCCCGGGATCTCGGAGATCGCCATGTGGACGATGCGCCGGTCGTGCGGCGACATCGGCTGTAGCTCGACGATCTGCTTCGTCTGCAGCGCCTTCTCCGCCATCGACTTCGCGATGCCGCGCAGCCGCTCGACCTGCTTGTCGCGGAAGCCGCCCGCATCGACGACGATGGGCTTCGTCTTCTCGTCGCGCTTCTCCTTGAACACCGCCTTGTTGACGAGGTGCTGGAGCGCGTCGATCACGACGCCACGCCGCCCGATCACCAGCTCGGTATCACCCGTCTGGATCTCGAGCACCGTCTTGTCGGTGTCTTCCTTGATGTCGATATCGGCCGAGATGCCCATGCGCTCGAGCACGCCGAGCAGGAAGTCACTGGCCTTCTCCGCGAGATCCTCGCGACTGTTCTCCGTCACTGTTGCCTCCAAAACCTAGCGTCGGCCCTTCTTGGCCTTCTTCTTTTGCTGCGGGCGCGGCTTCGCGGCGACGATCGCATCGACCGCCGCGTCCTCCGAAGCCTCGCCTGCATCCGCCTTGACGACCGTCGCCTTCGGCATCGACCCCTTCACATTCGCGTCCTTTGCCTTGCCGGCTTCGCGCGCCGCGATCTCCGCCTGCTTCGCCTCGAACTGTGCCGCGATCGCCTTCGTCTTCGGGTCGTACTTGTTCAGCCAGATCGACTGCACTGCCGTCAGCAGCGTGTTCGTCAGGATGTAGAGCGTCAGGCCCGACGGGAACCAGAACGACATGACGCCGAACATCAGCGGCATGCCGTACTTCATCATCTGCTGCTGCGTCTTCTGCGACGGGTCGCCGGCCGCCGGCGTCAGCAGCGCCTGGCCGAACATCGCGATGCACAGCACGACGGGCAGTACGTAGTTCGGATCCGCGGCCGTCAGGTCGCCGATCCAGCCCGGGATGAACGGCTGCTGGTACAGCTCGCCGGCGTTCGACAGCATCCTGTAGAGCGCGATCCAGATCGGCATCTGCAGGAACATCGGCAGGCAGCCCGTCAGCGGGTTGACGCCGTAGTCCTTGTACAGCGCCATCGTCTCGACCTGGATGCGCTGCTTGTCGCCCTTGTACTTCTCGTTGAGCGACTTCAGCTGCGGCGCCAGCAGCGACATGGTCTTCATCGACCGCATCGACTTCGTGACGAACGGCAGCGTGACGAGCTTGACGAGGACCGTCAGCAGGATGATCGCGATGCCCCAGTTCCCGACGACCTTCTGGAACTGCAGCAGCAGCCACAGCAGCGGCCGGCCGATGAAGCCGAACCAGCCGAAATCGATCACGTCCTTGAAGTGCGTCGTGAAGCCCGCCGCCTCGTCGGCCTTGCCGAGCGACGCCCAGCTCTTCGGGCCCATGTACGAGACCATCTCGGCCTGCACGCCGCCGACGGAGTCCGGCAGCACGATGTCCGTGCGCATGAGGCCTTCGGTGCCCTCCGCGTACGTGTGCTTCTCGATGCCCTGGACCTGCTTGCCGGCGAAACCCATCAGGATGTACGGGTGCTCGAAGCCGGTCCACCGGAAGTTCGTCTCGTAGCGCGGCCCGCCATCTTTCGGATCGAGCAGCGAGGTGACGTTCGTCGAGACGACGGTGCCATCGCGATCCGTCGACGACTGCCAGATGCGCGGCTGGATGCGCGAGCTGCCGGTCTCGTCGGTCTTCGCGTTCTGATAGCCGTACGTCGAGACGACGAGCCGCTCGTGCGCGTCACTCTTCGTCTTGACGCTCACCGTGCAGCGCACGAAGAACGCTTCGGGCACGACGTCGAACGTCTTCGTGATCTCGAGGTTGTCCGTCTTCAGCGTGTAGACGACCTGCGTCGGCGACGTCTGCTTGCCCTGCCACGTCTGGTGCGCGGGCAGCTTGAACGTCGAGCCCTTCGCGAAGCCGACGAGGAACTCGCCGGCGTCATCCTTCTGCGGGACGAGCTCGCCCTTCGTCGCATCGTGCTGCATGCGCGGGTCGGTGAGCTTCCAGCCCTTGATCTTGCCGCCGGCGTTCGTCAGCTCGACGACGACCTTCCGGAACGAGAGCGTGATCGTCTCTTCCTTGCCGGGCGTGCCGGCCGGCGCCGCGTCGTACGCGACCACCTGCGGCATCGGCACGCCGCCTGTCGCGGCCTGCTTCTGCACCGCGGCCGAGCCCTGGGCCGGCTTCTTCGATGCATCGTCCTTCTTGGCGAACATCGACTGCCACAGCCACAACACGCCGAGCATCAGCGCGACGGCGATGATCAGCCGCTTACCTTGGTCTTGCATCAGCGTGCTCCTGCCCACAGCGGTGCGGGACTGGGTCGTAACCGCCGCGACAAAGCGGGTTGCAGCGGAGAATCCTCCACGCCGCAAGCGCGCTTCCGACGACGATTCCGCGCTCGTGCACCGCATCGAGCGCGTACTCCGAGCACGTCGGCTGGAACCGACACGTCGGGACGCGCTTCATCGGCGAGATGACACGCCGGTACAGCCGCACGGGCAACAGCACGAGCCACACCAGAGCGGCGTGGACGCGAGCAAGCACATGCGTGGCGGTCATAACGAGCGAAGGAACTTGGTCAGATCGGGTGCGAAGTCGTCGGGGTGACCCTGCCGCGCCGCCGAGTCCTTGGCAACCAGAACCACATCCCAGCCGGGGGGCACCCAGCCGTTGGTTCGCAGCCACTCGCGGAGCATGCGCTTGATCCGGTTTCGAACGACCGCGTTCCCTACTTTCTTCGTCACGGTGATGCCGAGGCGGCCTGTCGGCAAGGCCTGCTCCAGCGCGATCGCCAGCAAGTGGCGTCCGTGGAGCTTGCGACCACCCGACTGGACCGCGAGGAACTCAGCACGACGACGAAGCCGCATCTCCTTCGTGATGCGGCTCGCCATCTCACTTCTTGGCGATGGTCACGCTGATGCGCTTGCGACCCTTCGCGCGGCGGCGACGAAGGACCTCGCGGCCTCCGCGGGTCTTCTTACGGGCTCGGAAGCCGTGGGTGCGCTTTCGGCTCTTGTTATGCGGCTGGTACGTACGCTTCACGGCATCTCTCCGGGCTTTGCGGAGCGCGATCGATACGCAATCGGAACCGGGGTGTCAAGGACGCTTGTCCGGAGTTCAATTGCCGACGAAATTGCCTTGCGATCGCAAACTCGCATCTGCTACCTACGCCAAAGTTTCTCCTGTGGACAACTCCTGACGGGTGGCACGGGAGGGAGTCCAGAAGTGGCTGTGGATAACTTCTGGAATGGCTGTTCTTTGTCTGTGGTACAGCGGTCGCTAACATTTTGACATCACAGGACTTAGTTCCTGGAGCCGGGGAATGACACAACAGCTGCCTTGGGATGAAGCGGTAGGACGCCTTCGCGAGCGCGTATCACCGCAGAATTACGACATGTGGCTCCGCCCGATCGAGCTCATGTCGTGGGATGGCTCGGTCCTGCGGCTGCGCGCGCCGAACAGCTACATCCGGATGTGGTTCGAGTCCAATTTCCTGCCTTCGATCGTCAAGGAGCTCGGCGACCTCGGTCACGAGCAGGTCCGCGTCGAGTTCGATCCCGATAGCGAGATTCGCCCCGTGGCCGAGCCTGCCGAGATGCCGCAGGGCACCGGCGAGATCAAGGCCGTCGTCCCCGAGCCGGTCGCCGCTCCCGCGACGCGCACGTCGTCGTCGACGATGACCGCGATGACCGACGACGAGCCCGGCATCGTCGCGCCCGATGCCGCCACGCTCAATCCCCGCTACACGTTCGATACGTTCGTCGCCGGCCCGAGCAATCAGCTCGCGTTCGCCGCCTCGCAGGCCGCCGCCTCGAGCTATCCGCCGAAGTACAACCCGGTCTTCATCTGCGGTGGCGTCGGCCTCGGCAAGACGCACTTGCTCCACGCGATCGGTCATCAGCAGATCGCGAACCGCCCCGGCGCACGCGTCGTCTACATCTCGTCCGAGCGGTTCATGAACGAGTACGTGCAGGCCATCCGCACCGGCAAGATGCACGAGTTCCGCCGCAACTACCGCGAGGGCATCGACGTGCTCCTCGTCGACGACGTGCAGTTCCTCGCCGGCAAGGAATCGACGCAGGACGAGTTCTTCCACACGTTCAACGCGCTCCACGAGAACCACAAGCAGATCGTCCTGACCGCCGACCGCAAGCCGCACGAGATCAGCGACATCGCCGATCGCCTGCGCACGCGCTTCGCGTGGGGCCTGCTCGCCGACATCGAGCCGCCCGAGCTCGAGGTGCGCATCGCGATCCTTCGCAAGAAGGCCGCCGTCGAGGCCGTCAACCTGCCCGACGACGTCGCGCTCTACATCGCGAGCGCCATCAAGAGCAATGTCCGCGAGCTCGAGGGCGCGCTGATTCGCCTCGCCGCGTACGCATCGCTCTCCAAGCGCCGCATCGACCTCGAGTTCGCCCAGGAGACGCTGGGAGCCGCGCTGACGCGTCCGCGCGAGGTCATCACCGTCGAGGGCATCATCAAGTCCGTCGCGAGCTACTACGGCCTCAAGCCCGCCGAGATCAAATCCGACCGCCGCCACAAGTCGCTCGCGAATCCGCGGGCGGTGGCGATGTACCTGTCGCGCAACCACACGAAGGACAGCTACCCCGATCTCGCGCGCGCGTTCGGCGGCAAGCACCACACGACCGTCATCTCGGCCGTTCAGAAGATCGCGGAGCGGCTCAAGGACGACGCGTCCCTGCGCTCGGAGATCCACGCGATCGAAAGCATGATCCTCCGGTGACTAACTCTGTGGCGCTCCCTGTGGACGAGCTGCGGACGGAATTCCTCGTCGGAGTTGTCCACATCTTTGCTGCATGTCATCCACGGTGGACCGGGTCTGTCAGACCTCTGTGCTCCGCTACCGAATGTCGAGGCTCCGCGGGTGTTTCCGGACTTCTCCACACGGTCCACAGCACCTACTGATCCCTACTACTACAAAGATCTAATTCTTAAGATCCAAGAAGACTGAAGACCGAACGAAGAGCAGGCGAGGGTGACCATGGAGTTTCGAATCTCGAAGAACGAGTTCCTCAGAGGCCTACGCCTCGCGCAGGGCATCGCTGACCGCAAGAGCACGATGCCGATGCTCGCGAACGTCCTGCTCCGCACGCAGGGCAAGAACAAGATCCTCGTCGCCGCGACCGACCTCAACGTCTCTCTCACCGCAGAGCTGAAGAGCGAGAACGCGAACGAGGGCGGCATCACCCTGGGCGCCAAGAACCTCTACGAGCTCATTGCGAACGCTCCAGGCGACGAAGTCACGCTGAAGAAGGCGGACAACCACTGGGCCGAGATCCGCTCTGGAAAGGTCACCTATCGCATCGTCGGCATGCCCGACCGCGACTTCCCGAAGGTCCCCGACCATCGCGAGGCGCAGTACGCGCAGGTCGAGAGCGCGGTGCTCAAGGAGATGATCGAGCGCACGCTGTTCTCGGTCTGCAACGACGAGACGCGCTTCCACCTCAACGGCGTCTACTTCGAGAGCGATGGCAGCAAGGCGCGCATGGTCTCGACGGATGGTCACCGCCTGAGCAAGGTCGAGCGCACGATCGCCAATGGCCCCAAGCTCTCCGCGGGAGTCATCATCCCGAAGAAGGGCCTGCTCGAGATTCGCAAGGTCATCGAGACGGCCACCCAGGTGAAGCTCGCCATCAAGACGCCGCACCTGTTCCTCGTCGCGGATGACATCGCGCTCGCGGTCAAGCTCATCGACGCGCAGTTCCCGCCGTACGAGCAGGTCATCCCGAAGGACCACAAGAAGGTCATCACGGTCGATCGCTCGCGCTTCATCGATGCGCTGCGCCGCGCCCAGCTGATGTCGTCGGAGACGCGCGGCGTGAAGGTCGCGGCCGCCAAGGATGGCATCACCATCACGAGTGATAACCCCGACCTCGGCGAGGTCCGCGAGGAGCTCGAGGCCGAGTACAAGGGCGATGCGATCGCGATCGGCTTCAACCCGAAGTACGTCGTCGAGCTGCTCGGTCAGATGCAGAGCGACCAGATCACGATCTCGCTCGGCGGCGAGCTCGACCCGGGCCTCATCCGGCCGCTCGCTGGCGACGACTACCTCGGCGTCGTCATGCCGATGCGCATCTGAGGCCGCCGTTGCGCGCGACGGGGAGGTTCGCTCGTGCGCGCGACGTCCGCGTTCTCGGCAGCAGCAACACGCACCGGGACGTTCTCGGTGGAAGCAACAGCGCGAGGGCCGCGTGCGCATCGAGGTCCTGACCGCCGAGGGCGTGCGGAACTTGAAGCCGCTGACGCTGGCGCCGCGCGAGCGGTTCAACGTCTTCGTCGGCGACAACGGGCAGGGCAAGACGAACCTGCTCGAGGCGATCTACGCGGTCGCGACGCTGCGCTCGTTTCGCACCGCGAAGCTGGCCGACCTCATCGCATTCGGCGTGCCCGAGGCGAGGATCGGTGCGCGCGTCCTCAAGGACGAGCTGGTGCGCGTCTACGAGCTCGCGATAGGGCAGGGCGGCCGGCGCGTCACGCTCGACGGCAAGGCGGCCCGGCCGCTCGCGCGTTACTTCGGCGGCTTCAACGTCGTCGTATTCACGCCCGAGGACCTCGGCTTGCCGCGCGGCTCCCCGGGCGACCGGCGGCGGTTCCTCGATCGCGCCGTGTTCAACCTGCGCCCCGAGTACCTGGCGCAGATGCAGGACTACGAGAAGGTCATCAAGCAACGCAACACGGTGCTGAAGATGGCGGGGCAGGGCGCGCTGCAGGGCCCGCGCGTCGAGGAGCTGCTCGGCGTCTACGATGCGCAGCTGGCGCCGCTCGCGCTCTCCGTCGCGAATGCGCGGGCCGAGATGGTCGAGCGCGTGAGCGGCGAGCTCGCGCAGGCGTTCTCCGACATCACGCGCACCGGGCTCTCGGCGCGCGCGCGCTACGTCTCGAAGATCGCGGGCACGAGCCTCGAGGCCGTCGCGCAGCTGATTCGCGAGGCGCGCATGAAAGATCTCGCGACGAACGCGACGCAGACCGGACCGCATCGCGACGATCTCGCGTTCGAGCTCGACGAGCGCGATGCCGGTGCGTTCGCCTCGCAGGGCCAGCTGCGCGCGATCATGCTCGCGTGGAAGAGCGCCGAGCTGTCCGTGCTCTCGCGCGCGCACGGCGATCGACCGATCCTCTTGCTCGACGACGTGAGCTCCGAGCTCGATCCCGCGCGCAACCAGTACCTGTTCGAGCACCTCGCGAATGGCGCCGGTCAGTGCTTCATCACGACGACCGACGGACGCCATGTCCTGCTCGACCGCGATCGGGCCGATTACCGCATCCGAAACGGCGAGATTTCCTCGTGAATTCGGGTAATTGATCCCTTCTTTTGTGAGCTGGAATGTGGTAAGCCAATCGCTCGACGGGAAAACGGCGTTAAATGGCTGATCCGACTACGAGTTCTCAGGGTTCCGAGCCCGTCTACGACGATTCCTCGATCGGCGTCCTCAAAGGGCTCGAAGGCGTCCGCAAGCGGCCCGGCATGTACATCGGCGATACCGATGACGGCACCGGCCTGCATCACCTCGTGCACGAGGTCGTGGACAACTCGGTCGACGAGCACCTCGCCGGTCACTGCGACCGGATCGACGTCGTCATCCACTACGACAACTCGGTCACCGTCGAAGACAACGGCCGCGGCATCCCCGTCGGCATCCATCCTGTCGAGAACCGTCCCACCGCCGAGCTCGTGATGACCTCGCTGCACGCCGGCGGCAAGTTCGGCGGCGGCGGCTACAAGGTCTCGGGCGGTCTGCACGGCGTCGGCGTGTCCGCCGTCAACGCGCTGTCCGACTGGCTCAAGCTCGAGATCCGCCGCGACGGCAAGGTCTTCTATCAGGAGTACGCCAAGGGCATCCCCGCGACGGAGTTCAAGCAGACCGGCGTCACCGATCGCCGCGGCACGAAGATCACGTTCCACCCGGATCCGGAGATCTTCAAGAACATCCTCGAATTCAGCTTCGACCAGCTCGCCCAGAAGCTGCGCGAGCTCGCGTACCTCAACTCGGGCCTGCAGATCGTCATCCACGACGAGCGCAACGACAAGAAGGCCGACTACAAGTTCGAGGGCGGTATCGCGACGTACGTCGCCGATCTCAACGCGAACAAGACCGCGATCTCCGAGGTCGTGTCGTTCTCGGGCACGCACGAGGGCTGCGAGGTCGAGATCGCGATGCAGTGGAACGACGGCTACTCCGAGCTCGTCACCTGCTTCACCAACACGATCAAGAATCGCGACGGCGGCACGCACCTCACCGGCTTTCGCCAGGCGCTCACGCGCACGGTCAACAAGATCGGCGAGGAGAACAAGCTGATCAAGGACGCCAAGGGAGCCGTCTCCGGCGAGGATCTGCGCGAAGGCCTGACCGCTGTCATCAGCGTCAAGGTCGGCGATCCGAAGTACTCGAACCAGGCGAAGGACAAGCTCGTCTCGAGCGAGGTCGCGACCGCCGTCGGTGCCGTCGTGGCCGACAAGCTCGGCGCCTACCTCGAGCAGCACCCCAAGGACACGAAGACGATCATCTCGAAGGCGCAGCTCGCGTCGCAGGCGCGCGAAGCCGCTCGCAAGGCGCGCGAGATGGTGCAGCGCAAGGGCGCGCTGACGCTGACGTCACTCCCCGGCAAGCTCGCCGACTGTCAGGAGCGTGATCCCGAGAAGTCGGAGCTGTTCATCGTCGAGGGTGAGTCCGCCGGTGGCTCCGCGAAGCAGGGCCGCAACCGCGCGTTCCAGGCGATCCTCCCGCTGCGCGGCAAGATCCTCAACGTCGAGAAGGTCCGCTTCGACCGCATGCTGTCGTCGCAGGAGCTCACCACGCTGATCACCGCGCTCGGCGCCGGCATCGGCGAAGAGAAGGACCTGACGAAGCTGCGCTACCACAAGGTCATCCTGATGACCGATGCCGACGTCGACGGCAGCCACATTCGCACGCTGCTGCTCACGTTCTTCTTCCGCCACTTCAACGAGCTGTTCGAGGCGAACCACATCTACATCGCCCAGCCGCCGCTCTACAAAGTGAAGAAGGGCAAGACCGAGCTCTATCTCAAGAACGAGCAGGCGCTCGAAGACTTCCTGCTCGACTCGGTCACCCGCGAGACCAAGCTGCTGCTCGGCAACAACACCGAGCTGACGGGCAACGCGCTCGTCGAGTGCATCAAGCGCATCACCGCCGCCAAGCGCGTGCGCATGCAGCTCGACAAGCGCCACGACCGCCGCATCGTCTCCGCGTTCGCCGATGCGCAGCTCTCGGAGTCCGACCTGCGTGACCGCGACAAGCTCGAGCGCATCGAGGCCAAGGTCATGGCGGACGTCTCGCGCCGCCACGGCGAGCTCGGCCAGGCCGGCGCCGAGTACAAGCAGGACGTCGAGCACGGCACCTGGGAGCTGCGCTACCAGGCCGGTCAGCACGGCGTCCGCCGCCACACCGTCATCAACGCGGACCTCGTGCGCAGCGCCGAGTTCGCGGAGCTCAAGAAGATCAGCGCCGAGCTCAAGGGCAAGCTCGTCGAGCCGATCCGCCTCGTGCACGAGGGCAACGAGCCGCAGGACATCAAGGGCTGGGACGAGATCGCCGAGCTGATCGAGGAGCTCGGACGCAAGGGCCTCCAGATCCAGCGCTACAAGGGCCTGGGCGAGATGAACGCCGAGCAGCTCTGGGAGACCACGATGGACCCGGACCGCCGCAACCTGCTCCGCGTCAAGGTCGAGGAGATGGAAGAGGCCGACGGCATCTTCACGAAGCTGATGGGCGATCTGGTCGAGCCGCGCCGCGAGTTCATCGAAGAGAACGCGCTCAACGTCCGCAACCTCGACATCTGAGCGGCTCGTCGCATCGCGCGGGCTCTCGACGTTTGAGCGGCTTGTCGCCCCGCGCGGACGCGCTTGACGTCGCACCCGTGGTACGGCGCAAATCGCGCCATGCGCTCTCTTCTTCTGCTCGCGCTCGTCGGCTGCGCTCACGAAACCAAGGCGCCGTCCACGCCATCGTCGGCGCCGTCCACGCTGGCGTCGGCGCCGTCCACGCCGTCGTCGGCGCCGTCCACGCTGGCGTCCGCGCCGTCCACGCCGTCGTCGGCGCCGTCCCCGGCGAAGCACTTCGCGATGCGCACGTATGAATTCGTCGTGCTGCGTCGCGGGCCGGCGTGGTCGCCCGAGCAGACGCCCGAGAGCAAGAAGCTGTTCGAGGGACACATGGCGAACATCAAGAAGATGGCGCGCGCGAAGAAGCTGCTGATCGCGGGCCCGTTCGACGACGACGTGAAGCGCGCCGATGCGATCGCCGGCATCTTCATCTTCGACACGACGGACGAGGCGGAGGTGAAGGAGCTGCTGTCGCACGATCCGGCGATCGCGGCGAACCGGCTCGTGCCCGAGCTGCACGTCTGGTACGGGCCGGCAGGCCTGACATACGACGGTGCCGAGGAGGCACTCGCGCCATGAACGATTCGCTCGACCGCCAGGCGGTCACGATCTGCTGACGGTCACAGGGCGCGGTGCTGGCCGGCGTGGAGCAGCGGCTCGCTGTGCTCGCAGTCGTTGAGGCGCACGACCTGCAGCTCGGTCAGCGAGCGACCGGAGAGCACGTTGAGCGTCGCGGGCGCCTGGCGGAACTTCCAGACCTGCTGGAGCGGCAGGCCGAGCACGCGGCACAGCAGCACGCGGTTGACGGCGTCGTGCGCGGCGATGAGCGCGGTCTGCTCCGGCTGCAGGCGCGCGCAGATGCGCTCGAGGACGGCCCAGGCGCGTGCCTCGACGTCGCCGAGTGTCTCCGCATTCGGGCCAGCGGGCGCGTCGCGGCCGGGTGCCGTGCGCCAGATGCCGAACATCTCCGCGTGATCGCGCTCGACCTCCGACGCGAGCTTGCCTTCCCACTGACCGTGGGAGATCTCGAGGAGGCCGGCGTCGAGCTCGAGGGTCGGGGCGGTGCGGCCGGCGAGGATGGCTTCGGCCGTCGTGCGTGCGCGCGCGAGCGGCGAGGCAACGGCGATCGCGATCGGTGTCACGCGCAAACGCTCGCCAAGTGCGCGGACTTGCGCCTGACCCGTCTCGGAGAGCGGGATGTCCGTGTGGCCCTGGTAGCGGCCTTCGCGGTTCCAGGTCGTCTCACCGTGACGGACCAGCAGGATGTTCATGGCTCACCCTACACCGCGCGTTCGTGGTAATCGACCGAGCATGACTCACCGCAGCCGGATTCTGGGGATCGGCATGTCCGTCCCGTCGCGCGTCGTGACGAACGACGATCTCGCCAAGCTGATGGAGACCTCGAACGAGTGGATCATCGAGCGCACCGGGATCGAGGAGCGGCACTGGGTCGAGCCGGGCGAGGGCGGTGCGGAGCTCGCGACGAAGGCGAGCAAGGAAGCGATCGAGCGCGCCGGGCTCTCCCCGCGCGACATCGACATGATCATCTACGCGACGCTCTCGCCCGACGTGAACTTCCCGGGCACCGGCGTCTTCGTGCAGCGCCTGCTCGGCATCTCGGATAGGGCCATCCCCTGCATCGACATTCGCCAGCAGTGCACCGGCTTCATCTACGGCATCTCGATCGCCGACGCGTACATCCGCACCGGCGCGTTCAAGAACATCCTCGTGATCGGCAGCGAGGTCCACTCGACCGGCCTCGACATCTCGACCGCCGGCCGTGACGTCACCGTGCTGTTCGGCGATGGCGCCGGCGCGGTGGTCGTCGGGCGTGCGGAGAACGAGGAGCACATGATCCTGTCGACGCACATCCACGCGGATGGCAGCGAGGCCGAGATCCTGTGGACCGAGTACCCGGCGAGCCGTCACAACCCGCGCATCTCGGCCGAGGCGATGGCGGAGCGCAAGCACTACCCGCAGATGAAGGGCAAGAACGTCTTCAAGCACGCGGTCACGCGCATGCCGCAGGCGATCATGGAGGGCATGCAGGCGAACGGCATCAAGTCGATCACCGAGATCGACATGCTGATCCCGCACCAGGCGAACCTGCGCATCAATCAGATGGTCGCGCAGATGATCGGCATGCCCGCCGAGAAGACGCACAACAACATCCAGAAGTACGGCAACACGACGGCCGCCTCGATCCCGATCTGTATGCACGAGGCGATCGCGCTCGGCAAGATCAAGCCGGGGAACCTCGTCTGCCTCGTCGCCTTCGGCGCGGGCCTGACGTGGGGCTCGGTGTTCCTCCGCTACTGAGTAACGGGGCCGCGCGGCCGGTTGGTTCGCTGCGCGCGGGTTGGTTGGGCTGCGCGCGGATTGGTTGGCGCGCGGGTTGGTTGGCGCGCGGGTTGGTTGGCGCGCGGGTTGGTTGGCGCGCGGG
>CAYUNM010000006.1:0-214748 GCA_964446175.1 uncultured Kofleriaceae bacterium
ACCTGAACCCGATGCTCTCTCGTCAGGCATTCACACAAAAAAAGAGACTTGACCGATTCACGGCCCCTACGTTGTTCCGTTGTTGTCTTGGCTGTCACAACGCGATCCGCCTTGGCCGCAGCCGCCAATCGCCCGTGGGGCGTTTGAGCATTTAGTTTGGGCATTGCGCGGCTGGTCCGCATTTAGGGGAGGCGGCCCGCTTGACGAGAAAATCAACAAGCTACGTGCGCTCCTACCTGCATTCGTTGTCGACGTCCGACGGATCGTGCGCGCGACTGGCGCGCGCCGTCTGGCCGACGTGCCCGAGGCTTCGCTCGAACAGTTCGTGACCGGGTTGGATAGTGTCTTCACGAGAACGGCCAAGGCGGTGAAGCGAAACAAGAGCTTTGTCCTGCCGTCAAAGGTTGCGCATTTGTTGTTCCCGGCCTTCATTCCCGCCTACGACGTCGAGGTCGTCTCGAATCGGGTCATGAACACTCTCCTGCCGCCACGAATGCATGGACGCCTCAGCTACGGGACGTGGATCAGGGCGTGCTGGTGGATGCTCGCTCAGCTTCGAACCGCCGGGCTGCTCGACACTGCGTGCCAGAAGGTCCGTGACTCGCTCTTTCAAGCGTGGACCATCGAAGTTCTCAAGGTCCGAAGCCCTCGGCGCGATGCTGCGTCCGCAGCTCAGCTAGACAGCTTCGTCGCTGAGTATGCGCTCATCGGACTGCAAAGAAACAAGCGAGCGCGTTTGGTTCCACTGTCGGCTGGAGCGGCTTCCCGTTGAACTACAGTCCCGCGTACTGCGCCCGAGCGCGTTCCAACTCGCTGACTACGGTCGCAGCCAACACCGAAGGCTCGACGACCTTCGCGTGCGGCCCCCACTGCAGAATCCAAGAGACCACCGGCATCAGGTTCGTGCAGGTGAAGCTCAGGCGCGTGCGTCCACCGGCAATACGTTTGAGTTCCTGCGTCGGGTGCCAGACACGACCGGCGACTAGCTCCGCCTTCTCGGCCGAGAAGTCGACGACGACGCGGCGGGCGTTCGCAGGATCCCCGACGTGAACCCCGAACGCGCCGTGGAGAACCTCTTCGATCTGGAAGTCTACCGGGATCTCGAACGTCCGCTTGCGCAGGTGCTCGGCTTCCACGAACCGCTCAACCGCGAACACGCCAAGACCCTTTCGCCAGTCGTGTAGGTCGGCCGATGCATGGTCCTCCCCTACCCGCGCACCGACGACATACAGGCCCTGCCGATACATCAGGATCACAAACGGCGCGAGATCGCCGCTACGCGCCCGTCCGCGCGAGTCCTTGTACGAGAACCTGACGATCTTGCGCGACAGGATCCCGGTCTGCAGCGCGTCGATCAGGTCCTCTTTGCCCTCATAGGCCTTCGTCCCGCCATCGGGCACGTATGCGAAGTGCTGACCGAGCGCGCCGTGCTCCTTGCGCTCGCTCGCACTCATCGTCTGCTCGAACTTCGAGAGCACGCTCACTGCATCTTCGTGGAACGGCGTACCGCGCAGCACGTCGAACACGCGGCGCGCTGCGAGCAGCGTGTACCGCTCGCGCCGCGTCACCGGCACGCCGCTGTAGCTCGTCTCCAGCAAGCGCGCCGCAGCTCGGCCATCGACACGCGACAGCTCCACGCGAACGTCCGCATCAGCGAGCTCCTGCAGGTCGCGGCGGATCGTTCGCTCGCTAACCCCGAGCCTCGCCGCGAGCTCTTCCAGCGTTCGACCGTGTTTAAACCCGCGAAGCGTGTCCAACAACCGCAGCGCTCGCGCTGTTTGCCCTACGTCGCCACGGCGATACACCGGTTTCGTCTAGCTCAGAACCCGGGTTTCAGGGGCCGAAACCCTTCGGCAAAGGCTTTGGCGGACGACGCCGACACCTTTGCCGCGGACCTTTGCCGCAGGCGCCGATCGCCAACGCCGCGATCTCGAAGCACGGCGAAGCCGGCCCGACAAAGCCGAGCCGGCTTGGAGAAGGGTCCGCGAAGCTTCGCGGCGGTTTTTTTGCTCTGCCCAGGCTCTGCCCGGACCCTCAAAACGGTGGTCGAAGGGGACCTACTCTCCCAATTCCAAGTGTTGAAAAGTGCAGCAAGCGCTCGTCATCATTGGTCTTTTGGAAGAATTCGATCCCCCTTATCTCCACCACCTAAAGAGCAGCTTCGGCTGCTCTTTTCGTTTTCGGCTCGGTCGTTCTGCCCAAACTACGGTGTCATACGTTTCGTGCGACCACCGGCGCCGCCGTGGCTCCTGCCTGCATGAACCGAGAGCTTCTTGTCGTGTCGTTCTTGCTGATCGCATGCGCCGCGTGCGGCGGCAGCAACGGCGGTGAGCCGAATGGCCCCGACGGCGGCGCCGGGACCGATGGACAGAACGGCAGCAACGGTAGCAATGGCAGCAACGCTCCGACCGAGACCAAGGCCGGCTTCATCACGATCGAGAGCACGCGCTACACCGTGTCGTCGACGCCCGTCGAGCAGGGCTATGCGTCGGGCACCGTGTACCGGATCCCGCCGCCGATGATGGGAGCATCGAGCGCGTGCTCGACGACGACCGCCGGCGCGTGCCAGATCCAGACGTGCACGACGTCGGGCAGCGGCGGCACCGTTCCGATCACGTACACCGACTCGGGACTGATGACGATCAGCGGCGTGCAGGTCAACGACGGCACGATGACGCTGACGCCCGGCGCCTACGGCTACATCACCGTCAGCGGCGCGGTCGCGCTGTTCAACGGCGGCGATACCGTGCGCTTCCAGGCGCCCGGCAATCCGCTGGGAGCGCCGGCATTCGACGTGTCGCTCGTCGCGCCGACGTCGGTGCAGGTGACGGCGCCGACGTTCACGCAGGGCTCGGTCACGGCGAGCGCGACGCAGGACCTCGCGGTCGCATGGTCGGGTCCCGCAACGAGCGACGTGACCGTGCAGGTCACGGGCGGCGTCACCGGGTCGAGCGCGGTCGCGCGCTGCACGTTCACGGGATCGGCGGGCCATGGTGTTGTGCCGGTGGCGGCGCTCTCCGCGGTGCGCGCGGTCGGCGGAACCTCGAGCATCATGATCTCGGGCGAGAGCAAGACGATGAAGACGCCCGACGGATGGCAGCTCTCGTTCTCGCTCTTGACGTACGGGCTGACTCCGTCGGGAATCGCCGTCGGTACGCTCGCGTTCGAGTAGCTACCTCGGAACGACTTGGATCGCGCCGGGGACCGAATACACGACGTGCGACGAGCGGCCCCTCAAAACGATGGTCGAAGGGGACCTACTCTCCCAATTCCAAGTGTTGAGCTCGCGGCTCGGTCCCTCTGCCCGCGGGGCGTTCAGCCGGGCGGGTGATCGCCAGTGCACGTCGCGCCGGTCGCGCATTCGTTCGAGCAGCTGCCGCCGGTGCACGCGAGGTTGCAGGTCGAGCCCGCGGCGCACGCGCTCGCACAGCGGCCGCCCTCGCAGTCGAGGTTGCACGTCGCGCCGGCGTTGCACGTGAGCTTGCAGCCGCCGCCCGCGCAGGAGACGTCGCATTTCGAGCCGGTGAGGCATTCGTAGGGACAGTTGCCCTCCGGGCAGTGCCAGTTGCACGAGTGGTCGGCGCCGCAGGAGCCGCCTTCGCCTGCTGGCGCGGGTGCCGGCGTGCTCGGCGGCGGCGCGCTGCGTGCGCATGCGATAGCGAGCGACAGCACGACGAACGTCACGGCTCGCGACATCTTGCCTCCGCGCGTGACGCTATCACGCGTCGTGGTGGCGGTCCGCGTCGCGCCCACTCATCGCGCGGGCTGCGGTACGAGGATCGGCTCGAGCAGCTCGGTGAGCGCGTGGCGCCGCGCCTCGGTGTCTGGCGCGAGCGCGTCGTCGACGGAAGCAGAGAGCTGGATGTAGAGCAGATCGCCGACGTCGTGGACGACGGGCGGGTTCACGAGCGCGAGGAGCTTGTCGCGGCCGCCTGCTGCCGCGACGTGCGTGCTGCGCAGGAACGTTGCCCAGCCGGGAAAGCGCACGTAGCGATCGCCGAGCGCGTCGCGGGCGTGGTTGATGCGATGAGATTCGTTGCCTGGGTAGTCGGGCGGCTTCTTGGGGTGCGCGCTGCCCGACACGAACTGACGCCCCAGGAGAAGGCGCTCGTCCGTGTCGACCCAGACGACGCCGTGGACGGCTCCGAGGACGGAGGCGAGCTCGCGGACGAGGGCGAGCCAGTTCTCGATGTTCTTGGGCGGTGGAACCGGATAGCGACACAGGCCGATCGCCCGGAATGGAAATGCGCGGCCCTCGTGAAGGGCGCGCGGGCTGCCGTTGTCGACGATCGCGAAGGCGTTGTTGTCGGGGTCCATCCGGCTCATCGCGAGGTGGATCGCGGTCGTCGATGGGCTTCGAAGGACGTCCTCGATCGTCGCGCGAAGCGCGCGCGCGGCAACCTTGCCACGGGGCCACGCGTACGGTGGCTGGCCCGGCGTGGGCATCGGTCGCACCAGCGTCGGCTGCCAGGGCCAGCGCGGGTCGGTCAGGAGCTCTGCGACGCGCGAGGCGCGATCGGAGTTGAAGAGCGGCGTCCCGAAGAGCAGCCAGAAACCGAGCGCGGGATGGATCACTCAGATGTCTCGCTGAGCTCGAGCGTCGCTTCGTCCAGCTGTTCGCCGAACTGGTTCTTCACCGTGCTGGAGCACATCTCGTAGGTGACCACGTCGGTCTCGATCATCAGCGCGGTCTTGTCCGAGCTCTGGCACGACTCGAGCTCGGGGAACGTCTTGAAGAGCTCCGTCTTGTTCTGCTTGTACCACTCCTCCAGGCCTTCTTTGTATGCCTCGACCTGGGTCTCGCCCTCCGAGGTCGCCGTCGAGTTATCCGGCTTGAACTCGATCACCTTGCAGTTCTTGACGCAGTCGAGACGGCAGCCCGAGCCGGGCCGGATCCGGTTCGTGCAGTACTTCACGTCCTCCTCGGAGGACGTGCAGGCGCTTTGCAGATCCTCGTGGCGCTTCTTTCCCCACTCGATGCGCGTACGGATTGCCGGGTTCGCGCTGCCGGCGAGCTCGTAGGCCTTGAGGTGCGCGAGGCTCGCGAGGTTCTTGTCGACGCCCGCGATGACGTCCTTGGGGCCCTTGAACTTTGCCATCGCGTTCGTCGTCGCGCGGGCCTTGAGACGATCGGCCTGGCCCGTGATCGTGCCGTAGACGCTGTTGATGTCGCTGGCCCAGCGATCGGCGACCTCGTTGACGCGGTCCTGCATCTCGTATTCGCCGGCAGTGCAGAACGCGTTGCGGATCGCGTCGCGATCTTGGTCGGAGAAGCTGCGCAGCTTCTTCACGTCGCGCAGCCAGGCGTTGTAGTCGCGCTTGAGCTGCGTGACGGTCGCCTTCGTGTTTCCCGCGTAGGTGCCGAGTGTCTCGAGCGCCTTGACGATGTCGGGGTGCTTCTCGCCCTGCTCGAGCCGCTGGCACTTGTCGACGGCGGCGCGGAACTTGTCGTTCCAGTAGTCGGCCATCCCGGTCGCGGCGCTGCTGACGTAGCTGGTGACGTACGACCAGCGGTCTTCGCTGACGGAGAACCGCGCGCTGGAGGCGGCGCTCTTCATGTCGTTGTCGCTGTCGCGGAGCTTCTGCATCTGGTCGCCCCAGGTGCGACCGAGGTTTCTTCCGAGCTCGGTGAGCTTGGTCGGGCCCTCGTCCGCCGCGGTGCTGTCGAGGTCGCCGACGTAGCCGCGAATCGCCGACTGCAAGTCGGACTCCGCCGACGCGCAGCGATCCGCCACTCCATCCGCGAGCCGCTGGATCTGCTTCTCGCGCTTGAGGTTCACCGCCGTATCGCGGAACTGCTGCACGTAGTCCGGGTAGTTCGAGACGATGTGCTCGGCGTGCGAATCACCGCTCGCGATCGGGGCGAGCTGCGAGACGAGGTCGAGGACGTCGCGCGCGTACGAGACGGCATCGTCGATGTCGCTGGCGTCGGAGTCCGATGCGAAGCCGGAGAGCTCGTTCGAGATCGACTCGACCTTGTGATCGATGGCGTCGATCAGCTGCTGCCGCTGCGCCGACGGGTCGTCGTCTGCGACCGCGACACGCGTGATCAGAGCCACGAGTACTGCGAAGACAACGCCGCCCGCCGCCCACCTCTTTATCATGCGCGGACGATACGCTGGCGAGGTCGGGCGCGCCTGCCGCAAGTTGCGGCAGCGGACGTGATCGCGCAGGGCGCGCGACGCTAGAAGAGCACGGGGACCGTGATCCCGACCGCGTTCGTCTGCTTCGTGATGTTCATCGGGCCGTGCAGGGTCAGGCCGTCGAAGCCGCGCGTGTACGAGAGGCCAGGCTGGAGCGATGCGTTGCCGATGTGGAAGTGGAAGCGCGCGCCGAGCGTGGCGGTCAGCGTCGCGGGGGATTGGTCGGCGCTGGGAACGCTCGGGTCGGTCATCGCGTCGAGCATTTTCGGGTGCGAGAGCCAGCGGCGATATTCCAGGTCCGCGCCGAGGGAGACGTGGCTGCCGAGGAAGATGCTGGCGTGAGCGCCGAGCGTGGCGCGCGTGCGAAGCGCGTCGGCGCCGGCGCTGGTGCGGTCGCCGCGGACGCGGGCGCTTTGCAGCAGAGATGCTTCGGCTTGCGCGGTGAAGCCGTGCTGGACGTACGCGAGGTCGGCGCCGACGATCGCGGTCGCGTAGTCGACCTCGAACATGGCCTCGTCGGCGGGACGCGCCGTCATCGAGGCGGCGTTGGTGCGGGCGGCGTGCGGATCGGGGTCGTTGCCGCCGCCCGAGCCGACGGGGATCGCGATGGCGCCGAACAGCGCGACGCGGCGGTCGAGCGTGTACGTGACGCCCGCGATCGGGTTGCCGAGGGAGGTGCCGTCGAGCGCGGCGCCGGGCGCGTTGTTGCCGACGAAGCCGAGGCGGAGCGTCGGCGCCCAGCGGTCGGTGAGCTGGTAGCTCGCGGAGAGCGTGGTGGTCGCGGCGAGGTCGACGTTGCCCTGCGCGTCGCGGAAGGCTGCCGCCGCGGTGTCTGCCTGGACGATGTTGCGGGTGGACATCGCGTGCAGCTGCCATGGCAGCGATGGCTCCGCGGAGGCGCCGCGGGCGAGCAGCAAGGCGAGTAGGAGGGCGCTGGTTCGGATCGACATGGTGGGCTCCTTCACGGCAACGTTTCGAGGATGGCGTCGACGACGACGTCGGGACGGTCGAGCTGGATGTAGTGGCTGGCACCGCGGACGATGATCTGTTCGCCGTTGCTCGCTTCGGCGGCGAGCTCGCCGTGCATCGAGGTCCACAGCGACTCCCATGCCGGCGAGACGGGATGGTCGGTCGCGATGAGCACGCGCACCGGATACGTGCCGAACGTTCCGGCCGTGCGGATCTCGTCGGAGCCGAGCGGGAACGCGTGGTACTCGGCGATCGTGCTCGCGGCTTGCGTCTCGAGGAGTGGTTCGGGGATGCCGCAGCTGTCGAGGTGGGCCGCTTCGCAACGCGCGAGGAAGTCGCGGTGGCGTGGATCGACGAGAACGGCGCCGGCGACCTCGTCGGGGTGGGCCTTCGCGAACAGCTCCATGTACGTGCCGCCGAACGAGTGGCCGACGAGCACGTACGGTGGCGCGTAGCCCTCGTGCGCGAGGAGGGCGCGCAGCTCCTCGACGATCTGTCGCGGGTCGCGCGGCGTGGTCGCGGGGGTGCTCGCACCGTAGCCGGGACGCGAGTAGGCGAAGATCCGCGCGTGATGTGCGACGTCGGCGGCGACGGCGTCCCAGCTCGTCCAGTCGTCGCCGAGGCCGGCCTCGAACACGACGGTCGCGGAGCCGTCGCCCGCGGCCGCGATCTCGACGTCGTGGCCGTCGATGGTCTCGATCCGCGCCGGGATCGTGCTGCCACAGGCCGCGAGGAAGACGGCCGTGAGTAGATGATGTGCGTGGGTCATGCCCTAACGAATAGGGCGTTCGCGCGGCCTCGCCTTGAACGAAAGGGCTACGAGACGCGCAGCGAGTCGGCCGCGATGCAGAACATGCGGCGGAACGTGCGGCTGAAGTGGGACGAGTCCGAGAAGCCGGCTCCGTGCGCGGCACTCGTTAGCGACGAGCCCGCCGAGAACAGCTCGACCGCGCGCATCAGGCGGAGCCAGAGCAGATAGGTGCGAAATGGCAGGCCGGTCTGGTCGACGAACAGGTGACGCGCGCGGCCCGGCGAAAGGCCGACGTGGCGCGCCACATCTTCGAGGCTGACCGGCGTCTCGAGGCGCGCGGCCGCCCACGCCGACATCTTTCGCACGCGCACCTCGGGCCGCTCGTCGCGCTCGCTTCCGGGTGCGAGCTGCGCGACGACGCTGCGACCGAGCTCGATGAACGGTGCGTCGACGCGGCGGCGCGCCTGGAGCGCGGTGTGAAGGCGAGCGCGAAGCTCGTCGAGCGGGGCCGAGATCGTCGCGACCTCGCCCGTCGCGAAGAGCGTGCGACGGAGCTCGCGACCGGCATGACCGTCTGGATCGATGAACAGGTGGGCGACGGCGTTGCCGTGGGTCTCGAACGCGTGCTCGACATCCGGGGCCACGGCGGCCGCGACGACGCCCGCCGCACGCGCGCCGCTCCCTTCGAGCGTGAACGTACCGTCGAGCGCGAGCGTGACTTGCACGGCATGGTGCGCGTGGGCCGACGTCTTCGGATACGGCGGGTCCTCGGGGCGCTTGCCCAGCACCCACAGGCACGCGCCTTCCCAGAACACCATGCGCCCGTATGCCTTCGTCGCCATCGGACCCTCCGGCCAGGGTATCAGAACGTTCGTAGCCCCTACGTTCAAGTGGAGCTCGGCGCGGATGCCTAGCCTGGAAGCACATCCAAGGAGGCTCCGATGACCGCATCCACTGTAATGACCGAGCCGGGCGAGCGTCTTGCCGGCATGACGAAGCAATGCCACCAGGTCGCCCACGCCAATTCTGCGCCCACGCCGACGGACCTCGCCGCCCTCCATGCCGCGCAGAGCGGCCCGGCGCCCGCCGCCACGGGGACGCGCGAGCCACAGGAAGTGCACGTCACGCTCGAGGCGCGCGAGACGGAGTGGGAGATCGCGCCCGGCAAGCGCGTGACGGCGTGGGGATACCAGGGGATGGTTCCCGGGCCGATGATCGTCGCGCACGTCGGCGACACGCTGGTCGTGCGGCTCGTGAACCACCTGCCCGAGCCGACGGTGATCCACTGGCACGGTCTGCGGTTGCCGGCGGCGATGGACGGCACGGAGTCGGTGCAGGTGCTCGTACAGCCCGGCGAGGAGTTCGAGTATCGCTTCGTGCTGCCCGACGCGGGAACGTTCTGGTACCACTCGCACGCGAACGAGACCGTGCAGATCGAGCGCGGACTGTACGGCGCGCTGATCGTGCTCGGCGAGGACGAGGCCGCGTTCGACGCGGACCGCGTGCTCGTGCTCGATGACCTGAAGCTCGACCGCAAGGGACGGATCGCGAAGACGGCGCTGTTCGATCGCCACACCGGCCGCGAAGGACAGGCGTTGCTGATCAACGGTCGCATGGCGCCGGAGCTCGAGATCGCGGCCGGGCACGTCGAGCGCTGGCGGATCGTCAATGCGTGCAGCGCGCGGTACGTGCGGCTGTCGCTCGGCGGGCGGCCGTTTCGCGTGATCGGCAGCGACGGCGGGTGGCGCGACGCCGCGGTCACGGTGACCGAGACGCTGCTCACGCCGGGCGACCGCGTCGAGCTTGCCGTCGGCCCGTTCGACGACGAGGGCGCGGAGATCGCGATCGAATCGCTGCCGTACCGCCGCACGAAGATGAAGTGGCCGCGCCGCACCCGGTGGGGAACGCTGCGCGTGGGGCCTCGTGCGACGTCGCGTGCGTCGATCCCGGAAGCGCTGGCGCCGGTCACGCCGCTCGTGCCGGAGGGCGCGATCTCGGCGAACCGGATCGTTCGCCTCGGTGCTCGCATGACGCTGCACGGGCACGACTGGCTGATCAACGACGAGACGCATCACCACGACGCGCCGGTGAAGGTCGGCGAGCTCCAGGTCTGGGAGATCGTCAACGAGACGGCGATGGATCACCCGTTCCACCTCCACGGCTTCTTCTTCCAGGTGATCGCCGTCGATGGCGTGCGGACCGCGCCGCGCTCGTGGGAGGACACGGTCAACGTCGCGGGCAAGCAGACGGTGACGATCGCGTTTCGCCCGGATGACCGCCCCGGCATGTGGATGTACCACTGTCACATCCTCGAGCATCACGCGGCCGGCATGATGGGACACTTCGAGGTCGTACGCTGACCACGGAAAGGAACTCCGATGTTCGACATCATCATCATCGGCGGCGGGCCCTCGGGCCTCTCGGCCGCGCTCGCTCTCGGTCGCGCTCGCAAGCGCGTGCTGCTGTGTGATGCGGGCCCGCGCCGCAACGCGGCCGCGATTCACGTGCACAACTTCGTCACGCGCGACGGCACGCCTCCGCAGGAGTTCCGGCGGATCGCGCGCGAGCAGCTCGCGGCGTACGGCAACGTCGAGATCCGCGACACCGGCGTCACCGCGATCGAAGGCGAGCGCAACGCGTTCGCGGTTCGGCTGAGCAGCGGCGAGGACGTGCGCGCACGTCGCATCCTGCTCGCGACCGGCATGGTCGACGAGATGCTGCCGATCGAAGGCTTCCGCGAGCTGTGGGGCCACTCGATCTTCCAGTGCCCCTACTGCCACGGCTGGGAGATCCAGGATCAGCGCTGGGGCTTCCTCGTGCTGCCGCAGCACGCGGCGCACGCGGCGCAGTTCGCCCTGATGGCGCGCGGCTTCACGACGCGCGGCCTCACCGTGTTCGGCACGCTCCCCGACGACGTGCGCGCCCTGCTCCGCCGCGCAAACATCGACCTCGCCGAGACACCCGTGCGCCGCCTCGTCGCGCGCGACGGCCAGCTCACCGCGGTCGAGCTCGAAGACGGAACCGCGATCGCGTGCGAGGCGTTGTTCGTGCATCCGGCGCAGCACCAGGTCGCGGTCGTCAGCGCGCTCGGCCTCGCGACCGAGGACGGCTACCTGAAGGTCGACCCGATGACGCGCGAGACCTCGCGCCCGGGCATCTACGCGAGCGGCGACCTCACGACGCGCATGCAGAGCGCGATCATCGCCGCCGCCTCCGGCATGCAGGCCGCTGCCATGATCAACAACGACATCTCCATGGACCTCCCATGAAACCTTCATTCATGACCGCCATCGTTCAAGACCGCTACGGCTCGGCCGACGTGCTGCAGCTTCGCGAGATCGAACGCCCACGCCCGCGCGCCGACGAGGTGATCGTTCGCGTCCACGCGGCCGGCGTCGACTTCGGAGTCTGGCACTTGATGGAGGGCGTGCCGTACGCGGTGCGCCTCGCCACGGGCCTGCGGCGTCCGCGCAACCCCGTGCGCGGCCTCGAGCTCGCCGGAGTCATCGAGGAGGTCGGCGCGAGCGTCACCGCGTTCGCGCCCGGCGACGAGGTCTTCGGCATCGGCGAGGGCTCGTTTGCGGAGTACGCCCGGGCCGTGCCGTCGAAGCTCGTCCGCAAGCCCTCGAACATCTCGTTCGAGCAGGCCGCGGCGGTGCCGGTCTCCGCGACCACGGCGCTCGTCGGCTTGCGCGCCGCGAAGCTCGAGGCCGGCCAGACCGTCCTGATCACCGGTGCGGGCGGCGGCGTCGGCTCGTACGCCGTGCAGCTCGCGCGCGCGATGGGCGCGTCGGTCACGGGCGTGTGCAGCACGTCGAAGCTCGACTTCGTGCGCTCGCTCGGCGCGGCGCACGTGATCGACTACACGCGAGAAGACCTCACCAGCGGCGACCGCACGTACGACGCGATCATCGATCTGGCCGGCCGCCGCGGCGTGTCCGCGCTGCGCCACGTGCTCGCGCCGACCGGAACGCTCGTGATCCTCGGCGGCGAGGGCGGCGGCCGCTGGCTCGGCATGGGCCGGCAGGTCTGGTCGCAGATCATCGGGCTGACGTCGCGCCAGAGGTTTCGCTCGCCGATCGGACTCGTGAACGAGGCCGACCTGCGCACGCTCGCCGAGATGCTCGAAGCGGGCACGCTCGCGCCCGCCGTCGAGCGTCGCTATCCGCTGAGCGAGGTGCCCGCCGCGGTCCGCGCGCTCGCCGCCGGGCACTCGCGCGGCAAGTCCGTGATCACGATCTGCTGACGCCCCAGCCGCGACGTGCGAGCGCGTCGAGCGTGGGCATCTCGAGCGCGGGCAAGCGCTCCAGATACCAGCGGAGATTCGAGTACCGGTGCACGATCGCGTACGCGAGCAGCCGCCGCGCGAGCCGCTCGTCCAGCTCGTCGTCGCGATAGCCGTACGCGCGGAGCAGCGTGCGCAGCGACGGCCCGTGGCCGCACGACACGAACACGCCGACCGATGCGAGCTCGTACTCCGCTGCGCCGGCCATCGCGGGCTCGAAGTCGAACAGACCGGAGAGCTCCCAGCCGCGCGCCCCCTCGCGCACGAGCAGGTGCTCGCGCATCACCTCGGTATGGAGGAGTACGCGTTGCGAAGGCGGCGCCAGCACCACGCTCTCGAGAAACGCCGGGATCTGCGCGAGCCACGCCTCGTCGAGCCCCTTCGCGCGCTGGCGCTCGACAGCACTCGCGCGTTGCGCATCGACGAACGCGCCCCAGTCGGGCGGCGACAGCGTGGCGAGCACCGGATGACGGAACGCGTGCAGCGCGCCGAGCGCCTCGCCGAGCGCGGCAAGCAGCCGCTCGCGGTCGCGTTCGCCGATGCGCGGCCACCCCGTCGCGAGCGTCTCGCCGTGCAACCGGCTCATGAGCAGGTAGCTCCAGCCGTCGTGCTCGCCGACCTCCTCCACGCGCGGGGTCGGGATCGGCAGCGCGCCGTGGATCGCCGCCAGCACGGAGACCTCGGTCTCGCGCTCGCTCGCAAACGGCGGCGGATACAGCTTCAAGACGTGCGTCGCGCCGATCGCGTACACGGGAAGCGAGCCGTCGGCGAACCGCACGACGTCGCCGCGCACGCCATGACGCGCGACGATCGCGTCGACGCCGGGGCGCAGCACCGCCTCGTCGCGGCGGATCGCGGCGAGCTCGGCCGCAGTGGAGACGACGGGCAGCACGGCGCTACTTCGGCGGCAGGAGCTCGCGCAGGCCCATCGACTGCTCGGCGGTCAGGCTCCGGTCGAGCACGGGCAGCGCGTTGCGGAAGAAGTCGACGTTCTCGTAGACGGTATCGATCGTATTGCCGAACTGATCGCGGCCTTGGATCGCGACCATGCCGTCGTCGCGAAACGTCACGGTGATGCCGTGCACGTCGACGGGCGAGCCGCGCTTCGGCATAGCGACCACAGCCGGCTTCGCCGGCGCGGGCTCCGACTTGGCGGGCTCGGTGCGCTGGCAGCCTAGGGTTGCGAGCACGCTCGCGATCATGAGCACCCGTGGCAGCACGCGACCTCTACGGACACAACGTTCCGTCGGCGACGCAGGTACCGTCACCGCAGCAGTTCGGTCTACTACCTGGGCAGCCGACTGTCTTGCAGACACCGGTCGATAGGCAGCCCCCTGCGCTGCGGCACGTCGACGGATCTGCGTCCGCGCAGACGGTGCCGACAGGTTCCAGCGCATCTGGCGGGCATGCGGTACTGGTGCCGGTGCAGCTCTCCGGCGCGTCGCACGCGCTGACAGCTGGCCGGCAGACCTGCGTCGCCGGCGCGATCGCATCGGGCGGACACGCTACGCCGCCGTTGCACGCCTCCGCGACGTCGCAGACGTCGACCGCGGCGCGGCATACGAACCCCACGGGCTGGTGTGCGTCGTTGGGACACATGCCGGATGACCCCGTGCAGCTCTCGGCGATGTCGCAGCTACCCGCCGACGCGCGGCACACGACGCCGGAACCGACGAACTTATCCGTGGGGCACGTGTTGCTCGAGCCGGTGCAGTTCTCGGCGACGTCGCACGAGCCTACCGCTGCGCGGCACACCGTCGCCGGAGGCGCGAACGTGTCGTTCGGGCACGCGCCGGATGTACCGTTACACGTCTCGGCCACGTCGCAGACGCTCGCCGCGGGGCGGCAGACCGTGCCTGCGTTCGCGAGCGCATCCGTCGGGCAGTCCGGCGACGCACCGGTGCACGTCTCCGCCGGGTCGCAGCCGCCGGTCGACGCGCGGCACACGGTGGTGTTCGGTGAGAGGCTGTCGTTCGGGCACGTCGCCGACGAGCCGGTGCATTTTTCGGCCGGGTCGCAGACGCCTGCCGAAGCGCGGCACACGGTCGTGTTCGGCATGAACGTGTCGGCCGGGCACGCGGGCGAGGTGCCGTTGCAGGACTCGGCGACGTCGCAGTTGCCCGCGGACGGGCGGCACACGACGCCGCTCGTGACGACCGTGTCGGCCGGGCATGCGGCGCTCGAGCCGGTGCAGGTCTCGGCGACGTCGCAGTTGCCTGCCGACGGGCGGCAGACGACGGTCGAGATCTGGAACGCGTTGGCGGGGCACGTCACGTCGGTGCCGTTGCAGGTCTCGGCGACGTCGCAGACGCCCGCGGACGGGCGGCAGATGACGGCCGACGTCGCCTTGACGTCGGGGCACGCGCCGCTGACGCCATCGCACACGTCGGCGACGTCGCACGGGCCGGCCGATGGGCGGCAGACGGTGTTGGCGGTCTTCTTCGGGTAGACGCAGATGTTGTTCGTGCACGAGGCGCCGGAGCCGAGCTCGCACGGGCCGGGCGTGGTGCAGTCGGCCTGCGTGGTGCAGGCCATCGGTGCATCGGGTGGTGCGTCGACCGCGGCGTCGGTGGGCGCGTCGGTCTTTGCGTCGGTCGCCGCATCGTGGACGACGGGAGCGTCCACCGCTTGGAGGAACTTCACCGGATCGACGCCGCAGCTGGCCACGGCGAGGAGCAGAGTCGCGATGATTGTCGTCGTACGCATTTAGAACCTCACCGTCACGTCGAGCGCCGCCGTTCCAGGTCCAACATGCGGCGTGACGGCCACACCGCGGTCGCGATCGACAGGAGCGCCCGTGAACCACAGCACGCCAGCGCCGATCAACGCCGCCGCGCCCACGCCGAACGAGACGTCGGCGAGCACGGCTTTCGAGTGGCCGTCGTTGGTGAGCGCGGTCGCGCGATCTCCATCTGGGCACGGAGTCGCGGGGTCGGGGCAGAGCTTGTACGCGTCGTCCTTGTCGCCCTGCGCCTGTATGCCGAACACGATGCCGGCGGCGATCGCAGCGACGCCCACGCCACCGACGCCGATCGCGATCTTGCGACGCGTCGTGAACATGCTGCCACCTTCGGGGGCGGGCTGTTCGGGCCGGGCGACGGCGGCTGGTTGATCCGGCTTCGGTTGCACGGCGACCGGTGTCATCAGCTTGGTCAGGTCCTTGAAGCGCGGAACCTCGACGGAGATCTTGCCGCCTTCCTTCGGCACCTCGACTGTCGTCGACCATTCCTCGTGGCCCGGCGCGTGGCCGGCGATCACGTAGGTGCCGCCGTCGACCGGGATCGAGCGATTCCAGAGAGCAGGATCGATTGGCGCGGAGTTGCGCGTGAGCGCGAGACCGTCGACGCGACTCTCGTCGGGGACGGAGATCGTGAGGTACGAGAGCTTGGGCTCGATCGCGTTGGCGTGCTCGGTCGCGAGCTGCTGCTTCTTGGGATCCTTGACGCGCGTCAGTGCATCCTTGAACGCGGACCACGCGGAGGCGAGCTGGCCGTTCTGCTCGCGGCACAGCCCGAGGTTGATCAGCGTGCCTGCGCGCGCCTCGATGCGGTTCGAGGCCTCGAATGCCTGGCACGCCTCGGCGAGCTTGCCGTCCTTCATCAAGCGCTCGCCGTCGTCGAACAACGACTCGGCCGCCGCGTTTTGCGCGTGCGCCGGGGACGACGAGGTCAAGATGATGGCAATCGCGATCGCGCTAATCGCCGCGATCGACGACGCCACTGGGAGTGGAGCTCGCATTTGATCCCCTTTGCGTGTTTCCGCCGCCCTTGGGCGAGACGTGCTTGTCGTGCTTCTTCTCGGTCACCTTGGTGACCTTGCTCTGCGGCTTTGCGACGACGCCGGCATCGACCGGTACGGTCGTCACGATCTCCGCGGCGGCGTCGGGCACGCCCGCATCAACCACGGCTGGCTGGGGCGTCGCGACGGCCTCTGCATCGGCTGGCGCGACGACGACCGGCCGCGGATCGGAGGCCGCCGAGCCGGGCGGTGGCGGCGTCTGCGAGCCCGCCTGCGCCGGCGAGGGCTCGCGGCTCTTGCCGCTCATGCTCAGCGCGAACACGCCGCCGCCGATCGCGAGCACCGCGACCGCGATGCCGCCGAAGAGCAGGCCGGAGCGCCGGCGTGGGGGCATGGTCGCGCCGGGGCCCGTCGGCGTCGCGCCGTTTGCGGAGCTGAGCGTGGTCGGGCTCGCGCCCGCGATGCGCGTGGCAGCGTCGGGCGGCGCTGGCGTGGGATTCTGGCGATAGGCCATCGCGGCCGCTGGCGTGAGGTGCGGACGCATGTGACCCGGCGCGCCCCCCGGACCGATTGCCGGACCGCCGAACAGCACCGCCTCGACACTCGCGAGGCCCTGCACGAGCTCCGCGGTGGTCTGGAAGCGCCGCGCCGGATCCTTCTCGAGGCAGCGCGCGATGACGGCGTCGAGCACGGGCGGGAGGCCGGGCACGATCGACGACGGGATCGGCGGTGCGTCGCGCACGTGCATGATGATGAGGTCGCCGGTCGCGTCGCTCTCGAACGGAGGACGCCCGCAGACCATCGTGAACAGCACGCAGCCGAGCGCATAGATGTCGGAGCGCGCATCGATGCCGGAGGCGCCGCGACATTGCTCGGGCGACATGTACACCGGCGTGCCCATGACCATGCCGGTGCGCGTCTTCACGCGCGAGCTCTCGTCGCCGGCGAGCTTCGCGATGCCGAAGTCGAGGATCTTCGTGCGCTCGCCGCCCGTCACCGCGGGATCACCGACGATGAAGATGTTCTCGGGCTTGAGGTCGCGATGGATGACGCCCTTCGCGTGCGCGGCGCCCAGCGACGTCGCGACTTGCGCCATCAGCCGCATCGCATCGACCGGCGCGAACCGCCCGATCCGGCGCAGGCGCGCATCCATCGCCTCGCCCTCGAGCAGCTCCATGACGATGTACGCGCTGCCGAGTGCGTGGCCGAAGTCGAAGACCTGGACGATGCCCGGATCGGAGATCGCCGTGACCGCACGCGCTTCATTGAAGAAGCGCTGCACGATCTCCTCGCGACTCGTGTACTCGGGGAGGAGCACCTTGATGGCCGCACGGCGGCCGAGCAGCGTGTGCTCGCCGACCCATACGGTCCCCATGCCGCCCTCACCGATCTTGGCCGTAATCCGGTACGGTCCGATCGAACTACCTTCCATCGACGGGCAAAACTAACACGGAAATATCTGCGCCTCTACGACGACCGCGTGAGCATCTGTCCCACCTGGGACACCGCGCTGGCGCGGATCCGGTGCCGAAAGGCGCCTCTACGCGTCCGTCGGTTTTGGATTCTCGCGGACGGGCGTGCTTCGCGCGCCGGGCTCCTCGAGACCGATCCACGCGTAGACGCTCGCGGCCGCGAAGCGTCCGATCATCGGCGCCGCGAGCGCGACGACCTGGTCGATCTCCTCGCCGTGCGCGAGCTGGGTGGTTCGCTGATGCGTCGCGCGCACGGCTTCGCGGTCGCCCGTGCCGATCGCGATCGCGAGCTCGACCAGGCTGGCCGTGCGCGCGTCGAGCGGACCGTCGTGGCCCGCTTTGGCGAGGGCGTCCCAGGCGGCGGCGAGTTGCTGGCGGCGGGTCGGCATGCGCGAAAGCATCGCATGGCGCGTGGTATCAAGGTCGCGTGGACGATCTCGCGCTGACCGTGCAGCTCGCTGCGGCGATGAAGGTGCCGGTCTCGGGAGCGGAGCTCGCGCCGCTGTTCGCGATCGAGCCGGAGCTCGTCGAGTGGTCGGTGAACTCGGCGCACGATCCGCGGGGGACGCTTCGGGTGAGCGCGTGGACGCGCGATCGCTGGCGGGCGGCTCGGGCGCTCGAAGCGCTGGCGCCGGAGCGAGTCGCGATGCGCGAGGTGCTCGTCGATCTCGACGAGTACGAGGGGGTCGGGCTCGCGTTGCGCGCGGGCGAGGCGCCGAGCGTGCGGTGGTGGGCGTTCGCGAGCGAGGGCGAGAAGATGGCGGCGCGCGCGCTCGCGGTGTGGCCGGCGCATGCGGCGGTGATCGACGAGCTGTTCGGGGCGGTTGGCGGTCCGCGTGCGTGTGTGGCCGTCGGGCTCGAGACGAGCCGCGGGCATCAGCGCGAGACGATCTACGCGCGGCTGGGCGATGCCGCGGCGGCGATCCGCGTGCTCGAGCTGGCGCGCGTACGCGTGTCGCGCGAGGCGAACCTGTTCTGGAAGGGGCTGTGCGGGCTCGAGCCGGATGGGCGGAGCTGGCCGAAGGTGTGGGTCGGGCGCAGCCTCGGGGCGCATCCGGGGTGGAAGTTCTATTACTTCGCGCGCGGGGACGATCTGCGCCGGAGCGACGAGGTGCTGCTCGCCGCGGTCGACGCGAGCCCCGAGCTTCGGGCGAGCTGGCAGATCCTGCGCGCCGAGGTGCTCGAGCGGCCTTGTATCCAGTTGATCGGGTTGACGATTCCGGATGAGGGCGCGCCGGCGTTCACGGTGTATCTCGGGCGGACGTGACGGGAGATCCGGGGGCGCGGCGGCGTACAATGCGCAAGCATGTCGGAGACTGCACCTCAGACGACGGCCGCTAACGATGCCACCGCCGCGAAGGCTCCTGCTCCCGTGGCGGGCGGAGCGAGCCCCGGCACCGGCGCGACGAGTGCGATCGCGGCGGCCGCGGTCGACGAGCACCAGGCCAGCGATGGTCGCGCGCTCGATAGCGGCGTGAAGCAGAAGATGGAGGCGGCGTTCGGCGCCGACTTCTCGGCGGTCAAGGTTCATACCGACGGTGCGGCGGGCAAGGCGGCGGGTGACATCAACGCGAAGGCGTTCGCGCAGGGCTCGAACGTGTTCTTCGGCAAGGGACAGTACGATCCCGAGTCGCACGAGGGTCAGCACCTGATCGCGCACGAGCTCGCCCACGTCGTGCAGACCGGCGGTGCGAAGGGCGCGCCCGTGCAGGCGAAGGCGATGGGCGTCAGCTCGCCCGGTGAGGGCGCGGAACGCGCGGCGGATGCGGCCGCGGACAAGGCGGTCAAGGGCGAGGCGGTCGGTAGTGTGGGCACCGCGCCGGCGTCGACGCTGCATCGCGATGCGATCGGCGATCTGCAGAGCGCGGCCGATGGCAACTGGCTCGGCTCCGTCGACGACAGCAAGGTGCTCGCCAGGGCGGGCGCGCTGTCGGCGGCCGACAAGCTCCAGCTCAAGACGGGCAGCACGTACGACGCGCTCAACCGGCGCATCATGAGGAAGCTGTCGGTCGCGAACTGCCTGCAGTACCTCGACATGCTCGGCGGGCTCGATCTGCGGTGGAAGCTGTACTGGCTCAACGAGGGCAACAACCTCGACGAGCTGACGACGCCGCAGTGGCAGGCGCTCGTCGGCGTCGCGACGCCGGCGACGATGGATCTGCTGCGCCACTACCCGCACGGCTACAAGGCGTTCCTCAAGAACGCGCCGATCATCATGATCCCCGCGTGGGATCGCCTGCAGGGCTTGCTCGACGGCACGTGGCGCGCGAACGCGACCGAGATCCGCAATGCGGTCGCCGCGCTCAACCCGGATCAGAAGGCGACGATCCGCGGCGATCAGGCGAAGCTGACGGCGATCCTCAGGCACTGCGGCGACACGAACGAGACGTTCCGCTGCATCACGTACCTCGACCTCAAGGTCAAGTGGGCGGTCTTCTATCTCAACGCGGTGGGGAAGCTCCCGTCGATCTCGCAGGCGCAATGGTCGCAGCTGCTGAGCGAGTGCACGCGCGCCGATTATGACGAGCTCGTCGGGTGGGGCGCGATGTGGGCGCTCACGCAGAAGCACTGCCCGCCGGCGGTCCTCCAGGTCACGCGGCAGAACAGCGATCCGGCGGCGGCCGCGGCGACGTTCGAGGATCCCGTCCAGATCGATACGATGTTCAACACGCTCGGACCCGCGGGCTTCCTCGCGAACGCGACGCGCGAGCCGACGCTCACCGATCACATCTACGGCAAGGCGCGCGCGAAGGTCATCCCGACGGTTGACGGCCTCCCGACCGGCGTGCAGATGGGCGCGCAGAGCAAGGCGAACCTGCGGCAGTGGTTCTTCACGCCGGCGTCGACGGATGCCGAGTGCCAGAAGATGTTCGAGCGGCGCTTTCGCGTGAACACGACCGGCCTCGGCACGTACGATCACCTTCACTCGAACGGCGCGCGCAACTCGACGCAGCTCAACCCGTTCACGAAGGTCGGGTTGACGAGCATGTGGCAGACCTGCGAGATGCTGCCGCCGTCGGCGGTCGAGGCGAATCCGCAGCTGATGAACATCCTCCGCGACTCGAACCGCGGCACGGGCAGCGCGTACTACGCCGGCCCCGTCAATGGCTCGAAGGGCGATATCCTGATGGGCTACGGCACGGATGCCGCGGTCACCGGCAACAAGGTCGGCAGCAGCCAGGACAACATCTACCAGGACGGAACCGGCGCGCCGAACGCGAACATCCGCCAGTTCAACGCGACGCTGCGCCACGAGATCGGCCACGCCGTGGATGCGTCGCGTAACATCATGAACGGGTGGATGGGTCAGAAGTCGGCGGGCGGCTGGCGCAAGTACGGCAGCTACGCCGAGTTCGTCGACGCGATCATCGCCGCGCACGGCGGGATGAACTACGGCAGCGTCGACAAGAACAAGAAGTACCGCCAGGCGATGCTCGATGCGGTTTCGTCGAATCCGCCGATCACGTTCAACGCCGCGCTCGTCGCGAAGGGCGGCACGGCGCTGGCCGGCGATCCCGGTGGCCCGGTGAGCGCCGTGTGGGTGCCGAACCGGTACTCGCCGGCGAACAACGGCCCCTGGTACAACCACCAGTGGGCGACCGCGCCGAACGGGTTCAACTTCCACGACGCCTACGGCTCGGTGACGTCGCTGTACTCGTTCATCGCCGCCGAGCGCACGAACCGCAAGGTCACCGACTATCAGTGGCGCGCGCCCGGCGAGTGGTTCGCCGAGTGCTACCAGGTCTATTACGCGGAGACGGAGAACCAGGCGCCCGGTGGCGCGCCGCCCGCGGTCGGCGGCATGTTGCGGTCGAAGGATCCCGAGGCGGCCACGATGCTGTCGCAGCTCGTCGATCAGGGTTTCTCGCCGCAGGCGATGACCGGCGGCACCGTCGCGAAGGCGCCGGGCACCTGATACAGATCGGGCGGCACGCATGAGCACGTTCGTACCGTCCACGATCGTCTGTCGCTGCGGCGAGCACTACGTCGTCGAGGTGGCCAACGGGCTGCACATCTCGGCGCGGCCCGATATCCGCGCGCAGATCCTCGCCGGCACGTTCCATCGCTTCGACTGTCCGAACTGCGGAACGATCACGCAGATCGATTCGCTGCTGTCATACACGGACTTTCCGGCGCGTCACTGGTTCACGATCGCGCCGAGCACCGGCCTGCCCTGGCGCAATCGCTACCTCGTGATCGCTCGCCAGGGCTTCGAGTCGACGATGGAGCGCAACGCGCCCGAGCTCGTGATCGGCTGGGGACGCGAGATGACGCGCCGGCTGATCTTCGGGCTCGCGGCGCTCCGCGAGAAGCTCGTGATCTTCGACGCCAAGCTCGACGACCGCGTGATCGAGCTGCTCAAGATCCAGCTGATTCGCGACCTGCGCGACACGTTCTCACCCGACGACTACTTCCACGTCGTCGAGGTCACCGACGGCGAGCTCGTCTTCGAGAAGACGCACCCCGACGGCATCATCCGAACCGCGCCGGTTCCGCGGGCGCTGTACGACGACCTCGCGCGCGAGCCGACGCTCGATGCGATCATCGACCACGCGTTCCCCGATCGCCTCGTCTACGACTACCGCGCGATCTTCGCTCCGCATGCTCTCGACGATGCTCCGGCGATCACGCAAACTCGTCGCCAAGGGGAACCATGAACGCGACCACGTACACCGCGCTCGTGCTGCTGCTTGGCGCGTGCGCCGGTGACGGCGGCCCACCGAAGGCCGCCCCCGTGACTCCGCCGATCACCCAGCCAGTCTCTCCGAGCACAGGGAGCGCGATGACCCAGCCAGCCGCACCACAGACTCCGCCCACCACGACGGCCGAACAGGTCAAGCGATGGGCACCGGCAGGCTCGAGCGTCGTCGATGTTCGCGCGCGCGGCGAGGCTGATCTGGACCTCCCACCTGGCGTCGACGTGTTCATGGTGACGCCGCCGGGCGGAGGCGCGCCCGTCGCGGACGGCCCTGCCCGGTTCTCCGTCGTCGCGGTCGCGGGCGGCGTCGGCAACCCGATCCTCGAGGACAAGGCCGCGATCCTCGCCGCCGTCGCGAAGACGACGAAGGACCCACAGAAGCTCGCGCGCGTCGGCCTGCTGCTCAATGGCCGAGATGACTCGCCGCTCACGAGCCCCGAGAACGACCAGCAAAAAAAGGCCGGCGTGAAGGCACCCGCGATCGCGGGCAACGCGCTCGACTTCTGGACGTTCAGCGGCGCGCCGAGCCGCAACCTCTATCACTACAGCCTTGATCTCTCGACCGCGGCATTGACGACGAAGCCGTCGGTAGGGGGCGCTACGGCCGGGTCGTCTGGCGTCATCGCCAACGCGACGACCGCGATCGATTCCGGAAACTCCGCCGCGTTCCAGCAGGCGCTCGACGCCGTCGCGGCGGCGTGTGCGACCGACCACGCAGCGAAGAAGTTTCTGTTCGACACGCTCGCGAGCCACGCGCGCGAGGACGTGCGGGCGGCGGCCGCATACTCGGCTCCGAAGTGCGGTCACGATGCGCTGCAGCCGCTGATCACGTCACTCGAGAAGGATCCGTCGCGCGCCGTTCGCGGCCGGGCAGCATTCGCGATCGCTGAGATCGGCGACAAGAAGGCGATCCCGGCGCTCGAGAAGGCGACGACGACGGACCTCGGCGCGGTCGCGAAGGTCGCGCTCGATCAGCTCAAGAAGAAGTAGCGCTACTCGAGCTGACCGGACTCGGCGAGCTTGCCGGTCTCGTTGAACTCGGCGCGGACCGCGCGCTCGAGGTGGTCCTGGGTCAGCGGCTGCTTCTCGTCGGCGGCGAGGAAGGCGGCACGCAGGGCCGCGTTGCGGATGTAGCCGCCCGACATCCGGTAGCGACGCGCGAGCGCCGCGAGATCGAAGCGGCCGGCGCGCGGCAGGTTCTCCGGCAGGTGCACGCGCCACAGCCGTTCGCGCGCATCCTCGTCGGGGAACGGAAACGTCAGCCGGCACGACAGACGTCGCTTGAACGCGGGATCGATCGCGGTGCCGAAGTTCGTCGTCAGGATCGCGACGCCCTCGAACGTATCGAGGCGCTGCAGCAGGTAGTTCACCTCGAGGTTCGCGTAGCGATCGTTCGACGTGCGGACCTCCGTGCGCTTGCCGAACAGCGAGTCGGCCTCGTCGAACAGGATCAGCGCCTGCCCTTCTTCCGCGGCGTCGAACAGCTTGCCGAGGTTCTGCTCCGTCTCGCCGAGCCACTTCGACATCACGCGCGACAGATCGACGCGATAGAGATCGAGGCCGAGGTCGTGAGCGATCGCCGAGGCCACCAGCGTCTTGCCGGTGCCCGGACCGCCCTGAAACAGCGCCGTGAGGCCGCGCGACGTCGACATCACGCGGTCGAAGCCCCACACCTCGAACACCGTGCGGCGATGGCGCGCTCGCGCGAGCAGCTCCGTGATGCTGTCCTTGACCTCTTCCGGCAGCACGACCTGCGACCAGTCCGCGAGGCGCGAGACGCGCGTCGCGACCGACCCGAGCTTGACGTCGATGTGCTGGCGCATCGCCTCATCGATCGCGGAACCGATGTCGCGCGTCGGCGTGCGCGCGACCGAGGCGACCGTGCGCTCGATCGTGCCCGGCCCCACCGTGTAGCGCGCCGCGATCGTATCCGGGTCACGCACGGAGAGCCCGCGCGCGCCCAGGGCGCTGACCCATTGCGTGGCGCGCTCGGAGATCGTCGACGTCGGCAGATCGACGAGCGTGTAGCCGGGGTCGAGCGGCGGCTTGACGTGATGTGCGAGCCGCAGCGTCACCGGGCCGTGATGCGCGCGGATGATCGAGCGGACCGTCTCGCGGGTGAGCTCGTCCTCCGAGCTGATCGACTCGAGGCCATCGACACACGGCAGCCAGCCGCAGAGGTTCGCGTGCTGCAGCAGGGTCGGCAGCGCCGCGATGCGCTTCTCGCGGACGAGGCTCGCTGCATCGATCGTCGCGAGCGTGCGGCCGGCGAGCTGCGCGAGGGCCGCGAGCAGCGTGCGTCGACCACTGCCCGTGCGTCCGCGCACGACGACCCGGGCCGCGTTGGTCGGCGCGGCCGCGATCTCGACCAGCGCGCGATCGATCACGGCGGCCGGCGCGATGAACTTGTCGAGCGACACCGTCGCGGGAACGCAGTCGAGGCCGACCTCGAGCGAGGCATCGATCTCGGCGCCCGCGAGCAGCTTCACGACGACCGGATGCGCCGCGAGCGACTGGAACGGACGCGGCCGATCGTTCGTCTGCACGAGCCCGTCGCGCATCAGCGGGCTCTGCGGATCGAGCTCCTTCGCGATGTCGCGGCGCGGGATCGAGTCGCCGAGGAGCTGCCAGAGCAGGTGCTCGTCGCAGGTCGCGCGGCTCGTGTCGTTCGCGAGGATGCCGTAGAGGCGCGCGAGCTCGCCCCAGATCGCGTGCGCCGCGATGCTGACGAGGACGCGCTCGCCCGTCGGGCTGATGCCGTGCTCGGCGCACAGCACGTCGAGCGGCGTCAGGCGATCGCCGAGCGTGCTGCGAGCCCCGCGCAGGCCGCCCTCTGCCTCCTCGAGCGCCTCGTTCGCCTCCGCGAAGCGCGCCGAAGCGAGCCCGCGGCGCCGACCCGCGATGCCGAGGACCTCGGACTCTGCTGGTGGACGATCCGTCGTCGAGAACGCGAGCCGGCCGGAGTCCCAGTCGCGGGCGATCGCGCGCGCCGCCAGATCGATCGCGTAGCGGCGAAGGTGCTCGAGAAACGTGTGGTACTCGCCTCGCGAGCACCGGCGCCTCGAGGCACGCAGTGCGAGCCCGTCGAGCGTGACGGTCGCGCGGGTCTGGGCCGAACGCGCGCGCGGTGCCGCGACGGGCGGATACGCGGACTCATCGCGCGCGATCGGTGACTCGGCCGCGGCCGCGTCGGGCTGCTCGATCGCGAACCGAAGCTCCGCCGACTCGGGCGCGCGGCGCGGCGTCGCATCGAGCTCCGGCGGCGCCTGGTGAGGCATGAACGCGAACGGACGCCGTGCTTCCATCGCGAGCACGCCGACCGTCGGATCGACGACGAGCGCCGCGCGATCCACGCGCTCGATCCCATCGGGCATGCTCGGTGCCGGCTCCCCGGCGCGCGCGAGGTCGATCACGTAGACCGCCGCGCTCAGCGCACCGACGCACGCGACGACGGTGCTGCGAGGATCCGCCGCGATGTCCGAGATCCCCTCCGGCAGCTCGAACACCGTCGTGACCGCGTCCCCCACGCCGAGCGGGAACACGTCGATGCGACGCGGATCGTCCTGCGCGAGCATCCAGAGCAGCGTGTCGCTGCCGCCAACGGCCGTGATGGAGCGCGGGCGCGACAGCCGCACGCGTCGCGTGGGAATGCGGCGCTGCACGTCCCACTCGTCGATCCAGCCCTCGTGTGCGACGACGAGCCTGGTGCCGGCCGTGCCGATCGCGCGGACCCGCTCGCGCAGCGCCAGCGGCTCGTGCACGATCGCGGCATCCGTCGCATCGATGACGATCGTCTCGGTGTCGCGCGTCGCGACGACGCGATCGCCGCACGTCGCGCGGATCGTCAGCTCGCCGCCGAGCTGCTGCTCGCGGATGCAGCGCCCCGTCCGCGGGTCGACGAGCGCGAACCGGCTCTGTCCACCGGCGGTCGTGAGCACGAGGAGCCGCTCTGCCCCGCGGAGCCATGCGACCTGCGCATCGCGGGATCCGGCATCGAGATCGATCTCGAGGAGCGCCTGGATGCTCGGGAGCTCGACGATGACGACGCGCCTGGGCTCGACCACCGCGACGAGGCTGCCGTCGGGGGCGACGAGCATCGCCGTGCTCTCGCCGGGTACGAACTCCTGCAAGCGTGCACTCACGCCCGAAGCGTAGCGCGCGCGGTAGGCTCCGAGCCATGAGCAGAACCATCTTGATCGCGGCTGCGCTGTGCGCAGCGTCCGCGACGGCCCACGCGCAGCGGCCGATCACGCTCGATGTCGATGCGCGCGAGATGCCGCGCCGCTTGATCCGCGCGCACCTCGTGATCCCCGCGCAGCCGGGAAAGCTCGTCGTGCGCTACGCGCGCTGGATGCCGGGCGAGCACGGGCCGACGGGGCCGATCGAGGCGCTGTCGCGTCTCGTGTTCACGGCGGGCGGCAAGCCGCTCGCGTGGCAGCGCGACCCTGTCGATCTGTACGCGTTCACCGTCGACGTGCCGAAGGGGGCGACGGACGTCGCGGCGGATGTCGAGCTCGTGTTGCCGGAATCGTCGGGGATGTTCTCGGGCGGCGCGACCGCGACGGAGAACCTCGGCATCGTGTCGTGGAATCACGTCGCGCTGTTCCCCGATGGCAAGACGTCGGACGACATCCGCGTGAAGGCGTCGGTGCGCCTCCCGGCGGGCTGGAAGTTCGGCACGGCGTTGCCCGCGCATGCGGCCGGCGATCGCGTCGATGTTCCGGAGACGTCGCTGACGACGCTGATCGATTCGCCGGTGCTCGCGGGCTCTCACGTGCGCGAGATCTCGCTCTCCGGGACGGCGCCCAAGGCGCGGATCGTGATCGCGGCGGATTCCGACGAGGCACTCGCCGTGCCCGATGACATCGTCGCGGGCTATCGCAAGCTCGTCGCCGAGGCGGGCGCGCTGTTCGGCGCGCGGCATTATCGCTCGTACACGTTCCTGCTGACGCTGTCGGATCGCGTCGCGCACTTCGGTCTCGAGCACCACGAGTCGAGCGACGACCGCACCGACGAGCGCGTGTTCCTCGACGACAACGCGACCGTGCGCCACCGCACGGGCTACCTGCTCGCGCACGAGTACGTGCACTCGTGGAACGGCAAGTTCCGCCGGCCGGCCGGGCTCGCGCCCGGTCACTTCGACGTGCCGATGCAGGGCGACCTGCTCTGGGTGTACGAGGGGCTGACGGAGTATCTCGGCCTCGTGCTGACGGCGCGCGCGGGGCTCGACACGCCCGAGCACGTACGCGAGGTGTTCGCCGAGGACGCGGGCCAGCTCGCGAGCGCGAGCGGACGGCAGTGGCGCCCGCTCGTCGACACCGCCATCGACGCGCAGCAGCTCTACGGCGGCGCCGGCTGGTGGTCGCGCACGCGCGGCGTCGACTACTACCCCGAGGGCGCGCTGTTCTGGCTCGAGGTCGACTCGATCATCCGCGCGAAGACGCACGGCCAGAAGAGCATGGATGACTTCTGCAAGGCGTTCTACGGGATCAAGGATGGCGCGGTCGAGGTCGTGCCGTACAAGCTCGACGACGTGATCGCGACCTTGAACAGCGTGGTCCCGTACGACTGGAAGGGTCTCATCGAGCGGCGCATCTACAGCGTGCGCGACAAGGCGCCGGTCGAGGGGCTCGAGGCGGCAGGCTGGAAGCTCACCTACACGCCGACGAAGCCCGACGTGCAGAAGGCGGCCGAGTCGCTGCGCAAGTACATCTCCGAGCGGTGGAGCGTCGGCATCGTCGTCGGCGAGCACGGCGTGATCGAGGACGTCACGCCCGGATCGCCCGCCGACAAGGCCGGCATCTCGCCCGCGATGAAGCTGATCGCGGTCAACGGCCGCGAGCTCACGCCCGAGCGGCTCTCCGATGCGATCGCGCGCACGAAGACGAAGCCCGGGATGGAGCTGCTCGTCGAGCACGGCGACCTGTACCTGCCGATGAAGCTCGACGCGCGCGGCGGCCCGCGCTACCCGGCACTGCAGCGCGGCGCCGGAGACGATCTGATGACCGCGATCTTCACCGGCAGGGTGAAGTGATCACGGCATGAACAGATCCGTCATCCGATCGTCGGGACCCATGTTGCAGGTCTCGCCGAGGCACTCGAGGTTCCACAGCCGCTCGATCGTCGACAGCATCGAGTAGTGGTTGCGCGGCGCGAACGTGACGTGATGGCGAGCCGCCTTGGACGTCACGACGATCGCGGGCGCCCGCGCACCGCCGAGCACGGCGCCGCCGGTCGTCGTCGGGCTGCCGCAGCAGCCGTCGTATCCGGCGTAGTCGTCCTCGTCCCACACGAGCACGATCGCGGAGTCCTGCTGCCAGGCCTTCGAGTGCGTGATCGCGGAGACGGCCTGTGCGAGGAACGCGTCGCCGAGCGCGATCACTTGCGAATCGGTCCCTCCGCATCCGGGGATGCCGAGTGCAGCGGCATTCGCGGCACTCACGCCGTGCATGTCGTGGCACTGATCGGGGCTGATCCACACGAAGCTCGGCACGGTGTTCGCGTCGAGGTCCGCCTGCAGCTGGTCGAACGGCACGAGCTTCTGCATGCGCGCCGGGTTCGTGCGCACGTCCGCGAAGTACTCGAACGGGTTGTGCTTCTGCGCGTAGAGCTTGCGCGGCGTGCCGGTGACGGGATCGTACGGCCAGTACTCCACCGTCGAGCCGACCTCGGGCATCGACTGGAAGTAGCCCTTCCACGACAGGCCGGCGTCCTCGAGGCGGTCGACGATGTTCGGGCCCGTGAACGAGTGCGGCGTCGCAGACGAGCTCGCGATCTGCTCGGGCGTCAAGAACAGCGTGTCGGTCGCGTCGCCGGAATCGGGCACGAACTCCTCGGGCGCGCACGTGACGTCGCTGCCCGCCTTGCAGTCATCCCAGATGCCCTGGAACGAGCCCGAGATCGCGGAGAGATAGTTCGGCAGGCTCGGGTGCGTGACGCCGAAGTAGTTCATCGCGACACCGCTCGTCGCGGCGAGCGAGTTGATGAACGGCGCGTCGGCCGTGTTGCCGATGATCTCGTCGGTGCCGTGGTTCTCCATCATGATGTAGAAGATGTGCTGGAAGTGGCGGCCCGCGTGGCCCGTCACGTCCTGCGTGCCACTGGCGGTCGGCGCCTCGACGCCGCACGCCGCCAACAACAACAGTGCTCCAACCGTGGACTTGTGCATGTCATGTCTCCTTTGACAAACCAGTAACAGCGCTGCGATGCGCGCGAGCCGTGGTTCACGCGTTGCTCACGAGTCGTTCACGCGCGCACGCCTTCGCTACGTAATGCGCGGCAGTATTCCCGCGCCAGTCCCCATTCGGGTGTCGGCACGGATCCGTTTGTGCGTCATCGCGTGCTTGTCCTGCCGCGTATTGCGGCAGCGTGTGTCACCATGCCGACGATGAAGGCGGGAAAGCGATTCGGCACACTGCAGCCGGTGTTCGAAGACGTGTGGTGGGCGTGGGGCACGGTGCAGGTCGCGCCGGGCCTCGCGTTTCCTCGCACGATGGCGATCGTCCGCGCGCGCGACGGCGGGCTGGTCGTCGTGCACCCCGTGATGATGCCGCCCGACGAGCAGGCGAAGATCGAGGCACTCGGTCCGATCCGGCACATCGTGCGGCTGGGAGCGGGACACGGCATGGACGACCCGGCCTACGTGGCGAAGTACAAGCCGACCACGTGGGGGCAGCCCGGCGCTCCGCTGAAGGACGGCGCGACGCGCGACCGCGAGCTCGTGACCGGCGGGCCATCGCCGTTCGAAGGCGGCACCGTGATCGCGTTCGACACGTCGAAGAATGCCGAGTGCGTGATTCACGTGCCGCGGCACGGCGGGATCCTGTTCTCGTGCGACAGCATCCAGAACTGGGCGGAGGCGCCGGGGAAGTCGCTCGCGATGCGGCCGATGTCGAAGCTGATGGGCTTCAAGGGCCGCGCGTGCCTCGGTCCGATGTGGCGCAAGTACTCCGAGCCGAAGGACGGCGGCGGGTTCAAGTCGACCTACGACAGGATCCTCGCGCTCGAGTTCGCGCACGCGATCGGGGGCCATGGCGCGCCGAACAAGGACCGCGCGCGCGATGATCTTCGCGCGGCGGTTCGCGCGACGTATGGCGCGTGACGGCGCGTGACTGCTGATGGTAGCTTCTACGCGAATGGGAGCGTGGTACCGGCTGGTGCTGGGCGTGCTGGCGACGTGGCGGATCACTCACCTGCTCCACGCCGAGGATGGTCCGTGGAAGCTGTTGCTGCGCTTTCGTATGGCGGTGCGCGCCACGCTCGGCACGCTGCTCGATTGCTTCTACTGCCTGAGCTTGTGGATCGCGGCGCCGCTCGCATATCTTCTCGGCACGAGCTGGGAGGAGCGGTTGTTGTTACTCCCCGCACTGTCGGCCGCGGCGATCTTGCTCGAGCGGACGACGACAGCGCCGATGCCCGAGTTCATCGAAGATCCGGAGGACGCCGATGGGATGTTGTGGAAGGAGAAGCACGATGGCAGCGAGCCCGGCGACGGCAGCGCCCCGCCCTAGCGGTGCGTCGTCAGCGCACCCGTCGTTTCAATACATCGGCGGCAGCGGGCTGACCGTTCAAGGCCCCGCCAGCAAGCGGCTCTATCGCTTCGCGTCGCCCGGTGCGATCGTCACGGTCGATGCTCGCGATGCTGCATCGCTCGCGCGCATGCCGCAGCTGCGACGCGTGTAGCGGATCACGTTCACTTGTCGATGAAGTGACTCGCGTGGCCGGCCGCGTCGAGCTTCACCTGGAGATCGCGCGCCGCGTCGGGCGTGCATGGATCGCCGGGGTTGGGCTCGATGCGCTGCGTGATGCGCCCGTGACGTGACACCGTGATCACCGAGCCGGCCTGATCGGTCGTGAGCCGCTTCGGGTCGCAGCGCCATCGCGGCACGTGCTCGGCTTCGTCCATCAAGCGCGCGACCTCCGCCGGGGAGGTCGTCGTCCAGCGAGTTCCGGTCGGGACGTTCGCGCGGCCGTGATACTGCACCGCTCCGTCGGCGAAGAGCGTGAGCGTATAGACTCGACACCACCCGAGGCAGCCGGTGTGCTCGACACGCACGAACGTATCGGCGGTCTTCGTGTGAGCGCAGCCCGCTGCGAGCACCAGCGCGAGCACGATCCACTTCATCGCTCGAACTCGACGGTGACGGCTGCACCGATCCCGGGATCGCCGCCGCCGCGCACGGGCACGAAGACGATCCCCTCGGCGCCGACTCGGATCGTGTGCCATGCCCGGAAGCCGAGCTTGCCGACGAGCTCCAGCTCGACACGAGGATCGAAGGCGCCGTGCAGCGCGTTCGTGGCGAGCCCGCGGACCGCGACACCGCTGTACGTGGTGCGGTTCTGGAAGTCGACGCCGAGCCCGAGACTCCCTCCCACGTGTGGCTCGCCCTTCACCGTGCTCACGACTTGTCCTTCGAGGTAGAGCTGGGTGTGTGCGACCGGCTCGTCGCGATAGAACACGCGCGCGTAGCGCGGGCCCGCCAGCAACTCGCCACTGGTCAGGTAGAAGAGCCCGACGCCGATCAGGTTGCGATGCGGATCCTGCGCGGCGAACGCTCGCTTGTTGCGCGCTTCGAGCTCCGTGTCCGCCTTTGCCGGATCCCACTCGGGCGTGTCGCTTGGAATATCCGCCTGCGTCTTCTCGGCGTCGGTCCTGTGCCATCCGATCAGGTCGAGCTTGCCCTGGAAGTACGCGCAGCGAATGCTCTCCTCCGCGGAGTCGAGATGGGCGTCCGGTAGCGGGCCCGCCATCGCGTCGACGATGTTCTGCACGGTCTGGACGTCGTACGTCCCCTGGGATGCAGGATCGACTTCTCGCGTGAAGTACTCCGTGAAGTCCTCGCTGATGGCCCCCGGGAAGACCGCCGTGAACGCGGGGTGCGTGAGCTGGTGCAGCATCTCGTGAATGGCATTGCCGTAGGGGTCATTTCCGAACGGCGTCAGCTCGATCGCACGCGCGCCCGGGGACTCGCGTCCTCCCACCGCGTTCCTCGCTGCATTCTCGACCTTGCTCCACAGCGCCGGGTCCGCGAGGAGGAGCTTCTCCACCTCGTCGAGCACGGCCTTGTGCGAGTCGGGCTTCATGCCGGCAAGCTCGAACTTGCACGGCACGACCTGCGTCTGGAGCATGTTGCGAAAGAACGTCTTGGCCTCGTCTGGCTTCCAGCGGTAGAGCAGGCCGAGCTCGTCGGCAGCGGGGAGCGGCGTGTTGGCACCGGTCTGCTCGATCAACTTCGGCGGCGTGGCGGGAAGGTACTTCCCGAACTTCGCCCAGATCGCGGGCAACGCTTTCTGGGCCGCCGCCATCGCACTCTTCGCGTCCGGGAGCGTCTTCACCGGCGTCGACGCGAGCGGCCGTCCCGTCGCTGACTTGGTGGTGTCGATCCAGTGTTCGAGCAACGGAACGTACGAGGCTGCCGTCGCCTTCACCTCGTCGTCGGAGAGTGTCTTCCTCCGGTCGTGGTAGGTGACGCCCGACGCGTCGGTCGCGATCTCCGTGTCGCGGCCGAGCAGCTTGTCGACCTTCTGCTGCTCGTCGCGCGACGGATAGTGCGGATCCGCGGCGTCGCGGAACAGCGTCGCCGAGCCCGGCGTGGCATGCGTGACGTGCGCGAGCTCGTGGGCGAGCAGGCCGCGCCCGGCGTCGGTCTCGGGTGCGAACCGCGACGGCGGCACGAACACGTCGTGGCCGACGGTCGCCGCGTTCGCATGCGCGTGCTTCGCGATCTGCTCGGCGTTGTCGTCGACGTGAACGCGTGCATGGTCGAGGTGCGCGCCGACCAGCGGCTCGAAGTACGCGCGACCGGCGGGCGTGAGCGCACCGGCCGCACCGACCAGCGGATCTCGACCGGATCGCCGATCGCGGGACGCGCGCCCGCCAACGTCGACGGCGTGCCGCTCCACGCGTGCGAGCCGCTGGAGGTCCTGATTTCCCAGCGGCGCCTGCGCCGGCGCACGCCGCGCGTGTGACGCCGCTCGACCGCTCGACCGCTCGACGGTGACGCGGCTCCGCTCACGCACGCTCGAACCTCCCGGCCTGCTCGTCCCAGCGCAGCTGCGACTCGTTCGCGCGGATCCATGCGAGCACGTCGAGCGGCGCGGAGCCCGCGTGCAACCCGGTGGGCAGCGGAAACAATCGATCGACCGCATACGCGAGCCCGCGGTTCGCTGGATGCAATGGCGGAGGCATGTTCTCGAGCACGTCGCCGATCACGTCGAGGCGCCCGTACGTGAGCAAGGCGAGCGAGACGATGTACACCCCCAGGCGTGTGCCGCTGATCTCGCGATCGGGAGCGCTGCGCGCGAGCATCGCGGCGAGCGAGCGCTTCTCGTCGGCGTGCGCGGCGATGCAGAACGCCAGGAATTCATGATCGTCGGCGGGAGCGCGATACATCGCGGCCCGCAGCACTCCGCGCCATTGCATGGCTGGTGTGTCCGTCATTTCGGAACGACGAGGGAGGGAGGGGAATCGAAGTACACGAGTGGTGGAATGCCCTCGGGCGAGATCGTTCTCATGACGTAGCCGCCGGGGATCTGATGAAAGACCACGTACTCCTGCTCGACGACCGACATCGCTCCGTACCCTTCGGTCCCGACCTCGACCGCGAGATTCTTCGGGATGCGCATCACGTAGATGACGCCCTCCCCGCCCTGCGCGAACGACGACGAGACGTTGGGGAGACGGGACGTCGGAATGCCGACGCCACCGGCCGGCTCGCCGGCGAAGCCGGGAGGCGCCGCGTATGGACGAAGGGGCTCGCCGTTATACTTCGCGGTGAAGCCGGCGATCTCCTGATCGGTGACGTTCGCCGCGCGGAGCCGGTCGAGCATGCTCTGCGAGGCTTCGAGGCCTTGCTCGCGTGCGAGGGGGCTGAGGATCTCCTCGGTCGGCACCGCCTGCCCGCGATATAGGATCTTGAAGCCGCGCATGTCGGTCCACTTCATCGCCGCGCGCGTGACCAGGCCGCGCTGCTGCAGCTCGAGGATCTCCGCCTCGGTGACCGGGCCCTGCAGCGCGCGCTCGGCGATGCTCTGGGCGGCCTTGATGTCGCTCTGCACGATCACCCTCGACGCGGCCCAGTCCGCAGCCCCCGCCGTCCATTTCGCGGCTCCTGGCAGCTGCGCCCCGAAAGCGGCCGCGGACATGCCCATGTTGAGGACGCCGCTCGCCATGAGCTCGCCCGCCTGGTCCTGCTGTTCGCGCGTGAAGACGTCGTTCGCACCGGTGCCGAGCGCGTACTGGTAGCCCTGCTGGGCCTGGCCGTAGCCCTGCGCGAACCCGATCGCGGCGACCGCGAGGCCGAGCGGAGGAATGAGGATCGAGAGCAGCGCGAGCGCGATCGTCCCGCCGATCGTGATGTAGGCCTCGATCTGGCGCTCGTCGATGTCGTCTTGCACGGCCTGCTGGATGTCAGCCGGTGCAATCGCGAGCAGCGACTTCAGGACGGGACCGAGCTGGAGATAGTCGACCTTGCCGTTCGCGATCGCATCCTTCAGCTCGGCGTAGTCGGCCGCTCGCTTGTCGATGTTCGCGTAGATCGTCGCCTGCAGCTGCTCCGGCGTATCGCCCGCATTCACGCTCCAGACGTGATCGGGGATGATGCGATATCCCGCGTCGCCGAGCGGCGCGACGACGGGATGGATCCGCTGGACCGCCTGCATGACGATCTGGAAGCTCTGGTCGCTTCCGAGGAAGCTGTCGAGGTTCGTGCCGGGCGCGACCATGCCGGCCCAGCCGCCGAGCCGCTCCGCCGGCGAACGCCACGCGGGGTTGAACTGCTTCTCGAGTGACGACGTCTGCTTCGCGTACTCGTCGGCTTCTTTCGCCGCGTGGCACCCGGTGCACGCCGTCCACTCGCCCTTCGCCTGGTGCTCGTCCACCTCGCGCATCGCCGGGTTGTGCTCGCCGGACCAGTCGTACACGGCGCGCATCGCGTGGTGCTGCGCCGCAATGTTGGTGAGGTCGACAGCGCCCTGCGCCATCACCTGCTTCTGCAGATCGAGCGCGGAGAACTGCTTGGCGATGTACGACCGCCACTGCTCGAGAGCCTCCTGGTTGTTCGTCAGACGGTTCTGCGCCGCGACCAGCACGCCGGCCTGGAAGCTCACGAAGCGCGCTTCGAGTGTGGACTCGTCGGTCTTTCCGTCGCCCCGCACCGCACGCGTGACCTGCTCGTCCTGGAGGATGTCGCGGTTCTGGCGCGCTTGATCGTAGACCGGATCCGTCGGCTGGAGCCCGGCGACATACGTGCGGATCGCGTCGATATCCTCCTGGAGCTCGAGGTCGGTGAGCCCTTTCGCGTAGCCCGCCGTGATCGTCATCGCGGTCACGTCGTCCTTGCGCGCGAGCGACGCTCGCCTTCCGCGCTGCTGCGCGACGTGCGTGGCCTCGTGAGCGAGCAGCGCATGACCCTCGCTCGACCCCGGTTGATACGCGCCGGCGGCAAAGCCGATGTCGTTGCCGAGCGTGAACGCGCGCGCGCCGATGCCGGCGGCGAACGCAGCCGTGCCGCGATCGTGATGGATCCTCGTCGACGACAGGTCGACGCCGACGCGCGCTTCGAGATCGGCGCGCACACCCGCGTCGAGTGCAGAACCGCCGGAGCGCGGCCACGCGACCGCGGGCGTGGCGCGAGCGGGCGCCGCCTCGATGCGCGCGGGCTGCCCGGGCGCTGCCCGAGCGACCGCGTCCGCCTCTCGCTCCGCGGCGTCATCGGGCGGCGAGGAGCTCCCGCGCATGCCGCTCGACGACTGCCTCGCGAGCGCGCTGCCGCGAGCGATGCTCTGGAGCTGCTGGTTGCCGACGCCTTCGAACGCGCCTGGCGAGCGCGCGCGAACGGGCGACGCGGTCCCGGCATCCGCGGCGCGCTCTCGTTGTTGATCCGATTGCCGCAGCCGCCCCAACACCAGCCTAGGATCGCTCCGCCAAGCGGCGGACACAACGTTGAAAGAAGAGATCTACGGGCTCACGTCGCGCGAGCGGCTGCGAACTGAGCGGCGTGGAGCACCTGGCGGCGACCGTCCTCGATCCGGTAATGCAGCCTGCCGCGAAATGCTCCACCACTCGCGAACAGGAATCCCGGTGCGTCGGGCAGCCCGGACCGCTGGGCGAGCACGAACTGCGTCTCGCAAAACGCCCACCAGCGATGAAGCTCGGCACCGGGCGGTGGCGGCGCGGCCGCGGGAAAGTCGAGCGACAGGACGCCGCGCGTGGTGCTCGCGGGTCCGAGCAAGTCCGCGGGCATCTGCGCGCGTGCCGGGCTCGCGAAGTACTCGGTGAGCAGTCGAGCCGCGTCGGTCCATCGCGCGAGCGCGGGAAAGCCGAAGCCGACGAGAGCGTCGTGCTTCTCGACGAGCATCGGCTCCGAGAGCAGCGCGAACGCGTCGAGCTGCGCGATCAGCGAGGCACGCCGCGCCGTCTCGGTGGCGGGAGGTAGCGTCTTCGCCTCCACGTTGGCAGCGAACCTCGCCAGCGCCGGCTCGAGCGACGCCGCGGCCTCGCGGTCGCCCTCGCCCGCGATGCACGCGCGTGGCGGCGCCGCGAACATCCAGCGCGCGAAGTCGCCGAGGTGCTCGGCGTACGCGCCGTCGATCGCCCACCGCAGCAGCTCGAGCGATACGCGTGCGGTCTTGCCGGCCGCGTGCAGCGCGATGCGTCCGTCGGGCTCGGCCGCGAGTGCCGGCTCGCCACCGCGATCCTCGCCGCGCCACCACATCGCCGCTTCGTCGGGCGAGAGCCGCGCGACGTGCCGCGCGCACGCAAGCAGCACCGCGGCCTCGCTGCCACTCGCGTCCATCGCGTTGCGTTCGCGATCGCGCGTAAGCGAGGACTCGTCGGCGAGCGTCCTCGCCTCGAGCTCTGCGAGCTGCTCGACGGTCACGGCGGCGACCCTAGCACGGCGATCAACGGTCACTCCGACGGCGGACGTTGGCGCCGCGCTTCCAGCCCGCGACGTGACCGAGGTCGAATACCGGTATCGCGAGCACGCCAGCGTCCTGCAGGTGTGCCATTCCGCGACGCCAGGCGTCGAGCAGCGTTGGTATGTCGGCCGTCCATGGTCGCGGGACGAGATCGACGCGATATCCGTCCCACGCGAGCTTCTCGACCACGAGCGGCAAGCTCTCGATCCGCTCGCGCCCGAGCTGGTCGGCGTAGAACGGTCCGATGTACGTGCGCGGCGCAAGGCCGAGCGGACCGGCGCGGAGGTAGTCGAGCGGACGCAGGTACGCGGCGCTGTCGAGGAGATCTGCGTCGAGCTCGTCGCCCGGCGCCGGCGCGCGCTTGACGTCGTCGCGTAGCTCGAACGTGATGCCGGTGCCTCCCCAGTCGGGATGGAAACTCTCGGCCAGTGCATCGGCGAGCTCGAAGACGCGGGCCCACTCGCTTTGGGGCGGCGGCGGGTCGAGCAGGATCCGGACGTTCGCCGCATCCGAGAGCGCGAGTGACCCCTCGTAGCTGGGGGCCGCACTTCGCGAGAGATAGAGGTCGGTCTGCTTGAGAGGCCGCGGCGGGTCGGGCAGGCGCGCCAATGTCGACGCGCGGTCGTACGACGTGCGGTGGCGCTCGTCGAGACCGGCCTTCTGCGGCGCGAGACCGCGTGCCTCGAGGACGTCGAGCACTGGCTCGAGGTTCTCGCGATCGTAGAGCGGCGTTGTGCCGCACAGTGCAAGTCGCGCGCGATAGATGGTCGTCATGGTGCCTCGGGTCCGGTCGACGGCACCCACGAGGAGCTCCTGGTTTCCCATCGAAACGTGATCTTCTTCAACCCCGGATCGAAGAAGTACACATCGCTCTTGTCGGCGAGCGGGCGGCTCGGACGGAGCTCCGCCGGCGGCTCGCCTGCCTTGACCTTCTGGCTGAGCACCATGATGTGCCCCTCTTCGCCGCCCATCTCGCGCTCGGCACGGGTCTGCGTCGTGTCGTAGACGACCTGATCCTTGCTGCCGGCATCGACGTACTTCGATTCCACCGGGATATCGCCGAGGAATGCGTCCGGTCGCGCCGTCACGACCTGGTTCGTGCTGGGGTCGATGACCGTCTTCTCGATATAAGCGCCGCTCTTGTTGTTCGGCGTGGCGCCCATGGCCGTGACTGCATCGTTTTCGATGGCGAGTCCCTCGGAGACAGCCTTGTTCAGCTGTGGATTCTTCGCCTTCCACACGTCGAACGGCCATGGCTCGCCGGCCTTGAGCGTGCTCTCCACCGCGTTCGCGATCTTCGCCCGGTAGCGCTGATAGCGCGCCTGCATCTTGTCTTCAACGGTCTTGGCGTTGTCGATGTCACCGCGGAACTTGGCCTCTTGCTGCTTGCTGAGGCCGTTCTCGCCGATCGGGTTCCTGTCGGGATCCTCGGCGTTGTAGAGCCGTTTGCCGCCCGCTTCGGTCGTTTCGGCCTCGGCCGCTCGCGCCGCTCGCGCGGTCGAATCGATGTTGGCCGCGAGCTGTGCATCGTCGATGCCGCCTTGGGCGCGCAGCTCCAGGAGACTCTTCGCGTTCGTCGCGAACTTCGATCCAGGGTCCTTCGTGACCGCGTCGATGAAGTTGTTGATCTGGTCGGCAGGGAGGAGATCCGCGTACGGGCCGAGCGCTGCCTCCACTTTCGCTCGCGTCGGTGCGTCGAGCGCGTCGAGCGCCTTCGTGCGCGCGGCGGTAGCGTCGGTGCGGATGCCGTACCCCTCGAGGAACTTCCCGAGCGGACTGGCCGCATCGACCCCGGCGAGATCGAGCACAGTCTTGATCTTCTCCGCGCGCGCCGCCGGATCGGTGAGCCCCATCGAGTCGAGCAAGCTGTCGAGGCGCGCTCGCGCGTCCGCGCCCTTCTGGACAGCCAGGCGGTCTGCTTTCGAGACGAAGCGCTTGCCAGCCTTGGCAACGCGCGCGCGGGCCGCCTCGCCTTCCGCGATGGTGGCGCCGAGGTCGGAGAGCAGGTCGCGGACTTCGGCCGCGGCCGCGCGATCGTGGGCCGTCGTCTTTGTGGGGTCGGTGAGGGACGACGATTTCTGGGCCGCGTCGACATCGAACGTCGGATCCTTCGCGAGCTCCCCGAGGATGTCCTTGGCCTCGCGCAGCTCGTGACGGAGATGGCTGGCCACGTCTGCCTCGTTGGCGAGGCGCTCCTCGATGCGGATCGAGACGGTCCAGCCGCCCTTTCCGTCGGGCTTGATCTGGAAACTGGCGTGCCCCGACTCCGTGCCGTGTCCCGAGGCGCCGCTCGCCGCGACGTCCGTCGCGACCTCGATCGTCACCGGTACGCTGGTCGTTCCGCCCTTGCCATCGGGGACCGTCAGCGTCGTCGATGCGGTCTTCGATCCGCCCTTCGCCGGCTCGGCCTTGACCGCACCGAGGTCGATACCTTCTGCCTTGAGGCCGGGCGCGATGTCGGTCGCGATAGCCGCGACCTTCTTGCCGGTCTGCACCGGCGTATCCGACAGCGTGTACGAGCTCGCGCTCTTCGTGCCGCCGACGGGATCAGGCGTCGCCGTGGTCGCATCCGGTGCCTTCGGAGCCGCCGTACCGGCGCCCGGAATCTCGACCCCGGTCTGGCCGACGGCCTTTGCGTTATCCGCCGTGCGCTCGAGGAGCCGGAACGTGTCGCCTTCCTTCGTCGTGATGTCGACGGAGCGAGATCCGAACTGATCGTCGACGCGCACGGTCTCGACCGTCGCGCCCTCGCCTTTCCAGAAGTTGACGACCGAGTCCCACTTCGCGCCCTTCTCCGCATAGCGAATCGGACCCGCGCCCTCGGTGTATTGCAGCGTCGTCGCGAGCTCGAGCTGGCGTGCCGCCTCGACGTGCTCCTGCCGCGCGCTCTCGAGCCGGTCGATCGTGGTCGGATCGTCGAGGCCGGCCTTCGACGCCTTCTTCGGATCGGACGCGAGCTTCTCCAGCGTCTTGAGCGCGTCGTCCTGTGCCTTGAGCACCTCGCGCTGCTTCGCGAGCAGGCCCTCGACCTGCGCCGGATCGGCGGTCTTCGCGCTCTCGACCTTCAGCGCGAGGGCTTGCAGGTCGGCCTTGGCCGAGCGAAGCCCGGAGAGCGCGCTGTCGGCCTCGCCGCGGAGCTTGAGCGTCTCGAGCCCAGGTCGCGCGGCCGCCGTCGCGATGCCCGCCGCGATCGTGAACAGCGCGTTCTGCTTCGAGATGTCGAGCGCCTCGTCGAGCGAGAGGTGCTGGCCGGTCGCGCGGTACTTCTTGATGTCGGCCTCGACGAGCGACGCGGTGTTCATCGCGACGAACTGGACGATCATCGTGTCGACCGTGCCCGCGACGTCCTTGCCGATGAACGAGATGTACTTGTTCGAGATGCCCTTGAGCGCACCGAACGTGATCAGGTTCTTGCCGAGCTCCAGGAAGTAGCCGCCGATCGACGGATCCTTGTCGACGAAGCCGTACGACAGCGTCGTGAACGTGAACGCCTCCGCGCCTGTCGTCACCGCGAACGTCGCCCACGACTCGGCGCCCCACGCCACGGCCGCCGCGCCTTCGACGTAGGCACCCACGCCCGCCGTGACGAGCGCGATGCCGATCATGATCGCGAACGTGATCCACTTGTTCTTCGTCGCGTTGCTCTTGATGAGCGGCGCGACCTTGTCGAGCAACTCCTTCAGCTTGGGCTTCCGCTCCTTCAGCTTTGCGATCGCCGCCTTCTTGTCGCCGTAGCGGTACTCGAGATAGATCCGGTTCCACTCGCTCCACAGATCGAGCAGCGCGGGGTTCGACTCGGTATCGTGACCCTCCTTGCCGCTCATCAGCTCCGTGTCATCCGTGTTGGCCCCGGAGATCACGCCGACCGCCGACAGGTCGTTGTAGAGCGCCTGCCACGCGGCCTCGATCGCGTCCATGTCGTAGACGAGCGAGACCTCCGTCTGCAGATCCGCGAGGTCTTGCTGCAGCTGCTGCAGGTCCTTCGCGGCGCCTTCCTGGTTCTGCAGCAGCTCGTCGCGAACGCGCGCGAGGCGCAGCCGCAGCTTGGCCTCGCGATCCTGGTGCTCCTTGAGATCGGTGCGCTCGTCGTGGTCGGCCGAGGTGTCGACGTCCCAGTTCTTGCCTTCTTCGCGGTGCAGGACCTTGCGGACCTCGGCGAGCACCTGCTCCATGACGAGCGCGGGGAACAGCTTGGACTGATCGTTCGCCGCCGCGAGCGCTTCCTGCCCCGCGACCGCCTGCTCCGACAGCGACGCGACGCGCAGGTACATGAAGCCGATCTGCTGCGCGACGAGGGACGCCTTGTCCCACATCGAGAAGTTGTTGTACTGCGCGACGGCGACGGTGATGCCGTTGAGCGCCTGCCGCAGCAAGTCGCCCTGCGCGATCGTCTGGCGATCCCAATCGACGATCCAGTTCATCGAGTTGGTGCGATCGGCGACCTTGAATGCGCGGTCCTGCAGCCGCTTGTACGCGTCGCTGACCATCCAGTCGTAGCCGCCCTTCGACAGCTTGTGCGACATCTTCGTGATCAGCTGGAACGTCTGCAGGCCCGCGTTCATCCGATCGAGCAGCACCTTGCGGCCGTCCTCGTCAGGCTTGATCCCGCTCGGCTTGATGCTCTTGAGCGAGTTCGCCTCCGCCAGCATGACGTAGTCCGAGACCAGGCTCGGCTTCTGGATCTGCTGATCGGGCTCGGAGATCGAGCTGTCGTCGCCCTCGCTCGCCGGCTTCTTCGCGTGGTCGCGAGCCTTGGTCCAGAGGCTCAGCGCGGGCTCGATCAGCTTGTCGACGTTCGTGACGCCGAAGTACGGGGCGGCACCGGTCATCGTGTGGGCGTACGTCGAGTCTCCGTACAGCGTGTACGCGACGTCCTCCACCGTCGCGCCTTCGACTTGCACGTGGACCCAGTTCCAGGCGCCTTCGTCGTGGAGCCAGTCGAACGGCACGGTCTTCAGCTCGCCGAGGTGCAGGTCCCCGAGCTTGGCCTCGTCGGGGTTCGACTTGCGGTACGCCGCGTAGTCGACGGTCACGTGGCCGGTGAGGCCGCCGAGCACGTACGCATCGATCGGATGCGACTTCACGACCTGCTTCGGATCGGGATCGTGATCGACGGTCTTGATCGGCCCTTCCGACGACAGCCGCAGCTGATTGCGCGCGGAGACCCAGCGCGGCACCTCGCGCTGCAGCGATTCGATGACGCGCTTGACGACGATCTTGCCGACCTCCGCGACGACCGGCTCTGCCCAGTCTGTTTCGCCGAGCGGTTCGATCCGGTGCTCCGTGATCGGATCGAGAGGCCCGGTCGTCGGCGCATCACGCCCGGCATTGACGAGCGGATCGAGCGCGTCCGGCGCGAGGATGCGAGGGAGCTCGAAATACGGCCGGTTGCCGCCCTTCTTGGCGACGACGGGCGCCCACATCGCCTTCGCGAAGTCCGCCGGTGCGCCCGCGCTCCACTGTGCCCACGGCGAGGGCATCTCGAGCTTCGTCCCTGCGAGGTAGTCGCCGAGCTTGTCGACGAGCAGATCGCCCCAGTCATACATCCAGGACTGCGCCGTTCCGCGGCCACTGAAGAAGTTGCCGGGCTTGTCTCCGGAGCTCGCCGAGAAGGGCTCGGGCTGGTTCTGCGCGTGCTTGTCCTGATCGAGCTGAACCGCCGGCGCGCGGCTCGGGCCGGACCCCGTGACCGCGTCGAGCAGCGGCTCGGCCGACCGCCCCGCTACCACCTCGTCGGCGACGCGATCGGCGTGTCGTTCCCATGGATCGCCGTGGTCGCCGCCGGGCGTGCTGGCACCGTCGCGCTGCTGCACGACGTGAGCGCTCTCGTGCGCGGCGAGCCAGACATCGGGTGCGTCGCGAAACCCGATCTTGTCGCCCGCCGTGAATGCACGCGCACCGAGCGCCGCGTTCGCTCCGCGCGCGGGGCCGCCCGTGATCGTGCGAACACCGGAGACATCGTGCCGTCCGAACGCCGCCTGGATCCGGTCGTAGTGAGGCAGCGGCTGCGAGGCGCTGGACACGGCGGGCTTGACGCTCGCGAACGATGCCGCGGGCGCATTGCCACGCGCGAGCGACTGCATCGAGCGGTTGTCGAGCGGCGCGCCGGGAATGCTCGCGAGGCTGACGCCGGCGCGCGACTGCTGCTGGAGCGCGAAGTTCGAGAGCCCCGCCGCCGCGGGTGCTCCCTCGACCGCGCTCGACCGCGCTGGCTCCCGAGGCGCTGGGGCCGCGGATGCCGTCGTTCGCGTCGCATCGCTCACCGCGGTGACTCGACCAGGCGCCCGTGGTGATGCTTGAAGTCGCTCGCGCTCGGCGGCCGGCCTTGCTTGATCATCTGCCGCGAGACGGCCGCGATCAGATCCGCCATCGCGAGCGCACGATCCTGGCCCGCCGCGACGAGCGCCGCATCGAGCGCGACCGTCTTGATATCGCCGCCCGCGAGCTCGAACTGGCGCGCGAGGAATCCGAAGTCGACGTCGCGCTCGACAGGGACCTCGCGCGGGAGGATCGTCTGCCACAGCCGCTCCCGGAGCGGCGCGTCGGGCCGCGGGAACTCGACGACGTAGTGCATGCGGCGTGCAAATGCCTGGTCCATGTTCTTGGCCAGGTTGCTCGCGAGGATGATCACGCCGTCGTGCTCCTCCATCTTCTGCAGCAGGTACGCGACCTCGATGTTCGCGTAGCGATCGTGTGCGTCCTTGACCTCGGAGCGGCGGCCGAGCATCGCGTCCGCCTCGTCGAAGAAGAGGATGACGTTCGCGCGGCGCGTGGCTTCGAAGATCCGGTGGAGGTTCTTCTCGGTCTCGCCGATGTACTTCGAAACCACGCTCGCGAGCTCGATGCGATACAGCTCCAGACCGATCTCGCGCGCGATCACGGAGGCGCTCATCGTCTTGCCCGTGCCAGACGAGCCCGCGAACAGCGCCATCAGCCCGCTGCCGCCACGGCGTCCGAAGCCCCAGTCGCCAAACACCTTCGCGCGCGCCGAGACGGCGGCTCGAACGTCGTGCAGCCGCTGCATCACCGCGGCGGGAAGCACGAGGTCATTCCAGCCATGACGCGGGGGCACGAGCTGCGCGAGATGCCCGAGGTCGCCGCTCGACTGGCCGCGTGCGGCGCGGAACAGGCGCGCACGCTCGTCGAGATCGTCGGCACGCGGACCGAACGCGAGCGTGCGAGCCGCATGCTCGATCTGGGCGGGCCCAAGCCGGAAGTGCTCCGCGACGTCCGTGACCGCGCGCTCGGCGATCTCGATGCGGTTTGTCGCGAGAGCGCGCCTCCAGAGCTCCCGGCGCTCGTGGATGTCGGGATCGTCGAGCCGCACCGTCACGGCGGGCTCCTCGCGGAGCACCACACGCCAGTCGGTCGCCGCGGTTGCCGTCGCGATCACCGGCACCCCGGCGCGCACGAGCTCGTGCACGACCGGCAGCAGCCCGCGCCGAGCCTCCACCGTCCATTCTTCGAGATCGAGGTAGACGCAATCGCCGCGCAGCTGCGCCGTGAGCGCGAGCGAGGCGGTCGTACGCGGCTCGGGTGTCCAGCCGCCGATGACGCGCAGCATTCCGCCGCCCCAGCGACGTGCCAGCGCGAACGCGGCGGCCTCCGGCGCGTGCGCGGCCTCCGCGACCAGGATCACCACCGGGCGACGAACGACCGGCGCGAGAGCATCGGCGACCGCGGCGAGCGCGACGCCCGCCGCTTGCGTGAGCGGCACGTGCGCGGCGCGCCGCTCGACGGCAGGCACCACGCAGGACGTGAGCCGCGCGTCGAACACAGGCAGCCCCAGGAGCGCAGACGCCAGCGCAGGTGTGACCACGACCTCGCGTGCGAGCTCCGGCCGGTGCTCGCCCGGCGCGTCGATCACCTCCAGGAGGCCGTCGCGCAGGAGGCGCGCGGACCCGGCGAGCTGTGCGCGGGCCTGCGGCGTACGCCCGCACAAGCGCAGGATCAGATCGATCGTCGCGTGCCGGCGCGCGGCGGCGTTGTTGAGGTACCCGTAGAGCGCCTCGTACTTGAGGTCGAGCTCGGGTGCGAGCGTCACGAAGATCGCATCGCGCTCGAACGGTGTGAGCTGAAGGCGGCGCGCGATCGCGGCAAGCGGCGATGATTGCGCGACGCGCGCCTCCAGCTCGTTCGCGACACGGGTGAGCTCGGCGACATCGGGTGTTCCCTCGGAACGGCCCTGCGCGATCAGCGCGTCGACGTGCTCGTCGCTGACGTAGACGCCGCGAAGCTCGTCGAGCGAGAGCTGATAGCCCGCGCGGAGCCTCAGGATCTCGCGGTGCACGAGCACGTCGAGTCGCTGCAGGTCGACTGCGAAGTCGCTCGTCATGCCGGGTACAGCTCCAGCGTGCGCCCGTCACCGATCGGCAGGCGTCCCCGCAGCGCGCCCGTGAGCCCGAACACGGCCGCGAGCCGAGGCCGTCCGACGCGGCAATGAAACGTGTCGTCGCTCTCGATGATCGTCGCGTCGAAGTCGAGGAAGCTGTCGTAGAGGAAGCGCGGCGACGACTCCGCGAACCCGGGGAGGCGTCGCGCGAACGCGCGCAGGACGTGTTGCGCGGCGAGCGCCAGCGCGAGCTCCGCCGGCGATCCGAGGTCGGGCGCGAGCCACGCGAGCATGCGCGCGGTGGTACGGCCGCCCGCAATGCCGACACTCGCGGAGAGATCGAGCCCGTCGACGGACAGCGCCGCCGATGCGCGCACCGCGGCGCGCAGGTCGCGCCTCAGCGGTGCAATCCCGAGCCACTCTCCTCCGGGCTCTGCGGCGAGCACGAGCTGCGGCTGCTCGTGGCGCGTGGGGATCGCGAGTAGCCGCTGCGCGAACCGGGCGCCGCGCTGCCACATCGCGGGCGCGAGGCGCTCCGCGTGCGGCATCCAGGCGTCGAAATCGGCGTCGGCGGCGGCGCCGCACAGCCGCCTCCACAGCGGATCCGCGAGCACGTCGTCGCGATGAGGCCCTGCCGCGCGCGACAGCACGGCGAGCCGGGCGAGGCCGGCATCGTCGCCGAACAGCGCGGAGAGCGGGAGCTCCGCGATCCGCGGAAGGAGCAGCAGGAGCCCGCCGAAGCGCGTGTACCAGGTCACGGGTGCCGCGATCGTCGAATCGCCGACGACGCCAAGCGGCGCCAGCAGCGCGCCGCGCAGGTCGGCCGCGAGCGCGAGCAGCGGCGCCGGAGACGGCAATCCCGCACCGCCGACGATCGCCGCGGGCGTCGGCGACTCGTCCGCCTGACCGCGAGCCACGGAGGCGACGGCGACCGCCAGCTCGACGGTCGTGCGCGCGTGCGGCTCGGGGAACGTGCGACTCGCGAGCGCGCGCGCCGCCAGTGCGAGCCCGGCCTGCCACGCCGACGGCAAGCTCGCCGCGATCGGCTTCCACGGTGCGACGAGCGGCACGAGCACGCGCGCCGCGGCCTCGTGCTCGCCGGCATCTGCAGCGAGCGCGAGCACCGCCTCGACGACGCGACGTGCCTCGCGCGGCCCGAGCGCGGTCAGTACCGCGGCGAGCTCGACCTGTGAGAGCGTCGCGAGCGCCGCCATGCCTCGCGCCGGCTCCTCGGTCATGGCCGTGCGCAGCTGCGCGGAGGCAGAGAGCGCCGCCAGCCCTTGCCATCGCTTGTAGTACCAGAGCTGCGCGGCGTGTCCGGAGGCCGTGTCGACGAGGAATCGCGCGAGGTAGTGCGCCTCGTCTGGAAACCGCACCATCGTCGTACGCGCGTCCGGGCGCAGCCACGCCGCGAGGCCGCCGGCGATCCGGGCCGCCCACTGTCTCGCGAGTGCGTCTGGATCGAGCGACGTGTCGAGGTCGAACGCGAGCTCGAGCTTGCGGATCAAGATCACTTCATCGCCGAGCCTGGAGAGCGGTGCGAGCAGCTCGCCGAGCACGGTCGCGAGCCGGCTGCTCGCATCGTCGAGGCGCGTGCGGACCGCGAGCGGACTCGGATGGTCGTGCGCGATCGCGCAGCTAACCTCCAGCCGGCCGACGTTGATCCGCTCCATCGTCTACCGTGCGATGTAGGCGACGAAGTTGAAGGCGTAGTCCAACGTGACGCCGTTGTACATCTGCACGACGAAGCCCGCCCCGTCGGCAAACTGGATGTACGGCGTCGGCACGCCCCACACGCCTGGTGAGCCGACGAGCTGGATCGTCACGATCGGCGCCGTCGAGAACGGCAGGTTGAACGCGACGGTGTAGCGGCCGACGCCGGACCACGAGCTCGTGAAGCCCTGGCCGGCGGTCGCCGCGCCGGTGATGTCGACGGAACCGGGGACGACGACCCAGTTCATGTAGCCGCCGGGCACGAGGTAGTGCGGGTTCGAGCCGAGGCGGATGTCGCCGTTGACGTCGAGCGTGCGCATCGGGCTGTCGGTGCCGATGCCGACCTCGCCGCCCGCCGTGATCGTCATGCGCGCCGTGTCGTTCGTCTTGATCGTCAGGTCGTGGTTCGTCGTCGAGCCGATCGACGTACCCGTGCTGTCGGAGCCGAGCACCATCTTCGCCCCGCCGGACTTGAGCAGCGCGATCTTGGCGTTCGAGGAGTCCTCGATGCCGAGCTTGTGCGCCGGCGTCTTCGTGCCGATGCCGACGTTGCCGCTCGGCTTGATCCAGACCATGCCATTCGAGACGTCCGCACCGCCCGAGAGCACGAGCGAATCGTCGGACGTGAACGCGGCGAGCCACGTGCCCTCGCTGTTCACGCGCAGCAGCCCTTCATGCTTGTGATCGGCCGTGCGGAACAGCGCGGAGGCCTGGCCCTCGGCCTCGACGGTGAGCGCGTTCGCCGGGTCGGGGTCGAACGTGCCGATTCCGACCTGGCCCGTCGGCTTGATGCTCAGGTGCGTCTGCGCATCCACCGTCGGATCCGTGCCGTCGTCGGTCGGGTCGGTGCCGCCCGTGCGGAAGCGCAAGCTGCTCTGGAGGCCCTTCGTCCCGATGACGCCGCCGTACTTGCCGGCGCCGACGTACAGATCGGACGGAGCGCCGTTGTCGCGGAGATGGATGTACGCCTTGTCGGCGCTCTGGAGCTCGAGCAGCGCATCCGGCGTGTCCGTTCCGATGCCGACGTTGCCGTTGTCGAGCACCGAAACCAGGGTCGTCGGCGGATCGAACGTCACCGACTGACACGGCGCCGGCGTCTTCGCGTTCGTCACCGTTTCGATCAAGAGGCGGTTGTGCGTGTTCGGGTCGACGGCCTTGCCGATCACGATCTCGAGATCGGCATTGTTGCTGCCGGCGTCCTTGTGATCGGTGCGCTGCAGGAACGTCGGGGTGCTGCCGATCGCGGTCGCGGGATCGTAGCCGGTGCCCGCCGAGTCGCGGAGCTCGATGCGGCCGGGCGACAGGACGCGCACGTCGTCGATGACGCGCATCTTGCCCTCGACCCAGACCAGCTCGTTCGGCATCGGCCCGTCGGCGCAGTTGCCGAAGTCGCGGTCGTGCGAGGCATCGGTGAGGTCGCCCGCGGCGCACGCGTGCGCGATCGTCTTCGGATCGTCGTCGCCGACATCCGTCGTGCGGCGGCGGAAGCGGATCAGGTTGTCCGGCGCGTAGAAGTTCTCGCCGACGATGCCCGCGTACCGCCGCAGGCGGCGCGAGTGGATCAGCTTGGCGCCGGCTGGGTCGCTCGCGTCGGTCAGCGACACGAACTGGCCCGGCGTGCCGGCCTGCCAGCCGACCTCGCCGAGCGAGATCAGCCAGTGGCTCTTCGTGTCGTCGGCGAGCGGCAGATCCTGATACGGGATCGACGCGTCGCACACGACCTGGCCCGCATTGTCGAACACGCGCTGCGCGGTGCGCGCGTCGTCGACCGTCTCGCCGCCGACCGAGATCCCCGACTGCTGGCTCACGAGTGACTTGAACCCGACCTCGTACTCGTAGCTCTCGGCGACACGGCTATAGGCATCGCCGCCGTTGCAGCACACCTGGAAGCCCGGGCGCGTCGCGTTCGTCTGGCCCTCGTCGTAGCGGAGCCAGACCTGCACCGGTCCGCTCGGCTGCCCGTTGAAGCGATCGACGCTGAGCCGCACCGGGTTGACGACGACGATCGCGCGGCCGTAGCCGTCGATCGCGTAGCCGGGGAGCAGGAACATGTCGACGGTGCCGCCGCCGACCGGCTGCTCGAGCAGCTGCAGGCCCGCGACGATGCCCCACGTGTGGCCGCCGAGGAGGTGGCGCGCCGACTGATCTCGCAGGTAGATGACGAGCTGCTCGAGGTCCGACGCGCTGAGGTACTCGCCCTCGAAGAACGAGGGCCGCTGCTCGGAGATGTCGTTCACTGGCCCCCCTGCTTCTTCGCCATCTCACCGACCATCTTCTCGAGCACGGCCACGCGCGCCTGGAGGTCGTTCGGAACGGCGCTCGCAACGACGGGCCGCGCGAGCTGGTTGAGGAGCAGGAAGGGCGCGAGGTTCGCTTTCTCGACGGCCGCGAGCGGCGTCTTCGTCTGGTGACCGAGGATCGCGGCGGGATCGAGCACGGCGTTGCCGCGCGAGAACGCGCTCATGATCAGCGCGCTCATCGTCTCGTTCTGCTTCGCGATCTGCGGATCCACCTCGGGATTCACCTTCATGTACGCGGTGTCGGTTGCGTGGATGTTGTTGCTGAATTCGCGCTGGCGGAACGCGAGGTCCGCGCAGCAGAACTTCGCGATCGAGTCCTGCAGCGTCTTGAACCACGGGATCCAGCCAAACCAGTACTCGAGCGTTGGCCACGTGATCACGAGCTTGCGCAGGTGCGTCCAGTTGCACACGCGCAGGACCTTGCAGTCCTTCTTGCGCACCGTGACGATCGCGAGTGGCACCCGATCATCGGAGGTGCCGCACGGCGCCGGTGGGAGGAGCGCCGCACAGAAGCACGCGAAGATCGCCTCGAGCTCGAGCTCGATGAACTGGTAATACGCGGCGACGATCTTCGACTGGAACTCCTCGTCGCCCTTCGACGGACACTCGATGCTCTGCAGCGTCGTGACGGCGGTGCAGCTCGCCTGCGGACCGCTCGTGAAGAACGCGATCAGCGCGGCCTTCATGCGGCAGCACCACAGGTGCCACTGGTCCTCGTTCTGCCCGATGCTGGCGATGTCACCGGGCGGCTGCGGCAGCGACGCCAGGAACGGCTCGAGGCAGCAGTTGATCGCATCGATGATGCCGCCGGAGAGCTGCTGGCCGTCCTTGCCGCGGATCGGCTCCGGCGCGAGGAACACATCCCACGAGTAGCCCTCGCAGATCGCGGTCGCCTCGCACTCGGTCGGCGTGTTGCGCGGCTTCTGCACCGTCTGCGCCTTCATCGCGTTCGTCGGTGCCGTCGACGTCATCTTCTTGCCGCAGCCGCAGTTGCCGCCGCAGTTGCCGCCGCACGAGCACGAACCGCCCTTCGAACCGCATGCGCAGCTCGGTGTCGAGAGCAGCGCGGTGACCGCGCGGGCCTGCGTCTCGCTGTAGCGGATCGCGAGGACCCAGTCTTCCTCGAGGTCGTCGCAGTTGCTCTGGCCGTTGTCGCGCGACGACGGCACGCACGTGATGTCCTGGTGCTGGCAGCGCTTGATCAGCGAGCAGATGTCGACCGGCGTGTCCTTGCAGACGACGATGTCCTCGCCGCACGGATCGATCGCGTAGCCCGTGCCGACGATGACGCCGGTGCCGCACGCATCGCAGCGGACCTGCAGCCCGTTGACGACGCCCCAGCCGTGCAGCTGGAGGTTGTGCATGCGGTTCTTCGCGCGGATGTACGCGTCGAGCCGGTTGAGGTCCTGATCGGTGAGCAGCTGCCCCGCGAAGAAGCGCGGGCGGCACAGGCACTCGAGGAGGCCGCAGTCGGCGCATGCCGGCGCGCAGACGGTCTGTTCCTTCGGCGCGCGCGGCGGCGTGCGCATCGCGGGTGGGTTGGCGCGGGCGTAGAGGCGGGTATTGATGTTGTCGGCCATGATCGTTGTCTCCGTCTCTCAGCCGTTGTTGGTGGCTTCGTCCGCTTTCGCGAAGAACCAGCTGTCGAAGTGGCTGCCGGGAATGCCGAACATCGGCCCGGGCTGGACGCGGATATCTCCCGACGGGAAGTGCGCGCGGTTGAAGTCGGCCGCGATCGGGTTGTCGTGCTGGTCGAGCACGAACTCGCCGAACAGCGTCACGAGGACCTCCGTGCCGTCGCGGATCGGCGACTTCGACGGAGGGATGAACGCGAGCCCCGTCGCGGGATAGCCGGAGAACGTCGCCGACTGGACGACGGTGCCGTTGATCTGCGGCTTGACCGGGCGCACCTGCCCGTTGAGCCGGCAGGAGCACACGAACAGCTCGAGGTTGCCGTCCTGGTGCGGGATCTCGACGCGGAAGATGTTCCGGTCGTTGCGCGGATCACCGTTGTTCGGGATCAGGTGAATCGGGTGATCGAACGCGATCACGATCCCGCGCTGCGACGGCTTCCCCGGATCGGTGATCGTCACGAGCGGAGACGGCTGTCCGTGCCGCCAGCTCGTCGCGATGATCCGCGTGACGTCGGTCGTGAGGCCGGGACCGGCGGGGCCCGCGGGACCGGTAGCGCCCGTCGCACCCGTGGCGCCGGTGGCACCCGTCGCGCCCGTGGCTCCCGTCGCGCCGGTGGCGCCGGTCGGGCCCGCGGGGCCGGTCGGGCCGGCAGGTCCCGTCGCTCCGGCAGGACCCGCGGGGCCGACGGGGCCGGGTGGGCCTTGCTTGCCGGGCACGCCGCCCGCACCGCCGTGCGCGAGCATGCACTCGATGACCTCCTGCAGCGTCTCGGTGCTCGCGAGGATCTTGCGGCCGTCGAGGTCGTCGATGCGCGCGATGTTGTGGCTCGCGTCCTCGGTCGCCGTCGGAGACGGATCCGCCGGATCGAGCAGCAACCGCCCGGGCCGGTAGCCGCGGATCGTCGCGAGCACGATGCAGTCGGCCGTGCCGCAATCGGGGCACGCGCGCACCTCGTGGAGCGGCGCACCGCAGTCGGTATCCTTGATGTCGATGATCGCGACGCCGCCATCGCTGCCGTCGGCGGCATTCCCCGCGTACGGCACGTACATGCGGAGGCCGCTCGCCGTGATCACGAGGCCCTCGGTCTTCGGCCCGACCGCGAACGGCGGCGGCGGCGTGACCGGGAGGTGCTGCAACAGGCGCCCGACGTCGATCACCTCGATGTCGTCGTCGTTCTCGTCGACATAGACCCAGCCGCCACCGGGCGCGCCGACCATCGCGATCGGAGGCGCGGCGAGCATCGCGGTCGCGAGCGGTATCGAGCCCGCGGGCTGCGCCGGATCGATCACGTGGATCTTCGAGCCGGGATCGCCGGCGGCGAGCTTGTCGGGCAGCGTGCTCTGCAGCACCGCGAGCGCCGACATCGCCGTGCCGGTCACCTGGTACGGCGTGGCGACGATCGGCGAGACGCTGAGGTCGAGCACCTGGAGCGTGTCGCTGCCCTGCGCGACCCACGCCTTCGAGCCGTCGCTCGAGGCGACGAGGCTCGTGATCCCGGTCGTCGTCAGCGTGAGCGTCTCGCTCGGCGACGCGGCGGCCGCCCCGGGCTCCCACGCGAACACCTGCCCGCCCGGATACGCCGCGACGAGCTCGCTCGTGCTCGTCATCGCGAGGAACGGCACCTTCGTCCCCGTACCGGCGAGCACGCCCGTATCGGGCGCGGTCGCGAGGTTCGTCGCGTCGTAGATCCACATCTCGCCGTCGCCCGTCGTCTTCGGGCCGACCGCGACGAACAGCTCCTTGCCGTCGGGCGTGATCGCCATCGCGAGCCCCGTGCGGCCGAGCGACACGACGTTGAGGATTGCCTGCGTGGACGCGTCGATCTGGTAGATCGTCGTAGCCGAGAGCACGTAGATGCGCCCGCCCGTCTCGTCGAGTGCGACCGCGCGCGGAGCGGCCACCGCGATCGTGCCCGCGCGCGTCAGCGACGGCTGCCCGACGCTCGCGGGCGGTGTCGCCGGATCGACGATCACGTCGAGGCTGTAGCTCTCGAGGATACGGTTTGGTGCGCACTGGCTGTCGTCGCACGCGCAGTCGTCGTAGAGGACCGGGATCTCCTCGGTCGGGCACTCGCGATAGCAGATCGCGATCTGCAGGACGTGGTCCTTGCCGTCGTCGTGATCGTAGAGCGCCTTCACGGCCGCGAAGCTCTGCAGATCGATCGTGTCCTCGGCCGTGACGAGGATGTCGTCGCCGCAGCAATCGATCGCGCTGCCCGGCTCGAGCAGCACGTAGCGGTCCTGGCACGCGGGGCTCGGATGCTGCTTCACGGCGAGCCCGCACGCGACACCGCTGCCGTGCAGGCGCTGGTTGTGCAGGCGCAAGCGCTCGCGGAAGTAGTGCTGCTCGTCGGTGAAGTCACGCTCCACCATGAGCTTGCCGGTGAAGTAGTGATTCCGCGTGAGCGCGGAGGCCTGACAGGTCGGGCAAGTCGCTGCGTGATGCATGACGGTCCTCATCTCAATCTCTGCTTGCCGACGGCGATCGCATCGCGATCACCGCCGAGCATGGTGGCGCGGCCCAGGCGGGCCTCGCCGAGCTTGGTGTTGGCGCCGGGGTACCGCCCGACGGCCGTGTCGAACCCGATCATCGATTGCACGCCGATCCGGAACCTCGGCTCGACGTAGACGATCTGATACGCCACGTGCGCCGGCCGCTCGGCCTGCACGAGTCGCTCGAGGCTGCGCTTCGCGGTCGGTGTGTACGCGCACGACGCGGGGGCGAACACCGTGATCTTGTGCGCGTACACCCAGAACGGATCGCGCACGGGATCCTGCGTCGTGTCGAGCTCCGTCACGCCGAGTCGCGCGTTTCCCGGACAGCCCGGCCCGTCGAGGCGCGAGCGATTGACGATGTTGTCGCCCCACAGCTTCGCCTCGTCGCCGAGCCGACCCGCACCGAGGAATAGCCACCGCCGCAGGCGGTAGTGCTCGAGCACGAGCTCGGGCGGCTTCCACGGCGGCGGCTTCTTCGTCGTGCACGGACCGCACGTCGTCTGCGTGCAGCTGTCCTCGACGGGAAGCCCGAGATACAGCTGCAGGTTCTTGCGCAAGCCGGGCAGCGTGCCGCGCTGCGCGAACAGCTTGCCGACCATCTTGAGATAGCGGCGACGGCGCGCGATCGGCCACGAACGATCGAGCGTGACGCCGATCCACGTGCCAAGCCACGACAGGAAGTCGCGCCGGCGGTCGGCATCGTTCGCGGGCGCCGACGCCGGATCGTAGAAGTGCGCCTGCCAGTCGACGGTCGACTCGATCCCGCGGAACGTGCGGTCGAAGATCGACAGGAAGCGGTCGGTAAACTCGCCGGCGATCGGATCGCTGCCGAACGTGCCCGGCAGGTAGCGTCGCAAGCTGACGCGCGGAAACACGACGCGGGCACGCCGGACCCGCGCCGTCTCGTCGCCGTGGCTCGTGAAGCGCAGACGCAACCACAGATAGCGACCGGCGGGCGCGCGCAGCATGCAGTCCCACGGGCTCGCCATGCCATCGCACGGCGGGCAGTCGATCCATTCGTCGGTGAGCGCATCGATGATCGCATCGGGGATCGGCGTCTCGGACGTGTACACCGAGGCGACCACGCCGGCGCCCTCCGGGAAGTCGCCGTCGAGCTCGAGGCGATCCCACACGCACTTGTAGATGCCGCTGTCGAGCGCCATCGTGATCATCGAGCCCGACGTCTGATAGACCGGCCCGAATGCGGGCTCGGGATCGACGGGGTCGCCGTTGTCGTCGAATTCGGCGCCGCACAGCCTGAAGTGACCGTCGGGCAGCACGACGAACGGCAGCTTCGGAAAGCGCGCCGCGACCTCGTCCGCGCGCGACTGCATGTCGAGCGCGTGGTGCGTGTCGTTCCACGTCGCGGGGTCGATGATCGAGACGTCCCCGGTGCCCTCGACCTGCACGTACAGCGCGCCGTCGCAGTCGACCGCGAGGTGCAGGATCGCGCCGAGCCCGTCGAGCGACCGCAGATATCGACCGGTGCCCGCGAACACGTGGACCATGCCGTTGTTGCGATCGCCGATATAGATGTGACCGCGCGCATCGGCGGCGGCCGCGACGGGGAGCCACGGGTGCGGCAGCGTCACCGGCTGTTGCCAGATCGCGCGCAGCGGCAGGCCGCGCAAGCCGAAGACCTGCACGCGCGCATTGCCGGTGTCGCAGATGTAGAGGTTGCCGCACGCCGCGACCATCCCGCCCGGATCCTTCAGCTGGCGCGGCTTCGTGCCCTTGCCGGCGATGCACGGCAGCGGCACGAACGTGCACTCGCACGGATCGAAGCGCAGCAGCCGCGTGCGCTTGCGATCGAGCAGGAGCAGCAGGTAGTCGGGCCCGAATGCGGCGTTGGCGGGCAGCACGAGCCCGCCGAACGTACCGAGGTCGTCGGCGAGCGGCGGCGTGCCGCCCGCGGCGGGCTGCAGGGCGAGCGCGTGGTCGAGCGGTGACAGCTCGAGGTTCGTGACGGCGCCGCTCATGCGCCAGCCTGCACGCCAGTCCAGGACGATCGAGTACGGATCGTGCGGAGGTGCCGGAACCGGAGGCAGCAGAGCCGCGGCCTGGGTCACGTCGTCGTCCCCTCGTAGTCGACCTGGATCTGATGGTCGCCGTTGACCAGCAGCTCGTCGGGGTTCAGCGCGAGATCGCCGCACGGATCGGCGACCTGATCGTCGAGCTGCATCGTCAGGCTCGCGACGCGCTTCACGCCGTCGACCAGCAGCCGCCGGATCACCTGCGAATAGAAGATGCCGCCGCCGAACGGCCAGCCGGAGCCCGCGACGGTCGCGCTCGAGTCTTCCCCACCCTTCAGCGGATCGAAGAACTGCACGAGCGTCGCCGACGCGTTCTCCTGCACGGCCGCGAGGTCGGCGTCGTCGCGCGCGATGAGGTGCGCCGTGATTGTGATCGTGCGGTAGCGCGGCGGCACGACGTAGAGCTCCGTCGTCAGCAGGCGGCGCGGATCGAGGTACGCGCACACGGACTGCAGCGTCACCGGGTTCGGCATCGGGGCATCGCCCGGCACGTTCGGCACGACGATGACGCTGACGACTCCGGGTACCTGCATCGTCGGGAAGTCGGGGTGATACAGCGGCAGCGCCTTCGCCCGTGCCACGCCGGCCTCGACGGCGAGCCGCTCGAAGTCCTCGGGCGTCACGGCGCGGTCGCGCGTGCGCAGGATGCCGGGCGCGCGCACCATCGCATCCGCGAGCGATTCCTCGTCGGCGCCACCGCCGGCCGCGAACAGGTTCGCGACCTTGTCGGCCGCGACCCCCTGCAGGCTGCCCATCAGCGACGTCAGCGAGCCCGCGCCCACGTTGCCGCGCGAGCCTCCGCCGAACCGGTACGTCGTCGCGCGGATGTTCTGCGGGTTCGCGAGGTTCGCGACGGGGATGCGCCCCTGCTTGCCGTTGCCGAAGCGGATCTGGCCGGTCGAGCGGTCGAGCACGTAGTGCGTGTCATCGGGCCCGGAGCCGAAGAAATCCTCGACGAGCGTCCACGTCGTGAAACCTTCGCCCTCGTCGACGTCGAGCACCATCGTTCCGTCGAGGACAGGCGTGTTGCTCGTCGTGAAGACCTGATCCGGGCGCCCGTCGGACGGACCGAGGATCTCGAACGTGACGGACTGCGCCTGCGTCGCGGACGCGGTGTTCGTGCGCACCGCGAGCAGCCGCGGCGGGAGCTGGTAGTTGCTCTGCTCGAGGCGCGCGCGCAGCCAGTACCGCGGCACGTCCGTCTTCACGCCGATCGTGTCGAGCACGACGCTGCCCGCCGAGGGCAGCTGGACACGCACGTGGCCATCGCGCGTCAGCGCCGCCGTATCGTCCTCGACGACCGGCATCTGGACCCAGTCCTGTCCGTTCCAGTACTCCCAGACGATCACGCCCGAGATCAGCATCGCGGCGATGCCGCCCGTGCAGTGGGCCGGCGCGACCGCGCCCGCCGCGGGCTGCGTGTAGAACGCGAGGTCGAGCTCCAGCTCGGGGAACGGCAGCGTCGACTTGAACCCGAACAGCAGCGCCGCACCGGTGCGCGCGAGGTTTCCGAACGGTGCGAAGCCCGTCTTCGCGTCGTTGCTGGCGATGGAGACGTCCTTGAACATCGGAGGCTCCATCACCTGCAGCGCGTCGAGCGTCGCCGTGATCGCGACGAGCGCGCGGTCGGTCTCGAAGACGATCGGACCCACATCATCGGGTGCGTTCGTCGAGACCTGCGTCGCCTTCGGGATGATCGTCGAAGGCAGCGTGAACCCGGGCTGCATCGGGAACGTGATCTCGGCGGCGGCGGGGCGCGCGGGCGTGAGCTCGAACCCGATCAGCTCGAGGAACTTGAGGTAGTTGAGCTGCGGGACCTTCCCGAGCCGGTAGACGAGCAGCTCGGTCATCCACGCGAACAGCTCGACGAGCGTCATGCCCGGATCCGACTCGTTGAGATCGGTCCACTCGGGCGTGTAGCGAGGAATCCGCGTGCGCGCCTCCGTGACGAGGTCGGCGAACGTGCGGTCGTCGATCACGGGGACGAGGTCGTTCAACGGCATCAGACGCCCTCCGTGATGAAGAACGGGTAGACGAGGTTCGCCATCGCGTTGTTGTCGCGAATGCGGTAGTCGACGCGGATCAGCAGCAGGTTCGGCTGCTCGGTCGAGGTCTCGGCCGTCACGTCGACGACGTCGATGCGCGGCTCGTACTTCGTGAGAGCCCGGCGCACGAGATCGACGACCATCGTCACCGTGCTGGAGCTGTTCGGCGAGAACACGAGGTCGTGGATGCCGCAGCCAAAGTCGGGAAGCATCAAGCGCTCGCCCGGCGCCGTCGAGAGCACGAGCAAGATCGACTCCTCGATCTTCTGCTCTTCACTCGACGTCGCGATGCCGCCCGTGGGGGTCACCTGCAGCGGGAACTTCCACCCGATGCCGAGAAACGGTCTGCGTAGCGTGGGAGTGGTCATCAGCAGCTCGGCAGCGATTTCGCGATCTGTTCCAGCGAGGAGGCGACCGAGATCATCGTGTTCGCGGCCTGCTCGAGCTCGAACGCGCTCTGCGCCGACCCGAGACTGGGAAGCGCGATCTTCGGTGCGCCCGGCATCAGCGACATCAGCGGCTCCGCGAGCGAGAGCACGACCGCGATCACGTCGACCTGACCGAGCGCCGCCTGCGCCTGCGCGTTCGCGTTGTCCTGGGCACACTTGAGCTGCTGCTGCAGCGCCTTGTTGCCCGACGCCTCCGCCGACTTGATCCCGATCTCGAGGTTGTCCATCAGCTCCGCGAGCGACTTGATCGACTCGCCGAGGCACTTGAGGATCCGCGCGATCAGCAACAGCAGGTCCTTCACGAACATCGGCACGCCCGCGACGATCTGCGCGAAGCAACCGACGACGTCGGCGATCACCGGCGCGAGATCGGCTGCCGCCGACGCCATCTTCGGAAGGTTCGGGACGCCGCCGATGAAGTCACCGAGCGGCTTCATCACCTTCAGCAGCTTGATGAAGCAGCCGAGCGACGCGAACATCGGCGGCAGCTGCAGCAGGATCGACAGCGACAGCGCGCAGTCGTCGGGGATGCCCTTGCGCGCGTCGACGATGCCCTTGAACGACCCGCCGAACGGCAGGCACAGGTTCACCGAGCCCGGCGGTGCCGGCTCCGGCAGCTTGATGTCGTCGCACGTCGGCGGCGTCAGCCGCTTCGTCAGCGCGTCGGGGAGCGGGATATCGATCGGGATCGTCGTCGTCATCAGATATCCCCGCCCGTCCCCTTCACGGGCCGGCCCATGATGTTCACGGCGTTCCCCTGGATCCGGATCGTTCCGAGGCTGAAGATGTCCATGCCCCAGTCGGTCATGCAGATCGAGTTGCCGTGGGCGTCGGTGATGATGATGCCGCCCTTGTTTCCATCGACCTCCGTCGAGTCGAGGAAGATCAGCTTGTGCTGGTTCTTCGAGCAGATCATGCGTTGCCGCGGATCCTGCGAGGGCGGTCCCTGGACCTGGTTCCAGACGAACCCGATGATGAACGGATGATTCCAGTCGCCGTGCTGGGGGGCGACGAGGACCTCGTCGTCGACCTCGGGCATGAAGAAGCAGCCGCGGCCGCCGCCCGCCATGATCGATGACACCGAGGACCACTCCGTCAGCGTGTCGTTGAGGTGTGGATAGCGGACCTTCACGCGCCCGAGGTTCTCGGGATCGGTGACCTCGACGATCTTGCCGACGACGAACGGTTCGAAGTTCCTCATGGCGTCCCTTCATCTTCACGACGCGCCTCGAACTTCGTCGTGTAGCCGCTGCTGTTGAACGTATGCGTCGTCGCGGTGACGAAGTACGTCCCCGATAGGCGCGTCCCGAGGCTCTTCTTGCCGACGCCGCCGATCTGGATCTTGCAACCCGCACGCAGGTTCGGCAGACCGATCGTCGTGCCGGTCGCCTTCACCATCCGCTTGCGCTGATCGGCGAACACCGACGCGCAGTACTTCTCCGCTTCCGCCTTGTTGTAGAACGGCTTCTCGACGATCGTCTCCTCGCGCGGGTCGCACTGATCGATCAGGTAGTCGAGGTTCTGGTTGAGCTTGCCGACCTTCGGGTCGTTGTACTCGAGCTTCACGTCGACGGGCTTCTGCGTCGCGCGGTCGAAGTAGCGAACCGTCACCGACTTGTACTGGTTGCCGACCGTGAGCGTCGGCTTGAAGTCGAGGAGCGACTGCCCCCACTCGAGCTGATACACCGGCGTGTCCTTCACCTGCGACGGCTGGAACACGAGCACGCGCGCGTCCTTGTCGAAGCGCAGCTCGTAGCCGTTCTGGCGCGCCCGCTGCCAGAGGAAGTCGACGTCGTACTGGTTCTTCTGGATGACGTACGTGAGCGGCGGCTCGTCCTTGCTGCCGTACGACTTCAGCGTCACCGGGAACCGCTTCTTCGTCTTGGAGTCCGGATCCGGCTGCTTCGAGATCCAGTCCGCGATCTTGCTGTCGGTCAGCGGGTTCGCGTCCTTGCTCGTGTACTGCTTGTCGTACTTCTTCGTCCGCAGCGCGTGCATCAGGTTCAGCAGGCGCACCGAGAGCACGGGCGGACCGGACTGCGGGAAGTTCGGCTCGTACGAGACGAAGTTGCCGAGCATCATCGACGTCAGCGGACCGGGCGAGTACCCGAGGAACAGCTCGACCGTGCGCTGGCACGGATCGAACAGGTTCCAGTACTTCGCGTTCGCATCCTCGCCGTCGGGCTTGCCCTCCTTCGTCAGCGTCTCGGAGCCGATGTACTTGAAGCAGCGATTGACCTCGTCCCAGTTGTTGATCACGAGCTCGCAGCTATCGATCTCCTCGAGCTTGTCCTTGTAGGTGATCTCGGTGATGTCGTGCACGACGTCGACCGGCAGCGCATTGCCATTCTTGTCCGTCTTGTCGAGCGGATGCGCCTCGAGCCTGAACTGCGGCACGTAGAACGCATGCGCGCTCCTCGACGCATCGACCATGCTCATCGTCGCCATCGCATCACCTCGGAGTGATCACCGGAATGGTGAGGAAGGTGCCGACGCGGAGCCGGCGTGGATCTTCGAGCTCGTTCGCATCGGCGATGTGCCGCCACTCGCCGGGACGCTTCCACTCCTCGGCGGCCACCGCGCTCAGCGTCTCGCCGCCCTTGAGCGTGTGGCTGTGCGTGCGGTCGGGCGACTGGAGGTTCAGCTTCTTGATCTGATCGTCGAGCTTCCGGTACTCGCGGATCGTCAGGCTCACCGTCGCACGCAGCGGGATGCCCTCCGGCGAGAACAGGGTGAACTTCTGGTTGATCGATTCGATGACGCCGTCGAAGCTGTTGCGCTTCTGGCCATCGAACGGAGCGAGCAACGAGTCGCCCGGGAAGTGCGAGCTCCAGCCGACGGTCACGATCGGCGGCGCGTGCGTCTCCTTGTTGATGCGCGCGAGCGAGAACACCTTGTCCGTCTGCGTGGTCACCGACGTGGCGCCGAGGCCGGTGCCCTTGTCCGTCGAGTCGAAGAACAGCTCGAGCGTCAGCTTCTCGGCCTCGCCGCGCACGAACTGCTGCAGCGGCGCATCGAGACCGGGAATCGCGATCTCGGCGTACTTCATCTGCTTCTGGAACGTCAGCTCCGTCGGGTTGAACGGGACGGTGAACGGAGGCACCTCCGCCGACGAGAACGTGAGCATCGCGACGGGCGGCATCAGCGCTCTCCGTGCGGCTGCATCGCCCAGGGTCCGTTGATCGACTGCTCTTCCTTGAGGCGCGCGTCCTTCGCCGTCATGTCGCGGACGGCGTCGAGGCACGCGGCGATGAGCGACCGCACGACCTCGGGCGGCAGCGCCGGCGTCGAACGCTCGACGGCGCGCACGTTGTTGATGATCTCGTCGATGATCACTTGCATGGCATCAGCCATTCGCCAGGCTCGACAGCGCACCCGCTGCGTTCGCGAACGCCGCGGCGAAGCCGGCCGCGCCGCCCAGCATGTAGAGGCCCTCGTGCTGGATCTCGAGCGACTCGACGGCCACCGTGCTCTGCGCAGCGTTCATCTGCGGCCCGCTGTACTTCGTCGGGATCCCGCGCCGGAAGCCCCACACCGTGACCTCGTTCTGCGCGGCGTCGTGCACGGAGATCGTGCCGTCGCGGCGCTTCCCGTAGCCCTGGACGAACGAGTAGAACCACTGCCATAGCGTCGTGTCCGACGTGAGGCCGCGCTTGAACACGAGTGTCGACGGCTTCGCGCGCGTCGGGAACTTCAGCGTGGCGTCGTTGCCACCGCCCTGGTTGTACTCCTGGACCTCGATCGCCATCTCGAGGCCCGTGCACTCGGAGAACCCGAGCACCGGATACGACAGCGCCTGAGACAGGTTGATGCTGCCGAACGTGAACAGCGAGGCGGTCGAGTCGAGCAGCGTGACCTGGAAGTTGCACGCGAGGATCGGATTCATGCCGGTGCTCCCTTCACGGTGCCGCGCTCGATCAGCTCGAACGCGTTGTTCTGGCGGCCGAGGCGCAGCACGACGTACTCGAACGGCCTCGACGGCGCGACGGCGACGTCGGCGACGAGCATGCCGTCCGCGCGCTGCTCGGCCGGGTTGTTGACGGCATCGCAGCGGATCGCGAACGCCTGCGCCGGTGTGGTGCCGACGAGCGCGCCGCGCCGCCACAGCTGCGAGAGCAGCTCGGTGAGCGACTGCGTGATGCGGCGCCGGGTGACGGAGTCGTTCGGCTCGAACACCGCCCACTGCGTCTGGATGTTGATCGCCTTCATCATCATCAACATCAGCCGCCGCACGTTGATGAAGACCCACGAGGGGTCCGACGACATCGTGCGCGCTCCGAGCACGCGCAGCCCGAGGCCCGGGGGCGACTTCACGACGTTGATGCCGGCCGCGTTGAGCACGCCGTGCAGCGCCTCGTCGACGGCGATCGTGACGTCCTGCGCCCACGCGACGATCCGGTTCGCCGGCGCGCGGTGCACGCCGACCTCGATGTCGAGCTGCGCGGCCTGCCCCGCGACGTGACCCGACGGCGGGACGCGACGCGTCGGCGCGACGCCGAGCGGATCCGTGACGTGGAGCCACGGGAAGTACAGCGCGGCTGCTCTCGTATCGAAGCGGCTGCGCCACTCGCGGACGAGCGCCACGCCTTGCGCCGTGTCCTCGGCCATCGCGGCGGTCGGGTCGAGCAGCGCGAAGCGATCGTTCATCTGCTCGCACAGCTGCACGAGCATCGACTGCATCCGGTAGACCTCGTCCTCGGAGAACTGCGGCGGGACCTCGAACGACAGCGGCGGCTGGTGCAGCTGCACGGGCTCCGGCGGCGGCGGGCACGAGAGGCACGGATTGATCGCGGGCGGCGGCGGCGGCGCGTACTGCGGCGGCTGCTCCGGCTGGATGACGATGTCAGGCGCGGCGACGAGCGCGACCTCGTCGATGCCCATGATCGCGTTCATGCCCGCGAAGAAGTCGTCGACCTCGAGGTCGGCGAGCCCGTCGGCGCCCGCGACGAGCGCCTGCACGGTGCCCGGCGTGACGTCGAGGGGCGCGAGCATCTCGTGCGGCCCCGGCGCGAGCTCGACGATCACGATCGGCGGCGGCGGCTTCGGCAGCGGCGTGTTCGGAGGCAGCACGACGGGGTACGTCGCGGCGCCGAGGACGCGCGGCGCGTACCGAGGGTGCTCGGGGATCTGTGTCAGCGACTCGAAGACGCCCGCCGGCCACCCGTTCTCGCGCACCGCGATCGAGTACGCGATCGATCGGATCTGGAGCGGCTGGTCGCGGTCGTAGCCGTCGAGCGCCTGGTCGTACGGCAGGCCCGCGCCTGCGTCGGGATGGATGAAGTAGAGCCGGCGCAGTACCGGATCGACATACGAGACGACGCGGTGGTAGGTGTGCCCGGGCTGCTCCAGCTCGAGGAAGTCGCCGCGCTGGAAGCCCGCGATGGAGGCGACGTTGACCCACCGCGTGCTCGGCTCGCCGTCGACGGTGAACGTCCGCGCCGGGAACACCTTGGAGATCGCGACGGTCAGGCCGTCTCCCCAGACCCCGGGGCTCGCCGCGTCGATACGCCAGCGCGGGCTGCTCGCGGCGTTCCATGGCAGCGACGACGCCGCGGCCGCGCGCCCTTCGGTGGCGGCCACACGCGCGATCCAGCACCGGCGTCCGCCGTTCTCGAAGAAGCCGCGCACCGCATACGCGAGGAACCCACCGCCGATGAAGCTCCCGAAGTGCGCCTCGAACTGCTTCACGGACTCCACGGGCACTGCCGTGCTCACCGGGCCGCGCTGCGCGAGGCCGATGAAGCCGGTGATGTCCGTGCGCAACGGCTGGATGACAGGCGCCGAAGCGTCCTGCCACTCGATGTATGCGCCCGGTGTGGAGTACGTCGGCATCGTCAGGCGGGCTCGAGCTCGAAGCTGAGGCCTTCGTGACAGAGCTCCATGCTCTCGATCGCGACCTCGTTACCGGCGGCCTTGAGCGACGGCCCCTCGATCTTGTTGATCCACGCGTTCTCGAAGTGCCAGCGCATGACCGGCTTGCGCTGCTCGTTGAGGAGCACGACGCTGCCGTTCCGGCGATCGTCCTGGCCGTTGTAGATGCGCGCGTACCACTCCCACAGCTCGGCGTCGGCGATGTAGCCGCGCTTCATCACGATCATCGGGAACTTGCGCAGGCCCTGGAGCTTGCGGACGTTGTTGATCGCGTCGGTCCCCTCGCGGTAGTCGACCGCATCACCGTCGGCCGTCAGGCCGCTCACCTCGCTGAACGAGCCGGTGCCAATGCCTTCGATGTCGACCTCGAAATTGAATCCACGAAGTGGATCCCTGCGCTTATCAGTCGCCATGGTTGTCTCCTAGCTGGCCTAGCTGCTGGCGTCGGCCGTCCATAGACCGATGCGAATGATGACGAACTCGGCAGGCTTCACCGGCGCCACGCCGACGACACAGATGAGGCGCCCGTTGTCGATGTCGTCCTGGGTCATCGTGGTGCGGTCGCACTTCACGTAGAACGCCTGGTCCTTCGTGTCGCCCTCGAGCGCGCCGTTGCGCCACACCGTCGTGAGGAAGTTCGAGACGGAGCGGCGCACGCGCGCCCACAGCTTCTCGTCGTTCGGCTCGAACACGACCCACTGGAGGCCGCGGTCGAGCGACTCCTCGATGAAGATCATGAGGCGCCGCACGTTGACGTACTTCCAGTCGGTGTCCGAGGTGATCACGCGCGCACCCCACACGCGGATGCCGCGGTTGTTGACGCGGAAGTCGCGGATGACGTCGATGTTGACGGGATACGCGTTCAGCACGTCCTGCTCGTACTGGTTGAGGTAGCGAGTCAGGCCCGTCATGCCGGCGACGACCTCGTTCGCGGGCGCCTTGTGCACGCCGCGCTGGTCGTCCGTGCGCGCGTAGATGCCGAGGATGTGGCCGCTCGGCGGGATCGGGTACTGCGCGATCGACGCGAGGTTCGTCGGGAACGGATCCGGGATCGTGAGCCACGGGTGATAGAACGCCGCGTACTTCGTATCGAACTGCTGGCGCTGCGCCGTGATGTCGTCGATCGTGTCGTCGGCGGGACCGTGCGCGTCGAGGACCGCGAACCGGTACCGCAGGTCCTCGCACTGATCGATCAGCGCCTGCTGCACCGCCGGCGTCACCTGGCCCGGCGCCGCGATCAGCGACACGTCGAGCGCGTTCTTCAGCGCGTAGATGCCGGTGCGGTTCGCGGGCTCGCGATCGTCCATGCCGAGGTACATCGCGTCGTCCATCAGCGCGACCGAGTCATCACCGAAGACAGCCGAGCTCTCGCCGTCGCCAAGGCGCAGGCGCGCCGGACGCGTGAGGCCGCTCGGGAGCACGTCGATCAGGTCCTCGGGTCCGAGGCGGACGCGCTCCTTGTCGGCATCGCTGGCGCCGAGGTCGTACACGCGGACGTACTGCGAGCCGCCCTCCGACCGTCGGTCCGATCGGCGCAGCGGGATGCCGAGGTCGTCGGTCGCCGCGCCATCGACGAACGTCGCGCCGATGATGCGCATGAAGTAGTGGCTGTGCCGCGGATCCATGCTGAGCGTGCGGAACAGCTCGCTATCGAGCAGCTCCTCGTTGCGGATCGGGATCGCGGGGCTCGGCGGCTTGAGCAGCATGACCTCCATGCGGAACTCGCGCGAGCGCACGGTGAGCTTCTTCGGCGAGGCCGCCGCGACCGCCGCGACCTGCGCCGGCGAAAGTCCCGGCGCATCGAGGATCACGAGGTTGTTCGCGGCGCGGTCGATCGCCTTCACCTTCAGCAGATCGCCGACCGTCGTCCCGTCGAGCCCGATCAGCTCGAGCACGGTGCCCGACTCGACACCGGTGACGGTGTTGAGCCGCATCGTCGAGGGGATGCCGGGGCCCGGCGACGCCGTCGCCTGGTTCACCTCGGCCCGCGGGAGAAGGCCGACCTCCTCATCGGCGGCCGTCACGAGCACGCGGTTGCCCCACCCGCCCGTGTCGAGCGCGCGGACGGCGAACAGCTGCTCGCGCTTGACGACGGTCGAGTCGATCGTGTGGCTGCGCACGAGCGCGACGTCGACCTCGAGCGCTTGCGGCTTCGCATCGGCGACGACATCGATGACGTGATAGAAGTGCGCCCCCGAGGCGAGGGTCACGCGGACCGTGTCGGTCGCGACATAGCTGCTGCCGTCGGCGACGAGCAGCGTGGTCGCGGTCGCCGGCGCATCGAGCAGCGTCTGCGTCGCCTGGCGAGCGGTATCGACCGTGATCTTCTCGCGGCGCACTTCCGTGCCCGCCGGGTACGTGCGCTGCAGCGGGCGCGACAGCACGACGGCTCCCGCATCGGGCGCGGCGGCGCGCGGCTCCGAGAGCTGCAGCACCGTGACGAGCTCGTGGTTCGGCGCCACGCCGATGCGCAGCACGTCCGCGTTGTCGGGATCGAGGCCGAGGCCGATGCGCGCGTCGAGCTGGATCGTCATCGCGCCGGCGTTCGCGGGCACGAGGAGCGAGCGCGGCTGCACGGTCACGGGACCCGGCGCCGGCAGGCCGCCGAGGTTCGAGAGCAGCGTCACGTTCGTCGCGGTGACCGAGGCGATCGTGCCCGTCGACGGTGCGGCGACCGAGAACACGAGCTGCATGCCCGGCTCGAGCTGATCCGTGTTGTCGAGCGGGATCACCTTGGCGGTGGCGCCGGCCTGGACCTGGCGCGTGTCGTCGGCGGCCGTGACGTGGTCGATGACGGTGCCGGCCGGGTAGTCCTCGTACGGCGGCAGCGCGGGCGTGAACAGCCGAAGCGTGCCGAGACGGCGAATCTCCTGGTTCGCGCCCGGATCGATGACGACGAGGTCGGTCGGCGTCGTGAACGTGCCGCCGTCGACGAACACGATGGAGTCACCGCCGTTCGCGGACGTGACGAGCACCTGCGCGGCTCCCGGCGGCGTCAGCTTCTGGACGACCATCGTGTCCGTCGCGGGATGAACGTTCGTGAGCGGATGCGCCAGCGTGACGGTCCGGTGCGTGGGGTCGACCGGCGCGATCGACGCGAGCTCGACCTCCTCGACGGTCGGGCCGAACACGAGGATCGCGTGCGGATTGCCGTCGAGCAGCGTGAGATCTGCGGCGGTACCCGTGATCTGGAACGTCGTGTCTCCGATCGCGAGCGCGGCGACCGGGTTGAAGCCCGCGGTGTACGCGGGGTCGGGCGCGACCGTGCCGACCTCGAGCACCGTGACCTTGTCGCTCGCGGCGTGATCGAGCTGCAGCGGATGCGCGAGCATCAGGCGGACCTGCGACGTGCTGAGCTGCGTCGCGCTCGTCACCATCAGGTACTCGGCCGCCGGCAAGGCACCGATCTCGATCAGCTCGCCCGTCGCGGCGGCGAGCGCCGTGACGTCGGCCGCCGTCGTGCTCGACACGACGATCTGCTTGCTGCCCGCCGTGAGCGCCGACGGCAGCGAGAACGGCGAGTACAGCGGATCGACCGCGCGCGCGATCTCCACGACCGGCGCGCCGACGATGTGGTTGCCCTGCAGCGGCAGGTTCAGCGCCGCGAACGGCGCGAGCTTGTTGTTGACGACCGTGCGGTACTCCGCGCGGCTTCCGTCGCCGATGCGAACCGTATCGGGGTTCGCGAGCGTGCTCCCCGCGAGCGTGTAGAGAAGCGGCGGGTTGACCGACGTTCCCGTCGATTCCTCGGCGGGCCGCAGCAGCACGGTCGCGGGCGGATTCGCGACCAGCGGATCGTCGAAGAACATCCGGCGCGCCGCGCGCGTGGCCTCGTCCGCGGTGACGCGCGTGACGTACACGCGCTTGCCGCCGTTGACGAACAGGCCCTCGATCGCGTGCGGCAGGTAGCAGTGCGCGCGGCCGCTCGAGTCGGTGAAGTCCTCGATCGAGAGATACCCGCCGAAGATGCGGCGGTAATCGCCGAAGCTCGTGATCAGCGTCGGCACGTTCGCAGGGCCACGCTCGGTGACACCGACGACGCCCGCCGTGCTCGTGCTGACGCCTTCGATCGGCTTGTTGCCGGTGTCGGTTTCTTCGACGTAAACGCCGGGAGACAGGTAACTCGTGGCCATTCAGCAATCTCCTAAGGGTTGACCAGGTCGACGAGGTTCTCGTAGCGGCCGTAGTCGGGGCTGGTCACCAGCTTCAGCGCCGGTGTCTGCAACTTCACGGAAGCGACTCGCGACAGCAGCGGCAGGCGATAGAAGCCGTTGCTGTCGCTCGTCGTCGAGTAGAGGCCCGCGGTCTGGTACTCGGGGAACATCGTCGTGCCGCCGATCTCGACGACGCCGGCGGTCAGGCCGGCCATCCCCGCGAGGAACGCGACGCGATCGGAACGAATGCCGTCGCGCACGAACGCGTTCGAGGCGGCGGGCGCCTGCGGCGTGACGACCTGAACATCGGTGCCCTGCTCGTGGTCGAGCTGCAGCCGGTACGCGAGCGTCACGGTCGCGGGCTGGTCGGGCGTCGAGGCGCCGTTGACGAGCTTGACGACGACGTACTCGACTCGATCAGGCCGCGACGGCTCGAACGCGAGGACCGTCCCCGGGCCGACGACGCCGATGCGGTCGCTGATGCGCGCGGTCGTGTCGCCGCGGACCGCCGGCGCGGCAAGCGTCTTGTCCTGACCGACGACGTGCGCCAGGTTGCGGCGCGCGACGCTGTCCGCGGCCGTGACGCGGTCCGTGTAGAGGCCCGGATGCAGCGAGACGAGGTTCGCCGGCTCGATGACGGTATCGGGATCGACGTTCGCGGGCGGGAACACCCACCACACGCCGCTGATCGAGATCGGCACGAACGGCACGGGGACGGGATCGAGGTGCCCGGGAACGAGCTGAACCGTGCGGCCGCGCAGGACGATCGGATCGCGATGCAGCGCGACGTTGCCAGCGGGATCGCCGGCCTTCGCGGGCGTGAAGCTGTTCGGGAAGCCGATGACGGGACCGACCGTGACCGCGAGCTCGCGCGGGAGATAGCCCGGCGAGTAGAGCGTGAACGCGACGTCGACGGTCGCCGTGTCGAGCCCGGGGTACAGGCGCGCGGGGTTGCCGACGAGCCCCATGATCCCGTCGCGCGAGACGCGCGGCGTGAGGCCGAGTGCGTCGGTCTTGATCGTGTAGCCGAGATCCGGCCCCGATTCCGTGATCTCGTCGATCGCCTGCCAGCGCACGACGGCGCGCAGCCGATCCGCGGCCACGGGCGGATCGTCAGGGCACGAGCGATAGCTCCAGAACCCGACGTCATCCGCGCGGCAGGTCACGTCTCCTCCGCGGAGGTGATCAGCGCGTACGTCGGCATCGCGACGTCGACGGGCGTGACCGGCTTCGGCTGCAGCGCCGAGTCGATCGGCACGACCGACACCTCGTAGGAGGTGCAGAGCTGGAACGCGTGGTCGAGCGCCTCCCACATGCGCGACATCTGATCGAGATCGAGCGCCTCGAGCCGCACGTGCATCTCGTCCGAGCTGCCGGCGAGGTCGCCGCGAAAGTCGGTGCCGCGCAGACACGCGTGGTCGTGGAGCACCTGCATGACGGCGCCCATGATGTTCTGCTCGAGCTCGGGGCCGTCCTGACGCTGCGTGACGTCGACGACCGGCACGATCAGGTAGTGCAGCCGCAGAGGCAGCGGCTCGTGGAGCAGGCGGTCGCGCGCCGAGCGCGTCGGCGGGTAGTTCAGCGTCTGCTCGTCGCGGATGATGCGGTACAGCCAGATCGAGACGCCCTCGTGGCTCGCCGAGAGCTCCTCGGGGGCGAGCAGCGATACGAGCATCGTGCCGCCCATGCCTGGATCGAAGAATCCGCGCAGGTTGAGGTCCTGCTTGAGGTGCTCGAGAACGAGCTCCTTCAGCGTCAAGCTGACAGCGCGGATCGACGTGTTCATCGCCGCCGCTTCATGTAGATGGCCACGCCGCCGGGCACGCGCCGCACCTCGAGGATCCCGCGCTTCACGAGCGCCTCCAGCGCGGCTTCGACATCGGCGAGGGGGATCGCGGGATCGGCGAGCCACCAGCGACGCACGCCGTCGACGCTGTCCGCGGCACGCGGATGCGCCACGCAATAGTGCGTGAGTCGTTCTTCGAGGTCGCTATCGTCGATGCCAGGCACTGCCACCGCACGCCGCGGCTCGCAGTGCAACGCGGGTGCCGCGTGCGAACTCCGCGCACCTTCACGCACGCCGCGGACCCGGTGGGTACAAATCGCGTCAGCGATCGCGCACGCGCTCGTCGAGAAATCGCGGTGTGGTCGTTCTCGACCCACCTGGGATCAAAATGACACAGGCCAGGCGCGCGAAGACTCCGCGAGCGCGGAGGTTCGACTCAGGTCCGGAACATGCGCGCGGCGAGCCCGTGCTTCTTGACGAGCTTGTTCAGCGCGCTGCGGTCCTTGCGTGACACGCGAGCCGCGAGGCTGATGTTGCCCTGCGTTCTCGTCAGGAGCTGGCGCAGGTAGGAACGCTCGAAGTCGGCGACCGCGAGCGCCTTCGCGCGCTTGAACTCGGCCACGGCCGTGACCGCGGGCGCGGGCGCGTGCCCGAGGTCGATCGCGAGCTCGTCGCTGCCCGATTCGTGCAGCAAGAACTCGCGAAGGATCGTGCTCTCGAGCTCGCGGACGTTGCCCGGCCAGTCGTGCGCCTCGAGCTCGGCGACCGACCGCCGCGAGAGCTGGTGCGGACCGCGCCGGTACTGGCGGCTGCACCGATCGACGAACACCTGCGCGAGCAGCCGCACGTCGCCGGCGCGCTCTCGCAGAGGCGGCAGCCGCACGTGCAGCACGCGCATCCGGAACCAGAGATCGCGCCGGAACCGCCCCCGCGCGACCTCCTCGCCGAGATCGGCGTTGCTCGCCGCGACGATACGCACGTCGGCCTTGGCCACGGCGCGCCCGCCGAGCGGCGTGTACGTCTGATCCTGGAGGAAGCGCAGCAGCACGACTTGCGCGCGCGGGCTCATCGCCTCGACCTCGTCGAGGAACAGCGTGCCGCCCGTCGCCTCCGCGATCAGGCCCGTGCGCCGTTCGCGCGCGTCGGTGAACGCTCCCCGCTCGTGGCCGAACAGCTCCGACTCGAGCAGCGTGTCGGGCAACGCGCCGCAGTTGAGCGGGATGAAGGGGAAGTCGCGGCGCGCGCCCAGATAGTGGATCGCGTGCGCGACGAGCTCCTTGCCCGTGCCGGTCTCGCCCTCGACGAGCGCCGTCGCGTCGTGCGCGGCGATGCGCGGCAACTTGCGCAGCACCTCGCTCCACACCGGCGACTCGCCGACGAGGTTCAAGCGCGCAAACTCCTCCCGATCACCAACCCGCGCGACCGTCATGACGCCCTTACGGTGCCGGCTGGATGCGGGGGTGTCAACGCGCGGATCTGCAGCATGTTGCTGCAGGTCCTCGGCGCGCCCTCAACCTCCGAAGAGGCGTCGCAGCAGACCGGACTTCTCGGGCGGTGGTCCTTGTTCCAGAGCGGCCTTCATCGCGAGCGCCGACTCGAAACGGTGGTCTCGTTCGTGCGCGAGCGCGCGCGCGACGACCGCATCGAGCCACGCCGGAATATCCGGATGGCGCGCCATCGGGTGACGCTCGAGGTCGCCCTTCATCACCTTGCTCAGCAGCTCGCGCTTGGTGTTCCACGTGTAGGGCCAGTCGCCGGTGAGCGTCTCGAACATGATCACGCCGAGCGAGAACAGGTCGGCACGCGCATCGACGCCGTGCGGGTCGAGGTACTGCTCGGGGCTGATGTAGAGCGGCGTGCCGAGGAGCTGCTCGTTGCTCGTGAGCTGGAGCTCGTCGTTGACCTTCGCGAAGCCGAGGTCGAGGAGCTTGACCTGGTCGCCGGCCGGGCCGGGCACGATGAAGATGTTCTGGCTCTTGAGGTCGCGGTGGATCACCCCGCGTGCGTGGAGCGTGGCGAGCGCGTCGAGGACCTGGGTCGCGATCCACACGACCTGCTCCGGCGCGAGCGGCCCCGTCGTCTTGCGCAGCGAGTAGAGCTCGCGTCCCTCGAGCATCTCCATCTCGATGTAGGGACAGCCGTCGTCGGTGGTGCCTGCATCGTGCACGCGCACGAACGCCGGGTGGTTCGCAGCGGCCGTCTCGCGCGCCTCGCGCACGAAGCGGGTCGCGAGCTCGTGATCGTTCGCGAAGCGCTCGTGCAGGATCTTGACGGCGATGCGCGTACGCAGCACCGGATGCTCGGCGGCGTAGACGGCCGCGATGCCGCCGATGCCGATCACCGGGCCGATGACGTACTTGTCGAGACGCTGGCCGGTGCGTGCCTTCGGGCACTGCCCCTCGTCGTGGCTCGAAGCGCACAGCTGGCAATCGGGCATCGGCCCGAGAATAGCGCGTTACCGCTGGCCGACGTTTTCGGCGAGGTCGGCGATCCGATCGTAGCCGGCGGCGCGCGCGTCGCGGACGAGCTTCTTCTGCTCGGCGGCAGCGTCGGCGGAGCCGGTCGCGGTGTGGAAATCGAGGCGTGCGAGGCGCGCGGCGAGCACGAGGCCGGGGAAGCCGTGCTTCTCGGCGTCGGTGCGGGCGGCGTCGAGCTCGGCGAGGCCGTCGTCGGGCTGATCGAGCAGCGCGAGCACCTCGCCGTGCGTGATGCGCTCCTCGATCGACAGCCGGAACGGCTCGATCTTCTCCGGCTTGACGTGCTCGAGGTCCTCGAGTGCCTTCTGCGTCGACGCCTGCGCGAGGTGGGCGCGGGCGAGCAGCGTCCAGGCCTGCGCCTCGGGGCCGACCGCATCGCGACTGGCGGCTTCGGCCTGCAGCGCGGTCGCGGCCGTCACGACGTCGTCGTACTTCTGCGCATCGAGGTCGAGCGCGGCGAGCGCGAGGTGGAGCGTCAGCGCGCGTGCCTCGCCCGGCTTCGCGAGGGCGAGCCCGTCGGTGTAGGCCGCGCGCGCGGCCGGGAGGTTGCCGCTATCGGCGGCCGCATTGCCGGCGAGCTCGTCGCACGTCGCCGCGAGCTCCGCGTTGATCGCCGCGAAGGCCTTCGCGCAGCGCGCGCTGCGCACGCTCGCGTCGTCGAGCGCGCCGGCGGCGAAGCTGACGGCGGCGGTGGCCATGTCGAGGTACGCGGCAGCCGTCGCGTCGGTGCCCTTGGCGCTCTCGGCGGCTGCGAGGTGCTTGCGCGCTTCCGGCAGCTTGCCGCGCAGCGCGAGCACGAGCGCGCCCGCCGAGTGCGAGATCGATGCACGCGCCTGCGCGCCCGCACTCTGCGCGAGCTGCGCCGCCATCTCGTACTTCTCGGCGGCGTCGTCGAGCTGGCCGCGCTCGATCGCGGAGGTCAGCCATGCAACATCGCGGTCGGCACCGAGCGTCGCCGGATCCACGGCCGCCGGACGTGGCGTCACCGCCTCGTCGCGCGTGCGCAGCGCGTACCCGCCGACGACTGCGCCGGCGACGATCACGCCGACGCCGACGAAGATCGCGACCTTGCGCAGAGGCCGGCTGGCCGGGCGCGCGAGATCCGCGAGCATCGCGTCCATCGACGGATATCGCTGCTCGCGCTTCGTGCTCAGCCCGCGCAGCACGATCTTGCGCAGCCGTGCCGGCACGCGCGCGCCGGGCGGCGGCTTCTGCAGCCGGCCCTCGATCACGGCATCCGCGAGCGCGATCGCCGTCTTGCCCGCGAACGGATAGTCGCCGTACAGCGCGTGATACAGCGCGACGGAGAACGCGAACTGGTCGCTGCGCTCGTCCGCGATCTGTCCCTCGTGCTGCTCGGGTGCCATGAACATCGGCGTGCCCATCACGGCGCCCGTCCGCGTCAGCGGGCTCATCGGGCTCACCGCGTCCTCGAGGCGTGCGCGCGCCATGTTCGCGCGAGTGGCCGCCGGCATGTCGTCATCGTCGGGGCCGAGCGCGCGCGCGAGCCCGAAATCCGCGACGCGCACGCGCCCGTCCTTGCCGAGCAGCACGTTGTGCGGCTTGAAGTCGCGATGCACGAGCCCTGCCGCGTGCGCGGCCGCGAGCCCTCGCCCCGCCGCGACGAACTTCTCGACGATCTCCACTTGCGAGCGCCGCTTCTCGAGCCACTCGCCGAGCGTGCCGCCGTCGAGCAGCTCCTGCGCGAGGAACACGAGGTCGTCCGCGACGCCGACCTCGTACACCGTGATCACGTTCGGATGCGTGATGCGCGCCATCGCCTGGCCCTCGCGCAGCATCCGCATCCGCTCCTCGGGTGTCGCGGCGGCCGACCGCATCACCTTGAGCGCGACGGTCCGATCGAGCTCGCGATCGTGAGCCGCGTACACGACGCCCATGCCGCCCTTGCCGAGCTGCCCGACGACAACGAACCGGCCGATCTGCGACCCGTGATGGATCTGCGCTTCGGGCTCGGAGACCACGACGCGACTATAGCGCGGCTCTCGACGGTGGCATGATTCGGCCATGACGAGAACGGCGCACCGGATCTGCCCGCTGTGCGAGGCGTGCTGTGGGCTCGAGCTCGAGCTCGACGGGGATCGCGTGACCGGCGTGCGCGGGCACGATGCGGACGTGCTCAGCGGCGGCTTCATCTGCCCCAAGGGCGCCGCGCTCGGCGAGCTGCTGGAGGATCCGGATCGGCTGCGCGCGCCGCTCGTGAAGCGCGACGGCGTGTTCGTCGAGGTCAGCTGGGACGAGGCGTTTGCCGAGATCGAGCGGCGGTTGCCGGCGGTGATCGCGCGGCACGGGGCGGCGGGTGTCGCGATGGTGCTCGGCAACCCGACCGCGCACAAGGCGGGGCTGCTGCTGTACGGCGCGCGGCTGACGCGCGCGATCGGCACGCCGAACGTGTTCTCGGCGTCGACGCTGGATCAGATGCCGAAGCAGCTCGCGTCGGGGTGGATGTTCGGGCACTGGCTGAGCGTCGCGGTGCCGGATCTCGATCGCACGCAGCTGCTGGTCGTGCTCGGGGCGAACCCGGTCGCGTCGAACGGCAGCATGTGGACCGTGCCTGACTTCAAGGGCAAGGCGAAGGCACTGAAGGCGCGCGGCGGGCAGATGATCGTCATCGATCCGCGGCGCACGGAGACCGCGGCGATCGCGGATCGGCACCTGGCGATCCGGCCCGGCGGGGATGCGTTCCTGCTGCTCGCGATCGCGAACGTGCTCTTTGCCGAGGGCCTGGTGCGGCTCGGGCGGATCGAGCCGCATTGCGCCGGGCTCGACGAGCTGCGCGCGGCCGTCGAGGGATTCGCACCCGAGCGGGTCGCGGCGCGCTGCGGGATCGCGGCGGAGGAGATTCGCGCGCTCGCGCGCCAGCTCGCGACGACCGAGCGCGCGGTGCTGTACGGCCGCATCGGGACGTGCACGCAGGAGTACGGCACGCTGGCGTCGTGGCTCGTCGACGCGATCAACGCGCTGACCGGGCACCTCGATGTTCCGGGGGGCGCGATGTTCCCGAAGGCGGCCGCGTTCGCGGCGAACACGCTGCCGGGGAAGGGCAAGGGCATCTCGGTCGGGCGGCGGCGAAGCCGGGTGTCGGGGGCGCCGGAGGTGTTCGGCGAGCTGCCGATCACGTGTCTCGCCGAGGAGATCGAGACGCCCGGTGAGGGACAGGTGCGCGCGGCGATCGTCATCGCGGGCAATCCGGTGCTGTCGGCGCCGAACGGGCCGCGGATCGCGGCGGCGCTCGCGCAGCTCGAGCTGATGATCAGCTTCGACATCTATCTGAACGAGACGTCGCGGCACGCGCACGTGATCTTGCCCGCGTTCAACTCGCTCGCGGAGCCGCACTTCGATGTCGCGTTTCCGCAGCTCGCGTGGCGCAACGTCGCACGCTACAGCCCCGCGGTCGCGGCGCCGCCGCCCGGGCATCCCGCCGAGTGGGAGATGCTCGTGCGGATGATCGGCATCGTGCGCGGCAAGGGCGCGGCCGTCGACGTGCAGGCGCTCGACGACGAGCTCACGGCGGATGACGTGACGCGCACCGTGGGGCCGATGGCGCCGCGGGTGCTCGCGCAGGTCGCGCACCTGCGTGGACCCGACCGGCTGTTCGAGCTCGCGCTGCGCGGTGGGCCGTACGGCGATCTGTTCGGCGCGCGGCCGGGCGGGCTGACGCTCGAGGCGGTGCGCGCGGCGCCAGCGGGCGTCGATCTCGGCGAGCTCGCGCCGCGGATCCCGGAGCTGCTGCGCACGGCGTCGGGGAAGGTCGAGCTCGCGCCGCCGGCGCTGGTCGCCGATGTCGAGCGTGCACGCGCGGATCTCGACCGGCCGGTGCCGCCGCTCGTGATCATCGGCCGGCGTCATCTGCGCTCGAACAACAGCTGGATGCACAACGTGCCGACCCTCGCGGCCGGCAAGTTCCGCGGCACGCTGCTCGTCCATCCTGACGACGCGGCGCGCTCCGGTGTCCACGACGGCGGGCGCGCGCGTGTCGGCCGCGCCGGCAGGACGATCGACGTCATCGTCGAGGTCACGCCCGACATCGCGCCAGGTGTCGTGAGCCTGCCGCACGGCTGGGGTCACGGGCAGGCGGGCACGCGGCTCGCGATCGCGGCCGAGCGGCCGGGCGCGAACCTCAACGCGATCCTCGACGACACGCTCCGCGATCCGCTGTCGGGGAATGCGGTGCTCGGCGGCGTCGCGGTCGAGCTCGCGCCGATCTGAGCAGGCGCACGGAAGGCTCCACGCGGATCCTAGTAGGCCGTGCGTGCGCGCGGCTTCGGCGAGCCACTGGACCAGCCGGCGCCGTGGAGGATCGCGGTCGCGCGGGCGCGCAGCGCGGGATCGAGGCGGCCTTCGATCGCGGCGCGCAGCGCCTCCACGAGCTCGGCGCCGGTCGCGAAGCGCGCGGAAGGCTGCGACGCCATACCGATCGCGAGCACGAGATCGACGTCGGTGGGCAGCTCGGGCGCGAGCAAGCTCGGGCGGATCGGCCGCGTGTGCACGACGCGGTAGAGCGTCTCGGCGACGTCGGTCGACGCGAACGGCGCGTAGCCGGTGAGCGCGCGATAGGCGATCGCGGCGACCGCGTAGAGGTCGGTGCGATGGTCGACCTCGCGGCCGGTCGCCTGCTCGGGCGCCATGTACGACGGCGTTCCGACGACCTGACCCTCGGTGAGCGTCTCGCCGTGCGAGAGAGCGCGCGCGACGCCGAAATCGAGGACCTTCCAGACGCCGCGATCGCGGAACACGTTCTGCGGCTTGAGGTCGCGGTGCACGATGCCCGCGGCGGCCGCGGCCGTGACGCCGGCGGCGATCTGCGCGATCAGCTCGACGACCTCGGCGGGCGGCAGCACGCGGCGCTCGCGCAGGATCTCGCCGAGCGTCTGGCCCTCGAGGCGCTCCATCACGAGATGCGGGACCGGCTGCTCGCCGACCTCGATCACGCGCACGACGTGCGGAGACTCGACCTTCGCGGCGGTGCGCAGCTCGCGGAAGAACCGGAGCACGTGGTTCGGCTTGCTCAGCGACGCCTGCGAGAGCAGCTTGATCGCGACCGGCGCGTCCGTGCGCGCATCGACCGCCGCGTAGACCTCGCCCATCGCGCCGCGCCCGAGCACGTCGCCGAGCCGGTACGGGCCGATCGCCTGCTCGGAGAAGCGGCCGCGCGCCGAGCGCAGCGCACGCTCGAGCTCCTCGCGCGCCTCGACGAGCAGCGCCTGCCGGTGAGCGGCGAGTCGCACCGCCTGCTCCAGCTCGCCGACCGCGACGAGCGCGGTGCTGCGCGACTTTCGCGCGATCACAACCGTGACGGCCATGATGAACTGCTGGAGCACGGCGATCATGATCTGCTGCGTCATCGAGAGCGGCGGATGAATGACGCCGGGGTCGCGCCCGGTGACGATCACCTCGACGGCGATCGCGGCCTGCAGCACCGCGCACAGCGCGTACGCGGCGATCGCCATGCGCCCTGCCCTGCCGAGGCCGACGAAGTAGAGGCCGAGGACGAGCATCATCGACGCGGCCGAGAACAGTCCGAAGTAGTAGACGGCGGCGTTCACGGCCGTCGCGGGCACGAACCAGACCAGCGCGGTGCGCGACTGCCGGAAGCGCAGCGGATCGCGCGTCTGGTAGTGCAGGAACACCATCGCGAAGAACGTCGCGCCGCACGCGAGGCACATGACGACCTTGCCGCCGATCTCGCCGCCCGGGACGATGAACGTCGCCGCGATGCCGACCGTGACCAGCGACATCACGATCCACGCGAACGAGCGCGTGCGCAGCATCTCGTCGTGCTCGAGCGCCTCGATCGACGAGCCGATCGTCGTCGCCGGGCCCGGCGCGCTCTCCCGCTTCGCGACGGGAGGCACCGGCTTGTCGACCTTCGTCGGCTCGAGCACGGAGGTCTGCTCGTCGGCCCGCCCCATGACCTCACATCATACAACGTCTAGAGGAACGGCAGCGCGACATAGTCGCGGTGCACGAATCGCCACTCGACGTAGTCGTTGTCGCCGAGGCCGAGCTCGGCGAACACGGCGTCGGAGAGGTCGATGCCGGCCTTGTTGACGGGCGTGCGATACGCCCCGCGGCCGCGTTCGCTCGCCGGCTGCGCATCGTGCTTCCAGTACGGGTCGTCGACGTTCCACGGCCCGACATCGAGACACGGCACGACGACGGTGCGGTTGCGGTAGCGGATCTCGACGTCGCGGCCGAGCGCGCTGCGATCGGGCAACGCGACGAAGCGATCGCCGGGATGGATGATCGTGCGGCTCGACGTCATGCTGCCGACCATGCCCTCGCGCGTCGCGAACACGTGCTGCCAGCTGCCCGGCTGGCGGCGGCTGTAGATCGACCAGCCGACGACCGACGCCGCGAGCATCGCGAGCAGCGCGATCCGCGGCCGGAGGTGCTTCGAGCGGCGGCGCGCCATCAGCAGAGGATCGCGGCGTGGTGCCGGAGGTGATCTTCGACGAACGTCGCGATGAAGTAGTAGCTGTGATCGTAGCCGGTGTGCCGGCGCAGCGTGAGCGGCTGACCGGCGGCGCGCGCGGCCGCCTCGAGGCGCTCCGGGCGGAGCTGCGCGTCGAGGAACTTGTCGGCGAGCCCCTGATCGACGAGCAGCGAGCCCGCGGCGCGGCGGCCGCTCTCGAGCAGCGCGGCGGCATCGTGCGCGCGCCACGCGGTGCGGTCGTCCCCGAGGTAGCGCGAGAACGCGAGCTCGCCCCACGGGACCTCCGAGGGCGCGCAGATCGGCGCGAGCGCCGAGCAGCTCGCGTAGAGGTCGGTCGAGAGCGCGAGCGTCAGGGCGCCATGGCCGCCCATCGAGTGGCCGAAGATGCCGCGGCGCCCGGCCGCGACCGGGAAGCACGCCTCGATCTCCGCGATCAGCTCCTGCGTCACGTACGTGCGCATGCGGTACGCGGCCGACCACGGCGCCTGCGTCGCGTCGAGGTAGAAGCCGGCGCCCTGGCCGAAGTCCCAGCGCTCGTCGTCGCCGGGAAGGCGCGCCGCGCGGGGGCTCGTATCGCACGTGACGAGCGCGAGCCCGAGCTCGGCCGCCACTCGCTGCGCGCCGGCCTTGATGACGAACGTCTCCTCGGTGCACGTGAGGCCGGCGAGGTAGTACAGCGCCGGCACGCGTGCGCGCGCTCCTGTGAGCGCCTGCGGCGGCACGTAGACGGCGTAGCGCATCGGCCCCGCGCACGCGGCGCTCGCGTGCTCGTAGAACCCCTGCTCGCCGCCGAAGCAGCGCTGCACGCCGCGTGCGGTGCCCATCAGAACTCGACCACGGTGCGGATCGACGCACCCTCGTGCATCAGGTCGAACGCATCGTTGATCTTCTCGAGCGGCAGCTTGTGCGTGATCAGCCGATCGATCTCGATGCGGCGGTCCATGTACCAGTCGACGATGCGCGGCACATCCGTGCGCCCGCGCGCGCCGCCGAATGCGGAACCCTTCCACACGCGGCCGGTGACGAGCTGGAACGGACGCGTCGCGATCTCCTGCCCTGCCCCCGCGACGCCGATGATCACGCTGACGCCCCAGCCGCGATGGCAGCACTCGAGCGCCTGCCGCATGAGCTGCACGTTGCCGACGCACTCGAAGCTGTAGTCGGCGCCGCCGCCCGTCAGCTCGACGAGGTGCGCGACGAGGTCGCCCTTGACCTCCTTCGGGTTCACGAAGTGGGTCATGCCGAAGCTGCGGCCGAGCGCCTCGCGCGCCGGGTTGATATCGACGCCGACGATCTGCTCCGCGCCGACGAGCTTCGCGCCCTGCACGACGTTGAGGCCGATGCCGCCGAGCCCGAACACGACCACGTGCGCGCCCGCCTCGACCTTCGCCGTCCACAGCACCGCGCCCAGGCCGGTCGTGACGCCGCAGCCGATGTAGCAGATCTTGTCGAACGGCGCGTCGGCGCGCACCTTCGCGAGCGCGATCTCGGGAAGGACCGTATGGTTCGCGAATGTCGAGCAGCCCATGTAGTGGTGCACGGGCTTGCCCTTGTACGAGAACCGGCTCGTGCCGTCGGGCATCAGGCCCTTGCCCTGCGTCGCGCGGATCGCGGTGCACAGGTTCGTCTTGCGCGAGAGGCACGACTTGCACTGCCGGCACTCGGGCGTGTAGAGCGGGATCACGTGGTCGCCCGGCTTCAGCGTGGTGACGCCCGGGCCCACCTCGACGACGACGCCGGCCCCCTCGTGCCCGAAGATCGCCGGGAACAGACCCTCGGGATCCGCGCCCGAGCGCGTGAACTCGTCCGTGTGACACACCCCGGTCGCCTTGATCTCGACGAGCACCTCGCCGGCCTTCGGGCCCTCGAGGTCCACCTCGTCGACGACCAGCGGCTTGCCTGCCTCGAACGCGATCGCGGCGCGAGTCTTCATGCCGGGGACGTTAGCCCGGATCGGGCCGCTCAGCCCGCGAGCAGCGCGAACAGCTGCTCGAGCCGGAACGGCTTTTTCATGTAGTAGAACTTTCGCGGGATCTTCGGCGACTGCTCGCCGCTGACGACCACGATCTTCATGTCGCGCAGGCGGGGGTTGCTCTGGACCTCGGACATGACCTCCCAGCCGCTCACGTCGTCCATGTTGAGGTCCAGCAACATGAGCGCGGGCGTATCACGCGCGAGGTAGGCGAGCGCTTCTGCCCCACTGGCGACCGCTACCGTGTCGAAACCGCGTGCGTTGAGCGCGGCCTGGGTCGTCACGCGGACGACGTCGTCGTCATCGACGATGAGAACTCGTCCGTGCGGGATCGCATTCGTGTTTGGAACTGCCGTCGCCATGACCGATACCCACGAATGCACGCCGCAGGCCAGGCCCCTGGGCGGTTCTGGTATAGACGTGCCCGCATGGCAGCTCCCTGGCAGACCCTCGCGACCGCGGAAACGGCCGAGGGCCGGCTCGAGCTGCGCCGCCGCCGCGACGACTGGCTGATGATGATCGACGGCCGCGTGCTGATGAACAGCTTCTCGCGCAACTCCGAGGAGGAGCTCGCGGCGCTCGGCGTGGGACTGCTCGGAAAGATCGCGGCGCCTCGCGTGCTGGTCAGCGGCCTCGGGATGGGCTTCACGCTGCGCGCGCTGCTCGATCGCGTGCCGGCCGCGGCGCGCGTGACGGTCGCGGAGCTCAATCCGATCGTCGTCGAGTGGTGCCGCGGGCCGCTGGGCCCGGCGACGAACGACGCGATCGGCGATCCGCGCGTGCGCGTCGAGGTCGGCGACGTCGCCGGCGTGATCCGGCGTGCGCCGGCGGGCGCGTACGATCTGATCCTGCTCGATCTGTACGAGGGCCCGAACGACGCGACCCAGGCGGCCGACGATCCGTTCTACGGACCGACCGCGCTCTCGCGCATGCACCGCGCGCTCGCGGCGCACGGGGTCGCCGGGATCTGGTCCGAAGATGCCGACGCGGCGTTCCAGCGCCGCTTCGGGGGCGCGGGCTTCACCGTGACCAAGCACTCGTTTCGCAGCGGCGCGTCGCGCCACGTCGTCTACATCGGCCGCCGCTCAGTGTGACTTCTCGTCGATGCGCGGCACGCCGAACAGGAAGTCGCTCGTCGCGCGCGGCACGTGGCAGCTGTGGCACGCGGTGAGGCGGCCGACCTGCGGGCCCGCATCGCCGGGCAGCGGCTTGCCCGTCGGATCGGTCGCCGCGAACCACCAGTCGCCGAGCGTCGGATCGTAGCCGGCCGGGCCCTTGGCCATCATCGTCAGCTTCGTGACGGCGCCATTGGCGTCGAGCACCTCGCGCACGATCAGCGTGCCGACGCTGAGGTCGACGGCGGCCGTCGTCGTCGTGTCCTCCGGATGGATCGCGCGATAGATGCGCGAGTCGCCCTGCACGAACACGTTGATGTCGAACGTGCCGAGCGTCGACTGATAGGGCGTCGAGTTGACGCGCGTGAAGTCCGCTCGATATGACGAGGCGATCGCGAGCATCGCGTTGTCGAAGTCGGTCGGCGAGGACGACTCCGCCGCACCGCCGGAGCCATCGGAGCCGCCCGGATCCATCGACGGCGCCGTATCGAGCGACGACAGACACGCTGACAGCAGGGAGGTGCTTGCGACGAGCCACCACGTTCGCATGGCGGGGACATTCAGCAAGCGCTGTACCGCCGGCGAGGCACGACGTGCCGCTGCGTTAGACCGATCGCATTGGGGCGGCGGTCTTCGGCGCAGTGGGGGTCTCCCCCGAGTCACCGCGAGCTAACGGGGTCTGTCTGACTTCGCGGTCGCCGGTGTGAACGTGTAGAGACAGGCGTACCATCGCGGACGGCGTGGGGAACTATCGATTAGCGCTGGCGCAGCGGCGGTTCGCGTTCGGGCTCGCGCTGCTCGTGTTCCCGTTCGCGGTGGTCGTCTACCTCTTCTCGAGCTGCGACGTCCGCCGCCGCGGCGACAAGCACGCATGTCTTGCGGGCAACGCCTCGCGGTGCCTCGCCGTCGGCCAGTTCTACGAGGCGCGCACCGACGGCCTCATCGCGACGATGCTCAGCAACGCGACCACGGCGAAGGACTACTACCACCGCGCGTGCGAGCTCGGGAACGACGTCGGCTGCGCGCGGTTCGGGCACATGATGCTGAGCAGCTACGACGCCATCCGCGATGATGGATTCACGCAGGCCGACGGCACGGCCGCGCTCCGCAAGGCGTGCGACGCGGGCGAGCTCGACATCTGTCGCGAGCTCGCCGACGCGCTGGAGCCGGCGGAGGCCGCGCCGATCCTCCAGAAGCTGTGCGACGGCGGCGACCCGGCGAGCTGCAACAAGCTCGTGGCCCTGTACCAGCAGCTCGATCCGAAGCGCGCGGCCGACCTGCTCGCGAAGCGGTGCGACGCCGGCGACAACGACCAGTGCCGCGAGCTCGGCCGCGCGCTGCTCGCGGGCGGCACCTACGGCGACGCCGACCTGGTGCGCGGCGCCGCGCTGCTGACGAAAGCATGCGAGCGCGGCGCGTGGGGCGGCTGCCGCGAGCTGGGCGAGGCCGTCGTCGACGGCACCTTGCCGGGAGACGCGGCGCGCGGGCGCGAGCTGCTCGGTAGCGCGTGCGACCACGCCGATCTCGACGCCTGCTACTGGTTCGGCAAGGCGCTGATCGATATCGATCCAGCGAAGGCGCTCGCGACGTTCACGGCCGAGTGCGCGCACGACGATCGCGGGTGCGATGCCGCGGCCGATCTCTACCGCGTCGGGGTGCCGGGCATCGACCGCGACCGCAACCGCGCGTACGACCTGTACAGCACGGCGTGCAGGTCGGGCTCGATGTACGACTGTCACAAGCGCGACTGCTTGTGGAAGAGCGACAGCGACGCTTGCTACAAGTTCCACCACCACGATCTGCCCGGCCGGCTGTTCAAGCTCGACGAGCGCTTCGACGTGAAGTAGCTCAGCGCTTGCCGACGGCCACGCCGGCCGGGCGCAGCGTGTCCTCGCCGATCAGGTAGCCCTCGCGCATCACGTCGATCACGCGGCCGTCCTGGGCGGGGTCCGTGACCGGGACGAGCGCGAGCGCCTCGTGGCGGTTCGGATCGAACTTCTCGCCGAGCGCGGGCGCGTGGGTGACGCCGAACGAGCCGAGGCGCGTGAGCAGGCCGCGGCGGACCAGCTCGAGGCCCTCGGCGACGTCGTGCGAGGACGCGTGCTGCTTGGCGGCCGCGATCGCGCGGTCGATGTCGTCGACGACGGGCAGGAAGCTCTCGAGCAGCTTGCGCGTCCGCTGGTCGAGCTCCTTCTGGGAGGCGGCGGCGAGGCGGCGCGAGGCGGCCTCGATCTCGGCGTGGGCGTGGTCGGCGCGGGCGTTGGCGGCGGCGAGCTCGGCCTCGCGCTTGGCGAGCAGGCCATTGAGATCGATCAGCTCGGCCTCGAGGCGGGCCACCTCGTCGCTCGGCGCGGACGGATCGCGGAGGAGGTCGTCGAGCTCCTTGGCGGCGGCGACGGCGTCGAAGTCGGGGGTGTCGGAGGCCATGCGGAAGCTTAGCTCTCAGACCCCTGTGATAGGAGCAGGTGGTGATCGAAGTCCTGCGTGAGGTTTTCGGCCATGACCGGTTCCGGCATGGGCAGCAGGAGGCTGTCGAGGCGGTGATGGGCGGGCGCGATGCGCTCGTGCTGCTGCCGACGGGCGGCGGCAAGTCGCTGTGCTATCAGGTGCCGGCGATCGCGCGGGCGCGCGGGGGCGCGGGGACGACGATCGTCGTGTCGCCGCTGATCGCGCTGATGAACGATCAGGTGCGCGCGATGTCGGCGCGCGGGGTCGCGGTCGCCGCGCTGCACAGCCAGTGCGAGGAGGAGGAGCGCGCGGAGACGGTCGCGCGATTCGTGCGCGGCGAGCTGGCGATGCTGTACGTGTCGCCGGAGCGCGCCGTGCTCGACGGCTTCAAGCGGATGCTCGCGCGCGTGCGCATCGCGCTGATCGCGATCGACGAGGCGCACTGCGTGAGCCAGTGGGGCCACGACTTCCGGCCGGAGTACATGCGGCTCGCCGAGCTGCGGCGGGTCGTCCGCGCGCCGGTGATCGCGCTGACGGCGACGGCCACGCCGCGCGTGCTGGCCGAGGTCGCGAGCTCGCTCGAGCTGGACGCGCCCGTGATGGTGCGCGGCGATTTCCGGCGGCCGAACCTCGCGTTCTCCGTCGTGCACGCGAGCGGCGAGGCCGCGCGCATCGCGACGACGATCGAGGTGCTCGAGCGCGCGGGGCTGCGCGGCACGACCGGGCGCGGGCGCGGCATCGTGTACTGCGCCACGCGCAAGAAGGCGGAAGAGGTCGCGGCCGCGCTGAGCGATGCCGGCTTCGCCGCCGGCTACTACCACGCCGGGCGCACGGGCCTTGCGCGGGAGCGGGCGCAGGCGCGGTTCGAGCTCGGCAAGACGCGCGTGCTCGTCGCGACGAATGCGTTCGGCATGGGCATCGACTACCCCGACGTGCGCGCGATCGTGCACGTCCAGGCGCCGGGCAGCCTCGAGGCGTACTACCAGGAAGCCGGGCGCGCGGGCCGCGACGGCGACCCGGCGGAGTGCGTGCTCGTGTTCGGCGCCGGCGATCTGATCGTGCAGCGCCGGATCGCGGGCAGCGGCAAGGGCATCGAGGAGGCGCTGCGCGCCGTCGAGCACTACGCAGCGGGCGATGCGTGCCGCCAGCGCGTGCTGTGCGCGCACTTCACCGCGTCGGACGAACACCCGGCGTGCGCGACCTGCGACGTGTGCCGCGGCGTGCGGCGCGAGGTCGCTCCGCCGGTGACCGCGCTCGGCGCCTCGGAGCGCGACGTGATCCTGGCCGCGCTCGCCGCCCACGGCCGGCCGGTCGGCAAGGGCGCGCTCGCGAAGGCGCTGCGCGGCAGCCACGCGAAGCCGGTCACGCTGCACGGGCTCGACCGGCTCGCGCAGCACGGCGCGCTCGCCGCGTTCGAGGAGGCGGCGATCGGCGAGACGATCGAGGTGCTCGTGCGCGAGCGGCGCCTCGTGCGGCGCGGGCGCAAGTACCCGACGATCGCGCTGCCCGGGTCGAAGGCGCCGCGTGCCCCGCGCGCACCGCGGTCATCGCGCCAGGGCTTCGCGCGGCGCGGCCGCGACGGCACGGGAGGCAGCAGCATCACCGTCGAGCTGCAGCGCTATCGCGCGAAGATGGCGCGCCAGCTGAAGTGGAAGTCGTACATGGTGTTCCAGAAGAGCGTGATCGTCGCGATCGACCGGCAGCGGCCGGACTCGCTCGCCGCGCTCGCCCGCATTCCCGGCCTCGGCCCGAATCGCATCGCGCGGTTCGGCGCCGACCTCGTCTCGATCGTGCGGCGGTACGGCGTGAGCGAGGCCCCGTCGCCGACGCCCGAGGTTGCCGACCTGTTCTCGCGCCTCGCCCGCGACTAGCCACCCCCTCGGAGAACGCCGTCATGACAATGTAATGACGGCTTTCCGGCCAGACCTAGTGCGGCGGATACGTCGTCGCGCACGCGTCGCGCGCGGCCGCATCCAGGGGGGCGGCCGGCAGCGTCGGGATCGACGTGTCGGGGTGATCGAAGTCGAACATGTCGAACGGCGGCACGGCGTTCGCGTCGCGGTGCGTGAGCGCGGGCAGCGCCCAGCGCGCCTCGATGAAGCGCAGGATGCTGGTGTGGTCGGTGACCTGGTGCGAGACGTAGCCGCGGCGCGCGTACGGCGAGATCACGAACAGCGGGACACGCAGGCCGTACTGGTCGAACGCGCCCGGCACGCCGGCCGAGCCGATCTGCGGCGGGATGTCGTCGGGCGGGCACGCGCTCGGCGGCACGACGTGATCGTAGAAGCCGCCCTGCTCGTCGTACGACAGGAACATCGCGGTCGACGGCCAGAGCGGCGAGTGCATCACGCTATCGACGATGCCCGCGACCATCTGCTGGCCGACCTCGAAGTCGGCAGGCGGATCTTCGTCGGGAGACACGCCGCCCTTCAGGTCGCTGCCCTCGACGAACACGACGCTCGCGAGGTGGCCCGCGGCCGCATCCGTCGCGAACTGCTCGAGCGGGAAGACGTGCGTCGAGGTGTCGGCGGCCGCGTACGTCACCGACAGGATGCCGAGCGACGGCAGGTCCTGCGCGTAGAACGCCCAGCTGACGTGCGCGTCGTCGAGCCGCGTGAAGAGGTTGGGATACTGATCGCCGTTGGCGTCGCGCTGGATCGGGAAGATGTTCGAGGTGACGCCGTAGGACGTCGCGGCCATGTAGTAGAGGCGGTTCGTCCAGCTGTTCGCGAGCACCGAGGCGAAGTGACGGTCGGAGATCGCGAACGCACGCGCGAGCGCGTAGTAGTACGGCAGGTCGGACTCGTCGTAGTAGCCCATCGCGCGGGTGCCGCTCGGATCCTTCGCGTCTTCGCGGCCGGCCTCGGTCGTGAAACCGTCGAGGGCGCCGCCGTCGAGCTCGCGATGGACGTCGTCCCAGGACTCGGCCGGGTTGTCGATGCACTTCGCGACCTGGTGGAAGCGCGGGACGGTCGCGCCCGGGCTCGTCGGGTCCGGGTTCGTCGCGTCGGGCGCGGCGCCGTCGACGGTCTGGCCGGGCACGGTCAGCGACGAGAAGTAGTGATCGAACGTGCGGTTCTCCTGCATGACGAGCACGACGTGATCGATCGGGATGCGTGCCGGGCGCACGTCGGCGAGCGTGGCGGCCGGCAGGTCGCCCGAGCCGTAGCCACACGACGTGCGGCAGCTCGCTGGATCGCCCGCGCAGGATGGTGGCGGCGTCGGGTTCGATCCGCATGCGGCGAGCGCGAGCGCAGCAAGCCACCTCATCGGCGACAAGCATGACACGCGGCGCCGCGTCATGCCGCGCGCAACTCCGCTACGCTTGGCGGGTGCGTCTGACCGTCCTCGAGCTTCCCGCGCGCTGGGGGCGCGCCGCCGCGGTGCTCGACGAGGTCGACCGTGCGCTCGCGGCCGGCCCCGCGACCGATCTCGTGCTGCTGCCGGAGGCCGCGCTGCACGGCTACGTCTCGCCCGACGGCGACTTCGACCTGACGCCGTTCGCGGAAGCACTCGACGGCCCGACCGCCACGCACGCTGCCGCGCTCGCGCGCGCGCATCGCACGCACCTCGTCGCGCCGCTCGTGCTGCGCGAGGGCACGGCCGCCTACAACGCGATCGCGTGCTTCGATCCGGCCGGCGAGCCGCGCTTCGTGTATCGCAAGCGCCACCCGTGGTTCCCCGAGACCTGGGCAACCTCCGGCCCCGGCGCGCACCCGCTCGTCGAGATCGCCGGCCGCACGATCACGGCCGCGATCTGCTTCGACGTGCACTTCCTCGCCGACGAAGCCGCGCGCGAGCTCGCCGCCGCCGACCTGCTGCTGTTCCCGAGCGCGTGGGTCGAGGAGACAGACTCGCGGCCGCAGCTGCTCGGCGACCTCGCGCGCCAGTTCGGCCTCCACATCGCGAACGCGAACTGGAGCGCGGGCGACGTCGTCGTGCCGGGCCAGGGTGGCTCGTGCGTCGTCGGGCCACGCGGCGAGATCGTCGCGCGCGGTCGCCGGATCGATGTCGAGATCTAGGCCACGTCACGAGAGATCGAGCTACGGTTTGGCTGCGATGAGCGAGCCGCAGGTCCTCAGCACGACGGTCGGCGACCTCCCGCTCGACGAGGTCGAGCTCGAGCTCGACGGGCGTACGTGGAACGTGCTGCACACCGGCGCGATCATCACGCACGCGGACGAGGAGCGGTTCCTCCGCGGCGAGGACATCAAGCTGCCGTACGGCATCGTGCTGTGGCCTGCCGCGATCGCGCTCGCGCACGAGCTCGCGGTGCGCGAGGTGAAGGGACTGCGCGTGCTCGAGCTCGGCGCGGGGACCGGGCTGCCGGGGATCGTCGCGGCGGCGCGCGGCGCACACGTCGTGCAGACGGATCGCCAGGAGCTCGTGCTGCACCTGTGCCGGCTGAACGCGCGGCGCAACGGCGCGCCGATGATCCTGCACCAGATCGCGGACTGGACGGAGTGGCGCGACGCCGACCGCTACGACCTGATCCTCGGATCGGACATCTTGTACGCGCCCGGGCTGCACGCGCCGCTGCGGCACATCTTCGAGACGAACCTCGCGCCGGGCGGGCGCGTGCTGGTCTCGGATCCGTTTCGCGCCGCGAGCGTGCAGATGCTCGAGGCGATGGAGCGCGAGGGCTGGCGCGTCTCGCTGACGAAGTGGACGGTCGGCATCACGCCGCCGCCGCGGAATGTCGGCGTGTTCGAGCTGACGCGTTAGCCGGCGCGGCGGCGGGACTGCATCGCTTCCGAGACGAGGCGCATCGCGCGGTTGAGCCGCTGCGTCTGCATCTCGATCTGCTGGGCGAGCTGGCCGAGCTGATCGTCGTCGAGGTGGGCGAGCTGGATCGGCGAGATCCAGCCAGGGTCGACCGGAGATGACTTCATGGCGAAATTTTCTCGCGCTCGCGGGGCGGGGCCAAATTTAGTGCTGCCCGCGCAGGACCGCGTTCGCCTTCTCCTCGGCGCGCCGGATCGGGACCTCCATCGCCTCGGGGGCCATCGCCGGCTGGGGTACCGCACGGTCCTCGACGATCTGCGGCGGCACGACGACCATCGTCGCGAGCTGCTTGCCGAGCGCGGTGAGGTCCTTGGCGAGCTGGTCGAGGTCGGTCTCGTGCAGGCGGTGCGCCGCGTCCTCGACGGTCTTCGCCGCCGAGGCGAGGTGCTCCTGGGCGGGGCCGAGCTGGCCGGAGCGCGCGAGGTTGATCGCGTCGAGCATCGCGGCGGCGCCGAACGCGCGGATGCGGGCGACCTCGAGGCTGATCGTGACGGCGGAGCGGACCTTCGCGGCGTCGTCGGAGGCCTTCGCGCCGACGTAGCCCGTGCGCTGCTGCGGGCCCGAGCCGCCGATGACGTCGTCGAACGTCAGCGTGGCGTCCGCGAGCTCGGCGGTCGAGCCATCGCCGCGCGCGGCGACCTTGACGGGGATCATCAGGTCGCGCGTCTCGCCGGCCGGCAGGTCGCCGACGGTCGCGTAGACCGAGCCGTCGCCGGCGGGCGAGAGGCCCGGCATCGTCTCGATCGTCACACCGGGGCCGGGCGCGAGGTGGAGCTGGAGGCCGCGACCGACGATCGTCGTCATCTTCATCAGCTCGTGATCGAAGACGGTGGCGACCTCCTCGGGCTTCTCGAGATAATGGAACTCGCCGCCGGTGTCGCGGGCGATCTTCGTCATCAGCGCGGTGTCGTAGTCGACGCCGAGGCCGAGCGACGTGACGGTGATGCCGAGCTGGTGCGTCTGCGCGATCAGCGTGGGGAGCTGCGCGCTGGTGTTCGGCACGCCGTCGGAGAGCAGCACGATGCGGTTCACGCCCTGCGCGAGCTGGTGCTGGCGAACCTCGGCGAGCGCGGCGCCGAGACCGCCCGCGAGGTCGGTCGTGCCCTGCGCGTGGATGCCGGCGATCGCGTGCTCGAGGCGCGGGCGCGTCGCGGGCGAGACTACGATGCTCGGCACGAGCACGTCGACGCGCGAGTGGAACGCGACGATCGCGATGCGATCGCCGTCGCGCAGCTTGCCGACGAGCGCGGCCGCGCTGGCACGCACCGCATCGATCGACGCGCCCTCCATCGAGCCCGACGTATCGAGCACGAGGCCGAGGTTGAGCGGCGGTCGCTTCGCATCGGGGAGGTCGCGTGCCGTGATGCGGACGCGCAGGCCGAGCTCGGTCGAGGCGTTCGCGAGCACGAGCGGCGTGGTCGCCTCGAGCGTCATGTCGACGAGCTTCGGATCCGCGGCGAGCGCGATCGGCGCGCGGGCGGCGATGCGCGGCGGCGGGTGGCGGGAGGCGCAGGCGGCGACGCAGCTAGCGAGCAGGACCCAAGACGATCGCGCGAGGGGTGTCATGCAGCTTCATCACGCACGTCCTTGCTCGACGATCTATCGATCGCGGGCGTGTAAGCGCCGCGCGCATCGGGCGTTATGCCCGGTCTTGCCACCAAGGCACGCGCGACCGTGAGCCCGAGGATCGCGAGTGCGACACCGGCGAGCGGACAGGCCGCGAGCCCGAACGCATCGGTGACCGCCGCACCGACGAAGGCGGAGGCGACCATCGACAGCGTGACGAGCAGCTCGTCGAACGCGGCGAGCCGGCCGATCACGGCATCCGACGAGTGACGCTGGAGCGCCGCGTGCGCGAGCACCCAGTTCGCGCCGGTGCCGCAGCCCCACGCGAAGCAGACGATCGTTAGCATCGCGGGCGACCGTGCCCAGCCGAGCGCCATGATCCCGACGAGCGCGAGCGCGATCACCGCGGCCTGCAGCGTCGACTCGCGAGCTCCCGCGCGCGCGAGACGAGACGCGACGGCGGGACCGATGCCCGTGCCGGCGCCGCGGATCGCCTGCAGGATGCCGAACGACAGCGCCGCCGCTCCGAACGGACGCGCCGCATCACCGATCAGGTTCAGCATGATCCACCCTGCCCCGCCCGCGAGCCCGAGCGGTGCCTTGCCGAGCACGGCGGCGAGCAGCGGGCGGTTCGCGCCGGCGACGCGCAGTGCCGCGGCGGTATCGGCCGGGACCGCGCGGACGATCGATGCGATCGAGCGGCGCGTCGCGGGGGAAGGCATCGCGGGGAGCGTCGAGTGGACCGCGGCCGCGATCGCGAACGACACCGCGTCGAGTGCGAGCGCGAGCGCCGGGCCGAGCAGCGCCGCGAAGCCGCCGAGCGCCATGCCCGCGACATACGCGACGCTCCACGTCGCCGCGAGCACGCTGTTCGCCTCGAGGAGATCGGCATCGTCGACGAGGCGTCGCACGGCCGCCGACTCGCCCGGCGGGACGAGCGCGGAGATGCCGCTGCGCACGAGCAGCAGCGTCGGGATCGCGAACGTCACGTGCGCGACCGCTGCCGCGGTCATCGCGATCGTCACGGCGGCCGCGGCGAGATCCGCGACGACGAGGACGCGTCGGCGATCGAGGCCATCGACGAGCGCACCCGCCACGGGCGCGAGCAGCGCCGCCGGCAGCGCGTGCGCCGCGAACACGAGCGCCAGCGCGAACGCTCCGCCGCCCGAGGACAGCGCCAGGCTCGCCACCGCGACGAACGACAGCCAGTCGCCGACCATCGACACCGCTCCGGCCGCCCACAGGCGGCGGAACGCGCGATTGCGGCGAATCACCATGCGCCGAGCATACGCATGCCCGCCAAGAAGTGAACAGCGCCGCTAATCTGTTGGCGAGGCGCTAACGAGCGTCAGGTGCGCGATCTCGCAGGAAGTGCCGATGCGCATCGGCGGCCCCCAGAAGCCGGTTCCTTCGCTGACGTACAGCTGCGTCGTACCAAACCGCGCAAGCCCTGCGACATGCGGCTCGAACAGCCGCGCGAGCCAGCCGAGCGGCAGCAGCTGGCCGCCGTGCGTGTGCCCCGACAGCTGCAGATCGACGCCCGCATCGACCGCGCCCGGCAGCGAGCTCGGGTGATGCGCGAGCAGCACGAGGGGCCGGTCGCCGCGCCGCCCCGCCGTCGCGCGCGGGATGTCCTGCCCGTGGCCGGCGGCCATCGCGCCGCTCGTGATGTCGTCGGTGCCGGCGAGCTCGAACGCATCGCCGATCGCGACGCGCTCGTTGCGCAGGAACCTCACGCCGAGCGAGCCGAGGTGCGCGAGCCAGGCATCGACGTTCCAGTAGTACTCGTGGTTTCCCGTCACCGCGTACACGCCATCGCGCGCGCGCAGGTTCGCGAGCGGTGCCACGTGCTCGGCAAGCTCCTTGACGTGCCCGTCGACGAGATCGCCCGTCAGCACGATCAGATCCGGCGCGAGCGCATTGACGCGCTCGACGACGCGCTCCGCGAAGTGCGAGCCGAGCGTCCAGCCGATGTGGACATCGGTCAGCTGCACGATCGTGTAGCCGCTCGCGCTCGCCGGCAGCCGGTCCAGCACGACGCGCACGCGCCGCACGATCGGCCCGGTCCGCGCGTGGACGAGCCCGTACCCGATCGCGAGCACCACGCCGGCGAGCCCCGCCTCCGCGGCGAGGCGCGGAGCCACGACCAGCGACGCGACGTGCGTCAGCCCCGCGGCCAGCAGCAAGTACACCGCGCAGCCGAACCACGTGTACGCGATCCACAGCACGGGCTTGGCCTGATCGCGCGAGAACCGCCGCGCGACGAAGATCGTCAGCGGCAGCGTCGGCGCCATCGCGAACACGAGCACCGTCGCGAGCGTGACCCACGGCCCCGTCCAGCCTGGCGCGTGCACCAGCCTCCACCAGATATAGATGTGAGCCGAGCCGAGGACGCCCAGCATGATGACGAGGCGCCTCCACAGCCGACGCATGCCTGCGTTCTAGCGCACCTGCCACAAAATGCGGCAGTACGAATCGTGACGAGATCTGTATAGTGGCAACGATGGGCGTGGGCGGGGATCTACAAGACAAGCACTACAAGCTGCTCGCCATGATCTTGATGGCGACGGCCACACTGATCGCACTGCTGTACGGGCAGTCGGTCGCGACGAGCGGGCATCGTCTCGGTGCCGCGATGGCGGCGCTGCTCGTCTCCGCGGCGCCGTTCTCGCTCGGCGGCTTCCTCGGGTTCCTCTTCGGGATCCCGAAGACGTTGCAGCTGGCGGAGGCGCCGCCGGCCAATGGCTCGGCACCGAACGGCGCCGGCTCCGTCGCGACCGCACGCCGGCACGGCTGGGAGGCGAACACGAACCTCGAGCAGGTCTCGGACTGGCTCACGAAGATCCTGATCGGCGTCGGGCTGACGCAGCTGCAGCGGATCCCGGCCGAGGTGCAGGCGACGGGCGAGTACTTCGCAGCGGCGTTCGGAGCCGATGCGTCGTCCGCGATCGTGACGGCGATGCTCGTGTCGTTCTCCGTCGGCGGGTTCGTCACCGCGTACCTGCTGACGAAGTTCGATCTCGGGCGCGCGATCGACCGCGAGGAGGGCGTCCTCGATGCCCTCGCCAGTGCGATCGTGAAGAATCCCAACGACCGCCAGGCCGTCGAGAGCTTCATGCTCAGCAGCCTGTACCTGCAGCCCCCCGACGGGTTTCAGACGGCGATCCAGGCCGGCGAGAACTTCCTCAACCAGGAAGGCCATCCGGATCCGGAAAAGGACACGAACGTGTTCGCGTACCTCGCGTGCGCGTTCGGGCAGCAGTACGCGTGGCAGAAGGCCTCGAAGGCGACGAAGGACGCGCTCGATCGAAGCCGCGCGTCCGTGCTGGAGAACGTCAAGCTCGCGGTCCGCGATCCGGGCTGGGTCACGCGCTTCCGCCAGCTGATGATGCCGCCGGTGGGGAGCAAGGACGATGATCTCGCCGAGCTCAAGGACGATCCGGATCTGAAGGCGATCCTGGGCATCACGAACTGACGGAAGGGGGAGACATGACGGTGTCGCGCTTGTGGATCGGCGTTCTCGCGATGGGGGCATGCTGCGGAAAGACGCAGAAGGTGAACGCCTTCGACGTGCGGCCCGCGACCGCGTGCCCTGGCGACCAGGTGACGCTGTCGTGGGACGTGGCGGGCAAGGCGACGCTCTCGATGCTCCCCCGAGCATCGGGCGCCTACAATCCAGAGCCAACCGCCGACGAGATCACGGCAGTGGCGAAGCCCGTCGACTCCAAGGTCAACGAGTCGGTCCCGATCGCGGAGACGACCTGGTATGTCGTCCGCGCCCTCGACGCGAAGCAGTCCAAGGACCCGTGGAGCGGCGCGAAGCACGTCGACGTTCCCGTCAAGGACGAGCCGCGCGGAGGCGAGACCGACTGCGACGGCGCGACGTGCCGCGCGACGTTCAACATCGACAGCAAGAACACCGCCGCGCGCGTGATCCGGATCTACGGCGCGACGATCGCGAGCGGAGGGAAGCACGTCGACGGGAAGGTCTGCGTCACGCACGGAAGCGTGCAGGCGCAGTGCATCGGCGGTGACGAGAAGATCGAACAGAACCTGCCCCTCGACGGTCCATGGACCCTCGAGACGACCTTCCCCGAGGCTCCGGCCACACCGCCCCGGCTCACGGTGACCCTGCACATCGGCTGTCCCTGAAGGAGGGCAATATGGCGAGTCCACTGGATCAGATCGACACGATCGTCGTCGTGATGATGGAGAACCGCTCCTTCGATCACGTACTCGGCTTTCTCAGCCACGAATCCTTCGATGCCCGCCCAGATGTCGACGGCCTCCATCAGCACAGCGCGGACTTCGACTGGGACAACGCCGACGATCAAGGCGAGCTCTACGGCCCGACGGCGACGCCTGACTGCTACGCGCCCTGGGACATGCCGCATGGACGCGACGAGATCGCGGCGCAGATCCACCACGGCTCGATGCTCGGCTTCATCAAGTCGTACTTCACGTTCCAGAGCGTCGATCGAAGCCCGGTACCGATGCGGTTCTGCCGGCCCGAGAACATCCCGATCACCGCGGCGCTCGCGCGCAACTACACGGTCTGTGACAAGTGGTTCTCGTCGATCCCGTGCGACACGTTCCCGAACCGCCTGATGTCTCTCAGCGGATACACGAACATCGACGACACGTCCGTCGTGAAGCCGCCGCTCCACCTGCTTCCGGATCAGAAGACGATCTTCGACTGGCTGAACGCGAAGGGCCGCACGTTCCGCATCTACGTCGATGCCGATCCGATCGCGAACGTGGGACCGCCCGCGAGCATGCTGCTGATGCAGAGCCAGTGGGAGAACGTGATCCAGAACGCCCACCCGCTCGCGGACCTCGAGAACGACTGGAAGACCAAGGCCGCGCCCGACGTGATCTACTGCGAGCCGTTCTTCAACGACTTCGCGATCGCGATCGGCCTGCACGGAAACTGCAACCATCCGCCGCTGCCGATGGCGTACGGCGAGAAGTTCCTCCGCAAGGTCTACACGTCTCTGACGTCGAACCCTCAGCGCTGGGCCCGCACGATGCTCGTCATCTGCTACGACGAGCACGGCGGCTTCTTCGATCACGTGGCGCCGCCCGCGATGCCGTATGCGCCGCCGAAGGGCAGCCGATGGGTCACGCCGAAGCCGTTCGACACGCTCGGCGTGCGGATCCCCGGCATCATCGTGTCGCCGCTGGTCGGTCCCGAGACGGCGTGTCACGACCTGTTCGATCACACGTCGATCTTGCAGCTGATGGTCGAGAAGTTCGGCTCGCCTCCCGACCTCGCGTTCTTCGGCGACGCGCTCAATCGCAAGAATGCAGGCGTGCATTCGCTGAGCGCGGCGCTCACCGGGGCCGCGCCTCGCGCGGACGACATCATCTCCGACGCCGACCTGCCCGACCCGCCCGCACCGATGGGACCCGCCACCACGCCGTCGATCAGCCAGGTCGCGCAGATCTTCCGGCAGCTGATCGCGCTCGCACCCAAGGCCAAGGTCGGCGTCTGAGGACGCACCGCGAAGTTGCAGCAACCGGCGCGGAAGGCGCTACAGTGCAGGCATGCGCTACGCCCTGCTCGTCGTGCTCGCGGCCTGCAAGCCGGGCGGCGTGTCGACCGCGCAGGACACGTGCGCGAAGGCCGGCGCGATGTTCGAGAAGTGCGAGGACTTCGGCAGCGCGGCCCCGCTCGAGCACGACCTGATGGTCGATCGCTGGCGCGGGCTGTGCCGGGCCGTGTTCACGGGCGAGACGAAGCAGCTGATGCCGAACGCGCTGCAGGTCTACCAGTCCCTCGACGAGGGCGAGCGCGCCGGGCTGAAGCTGCAGGCCGAGTGCACGGCCAAGGCCGCGACCTGCGACCAGTATCGCGCCTGCGAAAAATAGTGCGACCGCCGGCGGGCTGATGGCTCGACCAGGCATGGACCGAGAAGCACAGGCCGCGATCGCCGACCTGCAGTTCGTGATCGCGCGGATCTTGTGGGCGCCCTACTGCGACCGCGAGCGGGCGATGCTGCTCGCGGAGCTGGCGAGCCAGCAGCACCCGGACCCGGCGAAGCGGGTCGCGATTGCCGAGTGGATCACGGTGCGCAAGACGCCGCCGCTCGACGAGCTCGTCGTCGCCGTGTTGCGGGAGGAGCTGGCCGCGCAGACCCGTGATACCAACGGGGCGTGATTCCCGGCGAGTTCCGCTACTGGGACCATCTCGAGCGCCCGCGCGTGCAGATGATCCGGCGCGCGTGGAAGGCCGTGCTCGGCTTCGATCCGGCGCCGCCCGACGAGGTCGTGCGCCAGTTCGCGGCGATGTACTACGACGCGGATCCGCTGTGCGAGGCGTTCGTCGACGAGGCCGGCAAGAGTTACCGCGCGCTCCTCGAGCGGGCGCTCTCCGAGGGCATCGGAGACTGGGCGCCGCCGAGCCTGCGCGCGCTGTTCGCGGATCTCGATCAGGATCCGTCATGGCTCGATCGCGAGGCCCTCGAGCGCGGCGCGCGCGCGTTTCGCCGGTACGGCACGGCGATGTTCCGGTTCGCCGGATCGATCACGCTCGAGGGCTACAGCGAGAGCTCGGTCGCCAAGCCGCTCGCGCTGACCGGCGCCTACGCGGGCGGCAGCACGCGGCACCGCTTCCTCGAGACGTGCGCGTTCTGGATCGCGGTGTCGGATCCCGGTGGGCTCGCGCCGGGCGGCGCCGGGCGGGCGAGCGCGCTGCGCGTGCGCGTGATGCACGTGTTCGTGCGGCGCAAGATCGAGGCGCTCGCGGCGTGGAACCGCGAGGCGTGGGGCGTGCCGATCAACCAGGGCGATGCGCTGCTGACGCTGATGGGCGGCAGCTTCATCCCCGGCGTGATGCTCGGCCTGCTCGGCTTCATCCCGTCGCGCCGCGACATCCTCGCGATGATGCAGTTCTGGCGCTACGTCGGGCACCTGATGGGCGTGCGGCCGCGCTGGTACCCGTCGACGCTGCGCGAGGCCGCGCAGCTCGCGTTCGTCGCGATGGTCAAGGCAGCGAACCGCAGTGGCGACGACGGCACGCTGCTGCGGCAGGCGTACGTGCGCGCGTTCGCCGATGCGGGCTGGCTCGAGAACGGGCTGCACCGCGGCTACGCGCGCCTGTTCGTGTCGCCCGCGACGTATCGCAAGGCCGCGCTGCCTGGCGCGGGCGCGTGGCCGCTCGTCGTGCTCGCGCAGGCGCCGCTCGTCGCGGCGGCGGAGCTGGCACGCCGCGTGTCACCGCGCGCGGATGCGCTCGTCGATCGGCTGGCACGTGCGCGCCGCAAGCGCTGGTTCGAGCGCCACATGGGTGGACGCACGGCCGAGTACAAGCCGGTGGCCGACGTCGGTCGCGCGAAATAGCTGCGGCTTCAGGACGTCGGCCGCGCGAAGTACGCACGCAGGTTCGCCAGGTCGCTCGCGACGCGGCGCTCGCGCATCGCGCGGACCTCGCGGTCGCTGACGACGAACGAGGCGAGGCCGTGCACGTCGACAAACAGGCGCGTGTGCACGCGCGTCGTGCCGGGCTTGTCCCCCGGGATGAACACGATCTCGGCCCACACGGTCGCGCGGCCGCCCGTATCCTCGAACCACACGAGGCCGGCCTGCGGCGTGTTGTGGAAGTGGACGTTGTCCTTGTTGCCGTCGTGGTGGACGAACGTGACGCGCGCGTCGTCGCCGGCGCGCCGGGTGATCGTCACGGACGCGATATCGGGAAACATCTGCGTCCAGCGCGCGTAGTCGGTCGCGGCGGCGTAGGCGACGTCGGCATCGACATCGAGCGTGGTCTCGCCTTCGGTGATCGCGGCGTTCTCCCGACTCTGGTAGACGCGAACCGGGCTCGCGGCGGCCACCTGCGCGACGAGGATCACGAGCAGTGCCGGGATTCCAGCCAGATGTCTGGATCTCCGACAGCGATCGCGCTCCAAGTCCGCGTACGGCGCCATGCGACACGCACACAGCATGAACCGCGCCATCGACCGAGGCCGAGCAGCCCTCGATGTTTCGCCAGGTTGGTCGATTCATGCGCCGTGGAGTCACCGCGACCGGAGATCGACGAGGTCCTCTGCCCGATCGCCTACGATCGCTGCCGGGCCGTCGCGCCATTCGTGCTGCTCGCGGTGATCGGAGCGCTCGTGACCAGCGGTCCCCTGGGGATCCCGCTGACCGCCGCGACGATCGCGTGGAACGTCGCAGGAATCGCGCTGCTCCTCGGGATCGTCATCGCGGTCGGCACGCGCAAGCTGCCGGTCCGCTACGCGCACGTCGCGATGGCGCTCGTGTGGATCGAGGCGGTCGGCGGGACGCTGATCTCGATGTACGAGACACACTCACCGGACCTCGCGAACGTCGTGCTGTTCGAGATGCTCGGGCTCGCGATCCTGCTCGACACGCGCTTCGTGATCGCGCTGATGGTCGCGCTCGACGCGATCGCGCTGCCGCTGATCTTCGACTATGCGGGAAAGCAGACCGGCGTGTACGTGATCTCCGTCGGGAGCGCGCAGATCTTCGCGCTGTTGTTTCACCTGCTGCAGCGCCGCGCGTTCCTGCAGATGGCGGCGCTGCGCGGCGCCGAGCGCAGATCCGCCGACGAGCGCCAGCGCCTGCAGGACCAGCTGCTCCACGCGCAGCGCATGGACGCGATCGGCACGCTCGCGTCCGGCCTCGCGCATGACATGAACAACGTGCTCGCATCGATCACGAGCCTCGCCGAGATCGTGCGCGAGGAGCCGTCGGCACCGACCGCGCGCGCCGATCTCGATCGCCTGATCGGGCAGACGGGCCGCGGCGCGGCGCTGACGCGCGGTCTGCTCGCGTTCTCCCGGCGCGCGGGCATGAAGAAACGCGTGCTCCACATCGACGATGTGGTCTCCGAGACCATCGCCTTGCTGTCTCGCACGCTGCCGAAGAACGTCGAGATCGAGGCGAGCGTCGCAACGGAGGACGCGCGTGTCGAGGGCGACTTCGGGCAGCTGCAGCAGGTGATCGTCAACCTCGGCGTCAACGCGGCCGACGCGATGGCCGATCAGACGGCAGGCCGGATCCGCATCGCGACGAGCACGCGGCGCCTCGATGCCGAAGCGCAGATGCTCGGCGTCGCACCGGGCGAGTACGTCGAGATCCTGTTCGTCGATTCCGGCTGCGGGATGGACGACGAGACGCGCAAGCGCGCGTTCGAGCCGTTCTTCACGACGAAGCCGCTCGGCAAGGGCACCGGCCTCGGGCTCTCGACGGCGTGGGGCATCACGCAGGGCCACGGCGGCACGATCACGATCGAGTCGACGCGCGGCGCCGGCACGACGTTCCGCGTGTACCTGCCGACGACGAAGAAGTCATCGCGTCCGATCGAGCGCACGCACCCGCGCGCGCGATCGAGCGACGGTTGGACCGTGCTCGTCGTCGACGACGAGGAAGCGGTGCGCGCGACGACGATGCGCCTGCTCGGCCGCCGCGGCATGCGCGTGCTCGGCGCCGGCAACGGCGAGGAAGCACTCGAGGTCTTCCGCCAGCACGCCGACACGATCTCGCTCGTCATCCTCGACATGGGGATGCCGGTCATGGGCGGCCGCGAGTGCTTCCAGCGGCTGCGGCTGATGTCGCAGGTGCCGGTGCTCGTCGTCACCGGCTACGCGCTCGAGGAGGACGCGCAGACGCTGCTCGCGCACGGTGTCGCGCTGCTCGAGAAGCCTTTCGGCAGCGAGCGGTTGATGCGCGAGGTGACGCGGCTTCTCGATACGGCGACGGCACAGGCGAGCTAGATCCGCTACCCTTCCGTGCGTGAAGCGGGTGTTCATCGACGGCGAGCACGGCACGACCGGGCTCGAGATCCGCGAGCGGCTCGCCGGGCGCGGTGACATCGACCTCGTGTCGCTGCCGCGCGAGCGCGCGAAGGATCCGGCGGCGAAGCGCGCGGTGGTCAACGAGGTCGACCTCGTGATCCTGTGCCTTCCCGACGATGCGGCGCGCGAGACCGTCGCGCTCGTCGAGACGGCGCGCATCCTCGATGCGTCGACCGCGCATCGCACCGCGTGGCCCTACGGCTTCGCGGAGCTGACCCGCGGGCAGCGCGAGGTGATCGCGGGCGCCTCGCGCGTCGCGAATCCGGGCTGCTATCCGACGGGATTCCTCGCGCTCGTGCGTCCGCTGCGCGAGCGCGGAATCCTCGCCGCCGATGCAGCACTGACCACGCACGCCGTCTCGGGCTACACCGGCGGCGGCACGAAGATGATCGAGCAGTACGAGCGAGGCGGGCTCTCGCCGTTTCGCGCGTACGGGCTCTCGCTCGCGCACAAGCACCTCGCCGAGATGCAGGCGCACGCGCAGCTCGAGCACGCGCCGCTGTTCGCGCCGGCCGTCGGCACGTTCGCGCGCGGCATGCTCGTCCACGTGCCGCTGCCGCGCTCGCCCGCCTCCGGTGCCACGCTGCACGCGGCGCTCGCCGAGCACTTCGCGGGCGAGCCGCTGGTCACGGTGCGCGCGCTGAACGACGAGGCAGGCGCGTTCCTCGATCCGGAGGCGGTAAATCACACCGATCGCCTCGAGCTGTTCGTGTTCGCGAACGATCGCACGCAGCAGGCGCTGCTCGTCGCGCGGCTCGACAACCTCGGCAAGGGCGCGAGCGGCGCCGCCGTGCAGAACGCGAACCTCATGCTCGGGCTTCCCGAGCTGAGCGGCGTGCGACGCTAGGTCGTCGCGGCGGCGAGCGCGATGTCGGGCGGCGCCCAGTACGTGTGCCCGAGGTAGCGATCGCCGTCGAAGCGCAGCGTCGTCACCGAGGCCTGCGTGCAGCGCACGCCCTGCCGGCCGAGCCACGGCACGCGGCCCGGCGCCTCGTAGGACTGGCGCGCGATCCAGATCGGCGCCTGGTGCGAGACGAGCGCGATCGCGGCGCCTGCGACGCGCCTCTCCTCGATCACCGCACGCATGCGCGCCGTGATCTGCTTGAACGACTCGCCCCACGACGGCGCGAACGGGTTCCACAGCCTCGGCCACCGCCACGGCTGCAGGAACGCATAGCGGTGCAGCCCGTCGAACCGGTTGAGCGCCTCGATCAGCCGCTCGTCGGTCGGCACGTCGGTGAGGCCGAGCTCGCCGCCGATGATCGCGGCGGTCTCCGTCGCACGCTCGAGCGGCGAGCTGACGAGCGCGACGAGCGGCGCCTGCGTCTTCAGGAAGGCGCCGCAGGCACGTGCCTGCGCGCGGCCGAGGTCGGAGAGGTGAAACCCGGGCGCACGCCCGTAGCGCACGTTCTGCGGGTTGTAGACCTTGCCGTGACGGATCAGGTGGACGAGTGACTCCACGAGCCGGCGACGCTAGCACGAGCGCGCACCTGCTTCGCGAGCTCGCGTGCCGCGGCGTCGATCGCGTCCTGCTCGATCTGCACGCGCTCGCGCCGCGAGCCCTTCGCGGTGGCGTGCACGGCCGACGAGTACAGGATCTTGCCGCCCTCGTCCGACACGATCGCTCGCAGCTCGACTCGCACCGCGAGCCCCTGCGCGTCGGGTGTGACATCGATGCGCGTGAGCGAGACATCGACGGTGCTCGGCAATTCACCGAGCGCCGCGAGCAACGTGCGCGCATGCGCGGGCGCGGCCGTAACGTGCAGGACCGGCTGCGCGTGCGCGGGCGCCGCCGCGAGCACGAGTCCGAGCAGGAGCGAGCGACAACGCACGCACCTCGCTACAGCAGCATCCGTGCCTACGGCGCGAGCTTGAGCAGCAGCGGCCCGCCTTCGGGCGCGTACGAGAGCGCACCGCTGCCGAAATTCGGCGTCCCGAAGTACTGGCCCGCGACATAGATCGCGCCCGCATTGTCGACCGCCGATCCGTGGACCCATTCGTACGCGGTCGACGTGCCGTCATCGAGCTTGCGCGCACCTGCCGGCGTGCCACCGGCGCCATAGCGCGCGATGAAGATGTGCTCCTTGCCCAGTGTCAGCGGCGTGCCGCCGGCGTACAGCGTGCCGTCGAACGTGCCCGCGACGACGAGCGCGCCCTGTGGATCGATCGACGGCGACGTGTACGGGACCGCCGACACGTGACGTGCCGGCGCGACCGACAGCGTCCAGCTCCAGCGCGACGCGAGCGCCGACGTGAAGCTGTGCACGAACGGGTTGTCGCCGTCCTCGTACGGCGCGCCACCGATCGTGTCGGTGCCGCCGGTGTGCAGCCCGGCAAGATAGAGATTGCCCGCGCCGTCGACGGTCAGGCCGCGCTGGTCGAGTGCCGCGGGCAGCGCGAGGTCGTAGCGGTTCGCACCGGCAGCCGTGTAGCTGACGAGCCGGTTGCCGCTGCCCGTCGCCACGCTGAACGCGAGCCACGAATCGTGCGCCGTGATCCCGCCCTCGTAGTCGGTTGCCGCGGTCCCGATCGAGCGGTCCCACTGCGCGGCGCCGGTCGCCGCGTCGAACGACGCCACCACGACATCCTCCGCCCCCGCGCTCTGCAGCGGCGCGAGCGGCGCGAGCGTCAGCGAGCCCTGGAAGCGGCCGATCGCGAACACGCGCGAGCCCGCCGTCGCCACGCCGAGCAGCCCTTCCCCGCCGTCGCCGCGCGCCCACCGCCACGTCCCGTCGCTCGCGTAGCTGACGATGAACATCCCGACGCCACTCGTCACCCCACCGCCGAGATCGATCGACCCGCCACCACCGACGACGTACACGTTCGCCTGCGCATCGACCGCGATGCCGTACGCATCGGAGTACGCGTTCGCGCCGCCGAGCCGCTTCACCCAGCGCAGCGCGCCGCTCTCCGTGAAGCTCGCGACGAACGAGTCGCGGTTGCCGATCGCGTACAGCGTCTGCCCGCCGATGCGCAGGTCGCCCGCGACCTCGCCCGCGACATAGACGTTGCGCGCCGCATCGACGGCGACCGCCAGTGCCGCGCCCTGATCCGCGCTGAACATGCCCGAGCAGATCGAGACCCCCTCGCACGCCCCGGACTCACCGCCGCTTCCGCTTCCGCTTCCGTTCCCGCTCCCGCTCCCGCTGCCGTTCCCGCTGCCGTTCCCGCTGCCGTTCCCGCTGCCGTTCCCGCTCCCGCTTCCGTTCCCGCCGCCGTCCGTCCCCATGCGCGCATCGCCCGGCGCGCCATCGCCCGCGCCGCCGCTATCCGACGCGCCGCTATCCGACGCGCCGCTATCCGACGCGCCATCACCGCCCGCCGGCGCATCCGCCACGCCCGCCGCGTGGCGCTGCCCGCACGCGACGAGCATCGCGACCATCATCCAGCACGGCACAGCCGGCCTACGCATCGCGCGCATCTACCACAGCCTCAATCGATCTCGATCTCGAATTCGGGGCGCGCGAACGCCTCGGTGGCCATCGTCTCGAGATCCGGCTCCGGCTCCGAGAGCGCATAGACGAGGTGCAGGCGCTCGATGGCATTTGCCGGCACGAAGCCCAGCGCGACCGCGCAGTGCCCCAGCCGCGCGCCGGGCACCCGGTCCTGCAGCTGAAGCGTGCGGAACAGCTGGAACCGGTCCAGCACGCGGCGCTGCACCAGGAACTCGCCGAAGCGGCTCTCCACGCCCTCCTCGCCGTCGGCACGCTCGTCGGCGTGGACGGTCTCCGCCCTCACGTTCTCCATGCTCACCACGCCGGGTAGAGCCGGCGGGCGCCGCCCGGTCGCATGAAAAACGCCGGGTTCCGCGAGAAACCCGGCGTGGCGACAAGCCCGGCGCGGCGAGAGGACCCCGCGACGCGGCTAGTGCGTCAGGACGTTCGGCTCGTAGTGCAGCCGGCCGCCCTGGAGCACCGTGTTCCGCAGCGTGATCGCGAGGGCCTCCGTGAGCGTATCGACCGGGGTCACGGCGATGCGGTCGCGGACGTCCGCGGGCAGGTCGTCGAGATCGGCCTCGTTGTCGCGCGGGATGACGAACCGGGTGATGCCGGCGCGCACGCCGCCGAGGATCTTCTCCTTGAGCCCGCCGATCGGCAGCACGCGGCCGGAGAGCGTGATCTCGCCCGTCATCGCGACGTCGTGGCGCGCGGGCCGCCCCGACAGCGCCGAGACCAGCGCGGTCGCCATCGCGATGCCGGCGCTCGGGCCGTCCTTCGGGATCGCGCCCGCCGGCACGTGCACGTGGACATCGCGCTGGAGCTCGGAGTCGTCGATGCCGAGCCAGTCCGCGTGCGCGCGGGCGAACGTCCACGCCGCGCGTGCCGACTCCTTCATGACGTCACCGAGCTGGCCGGTGAGGATCAGATCGCCCTTGCCGCGCATCGGCGCTGCCTCGACGAACATGATGTCGCCGCCGGCCGGCGTGTAGTACATGCCGGTCGCGAGGCCGACCTGGTCCTCGCCCGCCTTCTTCTCGGGGTGGACGCGCGGGCGGCCGAGCAGCGAGCGCACGTCCGCTCGATCGAGCGCGAGGTTCTCGACCTCGCCGCCGGCGATCTTGCGCGCGACCTTGCGACCGACGCGCCCGAGCTCGCGCTCGAGCTGACGCACGCCTGCTTCCCGCGTATAGCCGGTGATCACCTCGGCGATCGCGCCGTCGGTGAGCGTCAGCTGCTCGCCGGTGAGGCCGTTCTGCTCGAGCTGGCGCGGCACGAGGTAGTGCTTCGCGATCTCGAGCTTCTCGGCCTCGGTGTAGCCGGCGAAGTCGACGATCTCCATGCGGTCGAGCAGCGGGCCGGGGATGTTCTGGATGAAGTTCGCGGTCGCGATGAACATCACCTCGCTGAGATCGAACGGGATCCCGAGGTAGTGATCGACGAACGAATCGTTCTGCGCGGGGTCGAGGACCTCGAGCAGCGCGCTCGCCGGGTCGCCCTGGTACGACATGCCGAGCTTGTCGACCTCGTCGAGCAGGAACACCGGGTTCTTGCTGCCGGCCTGCTTCATGCCCGCGATGATCCGTCCGGGAAGCGCGCCGATGTACGTGCGGCGGTGGCCGCGGATATCGGCCTCGTCGCGTGCGCCGCCGAGCGAGATGCGGACGTACTTGCGTCCCATCGCGCGAGCGATCGACTTCGCGATCGACGTCTTGCCGACGCCCGGCGGTCCGCCGAACAGCAGGATGCGGCCCTTGTTCTGCGTGCCCTTCGCGAGCTGGTGCACCGCGAGGAACTCGAGCACGCGGTCCTTCACGTCCTTGAGGCCGTGGTGGTCGGCGTCGAGGATGCGTGCCGCCTCGGCGACATCGAGCTTCTCCTCCGTGCGGACGCCCCACGGCAGCTCCGCGACGGTCTCGAGGTACGTGCGGATCACCTGCGACTCCATCGACTCGCGGCCGACGCGCGTCAGGCGCTGCCACTCGCGATCGACCTCCTTGCGGGCCTCGTCGGGGAGCGGGAGCTTGTCGAGCTTGGCCTTGAGCTCGTCGAGCGCCTTGTCGCCGCTCGCGTCGCCCTCGCCGAGCTCCTCCTGGATCGCCTTGAGCTGCTGCCGCAGATAGACCTCGCGCTGGCGATCGCCGAGCTCCGCCTTGACCTTGCTCTGGATGTCTTCCTGCGCGGACTGGACCTCGATCTGGCGCGTGACGTGGATCAGCACGCGGCGCAAGCGGTCCTCCACGCTCGTCGCCTCGAGCAGCGACTGCCGCTCCGCGACGGGAATGTCGAGGTAGCCCGCGACGAGGTCGGCGAGCTGCCCCTGCTCCGTGATCTGATCGAGCATCTGCTCGACGGCCTCGGGCGAGACGCCGCGCTTCTTCGCCAGCTCGGCGGCGCGCATGCGAACTTCTCTGGCGAGCGCGACGAACGTCGGATCCTTGGCGTCGAGCGGCTGGAGCTCGGCGACCTCGGAGATCGCGCTTGCGAGATAACCGTCCTTCGACGCGATGCGGATCGCGATGCCGCGCTCCTGGCCGTGGAGGACCAGGCGAACGCCGCCGAGGCCGCGCTCGAGGTTGCCGATCGTCGCGACGGTGCCCAGCGTGTACAGGTTGTCCGCCGTCACGTCGTCCTCGTCGTCTCGCTGAGCGAGCACGAGGACCTTGTGTCCCGGGTCGCGCAGCGCGGCCTCGATCGCACGCAAGGTCTGCGGACGAGCTGCCGAGATGGGCAGGCTCATCCCGGGGAACAGGACGCCGTTGCGCATCGGCAGGATCGGAAGGGTGTTCGACATGGATAACGAGGTGCGCACGCCTACGCACCGCTGCAACCCGACCGGATGGCCAGCCTCACGCAAAGCGCCCCAAGCGACCCGTGCGCGTCCCGCTCCGGAGCCTCTTCGCGTGCGCTCGCGCGCGCTCTGCAACGATCAACATGTCTCGCGGAGTCCGTGAACAATCCGCATTGCGTGAAGCCGGGCCATTTCGTTATTTGCTGGTGGGTGGTGAAGGTGCACAGAGTGTTGGTCGTGGACGATGACATCGACACGACGGAGGCGCTGGAGTTCCTCCTCGCGCGGAGTGGGCGCGAGATACGCATCGCGCATCGCGGCGACGAGGCGATCTCGATCGCGCGCGAGCTGCAGCCGGACCTCGCGATCCTCGACCTGCGGCTTCCCGACATGTGCGGAAGCGAGGTCGCGCGCGAGCTCCGGCGCGTCACCACGCAGCCGATCGTCGTCGTCGCCCTCTCCGGGTGCACCGAGCGGCTGCGCGGCGAGCCGAAGCTGTTCGACCGCGCGCTGCTCAAACCTATCGACGCGGCGACGCTGTTCAAGAGCATTTGCTGAGCCTGAATCCTGCACGAACGAGCGAGGTATGATGGTGCACGAGCTGCTTCGAGCACGGCGTGACGAGGTGATCCAGCGGTGTGCGGGCCGTTATCGACAGCGCCACCCCGAGCGGCCCGAGGACGAGCTGCTCGACACCATTCCGACGTTTCTCGACGAGCTATTCGGTCACGATCCGGACGACGCGGCGTCGGATCGGGAGACCGCGAGGCGTCACGGCGCCCAGCGGTTCGCCCACGGCTACCCGATCCAGGAGCTCGCGCTCGACTACGGCACGATCTCGCAGGTCATCGGCGAGATAGCCCGCGAGCGTGACCAGCGCGAGGCCGCACGCTCGATGGGCGCGCTTGGCCACGAGCTTCGCAACGCGCTCTCGAGCGCGACGATCGCGTACGCGGCGCTCCAGAGCGGACAGGTCGGCATCGAGAGCCAGACCTCGCGCGTGCTCGAGCGCAGCCTGCGCCGCCTCGATGTCCTGATCACGCAGAGCCTGAGCGCGGCGCGCCTCGAAGCGAGGTCGCCGCTCGCGCTCGAGCGTCTCTGCGTGCGCGCGCTGATCGACGACATCGTCGCCGGCACGCTCGTCGAGCGCGGCGTTCGGGTGCGCGTCGAGATCGTCGATGGCCTCGAGCTCGAGGCCGATCCGCACCTGCTGGAGTCCGCGCTCGCGAACCTCGTGTCGAACGCGGTGAAGTTCACGCGCGATCGCGGTGTCGTCACGCTGGCGGCGCGCGCGGCGTCGGGCGGCGTCCTGTTCGAGGTCGCGGACGAGTGTGGTGGGCTCGCCGATGACGACCCGCAGCGCTTGTTCCTGCCGTTCGTGCAGGGGCAGAAGCGCATCGGCGGTGTCGGCCTGGGGCTCTCGATCGCGCGCGATGCGATCGCCGCGCACGGCGGCACGGTCGAGGTCGATGACCTCCCCGGGCACGGCTGCATCTTTCGCGCGTGGCTGCCGACGACGTAGGCTCTCGTCATGCCCTACAGCAACGACGATCTGCGGAAGCTCGTACCGGCGTGGAGCGTGGTCGACGGCAAGCTGCATCGCGAGCTGCAGTTCGCCGACTTCGTCGCCGCGTTCTCGTTCATGACGCGCGTCGCGATCCTCGCCGAGAAGCGCGACCACCACCCGGAGTGGCGCAACGTCTACAACCGCGTCGTCATCGATCTCGTCACGCACGACGCGGGCAACACGATCACCGAGGCCGACGTGGAGCTCGCGCAAGCTATCGAAAAGGCTGTGTAACCCGGGGACTTGCGCGCGGGTAGGCTGCTGTGCGATATGCGGGCGCATGAAGAGCCTTCTCCTTGCCGCCCTGGCGCTCACGGCGTGCGCGAAGCAGGGCCCTGCCATGCGCGTCGAGCGGCCCGCGCCGCCGCTGCGCGACCTCTGCACCGACGCGCGCTTCCAGTCGCTGTGCACGCCCGTGCAGATGCCCGGCCCGACGCAGATCGACATCAACACCGCCGGCCGTCATCCGGCGAATCCGCCCGCGTTCGGCTAGCTGAAGCGCATCGCCGGATCGTCGACGCGGCCGTGCTGCAGCGTCACGAGATCGAGTGCGTAGTTCTGGTAGAGCCGCCACGGCACCGTCTTGCCCTGCTTCGGTAGATCCGCCAGCGCGCGCGTGACGTAGCCCGAGTTGAAGTCGATCAGCGGCAACTCCTCGACCGCCGGATCGCGCTGCGGCACGCACACGCGCTTGCCCTTGCGGTGCATGTGCTCGAGGAGCCGGCACACGTAGCGGCTCGTCAGATCGCACTTGAGCGTCCACGACGCGTTCGTGTAGCCGACCGCGAACGCGAGGTTCGGCACGCCGGAGAGCATCATGCCCTTGTAGACGAGCAGCGACGGCGCATCGACGGGCTTGCCGTCGACGCTGACGCTCATGCCGCCGAGGAACTTCAGGCGCAGCCCGGTCGCCGTCACCACGAGATCCGCCTCGAGCTCCTTGCCCGACGACAGCCGGATGCCGCGCTCCGTGAACGTCTCGATCGTGTCGGTGACGACCTCGGCCCTGCCCTCTTTGATCGCGCCGAACAGATCCGAGTCGGGCACGAAGCACAGGCGCTGGTCCCATGGCTTGTAGCGCGGCGTGAAGTGCGTGAGGTCGTAGCCCTCGGGCAGCTGCTTGCGCACCTGCTCGACGATCCACTTCTTCGCGCGCTCGGGATAACGGCGGCACCACTGGTAGAACGCCATCGCGAGGCCGATGTTCTTCCAGCGCGCGGCGCTGCGCGGCAGCCACTTCGCGAGCGGATCGATCGCGGGGATCGACATGATGTACGTCGGCGAGCGCTGCAGCATCGTCACGTGCGCGGCCTGCTTCGCGAGCTCCGGGACCAGCGTCACCGCCGTCGCGCCGCTGCCGATCACGATCACGCGCTTGCCGGCGTAGTCGATGTCGGGCGTCCACTGCTGCGGGTGCACGATGCGGCCGCGATAGCGCTCGCGCCCCGGCAGCTCCGGCGTGTAGCCGGCTGCGTAGTCGTAGTAGCCCGAGCACATGTAGAGGAAGCTGCAGAGCAGCTCGCGCGTCTCGCCGTTCTTCGTGCGCGCCTCGATGCGCCAGCGCGACTTCTCCGTCGACCACTCCGCGCGGACGACTTCGTGCCCGAACCGGATGTGCTTGTCGATGCCGAACACGCTCGCCGTCTCGCGCACGTACGCGAGGATCGACGGCCCGTCGGCGAGCAGCTTCGAGCCCGGCCACGGCCGGAACGGAAAGCCGAGCGTGAGCATGTCGGAGTCGGAGCGAATCCCCGGATAGCGAAACAGATCCCAGGTGCCGCCGATCGTGTCGCGCGCCTCGAGGATCGCGTACGACGCCCACGGGCAGCTCGTCTGCAGGTGATAGCCGGCATCGATCCCCGAGATGCCTGCACCGACGACAACGACGTCGAGCTGTTCCATCACGCACATACTAGTCATGGCGCGGCGCGCGCGGGGGACCGCGAAGTCGATTCGGCGCGGCGGCGCGATTCCTGCGCGGATCAGAGCTTCGCGACGGAACCGTCGGGACTCGCTGCGGGCTTGGCAGCCGACGTCACGCGCCGGCGCCGCCCCACGCGGCGCAGCTTTCCGAGGAACTCCGAGGCCCAGCGCTCGGCCGACGTCTCCGCGACCGCCGCCGCGAGCAGCCCGTGCCGATGCTGCCTCTCCTCGAGAGGCATGCGGAGTGCCGCGTCCAGATCGGCCGCGAGACCTTCCGCGTGGAACGGGTTCGTCAGCACCGCGCTCGTCAGCTCCGCGGCAGCGCCCGCGAACCGCGACAGCACGAGCACGCCCGGCGCTGCTGGATCCTGCGCCGCGACGAACTCCTTCGCGACGAGGTTCAGGCCGTCGCGCAGGGGCGTCACGAGCGCGACATCGGCGAGCCGATACAGCTGCGCGAGCACGTGATGATCGTACGAACGATACAGGTAGCGGACCGGAACCCAGTCGGCTTCGCCGAAGCGTCCGTTGATCCGACCGACGAGCTTCTCGACCTGGCTGCGTAGCTCGCCGTACTCGGGCACTTCCTCGCGCGACGGCACCGAGATCTGCACCAGGCTGACGCGAGAGCGCCACTCGGGATATCGCTCGAGCAAGGACTCGAACCCACGCAGCCGCTCGGGGATCCCCTTGGAGTAATCGAGGCGGTCGACGCCCAGCACGAGGCGACGAGGGCCGAGCGCGCTGCGCAAACCCGCCACGTCGCTCGCCAGTGCGTCGCCCGTGGGACGGAACGCCTGCGCATCGATACCGATCGGGAGCACCGCGATCGTCGGCGTGCGCCCGCGGGTGAGCTGCTGCCCGCTCGCTCGCTGACACATCCGGAAGTTCTCCGCCCACTGCTCGGTGTGAAAGCCGATCAGGTCGAAGTCCTGCATGGCAGCGAGGATCTCGTGCGCCCATGGCAGGTTCTCGAACACATCCGGCCCGGGGAACGGAACGTGAACGAACAGCCCGATCGGCCCGGCGTACCCTCGCTGGCGCAGCGCTCGCGCGACGAGCAAGAGGTGATAGTCGTGCACCCAGATCACGCCGTCTCGCGTGACCAGATCGCCCGCGTGCTTGGCGAGCTCCTCGTTGACGTGCTTGTAGGCATGCCAGTCCTCGTCGCGACACTGCACCCGGCTCGGAAAGCCATGGAGCAGCGGCCACAACGCGCGGTTGCAGAACCCGTTGTAGTAGTGCTTTCGCCACGAGGGCGGCAGATCGATCGACGCTCGCACCGGACGCGACTCGTCGTCGACGGTCAGTGCCGGCGGCGCATCGGATTCGATGCCACTCCAGCCCAGCCACACGCCATCGGCGTTCTCGAGCGCTGGCTGCAAGGCGGACACGAGACCGCCGACCTGGCGATGACGCCCGGCGACGTGTGCCGGTGTGCGGTTCGAGACGACGACCAGCCGACCGCAGGTCGCTCCGCTCCGCTTGGGCGCGCACTCGAGCACCGGCTCCTGCACGGGCTCCTCGGTGGTGCGCGCCTCGAGAAGCCAGCGCAGGAACGCGCGGACCTCGCGATACGTGGCGAGCCACTTCGCTGCGCGGCTCGCGCGATGACGCCCGTTTCGCACGCCGATCGCGAGATCGCCTGGCCCGAGCGCGGCGAACATGTCCTCGTCGGTATCGTCGTCGCCGATCGCGATGATCGGCACGTCGGGAAGTCGCCGGCGGACGTCGGTCACCGCGAGCCCTTTGTGCAGCGCGCACAGCCGAACCTCGAGCATCTCGACGCCATCGATCTGCTCGCAGTGCGGGCGCGTCTCGAGCCATTCCTCGAACGCGAGCTCGGCAGCGCTGATCGCGGCATCACGCACGCTCGGATCGACGGTCCGCCAGTGCGCCGCGACACCGAATGACTTGGGCTCGATGCGCGTGCCTGGGATCGCGAGAAACGGCGCGAGCGAGGAGACCAGCTCGTCGATGCCTTCGACATCGCCCGCGGAGGGCGACCATGCGCCTCCGCAGCGCTGCCATGCGCCGTGCTCCGCGTACCACCACGCGCGAGGCAGCAGATCGCACATCGGCTCGACGAGCCGCTTCGGTCTGCCGGTCGCGATCACGATCTGGATGCCGAGTGCGGAGAGCGTCGTCAGCAGCTCCACGAGGTCGGCGTCGAGCACGGCGTCTTCGGCCCGCGCCGCGAACGGGATGAGCGTGCCGTCGAGGTCGAGCAGCAGGGCGAGCGGACCGCTGCGGACGGCGGCGAACCAGCTGGGCATCGAGGAATCGGGAGGGATCATCATCGTGGAGTGACTGGCGGCCCGACCAGTCGAGTCCTGCGACCGAGCCGGCCGCACCCTTCGCGCGAATTGCTTTGTGTTCAAAGGATAACGGACGATCGGGCAAAAGGCAACGCCGTTGCGGCCGCTCTCCGACCGCGCGCCCCGCGTGACATCATCGCGTCATGACCATTCGCGGCGCGATCCACCGCCTGCAGGATCGGTTCGCGCGCTCGTTCGGCCGCCATCCGGACCGTCGCGAGGTTCCCGATGCCGCCTCGCTGTCCGCGTTGACGCATCGGCTCGACGAGATCCCGCCGGCGATCGCCCCCGAGCCGGCCGCGACGACCGCGCACCACTTCACCGCCGACGTCGCGAAGGCGCTGCGCGACGCGTGGCCGAACGCCGGGACCGGCGACATCGTCGCGATCTCCCTCGATCTCGATCATCCCGATCGCGTACGCGTCAGCCACCTCGGCACGCCGCTCGGCGAGGCGGGCACGCAGTTGCTCGCTCGGGCGCTCGAGCCGGTCGCGGGCAAGCTCGACATCGCCGAGGAGACCCTGCTGCCGATCTCGGCCGACGCCGCCGACGGCGCGCGCTGGCTGCCGCAGGCGCTCGAGCTGATCCGGCGCGCCGACGAGATCGGCTCGCTCCACGCATGCGTGATGCTCGCCACGCCACCCGTGAAGGACAGGCGCGCGCGCGCAGACGATGGCATCGCGACCGTGCGCGGACTGCTGCTCCAGGCCGTCCAGGGAACGGAGATCTCCGTCGAGGACGGCGACCACTGGTCGATCGTCGTGCAGCGCGACGCCTGCGCGCGCAGCGCGGGCTCCGACGCTGGGTCCGGGTCGGGCGCCTGACCCACCCTCAGCTCAGCCGCGTCCGTGCGTTCTCGACGAGGCGGACGAGCGCGGGGTGACGAATCGTCCGCTCGCGCGTCACGACGAGATAACGCTCTCGCAGGCCGTCGAACGCCCCGATCTTGCGCGCACCGGTGACATCCGCGATCTCCGAGGCGAGCGCCGCCCGCACCGGAAACAGGCCGTGGCCGCGCAGGCCGAACGCGCGCAGCGTACCCGCATCGTCGATCTCGCCGACCACGCGCACGCGCAACCCCCGGTCGTGGAGCCACTGATCGATCTGACGGCGCAGGCCAGAGCCACCACGCGGCAACAGCATCGGCGCTCCCTCGAGGCAGCCGGGGTAGCTGCCGCGCACGCTGGCTCGCACGCGCTCGGTACCATAGACGTACAGCTCCGAGGCGCCGAGAACATGCGTGTGTAACCGCACGCCCGTGCCCTGCGGCGGTGCGTGATCCGCGAGCACCGCGTGCAGGCGACCTGCGGCGAGCGCATCGAGCTCGGCCTCGAACGCGCCGTGGTGGAGGTCTAGCGAGACCGCGCTCGCGAGCACGGGCTCCACGAGCCGGCACACGATCGTCTTTGGCAGCGAGGCGACGACGCCGATCCGGAGCGCCACCCGGCCGCTCTCGCCGTGGCGGGCGAGCTCCTCGAGATCGCGCCCGAGGCGAAAGATCTCGCTCGCGCGCGCGCGGACCTCCTCGCCGAGCGGCGTGATCACCAGGCCGCGGCCCCTGCGCTCGAACAGCACGTCGCCCATGCTGTCCTCGAGCGCGCGCAGCTGGACCGAGAGCGTCGAGTGAGTCACGTGCATGGCCTTCGCCGCGGCGGACAGGCTTCCTGCCTCCGCGATCATCCAGAACGCGTAGAGGTGGTGATAATTGAGCGCGCTCATCTGTCGAAAAATCTAACACCAGACGTAAATACTTCGAAATTGACTACATGGCAGGAATCCTTACGGTTGTCCTATGAGCGAACCTCTTCGAGACACCGGCCCCGTCGCCAGCCCCGCGACGTGCGTCCCGCCGGTCGTCGTGCTGCTCGATCACCGCACCGCCAGCTGGATCCCCTTGCATCGCGCGACCCGACTGAGCAACGCGCTGGGCGCCCGGCTGGTGGTCGTGCTCGTCGTCCCCGAGACGACGCTCGCGATGCACCCGGCGCTGGTCATCCGCCACATCGCCGACCTGTTGTTCGTGAGATCCCCGCGGCACGGTCACGACCTCGAGGTCGTGCGCGGCTCCGTCGCGAACGATGGGACCGCGGTCATCCGCGAGCTCGCGCCGTCGCTGGTGGTCGTCAGCATGCACCACAGCGACGACGCATGCCGGCTCGCCGACGAGCTCTCGCTGCCGGTCCTCGTCGCCCGGGACATCCGCACCGGCGGCAAATGGATCGCGGCGAGCGACATGCGCAACCTGGCGTTTCCCGTGCTCGCATACGCGCGCGGCCTCGCCGGCACGGTCGGTCGCGAGCTGCTGTACTTCCACAATGCTCCGCCCGTGAGCGTGTTCACCAGCGACCCGATGGCGACCGACGGATCGTACACGGCGATGCTTCAGCTGCAGGACGACGCGGCCGCCGCCAAGCGAATGCGCCTCGACCGGCTCGCGCACGAGGACCACGGTCAGTGTGTCGTCACCCGGTCCGACGACACGGCTCACGCGCTGCTCGAGATCGCGCGCGCGAGAGATGCCGACGTGGTCGTCGTCGGGCATCGCCGGCGCTCGCGCATCGGGCGGTTCTTCGGGCACCATACGGCGGAGCGCGTCGCGAAGCATAGCCAGCGCGGCGTGCTCGTCGTTCCCCTCGACCGGAGCATCTGATGAATCAAGTCTGGGACGCGCTGCGAGGCATCACTCGCGAACCGATTGCTGTCGTCCTCGCGATCGTGGTCGGCGCCACCGCCGCTGGCATCGTCATCACCCGGGTGCTGAGCGCGATCTGGACGCGGATCGCGCGGCGCACGCGCGCCACGTGGGACGACGAGGTGGCCTCGCGGCTCGGCGCCCCCGTCTCCGCGCTGATCGCGGTCCAGCTGTTCCGCGCCGCGCTGAGCTGGGTCGAGCTCGAGCCCGGCCAGGTCGCGATGCTCGCCGACCTCGTCGCCACCGTGACCGTCGCATGCGTGATCTGGGCGACCTTTCGCTTCATCGATCTCGCGCGCGATACGCTGGCGCGCCGCAGCTGGGCCGTCAACAACCCGGCGTCGCGGTCGCTGCTCGCGCTCGCCACGCGGTTCACGAAGGCGGCCGTGCTCGCGATGGGCAGCCTCGTCGCGCTCTCGCAGCTCGGCGTCTCGGTCGCGAGCCTGATCGCCGGCCTGGGGATCGGCGGCCTCGTGCTCGCGCTCGCCGCGCAGAAGACCGTCGAGAACGTGTTCGGAGCGGTCTCGATCGGCATCGACCAGCCGATGCGCGAGGGCGACTTCGTTCATGTCTACGACTTCGTCGGCACCGTCGAGCAGATCGGCCTCCGCTCGACGCGAATCCGCACGCTCGACCGCACGATCATCACGGTGCCCAACGGCGACCTCGCGAACCAGCGGATCGAGTCGTACACCGTGCGCGATCGGATTCGCCTCGCGTGCACGGTCGGCCTCGAGTACCGCACGACGACCGCGCAGATGAGGACCGTGCTCGCGGCGCTCGAGGCGATCCTGCGCCGGCACCCCAAGATCTGGCCGGATAGCGTCGTCGTGCGCTTCGTGAAGCTCGGCGAGTCCTCGCTCGACATCGACATCATGGCCTGGTTCCAGACCGGCGACTGGAACGAGTTCCAGACGATCCGCCAGGCCGTGCTGCTGGACTTCATGGAGGCGATCGAGGCGGCCGGGACGTCGATCGCGTTCCCGACGCGGACGCTGATGATCCAGCCCGCGAGCCTCAGCGCTTCTTCTTCGGAGGCCCTACGCCCGGCGTCGTCACGACCTGGACAAACTTCTTGACGACGGTCGGCTCGTCCATGGCCTGCATGCGGCTCGTCGTGATGCGCTTGACGAGCGTGTGCTCGTCGCCCTCGTCGAGGAGGCTGTCGAGGTCCTCGGCGAGCGCGCGGCTCTCCGCGTAGCGGTCCTCGGGCTTGCGCGCCAGGCACGTGAGGATGATCCGGTCGAGCTCGGGCGGGCACTCGGCCAGCGTGCTCGGCGCCTTCGGCACCTTCGTCACGAGCGCCGCAAGCATCGCGGACGCCGTCGCGGCCGCGCCGAACGGCAGCTGCCCGGTGATCATCTCGTACATGACGATGCCGAGCGTGAACAGGTCGCTCTGCGGCGAGAGCTCGCCTCCGACCATCTGCTCCGGCGGCATGTAGTCGAACGTGCCGATCATCTGGCCGGCGTGCGTCAGGTCGGCGTTCTCGAGCTCGCCGCCGTGCACGATCTTCGCGATGCCGAAGTCGAGGACCTTCGCGACGTCATCGGCCTCGAGGTGAATGTTCGCGGGCTTGAGATCGCGATGGATGATGCCGAGCGCGTGCGCCTCCGCGAGCGCGTCGCAGACCTGGCGCGCGATCTTCGCCATCCGCCGCCACGCGATCGGCCCGAGCTGCCGCACGTGATCGTAGAGGCTCTCGCCCTCGAGCAGCTCCATCGCGATGTACAGCACGCCATCCGGTGTCTCGCCGACCTCGAGCGCGTGCACGGTGTGCGGGTTCTTCAGCTTCGACAGCGCCGCACCCTCGCGGCGAAACCGCGCGATCACCGCGCCGTCCATCGCGAGCCGCGGATGCAACAGCTTCAGCGCGACATCGCGATCATCGAAGATATCGAGAGCGCGATAGATCGCACCGAAGCCGCCCGACGCGATCTTCAGCTCGAGCCGGTAGCGCCCCGCGATCACGACCCCGATCATCGGGTCGAGCAGCTCGACCTTCGTGCGATCGGGGTCGTCGCGCCTCAAGACGCAAGTGTAGCCTACGGATCCGGCTCGAGGCCGGGGCGCGGGCGCGCGGACATGCTCGGCGTGCCGTCGCCGTCGATCGTCGGCCAGCCGTCGCTGCCCCAGTCGACGCGATCGACCATCAGCACGCGGCCGCGCGTCTGATCGGGGGCGCCGGCGGGCGTCGCGTGCCACGCGTGATAGACGAGGTAGTCGATGCCGTCGACCTGCACGCTCGAGTTGTGCCCGGGTCCGAGCCACTTCGCGTTGTTGCCGAGGATCGGCGCGCCGTGCTTCGTGTACGGACCGCGGACGCTGGAGGCGCGCGCCACGCCGACGCGGTAGCGCTGGTCGAACACGTTGCCGCTGTAGAACAGGTAGTACATGCCGTTGCGCTTCAGCAGCCACGGCGCCTCGACGAGCGGGCCTTCCCACGCCAGGTCGTTGCGGATCAGCTCGATCGGCGCGCTGCCGGCGGCGAACGCGAGCCCGTCGGCACGCAGCTGGCGCAGGTAGATCGGCGTCGGCTGGCCGACGGAGCTGCCGGCGTACTTGTAGAGGAGGTAGCCGGTGCCGTCGTCGTCCTCGAAGTAGCTCGGATCGATCACGCCGACCGGATCGGTGACGAGCGGCGCGGACTGCACGGTGTACGGACCGAGCGGCGCATCGGCGACGGCGGCACCGATCGCGCGCTTGCCCGCGCCGTCCGCGGAGACGAAGTACGCGACGTAGCGGCCGTGCACGGCGTGGATCTCGGGCGCCCAGCGGAAGTCCGTCGTCGACGACCACGAGGCCCCGCCGGCGGGCAGGATGTAGTGGTCGGTCGTGGTCCACGTCGCGAGATCGGGCGACGTGCGGATCCGGAACCGGCCGCCCGTGCACGCGACGTAGTACGTGCCGGCGACCGCGAGAGCGCCCGGATCCGCGCAGCCGGTGTCGTCGACGGAGTTCGCGTACGGCTCGGCGGGCGCGGCGAGCGTGGCATCGCCCGCATCGGGCTCGAGCGCGGAGTCGGGAATCGCCTCGGCCGTGCCGTCGGGGCGCGTCCACGAGAGCGTGAGGTGGCCGCCGGCGCGCGCGTAGAGCGTGACCTTGATCGGCTCCGGCGCGGAGAGCGTGACGGTCGCGGTCGGCGCGGGTGCGGTCCACGCGTCGAGCACGCGCGTGCCGCCGATCCAGACGCGCGCGCCGTCGCTCGCGTCGAGCGAGAGCACGTAGTCGCCGGGCGCGGGCGGCACGAGCATGCCGGTCCAGCGCGCCTCGAACGCGGGCTCGCTCGCCGGCCACGTGAGGTCGAGGTGCGCGTCGATCGTCTCGCGTACCAGATCGTGCGGTCCGCTGTAGTAGGCGGCGTGCAGGCCGTGCTGCACCGGCTCCGCGGCATCGGGCGGCGGAAGTTTCTGAGACGCCGAGCACGCGGCGACGAGGATCCAGAGCGAACGCACGCCCGCCGGACGAGCACGTCGCGCGCCAGCGTCGAGCGCGGCGCAAGCGCGCGGACCGTCGACGGCAGACCCCGCGAAGTGCTCACGACAGGTTGCTCCCGAGCACGAAGGTGTGGGCAGGCGCGCTACAGGTTGCGACCGATCTTCGCCGGGTTAGGCGCGGCCCGAAGCTTGCTCGATGGCGCTGCCATGAAGAGGTACCTAGCCTGCGCGCTGCTCGCGGCATGCACGAGTCACAAGGGCGAGACCGTCGTCGACAGCACGCCGCCGGCCGATGCCGCCGATGCCGCCGTCGACAGCGGGCCCTCGACGCCGACGCCGATCAAGTACGTCGTCGTGATCGTGAAGGAGAACCACTCGTTCGACAACTACTTCACCGGCTTCCCCGGCGCCGAGACGACGATGAAGGCGAAGCTGAAGAACGGCACGGTCATCACGCGCCAGAAGGCGCCCGACGGCGCGCTCCCCGGCGACATCAGCCACTCGCGCGCCGCGTTCTTGACCGACTACGACAACGGCAAGATGGACGGCTGGGATCAGATCGTGCCGAGCGATCCGCGCCGCCCGTTCATGTACTACACGGAGTCGCAGATCCCGAACTACTGGGCGTACGCGCGCAACTTCGCGCTGTTCGATCACTTCTTCTCGACGCTCGGCGGCCCGAGCTCGCCGGGCCACTTCGCGATCATCTCGTCGCAGACGCCGCACTACGCGAACTCGACCTGCAACGACGGCACCGACGACTGCCTCTCCGGCTGCCTCGACACGACGGGCACGACGGTCCTCCCGACGTACAACCCCGCGACCTGCTCGACGAGCACGCACGTCGCGTGCTTCAAGGTGCCGAGCATCGTCGACCAGCTGCCGGCCGGCTACACGTGGCGCACGTACGGCGGCGGCTCGGGCCACAAGGTCGGCACCGCGTTCGGCCTCGTGAAGGGCATCGGCGAGGCCGGCAGCGTGCGCGACGAGCACTTCTTCCCGTACTCGCAGCTCTACACCGACATCGACAGCGGCAACATGGCGAACTTCACGCACATCGATGTCGCGAGCGCGCCGAACGGCGCGAGCGAGCACCCGCCGAACGCCCCGTGCACCGGCGAGAACTTCACGGTCAACATCATCAACAAGATCATGCAGGGCCCGCACTGGAACGAGACCGCGATCATCCTGACGTGGGACGACTACGGCGGCTGGTACGATCACGTGAAGCCGGCCGTCGAGAAGTGCCCGAACGGGCAGTTCTTCAACGTCGGCTTCCGGCTGCCCGCGCTCGTGATCTCGCCGTACGCGAAGCAGGAGGTGATTCACACGGTGACCGAGCAGGCGTCGATCCCGAAGCTCGTCGAGGATCTGTTCGGCATGCCGCGCATGAACGCGCTCGATCCGCACGCGCGCGACGAGAAGGCCGGCTCGATGATGGACGCGTTCGACTTCACGCAGCCGCCGCGCCCGCCGCTCGTGCTGCAGCAGCGGACCTGTCCCTAGTCGGCGAGCGTCGAGAGGTCGCCCGGGTCCTCGCCGAGCTCCTGCGCGCGCAGGTAGCGGCGCACGATCTTGCCCGAGCGCGTCTTCGGCAGCGCGAGCCGGATCTCGATCTCCGACGGCGTCGCGATCGCACCGAGATCGCCGCGCACGTGATCCTTGAGTGACGCGACGAGACCGGCCGTCGGCGAGACGCCGGGCTTGAGCACGACGTACGCCTTGATGCGCTCGCCCTTGAGCTGATCGGGGAGGCCAACAGCGGCGCTCTCCGCGACCGCGACGTGGCGGCCGAGCGAACCCTCGACGTCGGCGGTGCCGATGCGGTGGCCGGCGACGTTGAGCACGTCGTCGGAGCGGCCGAGCACGGAGACGTAGCCGTCGGCGTCGCGCACCGCGATGTCACCGGCCGCGTAGAAGCCCTGCTGCCAGTAGCGCTCGTAGCGCGCGTGATCGCCCCACACCGTGCGCAGCATGTAGGGCAGCGGGCGCTTGATCACGAGCAGGCCGCCCGTGCCCGGCGGCACGGGGTTGCCCTGCGGGTCGACGATCGCGACGTCGCAGCCGGGCAGCGGCTTGCCGACCTTTCCCGGGCGCACGTCGAACGTCGGCAGCGTGCCGAGCACCGGCGCCGCGATCTCGGTCTGCCACCAGTTGTCGACGACGAGCCCGTTCGCCTGCCCGACGAGGTGCTGCTGCGCCCAGCGATGCGCCTCGGGGTTGAGCGGCTCGCCCGCGCACGCGAGCAGGCGCAGGCGCGACAGATCGTACTTGTCGGGCGCGGCGCCGCCGTGGCTCATCCACATGCGCACCGCTGTCGGGGCGGTGAACATCACGTTCACGCCATGGCGCTCGACGAGCTCCCACGTGACCTCGGGCGTCGGATAGTCGGGCACGCCTTCGCGCACGAGCACGGTCGCGCCGACCGACAGCGGGCCATAGACGATGAACGAGTGGCCGACGATCCAGCCGATGTCGGAGGTCGACCAGTAGACGTCGCGCTCGCCGATCTGGAAGAACGCGCGCGCGAGGTAGGTCGTGCCGACGAGGTAGCCGCCGGTCGCGTGCACGACGCCCTTCGGCTTGCCGGTCGTGCCGCTCGTGTAGAGGATGAACAGCGGATCCTCGGCGTCCATCGCCTCGGGCGCGCAGTGGATCGCGCGCGCGTCCTGGATGTCGTAGAAGTCGTGCTCGCGGTCGGAGTCGAACTGCACGGGCGCGTCGCCCGGCCGCGAGCCACGGCGGTGCACGATGATGTGCTCGACCGAGGTCAGGTCGCGCACCGCCTCGTCGACGGCGGGCTTGAGCGGGATCGCCTTGCCGCGGCGGAAGCCGACATCGCTGCAGATCACGACCTTCGCGCCCGAGTCGACGATGCGGCTCTTGAGTGCCTGCGTGCCCATGCCGGCGAACACGACCGAGTGGATCGCGCCGATCCGCGCGCACGCGAGCATCGCGATGATGCCCTCGGGCACGAGCGGCATGTAGATGATGACGCGGTCGCCCTTCGCCACGCCGAGCTTGCGCAAGGCGTTCGCGAACCGGCCGACCTCGCGATAGAGACGCCCGTAGGTGTAGGTCTGCTCGTCGCCGTCCTCGCCGACCCAGATCAGCGCGGCCTTGAGGCGCCGCTCGGTCTGCACGTGGCGATCGATGCAGTTGACGCACGCGTTGAGCTTGCCGCCGAGGAACCACGCATGACGCGGCAGCTCGATCTCGCTGACCTTGTCGAACGGGCGAATCCAGTCGACGAGCTTGGCCTTCTCGCGCCAGAAGCCGTCCGGATCGACCGTCGCACTGCGTCGTTCGAGCTCGTCGTTCGCGAGGTACGCCTGGCGCGCGAGCCACAGCGGCGAGGCAATCTCCTCCTGGCTCTGGGTGAGGGCCTCGATCGCAGCTTGTTGCGCGTCGCTGAGCATGGGGTGCGTTCGTGCAGTCGGGGTGCCAGCAATCTCGCGGGTTTTCGCGCAAGGCATGCACCGGGTGCGTTTTCGTGCGACCGCGGCGCAGCTCGTGGCTCGTCCCCGCATGAAACGCGTCTTGTGTCTTTTGCTCGTCGCGGCGTGCGGCTCCTCCCACGGCGGCGGCCACGGCGATGACGGGATGGGGGCCGACGGCGGCGGCAGCAACTCGGGGATGTGCGGCGACGGCGTCGTCGACGGCACCGAGCAGTGCGACGACGGCAACACGACCTCCGGCGACGGCTGCTCCGCGACCTGCGAGCTCGAGAGCACCGGCGGCACGTGCTCGCCCTACTCGTTCCGCTGCAGCGCGAGCGGCGATGTCGAGACGTGCAACAACGCGGGCACCGCGTGGCTCGAGGTCGAGCACTGCGCGAACGGCTGCGCGGCCGGCGTGTGCACCGATCCGACCTGCACGCCCGGCGCGACGCGCTGCCACGGCAACTCGGTCGAGACGTGCGCCGCCGATGGCGCGAGCTGGACCTCGACCGCGACGTGCTCGACGTACTGCGCCGCCGGCCAGTGCGCGCTGCCCACGCTCGACGTCTCGTCGAACACGAACTACCACGGCACAGTGATCGTCGCGGGCGACTTCACGGTCGGCAACAACAGCACGCTGACCGCCGATACGGGCGACCTCACGATCGTCGCCGACAACATCACGGTGGCGGCGGGCGCCGCGATCGCGGTCGCGCCGACCGGCGAAAACACACGCGGCGAGAGCTGTTACTACTCCTACTACGGCTATTACGAGCCGGCGAACTACGGCCAGCAGCCCACGGGCTACATGGTCAGCCCGGTCGGCGGAGAGGACGATGCGGCGGTCGAGCCGGGCGGCGCCGGAGCGCGTAACCACTACTACGCGTGCGGTCGCGACAACATGCCGGCGACGACGCACGGCGGCGGCACCATCCACCTGATCGCGCGCAAGAACGTCACGATCGCCGGCCAGATCATCGCGCCGGGCGAGAACCGCGTCGGCAGCGATCCGCTGAGCGGCGCCGGCGGCGGCGTCCAGATCGCGGGCGAGACGATCTCGATCACGGGCTCGATCTCGACGGCCGGCGGCGACGGCGCCGGCTGGGGCCGCGTGCGCCTGCTCTACGGCAACACGCTGACGAACACCGGCACGATCATCGGCACCGTCACGCAGGGCCGCCGCCCGCCGCTCCAGCTCACCTCGCCCACCCAGCCGAACCCGTCGCTCGTCTACAACGACGGCTTCGACAAGCTGACGATCGCGCACGAGCGCCCGTTCCTCTCGGCGCAGGGCTACCTCCACTCGGTCGACCAGAGCGAGTACAACCCACCGACGCCGTCGGTCGGCACGTTCGCCGGCACCGAGTCCTTCGACCTCGACGCCACGACGCTGCGTGCGGGTCAGAACTGGATCCACGTCGCGTCGATCGACGCCAACAGCTCGCTCGGCACGGTCGAGGCGCGCTACGCGGTCACGATCAACAGCGCCCCGCCCGTCGCATCCTCGACGAGCCACACCTCGCCGACGACCTGGTACGACAACCCGAACCCGTACTTCGCGTGGACGAACCCGGGCGACATCTCCGACGCGAGCTTCCGTCGCGTCCACTACGTGCTCGACCACTTCGGCGACACCGTCCCCACGCTGCAGGACATCGCGCTGCCGATGTCGCAGAAGCAGCTGCTCGTCAGCGGCCTCGCGAACGGCATCTGGGTCCTCCACGTCGTCACCGAAGACACGGTCGGCCACCTGACGAAGCAGGCCGCCCACGTCGTCGTGCGCGTCGGCACGGACCCCGGCTCGGGCACGGTCTTCGGCTCCGTCTTCGACGAGAACAACCACCCGGTCAGCGGCGCCACCGTGCGCGTCAACCGCGGCCTGTTCACCGGCACGACGAACAGCTCCGGCGGCTACTCGATCAGCGGCGTCGCCGCCGGCAGCTGGGAGATCAGCGTCGTGTACCCCGACCACACGGCGGGCGCGCAGCAGCTGACGGTCACGGCGAACGGCCAGGCGAGCGCGAACTTCACGCTCGCCCACATCTGAGTCCCGCGTTGCTACGATGCCCGGGTGCTGACCTGGGCCATCGCGCTGCGCGTACTCGGCCTCGCGCTCGTCGCGCACGGCGAGAGCCGCGTCGCCCTGCCCCTCCTGCAGCACGCGCGCGACACGGCCCTGCGCGACCTCGGCACGAAGGACGCGAGGCTCGCCGCGTACGACGACGCACTCGCGGCCGGCCTGCGCGCGCGAGGCAAGCTGCGCGACGCCCTCCGCTACCACCGCGAGAGCCTCGGCATCGCCGAGACCGGCCCGTCCCTCGTCGAGCGCGCGCGCACGGAGGTCGAAGGCGGCGACTTCCAGCACGCGTTCGCCGATCTGAAGCGCGCGCACGACCTCGGCACGAACGTCGATGCGGCCACCGCCGACGCGGAGTCGTTCGCGCGCTGGGTCCCCACGTGGGTCACGGTGCCGCCGCACGCCGCGCCGACCGCCGCCGAAGGCGACGACCCGGCCGCCGTCGCCGCGCGAGGCGAAGCGCTGCTCGCCGCACGCGATCGCGATCACGCCGCAGCGGTGCTGCGCGCCGCCGTGCCCGACCTCGGCGAAGAACCGACGCGCAGCGCGCTGCGCATCTACGTCGCGCTCGCGCGCGCGACGGACGATCCGCAGGCCGCGCGGGCCGCGGTCGCCGCCTACCAGGCGATGCCCGACGCGGAGCGCGGCGTGTACGACGAGATGTGGGACCTGTCGCGCCGCTGACTCAGTGAAAGCGCGGTGCGAGGCGGCCCACGACGACCTTCGCCGGGCGCAGCAGGCGATCGCCGAAGCGGTAGCCCGGCTCGAGCTGATCGACGACCACGCCGTGCGCGGACGGATGCGAGACCGGCACGACCGAGAGGGCTTCGTGCACGTTCGGATCGAACGGCTGGTGCTTGGCGTCGATGCGCTCCACGCCGTAGCGGACCAGGAGCTGCTCCATCTGCGAGCGCACGAGGCGGACGCCGTCGACGACCGCGGGCGCGTCACCGTGGGCGACGGCGGCGGCGATCGTGCGGTCGAGGTTGTCGAGGACCGGCAGCAGGTCGGCGATGAGCTTGCCTCGCAGCTCGTCGGCGGCGCGCTGGGCATCGCGCTCGACCCGGGCCTTGGCGGCCTCGAGATCGCGCAAGGCCTTCGTCATCGAGGCGCGATCGGGTTCGATTTCGCGCACGTCGGCTTCGGCTTCTGCCGTCGGATCGAGACCTTCGGGCAACATCTGATGAGGGGTGGTTCAAGACCCGTGCCGCGTGGTAACAATGCGCCCCGTGAGCGCCCCGACTCCCCAGAATTATTTGATCCACACCGTCGTGATCGCGATCGTCCTCGCCGTGGCGATGGTCCTGTTCCTGCGCCACTCCTGGGGCTAGGCCCTAGCTCAGGTCTTCGACCACGCGCTCGAGCTTGGCGAGATCGACCGGCTTGACGAGGTGGTCGGCGAAGCCCGCGTCGGCGGACTTCTGGCGGTACGTATCGGCGCCGTACGCGGTGACCGCGACGACGTGGAGCTGGTGCGCGGAGATGTTCATCGCGCGCAGGCGGTTCGCGAGCTCGTAGCCGTCCATGACGGGAAGGCCGATGTCGAGCAGCGCGACGTCGGGGCGGAACGTGCGCGCGACCGTCAGCGCGACCGGGCCGTCGTGCGCGAGCGCGACCTCGTAGCCGAGCGTCTCGAGCGCGTTCTTGAGCGCGCGGGCGGTGTCGTCGTTGTCCTCGACGATCAGGACGCGCTTGCGCGTCTTCGTGCGCGCGGGCCTCGGTTGCGGCACGACCGCGAGCGCCTCGGTCGGGAGGTCGATGATGACCTCGGTGGCGCGGTCGCTGGTCAGGGCGCGGATCGTGCCGCCGTGCATCTCGACGAGGGAGCGCGTGATCGCGAGGCCGAGGCCGAGGCCGCCGCGCGGGCGATCGAGGCCCTGCGGCTCCTGCACGAACGCCTCGAACAGGCGCGCCGCGACCTCCTCGCGGATCTTGCCCTCGTTGCGGACCGTGAGCTGCGCGCGATCGCCCGTGCGCACCGCCTCGATGCTGACGCGCGCGTGCTGCGTGCCGTGCTGCGCGGCGTTGATGATCAGGTGGGAGATCGCGTTCGCGAGATGATCGACATCCGCGACGACCTGCACGCCGACGCGCGGCACCGCGACGAAAACGCTGTCGGCGAACCCGCCGGAGAGCTCCAGCGCGCGCTGCACGACATCCGCGAGCTCGACGCGCTCGCGCTCGAGCTTCACGGCGCCGCGCGAGATCCGCGAGTACTCGAGGAGGTCGTCGAGTAGCTGGTTCAGGTGGCGCAGCGGACGCTCGATCGCGAGCAGCTCCTCGGTCTGTGCGCGCACGCGCAGGACGTCGAGCGTGGTCAGCACGGGCGCGAGCGGGTTGCGCAGCTCGTGGGCGAGCATGCTGAGGAATTCCTCTTCGGCACGCGCGTGGGCGAGCGCCTGGGCCCCGCGCGCGACGAGGTCCTCGCCGGTCGCCGCGATCGCGTCGAGGAACGCGCGATATTCCGGGTCGAGCGGGCGATGCGCGCTCGGCTCGACGACGAGCGTGCCGTCGGGCGCGAACGACGCGGCGCCGACGCCATGCGGATTCGCGCGTAACACCGCGAGTACCGCGTCGCGCAGCTCCTCGACGGTGCGACCGTGCACGGGCGTCGCGACGAGATCGCGCAGCGTCTCGAGCCGGCGACGCTCGACGACGTCCTGCGTCGTCTCGAGCCACGTGATCACGGTGCCGCCGTCGAGCTTCGTGACGATGAGCGTCGCGTAGATCTCCTCGCTCGGCACGGTGCGGTCGAAGACCAGCCTCACCGCATTCGCCACGCACGGCGCGCCCAGGGCGAGCGGCCCGAGCACATCCCACAGGTCTGCAAAGGCTTCGCGCGCGGGGCGCCCGAGCGCGGCAGCGTGGCGTGCAGGCCCGATGAACGCGGCAAACGCGTCATTCGCGTAGACCTCGAGCGCCTCTCCGACGAAGACGGTGGTCGCTGCGGGCGCGCTGAGGCACGAGCGCATGTGCTCGGGGATCGTCATCGTGAGCTACGTGACCATTGATTACTTCGACGGGCAAGCTTCGAAGTTCTCGCAACGCCTCGGCACCGACCGTGCACTACCTGCATCTCATGAGCTTGGATTTTCCCATCAGGCTGGCCAGCCCTCAGGACGCACCAGACGTCGCGCGGCTTCTGCACGTCGACGACGTCGGCGGGCTTCCGCTGGCCGTGCTCGGCAAGCACTACCTGCTCGTCATCGACGCGCCGGAGGGCGGCCTCGCCGCGGCCGCCGTCGTTCGACTCGACGCGCCACGCGCAGATCTCCGCGTCCTGGCGGTCGCCAAGGCCCACGAGGGCCAGGGCCTCGAGGACCGCATCATCGGGCTCGTCGAGGAGATGTCGGAAGCGTTTGGCTGCACGCACGTGAACGTCCCGGCCCGCGCCGCCTAGGGGTGTGCGCTCGCGCGCGCTCCGGACGAAGTGAGAGGAAATATCTTCACTTGTCGGCATGCCGCAGCGCGTGGAATAGCTGATTCGTGTTGGTCATCGTGCATTCGGGTCAGACGGGCGTGGAGAGAGGAGCGCACCGCGGGGCGGTTGCGGCGGCAATCTCGATTGCCGGGTTCATGCCCGTGGACAGGCGCGACGAGCTCGGTCCGGTTCCCGACGACGTCGCACAGCACCTGACGCCCTGCTTCGAGCGCGGTCCGCGCGCCGCTGTTCGCGCGAATGTCGCGCTGGCATCCGGCGTCCTCGTGGTCGTGCCGGATCGTCGTCACGTCGACAAGTTCACGGCGATGCGCGCGGTCATGACCGCGGTCCGCAGCGCGCGCACGAAGTCACTCGTGTGCGATCCGACGTCGGATACCGAAGAGGTCGCGGCGTGGGCGCGGCAGCTCCCGGAGACGTCGGGCTCGGTCCGCGTGCTCGTCACCGGTCCGCGCGGCACGCGCTGGCTCGACGGCGAGAGCGTCGCGCGCCGGCTCGTCACCGCGATCGCGCTGACCTAATCGGCGCTCTTCACTTCAACGCGCAGCGAGAGTGCGAAGCAGACCGGCTGTGCCTTGCCGTCCTTGTTCACGTACGGCTTGTACTGCCAGCCCTGCAGCGCGCGCGTGAGGTCGGGCGGCATCTGCGCCGTCGCGCGGACGATCCTCACCGAGGTCACCGCGCCACTCGCATCGATGCACATCTTCGCGAGCGCGTCGCCATCGACATCGCCGCGGATCGTCGGCAGCTCGCCCGACACCTTCTGCATCAGGCTCGCGGAGACGACCGGCGTGCGCGCGGGCGCCTTCGGCGGCTCGGGGACGACAGGCTCGGGCTTCGTCGCGACGACGGCGGCATCGACGGCCGGCGGCGGCGGAGGCTCCGCAACCGCGGCATCCGCGGGCGCCACCGCGGCGGCGTGCTTGGGGCTGCTCGCGTGATGCTTCGGCCGCACGGGCACGGGCCTGGGCACGTCGGGCACTTCCTCGTGCACGTCGGGCTTCACCTCGTCGTCGCGATCGTGGTGCGGCGCGACGACCGGCACTGGCGCGGCATCGGGCACGACCGCGGCGACCGCGATGGCGGCCGAGCCCGACGCGGCAGGCGGAGGCGGCTCCGGCGCGTGCCGCAGCGACGTCAGGACCAGCACGCCGCCCGCGGCCGCCGCCGCGAACGCGAGCACGCCGACGACGATCAGGCCCTTGCGCTTCGGCTCGGCCTCGGGCGCCGGCGGCAGGCCGATCGTCGCGGCCGCACGCTGGTGCGGTGGCTGCTGCTGCGGGCGGCCGGGCGACGTGAGGTGCAGCTCGGCGAGGCGGGGCGCCGTCGAGGGCGACACGCGAACGTGCGCGGCATCGGGTAGCGCGAGCCCGCTGAACGTCGGCACGTGCGCCCCACCGGCGACGTCGACGGAGAAGTCCGGGCCGGCGGGCGGACCGCCGACCGTCTGCGCGTCCTCGCCCCAGATCTCGGTCGCGAGCGCGATCTCGTCGCCGGAGCGCTTGAGCTGGCCCTTCGACGACTGCACCGCGGTCGCCGACTCCGGCGGCGGCGTGCGGCCGCTCGAGCGGTTGACGTAGTCCTCCGGCTGGATGAACTGCTGGATCCACTCGGCGACCGAGCGCGCGGAGACGTGGATGCCGTAGCGCGTCGCGATGTCGTCGAGGCCACGGCGGAACGCGGCCGCGCTCGGCAGCCGCTGCTGCGGATCGCGCTCGAGTGCGGCGAGCACGAGGCGATCGAGCTCGGGCGGGCAGCTCGGATTGAGTCGCGACGGCGGCGCGATGTCGGCCTCGCGGATCTTTCGCATCGTCTCGAAGTCGGTGCGCGCGGAGAACAGCGGGCTCGCCGTGACGAGCTCCCACGCGACGACGCCCATCGAGAACACGTCGCTGACGCCGCCGCTCGACATGCCGAGCGCGGACTCCGGCGACATGTAGCCGAGCTTGCCTTTGACCTGACCGCTCTCGGTGTGGAGCTGGCGCGCGCTCGCCTTCGCGATGCCGAAGTCGATCACCTTGAGGTGCCCCGTCGGCGCGACGATCATGTTCGATGGCGAGATGTCGCGATGCACGATGTTCAGCTGCGTGCCCTGCTCGTCCTTGCACGTGTGCGCGTACTCGAGCGCGTCGCACAGCTCGCCGAGGATCGACAGCACGACCGGCAGCGGGATCGGCTCGTTCGCGCGGTTCGCGTAGCGGAGCAGCTTGCGCAGGTCGAAGCCCGGCACGAGCTCCATCGCGATGTAGTAGATGCCGCCGATGCGCCCGAAGTCGTAGACCTGCGCGATGTTCGGGTGAACGAGCAGCGAGACGACCTTCGCCTCGCGGATGAATGACTCGACGAACGATCCGTCCTCGGCGAGATGCGAGAGCATGCGCTTGAGCGCGACCGAGCGCTCGAAGCCCGCGGGCCCGCGCTTCTTCGCGCGATGCACCTGCGCCATGCCGCCCATGCCGAGGCGTTCGTAGACCTCGTACGGCCCGAACTCGTCGGGCACCACGGGCTCGCTCGCCGGTGTCACCGCACCATCCTACTAGAACGTGAGCTGCAGCTTGCCGTAATAAAAGCCGCCGTTCATGCCGAACTGCGAGACATTGCGGCTGTAGAGGAAGCGGCCGAAGCTGCGGTTCGCGTCCTTGGTCTGCGCGTCGGGGAACGTGTCGAGCAGGTTGTCGGCGCCGATCGCGAAGTACACGTTCTTGCTCGCGGAGTAGCCGAGGTCGAGGTCGATGAGGACCTTCGCGCCGAACGTCTCGTCGTTCGCGGCGTTATCCGGCTTGAAGTACGCCTTGCCGTAGTAGCTCGCGCGCACGAGCGCGGAGATGCCGCTCGCGGCGTAGCGCACGGCGAGGAAGCCCTTCTCGTGCGGGATCAGGTCCTCGAGGCGGTTTCGCGCCGCCCGGCCGAAGAAGAACGTCTGCAGCATCGGATCGCCGCCGAGGCGCGTCATCAGCGACGACGGGATGTTGACGTGCGTGACGATCGTCTTCGAGAAGTTCGCCTTGCCCGTCACCGTGAACGGGCCGACCGCGTAGTCGGCGACCAGATCGGCGCCGCTCGTGTCGGTATCGACGGCGTTCGCGAAGAACTGCGCCTGCGACACGCCGGGGAACGGCGCGAGGATCTGCGCGACGGCCGGGTCGGTGTTCGCGAACTGGCTCGTCAGCGCGATGCGATCGCGGATGCGGATGAAGTAGCCGTCGGCCGTGATCGACAGGTTGTCGAGCGGACGATAGGCGACGCCCGTCGAGAGGTTCGTCGACTTCTCCTCGTGCAGCTTCGGGATGCCGAACGCCTTCGTGACCGGGCTCTCGTTGTTCGACGTCAGGACCTGCGCGGGCTGCAGATTGCCCATCGCGTCCGGCAGGAATTGCGTCGAGACGTTCGAGAACCACAGCTGCTGCAGCGACGGCGCGCGGAAGCCGGTGTTGACCGCGGCACGCAGCGACAGCCCGCCCCCGAGCTTCGCGCGCGCGGCCGCCTTGCCGATCAACGACTGGCCGAAGTCGGAGTAGTTCTCGAAGCGCCCGCCGACGTCGAGCGAGATCGCCTTGTTCAGCTCGGACTCGAGGCCGCCGTAGATGCCGATGTTGTCGCGCGTGCGATCGACCTCGTTGCTCGGCTGGAAGCCCGGGAACACCTGCGCGCCGGGCAGCTTCGGGGCGCCGGCCGGTGTGGTCGCGGTGCCGAGCTGATAGCTCGCCGGATCGCCCGCGATGATCTGGTAGTTCTCGACGCGCAGCTCGGTGCCGAGCACGATCGCGAGCGACTTCACGGCATCGGTGTCGAGCTTGTGCAGCAGGTCGAGGTTCGCGACGGTCTCGCTCGACGACAGCGAGCCCGCATCGAACGTCGTCGGGCTCGCCGTGCCGAGCGACGCGTTGACGCTGTTCTCGATGTCGAAGCGAAATCCGCTCGTGCCGTGCGTCAGGCTCGCGTCGACGTTCCACGGGCCCTTCTTGCGGATGCCGACCGTGATCGACTGGTCATCCATCACGGGGCGGATCAGCGGCAGGAAGCCATCGGGATAGAACTCGGGGACGTTCTGCGTCTCCTGCACCGGCATGCGATAGAAGCCGCCGGCGTCGCCGCGGCGGTGCGAGACGTCGCCGAAGCTGTAGAACACCGCGTCGCCGGAGAACGGCAGCTCGAGATCGAACTCGCCCATGCCGGTCGTCGCGGCGGCCTCGCCGATGCGCATCCTGAACTGGTCGCGCGTCAGGCCGCGCATGCCGAGCGCCTGGTTGTCGAGCGTGGCGTCGTTCGAGTAGACGGGCCCGGTATACGCGCCGGTGCGGTTCGTCGCGTCGCGCTGCAGGAACTCGCCGGTCAGGTTGACGAAGCCCTTCTCGCCGACCTTGAAGCCGTAGTTCGCGGCGCTGTAGAGCTGCAGGCCGTCGCCGCTGGCGGTGATGCCGGCCTCGCTTCCGACGTCGAGCTTGTCGGTCGAGTCCTTCGTGACGATGTTGATCACGCCCGCGATCGCGTCGGAGCCGTACTGCGAGGCGGCGCCGTCGCGCAGCACCTCGATGCGCTTGATCGCGCCGAGCGGGAACGCGTTGAGATCGGTGCCGACCGTGCCTCGGCCGAACGTGCCGTTGACGTGGAGCAGCGCGCTGCGGTGGCGGCGCTTGCCGTTGACGAGCACGAGCACCTGGTCGGGACCGAGGCCGCGCAGCGAGGCGGGGTCGACGTGATCGGTGCCGTCCGCGATCGTCTGCGGCACGCTGAGGTAGCTCGGCTCGAGCTGGCTGAGCACGCGGCCGGTCTCGGTGCGGCCGCTGCGCGAGATGTCTTCCGACGTGATCACGTCGACGGCGACCGGCGAGTCGACATTGGTGCGCGGCGTGCGAGAACCGACGGCGACCACGGTCTGCGTGATCAGCGGCGCCGTCGCGAGCGCGAAGTCGAGCTTCGCCGACGCGCCCGCCTCGACGTTGACGACGCGCTCCTCGCTGCGAAACCCGGTGAAGTCCGCGCGCACGTGCAGCACGCCGGGCGCCGCGTCGAGCGAGTAGTTGCCCTGATCGTCCGTCGTCGCCGAGATCGTCGTGCCGACGATCGTGACGGTCGCGCCCGCGAGCGGTGCATCGAGATCGGGAGCCTCGACGGTGCCGGTGATCGTGCCGGTGGTGGGTGCCGCAGGTTGCGGCGGTGGCGCAGGTGCTGCGGGCGCCGGCTCGGGCTCTTCCTGAGCGAACGCTTTCGTACACAGCGACGCCATCACCGCCAGCGACAGCCACGCACGATGCACCCGCACCGATCGACTATCTCACATCGAGGCATGGCACACTGAACGCGCCCATGCGTATCGGCGAGCTGCTGGTCGAGCAGAAGAAGCTCCGGCGCTCTGACCTCGACCGCGTCGTCGCCGAGCAACCGCCGGGCAAGCGGCTGGTCTCGATCCTGATCGCGCGCGGCCTGATCGAGCTCGACGACGGCGCACGCGCGCTCGCCGAGCAGAAGGGCGTGCCCTGCGCGCTGAGCAAGCACCTCGCCGGGCGCGATGTCTCCGTCGCCTCGCTGATCCCGGCGACGCTCGGCCGCGAGTCGTGCGTGTTGCCGCTCGGGCGCACGAGCGGCGGCGCGTTGATCGTCGCGTGCCGAGATCCGCAGCCGGCGCTGCTCAAGGCGCTCGAGGCGGCCGTGAAGAGCGAGGTGCTGATGGTCATCGCACCGGCGACGCGGCTCGAGAACCTCGTCGCGGCCGAGTACGGCGCCGCGGCGCACGACGAGTTCGACGTCGACTTCGGCTCGAGCGTCGAGGTCGCCCCGCCGCCGCCCGACATGGACGCGCTCGATCCCGACAGCGTGCGCCTCGCGCTCACGGATCTCGACGACGTGCGCGTCGACAAGGACCTGACGCAGAGCGGGCAGTTCAAGCTGCCGCGCGCGCAGACCGCGCCGTCGGGTCCGATGCCGTTCGAGGTCGCGAAGACGAACCTGGAGCGCGCGACGTCGCGCGACGCCGCGACCGATGTCGCGATCGCCTACATCGCGGGCCGGTGGAACGCGGGCCTCGTGCTCGTCGTGCGCGATCAGCAGGCATTCGGCCATCGCGGCCACAACGTCAAGCTGCCCGAGACGGTGACGATCGCGCTGAACCAGCCCTCGACGATCTCGCGCGCCGTCGAGACGAAGAAGCCGACGAACCAGGCCGCCGTCGGCCCCGCGCAAGCCGGCCTCAAGCACGCACTCGCCAACGCCTCCTCGCCCGCCGCCGCACCCGTGCTCGTCAAGGGCCTGCCCGTCGCCGTGCTCGCCGTCGGCGATCCGACCGGCGGCGATGACGGCCTCGCCGATCTCGGCAAGCTCGCCGACGCCCTCGGCCGCGCGTTCGAGCGGCTGGTGCCTCGGTGACCCCGCTCACCGCGAAGCACAGATCCTGGCGCGTGCGCGTGTTCGTCGCGACGTGGCTCTCGTACGTCGGCTTCTACTTCTGTCGCCAGCCGTTCTCGAAGGCGAAGGGCGCGATCGGCGACGAGATGCACTGGGACGCCGGCACGCTCGGCAACATCTGGACCGCGTATCTCATCGCGTACGCGATCGGTCAGTTCCTCGCGTCGCGCATGGGCCCGAAGCTCGGGCCGCGCAAGAACGTCCTGCTCGGCATGGCGCTCTCGATCGGCGTGACGCTCGCGATGGGCATCGCGCTCGACTGGAAGATGATGGCCGGGCTCGTCGCCGTGAACGGGCTCGCGCAGGCGACCGGGTGGTCCGGCAACGTCGGCACGATGGCGAGCTGGTTCCACAAGCACGAGCGCGGCCGCGTGATGGGCGTGTGGTCGACGAACTTCACCGTCGGTGCGATCGCCTCGGGCTTCGCGATGGCGGGCGTGCTGCACGTCGCGCCGTGGCGCTACTGCTTCTATCTCGGCGCCGGCGTGCTCTCGATCGTCTGGGTCAACTTCTACCTCAACCAGCGCAACCAGCCCGAGGACGTCGGGCTCGCCGCGATCGACGATCTGGTCACCGAGGTCGACGAGTCGAGGACGACCGAGCCCGCGAAGCTGTCGCGCGAGGCGTGGACGAACCTCTTCATCGTCGCCGGCTTCTACTTCTTCGCGAAGTTCATCCGCTATGGCCTGTGGTCGTGGGCCGCGTACTTCCTGCACGAGAACTATCACCTCAGCGACAGCACGGCGGCCGCGTTCTCCGTCGTGTTCGACGTGTGCGGCATCCCCGGCGTGATCCTCACCGGCTACATCTCCGACAAGTACTTCGCGAGCCGCCGCGGCGAGGTCTCGCTGATCATGATGTGCGGCATGGTCGTGACGACCGCGCTGCTCATGGCGTTTGGCGGCACGAGCGTTGCCGTGTTCGTCGTGCTGCTCGGCGCGGTCGGCTTCACGCTCTACGGCCCCGACGCGCTGCTCACCGGCGCCGGCGCGATGGACATCGGCGGCCGCCGCCACGCCACGTTCGCGACCGCGATGATCTCGACGTTCGGCTCGACGGGCGCCGCCTTCCAGGAGATCGTGATCTCGCGCGCCTGCAAGCCCGAAGCGGGCCTCGGACCGATCTTCGCGATGCTGTTCGGCAGCGCCGCCATCGGCACGCTGTTCTGTGCGGCGCTCGTCATCCGAAGCAAGCGTGGCGGGAAGGGAATCTGATACCGTGATGCTCCGTGGGTGACGCAACGATCCTGATCGTCCACCCCGACCGCAAGACCCAGCGGACGGTGCAGCGGATCCTGGGCGTCACCGGGCATCGCATCGATATCGTGGATGATGTCGAGCAGGGCCTGCGCGTCGTGCAGCACCACGCGCCGATCCTCGTCGTCGTCGACTCGAGCGCGGCGCTCTCGCCGCAGGCCGAAGCGTTCTTCCGCGCGCTCCAGGCCGCCGGCACCGAGTCGGTGATGACGCTGATCGGCCCGGGCGCCGTCGAGCACGTGCCGAGCATCCTCGGCCTCGGCGCCGTCACGAACCTGCTCGTCCACCCGATGCCGGTGCTCGCGGAGGAGCTGACGGTCACGGCACAGAAGCTGATCCGGCGCGATCTGTTCGGCGCCGAGAAGTATCTGCTCTGGGGGACCGAGCTCTACGACCGCCCGATCACGCGCTCGACGCAGCGCCCGCACGTCGTCCAGGAGATCGCGGATGCGGTGCGCGCCCGCGGCCAGAGCGCGCGCGTCGCGTCGATGGCGATGCTCGTCGCCGACGAGCTGATCAGCAATGCGGTGCACAACGCGCCGGTCGATGCGTCGGGCGTGCACTACCGCAAGGACCTCGCGCGCGACCTCGACTTCGCGCTCGAAGGCCGCGACACCGTCCGGCTGCGCTGGGGCTGCGACGCGCGCTATATCGCCGTCGAAGTGAGCGACCAGTTCGGCAGCCTCGAGCGCGAGACGATCCTGGCGTCGCTCGGCAAGCAGGACGTCCGCGACACCGGCGGCGGCGCCGGCATGGGCATCGCCCTCGCCTACCGCAGCTGCGACCACCTCGTCTTCAACCTGGCCCCCGGCCGGCGCACCGAGATCATCGCGCTCGTCGATGTTCGCTATCCTCCGGCGGAACGGATGTCCGCTTCGTCGTACAACGTGTTCGTGGAGAAACAATGAGCAGGCTCACCGTCACCCCCCAAGGCGATGTGCTCCTGCTCGCCGGCTCGATCGACGAGTCCGCCGATCTGATGTCGCTGCTCGGCCGCGCGCAAGGCGGCAGGCTCGCGCTCGACCTCGCCGGCGTCACGTTCATCAACTCGCTCGGCGTGCGCGACTGGATCCGCTTCCAGTCGACCGCCACGCAGCAGGCTATCGCCGTCGAGCTCCGCCGGGTCGCCGAGGTGCTGATCCACCAGCTGAACATGATCATCGCGACGCGCGGCACCGCGCGCGTGACCTCCTTCTTCGCGCCCTACGCGTGCGATAGCTGCGGCCGCGAGGAATCGCTGCTCGTCGATGCGGTTGCCAACGCGGCCGGGCTCGCTAGGCTCGAGCCGCCGCCGATGACCTGCCCCGAGTGTGGCGGCCAGATGGCGTTCAACGACTTCCCCGAGCGCTACTTCTCCTTCTTGAGTCAGGGTTGAACCGTGTTGAAAGCTGTCGTCGAAGCCATCCAGCACTTCGTGCAGTCGGTCGGCTATCCGGGTCTGTTCACGCTGATCATGCTCGAGAGCACACTGGTGCCGATTCCCTCGGAGCTGGTGATGCCATTCGCCGGCTACCTCGCCCATACGGGTGAGTTCAGCCTGCCTGTGATCTTGATCATCAACAGTGTCGCGGCATTGGTCGGGTCCGCGCTCTGCTACTGGATCGGCATGGCTGGCGGCAAGCCGTTGCTGCTCAAGTACGGCAAGTTCATCGGCGTTCGCCGTAAGGATATCGAGCGGACCGAGACCTATTTCTCGCGACACGGCAAGGCGACCATCCTCATCGGGAGGTTCCTGCCCGTCGTCCGCCACATCATCTCGATCCCGGCCGGCATCGCCCGCATGCCGCTGCCCGGGTTCTTCCTGCAGACGTTCATCGGCTCGACGATCTGGGGAACCGTCCTGATCCTCATCGGCTACGAGCTCGGCAACTGGGCGATCATCGCCGACAAGCTCAAGCATGTGGACCTGCTGATCGGCGTGGCGATCCTCATAGTCTTGCTCGCCCTCGGCATTCGTTTCGTGCTACGTCGGCGCCGGGAGCAAGGCGTCGGTGAGAACCGCTCCGATTGACGAACACTTGAAGCCCTGAGTTACTAACCTGGTCTAAGAACCGTGTCGTACCCCGGACGTACTCCGACCATCCCGCCTGGCACTCCCGTGCCGGGGGCGCCGTCGGCAAGCCCCGTGCTAGGTTCTCCGAGCATGGCGTCGGTCACGGCCCAGGCGTTCACGGTGAGCGTCCTCGATCGCCACGAATCGGAGCTGGTCGAGGCCGCGATGGCCGCGGTGGCCGCCCGTTCGCCGACTGACGCCCAGATCCTGCAGAACCTGGTCTCCGAGCTGCGCTCGACCGGAGAGCTGCTCGATCGCCAGCGCCCGCTGCGCCGGCCGACCGCGCTCGGCGGCGAGGCCCGGGACGAGAACACGCTGATCGACCACCTGTGTTCGCTGGATGGACTCTCCGGAGACCTCGCGCTCCCGCTCAAAGCGACGCTCTCGCGCACGCACCTGCTGACCAAGATCAACTTCCTGCGCGGCTTCGTGAAGGCGACCGCCGCCCTCGGCGACACCCCGCAGGCCGCGAAGATGACCCACGATCTCCGCGAGGAGGTCGCGCAGTCGATCTACACGCTGCTCGCCGAGGAGCTGTTCCTCGCCCTGCTGCGCAAGCCCGACGTCTCGAAGCGTACGAAGCAGCGCGCCGCCGATCAGCTGATCACGATCTGGGACGACGCCGCGCTCGAGATCGACGACTTCGCCCCGCTGCTCGAGAGCGCCTGGCACGCGCGCAACCGGATCAACACCGCATACGGCACGCTGCTCGGCGCGACCGAGACGTTCCGCCTGGTCACCGAAGACTGCTCGCCCGAGGTCCTCGAGTTCTTCGGCCGCGACGGCATGAGCGCCGACGAGAGCGCCGCGTTCGAGGAGTTCCTGTTCAACATGACGAGCGAGGAGCTCGCCACGCTGCGCCGCGCGATGCAGCAGCAGCACGTGTCGGCCGCGTCGCCGGCGTGGGCAGCCGAGGTCCTCCAGCGCCAGATCGAGGATCTCGAGCACAGCCACGAGATCGATCCGATGGCGCTCTACCGCTCGTATCAGCGCCGCCAGCTCGCCGCGGACTTCCGCATGATGAGCGGCGCGCCTGGCCCTCGCCGCACGGCCGAGGGCTACCTGATGGTCTACCTGCTCGACCAGCAGTAACCGTGGCCTTGGCGCCCGCCGGGCGTTACGCTGGTGGGGTGCTGCAACCGGGTGCGACTGTCGCGGGGAAGTTCCGGATCGAGCGCATCCTCGGCGCGGGCGGCATGGGCACGGTCGCGGTCGCGCTGCACCTGCAGCTCGAGCAGCGCGTCGCGCTGAAGGTCCTGCACGAGCAGGCAGCCGCCGATCCGGCCGCCGTCCAGCGCTTCCTGCGCGAGGCGCGCGCGGCCGCCAAGCTTCGCAGCGAGCACATCTGCCACGTGACCGACGTCGGGCAGCTCGAGAACGGCGCGCCCTACATCGTGATGGAGCTGCTCGAGGGCCAGGACCTCGCGGCGCTGCTCGCACGCGGCGCGCTCTCGCAGGTGCACGCGATCGATGCAGTGCTGCAAGCGTGCGTCGGCCTCGCGGAGGCGCACGCGCACGGCATCGTGCACCGCGACCTCAAGCCCGCGAACCTGTTCCTGACGCGCCGCCTCGACGGCAGCCCGCTGATCAAGGTCCTCGACTTCGGCATCGCGAAGGCGCCGGCGCAGGCCGCGACCGGCCTCACGCAGACGCAGGCCGTGATGGGCACGCCCGGCTACATGGCGCCCGAGCAGCTCCGCTCCACCCGCGACGCCGACGCGCGCGCCGACATCTGGGCGCTCGGCGTGATCCTCTACCAGGCGCTGTCGGGCCGCCTGCCGTTCCCCGCGAACAGCATCACCGAGTTCGCCGTGAAGAGCGTGATGGACCCGCCGGATCCGATCGACGTCGATCCGAACCTGCGCGCAGTGATCCTGCGCTGTCTCGAGAAGGACGCCGCCCAGCGCTTCCCCGACATCGCCGCGTTCGCCGCCGCGCTCGCCCCGTTCGGCGGCACGCAAGCCCGCGCGCAGGCCGCGCTCGCACGCTCGCTGCTCGCGCCCGCGATGGGCCACGCCGATACGGTCGCAGCCGGTCACGCGCCCGTTCCGACGACGCTGCAGATCGCGTCGCGCGCGACCACGCCAACGCAGCAGCCAGCGAAGCCCGCACGCAAGGGATTGCTCGTCGGCGCGGGCTTGCTCGCGGCCGCGGTCGCCGGCGGTGCCGCCGTCGTGGTCGTGATGTCGCGCCAGCAGACGCCCCAGCCGCCCGCCCCCGTCGCCGCTCCTGTTCCGGCTCCCGCTCCTGGTCCCGCTCCTGCTCCTGCTCCTGCTCCTGCTCCTGGTCCTGGTCCTGCTCCGGCTCCGGCTCCGGATCGCGCAACCGCAGCCACAACCGCAACCGCACCCACAACCGCGACCGCACCCACAACCGCGACCGCACCCGCAAGCGCAACCGCACCCGCAACCGCGACCGCACCCACAACCGCGATCGCGACCGCACCACCAACACCAACCGCGCCGACAGCGAAGCGGCCGACGACCAAGCGGCCGGCCGTCGCGGCCCAGGAGCCGGCCGTCGCGCCGTACGTGCCGCAAGCGCAGCCGCAGCAGCCCGCGCCCCAGGCGAACGCGCCGAGCCCCGACAAGGTCGCCGAGTTCGAGCACGCGATCGCCACGCGCCATTGCCAGCACGCGATGACGATGCTGCCGCAGCTCGGCTACTCGACGCCGCAGTACCAGAAGTACACGCAAGAGGCCTCCGCCTGCGCGACCGACCGCGGCAAGGCGATGCAGAACTTCCAGGACCCCGCGTCCGAGCCGTGGATCCTCGCGTTCGCCGACGACGAGCGCGAGATGGGCCAGGCCGATACCGCCGCGAAGATCGTCGACGGCTACTACTACGGCCGCGGCGCGAAGGCCTGCCAGGCGAAGGACGCCGCGACCGCCCAGGCGATGATGAACAAGCTCAAGAGCGACCAGCTACGCACGCCGCTCAAGCAGGTCTGCCACGCGATGCAGATCGAGCTGAAGTAAGAAGCGAGCCCCCCGGGGAGACTACGACTTCAGGTTCTTCTCGAGCAGCTTGCCGAGGTCGGGAATCGCCTCGACGACGTGCTTCTTCGCGCCGTCGCGCATCTTCATGTACATCTTCTTCGCCGTGGTGTGCGACGTCTTCTCGGCGCGGCGGTCGGTGACCTTCAGCAGGTCCTCCGCGATGTCGTCGCCGCGCGCGACCATGAAGTCCGGCAGGCTCGTCGTCTTCGCCTGCTCCCACTTCTCGTAGTGCGGCTGGATCTCGCCGAGCCACTCGTCGAGCATCGAGTCGACGGTCTCCTCGACGAAGCCCTTCTTGATCGCCTTGATCGTCGAGTACGCGCCCTTGATGATGAAGCCACGCTGCTTCACCTGCGCGTCGATCAGCTCGACGCAGTCCTTGATCACCGCGGGACGCTTGGTGCCGTTACCCAGTTGCTCGACGAGAGTTGGCATTGCGGGGTGCGTACCACAACGCGATCTTCGGAGCTACTGGCCGGGTTCCTTGAACGTGACCCCGTACTGCGAGCAGCGTTTCGTCATCTGCTGGCGGTCGAACTCCGGAAGCTTGTCGTAGTACTGCTGGGCGGCGTTCTGGTCGCCCTCGATGCAGTGCGAGGAGACCATGATGCGCAGCATGCGCGTGTTCGTCGGATCCTTCGCGAGGACCTTCGTCGCGATCGAGCGCGCTTCTTCGAAGTCCTGGCGGTCGTATGCCTTGTTCGCCTCGCCGAGGATCATCATGAAGCGCGGATCGGCCTTGTCGGGGATCTCGCTGATCGCGGGGTGATCGTCCGTGGCGGGGATCACGGCGGGGCGCACGTCGCCGATCGACGCCGGGTGCTCGAGCGGCTTGCCGACCTGCGCGTGCGTCTCGGGCGTGTGGGGCGTCTCGGGCGGCGCCTCGTCGTCGTGCTCCTGCGCGACCTCGGGCGCACGCGCGCGCGACGAGACCTGCGCCTGTGCCGGGGTCTCGCGCACCTGCAGAAACAGGTACACGCCCGCGGCGAGGACCGCGAGCGCGAGGCCGGCCAGGACTACGGCGCGCGAGCTCACGCCCCAGCAAATAGCACGGCACGCCGAGCCCTTCCAAGCCGCCGGAGTTTCGCGGTATTGCGCGCCTATGAAGAGGCTCCTGGTGCTCGTGCTCGCGCTCGCGAGCTGCGGCGACAACTCGAAGGAATGCGGTAGCGGTACCCACGACAAAGATGGCGTGTGCGTCGGCGACAACGCATGTGGTCCGGGCACCAAGCTCGACACGACGACGAACCAGTGCGTCCCCGACGGCTCGATGATCTGCACCGACGGCACGGTCTTCGATCCGACGACCGGCTCGTGCAAGATCGATCCGAACGCGTGTCAGGGCGGCACCGTGCTCGTCGGCGGCCAGTGCGTCGATCCGACGGCGGGCCTGACGGTCGATCTCGACGAAGGCATGACGGAGCCGAACGGGCTCGGCTTGTTCGGCGAGACGTCGAACAACCCGGCCGGCGTGATCAACCTCAAGCCGGTCGGCGAGCACTTCGTGATCCACGGCCACATCACGCCGTTCGAGGACAACGACGGCGACGGCCTGAACGATCCCGACATCGACTCGTACACGGTCACCGTCACGCAGCCGACGCTGCTGAAGATCACCGCCGACGGTCTGCACGGGCTCGCGGCCGGCTACATCACGGTCGCGGCCGTCGACCAGACGGACCCGCTCTCGACGTGGGTCCGCTTCGGCATCAACCTCACCGGCGACATGTCGCAGCGCCAGGTGTTCCTGCCGGCGGCCGGCACGTACATCCTCGGCGTCTCGGACACGCGCTCGCTGTTCCTGCAGGGCGGCGCGGCGGGCGGTCCCGATGCCGAGTACTACGTCACCGTCGATGCGCTGGACCTGCCGGCCCCGACGATGCTCACCGGCACGACGATCACCGACAAGATCGGCTCCGACGTCATCTTCTACACGGCCGCGATGGGCACGGGCATCAACGACGTGCTGCTCGACATGCCGCAGGTCCAGGCGAACGCATCCGTGCTGACGCTCGCGGGCAGCGCGCTGAAGGGCTTCGGCGACGAGGGCACCGATCCGTTCGGCACCCCGACGCCCGCCGAGATGCTCGCGGGCGGCTTCACCGCGACCGACACGCCCGTGATCGTCGTCGATGACACGTACAACTACGCGATCGCGCCCGCCGACTACACGCTGACGATCACGACGAGCGACGCGCAGCCGCTGTCGACGACCGGCGGCACGGTCAGCGAGCCCGAGCAGATCAACGCGCAGCCGCAGACGACCAGCGACGTCCCGCTGCTCAACCAGTTCTACTTCGACACCGACACGGCCGACGAGACCGTCGGCTTCACGCTGACGTGGAACCACCCCGTCGAGGGCTCGCTGCTCGACGGCAGCCTCAACAGCATCGCGACGTTCACCGGCTACGGCACCGGCGGCGCGACGTGGACGACGTACACGGGCCTGCTGCGGATCAAGAACCCGGGCCGCTACTACTTCTTCGTCTACGACCCGACCGGCACCGCCGGCACGACGATGCTGACGGCGACGAGCACGATCACGAAGCTCACGCCGGCCGCGATCACCGAAGGCACGCCGACGGGCAACACGCCGCTCGGCACGTTCGGCTCGATCCCGCTGACGTACGACGCGGGCACCGCCGATCCGTGGCAGCTGTTCAACGCGACGGGCGTCAACACCGGCGGCGAGGTCGTCGGCTGGTACGACCCGACGGCGACGTACGGCCGCCTCGATCAGCTCACGGCGTCGAGCGGTGCGGTCGCGGGCGAAGCGACGCCGATCTTCTCGCACCAGTACACGACCGCCGGCGGCGCGATCGGCCGCATCCTGCTCGACGACCCGACGCACGCGTACTTCGTGAAGGTGAACGGCGTCGCGCCGGCGGCGAACGCGACCGTCAACCTCAGCTTCGACAAGCGCGCGATCATCGACCTCGGCACGATCGCGGCCGCGAGCAACCAGACCGCGACGAACAACCCGCTCGGCGGCACGACGACGACCGGCTACGTGCTGTTCCGCAGCACCCCCGGCGATCCGGCGACGATCACGGTCCATCCGCACGTCGCGACGCTCAACACGCGCTTCACGCTCGTCAACGCCGACGAGACCGCTGCCGGCCCCGCGATCAACACGAGCAACACCGGCGACGACACGACGACGATGCTGCCGACGCACGCGTGGACCGCGTTCGAGGTGACGGCCGTCGCGACCCCGCCGACCGCGCAGCAGTACGACGTGACAGTCGCGGTCGCGAACCCCGTGACGTACGCGGAGGCCGCCGGCACGACCGCGTTCGCGAACATCTGCGGGACGCCGGGCGCGGCGAACATCGCGTTCACGGCCGCCGGTGGCGCCGCGACCGACGAAGGCCTCTCCGCCGCGATCGCGACGCCGACCGGCTTCAAGTTCTACGGCGTCGCCGCGCCGGCGCTGCGCGTGTCGACGAACGGCTGGCTGACGCTCGCGGGCATCCCGACCGACGCCGCCTTCTCGAACGTCGCGATGCCGGACGCGAGCCCGCCGAACGGCCTCGTCGCGCCGTACTGGGACGACCTCGACACCGTCACGGCGTGCCGCAAGACGGTCGGCACGAAGCTGACGATCCAGTGGGACGGCGTGCTCTACGGCACGACGACCGCCGTCCACATGCAGGCGATCCTCGACGGCGCGACCGGCACGGTCGAGCTCGTCTGGGCCTCGACGCAGGCCGCGCTGGGCGATTCCGCGACGATCGGCCTCGAGGACCAGGCCGGTGCAAACGCGACGCAACACTCCTTCGACACGGCGGGCTCCGTGACCCCCGGCTCGTCGAGGATCTTCACACCGATGTAGTGCTACGATGGCACCTGGATGCCCAGCGCACCCAAGGTGCCGACGCAGAAGCCACCGGAGATCAAAGTCGGGGATGTGGTGCTCGACCGCTACCGCGTCGTCGAACAGATCGGCTCCGGCGGTCACTCGGTCGTGTTCAAAGGCCAGGACGAGCGCCTGTCGCGTCCGGTCTGCATCAAGGTGTTCTCCGGCCTCGGCGGCGAGAGCGGCGTCGGGCGCACGAGCTACGAGCACTTCGTGCAGGAGGCGTTCGCGCTGTCGCGCCTGACGCATCCGAACACGCTGCGCATCTACGACTTCGGCCACCTCGGCCCGAAGGACTCCGCCAGCATGCCGCTGCAGGTGTGCGAGTACATGAACGGCGGCACGCTCTCGAACATCATCCGCGAGCAGGGCAAGCAGTCGCTCTACGAGACGGTGCGCGTCACGTCCGCGATGTGCGCCGCGCTCGCCGAAGCGCACGCGCTCGGCATCGTCCACCGCGATATCAAGCCGCAGAACATCCTGTTCGGCACCGTCGGCGGCACCAAGCTGCCCAAGCTCGCCGACTTCGGCATCGCGAAGTGGAGCGCGGACACCGAGGACAGCGGCCAGCGCGCCGAGGACACCGCGATCGTCGCCGGGCAGAAGCTCGCGATGTACTCGCCCTCGTGGGCCGCGCCCGAGCAGCTCGCCGGCCAGCCCGTCTCGCCCGCGACGGACATCTATTCGCTCGCGTGCGTCGCGGTCTACATGCTCTCCGGGCGCGCGATCTTCGCCGACGAGGACGTCTACGCCGGCTACAAGAAGCGCCGCCACGCCGACGAGCACGTCCGCGAAGCGCTCACGCCGCTCAAGATCCCCAAGGCCGTGATCGACATCCTGAGCCGCGCGCTCGCGTTCGATCCGAAGAAGCGCATCCCGAAGGTCGAGGACCTCGCTGCCGAGCTGCAGGCCGCGACCGAGCCGTCGACGACCGAAGATCAGCCGCGCCTTCCGCCGCCTCCACCCGCCGGCCGCAACACGAAGCCGCTCGACCTCGCCACGCCGACCGCGCCCGTTCGCGCGGTCACGCCGCCCGTCGCGACCCCCGTGGTCAGCCAGTCGACGCAGACGACCGAGCCGACGACTCCGCTGCCGCCGACAGTGCCCGTCGAGGCCGCGCCGACGCCACCCGTCATCCCCGCGATCGACCTCACGCCGGCGACGTATCACGCACCACCGGGCGTCGCGCCGTGGATGCAGGGCGCGCCCGCCGGCACCGGCGCGGCCGGCCCCGCGCGCCGCATCGCGCTCACCGACTCGCCGCAGCCCGTCGCCGACCGCCGTGGCCACTTCGTCATGATGACTGGCTCCAACTCCGCCGACCTCGTCGGCCTGCACGGCACGAAGGTGCGCGTCACGCTCCTACCCGGACCGACAGGCCAGCGCGTCGTCCACCTCAAGGGCCTCACCTGCTTCGTCGCGCATCTCGGCGGCCGCCCCTCTCCTGCCGTCACGATCGACCGCACCTCCGACGTCGCGCTCGTCACCCCGCGCGCGCAGGAGATTGGCCACCTCCGCGTGGCCCAGGGCATCCCCGGACCCGGCCAGACGTCGTTCTCCCTCGGAAACGACCACGTCGCCATCGCCAGCGACGACTGCGGCGACCCGATCCTGTTCGACTTTGGACCCGGATCTGACGCGTATTTCGTGTACACTCGGGGACGTACGGTGCCCAAGTCCGGGAGACGCGGGTAGGTCACTTCATGGCTCACACACCCCCGCCGAACTCACCAGGTGGAGGGCGCAAGACGCCTTCGGCGCCTCTGATGCAAGAGGACTTTGCGGACTTCGAGGCCGACGCGACCAACGTCAACCAGATCCCGCAAGGCCCGGCCGGCGCGCCACCGATCCGCCCGTCCTCGCAGAGCATCTCGCAGCCGCCGCCCATGTTCCCGCAGGGCAGCCCGCACCTGACGCACATGGGTGCGCCGCAGATGCCGCCGCAGCAGCACACGCAGATGACCCAGATGACGGGCATGACCCAGCTGGGCGTGGGCCAGCACCCGTCCGTCATGCAGCAGATGCCCGGCCCGCCGCAGGCGCAGGTCTCCGGCGTCATCGCGCAGCCCACGCCGTACGTCTCGCGCTCGCGCATCTACGCGTTCGTCGTCGACGAGACCGGCATGCCGATCGAGCTCGGCTCCGGCCGCTTCGCCAAGGCCTACCTCGGCGAGGAGCGCTGGGTCGAATCCAAGACCACGCTGCGCCGCCCGGTCGCGATCAAGTGCCTCCAGAAAGGCGTGACCGGCGAGGACCAGATGCGCTTCCAGATGGAGAAGGAGATCCTCGAGCGCGTCCAGGGTCACCCGAACATCGTCGAGCTGCTCGCCTCGGGCGAGGGCGACTCCGCCGGCTTCATCCCGCCGTCGATCCGCGACAGGGTCGAGAACGACTTCATGATCCTCGAGCTGCTCGACATGAGCCTCGAGGAGCGGCTCAAGGGCGCCCGCCAGAAGCGCCGCCGCGACGACCTCCTCTCGGTCCCGCTCCGCGAGCGCATCTTCCGCGTCCTCGAGTACATCATCCCGGTCGCGACCGCCGTCGAGTTCTCGCACCTCGTTCGCGACACGTGCCACCGCGACATCAAGCCCGCCAACATCCTCGTCAAGCTGCCCGACCCGAACCTCCGCGGCAGCCAGATGAAGATCAAGCTCGCCGACTTCAACGTCGGCAAGATCGCGGACGCCGACCTCGACGTCTCGATGACGCGCTTCCAGGCCGTCCCCGGCACGCTCTACTTCCAGTCCCCGGAACAAGAGACCAACTCGCTCGAGCTCCTCGTCAACGTCACGCAGGGCTCTCCCGAGGTCGAGTTCTTCGAGGACTTCTACATCGACATCTACGAGAACGACACGTTCGCTCTCTTCAACCGCAACGAGCTCTACTCGATCGCGGCCGCCGATCGCACTCGCAAGAAGATCCTGCTCAACCGCCCGTTCGCCGAGTCCTCCGAGGTCAACGTCCGCGGCCGCGTCGTCAAGTCGGTCGGCCGCCCCGCCGACATCTACTCGCTCGGCGCCGTCTTCTACTACCTGATCTCCGGCGCCTACGCGAACCCGAAGAACCTCTTCGACGCATTCCGCAAGTTCGTCGAGTACGAACGCCGCGACGAGAACAACTCGATCGCCGCGTACATCGAGCACGAGTACCGCACGATCCAGAACCTCCGCGCCCCGAAAGCCGACGGCCAAGGCGCCCCCGAGCTCGCGCCCGAAGACCGCTTCTTCAGCTACAAGCACTACCTCGACGGCAACGGCGAGCTGATCGACCCGTCGATCATGATGATCATCGCCAAGGCGATGATCCGCAACAAGCCGGACTCGTACTGCCTCTCGTACGACCTCCGCACCACCGGCATCTCCGCGATGGTCCACGACCTGCTCTCGCTCTACGTCGCCTACGGCATCGACCCGGCCGCCCGCATCGCGTACTCGAACGAGACGTACAACGCGCCGAAGAAGTCGGGCGCGATGCGCCGCGCGTTCGACAAGCTGTTCAAGAAGTAACGGCCGCCCGCTGCTCGCCGCGGGCCGAAAATGCGAAGGGCCGCGTTGCCGCGGCCCCCCGTATCGAGCGCGCGAATGCGCGATCTACGACTGTCCGTCTTCCGGCTTCGCCGCCGCGAGGACCGCGACGACGATGCCCGCGAGGGCACCGACGAACATCAGCTTCGCGCCGATCGCTCCCTTGAGCAGATCGAAGAAGCCGCCACGGAACTTGAAGATGACGAACCCGAAGCCTGCGGCCGCCGCGATGCCTTGCGGCCGCCCGAACCCCTTGGCGGCGCCCATCGCGCCCATCACGACGGCGAGCGCGTAGCCCGCCATCACGAGGTAGACCTGCACGCCTCCCCCGCCGCCGAGCTCGTCGCCCAGCTTGTGCAAGTCCCAGAAGCTCATCGACATGCCGCCGCCGGACACCATGGGCAGGAAGCAGCCGAGGAGGCCCAGGAGGCCGCACGCGAGAACGGCGAACTTGAGGTTCTTCATCGACTACTCCTTCGCGGTCAGAGACAGCACCGAGAAGACGAGGCCGCCGATCGCCGCGATGACGATCAGGAGCATCGGGAACACCTTCGCCAGCTCGCCGACGTGAGCGATCGCCTTCCAGACCTCGAGCTTCCAGCACGCGAGCAGGAAGCCAGCGGCCGCGACGCCGCCTTGCCACTTCTGCACGGGCCCCTTCACCATGAGCGCGCCCATCACCGCGGGGATCGCGAACGCGGCAAGCATGATGCCCACCTGCCCCGAGCCTGCGAGCTTGAATAGGCTGAAGAGCGTCATCCCGTGGGTCGGAATGAACATCGAAAGCAAGCCCAAGACGCCAAACGCAAGCACACCGATTTTCGTGTTCTTCACTGGTTCCTCTCCGGCAGAAGTGCGGTCAGAGTACATCGCCTGTTACGCCGGAGGTGAGCTTTCGATCTCCCCTCGGTCGCAAGAAAAACGCAGTCGTGTGTAATTTTCTACGGTATGCATGACGGCGTCATGGAACCTCTGACTGCCGCTGAAGCGGACGAGCTGCTCGACGGCCTGGCGCTGGTGCCGGCGATGGCGGGTTCGATCGCGGAGATGAAAGCGTTGCGCGAGCGTTGCCTGGCCTCGGGGATTCCGGCGCTCGTCGGGTGCCCGGCGGCCGGGAAGGGTTGAGGGACGCGGACGCACCTCCTGGTCGAGGAGGACGATGTGGCCCGGGTCGCGGAGCTGCTGCGCGGGGACTGGCGGGAGGCGCTGGCGCGCGAAGGTGCGGCGGCCGTCGATCTGTCGGGGGAGGCGTGCCCGGCGTGCGGGTGTCGCGCGGAGCTCGTGGCCGGTGCGTGTGCCGACTGTGGGTTGCAGCTCGAGTGATCGCTCTGTAGATTGCGCCGCAAATGTCGTCGGAGGAGTTGCCACAGGAGATCGCGAAGCGGCGCACGTTCGCGATCATCGCCCACCCCGACGCCGGCAAGACCACGCTGACCGAGAAGCTGCTGCTCTATGGTGGCGCGATCCAGCTGGCAGGCGCGGTGAAGGCGCGTGGCGACAGACGGCGCGCGACCAGCGACTGGATGAAGGTCGAGCGCGAGCGCGGCATCAGCGTGACGACGAGCGTGATGACGTTCGATTACGCGGACTGCACGTTCAACCTGCTCGACACGCCGGGCCACCAGGACTTCAGCGAGGACACGTATCGCACGCTGACCGCCGTCGACTCGGCCGTCATGGTGATCGATGCCGCGAAGGGCATCGAGAGCCAGACGCGCAAGCTGTTCGAGGTGTGCCGGTTGCGCGACGTGCCGATCGCGACGTTCATCAACAAGATGGATCGCGAGGGCCGCGATCCGTTCGAGCTGCTGGACGAGATCGCACACGACCTCCAGCTCGAGGTCACGCCGGCGAGCTGGCCGATCGGATCGGGAAGAACGTTCCTCGGTTGCTACGACCTGTTCGCCGACAAGCTGATCTTGATGGAGCGGACGAAGGGCGAGTACCTGCAGGAGGGCATCGAGATCAACGGCATCGATGATCCGAAGCTCGACAAGCTATTGCCCGAGAGTGCGGTCGCGAAGCTCCGCGAGGATGTCGCGATGGTGCGCGAGCTGTGCCCGAAGTTCGATCACGAGATGTATCTCGCCGGGCACCAGACGCCCGTGTTCTTCGGGAGCGCGGTGAACAACTTCGGCGTGCAGGAGCTGCTCGCGGGCATCGCGAAGCTCGCGCCACCGCCGCGCGCGCAGCCGGCTCGCGAGCGGGCGATCGCACCGACCGAGCCGAAGGTGTCGGGGTTCGTGTTCAAGATCCAGGCGAACATGGATCCGAAGCACCGCGATCGCATCGCGTTCGTGCGGCTGGCGAGCGGGCACTTCACGCGCGGCATGCGGCTGACCGTGCCGCGGACCGGCAAGGTGCAGAGCGTGCACAATGCGATGGTGTTCCAGGCGAACCAGCGCGAGCTCGCCGAGGATGCGTGGGCCGGCGACATCGTCGGCATCCCGAACCACGGCACGCTGCGCATCGGCGACGCGCTGACCGAGGGCGAGGCCCTGCACTTCACGGGGATTCCGAGCTTCGCGCCGGAGTTCCTGCGCCGCGTGCGCGCGAACGATCCGATGAAGGCGAAGCACCTGGGGCGCGCGCTCGAGCAGATCGCGGAAGAAGGCGCGGCGCAGGTGTTCAAGATGTTCCTCGGCAGCGACTTCATCGTCGGCGTCGTCGGCGCGCTGCAGTTCGAGGTGCTCGCGGATCGCATCGCGAGCGAGTTCGATCTGCCGTGTCACTTCGAGAGCACGAGCTTCGAGGTCGTGCGCTGGGTCGATGCGGATGATCCGCGCCTGATCAAGAAGTTCGCGGACGCGAACCGCGACAACATCGCCGAGGACCACAGCGGTGCGACGGTGTTCCTCGCGCGCAACGAGTGGCAGATGAACCGGGCGAAGCAGGACTACCCGCAGCTGCGCTTCCTCGCGACGCGCGAGCAGGCTCCGCTCACGGCTGCCAGCGCGTAGCGACGAACAGCAGCAGCACGCGCTCCTTCGGCGTGTTCTGCGGACCGAGCAGCGACGGGAACGCGAATTCGCCGCCGACGTCGACCGAACCGACCCGCGCGCGCGTCCCGACGCCGAGCGGCACGTGCCAGCCGTCGCGCCAGACCGTGAGGTCCGTGTTCCAGCCGGTATCGAGCCACGCGCGCCAGCAGCCGAGATCGACCGCGCCACGCACCGGCAGCATGATCGCGTGGTCGTTGCCGCGGTCGCGATTCGCGAGCCCGATCTGTAGATACGGATCGCTCTCGATCGAGAACCGCCCCGCCCTGCCCCGCAGCAGCGCGCCGACCGTCACGGCGGGCTTCATCGGATCGATGTCGCGCAGCAGGAAGCGCACGCGGGGAGCGAGCCAGGGCAAGGCATCGTAGCGAGCGTCGAGGCCGCTGCCGCGATATTCCTGCGTGCACGCGAGCGGGTCGTTCGAACGAAGACATAATGTCGGACCGGCCTCGAAACGATCTACGCTTGCCGCCGAGTGCACGAGCCCGAGCGTCCAGCGAGGTGCCACGCCCCACCAGACATCGGGCGAGAACGAGATCGGCTGCGCGAAATGGCCGTTCGTCAGATCGACGTCGACGACGAGCTGAGCCTCGACCGGACCAGCCGATGCGCTCGCACACAGCATCGCGAGCACCAGCGCTATGCGCACGTCGCGACCCTATCACCTTCGCTCCTTGCCGCGGGGCTCGTGCTCGCGCTCGCGGGCTGCCAGCACGACATCGCCGACACCGACGGGGCGTTCTACCGCTTCGACGGACGCCGCATCCATTGCGCCGTCGATATCGACACGAGCACGCGCAACGACGACAGCATCGACGGCGCCCTCGATCGCGCGCGCGACCGGGGCGAAGTGGTCGAGCTGTTCGCGCACCATCCCGGCGGCACGGTGAAGGCATCGACGATCGAGCGCGTGCTCGCCGGCGCGCGCGATCGCGGCCTGCGCTTCCTGACGTACAGCGATCTCGCGACCGCGCAGCCCGGCGCGGGCCTGCTGATGTCGTTCGACGACAAGTGGGTCGACGCGTGGTTCGCGCTGCGGCCGATGTTCGCGCAGTACGGCGCGCGCGTGACGTTCTTCATCGCGTACTACCCGGACTACACCGATGCGGAGAAGGCCGAGCTCCAGCAGCTCGCCGCCGACGGGCACGACATCGAGGCGCACTCGATCGCGCATCGCCGCGCGCCGGAGTACGTCGAAGCTCGCGGCCTGCGCGCGTATCTCGATGAAGACGTGCTGCCGTCGATCACGCTGCTCGAGAACGACGGATATCCGATCACGACGTTCGCGTATCCTTTCGGGTCGCGCACGGACGAGACCGATCGCGCGATCCTGGAGCACGTCTCCTACATTCGATCCGTCGCGTTCACATGGTCTGGTGTTGCAGACCCCTGTCCGTACTGATGCCGATCGTACGAGATGGTACAGGTGCTCGGAATCACGCATAAATTTGTTGCTGTCAGCGCGCGTCTCGGGCTGACTGGAGAACATGAAGTGGGGAGCCCTTCTCGTCTTGTTCGTCGTGGCGTGTGGCGGTGGCAAGAAGAACGGTTCGGGGACCGACGCCTCTCATCCGTGCGGCGTGTTCGGTACGGCGTGCACGAGCGGCGATACGTGCTGCTCGGGAACGTGCGATCCGCAGGGCGCGTGCTCGGCGAATCCGACCGTGTGCAGCAGCGGCGGCACGTCGTGCTCGGCGAACACGGACTGCTGCTCCGTCTCCTGCATCAATAACGTCTGCTCCGACAAGCAGTGCACGGCCGATGGCGCGTCGTGCAGCTCGGACGGCGAGTGCTGCGGCGGCTCGTGCAGCGGTGGCAAGTGCGCCGCGCTCAACGCGAGCTGCAAGACGGACGGCAACCCGTGCAGCGCGAACACCGACTGCTGCTCGAGCCTGTGCAACTCCGCCGGCGTGTGCGGCCCGTCGTCGTACTGCGTGCAGGACGGAGACGCCTGCGCGCACGACAGCGAGTGCTGCGGCGACCAGTGCGACATCATGCCGGGCCACACGATCGGCCTGTGCTCGCACCCGATGCCGGGCAGCACGCTGTGCAGTGCCGGCGTCGACGGCACGGTCTGCAACGGCTGCGGCGACTGCTGCTCGCGCCTGTGCGCGGTGTACGCGCCGACCGGCGTGAAGATCTGCCAGCCGGCCGAGGGCTGCCACGTCGACGGCGACATCTGCCACCAGGACTCCGACTGCTGCGGTGCGGCCGGCACCGGGCTTCCCGGCGACGGTCACGTCACGTGTCTGAAGGTCAACTCGACCGACCCGGTCGGCATCTGCCGCAACCCGATGGCGTGCAACCCCGAGGGCAACATCTGCCACTACCAGAACTACGGGACGTGCGACATCTCGTCGGCGCGCAACAGCTGCTGCGACGACCTCGGCAACCAGAACGGCGACTGCATCCTCGACGTGCTCGGTATCCCGCGCTGCTTCGGCCTCGGCTCCGGCTGCCGGATGACCGGTGACACGTGCGCGTTCAGCGGCGACTGCTGCAACGGCGCGCCGTGCGTGCCCGACCAGAACGGCGTCCTCCACTGCGGTGGCGGCTGCGTGCAGACGGGCAACCAGTGCACCGCGACCGCGGACTGCTGCAGCGGCGAGACCTGCATCTTCACGGCCGGTCAGACGTTCGGCACGTGCGGCGCCGCGGGCAGCGGCAGCGCGTCGTGTGCGCAGGACGGCCAGAGCTGCACGGCGAACGGCGACTGCTGCAACAGCGACTGCAACATCACCAATGGCTCGGGAGCCGTCGTGCCGTGTACCGGTCAGGCGGGCTGCACCTGCTTTGTTCCGATCTTCTAGGAGACAATGATGAAGAAGCTATGGCTCCTCGCTTCGCTCGCGCTCGCCGCGTGCGGTGGTCATCACAGTGGTAGTGGCACCGATGCGTCCGGCACCGGCGATGGTGCAACAGGCGGCAGCAACGGCGTGATCTTCCCCGACGCGCCGTTCTCCGGCATGTGCGTGCCGACGGCGGCGCAGTGCTCGAACTGCATCGACGACGATCACGACGGCAAGATCGACGGCTTCGATCCCGAGTGCACGGGTCCGCTCGACAACGACGAGGCGACCTTCGCGACCGGCATCCCCGGCGATAACAAGGACGCGATCAACCAGGACTGCTTCTTCGACGGCGACAGCGGCGCGGGCAACGACGGCTGTAACCAGCACGTCTGCTGCTTGCTCGGCGCGATGACGAAGGCGGAGTGCACCGCCGACCTCCAGGGCCTCGTCAACAACCCCGCCCAGGAGGGCAACAAGTACGACGTCACCCAGTGCTACAAGCCGCTCGGCACCGTCGACATCCCGCAGCAGTGCATCAACGTCTGCGGGCCGATCTCGCCGCCGGGCTGCGACTGCTTCGGCTGCTGCGTGATCTGCGATCCGAACAACCCGTCGCAGTGCTACACGATCGACATCAACCCGGCCGTGTCGCCGGACTGCACGCCGGATACGCTCGGCGATCCGACGAAGTGCAAGCGCTGCACGCAGAACACGCTGTGCGGTAACTCCGCCTGCGGCGGCGACACTTGCGTGCTGTGCCCGGGCCAGGACCCGAACACGCTGCCGTCGACGTGCAACGGCTCGAACGCCTGCCCCACCGGCTACCAGCAGTGTGCGGCGGACGGCAGCTGCCCGACGGCGACGTACTGCTCGAACGGCTGCTGCATCGGCACGCTGAACTAGCCGTTACTGCGCGAACGCCAGCGTCACCTTGTTGACGGTACCGACGTCGATGGCGGCGGTATCGGCGACGTTGAGCGTCCACGTACCGTTGACGTCACCGCCGAGCTCGGCGGCCGTCAGCGTGTACGTGTCGACGATGTTGTCGGCCGAGCCGCCCTGGTTCATCACCAGCGTCTTGACGTCGTGGCCGTCCTTGCGGAGCGTGAGCACGAGGTCGCCGCGATAGGTGTGCGTGATGTCGACGGAGACCGCGAGGCCCTTCGCGTTCGTCACGCCGGAGACCGGGATGTCGACGTTGACGCCCGCCGCGTCGTTATCCGGGATCGACGCGCTCGGCGTCGCCGTGAAGTCCTTCTCCGTGCCCGTGCCGCCGCCGCCGCCGTTGTCCTCGGGACCGACCGCGAGCTTGACGAGCTTCTTGACGTTCGACACGTCGACGTACGGGTTGCTCGGCGAGCCCCACGTGCCGGTCGGCGACCACAGGAAGTCGACGTGGTTGTTCTGCGTGTCCGTGCAGTAGCGGCCGCCGATCACCTTGCCGGCGTCGTTGAGCTCGAGGATGTAGTGGTAGTCGTCCGTCGACTCGTTGTTGTGGAAGCCGATCGGCGACGTGCCCGGGTAGCCCTCGACGACGTACGTCACCGTCATGCGGACGTCGTACAGCTTCTTCGCCTTCGTGTTGAACGTCCACGTGTCGCCGGTCGCGCCGACGCACTGGTTCGCCTGCGCCGCCGTGACCTCGTCCTGCTTCGTGATGTCGTAGCCGGCGACCGGCTGATTCCACACCTCGTAGTTCGCGGTGCGGTCCTCGACGAGCGGCAGCGTCGTGAGGCCGAGGAAGTTCGTCATCACGACGTGGAGCGCGCCCGGGTTGACGTCCGAGCAGTCGTCGTTCGCCGAGCCGTGGACGTCGTGCGTGATCTCCTTGCTGTTGCAGCGACCGCCGAGCATCACGGCGGCCGTCGAGTCGAACGAGTTCTGGATGATCGCCTTGATGTCGCCGACCTCGAAGCGCACGCCGTTGAGCGTGACCGCGTGCTGCGGCTCGGGGACGAGCTGCGACGCCGGCGTCCACGCGTGGCACGTGCCCCACCAGCCGGCGATGCCGTCGATGCCGTCGTTGCCGTAGTCGTCGACCTTGCCGTCGCCGTCGTTGTCGACGCCGTCGTGCATCTCGCCGCCGCCCTGGAAGTTCTGCGACTGCCACTTCGCGGCCGGGCCGGCGCAGCCGTAGTAGGTGTCCCACTCGGCCTTCGCGCCGGTGCCGTAGAACCGGCTCGGATACGTGTCGCAACCCGGCGCGTTGTTGAACGCGGCGTCGTACTTCTCGAGCGGCGACTTCACGTTCGCGCCCTGCCAGCGGTTGTTGTGCGAGCCTTCGCTCGTCGGCCAGTAGGTGTCGGCCCAGATCGATTCCGCCTTGCCGACGGCCTCGGGATACGCGTCCTTCCACACGGGCGTGTCGCGGAAGCCGTGCTTGGGCAGCTTCGCGAGCTCGTACGTCAGGTGCTGCGACATCCGCGTGGGATCGTTCTTGTAGTCGAATCCGTCCGCCTTGCCGCCGCCGCTCGCCGGCGCGGCGCAGTCGATATCACCCGGCAAGCAGTCGGTTGCCGGATCGTTGGAGGACGCACAGGCAGTGAGTAGGCTTAGGCCAAGGGCGATACGCTTCATAATGGCCGCGTGGCAAAGCACCCCTCGTGCCACCGGTAAGTGGTCGGATCACTTTGCGCGCGTGGTGGTGACTTCAGTTGACTTGCCGGCTAGCGTTGCTTCCATGCGTACGGGTCTCGTCGTGGTGCTGGCCGCTTGCGGGTCGCACGCACAGGTCCCTTCGAGCGTGTTGACGCTTCATCCGGCGACGCGACCGACGAACGCGGCGGCGGCGGAGAAGCTCGCGGCGAGCACGCAGGCGATCACGGCGCTCGATCTCGACGCGGCGAAGGCGGATCTCGATGCGGCCGCGCAGACCGGCCCGCTCGATCACGACGAGCACGTCAAGCTGTGGGAGCAGCGCGGGATCGTCGCCGCGTACGTCGACGACAAGGACGCCGCGAAGCGCGCGTTCGACATGCTGCTCGCGCTCGACCCGGGACACTTCCTCTCGTACTACGTCTCGCCGAAGGCGACGTTCGTGTTCGAGGAGCTGCGCAACCAGAAGGACCGCACGCCGCCCGCGCTCGACGTACAGTGGCAGCGCGGCGGCAAGGTCGGTGAGCCGGTGCCGCTCGACCTGTCGATCGTCGCGGACCCGAAACAGTTCCTGCGACGCGCGACGCTGTACGTGCGCACGCGCGGCGAGACGAGCTGGCGCGCGGCCGACGTCTCGCTGCAGAAGGATCAGCGCGTCGTGCTGCCGCCGGTCACCGCGGACAAGCCGGTGTCGCTCGAGCTGTACGTGCGCGCGTACGACGATCGCGGCAACGAGGTGCTGACGTGGGCGGATCCACAGCGCCCGCGCGAGATCCCGCTGCGCTACGACCCGCCGCCGCCGTGGTACCGCACGTGGTGGGCGATCACGATCGCGTCGAGCGTCGTCGCGATCGGCACCGGCGTCACCGTCTACGAATTCACGCTCGCGCCGCCCGACAAGGTCAACGGCAGCGCGTCCGTCGCGAAGTGACGATCACTGCGGCGCGACGACCTTCTCGGTCCACTGCGCGATGTGATTGTTGCTGTTGATGTCCTGGAACGGGAGCCGGAACGCGACGTTGCTCGGGTCGAGGCTCTGGGCCGCCTGGTTCGGGAAGAACGGCGTCATCCAGATCTGCGGGCGGCCGGCGTTGACGAGCCGCACACCGAAGTTGCGCTTGCTCGAGACGGTGACCCAGTACATCGGCTCGCTGCTCTCGCCGAGCGTCTGCTGGAATGGCGCCCAGCGCGCCCACGAGTTCGTCAGGCCGGGCGCCTGATCGAGTGCGGCGAGCTCGAGCGCCGGGCCGCTGCCGTCGGCGGGGATCACCCACACGGTCGCGTTCGGGTTGTTGTAGGCCATGTGCTGGCTGGCCTGATCGTTGACGTAGTTGTCGCCCTTGTTGAAGAGCACCCACTTGTTGTCGGGCGAGAACGACGGGTAGTAGTTGTTCGCGCCGTTCGTCACGAGCAGCGTCTCGGGGCCGAACGTCATCGACGCCTGATCGTAGCTGCGCACGTAGATGTCGCCGCTGCCGAACGCCCAGTCGCTGCCATCGACGCCCTTGCGGACATAGACGAGCTTCGTGCCATCGGGCGAGAGATCGGGGTGCGAGACCGGACCCGCGGCGGGCATCGTCGCGAGCACGGCCTGATCGCTGTAGCGGCGCACGACGAGCGTGCCGTTGTACACGGAGAGGAACTGCGTGCCGTCGGGCGAGAACGTGCCGAAGTTCCAGTTCTGCGAGAGGTCCTGGCGCGCCGACGATGCGACATCGATCATCGCCGCCGGCTGGTTGCCACCGTCGTACGTGACCGCCATCTGCTTGCCATCGCGCGACAGCACGTGACACGCGACGCAGCGTCCCGTGGTCTGCACCGTCGTCATGTACTGCTCGGCGGGCACGCCGGGCTGGCTCATGTCGTGGCGGAAGATGCCGTACGCGCCGCCGTTCGACGACGTCGAGGCCCAGTAGTACATGCCGCCGAGCATGTCCTCGTTGGTCAGCTTGACGAGCTGCGGCTGCCCCGCGCCGATCGTGCCGGGGTTCGTGCTCTGGATCGCGCGGACGCGGAACTGCACCGTCGGCTCGTAGCTGACAGCGGCGAGCCACTCGCTCGCGAGGAACGCCATCCAGCCCGGGTTCGGACCGGCGGCCGCGTTGCCGTTACCGCCGCCGACGTACGCGCGCACATCGGCGAACTCCGTGGTCAGCGAGACCTCGTAGATGTCGTGCGCGGTGGCGTCGGTCCAGTGGACCTCGAAGTCACCGAGGTTGCGCGGCATGACGACGCCGACGGCCGGATACACGACGGTCGGCGCGGTCGCGGGATCCTCGGTGCCGTTCGCGAACAGATCGGGCGTGTTCGCGGGGAGGCTCGGATCGACGCGGATATCCTTCACGCGGCCGATCACCTGCGCGGTCGCCGACTTCGTGCTCCACGCGCCGAGCACGGTCGTCTTGCCGGCGGCGGTCATCGCGAGTGTCTGCGCGCTGAAGTGACCGAAGCCCGAGTCGATCGTGAACGTCACCTGATCGGTGATGTCCTTCGTCGAGCCGTCGGGGTATGTGAGGGTCGCGGTGAAGTCCTCCATCGCGGGGGCACCGTTGACGATCGTCAGCTCGCTGGTCGGCGGACCGATCGACAGCGTCGCGTCTGCGTCGTTCTTGCCCGTGTCGTGATGTGACGCGCAGGCCGCGAGCGCGCACAAAAGTCCCAGGATCCGAGCCCTCATCATGCGCTGATACTACTCCGCATCATGCAGGCGAGAAGCTGTCATCTCCTCGCTGTTGATGGGGACAGGAGACCCTAGCGTGGTAAGCCACGGGCGTGCGTACCCTCACGTCAGTCCTAGGAAACTCGCAGCGCCTCGATGGCGGCGCGATGTTCGGCAACGCGCCCAAGGGCATGTGGGAAAAGTGGATTCCCGCGGATGACAAGAACCGCATCCCGCTCGCGTGCCGGTGCCTGCTCGTCCGCGACGCGGGACGGACCGTGCTGCTCGAGGCCGGAATCGGGGCATTTTTCGAGCCGGCGATGCGCGAGCGTTACGGGGTCGTCGAGGAGCGGCACGTGCTGCTCGAGTCGCTCGCGGCACTCGGCGTCACGCCGGAGCAGATCGACGTCATCGTGCTCTCGCACCTTCACTTCGATCACGCGGGCGGCCTGCTCCCGGCCTGGGGCGCGCCGCAGCAGCTCGTGTTCCCGCGCGCGTCGTACGTGGTCGGCGCCGAGGCGTGGGAGCGCGCGGTTCATCCGCACTCGCGCGATCGCGCGTCGTTCATCCCGGGACTCACGGATCTGATCGAGGCGACTGGACGGCTCGAGCGCGTGACGGGTGAGACGTCTCGCACGCTCGGCGAGGGCTATCGCTTCCACCGCAGCGCCGGTCACACGCCGGGCCTCTTGCTGACCGAGGTCGCGATGCCCGACGGCCCGGTCGTGTTCTGTGCCGACCTGATCCCGGGTAAGGCATGGGTGCACCTCCCGATCACGATGGGGTACGACCGCTACCCGGAGCTGCTGATCGACGAGAAGGCCTCGTTGCTCGGCGAGCTGCTGCCGCGGCACGGCCGCCTGTTCTTCACGCACGACCCGGTGGTCGCGATGGGTACATTGGTGCGGGACGAGCGCGGAAAATTCGGAATCACCGACGAGCGGAAGGAACTACGCGCCCTCGCTACCTGACGGTTACCCGTCGACGCTGTGTACAGTGGGATCGTGCGGGGAACCGAGCGCTACGAGATCATTCGTGAGCTCGGCAAGGGTGGCATGGGCGTCGTGTACGAGGCGTTCGACCGCGAGCGCGGCATGCCGGTCGCGCTCAAGACGTTGCGCGAGGTCGGGCCCGCGGCGATCGCACGGTTCAAGCAGGAGTTCCGCGCTCTCGCGAACGTCGTCCACCCGTCGCTGGTCAGCCTGTACGAGCTGGTCAGCGAGGGCGAGCACCTGTTCTTCACGATGGAGCTCGTCGAAGGCGTGCACTTCGATCGCTGGGTCTCGGGCGACGAGGATCGTCCCGAGGAGCAGCCGACCAGCACGATCGATCGCGACGATACCGACAAGACGTGGCAGGGCCCCAAGCGCGGCGAGCCGAAGCGCGAGTCCGTCGTGATCCAGTCGCGGCTGCGCGCCGGGCTGCGCCAGCTCGCGCAGGGCATCGCGGCGATCCACGACGCCGGCATGCTGCACCGCGATCTCAAGCCGTCGAACGTGCTCGTCGACCGCGATGGCCGCGTCGTGATCCTCGACTTCGGGCTCGTCACCGACCTCGCCGACGAGAACCCGCAGCAGAGCGAGGACCGGCCGCTGCAAGGCACGTATCCGTACATGTCTCCCGAGCAGGGCGCGCGCGCGCCGCTGACCCCGGCGAGCGACTGGTACAGCCTCGGCGTGATCCTCTACCGGATCCTGACCGGCCGCATGCCATTCCTCGGCGGGCGCGACGACGTGCTGATGGACAAGCAGCGGTTCGAGCCGCCCGCGCCGCGCGAGGTCGCGCTCGGCGTCCCCGGCGATCTCGACGCGCTGTGCTCGGAGCTGCTTCGCCGTGCACCCGAGGCGCGGCCGAGCGCCGCCGAGATCCTGCGGCGGCTCGGCAGCGACCGCGATCGTCGGGCCGCACTGCGCTCGTTCGCGTCGTCGCAGGCCGCGTACGACACGCTGATCGGCCGCGAGCAGGAGCTCGCCCGGTTCGCGGCGGCGTACGAGCAGGCGAAGGCCGGCGCGCCGGTGCTCGTGCGCGTGTTCGGCCCGTCGGGCGTCGGCAAGAGCCGCACGACCCGCGCGTTCGTCGAGGGGCTCGCGGCCGACGACGATGCGATGGTGCTTCGCGGCCGCTGCTACGAGCAGGAGTCCGTGCCGTTCAAGGCGGTCGATAGCCTCGTCGACGCGCTCGCCGGCAACCTCGCGCGCATGAGCGAGCTCGAGGTCGAGGGCCTGATGCCGCGCGATAGCTCCGCGCTCGCCCGCCTGTTTCCGACGCTGCGCCAGGTCGACGCGTTCACGTCGCGCCGCCGCCGCGAGCTGCCGAACGCCTCGGATCCGATCGAGCTGCGCAGGCGTGGCTTCGCGGCGCTCCGCGAGCTGCTGGCGCGCATCGCCGATCGGCGGCCGCTCGTCCTCGTGATCGACGATCTGCAGTGGGGTGATGTCGACAGCGTGATCCTACTCGCGACGCTGCTCCATCCGCCCGATGCGCCGGCGCTGATGCTCGTGACGAGCTTTCGCAGCGAGGGGCGCGAGTCGAACCCGTTCCTCGCATCGTTCGACGCGCAGATCGCGGCCGGCGGCATCTCCGCGACCGATATCGAGATCGGGCCGCTCTCTCCGGAGGAGGTTCGCCGGCTCGCCGCGGTCCACCTCGGCGGCGGTCCCGACGCGCTCGCGCAGGCGGAGCGGATCGTCAGCGAGGCGCACGGCAACCCGTTCCTCGTCGAGGAGCTCGCCCGTCACGTGCGCGAGCGCAGCGATCAGGGCGCGGTGTCGCTCGACCAGGTGCTGCGCACGCGCCTGCTGCGCCTGCCGCGCGAGGCCGCGCACCTGCTCTCGATCATCGCCGTCGCCGGCCGGCCCCTGGCGCAGGCGATCGCGCTGCGCGCCGCGAACATCACCGACCCGGCGGTGCTCGCGCAGCTCAAGGTCGGCAGCTTCGTGCGCACGCGCAGCGTCGGAGAACTGCGGCTCGTCGAGCCGTATCACGACCAGGTGCGCGAAGCCGCCGTCGCGCTGCTCCCGCCCGACGAGCGACGCGCCCTGCACCAGCGCCTCGCCGAGACGCACGAAGCGCTGCCGAGCCCGGATCCCGAGATGCTCGCGTACCACTACGCGCAGGCCGGCGACGTCGCGCGCGCGGCCGAGCTGTCGGTGCAGGCGGCGCGCCGTGCGAGTGACGCGCTCGCGTTCGACCGCGCCGCGTTCTTGTATCGCAATGCGATCGCGATGACGGCGGGGCCGGTCGACCGCCGGCTGCACATCGCACTCGGCGATGCGCTCGCCAGCGGCGGCCGCGGCCGCGAGTCCGCGAGCGCCTACCTTGCCGCCCTCGACGGCGCGCCACCCGCCGAGGCGCTCGAGCTCAAGTGCAAGGCGGCGAGCCAGCTGCTGTTCAGCGGACACATCGATCCCGGCCTCGCGACGCTCGGCGAGGTCATCGAGGCGGTCGGCCTGCCCTCGCCGCCGACGAAGGGCAAGACGCTCGCGCAGATCGCGTTCGCGCGGCTGCAGCTGTTCCTGCGCGGCCTCCGCTTCCGCGAGGTCGAGGAGCGCGAGGTCCCGGCGAGCCAGCTCGTCCGCCTCGATGTCGCGTTCGCAGCGGCCGAGGGCCTCGGCACCGCCGATCCGATGCGCGCGATGGCGTTCCAGGCGCGCTCGCTGCTGCTCGCGCTGCGCACCGGCGAGCCGCGACGTGTCGTGCGTGCGCTTGCCGCCGAGGTCGTGTTCGTCTCGCTGCCGGGCATCGCGGTCCAGAAGCGGACCGCCGAGATCCAGGCCAGGCTCGACGAGCTCGCGAGGCGGCTCGGCGATCCGGCGAGCCTCGGCCTCGCCGAGGGTGCGCGAGGCCTCTCGGCATTCAACGAGGGCCGCTGGGCCGACTGCGAGGCGAGCTGCCGGCGCGCGGAGCAGATCTTCCGCGAGCAGTGCACCGGCCTGCGCTGGGAGCTCGCGACGGCCCAGCTCTTCCGTGGCTTCGCGCTCGCGATGACCGGGCGTGTGCGCGAGCTCGTCGCGAGCTTCCCGCTGCTGCTCAAGGATGCGCAGGAGCGCGGCGACCTGTTCGCGGCCACGAGCATGCGCGCGTGCCTCGGCTTCTACGCGCCGCTGACGCGCCACGAGCCGGCGCGCGCCTACCGCGAGGTCGATCTGGCACTCGCGAACTGGTCGGTCGCCGGCTTTCACGTCCAGCACGCCAACGCGCTCAACTCGCGCGTCTCGATCGACCTCTACCGCGCCGATGGCATCACGGCGCTGCGCCGTATCACCGAGACGTGGCCCGACCTCGAACGCTCGCTGCTGCTGCGCGTCCAGCTCCTGCGCGCGCTGCTGACCAGCGTGCGGGCGCGCGCGATGATCACGGCCGTCTGCCAGGACGGCGACAAGAGCCGGCTGCGTCACGTGCTCGCCTCCGCGCGCCGGCTCGAGCGCGAGCGCGCCCCGTACTGCACGGCGGAGGCGACGATGCTGCGCGCGGCGGTCGCGCATCTCTCGGGCGACACGCCGACGGCCGTCTCGCTGCTCGAGCGGGCCGACGTCGAGAGCAAGGAGGCCAACCTCGTGCTCAACAACGTCGCGGTGCGACGCGCGCGCGGCGTGCTGATCGGCGGCAGCGAGGGCGCGGCGCTGGTCGAGGAATCGGACGCCTACTGCCGCGGCGAGGGCATCCAGTGCCCGGAACGTGTCACGGCGGTGTTCGCGCCCGGCTTCGACGCGTCGATCACCACGCTCGACGTTCACTGAGCGCAGGCGCTATCGGCCCAGCGCGCCGCGAACATGCCGCCGCGCACGTCGGGCGACTCGACGTACTTGCCCTTCACGATGCCGTGATCGCCGTCCTTCGCGATCCACTTCGCGTCGAAGTCGCCGCCGCCGTACGTGCCGGCGAGGATGCCCTTGAAGTGGCCGGCGTCGTCGATGAACTTGCCGAACAGCACCTTGTCGCCGTTCTTGCGCTGGCCGTAGATGCCGCGCACGTGACCGATCACGGCGCCCTCCGGCCCGACGACGAGCCCGCGATACACGCCGAGGTCCGGCAGCAGCTGGTGCCAGCGCCCGCGCATGAAGCCGTGCTCGCAGCCGTCCTTGTCGCGCACGGCGGCCGCGATGACCTTGAAGCCGTCGCCCGCATCGACGACGAGCGGGCCGCTCGCGAGCTGCGCGAGATCGAGCGTGTAGCTCGCGCCGCCGTTCGCGGGCGTGTAGGTCAGCGTCAGCGGATCGGTGCTCGCCGGCGTCGGATCGAGGACGCGCAGCGCGAGCCCGTCGACGAACGGCTTCGTGATGCTGTCGAACGCGACCGTGTCCCTGCTCGTGCGAGGCAGCAGCTGGTCGGTCGCATCCTCGAAGCCGATCGTCCGCGAGACGAGCAGCGCGCCCCGCGAGATCGTCAGCGAGCCGCTCCAGTCGCGCGCGGCGCTCGTCGGATCCGCCGGCAGCTGGCCCCACGCGATCACGACGCGGTGGCTCGCGAGGCCGGGCGCGGCCGCGATCGTCGTCACGCTCGGATCGCTGGCCATCGCATCCGTGACCGCCGCATCGGCCTCGATGCCGGCCGCATCGAACGCGGCCTGGTCGTCGAACATCGGCGCCTCGTCGGCGGTGGTCTCGCCGCCGTTCGGCTGCTCGAGGGCGGTCTGGTCCGTGGTGGATGCCGGCTGCGGATCGACACACGCAGCGGCGGAAGCGAGAACGAGAGCGAATGGAAGTTGGCGCATGCCCGGGTGCATCAGCAACGAGCGCGCCACGCGCAACTGCGCGATGCGCAGGCGGTGGTGGAACCTCGAGGTTCCCGGGGCGCGAGCCGGTTGGTACGTCGAGGTACCGGCGGATCGCGGGGGTGGTCCCAGGAACGCGTCATGACGATGTAATGACGGGTCTCGGGAGGAGGAGTCAGTGCTGGGTGATCGTGACGCTCTGGCCTTCCGCGACGGTGAACGTCTGCGTGTCGAGCGCGTTGCCGCTCGCCGGATCCGTGAACACGATCGTGTGCGTACCCGCCGCGATCTTCTCGTGGAACTTCGGCAGCGTCACCGCATGGCCATCGAGCGTGCCATTCGTGTACTTGCCGTCCTTGAACTTGATCGTGACGAAGCCGCTTCCGGTGATCACGGCCGCATCGATGGGCCGCACCGCCGCATCCGGCTTCACGACGACGACATGGTGATGGCCCGCATCGACCGGAATCGATGCATCGGCGGGTACCGGCGCATCGATGGCGGCATCGACCGGCGGCGCATCCGGCCGCGCGGCATCGATCGCGAGCCGGGCATCGGGCACGGCCGCATCGCGCGCGACGACCGCGGCGTGCGTGCGCGTCGCGAGATACACGGCGATGCCGCCGCCCGCGAGCAGCAGCAGCAGCACGAGCGCGATCCACGGCGTGCGGCTGCGCGGCAGCTCGATGCCGCTCGTGCCGCCGATCGACGTGCTTGGCGAGCGCTCCTCGGCGACGGCCTCCTCGAGCGTCGGGGCCTTCGTCTGGACGACGGGCGCGGCGGCCGCGAGCTCCGTGGCCCCGAGCGGCGCGACCTGCGTGACCTGCGCGCTCGAGCGGCCGACGGCCTTGGGGAGCGGCGTACCGCCGGCGACGACGGAGGCGAGCCACGCGCGGTGCGACTCGCGCTGCTCGGCGAGCGTGCGCTCGGTCCACGCGGCGAGCGAGTCGGCGGCCTGGCTGGCGATCACCTGCTCGAGCGAGTCGGCGAACGCGGCGGCGGTCGCCGTGCGCGTCGCGAGGTTGCGGTCGAGCGCGTTCATGACGGCCGCGTCGAGGCCGAGCGGCAGCTGCTCGCCGAGCGCGCGCGACGGCGGCACGAGCGCCTGCTGCTCGACGGCGAGCGCGATCGTGTAGATCGAGTCGCCCTCGAACAGGTGCTTGCCCGTCAGCATCTCCCACGCGACGACGGCGAGCGAGAACACGTCGGAGCGGCGGTCCATCGGCTCGTTCTTGACCTGCTCGGGCGACATGTACGGCGGCTTGCCCTTCACCGTGCCGAACTCGGTGACGGGGGCCTGGCGGTTCTTGATCAGCGCGATGCCGAAGTCGATCACCTTGACGTGGCCGTCGTAACCGAGCAGCAGGTTGTCGGGCGAGATGTCGCGATGGACGAGGCCGAGCGGCGAACCGTGGAGATCGCGCGCCTCGTGGGCGGCGTGCAGGCCGCGCGCGGCCTCCGCGATCGCGCGGGCGACGACGAGCGGCGGCGGGCGCTCGAGATCGCGGAACGCGATGCCCGCGACGTACTCCATCACCATGTAGAGCGTGCCGCCGTCCTCGCCGAAGTCATGGACGTGCGCGATGGCAGGGTGATTGAGGCGCGCGAGGATCGCGGCCTCGTCGAGGAACATCGCGCGCACGCTCGGCGCGTTCGCGTACTCGGGGCGGATCGTCTTGATCGCGACGAGCTGCTCGAACGCGCCGGGGCCGCGTCGGCGGCCGAGCAGCACCGCCCCCATTCCTCCCGACTTCAGCTCGTAGACGATCTCGTAGTTGCCGAAGCGGGAGATCAATCGGGCTCTCCGTCGTCCGCCGGCCGCTCGACGATGCCGTGCTTGTAGAGCAGCTCGCGGAAGTGTCGGCGCGAGAGGCCGGCGTGCTCGGCGGCGCGCGTGACATTGCTGTTCGCGCCCGCGAACACGAGCGAGACGTAGCGGCGCTCGAAGTGATCGTTCCAGCGCTCCTTCGCGTCCTTGAACGGCAGCGACGTGTCGACGACCTCCGCGTGCTGCGGCGCGGCCGCGCTCGGATCGAGCCACAGCCGCAGGTCGCGGAACTTGACGTTCGGGCCGGAGAGCGCCCACGCGCGCTCGAGGACGTTGCGCAGCTCGCGGACGTTGCCGGGCCACGCGTAGCGCCGCATGCGCTCGAGGTTGTCGCCGTCGATCGGGCCGGGCGCGGTGCCGCGGCGCGCGTAGAACGTCGCGATCAGGTGCGGCAGATCCTCGAGGCGCTCGCGCAGCGGCGGGAGCGCGACGTGCACGACGGCCAGCCGGTAGAACAGGTCGAAGCGGAACTCCTTCGCGCTGACCATGCGCTGCAGATCGCGGTGCGTGGCCGCGACGACGCGCGTATCGATCTTCACCGGCCTGTCGGCGCCGACCGGCTGCACGGTCTGGGCCTCGAGGACGCGCAGCAGCTTCGCCTGTGCCGCGAGCGGCAGCTCGCCGAGCTCGTCGAGGAACAGCGTGCCGCCGCTCGCTTCGACGAACGCGCCCTTGCGATCGCGCTCCGCGCCCGTGAACGCGCCCTTGACGTGCCCGAACAGGTGCGAGTCGATCAGGTTCTCGGAGATCGCCGAGCAGTCGACGACGACGAACGGCCCGGCCGCGCGCCCCGACGCGTCGTGGATCGCCTGCGCGGCAAGCTCCTTGCCGGTGCCCGACTCGCCCTCGATCAGCACGGTCGCGTCACTCGGCGCCGCCATCTCCAGCACCGCGAACAGCTCGCGCATCGCGACACTCTGCCCCGCCATCTTGCCGAAGTGATCCTTGTCGCTCGGCGGCAGCGACGGCGTGTCGCCGGCGGAGATGCGTACCGAGGCGCCGCCGACCTTGATCGTGGCACCTTGCGGGACCACGACCTCCGTGATGCGCGTGCCCTGGTACCAGGTGCCGTTCGTCGACCCGAGGTCCTTCACGCGGATGCCATCGGGCGTGATCGCGAGCTCGGCGTGTCGACGGGAAACCTGCGGATCCGTGAGCACGACGTCGCACGTCGCGTGTGCCCCGAGCGTGATCGCGCGCGCCCCGAGCGCGACGACCGGCCCATCCTGGCCGAGCACCTGCACGGAGTACGCGCGCGGCGCGGTGCGGCCGCGCATGCTCGGCGTGGCAAGCCCGGTCTGGATCAGCGTGCGCCGATCGAACGACACGTCACCGAGGATAACCGAGAACGCATGAATGTTAACGTTCGGGCCATGCGGAGAGTCTTGTGGGTCATTGCGGTTGCTGCGTGTAGCAGCGATCCGACACTCCACGTCTCCGTGTCGCATCCGGCCGGCTCGCAGGTCGTCAAGACCGTCGTCAGCGTGTACGAGGGCGCGTTCGGGTGCGTCGATGTCGAGTTCGGCGACCTGACGCACGATCAGCTGCAGGCCTCGCTCGTCGCGGAGGAGACGCTCGCCGATGGCGCGGCCCCGGTCGGCAACCTCGACGGGATCTCGCGCACGGATCCGAAGGTCGTCGTCGCGCGCGGCTACGGCAGCGATGGGCGGCTGCGCACCGAAGGCTGTGCGGCGAAGGATGTAGTGACGGGCGCCGACGAGCTCGCCCTGACGACCGTCATGACGGCGACCGCCAGCGTCGCGCTCGCCGATCCGACGCGCCAGGATCTGTTCGGCCTCGCCGTCGCGGCGACCGATGCGGACGGCAAGGAGCTCGACGCGCGCCCCGTGAGCTGGCGCGTGTATGCGCCGGTCGGCGCGATGCCCGCCGCGACCACGGTGACGACCGCCGCCGACTCGTCGTGGACGCCGAACGCGCCGACATGCACGACGAACGGCGTCGCGCTGATCCATCCGGTGCCGCCGAGCACGGTCGGTGGCTACGCGATCCAGGCGCGCGTCGCGTGGGCGGCGGAGGCGGTGCCGCTGTACTCGGCCGTCGTCGCGGATCTGTCGATCGCGCAGCTGACGCCGCCGGCCGGCGTGACGCGCGCGTGCGCGATCGGCCGCAGCGCCGGTACGCCGAAGCTCGTGTGCCTGACCGGCACGGGCGCGACGATCTACAGCGTCGCGGCGGGCGGCGCGTTGACGGCAGGCGCGAGCGTGCCGCTGGCGAACCCGATCGGCGTCTACGCGGTGCCGAGCGGCGGCGATACCGCGGTGTGGGCGATGGACAAGACCGGCGTGCCGACGCGCGTGTTCCCGTCGGCGCAGACCGGCAGCTGCGGCGGCTGCAACGTCGCGCTCGACGACGTGATGTTCCTGCCCGCGTGCGGCAGCAGCCCCGCGAAGGTCCTCGTGCACGACACGACCGCGGCTGCGGTGACGCAGGTGAAGTGGATGGATCCCGAGGGCGGCACGCTCGTCGCGTTCCCGACGACGCTGCGCACCGGCGAGGGGCTCGCGAAGCTCGAGCTCGAGTCCGCGGGGTGCGCGAGCGAGCTCGATCCGACGGCGGGCACGTACGCGACGCAGCAGGTCGCCGTGATCGATCTGAATCGGCCGACCACCGGCGTGCCGCTCGCGTCTCGCGCGCACTTCGCGTGCGGGACGGGCATGTGTCAGTCGATCGACATGCCGATCGCGGGCGGCGCGGCCGGCTTCTCCGGCGGCATGCAGCCGTACGTGATCGGCACCGCGATCGACGCGACCGGCGTCGTGCTGACGTCGCTCTTGATCACGAAGGACGCGAACGGCAGCGACCACTGGGTCGAGCTCGCGCGCCAGCCGTCGGCGAGCTTGCCGCACCGGATCGCGACCGGGCAGCTCGACGACGACAGCTCGCCCGACAAGGTCTGGGACATGAAGACGAAGCTCGGCGGGCTCGTCGAGATCGCCTACGCGCGGATGATCGGCAACGAGCCGCTCGCCGGGCTCTCGCTGCAGCTCGAGGAGCAGGAGCCGCCGCTCGTCGCGCTCGATCTGCTCGTCGGCGACGTCACCGGCGACGGCAAGGACGACATCATCGTCGTCGGGCAGACCGTCGATGCATCGAAGACGGGCGTCGCGGTTGCACCCTCGCACGCCGCGGCGCCGGTCGGTACGCTGAAGATGGATCCGACGTGCGCGCCGTAGCCGTCGCCGCGCTCCTCGTCGCGTGCGGCGGACACCCACATCCGGCGCAGCCGCCCGCGTTCGACGCCGAAAAGCTCGCAGCCGAGGTCAACGGCGTGATGGCGAGGCTCGCCGACACCACCGCGCGCGCGCAGGACGATTGCCCTCGCCTCGTCGACGATCTCGACGCGGTCCTCGTCGCCGCACGCCCCACATTCGATCGCGTGCGCGCCGCCGAGCAGGTTCCAGAGCACGCGCGTCAGCTGACGACCGCGATGAAGCCGTACCAGGACGAGCACCGCTCGACGGACATCGCCGCCGCGCTCGCGGTCTGCTTCCGTACGAATCCCGAGCTCCAAGACAAAGTGCAGCACGTCGTCGATTCGATGCCGACGCTGTGAGACCATCGACGCATGTCGCGCTGGTTGTTCCTCGCGATCAGTGTGGGGTGCGGTCACACCGCGCCTCCCGCCACGCGAGCACCGGTCGGTACGACGCACGCCGCGCCCGTCGACGCCGCACCTGCACCAGCGGCGCTCGAGGACGATCTGCCGCGCCTCGCCGACCGCGCCGTGAAGTTCTACGCCGACTGGCAGCAGGTGATGACGGCCGCCGGTACCGACTGCGCCGGCGCGACCGCGAAGATCAACGCGCTCGCCGATGCGAACGCCGACTTCATCGCCGCGAACGCGAAGGTCGCGAAGCAAGGTCACGACAAGGTCGTCGCGCTGCGCCAGGCGCTCGAGCCGCACGCCGCCGAGCTCGACGCGAGCGCGAAGGCGATCGTGCAAGCGCCCGCGATGGCGGCCTGCCACGACAACGCGGACTTCGCGCACGCGATCGATCGCATCCAGGGGGACGCCACGTGAGGGCGCTCGTCCTCGCCGTCGTCCTCGCACTGTGCGGCCTCACCGGCATCGCGCGCGCCAACACGCCCTCGCCGATGCCGCTGCCGTGGCAGCAGCAGCAGCCGACCGTCGCCGGCGTCCCGCTACCCGATGCGCCGGCCAAGGCGGAGGGTTCGGGGTCGGGTGCGCCGCCCGCCGAGCAAGCCCACACCTCGACGAAGGAAGACACGTTCTTCGCGATCAAGGTGATCGGCGGGCTCGTCGCGCTGCTGGTGCTCGCGTACCTCGGCGGGCATCGCCGCGTCGTGCGCTTCCAGGAACGGCTCGGCATCGGCGGCGTGATCACGGCGGGGTTTCCGTTCGTCGCGCTCGGTGCGATCGCGGCGACCGATACCGTCGGCGTGCTGACGAAGGGTGTGCTCACACAGCTCAGGCCTGTCCTCCACTTCGGCCTCGGCTGGCTCGGCTTCATCATCGGCGCCCAGCTCGATATCCGCGTCCTCGACCGCGTCCCGAAGGGCACCGCATATCTCATCCTCGTCGAGGCGCTCGGGCCGTTCGCGATCACGGCGGCGGGGTGCGGCGCGGTGATGGTCGCGTTCAACGAGGCCGGCCTGTCGTTCGGCGACCCGGCGCTGTGGCGCGACATGGTGCTGCTCGGCACGGCCGCCGCGATGACGGCACCGCGCAAGTTCCGGGGCTTCGCGAACCGCACGTGGCACGAAGGGCGCGGCGTCGACGTGCTGCTCAGCCAGCTCGACGAGATCGTCGGCGTGATCGGCCTCGTGTTCATCACGGCCTACTTCCGCGACGACTCGGCCGGCACGTGGCACATCCCTGACACGGCGTGGATCTTCGTGTCACTCGGCCTCGGCGTCGCGATCGGCGTGTTGATCTTCGCGATGGTCCGCGTGCCGGCCTCCAATGCGGAGTTCCTCGCGGTCGTCGTCGGCGGCATCGCGTTCGCCTCGGGGCTCGCCGGCTACCTGCGGCTGTCGCCGATCTCGATCTGCTTCATCGCGGGCGTGCTCGTCACGAACTTCCCGAACGACGAGCGCGACTCGATCTTCCGCATCCTGCATCACCTCGAACGGCCGGTTCACCTGCTGTTCTTGATGATCGCGGGCGCGGTGTGGGACGTGACCGACTGGCGCGGCTGGGCGCTCGTGCCGCTGTTCGTCGCCGGGCGCACGCTCGGCAAGTGGACCGGCATCGCCGCCTCGAAGACCGCGGTCGGCGCGCTGCTGCCGAAGGCGTTCGCCGACGATCGCCAGCTCGTCACGCCGCTCTCCGGCCTCTCGATCGCGCTCGTGATCAGCCTCGAGAGCCTCTATCACGACACCGGCCTGCCCTGGATCATCACGGCCGTCATCGGCGGCTCCATCGCGACCGAGTTCCTCGTCTCGCGCCGCGGCGGCGAGGAGGCGACCGCGTCCGCACCGATCGACGAGCTCGAGCGCGACGCGCCCATCGACGAGCTCGACGACCTCGGCTCCGACGAGGACGACCACGAGGCCGGCCCGATCTATCGCGACGACGACGTCGCGCGCGGAGGACGCTCGTGATCCCGCTGATCCTGCTGCTCGCCGTCGGCGGCTTCATGCAGGCCGCGCGCACCTTCACTACCGACACGTCGATCGCCGGCACCGAGCTCGCGTTCGGCTACCTGCTTCTGACCGCGTACTTCACCGGCAAGATCTTCAATCGCTTCGGGCTGCCGAAGCTCACCGGATATTTGATGAGCGGCGTGATCTCCGGGCCGTTCGTGCTCGGCCTCGTCACGAAGGACATGGGGCACTCGCTCGACGTCGTCAAGGACACCGCGACCGCGATCATCGCGCTCGAGGCGGGGTCCGAGCTGCACCTCAAGGCGCTCAAGCCGGTGATGAAGACGCTGCGCGCCGTGACGGTCTTCGCCGTGATCGGCGCGATGTTCACGATCACGGCGGCGCTGTTCCTGATGCGCCCGCTGCTGCCGGGGATCTTCGGAAACTTCGACTTCACGCAGAGCCTCGCGATCTGCGCCGCGATCGGCGTCGCGCTGTCGGCGCAGTCACCAGCCGTCGTGATGGCGCTGCTCGCCGAGATGCGCGCCGCGGGTCCGCTCTCCAATGTCGTGCTCGCGTCCGTCGTCGTCGCCGACCTCACGGTGATCGTGTGCTCGTCGATCGCGCTCGCCGTCACGGGCGCCGCGATCGGCGGCAGCATCGATGTCACGGAGACCGGGCTCCACGTCGGCTGGGAGCTGATCGGCTCGATGGTGTTCGGCCTGCTGATGGGCATGGTGCTCGGCCAGTATCTGAAGACGGTCAAGCGCGGCGCCACCCTGTTCGGGCTGATGATCTGCGTCGTCGTCGCCGAGATCGGCGCGCGCGTGAGCCTCGATCCGCTGATCGTGCTGCTGACCTCCGGCATCTGGCTGCGCAACTTCTCGCGCGCGGACGCGAACGACCTGTTCCGCAGCTTCGAGTCCGCGCAGCTCCCCGTGTTCCTCGTGTTCTTCGGCCTCGCGGGCGCGAAGATCGACATCTACATGCTGTGGGCGTCGATCATCCCGGTCGTGATCATCGCCGCGGTCCGCGCCGGCAGCTTCTACATGGGCGCGAAGGTCGCGACGAAGATGACGGGCGCCGAGGACGTCGTGAAGAAGTACGCCTGGTTTGGCCTCGTGCCCCAGGCCGGTCTCGCGCTCGCGCTCGCGATCGTGCTCAAGACGACGTTCCAGAGCTCGTTCGGCGACGCGGCGGCCGTGCTGCTGTTCGGCGTCGTCGGTTTCAACGAGGCGATCGCGCCGCCGATCTTGCGTCGCATCCTGATCAAGACCGGCGAGGCAGGCAAGAAGCAAGGCGTCGACTTCGCGGCCGGCGGCCACTGACTTCCCGGCTATGATCGGCACGCATGGCGTGTCCCTCCGACGAGGAGCTCGCGCGGGTCGCGGCGGGTGAAGCGCTGGCCTCGGTGGCGTCGCACTGCGTGACATGTGACGCGTGCGCGGCCGTGATCGACGCGATCCGCGCCTCGGATGCGGAGCCCTTCGCACCGGAAGCGCGCGAGCTCGTCGCGGCCGAGCCCGTTCCCGGGATGTCCGTCGGGCGGTACGTGATCCTCGGTCGCATCGGTCGAGGAGGCATGGGAGTCGTGTTCCAGGCCTACGACGCGGAGCGAGATCGGGTCGTCGCGCTCAAGCTGATGCGCACGGACGCCTCGAACGCGCCCGAGCCCGCGCGCATCCAGCGCTTCAAGCGCGAGTTCCGGGCCGCGAGCGACCTCCATCACCCGAACCTCGTGCGCCTCGGAGAGCTGCTCGTCGACGGGGGGCGGTGGTGCTTCACGATGGAGCTCGTCCGCGGCGTCGACCTGCTGTCGTACGTTGCCGGCGATCACGGCCGGCTGCGCGCGGTCCTGCGGCAGGTCGTGAGCGCGCTCGCGATGCTGCATCGCGCCGGGATCGTCCACCGCGACGTCAAGCCGAGCAACGTGCTCGTCGAGCCCGGTGGCCGCGCGGTCCTGCTCGACTTCGGGATCGCGCTCGAGCGCACCGACGTCGCGCACGAGCAGGGCCACGTGGTCGGCACGGCGTCGTACATGGCGCCGGAGCAGATCCGCGGCGAAGCGGTTGGCCCGGCGGCCGACTGGTACGCACTCGGCGTCATGATGTTCGCGGCGCTGACCGGACGAGCCCCGTTCGAGGGGACGGTCGCGCAGATCATGCGAGCGAAGCTGGCGCAGGCCGGCCCGGCGCCGTCGCAGCTCGTCGACGAGATTCCACCCGAGCTCGACGCGCTGTGCGCGCGCTTGATGGCGCTCGATCCCCAGGTGCGCCCCGGCGTCGACGAGATCGTGCACGTGCTCCGCGCGGGGCCCGAGCCGGCGAGCGCCTCGCCCACTCCGTTCGTCGGCCGGGACGCCGTGCTCGCCGAGCTCACCGCGCACCTCGAGGAGAGCCGGTCGCGGATCGTCGTCGCGACCGTCGAGGGCGAGCCCGGCATCGGCAAGACGACGCTCGTCGACCACGCCGTCGCGCGATGGCGCGCAGCATCGCCGGAGCTGCTCGCGCTGCGCGGCCGATGTCACACGAGGGAGCGGATCCCCTACAACGCGTTCGACGGCGTCATCGACGATCTCGCGCGAGAGCTGAGCCGCCTGCACGTCGACCCGCAGGAGCTCGGGGAGCTCGGCCGGATGTTCCCGTCCATCGCGACGGCAGCCTCGTCGCCGCCGAGCGGCGAAGGCCGGGCGCCTCTCGCGGCGCGTGGTCGTGCGTTCGCGGCGCTGCGCTCCGTGCTCGACCGCATCAGCGGCGAGCGTCCCGTCGTCGTCGTCCTCGACGATGCACAGTGGGCGGATGTCGATAGCCTCGCCGTGCTCGCGGCGCTGATCGCACCACCCTCGGCGCCGAGGCTCCTGATCCTGATGACGGTGCGATCGCACGCGGACCGTCGGTGGGAGCCGCCGCCGTGGCTGACCGGCGTCACCCGGCATCACCTCGCCGGGCTGGGCGTGCACGAGGTCGCGATGATCGCGAGCGCCATCGGCCACGCGGGGATCGATCACGCGCGGCTGCGCGACGAGACACACGGCAACCCCATGCTCCTCGAGCAGTGCCTGTCCGTGCCTCGCGACCTCGACGCGGCATCGCACTTCACGCTCGCGTCCGCGATCGACGCCCGCGCGACGCAGCTCTCCGCGAATGCCGCCGCCGTGCTCGACGTCCTCGCGGTGGCGGGGCACGCGACGTCGTCGGCGATCACCGCGGCCGCCGCGCAGCTCGATCTCGATCAGCTCGACGCGGCCGTCGCGGAGCTCGGTGCGATGCGCTTCGCCCGGCGCGAGAGCTCGCGCACCGACGCGCTCGACGTGTTTCACGAGCGGATCCGCGACGAGGTGTACCGGGCGCTCGGGCCGAGATCCGGCGAGCTCCACGCGCACCTCGGCGAGGTCCTCGTCGCGACGCGCGGCGCACCGGATGCGATCGCCATGCACCTCGCGCTCGCCGGGCAGCGGTCGCGCGCAGCCGGCTATGCACGCATCGCGGCCGAAGCGGCCGAACGCGCCCTCGCCTTCGATCGCGCCGCGGAGCTGTATCGCCAGGCGATCGACGGCGGCGATCCCTCGGATGCGCTGACGACCCGGCTCGCGAGCGCGCTCGCCGACGCCGGCCGTCCACTCGAGGCCGCCGATGCGTATCGCCAGGCAGCCGCCGCGACCCGCGATCCGGCGCAGCGACAGGAGCTGCGACGGCGCGCCGCCGAGCAGGTCCTCGCCGGCGGCTATCTCGACCGAGGGCTGACCGAGGCCGCCGCGTTGCTCGCCGAGACCGGCGGCGGCCGCATCCCGCGCCGCGACGTCGACGCGGTCCTCGCGCTGCTCGCCGGCCGCGCAAGGCTCTCGATGCGGCCGCTGCGCTGGAGACCGCGCTCGGAGCAGGAGCTGCCGCAGGAGATCCTGACGCGGCTCGATCTGCACTGGTCGCTGTCGATCGGCCTCGCTTCCGTCGATAGCCTGCGCGGCGCACTGTTCGCGATCCGGTTGCCGCTGCTCTGCCTCGAGCATGGCGAGGAGCAGCGGATCGCGCGTGCGTTGTGCGCGGCGGCCGTCTCGTATGCCGGGATGGGATCGCGCAACCCGACCGAGCGCTTGCTCGCCGCCGCCGATCGCGCGGCCGAGTCACATGGCTCCCCGCTCGCGAGGTTCTACGCCGGTCTGGGCCACCTCGCCTCGTCGTTCCTGCTCGATAACGACTGGCGCGCGACGTGCGATCACGGCGAGCGGCTCACGAAGCTGTGGCAGATGGCCCGGCGAGGCCGCGGGTGGGAGCTCGACACCGTCGAGCAGTGGACCCTGTTCTCCCAGCTCTGGCTCGGCCGGTTTCGCGCGGTGCACGCACGCGTGGACGCGCTGGCCGCGCGTGCCGCCGACGGAGGCGACCGCTTCCACGAGGTCGGGCTGCGCGCGTACTTCGGCGTGCTCGATGCGTTGCTCGGCGATCCCGCGGAGTGCGAGCGCAACGTCGCCGGCGCGATGGCGCGCTCGAACGAGGAGCGCTCGAACCTCAACCAGCGGTACTGGGCGTGGCGCTCGCGGACGTACGCGTCGATGTACCGCGGCGATGTCGAGCGATGCAGCGACGATCTCGAGCGTGCGTGGGCATCGCTTCGCACGTCGTTGCTGCTGCGCATCCCGACGGTGGCGGCCGAGGCCCACGCGGCCGTCGGTGGCTTTGCGATCACACGCGCGGCGCTCGCACGTGCAGGCAGCGATCGGCGTCGCCACCTGAGCACGGCGCGAAGGGCCGCCCGGCGGCTGCGTCGCAACGGTCTGCTCGCGGGCGAGCTCGCCTACCACACGCTCGAGGCTGGCATCGCGCACGTCGCCGGCGAGCACGAGCGCGCCGTCGAGGTGTTGCGCACCGCGGAGGCGATGTACGCGGCGGCCGCGATGGAAGGACAGCTCGCGGCCACGCGGCTCCATCTCGGCGAGGCGCTCGGCGGTAGCGAAGGTGCGCGGCTGCGCGGCGAGGCGCTCGCATGGTTCGAGCGCGAGCGGGTTCCCGACGCGCGGCAGACGGCGGCGCTGCTGTCTCCCGGCTGGCACGCCTGAGGTCAGAACACGATCCCGACCGTCAGCTTCGCGAGCAGCTCGAACGAGGGCCTGTGTGCCGGATCGGTCAGCGGAATGCCGCCGCCGATCACCGCGCGCAGCGAGAGCCGGTCGCCGCTCGCGAGCGCGTAACCGCCGAGCGCGTAGGCACCGAGCCCCGTGCTCGCGACGCGCAGCGGATTGTGGACGCCGCGAAATGCGCCTGCCTCGGCGACGGGGCCCGAGCGCGAGATCGGCCGGAGCCCCCACTGCACGCCGAGGTAGCCGCCCGGTCCGAGGCCAGGAACGTAGCCGCCGCTCGCGCCGACGCCCCAGCGATGAGGACGAAACTCGAGCTCGGCACCGAGGCCGTAGGCCCACCCGGCGCGGAGGGCGAGCGAGCGATCGGGTTCGGCACGTGCCGCCGGCGAGAGCGCGGCGACGACGGCCAGGACGACAAACCATCGCGTCATCTTCAGCATGGTGCGCATTTGCCGGCCTCGGTCGCACTTCTCGCGCGCAACTCGATGCAATCATTGAGCTGCGATGCACCGACGCGATCTCGAGGCGCTGGCCGACGCCGCGATCGCAGCGCGACCGGGGCTCGAGCGTCAGGCCGTCGTCGCGCACCTCGTCTCGGTGGCTCCCGCGGAGGGTGACCTCGTCATCGGCGATCTGGCGCTCGCGATCGCGGCGCTCCAGGGCGAGCCAGCCGCCACCGCCGAGGTCCACGCGCTCGTCGAGCGCGCCGCGCGGTCGGCGCTGATCCCGGCGCGGTACGAGACGTCGATCATCGAGGACGCCGCGCAGGAGACCTCGATCCGGCTGCTCGTCGGGCCGGTCGGCGCGGCGCGGCCTCTGCTGCTCGACTATCAGGGCCGCGCGCCGCTCGTGACGTGGATCAAGACGATCGCGCTGCGCACGGCGGCGCGGCTCGTCGACGTCAGCCGCCGGCTCGGCGGCGATGACTCGATGCTCGCCGAGCTGGCAGGTGTCGACGATCCGGCGCGTGACGTGCTGAAGGCGGAGCTTCGCCCCGCGGTCCGGCTCGCGTTCGCGGCGGCCGTGAAGAGCCTCTCGTATACCGAGCGCGACCTGCTCGCCGCCGTGAGCGTTCGCGGCAAGACGATCGATGACCTGGCGCGAACCCACGGGATCCATCGCGCCACCGCCGCGCGGTGGGTCGGGCGCGCACGAGCGGCGCTCGACGATGCGCTGCGCCGCGAGCTCGCGGCCACGCTGGCACTACCGGAGTCCGAGGTGTCGGACGTCCTGAACGCCGTCGCGACGAGCATCGAGCTGACTCCGGGACAGCTCACTGGGTGAACCAGCGGCAGTGGCTATCGACGCAGCCGCAGAACGTCGGCGTCGGTCCCTCGAGCTCGATCGCATCCTCGAAGCCGCCGCGCAGGTACCACGCGAGGCAGTAGTTGCTGTGCGCGCCCTCGCAGTCGCCGTCGTCGCTGCACGCGCCGCGGCCGCGGTCCGGTAGCGGGTGGCGCGGACGTCGCGGGTCGTACACACCCTTGCGCGAGTAATGCGCGACCGGCGTACAGGCCGCTCCATCGCGGCACGTCGGCCCGCGCGTCTCTTCGAACTTCACGTCGACGGAGATCAGCGCGTCGGCGGCGCCCGCGTGCTCGGCCGCGTCTCTCAGGCGGGCCGCCAGGGTCGCGAGGTCGACCTGGCAGATCCACACGCGGAGCTCGAAGCAGCTCGTCTTCGGGGCGTCGTCGCAGGTGAAGCTCGCGTACTGGCCGCTGCTGCCGGTCGCGAGACCACCTCCATCGAACACGTCATGGCTCATCGCCTTCCACAGCCGCTCCGAGTCGGCGCTCGTGAGCGCGCGCCCGTCGCGATGGAGGTGCGCGCCGCCCGCGATCGCCGTGACGCGAAAGCCATCGAGCTCGGCGGGTAGATCGTCGAGGAGCTTGCCGTCGCGGGCGCGAGCGACGCACGCCATGTCGACGCGCGGATCCGGCGGCGCTGGTGCCGGCGCCGGAAGCGGCGGAGGCGGCGAGCCCGCGCCACAGGCCGCGAGCACGAACAAGACGGCGATCGCGAGGAGCTGGTCCACGCTACGGGTGCGTCCGCGGTGCGTGCGGTCGCGCTTTCGACCGATAACCGCGCGAACGGCAAGGACTCCGCGAGACTCAGCCCCCGCGCTCGAGCTGCTCGCGGATCTTGCCCATCTCGCGCTTCATCTCGCTCGACACGGCCGGGAAGTGCAGCGGCAGCTGCGACAGCGTGCCGACGATGATCTCGGCGACGGTGCGGCGCATGAACGACTTGCTGTCCGCGGGGATCGCGTACCACGGCGCCCACGGCTTGCTCGTCGCGCGCAGCGCGTCCTGATACGCGTCCATGTACGCGTCCCAGTGCATGCTCTCCTTGTAATCCGTCGACGAGAACTTCCAGTTGTGATCGGGATCGTCGATGCGCTCGAGGAACCGCGAGTGCTGCTCCTTCTGCGAGACGTTGAGGAAGAACTTCAGGATCACGCAGCCGTTGCGAGCCCAGTGGCGCTCGGCGTCGACGATCGACTCGTAGCGCTCCTGCCACAGCTCGTCGAGGTCCTTGGGCCGGCGGGGCAGCTTCTGCGCGTTGAGGTACTCGGGGTGCACGCGCACGACGATCACCTCCTCGTAGTGGCTACGGTTCCAGATGCCGATGCGGCCGCGCTCCGGCAGCGCACGCTGCGCGCGCCATAGAAAGTCGTGATCGAGCTCCTCGGCGTTCGGCTGCTTGAACGCGTAGACCTGCGTGCCCTGCGGGTTCACGCCCGACATCACGGCGCGGATCGTGCCGTCCTTGCCGGCCGCGTCGAGCGCCTGGAAGATCAGGAGCAGCGAGTAGCGATCGTCCGCCCACAGCTTGCTCTGCAGCTTGATCATCTTCTCGATCTGATGAGCGAGCGCGTCGTTGTTGTCGTGCTTGCCGGGCGCGCCGCTGGGCGGCTCCGTCGGCGCCTTCTTGATCTTGAAGTCCTCGTCGACGAGGTAGGGGCTCGCGACCGGGTCGAACAGGATCGGCTTGGCCATCTCGAATTTGACCTTACGCGGCAATGTGACGAATTCGCTAGAAACGCGGAACGTTCGTTTGTCATCTCGGTAATCCGGAACCTCGGCGGTATGGTCCGTGCGTCATGGCGACGACGACGAACGGTGACGGAATGACTCAGCCTCCTCCCTCGATCGCGGAGCACGACAAGCTCGGCCCGCTCGGCGGCAAGACCGCCGTGTTCGACAACGAACCCGAGCTGCGGCGCGCGCTCGTCGCCGAGTTCTCCGCGGCGGCGGAGGCGGCGCGCGAAGCCTCGGGCGCGGTCGATCGCGACGTCGACGCGGCCGTGCACGACTACCGCAAGGCACTGCGTCGCTGCCGCGCGGTGCTGACGATGCTCACGCGCTCGCTTCCGCGCAGCGAACGCCGCGCGATCAAGAAGGCGTTGCAGGAGGCGCGTCGAGCCGTCGGCGTCGCGCGCGATCACGCGGTCGCGCCCGATACGCTCGGCGCGCTGCCGCTCGGCGAGGAAGAGCGCACGCTCGCGAAGGCCGTGCTCGACGCCGCCGCCGAGGCGATGCCGGCGCGCCAGGAGATCAAGCAGCTGCTCGCCGAGGGTGCCGCCCGCGCGCTCGCGCAGGTCGAGGCGCTCGAGGCCGCGCTGCCCGCCTCGGTGACGTGGTCGTCCGTCGTCAAGGGCGTGCGCGCGACGTTCGACGACGCACGCGTCGCTCGCAAGGCCGCCAAGCGCAGCAAGCGTCAGTTCCACCGCTGGCGCCGCCGCACGAAGGAGCTCGTCTACCAGCTCGACGTGATCGCGGGCTTCGCCGGCCTTCACACGAGCGAGCTGCAGCGCGAGATCGAAGGGGTCACCGAGGCGCAGAGCCCGGTCGTCGACCTGATCATGCTGCGCGACTTCGTCGAGACGCATGGCTCGCGCGGCGAGCCGCTCGACCATCTGCTCTCTGCGATCGACGGCCAGCTCGAGGACCTGATGAAGGATGCGCGCCGCGCCGGCAAGGACGCGTTCCGTCGCAAGCCGCGCAAATTCGGCCGCCGCCTCGAGAAGGTCGTCGCGCGAGATCTCGCGCCCGCCCCCGCCGACGATCTCAGCTGATCGTGATAAACGAGGGCCATGTCGAAGGTCCTCATCATCGGCGCCGGCGGAGTCGGCGGCGTCGTCGCGCACAAGGCCGCGATGGAGAAGCAGCACTTCTCCGACGTGATGCTCGCGAGCCGCACGCTCGGCAAGGTCGAGAAGATCGCCGCCGAGGTGCAGCAGATGCACGGCCGCAAGATCCGGACCGCGCAGGTCGACGCCGACGACGTCCCGCAGCTCGTCCGCCTGCTCAAGGACTACAAGCCGCAGGTCGTGATCAACGTCGCCCTGCCCTACCAGGACCTCCACATCATGGATGCGTGCCTGGAGGCCGGCGTCGACTACCTCGACACCGCGAACTACGAGCCGCCCGACGTCGCCAAGTTCGAGTACAGCTGGCAGTGGGCGTACCAGGAGCGCTACCAGAAGGCCGGCCGCATGGCGCTGCTCGGCTCCGGCTTCGACCCGGGCGTCACCAACGTGTTCTGCGCGTACGTCCAGAAGCACCTGCTCGACGAGGTGCACTACGTCGATATCGTCGACTGCAACGCAGGTTCGCACGGCAAGGCGTTCGCGACGAACTTCAACCCCGAGATCAACATCCGCGAGATCACGGCGCGCGGCCGCTACTGGGAGAACGGCGAGTGGAAGGAGACCGATCCGCTGTCGGTCTCGCGCATCTTCGACTACCCCGGCGTCGGCGAGAAGAAGAGCTTCCTGCTCTATCACGAGGAGCTCGAGTCGCTCGCGAAGAACCTCCGCGGCCTCAAGCGCATCCGCTTCTGGATGACGTTCGGCGAGGCGTACTTGAAGCACCTCGAGGTGCTCGGCAACGTCGGCATGACCCGCATCGACGAGGTCGAGTTCGAGGGCCACAAGATCACGCCGATCAAGTTCCTGCGCGCGCTGCTGCCCGATCCCGCGTCGCTGGCCGCCGGCTACAGCGGCAAGACGTCGATCGGCTGCCTCTGCGAGGGCCTCAAGAACGGCCAGAAGAAGCGCTACTTCATCTACAACATCTGCGACCACGCCGAGACGTACAAGGAAGTGCGCGCCCAGGCGATCTCGTACACGACCGGCGTCCCCGCCGTCACCGGCGCCGTGATGATGGTGACCGGCAAGTGGAAGGGCACCGGCGTGTTCAACATGGAGCAGATGGATCCGGATCCGTTCCTCGAGGATGTCGGCAAGCGCGGCCTCCCGTGGCACGTTGAAGAGCGCTGATGTCGAAAGGCGCGAACCTCGGCGAGGCGATGGCCCGCAGCATCGACGTCTCGCACGTCGAGACGCCCTGCTTCATCACCGACCTCGGCGCGCTCGAGAAGAACCTCCAGCTGCTGCAGTCGGTCCAGCGCCGCTCCGGCGCGACGATCCTGCTCGCGCTCAAGGGCTTCGCGCAGTGGTCCACCTTCCCGCTCGTGCGCCGCTACCTCGCGGGCGCCACGTCGTCTTCGGTCGCGGAGGCACGGCTCGCGCGCGAGGAGCTCGGCGGGCAGGTCCACGCCTACGCACCCGCCTACTCCGACGGCGAGATGCGCGAGCTCGTCACGCTCGCCGATCACATCGTGCTCAACTCGCCTTCGCAGTGGGAGCGCCACCGCGCCGTCATCGAGCGCGCCGGCGTCTCGCCCGGCATGCGCGTCAACCACGAGCACCAGGAAGCCGAGGTCGCGCTCTACGACCCGGCCGGCGCCTGCTCTCGCCTCGGCACCACGCGCGCGAACCTCGAGACCGTCGACGGCCTCGACGGCCTCCACTTCCACTCGCTCTGCCAGAACAACAGCGACGCGCTCGAGCGCGCCGTCGCCGCGTTCGAGGCGAAGTTCGGCGACTTCATCCCGCGGATGAAGTGGATCAACTTCGGCGGCGGCCACCACATCACGCGCCCCGACTACGACATCGATCGCCTGCTCGCCGTGCTCGGCCGGTTCAGCGACCGCTGGAAGAAGCAGCTCTACCTCGAGCCGGGCGAGGCGATCGCCCTGGGCGCCGGCGTGCTCGTCGCGTCCGTGATGGACATCTTCGACAACGGCATGCCGATCGCGATCCTCGACACCAGCGCGACCGCGCACATGCCCGACACGCTCGAGATGCCCTACCGCCCGATCATCGTCGGCTCGGGCGAGCCCGGCCAGAAGGCGCACACGTACCGACTCGGCGGCATGACGTGTCTCGCGGGCGACGTCATCGGCGACTACAGCTTCGACCGCCCGCTCGCCATCGGCGACAAGCTCGTCTTCCTCGACATGGCGCACTACACGATGGTCAAGACGACCACCTTCAACGGCGTGCGCCTACCGTCGATTGCCACCCACGAGAACGGCCAGATCACGGTCCACCGCCGCTTCGGTTACCGCGACTATCGCGACCGTTTGTCGTAACATCACCCGCCATGAACAAACGGTCGGTTGCTGGGGTGATCATTCTCTCGTTCGTGACGTTCGGCATCTACGCGCTGATCTGGCACGTGAAGACGAAGAACGAGATGAACAGCTGCGGTGCGGACATCCCGACCGCGTGGCTGCTGATCGTTCCCATCGCGAACCTCTACTGGGTCTGGAAGTGGTGCGGCGGCATCGAGCACATCTCGCGCGAGAAGATGACGGCGCCGGTCGCGTTCCTGCTGCACGTCCTCATCCCGGTCATCGGCATGGCGATCCTGCAGGACACGATGAACAAGGCCATCGACCGCGGCCTGCCCGGTCAGCTGCCGGTCGCGCGCGTCGCGTGAGCCACGGCGTGCCGCGGGCGCGCACCGCGCACCCGTAACTCGCGTCGGAAACTGCCCGAGGCGCTGGCGCGCCGGTTGCTGAATGCACCGGCATGCGCCTCGCTGTAGCGTTCCTGCTCGTCGCCGCCTGCGGGACCGAGCCCCCGCGCTCGGCCTCGCCCGACGCCGCGCCCTCCTCGCCCGCCGACAGCGGCCCCGACGCCACGCTCTCGATCTGCGACCAGGCGGCGCAGCACTCCGACCTCGCGTGGATCCAGACGAACGTCTTCAACGCGTCGTGCGCGCGCTCGAGCTGCCATGTCACGGGCAACGAGGCGGGCGGCCTGATCCTCGAGGCCGGCATGTCGCACGACTACCTCGTCAATCGCCCGTCCTCCGTCGACCACGGGATGATGCGCGTCCTCCCCGGCGATCCGTCGCAGAGCTACCTGCTCGTCGCGCTCGGCGGCGAACCCGGCATGCCGCCGGAAGGCACGGTGATGCCGTGGGGTGGCCTGCCGATGCTGTGCACGCAGGAGATCGACGCGATCAAGCGCTGGATCGCTGCCGGCGCCCAGCCCTAACGAAGCGTCACGAGCTCCTCGGCGATCGTCGGGTGCAGCGCGAACGTGCGGTCGAAGTCGGCCTTCGTCGCGTTCATCGTGATCGCGATCGCGGCGGCCTGCACGATCTCCGGCGCGTCGAGCCCGACCATGTGCAGCCCGAGCACGCGGTCGGTCTTCGCGTCGACGATCAGCTTGATCATCACGTGCTCGTCGCGCCCGGCGAGCGCGTACTTCATCGGCTTGAACCGCGCCTTGAAGATGCGCAGCTCGTGCCCGAGCGCCTCCGCCGCGGGCTGCGTGAGCCCGACCGAGGCCGCCGCCGGCTGCGAGAACACGGCCGTCGGGATCTTGTCGTAGTGCATCGGCGTCGGCTTCTTGCCGAACAGCGTATCGGCGAGCGCGTGACCCTCGCGGATCGCGACCGGCGTCAGCGCGACGCGCGCGGTCACATCCCCGACCGCATAGATGTGCGGCACGGTCGTGCGTGACCACTCGTCGACCGTGATGCCGCCGTTGTCCCCGACCGCGACGCCCACGCGCTCGAGCCCGAGCCCCGCGGAATTCGGCGCGCGCCCGACCGCGCTCATCGCGAGCCCGCTGCCGGCCGGCACCGTCGGCGCGTGGCGCACCTCGATGCCGTGCGCGACCAGGCCCTCGTGCACCTCGGTGACGACATCGGGATCGAAGCCGCGGAGCACGTGCGGGCCGCGATGCACGAGCGTGACGCGCGACCCGAAGCCGGCGAAGATGTGCGCGAACTCGATCGCGATGTAGCCACCGCCGAGGATCGCGATCCGCTCGGGCAGCGCGGGCAGGTGAAACGCATCGTCGCTCGTGATCCACTCGCCCGTCGGCGGCTTGCGAGGCGTGCCACCGGTCGCGACCAGGATGTTCGCCGCGGTCACGCGCGCCCCGCCGACCTCGACCGTGTGCGGGTCGACGATCACCGCGCGACTCTCGTGGAGGTGTGCTCCCGCGCGCGTCAGAGCGCCCGCGTACGCGGCAGACAGCCTCGCGATCTCCTTGTCCTTCGCTGCAATGAATGTGAGCCAGTCGAAGCTTCCCGGCGGAATCGTCCAGCCTTGGCCGCGCGCGTCATCGAGCTGCCACCGAAACGCGCTCGCGTAAACCATCAGTTTCTTGGGCACACAGCCGCGCACGACGCACGTGCCGCCCCACTTGCTCTCCTCGGCGATCGCGACCCGAGCACCATGAGTAGCGGCCACGCGCGCGGCCCGCACGCCGCCCGAGCCGCCGCCGATCACGAACAGATCCACGTCAAAGCGCGACATGTGGCATCAGTCTCTATCAGAACGTGAAGTCAATAAGGGGCTAGACAGGCTGCTCGCGATTGATACGCTCCTGGGCACCTTAGGGGGTACTGATGCGCAAGCTCGCTCTTGTTCTCTTGATTGCTGCGTGTGGAAAGAGCCCGGGCGGCGGCGGCGGCGGTGGAAATCCTGATGCGCCGACCGGCTCGAACGGTGGCTCGAACACCGGAGGCGGATCGCTGGCGTTCGAGGTGAAGAGCACGGATATCCCTCTCCCGCACAACACCGAATTCACCAAGTGCTACTACTTCCACACGTCGAACACGACACCGGTCGCGATCAACGAGTGGGTCTCGGACATGACGCCGGGCAGCCACCACCTGATCCTGTTCCTCAACACGAGCGGCGCTTCGCAGCCGGCCGACGGCACGATCGACGAGAACTGCAGCTTCGGTAACTCGACGACGAACATCCCATCGTGGACGTACGCCGCCGCCGTGCCGCACGCGGACGAGGTGTTCCCGACCGACGATGGCGCGGGCAATCCGCTCGCGCAGGTGATCCAGCCGAACACGGCGGGCTTCGTGCAGATGCACTACCTGAACGCGACGGACAACGACGAGACGGTCCACGTCGACGTGAAGGCGTACAAGCTCGCCGACGGCGCCACGTACACCAAGACCGCGCCGTACATCACCTATACGAAGGGCTTCTCGGTCCCGCCCGGCGGGACCACGATCACCGGCAGCTGCGCGACGCCGGCCGCCGGAGCGAAATTCTGGCAGCTGTCATCGCACACGCACAAGCAGGGCCTCGACGTGAAGATCACCGACGGCTCGACGATGGCCTACGACTCGACGGAGAACAACGGCAACTGGGAGCACCCGGACGTCAAGTCGTGGACGGCGACGCCGTTCTACACGTTCGCGTCGAACAAGGTCAGCTGGTCGTGCACCTACGAGAACACGGGCACGATGGCGATCGACGAAGGCCAGAGCGCCGCGACGAACGAGATGTGCATGGCGACCGGCTACTACTTCCCGGCGGATGCGGGTGCGAAGCTTCAGGTCGAGTTCTACCAGAACGGCGTCGACCGCGGCTGCTTCGGCATCTAGTCGTCTGGACCGATCTCGATCACGATCTCCTCGGTCGTCATCGGGTCCTCGCTCGGCGCTGCCGCGCTCGTCGCTGGCGCGCCACCTTCGGCCGCCGCGGGCGCCGCCTTCTCGGCCGGCTTGTCCGCGGGCTTCTCGGCCGGCTTGGCGTCGTCATCGTCGTCGGCGTCCTTCTCGACGGCCGCGACGGCGGTCGCTGTCTCGCGCGGTGCGATGCTCTCGCCGCCGTCCGCGCGCGTGCGGTCCTTCGGCCAGGCCGGGCCGCTCGAGCCGCTGTGCGTACACGCGGCCAGCGTCAGGACAAACAACCAACGGCGCATCTGACAATCGTAGCACGCGTTCGTGTATCAACGCGCCATGCTCGAAGTCGGTAAGAAAGCCCCTGCGTTTTCCCTCGAGTCCAGCGACGGCGGGAAGGTCAAGCTCGCGGATCTCGCGGGCAAGATCGTCGTGCTGTACTTCTACCCGCGCGACAACACGCCGGGCTGCACGGTCGAGGCGGAAGGCTTCCGCGACGCGGTGCCGGCGCTCAAGAAGCTGGGCGCGGTGGTGCTCGGCGTGAGCAAGGACTCGATCGCGTCGCACTGCAAGTTCCGCGACAAGTACAAGCTGACGTTCCCGCTGCTGACGGATGCGGATGGCAAGGTGATGGAGTCGTACGGTGCGTGGGGCGACAAGGTCATGTACGGCAAGAAGATGAAGGGCGTGATTCGCTCGACCGTCGTCATCGGCAAGGACGGCAAGGTCGTGAAGCACTGGCCGAAGGTCAGCGTGAAGGGCCACGTCGACGAGGTCGTCGAGGCGGTCAAGGCGCTGAAGTAGACGTCAGTGGAAGTCGCGGCTGTCGACCTCGGCCACCGGTCGCGATAGCTGCGGCTGCCACACGCGCTCCGCGATCAGGTGCACGATGCCTTCCTGCACCTGCAGGCGCCCGCTCACGCCGAGCAGCGACGTCGTCTTGATGACCGTCGCGAACTGCTCGAATACCTGCGCCCACACGACGAGGTTGACGAAGCCGGTCTCGTCCTCGAGCGTCATGAACGTCACGCCGCTCGCCGTGCCCGGCTGCTGCCGGCAGATCACGACACCGACGTACTCCATGCGCTGGCCGTCGCGGCCCTTCGCGACCGTCTTCGCATCGGGCCAGCCACGCGCCCGCAACTCGCCGCGAAGCGGCTGCAACGGATGGCCGCGCGTCGAGTGGGCGCTCGCCGCGTAGTCCCACACGATCTGATCGAGCTTGGTGAGCCCGGCGAACCGCGCCGCACCGCTGATATCGCCGCCGAGATCGAGCGCATCGTCCTGGCGACGCACCCAGCCCATCACCTGCCACAGCGCATCGCGGCGCTGCGCGACGAGCGCGCCGAGCGCACCGGCCTCCGCGAGCGCCGTCTGCACGCGGACCGGGAGGTGCGTGCGCCGCACGAAGTCCTCGAGGCTCGCGAACGGGCGCTCGCGCCGCGCCTCCGTGATCGCGGCGCCCTCGGCGAGCTGGATGCCCTTGACCCAGCGCAGGCCCATGCGCACCGCGAAGCCGAACGCATCGCCGCTCGGCTCCAGCGTGCAGTCCCAGCTGCTGGCGCCGACATCGATCGGCCGCACCTCGAGGCCGTGCCGCTGCGCATCACCGACGATCGTCGCCGGCGAGTAGAAGCCCATCGGCTGGGCGTTGAGCAGCGAGGCCGTGAACTCGGCGAGGTAGTGCTTGCGCATCCAGCAGGTCGCGTACGCGATGAGCGCGAAGCTCGCGGCGTGCGAGTTGTGCACGACGAAGTCGTTCGCGAGAAAGTTGTGGTTTCCGTCGATCGAGAGGTCGTACGTCTCCTGCTCGCCGGTGGGCGAGATACTGACGATGCGGTCCCAGGTGATGTCGGACGAGCGCTCGTCGCGTTCGATCACGGCGGTATCGAGGGGGTGGCCGTGAAAGACGTCATTACATTGTAATGACGCTTCTCGCTGCCCCCCCTCCACAGAAGGGTGCGCCGTCGCCACCGCGTCCCCCACAGCGAGCTCGCCGAGCTTCTTCCAGCCGTCGATCGTCAGGAACGGATGGTTCGCCGTGGCCTCGATCTCGCGGCCCAGCGCGGTACGCAGCTCGAACACGGGTTTCTTGCCGCTGCGTTTCGCGGCAACGACGCGACGTGGCTCGATCGTCAGATCCTGACTGCAGGTCAGCGTGCGGCGCAGCGGGACACGCCCTTCAACGACGTCCTCGATCCGGACCCACGCACCCGTCTCGGCGTCGATCACCCGCGTGTCACCCACCACGCACTCCGGGAAGCCGTACTCGCCGAAGCCGCGGATCTGCTCGAACACGCGCTCCGCGAACTGCGGTGCGATGCCCTTCTTCTGCATCGCCGTGGTCAGCCGCTCGCGGTGCTTCTCGATGCGGCCCGAGCGGCGCCACGCGGCCATGTCGCGGCGCAGCTGATCGGCCTCGCCCGGCGTGTAGTCGGCCGCGACGACCGCGAGACGCATGACCTGCTCCTGGAACAGCGGCACGCCGAGCGTCTTCGCGAGCACCGGCTCGAGGCACGCGTGCGGGTACTCGACCGGCTCGAGGCCGGCGCGGCGGCGCAGGTACGGGTGGACCATGCCGCCGGAGATCGGGCCCGGGCGCACGAGCGACACCTCGACGACGAGATCGTAGAACGTGCGCGGGCGCAGCCGCGGCAGCATCGACATCTGCGCGCGGCTCTCGATCTGGAACGTGCCGACGGTATCGGCCGTGCAGATCATGTCGTAGGTCGCCGGGTCCTCGGCGGGGATCGTCGCCATCGAGAGGTCGATGCCGCGGTGGGCGCGCAGCATGTCGAGCGCCAGGTGCAGCTGGTGCAGCGCGCCGAGCCCGAGGAGATCGACCTTGAACAGCGCGAGGTCCTCGAGGTCGTCCTTGTCCCACTGGATGACGGTGCGGCCCGGCATCGAGGCGTTCTCGATCGGGACGAGGTCGTGCACCGGCTCGTGGCCGAGCAGGAAGCCGCCGGGGTGGATCGAGAGGTGGCGCGGGAACTCGAGGATCTCGTCGGAGAGGCGCGCGAGGTGATCGAGCGCGTGGGTCTCGGAGCCGAGGACGTGCGTGAGCACGCCTTCCTCGACGCTGCCGTACATCGAGAGGTGCTTCGCGGCGCGGTCGAGTGCGGTCTCGGGGATGCCGAGCGCCTTGCCGACGTCGCGCACGGCGGAGCGTGGACGGTAGCGGATGATGTTGCAGACCATCGCGGCGTGGTCGCGGCCGTAGACGGAGTAGACGTGCTGGATGACCTCTTCGCGGCGCTCGTGCTCGATATCGAGATCGATATCGGGCGGCTCGGCGCGCTCGCGCGACAGGAAGCGCTCGAACAACAGGCCCATGCGGACCGGATCGACGGCGGTGATGCCGAGGCAGAAGCAGACCGCGGAGTTCGCAGCGGAGCCGCGGCCCTGGCACAGGATGTCGCGGCGGCGGCAGAACGAGACGATCTCGTGCATCGTCAGGAAGTAGCCGGGGTAGTCGAGCTCTTCGATCACGGCGAGCTCCGCCTCGAGCTGCGTGCGCACGTTCGCGGGCACGGTCATGCCGTGGCGCCAGGCGGCGCCCTCGTACGTCAGCGAGCGCAGGTGCTCCATCGACGTGCGGCCGTCGGGGAGGCGCTCGGACGGATAGCGGTAGCGCAGCTCGCCGAGCGAGAACGTGCAGCGCGCGGCGATCTCGAGCGTGCGCATGACGGCGGCGCGCTCGTCGGCGTAGAGGCGCCCGAACGCGTGCGGTGCGCGGAGGTCGTGCTCGTCGTTGCCGCGGATCAGGCGGCCGGCGGTCGCCAAGGTCACGCCGTGGCGGATGCACGTGAGCACGTCCTGCAGCGGGCGGCGCGCGCGCGAGTGATAGAGGACCTCGTTCGCGGCAACGAGCGGGAGGTCGAACGCGGCGGCGCGGGCGCGCAGGCGGGCTTCGCGCGGGACGTCGTCGGCGCGGCGATGGCGCGCGAGCACGGCGAACAGGCGATCGCCGAACGCGTCGCGCAGCTGACCGGCGAGCGCGGGCGAGGGATCGAGCTCGTCGGCGAGCGCGTCGTGCCACAGCGCGATCAGGCCGGGCGCGCGCTCGCAGACTTCATCCCAGCTGACGAGCGAGTCGCCCTTGTCGCAGCGGCGACGGCCGCTCGTGATCAGGCGGACGAGGTTTGCCCAGCCGGCGCGATCCTGCGCGAGCAGCAGGATGCGCGAGGGTGCGGGCTCGGGCGGGCGCGCGTCGTTCGCGGCGGCCGCGGCTTCGAGGGCCAGCTCGGGCTGGCGCGGCTTCGCGCGCTTCGTGCGACCGCGGCGGCCTTGCACGCGCGGGGTCATGTCATCGGAGTGCGTGCCCCAGCCGGGGCCGCGGCCTTCGTCGTGGTGGAGGCCGACCGTCACCGGCGATGACACGAGGCGCGAGCTCGCGGGCGCGACCGTCATCTGCGCGCCGCACACGAGCTGGACGCCGAGCTCCTTCGCCTTGACGTGCGCGCGGACCATCCCGTAGACGCCGTCGCGATCGGTCAGCGCGAGCGACCGGATGCCGATGCGGTGCGCTTCCTCGACCAGCTCCTCGGCGTGGCTCGCGCCTTCGAGGAAGGAGAAGTTCGACTTGCACCAGAGCGGAGCGTACTCGTCCACGGACTGTGCAATTGTTCAGCTGCCCGGGGGGGAGATCAATACAACTCGGTGCTTGAAAGAGTGGTCCGGCCATCGTACCTAGACGCACATGGGGATCCGGTATGTGGTTCAGGTGCTGACGCCGCGGCCGATCGACATGACCGACGTCGACATGCCCATCGCCACCGCCGACGTCCCGATCCGCGTGCGGACCTACCAGGCGGAGCCGGAGGTGTTCGCGGACGAGCTCGACCGCGCGCTGCGCTGGAGCTGGCTGTGGCAGGACCGGTGGGCGGAGCTGCAGAAGCGGTGTCCGTGGTCGATCGTCGTCGAGATGACGGCGGAGCGGCCCGTGCACTACGCGGGCATGCTGCTGACGTTCGTCGGGATCCTCGATCGCGTGCTGTCGCTGCTCGAGCCGGCCGACCGCGATGCGTCGCTGCTGCACTGGATCCCGGCGCAGCAGATCCTCTCGATGATGCAGTACCGCGTGCTGCGCGAGGATCTCGGACTGTGCGGCCCCGCGATCAACGTGCGGATCGCGAATGCGACCGGCCGGCCCGGCGAGCTGCTCGCCGATACGGTGGGGCTCGCGGAGCTCGGCCTGCCCGACCTGCAGGTGTTCTTCAGCGACCAGGATCCGGGCGAGGTCGCCAAGAAGCTGCGCCGGCTGGCGCGCAGCATGTTCGTCGGCGAGCGCCTCGACGTCGACTGGCACGAGGAGCCGAGCTACGTGCCACCCGAGCGCGACACGCTCACGCTCGATCTGGATTAGCGTCGCGGAAACCGGCCGGAAACATCGTTCATGTCAGGGTGAGGACATGCCGAAGTCGGTCGTCACCGTTCATCACCGCGGAGAGCGCGGCGTCGACGGCATCCTCCGGCTGATCGAGCTCGCCGGGCACGATGGCCCGCTCGAGACGATGCTCACCGCGATGTGCGACGAGCTCGCCGCGATCACCGGCGTCGACATCGCCAGCGTCTACGTGCGCGAGGACGAGCACCTCGTCATGCGCGGCAACCACGGCTTTCCGGCGAGCGCGATCGGCACCGTGCTCGCGGTCGGCGAAGGCATCACCGGCCTCGTCGCGGAGTGCATGCGGCCGGTCAGCGCCGCGCACGCCGCCACGCAGGCCGCGTACAAGCACGTGCCCGGCCTCGGCGAGGAACGCTTCCCGGTGTTCGCCGGCATCCCGCTGATCTCGGGCGGCGCCGTCACCGGCGTGCTCGTGCTGCAGCGGCGCAAGACGCCGTTCGCGACCGACGAGGTCACGCTCGCGACCGCGCTGGGCGCACCGATCACGCTCGCGGTCGAGCGGCGTCGCGCGGCTGCCGTGCGCTCGGCACGCCTGCACGGCACCGGGCACGGCGGCGCGATCGTGCTCGGCCGCGCCGGCATCGTCCCGACGACGACCGCGCTCGCCGCCGCGACCGCGCTCACGCCCGACGACATCGACCGCGCGCTCGGCCGCCTCCGCGAGGATCTCGGACGCGCGCTGAAGAAGCTCGGAGTCTTCAACGATGCGGGAGATGCCCTCGAGGATGCAGCGGCCGGCCTCGCGCTCGATCGCTTCGCCCTCGCGCTCGCGGATCAGCGCCTGCACGAGCGTCTCGTCGCGGCCGTGAGCGAGCCGAGCGGCCTGCGCGCCGCCGTGCGCGACTACGCGCGCGCGCCACTGCGGCTCGGCACGAGCGGCGATCACGCGGCCGACATCGAGGAGCTGTGCGCGCTGATCGGCGTCACGTGCGACGACAAGACGTCGGTGCGTCCGGGCGCGGTGTGGGTCGCCGATACGCTCGGCGCGTTCGTCGCGATCGCCGCCGTCGCGCGAGGAGCCTCGGCGCTCGTCGCCGCCCACACGGCCACGCCCGCCGCGATCGCGATCGCGCGCGCCGCGCACCTGCCGATCGTGACGGATGTCGGCGGGCTGTTCTCGTGGGCGCGTCCCGGCGATCTGCTCGCCGTCGACGGCGGCACCGGCACGGTGCTCGTGCATCCTGCAGCGACCGACATCGAGAAGTTGCGCGCCGACCGTCAGCGCTGAAGCATGTCAGCCGCGATCTGCGCGTCGGTGCGCGCGACGCTGAACACCCGCAGCTGATCGATGTCGCCCGCGAGCTGCTGGCCGCTCGGGCTGTTCGCGCCGAGGGCCATGCCCTGCACGCCGGCGCCGAGCGCGCCCGTGGCCGCTGTATCGACGAGCGTGCCGTTGACGTAGATCTTGCGCTCGACGCCGTCGGCGGTACATGCGACGTGCGTCCACGTGTTCGCCGGGACGTTCGCGGCGACGTTCGTCGCAGTGATGCACTGCAGCTCGCCTTGCTCGTGCAGGAACATGCCCCACGCGCCTTCGTTGTCGATGATGCCGGCGCGCGCACCCACGCCCGGAAGCGGGGCGTTGATCCACGCCTCGATCGTCAGCGTCGGCGGATCGATCAGCGCGTTCTGCGCGACGTTCATCTGCGTCTGAACGGAGGCGACGGCGGCCATGCCTTGCTCGCCCGCGACGAACGTCACGTTCGTCATCGCGGCGTCGAGGTGGTTCGGGCTGCCGTCGGTGGTCGTGCCTTCGAACGCGTAGCAGGCGATCAGCGTGGTGTCGGTCGCGTCGCAGAACGGCGGCGGCGCATCGATCGCGGCATCGGCCGCTGCGTCGACACCGTCGACAACCCCGCCGTCGCCGTGCGGCCGCGCGCGCGCAGAGAACGCGCACGCCGGCAGAACAACAAGCACGGCGTACCGCACGCATCTAGTCTATGACACCGGTGTCCGGAGAGGCGGCCGATTTCACAGCGGCTGCAAGCACATCCGCGCAGTTAGCCGGGCACGGCGGTTGCTCCATTTTCGAGGCAATTCGTCATGCGGTACCTGCTGTTCGTTCTGGTTCTGGGTGGATGTGGTCTCGATAGGAACATCGAGGGCAAGGTCACGATCGACCAGGGCGTCTACGGACTTCTCGTGCAGGGCTGCGATACGTCGGGCTGCCAGGACCAGCCGGCCGGCGGCGAGCACGTGACGGTCTACGCGGCGAGCGGCAACGGCGCGTTCGCGACCGCCGACTCCGACAGCGACGGCATCTACCAGATCTCGCTGCCTGGCGGCGACTACGCGCTGTGCACGTACAGCTGCACGCAGATCAGCGTGCCGGCTGCGGCGACCGTTCGCTACGACTGGACGAGCGGCCCCGGCGGCGGCAACTGGCAGCGAAATTAGTCGCTGCCGCCGTTCTTGACCGCGACGTCCTCGATGTAGAGCGCGGTCGCGCGCACGTTCGCGCGCGCCTGTAGATCGATCTCGCGCAGATCGGGCGGCGTGTTGTCGGGCGCGAGCACGCGGTTCTCGAAGTCGGCCCAGATCCGCTTGTCGTTGCGGCAGTCGTAGATGCGGCAGACGTGCGGGCGATGCGCGTGCGCGGTACACGCGTGCGTGGTCGGATCGTTGTGCACGCAGTACTTGTCCTCGCGCTTGCGGATCCGATAGGGGCGGCCGTAGTCGAAGCGAATCACGCCTTCGTCGAGATCCTGCGTCGACAGCGCGAACGTGAAGTTGCGGCAGCAGCGCGCCTGGCAGATCGGCATCAGCTCGTCGCAGGGCGGCGACGCCGGCGTGACCGTGTACTTGTCTTGCGGCGGTGCGATCTCGACACGCGCCGGGCCCGCCGCATCCGCCTTGCGGATCTGCTTGAGCGCCTCGGGGACGAGCGCATCGACCGCCTTCTCGAGCGTGCCGTCGCCGCGCCGGTCGAGCTCCTCGGTCAGCGCGACGACCCGCGCCGCGAGCTGCAGCACGAGATCGCGCACGTCGGCATCCGACATGTTGAGGTGACGCAGCGCGCGCTCCAGCTCCCTGCGCTTGATGTCGTCACCCATCTCCCTACTCTACCGCGCCCTGACAGAACCAGCGCCGACGGTTGCGGTCGTAGAACACCCACAGGCAGTCGCCGCGGCGCAGCTCCGCGAAGTGGTACTCGCGGTGGAGCTCGTGCGCCCACCAGCCGCCCGACACGATGTACGGCCCCATGATCCGCACGACCGCGCCGTGCTCGAGGCCCGAGAGCAGCCAGCCGTCGTCGCGCACCTGACGCGGCTGCGGCGGTAACAGCTGGGGCTTCGCGTGCAGCCGGCGCACGAGCGGGCGCACGAGCTTGGGTGACGGCTTGGCCGGCACGACGTGCGCGAGCCGCTCCCAGCCAAAGCTCGCCTCGGGTAGGTGGCCATCGCGCAGCACGGCGCGCACGACGGCATCGTCGCCGAGCTCGGCGCGCACGCGCGCGATCGCTTCATCCGCGGCGCGCAGATCGCGGCGTGGCTTCTGCGCGAACATCGCGAGCTGCTCGCGCGTCGCCGCGACATCGTCGGCCCACACGCGAGCCTGGTGCACCGGCGCCTCCGGCGGCATGCCGGTGAGCCGCAGGTGGAGCAGCCGCACGAGCGAGCGCGCATCGAGCGTGGTCTGGGCGGGCTTGATCGTATCCGCGCGCAGGTTCGTGTGGCCGACGTTGCGGCGCAGCGTGAGCTCGACGTGCAGCGCGGTGACCGCGCGCGCCTTCGCGGCGAGGCGATCGAGCAGGCGATCGATCGCGGCCTTGAGGAAGAACACGAGGCGCTCGATATCCTGCTCGTCGTCGTCGAGCAGCACGTGCTCGTCGGGCGCCTCGGGCGGTGCGACCGGCACGAGCGGATCCCAGCGCTCGCCCGCCGCGAGCTGGTAGAGCCGGTGCGCGTCGCGGCCGAAGCGCTCGAGGATGCCGCCGCCGGGCAGGCGCACCATCTGGCCGAGCGTCATCACGCCGAGGCGCGCGAGCGAGTCGCGCAGCTTCGGATCGATGTCGAGGCGCGCCAGCGGCACGGCGCTCGCGGCGGCGCGCTCGTCTGCATCGGCGCGCAGCACGGTGATGCCCTCGCGTGTCGCGCGCGCGATCGCGTACGTCGCGAAGCGCGAGAACCCGACGACGACCGCGCCCGCGAGCCCCGAGGCCGTCACCGCCTGCATGATCTTCATGCCCCACGCGCTCGCGCTGTCGAAGATCCGCTGCAGCCCATCGCCATCGAGCCAGAACGTGCCCGGTGCATCGTCCGGACCGGGCTCCACGCGCGGCGACAGCGCGTGCAGCACGGTGCGCAGCTCGGTGATCGCGGCCTCGATGATCTCCGGCGCCACGACACGCGCACGCAGACCGCGACACAAGCTCAGCGCGTGCGCGTACCGCTGCCCCGGCAGCACGCCGGTCGCACGCGCGCGCTCGCACGCCCACGCGACCACGCCTTGCGGCCGATCCTCGTCGAGGATGACGACCGCGCGCTCGCGCAGCTCGGGCTCGCGCCGCCACACGAGCTGCAGCGGCAGCGCCGGCAGATCGAGACAGGCGACGCGCATCTGCTCAAGTGTTCAGCTAACCGTTAAGCGCTGTCAACTCCATGGTTAATCCGGACGCGATCCCCCTAGGATTCGCGCATGAAGGACAAGGTCATCGTCATCACCGGTGCCTCCGCGGGCATCGGCGCGGCCCTCGCCGAGACCGTCGCCAAGCGCGGCGCGAAGGGCATCGTGCTCGCCGCGCGCCGGCTCCCCGAGCTGCAAGCGGTGGCGGCGAAGCTGGGTGATGCGGCGCTCGTCGTGCCGAGCGACGTCACCAAGCGCGCCGACAACGACCTGATCCGCGATCGCGCGCTCGCGAAGTTCGGCCGCATCGACGTGTGGGTCAACAACGCGGGCCGCGGCATCTCGCGCCTCGTCTCGCAGCTGACCGACGCGGACGTCGACGACATGATGACGGTCAACCTCAAGTCGGTGCTCTACGGCATCCAGACCGTGCTCCCGCACTTCAAGGAGCACGAGCGCGGGCACATCATCACCGTGTCATCGGGGCTCTCGCGCTTTCCGCTCGCGCCGCAGCGCAGCGCGTACTCGGCGTCGAAGGCGGCCGTGAATCTGTTGATGGCGAGCCTGCGCGTCGAGCTGCGCGACGAGTTCCCGCGGATCCACACGACGACCGTGATCTCGGGAGTGGTCGCGACGGAGTTCGGCACGAACGCACTGCACGGCGGCGTCGATAATCGCCGACTCCCGAACGCGCAGCCCGTCGAGGAGGTCGCGGCGGTGATCGCCGATGCGATCGAACACCCGCGCGCCGAGGTGTATACGCGCGCACAGATGCTCGAGCTCGCGTCGCGCTACTTCGCCGCCGACGACGTGAGTGTGATCGAACGTCAGCCGCCGTTCATGCCGCCGGTGCGATAGTCCGAGGCGCCTTTACCAAGGAGCCCACGATGAAAATTCTCGCGATCGTTGCCACGGCGGGGTTGTTTGCAGGATGTATCGCGGAGGAGACGGACTCGACGGACTCGGTCGAGCAGGACTCGACGAGCGAGCTCGCGCCGCATCACGTGCACCACGTGCGTGACCAGGCGTCGAAGGGCGCGCGCAAGAGCAGCGGCATCGTCTATCACGGCGGCCCCGTGATCCTCGGGACGACGAACGTCCACTTCATCTACTACGGCAACTGGTCGTCGACGGATCGCTCGATCCTCGACAACCTCGCGTCGTCGATCGGCGGCAGCCCGTACTTCAACATCAACACGACGTACTACAACGGCTCGAACACGCACGTGTCGAACTCGGTCGCGTACGCGAGCACGGCCAGCGACAACTACTCGCAGGGTACGTCGCTCTCCGACGCGAGCATCCAGTCGATCGTCGCGGCGCAGCATCCGACCGACACGAACGGCATCTACTTCGTGCTGACGTCGGCGGACGTCAACGAGACCTCGGGCTTCTGCACGCAGTACTGCGGCTGGCACACCGACGGCTCGATCAACGGGCGCGACATCAAGTACGCGTTCATCGGCAACCCGGCGCGCTGCCCGTCGGCGTGCACGAACGGCACGGCCGCTCCGAACGGCTCGGTCGGCGCCGACGGCGCAGCCTCGATCATCGCGCACGAGCTCGAGGAGGCCGTGACCGATCCGGATCTGAACGCCTGGTACGATCGCCGCGGCGCGGAGAACGCCGACAAGTGCGCGTGGACGTTCGGCTCGACGTACACGACGTCGAACGGCGGCACGGCGAACATGAAGCTCGGCAGCCGCGACTACCTCATCCAGCAGAACTGGGTGAACTCGGGCGCCGGCTTCTGCGCGAAGTCGTACTGACTTCTTACATCCCGGCCGGGCCGCGCCGCTTCATCGAGTGCGTCCAGCCGGGGCCGCGCCGCTTGTCTTTCACCGCGCGCAGCGTGACCGTGAGCTCGCCGTGCTCGGCGCGCGTGCTGCGCAGCGCCTCGGCGCGCAGCGAGACGAGTGATCCGAGAGAGGCCGCATCGTTCGGCTTCTCGGTCACGCACACGATCGCCGCATCGTGCGTCTGCGCGAGCGTGACGAGGCGCCCCTGGATCTGCATCGACAGCTCGGCCTGCGCGCCGAGATCGAGCACGACGAGGCCGAACGCGCCGGAGCGCAGCAGCCGCTCGGCCGCGCGCGCGAGCGCGGTGGCATCCGGTGCGCGCACGACGACGAGCGCGGCGAGATCGATGCCGCTCTCCGCGGCATCCGGCGGATAGAACGACGACTGCGCGAGCGTGAGCCACGCGACCGGCTCGCCTTGCGTCTGCGCCTCGGAGACGACCTCGATCGCGGCGGTCAGCGTGGCGGCGGCGCCGCGCGCCGACAGCTCGACGAGGCGGCCGCGGAGCGCAGCGAGGCTCCAGCGCTCGGGCGCATCCGCACCGCGCAGCGCACGTAGCTCGTCGAGCGTCATCACGTTCCGCACATTCGTTCAGTAGCACGCGCATCTGACAGAAGATTCCGGATTGGAGGCGGCACGAGCGCTGCAATCTCTCCAAGGCATGGACAAGCGTGACGATTCCGAGACCCCCGGCCTCGCGCCGCCGGATTACTTCTCGCTCGTGATCGAGTGGGATGCCGACGCGGAGCCGACTCCCGTCAACGAGTGGGACGTCGTCGACGAAGCGAGCTTCGAGTCGTTCCCGGCGAGCGATCCCCCCGCGTGGGGCTCGACGCACGCCGCGCCCAGCGACTCGACGGTGAGCGACACCGCGCCCGTGCAGGCCTTCGAGCCGAGCGAGCACTGGTGGCAGAAGCTCCCGGCGATCCCGCATATCCGCGGGATCGCGCTCGCCGTCGCGGGCCTCGCTGCCGTGTTCGCGGCGGTCGAGATTCGTCGCTGGCGTCACGCCTGACCGGAACCGTGCGCACACAGAAGTAGGAGGAAGTCATGGCTCGTATCGCATTCGTCCTCGGCGAGGACTTCGAAGACAGCGAGTTCCGTAAGCCGTACGACGCACTCAAAGAGGCTGGTCACCACATCGACATCCTCGGTGCGAAGGGTACCGAGAAGGTCAAGGGCAAGAAGGGCAAGGAAGAGGTCAAGCTCGACGGCGCGACGACCGACAAGGACGCCAGCTCGTACGACGCGCTCGTCATCCCCGGCGGCTACTCGCCCGATCACCTGCGCACGGACAAGGACGTCGTGCGGTTCGTCGGCTCGTTCGCGAAGGCGAACAAGCTGATCGCCGCGGTCTGTCACGGCCCGCAGCTGCTGATCGAGGCGGACGCCGTCGAGGACAAGACGATGACGTCGTGGCCGAGCGTCCACACGGATCTCGTCAACGCCGGTGCGAAGTGGGTCGACAAGGAAGTCTGCATCGACGGCAAGCTGATCACGTCGCGCAAGCCCGATGATCTGCCGGCGTTCAGCAAGGCGATCATCGACCAGCTCGCAAAGGCTAAGCTCGCGGCGTGAACCTCGACGCGGCGATCCGCGAGCTCTACCAGGCACCTGTCGACAAGTTCGTCGCGGAGCGCAAGCGCCTCGCGAAGGAGCTCGACAAGGCCGACGCCAAGGTGCTGCTCGTGAAGCGCCGCCCGACGATCTCGGCGTGGGTCGTCAACCAGCTGTGGTGGCACGCGCGCGACGCGTTCGACCGGATGATGAAGACCGCCGACGAGCTGCGCGCCGGCAAGCAGGTCGACAAGCAGCACCGCGAGGCGATCGCGACGTTGCGCGCCCGCGCGAGCACGATCCTCGGCGATGCCGGCCACTCGCCGAGCGAGGCGGTGCTCCGCCGCGTGACGACGACGCTCTCGGCGCTCGCCGCCGCCGGCACGTGGGAGCCGTCGCAGCCGGGCGCGCTCGCCGACGATCTGGACCCGCCCGGCTTCGCCGCGGTCGGCCTGTCATTACCTGACGTGCCCGCCGCCGCACCGAAGCCTCACCACGCACCCAAGGCGCACGCGCCGAAGGTCGATCACGCGGCCGAGCGCCGCGCGCGCGAAGAGGAGCAGCACAGGGAGCGCGAGCGCGCGAAGAAGCGCGCCCACCTCGACGCGCAGATCGCGAAGGCGAAGGCGCACGTCGAGTCGTCCGAGGAGCAGCTCGCGAAGGCACGCGAGCACGTCGCCGAGCTCGAGCGCGCCCGCCGCGACCTCGACTGAGACGCGCTACTTGCGCGCGCGCGGCATGCCGTACGTCGCGGTCGCCGTCTCGCGCTTGCCGTTGCGGATGTAGATGATCTTCGCCTCCGTGCCCGGCTTCGCGGCCTGCAGCACGAACATCAGATCGTTGACGTTGCGGATCTCGACCGTACCGATCTGCACGATGCGATCGCCGCCCTTGAGGCCGGCCTTCGCGGCGGCGCCGTCGGGCACGACATCCGAGAGCAGCACGCCCGCCGGCGCGCTCGGATCCTCGTCGTACGACGGCACCGTGCCGAGCGACGCACCGACGCGCCGCAGATCACCGCCCGTCACCTCGGGCGGCGCCTTCACGTAGGTCAGCACGGTCTCGCGGTTCGCGACGTGCTCCGCGATCTCGCTGACGATCATCGCCACGCGCGCGCCGCCCGCCGCGTTGATCTTGTCGGCGTCGTCGGAGGCGGTGTGATAGTCGAGGTGGTTGCCGGTGAAGAAGAACAGCACCGGGATGTTCGCGACGTAGAACGCCATGTGATCGCTCGGCCCGTAGCCCGAGCCGCCGACCGTGCACTGCACGCGCGCCATCGCGCAGGCCGGCTCGACGAGCTCGCGCCACTCCTTCGCCGACTCGCCGCCGTTGACGTGCAGCTGGTTGCCGCGCATGCGGCCGACCATGTCCATGTTGAGCATCGCGACGATCGGGTCGCCTTTCCACTCCTTGACGAAGTGCGACGAGCCGAGGTCGCCTTCTTCCTCGCCGCTGAACGCGACGACGTAGACATCGCGCGACAGCGCGTTCTGCTTCGCGGCGAGCGTGCGCGCGACCTCGAGAAGCGCGGCGACGCCGCTCGCGTTGTCGTCGGCGCCGTTGTGCACGGCGTGGACCTTCGGATCGAGCGCATTGCCGCCGCCGCCCATGCCGAGGTGATCGACATGCGCGCCGATCACGACGACGCCCGGCAGCTTCTTCACGCCACCGGCGTGGATCACGCCGATCACGTTGTTCGTCGGCGAGCGCACGCTCTCGAGCGCCACCGCGATCTTCGCCGTCCTCGCCTTCGCGGGCGCCGCCGCGCGCTTGACGACGACGATCGGCAGCCCCGCATCGCTCGCTCCGCCGATCACGCCGAGATCGCCGGCACCACCGGGCGCGAGCGCGGGAAGCGGGGCCTCCTCCTGCTTGGCATCGCCGTCGTCGACGACGATCAGCGCCGCCGCGCCCGCCTGCTTCGCGAGGAACGCCTTGTAGCGGAGGTCGCCGAGGCGCGCCTGCTCGCTCGGGCTCTCGATGTCCTTCGGCACGAAGCGGTGCACGCGCGCGACCTTGCCCTTGAGCGCCTTGCCCTTGAAGTCCTTGTCGAGGCCCCAGCCGAGGTCGACGATCGCCCCCGAGACCGTCGCATTCGACGACGCCGCGGTCGGCGTGAAGTCCGCCTCCGCGACGGGCTTGCCGTCGATCGCGAGCGTCGTGCCGGCGCCGCGCTTGATGTCGGTCGTCACCTCGAAGCTCTGCTTCGTCGACTCGATGCCCGCGTTCTGCAGCTGCTTCTGCACGTACGCCTCGGCGTCGTCGAGGCCCTTGCTGCCGATGCCGCGGCCTTCGCGCGCGTCGTCGGCGAGGTAGTCGACATCGGTGCGGTAGCGATCGGCGGCCGCGGTCTCCGGCTGGTACTGCACCGGGCCGATGTCGTTCTTCCACTCGGCCATGAACACGTTCGTGTCGTGCGCGCCGGCCGGCCCGCCCGTCGCCCGATACTTGCCGTCGACGACGTCGCGGCGGTTCGACGAGAAGCTCAGCCGCTTGCCATCCGGCGAGAACACCGGGAAGCCGTCGAAGCTCGGCGCGTTCGTGATGCGCTCGAGGTGCGTGCCGTCGGTGTCGATCGCGAACAGGTCGAACTCGGGGCCCTTCGGCGACAGGTAGTTCGACGAGAAGATGATGCGCTTGCCGTCGGGGAAGAAGTACGGCGCGAACGACGCGCCCGGCAGGTACGTGACCTGGCGCGCCTCGGTGCCGTCGGCGTTCGCGACCCACAGGTCCATCTTCGTCGGCTTGACGAGGTTCTGCTTGAGGAGCGCCTGGTACTCGTCGAGCTCCTTGCCCGTGGGACGCGACGCGCGCCACACGATCTTCGTGCAGTCCGCCGAGAAGAACGCGCCTCCGTCGTAGCCGGGCGTGTTCGTCAGCTGGCGGAGGTTCTTGCCGTCGGCGTCCATGCGCCACAGCTCGAGATCGCCCGAGCGCATCGACGTGAAGATGATCGAGCCGTCGACGGGGCAAACCGTCCCTTCGGCGTCGTAGCCCGGCGTGTTCGTCAGCTTCGTCAGGTTCGAGCCGTCGGCGTTCGCCTTGTAGATGTCGTACTCGAAGAGGCCCCAGTTGTAGCCCTTCGACATGTCGGGCGGCGTCGGGCACTCCGGCGACGCCTCGTGCGTCGACGCGTAGATGATCTGCTGATCGCCCTTCAGGAAGTACGAGCAGGTCGTGCGGCCCTTGCCCGTCGAGACGAGCTTGCTCGGCCCGCCGCCGCTCGGCATCTCCTCGATCTGATCGCACTTATAGGGCGCGTGGTTCGTCTGGTAGATGAGCTTGTCGCCAGCGAACGACCAGTACGCCTCGGCGTTGTCGCCGCCGAACGTCAGCTGCTCGAGGTTGGCGAGGTGCTTCTCCTCGGGCGACGCGAGCGGCTGTGCCGGCGGCGGCGTGGCCTTCACGGTGATGTGCTTCGGCGCTTCCGGCGGACAGCATCCTGCGGCGAAAAGCGCCACGAACAGCAGACGGCGGCTCATGGGCAAGTACAGTAGCACTTCATGCGGTGGGCCCTGGTGGCAGTACTCCTCGCGCGCGGTCTCGCGTACGCGGACGGCCCCGAGCCTTCGCCGCGCGATGACGACCAGTTCGACGTCATGAACGTGCTCGCGCGCCATCACCTGCACGCTCTCGAGGACGAGACGTGGAACGCGTACGGCCAGCTGACGTTCATCGACAGCGTCAAGCTGCCGTTTCACGCGCCATACAGCGGCACGCACTCGCTCTCGCCGGATCTCGAGAACAGCTTCACGGGGACGGCCACCGTGTTCGCGGGCGTGCGGCTGTGGCAGGGAGGCGAGCTCTACATCGCCCCCGAGGCCGTCTCCGAGAAGCCGCTGTCGAGCCTGCATGGCCTCGGTGGCGTGATCCAGAACTTCGAGCTGCAGAAGGGCGGCACGCCCGCGCCCGTCGGCTACATCGGCCGGCTCTACTTCCAGCAGACGATCGAGCTGCGCGGCGGCCCCGAGGAGATCAAGTCCAACCCGCTCGCGCTCGGCAAAGTCATCCAGCACGATCGCATCACGCTCACCGTCGGCCGCTTCAGCGTGCTCGACTTCCTCGACAAGAACACGTACTCGGGCGATCTGCGGCGCCAGTTCTTCAACATGGCGTTCATGACGTACGCGCCGTACGACTTCCCGGCCGACACGCGTGGCTATACCGTCGGCGCGAACGTCGAGGTCATCATCGGTGATTGGTCGTTCCGCGCCTCGCGCGCCGCGCCGCCGAAGCAGCCGAACCAGACCGATCTCGAGTACCGCTTCTGGAAGTACTACGGCGACGCGATCGAGATCGAGCACGACCACGAGCTCGCCGGCTATCACGGCGCGGTGCGCGTGCTCGCATTTCACAACCACGAGAACATGGGCGCCTTCGCGGATGCGACCGATGCGTTCGTCGCCGATCCGTCGAAGAACGCCGCCGAGTGCGGCGACCTCTTCCACTACGACTCGACGGACCAGAACGCGCCGGATCTGTGCTGGGCGCGCAAGCCGAACGACAAGTACGGTATCGGCATCAACATCGAGCAGGCCGTGTCGTCGGATATCGGCGTGTTCCTGCGCGCGATGATCGCCGACGGCAAGACCGAGGTGTACTCGTTCACATCGACGGACCGCTCGATCTCGCTCGGCGCGCTCGCGCTCGGCAAGCGCTGGGGCCGGCCAGACGACTACGCCGGCGTCGGGTTCGGTGCCGGCGGCATCTCCGACGAGCACGCGACGTACCTGCGCCTCGGAGGCATCGACGGCTTCATCGGCGACGGCAAGCTGACCCCGGGCACGGAGAGCGTCGGCGAGGTGTTCTACGCGGCGAACCTCGCGAGCTCGATCTGGCTCTCCGCCGACTACATGTTCATCGTTCACCCGGCCTTCAACGCGGATCGCGGCCCCGTGCACATCCTCGGCGCGCGGCTGCACGCGGAGTTCTGATGCGCGCCCTCGTCATCCCCGTGCTTTGCTTGCTCGCCGGCGTCGCGCACGCGCAGGACGAGTTCGAGATCCAGGTCTACGACGTCGAGACCGCGCGGCAGGGAGACCCTGGCGTCGAGCTGCACCTCAGCCATCACCTGATCGACGGCGCCGCGAACCAGACGCACACCACGTTCGAGCCGCACTACGGCCTGCGCGACTGGCTCGAGCTCGGCGGCTATCTCCAGGCGTCCGAGGCGCGCGGCGAGAGGCCGGAATTCGCGGGCGTGAAGCTGCGCCTCAAGGCGCGCGTGCCGCACCGCTACTGGCACGAGCGCATCGGCCTCGCGATCAACGGCGAGCTGTCGATCGTGCCGTCGCAGTTCGAGCCGGCCGTCTACGGCTCCGAGATCCGCCCGATCGCCGAGATCCGCGCCGGCGCGCTCTACGCCGCCGTCAACCCGAACATCACGATCGACCTCGCCGGCGACGAGGCCGGGCATCCACAGCTCGAGCCGTGCGCGAAGCTCGCGTACCTGCTGCCCGACGGATTCGCGGTCGGCGTCGAGGGCTATGGCGCGTTCGGCCCCGTCGACAACCTCGGCAGCGAGAGCTTCGAGCGCGGCTACGTCACGTTCGACTACCGAGGCAGCGCGATCGACATCAACTTCGGCATCGGCGCGACGCACGGCTCCGCCGATCAGGCGATCGGCAAGCTCATCTTCGGCATTCACCCGTGATACACGGAGTGCATGCAGTCCGTCGAAGCGGCCGCCAAGGCCGTCGCGGCGCGGATCGAGCGCCTCGGCACCGAGCGTGTTCCGCTCGCTAGCGCCGGCGGCCGCATCCTCGCCGACGACATCCTCGCCGCGCGCGCGCTCCCGATCTTCGACAACTCCGCGATGGACGGCTACGCGGCCCGCTCCGCCGAGCTACCGGCCACGCTGCCGGTCGTCGGCCTCGTCGCCGCCGGCCAGGTGATGACGGAGCCGGTCCCGCCGCGCGTCGCGATCCGCATCCTCACCGGCGCGCCGATGCCCGCCGGCCTCGACACCGTCGTCATCCAGGAAGACGCCAAGGTCGACGGCTCCAAGGTCACGCTCCCGGCCTCGCCCGTCGGCGACAACGTGCGCCGCGCCGGCGAGGACATCAACCCGGGCGAGACCGCCGTCACCGCCGGCTGGCGCCTCGGCCCCGGCTCGCTCGGCCTGCTCGCCGCGCTCGGCCTCGTCGAGGTCTCCGTCGTGCGCCGACCGCGCGTCGCGCTGATCACGACGGGCGACGAGCTCGTCGACGTGACGACCACGCCACTGCCGGGCCAGATCGTCGACTCGAGCGCCCACATGCTCGGCGCGATGATCACCGCGTGCGGCGGCGAGCCGTCCTACTTCGGCATCGCCAAGGACGATCCGATCTCGCTCGCCGCGATGATCGCCTCCGCGTTCGATCACGACGCGATCATCACCACTGGCGGCGTCTCCGTCGGCGATCGCGACCACGTCCGCACCGCGCTCGCGGCCGCCGGCGTCGAGCTCGAGCTGTGGAAGGTCGCAATGAAGCCGGGCAAGCCGTTCTCGTTCGGTATGAACGGCCGCGTCCCCGTCTTCGGCCTGCCCGGCAATCCCGTCTCGTCGTTCGTCGTCTTCGAGCTGTTCGTGCGCCCCGCGCTGCTCGCGATGGGCGGCGCGCAGGTCACGCAGCGTCCGCGCGCCCCCGTCCACCTCGTGCGCGGCTATCGCAAGCAGGCCGGCCGCGCGCACTACATCCGCGCGCGCCTCGAGCGCAACGGCGAGTACCTGATCGCGCACCCGCACCCGAAACAAGGCTCCGCGATGCTGACCTCCCTGATCGGCTGCACCGCGCTCGTCGAGCTCGCCGCCGACAAGACCGAGATCCAGCCCAACTCGATCGTCCCCGCCCTGCTCCTCGACGCCGTATGACCAAAGTAACCGTCCAGCCCGGCCAGGAAGGCCGCGTCGACAAGGCGCTCGCCGCGCACTACCCCGCAGCCGGCCGCCGCCAGCTCGCCGAGCTGATCGAAGCCGGCGCCGTTCGCGTCCGCGGCAAGCGCGCGAAGAAGGGCGACCGCGTCGCCGCCGGCGACGTCATCGAGCTCGAGCGCGAGCCCGTCTCCGGCGATGCCTTGCGCGCCGCCCCCGATGCATCGCTCGACCTGCCCGTGCTCCTCGAGCGCGCCGACCTCGTCGCGATCGACAAGCCCGCCGGCATCCCCTCGCAGCCGCTGCGCGCGGGCGAGCTCGGCACGGTCGCAAACTTCGTCGTCGCCCGCTGGCCCGAGTGCGCCGCGATCGGCGACGACCCGCGCGACGGCGGCCTCGTCCACCGCCTCGACATCGGCACCTCCGGCGTCCTGATCGCCGCGCGCACCCCGGACGCCTACCGCCGCCTGCGCGACGCCTTCGGCTCCGGCCAGGTCGAGAAGCACTACCTCGCGCTCGTCGACGGCCGCCCCGTCTCGCGCGAGTCCGACGCTCCCCTCGTCCAGCGCGGCAACCACGTCGCCGTCGATCACACCGACGGCCTCGCCGCCTACACGCAGTTCGTCGTCGAGCGCGGCTCCGCCTCCCACGCCCTCGTCCGCTGCATCGCCCGCACCGGCCGCATGCACCAGGTCCGCGCGCACCTCGCACACGTCGGCGCGCCGATCACGGGCGACGCCCTCTACGGCGGCGCCGCCCTCCCCGGCCACGAAGGCTTCTATCTGCACGCGGCGCGCGTCATCCTCCCCGACGCGACGATCGAAGCCCCGCTGCCCGCGCGCTTCACCGCCGCGCTGGCCGCGGTCGGCCTCTGACTACTTCTTCTTCGAGTGCGACTTGCGGCCGCCCTTGCGGCTCGACGCCTTGCCCGAGTTCGCGATCTTCGCCGCGCGCGTCTTCGACATGCCCTTGCGCTTGAGCGCGCGGTACTTGCTCTTGTTCTTGACCGAGTTGCCAGCCATGGATCTTCTCCTTTGCCGCTCGCAGCTACAAAGCGCGTGCCGGCCGAGCGCACCCCCTGCAATCGCATGCGCGAACGGCCGCGGCGCGCTGACTGTAGACCTCGCGCACAGCCGTCGCGCCACCGCGCATCTCACGACGGCCGCCGAAGCATCCAGTTCCCCCACGTGGGGGACCGATGCGCGCGAACGGCACCCGCCCTGCCCGTGCGCGGTGGTCCGTCGCGCGCGGCGCACGACGCGTGCGCAATCTGCCGCTACTTCAGCAGCCGCTGGACCTCGGCCTCGATCACGTCGAAGTCGCCGGCGCCGACGTGCAGCGCGCGCACGATGCCGGCCTTGTCGACGATCACGAGCGTCGGCAGGCCGGTCACGAGGTAGTGGCCGGTGATCACGTCGTCCGCGTCGCGCGCGATCGTGTAGTCGATGCCGTGCGCCTTGACGTACGCCGTGATGTCGCCGGCGTCCTCGTCGGAGATGCCGATCACGCGCAGGTCGGGATAGCGGTGCGCGAGCTCGACGAGGTGCGGCATCGCGTAGCCGCACGGGCCGCACCAGGTCGCCCAGAAGTCGACGATCGCGACGTGGCCGCGCAGATCCGCGAGGCCGGCGAGCGGCGGGCCGGCGGCCGTCGCGAGCGTGAAGTCGGGCGCCGGATGATCGACGAGCCGCTGCTGCAGGTGCTCGAAGCTCGGCCGCTCCTCGAGCTTGATGTCGAGCGGCACGTCGCGGGCCCTGCGCGACACGACGAGGTGCACCGTCTCACCCGGTGGCTTCGCGCGCACCTGCGCGATGACATCGGCTGCCTTCGCGGTCGGTGCGCCGTCGACGGACACGACGAGGTCGCCCGCGGCGATACCCGCGCGCTCGGCCGGGCCGCCCGCGACGACGGACTGCACGCGCGTCGTACCGGCATGGCCGTCGAACATCACGCCGAGCCAGGCGGGCTTGCCGGATGCGCTCGCCGGCGCGCCCGTGGAGGGCGGTGCCGAGGACGGCGCGGTCGTCGCCGCCGGTGCGCGCGCGGGCGTGGTTCCCGACGCGGGCGCGGCCGCCGGCGTTCCACAGGCCGTCGACGCACACGCCGCGAGCAAGACCAGGCGCCGCATCACGTCGGGCGCGCGAGGTCGCAGGCTTCGAGCAGGCACAGCATGCGCGCGACACGCAGCTGCTCCTCGCGCTCGTCGCGCTCGTCGAGGAGCTTGGTGACCGTGCGCGTGCCGTCGAGCGTCTCGAACAGCTCGACGAGGCCCTTCACTTCGAAGCGCTCCGGGCCGACCCGGCGCGTGCGCGACGCGCGCAGCTTGGAGTTGCCGTGCTTGGCGAGCCACGCATCCGTCACGTCATCCGACAAGGCCATCGCACCGGCGCCGAGGATCTCGAAGGCGTTGAAGTCGAGCGGGAATGCCTCGCGCGGGTTCTCGCGGCCCGCGTACCAGGCGAAGCCGCCCTTGTTCCAGGTGCAGACGTCGATGATCTTCGTGCGGACCTGGCGCGTCAGGTGCCGGAAGACTTCGAGCGGCTTCAGCAGGCCGAGGCCGACGAGCGTGTCGCCGAGCTTGCCGCCGTAGTGCGGCATCATCGCGAGCGCCATCGCGAGCTCGCCATCCGAGAGGACGCCCTTGGTCACGAGGTAGTTGCCGAACAGCTCGGACGCGACGTTCGAGGAGACGTACTCCGGCTGGCCGTCGCGGACGTAGATCTCCTTCTTGATGCCGCCGACCGCGACGACGAGCAGGCCGGTCGCGCGCGCCGTCATCAGGCGGAAGAGGACGCGCATCGGCGAGGTGACGGAGAAGTCGCCGGCGTCGTCGGCGGGCTCGGCGATGTCGCTGAGGGCGGGCGGGGTCGGCGGCTTCTTGCGCGACAGCTCGTCGGCGGAGGGCGGCATCGGCGGGAACGAGCGCGCGATGCCCGCGTCCTCGGTGAGGTCGTCGAAGTTCCGCGTGACGGAGTCTTCCTCGCGCTTGAACGTGGCGCCCTGCTCCGGAAGCGTGATCGCCTCGACGGCGGCGGAGATCGTATCGGCGATCGGGATCTCGACGACGGCATCCGACGGCGTGCCGCTCGGCGTGCGCGTGGGCTTCTGCGGTGTCTTCGTGCGTGCGACGGCGGGCTGCTGCGGCGTCGGGACGCGCGCGACCACGGGCTTCTGCGGCGTCTGCGTGCGCGCGACGGAGGGTTGCTGCGGCGTCGGCGTGCGGCCCGGGCGCGCCTGCACGGTCTCGGCGCGCTTCGACGACGACGGCGCGGCGGCCGCCATGCCCTCCGACGACGTGATCGGCCGCGCGGGCGGATCGGGCTGCGCGTCCTCGTAGTTGATCGAGATGACGGGCGCGGAGAGGTCGTCGCCGCCTTCGATCTGGATCGACGGGATGCCCATCGAGTCGGAGGGCGCGCGGCCCTGCGCGATCTCGTCGACGACGGCGGTGGTCGGCTGCTCCGACGAGGCCTTCTGCCGCCGCTGGTAGACGGAGTCGCGCAGCTCCATCACGACCTCGGAGACGTGCTTGTTCGTGATGCGGTGGCGGTGCTCGAAGAGCCACTCGGCGAGGGCGTCGCGGAACGCGGCGGCGGAGGACCAGCGCTCGTCGAGCGGCTTCTTGAGCGCCTTGCGGACGATCGTCTGGAGGCCGGACTCGATGTCGCCGCCGTACTTGTCGAAGCGGCCGAGCTTGGCGTCGCGGACCATCAGCAGGACGTCGAGCTCGTTCGGCGCGGCGAACAGGCGGCGGCCGGTCAGCAGCTCGGCGAGCACGACGCCGACGGAGAACACGTCGCTGCGGCCGTCGAGCGGCAGCTCGATGACCTGCTCGGGCGACATGTAGCCGTACTTGCCCTTGAGCGTGCCGCTCTTCGACTTGTGGGCGCGGTCGGGGTCCTTGGCGCGCGCGATGCCGAAATCGACGAGCTTGACGTCGCCGCGCACGCTCAGCAGGACGTTCGACGGCGAGATGTCGCGGTGGACGATGCCGAGCGGGCGGCCTGTCTCGTCCGCGAGGTTGTGCGCGTAGTCGAGCGCGTCGAGCACCTCGTGCGCGATCCACGCGGCGAGCTGCGGCTCGACCCGGCGCCGGCGCGCGGCGAACTCGCGCAGCAGGGCGAGGACGTCGATGCCGTCGACGTACTCCATCGCAATGTAGAGCGCGTCGTCGACCCTGCCGAGCTCGAAGGTCTGCGCGATCTTGGGATGCTGGAGGCGGGCGGTGAGCTTGGCCTCGTCGATGAACATCGCCTTGTAGGTCTCGTCACCGACCAGCTGCGGGAGCAGCCGCTTGATGACGACCTTCTTCTGGAACCCGTGCTCGCCGGGGGAGGTCGCGACGAACAGCTCCGCCATCCCACCGACGGCAAGGCGTTCGATCAGCGAATACCGGCCGAAGCCGACTGGGAAGTCTCCCACCGGAACATGAATGTATCACGGGCAGTTGGACGTCGCCCGCTACGTCCGTCGCATCAATAAGTGGCCCGCGCGCTCCAGCGCGTGCGCGATGGCACTGTCCACGCGATCGAAGTGCTGGAAGGAAATCTGATGCTGCTGCGACAGCTGGGCGATCTGCTCGCGCAGAGGGCGCCGCGCGCTCGTCAGGACCACCTGCAGCGAAGACCCCTCGGCCTGCTCGAGGAAGCCCGGGTAGGCGCGCTCGAGATTCTTCTCACCGATCGCGGTGAGGCCGGCACAGTCGATCACGAGGCAGGGCGCGCCGGTGCCGACCGCGAGCATCCACGCGCGCGCGAGCAGGCTGTCGATCACGCCGGTCGACGGCGACCCGACGAATAGCACCGCGGGCACCTTCGGCAGCAGCTCCATGACGGGCGTGCCGTTCTCCAGCTGCTCGCTCGTCTGCTCGCGGAGTGACTGCATGCCGGAGGCCGCGAAGCCGTCGAGCGCCACGACGGTCAGCCACTCGAAGAGGTGCGTCAGCGCCTTGCCCTCGTCGGTCGAGACCATGCCCGCGACGACATCGCGCAGCTCGAGCAGCAGCGCCGCGACGTCGTAGCCGGTGGCGCCTTCCGACGCGAAGTGCGAGCCGAGGAATGCCGCCGAACGCTCGAGCTCGCGCGTCGACGGGCGGCCGGGCGTCAGCCCCTCGATACCGCCATGCGCGGCCTCGGTCAGCGCCTCGACGAGGCTGGCGACCTGTGCGGTGTGCGTGGCGGCCTTGGTGGCGCGGCGGAAGCGGATCGGGGACCGCTCGAAGCGCACGATCCAGCTCGCGAGGATCTCGCTCGCGTGGTCTCGCAACATCGCCGCGAGCTGGCTCCCTTCGCTCACCGGATCAGGGTAGCAAGCCGGTCCTCCCGTCGCCATGATAGGATGCGGACTAGGTGCGAATTTGAAGCTGCTATCGGTAGCCAGGTCCGATGTCGGCCGGAAGCGCCAGATCAACGAGGACGCGTTCTTCCGCGATGATGCGCGCGGCTTCTACGTCGTGGCCGACGGTGTAGGTGGGCACAACAAGGGTGAGATCGCGAGTCGCGAGGCCGTCGATGCACTGAAGTCCTGGGTGTATGGCGCGTCGCGTGACCTCGATCGCCTCGTCGAGCGACTGACGTTCGGCGACGGCGAGGCGGTGTGGGAGATCCGCCGCCTGCTCGAGAGCGGCGTCAAGAACGCCTGCTACATGGTCTACGGGATGGCGGAGCTCGACCCCGAGAAAAAGGGGATGTCGACCACGCTCTCGGCGCTGATGATCCGCGCGAACCTCGCGTTCGCGGCGCACGTCGGCGATTCGCGCGTGTATCGCGTGCGCGGCGACAGCGTGCTGCAGCTGACCGAGGACCACACGCTGATCAACTACAAGGTCAAGCACGGCATGATGACGAAGGCCGAGGCCGAGAAGGCGAGCGGCAAGAACGTCATCACGCGCGCGGTCGGCCACAAGGACTACGTGCAGGTCGACACGGCGGACCTCGACGTCGCGGCCGGCGATCGGTTCCTGCTCTGCAGCGACGGCCTGCATGGGTATTTCACCGATGATCGGGAAGTCGCCGAGCTGTGCAGCGAAGGCGATCTCGACGAGTGCGCCGAATCAGCGATTGCCCTAGCGAATCAGCGCGGAGGCAAGGACAACATCACGGCGCTCGTGATTGAAGTCCAGTCGTGACGTGCTACCCCGCATCGGGGGCATGAGCCGACGCATCATCTTTGCGGTGATCGCGGTCGCGGTAGCGATCGTGATCTATCTCGTCGCCGGCAAGCAGCAGCACGGCGCACACGTTTCTCCACGAGACGCCGCGCAGGTCGCTCCATCCGCGCCCGCGCCGCGCGCACCGGTGCCGCCGCATCGCATGCCGTCGCGACCAGGCACCGTACAGATCGCGGGCACCGTGATCGACCGCGCCGATGGCTCGCCGGTCGGCGGCGTCGAGGTCGTCGTGCGGAGCGCGCTCGGCGAGGCAAGCGTCCCGGCCCGCGCCGACGGCACGTTCGCGCTCGACGTCTCGCCCGGCGCGTATCACCTGTTCGTGCGCGGCGACGACGTCATGACGGTCGGCCTCGCCGATCCACCGCGCATCGATGCCGGTCCGCGCCTCGACATCGCCGGCATGCCCGACGAGACCTTGATGCCGCTCGTCATCGCCGAGCGCGATGTCGCGATCGAGCTGCCGGTCGTCAAGGCGGGCACGATCACGGGCACGGTCGTCGACGAGACGGGCAAGCTGGTGCCGCACGCGGTCGTGCGCGCGCGCTCCGGCTTCTCGCGCCCCGCGCTCGGCACCGATGTCGCGGAGACCGACGAGCACGGCGTGTTCACGCTGCGCGTGCCCGCCGGCGGCTACCAGCTCGACGCCGCGCACGCCGCGTACGCGGGCACGAGCGACACGGCCGCGGTGCAGGTCGCGACGGGCCGGCCCGCAAACGCGACGCTGCACCTCATTCGCGGCTGCGTGATCGAAGGGAAGGTCGTCTCCGACGACGGCTCGCCCGCGAATGAAGGCGCGCTCGAGATCATGAACCCGCGCGGCCAGTTCGGGCCCGGTGGCGTCGTCGATGCCGATGGCACGTTCCGCTTCACGCGGCTCGAGCCGGGCGAGGTCACGCTGCGCGCGTGGCCGTGGAAGTCGATGCCGACGCCCGCGAAGTCGTTTGCGTGCACCGCGGGCATGCACGTCGCGAACGTCGTGCTGAAGGTCCCCGATGGCACGCCGAGCGTCGCGGGCTCCGTGGTCGATGCGAGCGGCGCGCCGGTGCCGTTCGCGTACATCGATCTCACGCCGCTCGACGACCAGGGTCCCGGCCAGCAGGAGCGCGCCGACGCGTCGGGCAAGTTCAGCGTGTTCGATGCGCCGCCCGGCCGCTACAAGCTCGTCGCGACCGCCGCCGGCGAGGGCATCACGAGCGATGTCGTCGTCGCGCCGCGCGCCGATGTACGCGTGCAGCTCGCCGGCACCGGCCGCATCGATGGCACGGCGGCCGACCTCGCGAACGGCAGCTTCGAGGTCGCGTTCGAGTCGTGCAAGCTCGCACCGGATCTCGAGGTGCCGGTCGCGCACGAGCCGCGCCTCGTCGTCGTGCATGGCGGCCGGTTCACGATCGACAACGTGCCCGCCTGCCCGCTCACGCTCGCGCTGCAGTGGCGCGGAGTCAGCGAGCACAAGCAGGTTGTCGTCGATCTCGACAAGCCCGCAGCGCTCGAGCTCGACGTCGGCACGCCGAGGTCCAAGGTCGTGATCGGCACCGTGCGCGACGAGGGCGGTCACCCGCTGGCCGGCGCCGAGGTCACGTCGCGCGCGGCGACCGTGCAGACCGACAAGACCGGCCGCTACGCGATCGAGACGACCGCGGGTGCCGAGCTCGTCGCGAGCAACGGCGATGAGACCGCGACGGCGAGCGCGAGCCACGCGAACGTGACGCACGAGCTCGTCGACCTCGTCGTTCGCTAGGAGCCTGTAGGTCATAGATCGGCAGGTTCCGGACTGAACACACGATCCG
>CAYUNM010000007.1:0-47944 GCA_964446175.1 uncultured Kofleriaceae bacterium
CTAGTGCGCGTTCTTGAGCGCTTCGCGAGCGGCCTGTAGCTCGGGATCCTCGGCGCCGGCCGGGCGCTTCTCGGCGAGCGCCACCGCGCGCCGCGCGGCCGCGATGCCCGAGCGGCCCTTCGCGGTGTACATGTTCGCGAGCTCGGTCAGCGCGCCGATGAGACGCGGCTCGCCGGCCGGCCCGAGCGCGTCGAGGATCGCGACGCCCTTCTCGGCCTCCGGGATCGCCTCGTCGAGCTTCTGCTGGAGCGCGAGCGCATACGCGACGTCGCGGTGCAGGCCACCGGCCTCCTCGCTGGTCGGCCCGGCGAGGCGCTCGACGATTGCGAGTGCATCGCGATAGTCCTTCACGGCCGCGTCGAAGTGGTTCTCCGCCGTCTCGAGCTCGCCGAGGCTGACGAGGATCTTCGCGCGCGTCTCGTTGTTCGAGCCGTAGTACTTCGCGAACATCGCGTCGGCGCGCTGGAGCAACGCGCGCGCATCGCCGGTCTTCTGCGTCGCCATCAGCGACTGCGCCTCGGCCATCCACACGCCCGCGAGCATCGGGTACTGCTCGCCGTAGGCGCTGATCATGATGCGCTCGGCGTCGCGTGCGGCGGTGAGCGCCTCCTCGTGCTTGTTCTCGAAGTCGAGGATCTGCGACAGCACCGCGCTCGCGATGCCGAGCTTGGGGTGATCCGGTCCGAGCGCCTGGCGCAGCGCCGCGACGCCCGAGCGCACGCTGCTCTCCGCCTCGCCGAGCCGGCCCTCGTACATGAACACCTGCGCCTCGGTGATCTGCACGTTGCCGCGCAGCACGAGGTTCGTATCGCCGAGGCGCGCGAGCTTCGCCTTCGCGAGATCGAAGTCGGCGTGCGCGGCCGCGTAGTCGTGGTGCTCGATGCCTTCGAAGTTGCCGAGCGCGACGAGCGCACGCGCCGCGTCGACATCGCGGCCGAGCGACTCCGCGAGCGTCTCGGCGCGGTGCTGGATCTTCGAGAGCGCGTACGGATCGATCTCGTGCTGCGCGTCGGCGAGGTCGAACAGCGCCGCGAGCTCGAGCTGCTGGTCCTTCGCGTCGTGCGCGCGCGTGACGATCGCCTGCGCCTGCGCGGCGGCCTCCTTGAACTTGCCCTGATCCTCGAGCGTGCGGACCTCCGCGAGCGCCTCCGCATCGTCGTGGCGCAGGACCGGCGCGCTCTCGGGATGATCGCAGACCTGCGCGTCGAGGATCGACCACGCGACATCGGGCGCGCGCTGCACTGCCGCTGCATCGGCATGCGTGAGCGCATCGACATACGTCGCGAGCTGCGCGCGGTGCTCGTCGAGGCAGCTGCGCTGCACGGCGGGCGCCTTGTCGTCGCGGCACACGGCGACGGTCTTCGTCGCGAGCGTATCCGCGTAGCGGCCGAGCACGGCCTCCGCGTGCTGGAAGCTCGAGTCCGCGAACGGCACGCCGGTCGCCGCGAAGGCGTCGTGGATCGCCGTGCGCATGTCGGGCGCGACGAGCTTGCGGACGCTATCGCCGGCCGCGAGACAGGCCGCCTCGTGACGCCGCTCGCTGACCTGGCGATACGCCGCGTACGAGCCGCCGACGACGAGAGCCGTGCCGAGGACGCTCGCCGCGATCCACCAGCGCGTACGCGGCGCGGTCGCGCTCCGCAGCGCCGCGAGCAGCGTGCGCACGTCGACGAACCGGTCGCCCGGCTCGATCGCGAGCCCGCGCTCGATCACCTTCCGCACGCGCTCCGGCACGTCGCGCGACGGCTTCAGCTCGTGCTTGTGGATCGCCTTCTCGAGCTCCTTGAGCGTCGTGCCACCCCACGGCCGCTGCCCGAACAGCGCCTCCCACGCGACGACGCAGAACGCGAACTGATCGCTGCGCGCATCGACGACGTCGCCCGCGAGCTGCTCCGGTGCCATGTACGCCGGCGTGCCGATCACCGCGCCCGTCACCGTGATCTTCTCGATGGGCGCGCTGTCGTCAGGCACGGGCGTCACGCTCGCGCCGACCCGCGCGAGGCCGAAGTCGCTGACGCGCGGCCGCCCGTCCATCGCGACGAGGATGTTCTCGGGCTTGAGATCGCGGTGCACGAGCCCCGCGTCGTGCGCGGCCGCGAGCCCGGCGCCGACCTCCTCGAGCATCGCGAGGATCTGCTTCCAGCTGTGCCCGTGCGCGAGCCACTCGCGGAACGTCCCGCCGCGCACGTACTCCATCGCGACGTACAGCCGGTCCTCGAACGTGCCGATCTCGAACACGGTGACGACGTTCGGGTGCGCCAGCTTCGCCATCGCGAGCGCCTCGCGCTGCAGGCGATCGTTGCCGCTGCCCGCGCGGTGGACCTTCAGCGCGACGTCGCGGCCGAGCGTGCGGTCGTGCGCGAGGTACACGGTGCCCATGCCGCCGCGGCCGAGCACGCGCTTGATCTCGTAGCGATCGCCGACGCGATCGACATCCTCACCGGTCTCGCTCTCGGGCCCCGGCGTGCCCACCGCCATCGTGCGCGCCGTCGCGAGCGCCGCGACCATCTGGCGGCAGTGCTCGCACGCATCGATGTGAACCTCGAGCTCGGCGAACCTCGACGGACTGTCGAGCATCGCCACCAGCTGATTGTCGTCCGGACACGCCACTCGGGCGTGTTGCTACAACATGCGACGGCGCTTCACCAGCAGAACCAGCAGGCCCACCCACAAAGGCGGGAGTCCACCGCTGTTACAGCCGCCGCCCGCCTTGCCGTTACCGCCCGGATTCCCATCCGATCCAATGGGATCGACCCCGGTGCCGGTACCGCCGTTGTAGTCGCTGCCGCTCCCGGTATCGGCGAGGTGGCAAACATCGTCCTGGCCGATCGGCATCACGTCGCAGCCGTTCGCGCACTGCTCGATCTGCACGACGCCGTTGAGGCAGCGGACCGCCTCCTTCTGATCGGTCGTGCAGTTCCACAGCGAGTAGGCGTCGTTGCAGGTGCACTCGCCGCCGAGGTGCTCCATGTACTGGCACCACTGCCAGTGATAGCCGGGGTCGCGGTGGTTGCCGGCGCCGCCGTAGTTCGGGCTCGTCTCGCACGCGTCGAGCGTGTCGCTGCAGGCCGGCGAGCTCTCGCTGATGTTGTTGCCGTTCGGCACCTGGTAGTGCCCGACGATGTGGGCGCGGTCGAGCGGCACGTTCCAGCGCGTGCGGATGCTCTTCACGAGCTCCTGGCTCTTCGCGTAGAGCCCGTCGCTGTAGCCGGCCGGATCGCTCGCGACGCCGACGTGCTCGATGCCGACCGACGTCTCGTTGTAGTAGTAGTTGCCCGCGTGCCAGGTCGTGTCGGTCTCGGGCCGGAACTGACCGACGCGCGAGCCGTCCGCATCGACGATGTAGTGCACGCTCTTGCCGCTGTCGTTCTGCAGCGTCGCGACCGAGCCGTCCCAGCCGCCCTCGGTGTCGTGGATGACGATCTTGTTGACGGCCGCGTTGCCGAGCGGGCGGCCGACATCGCACTTGTTCGTGCAGCTCGTCGTGAACCAGATCGCGCCCGGGAAGTCGGGCGTCGCGGGCGGCGGCGTCGTGCGCGCGACCGCAACCGCGATCTCGGGATGCGCCGCGATGCGAATCACCTCGCCGCCGCGCGCCGGAAATGCACCGCCGGTGCGCAGGATCTCGAACACGCGATCCGCGTATGCGCGCGCGCCGTCATCGTCCATGCCCGACAGCGCCTCGACCGCGCCGCGCCAGCTCTCGAGCGTCGCGCCCGCCCCATGCTCGCGGCCGAGCTTCGCCAGGACGAGGGCACCGGCGCGCGTGCCGAGATCGGTATCGCCGCGCAGCTGATCCTCGGTCGCACCGACGAGCTGCGCGCCGAGCGCGAGCGTGTTCAGCCGGCCATGGCGCAGCTCGAGCACGCCGCCGACCGGCACGTTGTCATCCGCATCGACGATGCGCAGCGCCGGCAGCTTGACGCCGCCTTCCTCGACCGCGATCGCGGTCATCAGATCCGCCGGGACATCCGCCTCGGCCGCAGCCGTGTCGATCGACCGGGCCACGGGCCCCGCGGGTTGCGTCCCCGCGCACGCGCAAACAAGTAACAGCGTCCACCAGCGCATGCGCCCCTATCGTGCACCAGACGAGCCAGCGCGTGTACATGATTTTTCGGGCGGTTACGCAGTGCATCCAGGAGGGAGTGCCCACGAGAGACTGCCCACGAACGTCCGCAGTAGGATGTGCCCCACATGCGATGTCTCCTGGTGGCGGCGGCGTTGGCGGCGGTATCCGCGCGCGCGTACGCCGGAAATCCTCTCGACAAGCCCGCCTTCACCGCGACCCCCAAGGAGCTGCTCGACGCCGCGAAGCACGCGACCGGCGACGAGAAGGGCTCGCTCATCCTGCGCGATAACGAGACCACGACGTTCGACGATCACGGCCTCGTCACGCGTCGCGCGCACTTCATCGTCGCGATCACGACGTCGAAGGGCATCGACTCGTGGGACGAGCTGTGGCGTGGGTGGTCACCGTGGTTCCAGGAACGGCCGGAGCTCAGGGCACGCGTCATCTCGAGATCCGGCGAGGTCCACGAGCTCGATCCGACGAAGCTCGGCGAGGAACCGGATCCACACAGCTCGCGGCGCTTCGTCCTCGGCCGCCTGACGGGGCTCGAGGCAGGCGCGGTGCTCGAGTACGAAGCGCTGACGCGCGATCGCGAGCTGCCACCGGGCGGGCGCTCGACGACGCTCGGGCTCGACAATCCGCTCCCCACCGCGAGCACGCGGATCGTCTTCGACGCACCGGCCGCCATGCACCTGGCCGTTCGCGAGCACGCGCTGCCGCGCGGTCTGGTGCCGGCGCACGCCGTCGGCAAGGGGCGCGAGACGTGGACGTACACGTTCGGCGCGTTTCCGGGGTTCCACGCCGAGCCGCTGCTGCCGTCGGATGTCATGCCACGCCCGGTGATCGGGGCGACGACGGCGAGCTCGTGGGACGCGGTCGCCAAGGCGTACGCGGCTGCGATCGATCCACAGCTGAAGGTGACGTACCCGGCGGGCGTGCCGAAGGCCGCGACGCGCGAGTCGGTCGTCGCCATCGTCGCGTGGGTGCGCGGCAACGTCGAGTTCACCGGCGCGCCGTTCGACGAGGAAGCGATCGCCCCGCTCGATCTCGAGCAGGTCGTCAAGCGCGGCCACGGCAACTCCAACGAGCTGGCCGCGCTCACGACGGCACTGTTGCGGCAAGCGGGGATCGAGGCGGACATCGTGCTCGTCGATCGAGCTCCGAATCGCTGGGTGCTCCGCGACGTGCCGACGCTGCTCCCGTTCGAGGACGCGCTCGTGCGCGCGCGGATCGGCAGCGACGAGATCTGGATCGATCCCTCCGAACGCGACCTGCCGATCGGTGCGCTCGATTCGCTCGACGAGAACTGTCTGGCGCTCGACATCACGAAGCACGCGCTGTTCGTCACGCCGACGCTGCCGACAGTCGTCCACGAGACGCGCACGTACCAGCTCCCGGACCTCGGCGAGGCAAACGTGCACGAGGTGAGCCGTGAAGGCGGTGACTTCGCAGGCGAGGCCCGGCGGTGGGTCCGCGAGACCGATCCGGCGCAGCTTCGCAAGGACCTCGAGGGCTACGCGAAGCGCGGCTACGACGCGAAGCTCGCGGCGTACACGACCAGCTCGCCCGACGACTTCGCGCGGCCGTTCGAGATGACGCTCGACATCGCGAAGATCCCGGACGTCGTCGTCCACTGGAGGAACATCGACATCACGCTCCACGCCAACGCGATGACCGCGCACCTGCCCGAGGCGCTGACGGACCCCGACGCACCACCGCGCGCGTTCGAGATGCAGCTCACCAACGGCCATGTCTACGAGATCGAGCACCGCTTCACGATCCCCGACGGCTTCGCGATGCCCGACATCACGGCCGAGACCACGCGAAGCTTCGGTGCCCTGACGTTCCGCGAGCGTCAGCGCATCGACGGGCGCGTGCTGATCGTCGAGCATCGCCTCGACGTGCCGCAGCGCCGGCTCTCGGTGGCCGAGGTCAACGCGACCCGCGCCGCCATCAAGGATCTGCGGGGCACGCAGACTCACCTGACGTGCCCGAATACCGCGTACGCGCTGCTCGACGAGGGCAAGGTCCGCGAGGCGTTCGCCGAGTCCCGGCGCGCGATCGCGAGCGCTCCTCGTGCCGCGCTGCCGCACGCGCGCCGCGCGCAGATGCTCCTGACGATCGGCGACGGAGACGGCGCCCGCGTCGAGGCGCGCAAGGCCGTCGAGCTCGAGCCGAAGAACGTCAGCGCACTCAGCGCGCTCGGCTGGGTGCTGACGTTCGATCTCGCCGGGCGGCAGTTCGTGCCCGGATGGGACCGCGCGGGCGCGCGAGCCACGCTCGAGAAGGCGCACGCGCTGGATCCCCAGCACTACGGCGTCACGACCGACCTCGCCGACGTGCTGGAGCGAGACGCGCGCGGCGTGAGGTACGAGACCGGAAGCGATCTGCGGGCCGCCGCGACCCTGCGCCGCGCCGCGCACGAGCTCGATCCCGATGAGACCGAGCAGGCCCTCGCCCAGGTTCGCGATCTGCTGTGGCTGGGAGATGCGACGGCCGCGGAAGCCGCGGTCCGGACGCTGCCGTCATCGAACGCGCGCGATGCGCTGCTCGCTGCGGCGACGGCGATCGCGGAGTCGCCCGATGCCGCGATCCGCGCTGCTCCGACGAACGATCGCAAGGTCGTCCTCGATGGCGCCGCCGGCACCTTGATGATGCTTCGCCACTACGACGCGATGAACGCGCTGTACGCGGCGACAGGCACGGCGTCGTCCAAGGGCACCGAGCTCACGAAGCTGCGGCGCTTCGACACGCCGTTCCGTCCGAGCAGCGATCCGCAGAGCGTCGCCTTCGAGCTGGTGCTCGAGGAGATCGACGCGACGAGACCCGCGATCGCGACGTGGGACGCCGCGACGGAGAAGGAGATCCGCGACGCGGCGAAGGCCGCGACCTTCGCGCACGCGGACGGGATGACGACCGCGATGCTCTCCGATGTCGCGCAGAGCCTCTCGACCACGCGGCTCGAAGGCGACGCCAATGCCTGGCGCGTCGAGCTCGAGCTCCGCGGAAAGACCGAGGTCCTCTATCTCGCGGCCGACCACGGCGTGCCGAAGGTCATCGGAGAGCCGGGCGCGCTCGCCGGCGTCGGTCGTCACGTGCTGCGTCTCGTCGGCAAGCACGACGACGCGGCGAGGCGACTGCTGGACTGGGCGGTCAAGGATGCGCGCTCGCAGCGTGACCTCGCGCACCTGTGGACCGCCGGCGTGACGCGTGACGCGCAGATGATCACGCTCGCCGGGATCCTGCTGAGCGGAGACCCCGATGCTGGGATCCGCGCCGGCAAGCAATGTGGTGCGACCACGAGCGACGGTCAGCTCGTGTGCGATTACATGGTCGCGCGCGGATATCGCATGCGGAAGCGGTGGGACGACCTGCTCGCGGCGGCCGACAGCTGGGAAGGGCACGTTCCCAGCTATGCCGCGACGTATCCGGCGGCGGAGAAGGCGACGGCGCTCATTCATCTCGGCCGCCTCGACGAGGCGGATCAGCTGCTCGCGGATGTGCTCGCGAAGCACCCGACGAACACCGGGTTTCTAGGCCTGCACGCGGAGGCCGCCGTCGCGCGCCACAAGCCGGACCTCGTGATCGCGAGGACCGACGAGCTCGCGAACGCGCGCGCGCATGACGAGCTCCTCCTCAACGAGGCCGCGTGGATGAAGATCGTCGTCGCGGTCGACCTGCCGGGTGCGCTCGCGCTGGCGCGCGATGCCGTCAACAGCAACAAGAAGAGCGGCCCTGCGATGAACACGCTCGCAGCAGCCGAGGTCGAGACCGGCGCCTTGAACGATGCGGTCCACGACATCCACCGATCGATCGAGCTCGCCCACGCCGACGAACCCCGTTCCGCGGACTGGTACGTGCTGGGGCGCGTGCGCGAACAAGCCGGCGAGCGCGACGACGCCGTCGCTGCCTATCGACGCGTCACGAAGAAGTACGACGCCGAGATCATTCCGACGACCTACGATCTCGCCGGCGCGAGACTCAAAGCGCTCGGCGCGTCGAAGAAGTAGTGGTACGACGGGCCGTGCCGTCCGTTCGCCGTGACCTCGTCCTGAGCCTGGGCGACGGCGCGGGGTACGGGCTCATGGCCGGCGCGGCGGAGGCGTACTTTCCCGCGTTCGCGCTCGCGGTCGGGATGCGGCCGGTGCTCGCGGGACTCGTTGCGACGGCGCCGCTCGCCGCCGGTGGCGCGCTGCAGCTGCTCGCGCCGCGCGTGATCGCGAGGACGCCGAGCCTGCGGCGGTGGACGGTCACGTGCATGGTCGTGCAGGCGCTCGCATTCGTGCCGATGATCGTCCTCGCGCTGCGCGGCGGGCACGCGGCGACGATCGTGTTCGCGTCGGCGGCGGTGTACTGGGCGGCGGGCATGGGCGCGAACGCGGGGTGGACGCCGTGGATGACGCGGGTTGTGCCAGCACGCGTGCGCAGTCGGTTCTTCGCGCGGCGGTCGGGCGTCGTGCAGGGTGCGATGCTCGTCGGGCTCGTCGGTGCGGGCATGTCGCTGCAGGCCGCGAGCGGACGCGGCGGCCCGCTGCGCGAGGTGTATGCGGGCATGTTCGCGGCCGCGATGCTCGCGCGCCTCGGCAGTGCGATCGCGATCGCGCGGCAGCACGGCCAGGAGGCGAAGCGGCCCGGCAAGCGGATGCGGTTGCGCAGCATCCCGCCGCGGCTGCGAGGGACGCCGCGCGCGCGCTTGCTCGGCTACCTGCTCGCGGCGCTCGCGGCGACGGCGATCTCGGGGCCGTTCTTGACGCCGTTCTTGCTCGTGCACGAGCACCTGAGCTACGCGAGCTACTGCGTGTTCACGGCGGCGATCGTCGTCGTGAAGATCGCGGCGCTGCCCGTGTTCGGGCGCGTGATGCAGCGCGCGGGCGTGCGGCGGGTGTTGACCGCGTGCGCGCTCGGCATCGTGCCGATTCCCGCGCTGTGGGCGGCGAGCGGCGCGTTCGGCTGGCTGCTGGTCGTGCAGCTGTACGCGGGTGTCGCGTGGGCCGGCTTCGAGCTCGCGATGCTGATGACGCTGTTCGACGCGACCGACGACGCCGAGCGCACGACGATCCAGAGCGCGTTCTCGGCGATGCAGGCGCTCGGCACCGCGGGCGCGGGATTCCTCGGCGGTGCGTTGCTCGGTGCCCTCGCGGGCGGGCATCGCGCATACGTGTGGCTGTTCATCGCGTCGTCGTTCGCGCGGCTGCTCGCATCGTCGCTGCTCGTGCGCCAGCTGCGGCAGCTGCCGGTGTTCCTCGTCAAGATGCCGTTCCTCGCCGTCGAGCGGACGTGGTCGCTGGCGATCCGGCCGTGGGGCGGGACGATCGTGAAGCCGCTCGCCGACCTGCTCGATGGCCGCTACCCCAGGCTTACTCGTCGACGCCCGCCGACCGATCAATGATGGTCGGATGGAGGAGCGGGAACTGACGAGGCAGGAGGTCTGGGCGATCTACGAGCGCGGAGCCCGGCAGCAGCGGCGCGAGTTCGTCGTGCTGACGATCGTCGACCCGCCGGTACCGCTCCCGTACAACGAAGGCATGGCGACCGAACGCATGACGGCCGTCGACGTCGAAACCTTCGACTTCCTGGCGCTTTAGCGTCGCCCCCAGCGCGCGCTCTCCTCGTCGGTCGGCCACGGCTGCGCGCTCAGCACCTCGCGGAAGTCCTCGCGATCCCACGCGTCGAGCGCGAGCAGCACCATGCGCGGCAGCACGCCGATGTAGCGGCGGCCGACCTTCTTGCGCAGGCCGAGCCGCTTGCGGAACGGCTCCTCGAGCGCGGTCGCCGCGGCCTGCTCGGTATCGGCGATGAAGGCGCGGATCTGCGCGCCCGGCTCGTTGCACGCACGTGGTGGCGAGTACACCCACAGCGTGCCACACGCGCTCGGCCGGCCCGCGTACACCGTGCAGCGCTCGGCGCCATCGAGGAACAGGCACGGCCGGCGATAGCCGTACGGGTCTGCCGCTTCCATCGTGCTCGCGGCCTCGAGCAGCTGCGCACGCAGCTCGGGCGTATCGCGGTTCTGCGCGCGCAGCGTCGCGGCGACGCGAATGCCTTCGTAGAGCCGCGCGACGACGAGCGACCAGCAGCACGCCTTGCGCTCCTTGCACGACGTGCACGAGACCTTGCCGGCCTTCTTTGCCGCGGTCGTCGCGGCCGCGATGAAGCCGCCGACCTCGGCATCGATCACCTCGAGCACGCCTTCGCGCGCGACGAACTCGCCGAGCGTGCTCACCGGTGCGCCTTCCGGCGCCCGCGCCGCGCGAGCTGTTCCATCACCGGCAGGCCGAGGCGCGGGAACGGGCGGAACAGGTGGATCAGCGCGGCGCGCGCGGCGGGCAGCGAGCGCACGAGCTGCTTGCTGTCGATCAGCGCGAGCGCCTCGTCGGCGACGTGCTCGAGCGTGAGCTGGCGGCCGCTGAACAGGATCCCGGCCGCATCGTCGTGCGCGACGGCCTTCGTCATCTCGCCTGCCATCGCATCGGGGCACAGCGTCGCGACGTGGATCTTGCGGCCCGCGCGCTCGAGCTCGCCCTGCAGCGACAGCGAGTAGCCGAGCACCGCGTGCTTCGTGCCCGCGTAGACGGCGAGCCCCGGCGCGGCCGTGATCGACGACAGCGAGCCGATGTTGAGGATCGCGCCCTCGGTCATCGCGGCGAGCGCGGCGTGGCAGCCCCAGATCACGCCGAGCAGGTTGATCTCGACGAGCCGGCGCACGTCGGCGTCGCTCATCTGCCACGCGTCCCCGACCGAAAGCACGCCCGCGTTGTTCACCCACACGGCGATCGGGCTCTTCGCGGCGCGCGCGACGGCGCGATGACTGTCCGGATCGCGGACGTCTTGCGCGAGCGAGGTCCCGCCGATCGCCGCTGCCGTCGCGGCCGCGGCCGCCGCATCGATATCGGTCACGATCACGTGGTGCCCGCGCCTCGCGAGGCGCTCGGCGATGCAGCGTCCGAGGCCGCGCCCGGCCCCGGTCACGACGGCGGTGGTGGTCACGCGCGCAGCGTACTACTGGATCGAGACGGGCGCGCACGTCGACACGCCCGCACCGTCGATGAGGTACGGCAGGTTCTGCAGCACCGTCGTGTAATTGCCGGTCGTGCGATCGATCGCGCGCACCGTCGAGTTCGGCGTGCCACCGGAGTCGGTCGTCGTCACGAACATGTAGAACACGCCGCCCCACTGCGCGAACGCCCAGTCCCGGATGTTGCCGCCGAGCCCAGAGCTGCCCAGGTTCCACTTCATTCCGACCGGCGAGCCATCGGCCTTGCTAATCTCCTGCACGTACGCGACGGCGCTGAGGTTCGGGAAGAAGCCGTACAGCTTCGCTTCGCTCGTGCCGGTGAGCTCGGGCGAGAACTCCGCGGGCGACGCGCTGATCGTCCCCGACGCGACCGGCACGAGGTTGCCGCCGTGCGTGTCGTCGTACGCGAGCTTGCGCGGCGTCGCCTGCGCGTCGTTGTTGCCGCCGGCGAGGTACAGCTTCTCGGTATCGCCGCCGACCGCATCCGTCGAGAAGCCCATCCCGAACAGCGCCATGCCGCCCGCATCGACCGTATTGCCGGCCGCCGTGCACGCCGCGTTCTGCAGCGACACCTTGAACAGCTGCCCGTTCGTGTAGAGCACCCACGCGACGCCGTCGCGATCGACGGACATCGAGAACGGCATCACCATCGTGTTGCCGGTCTGGATCGACGGCCCGCTCGTCGGGCACGCGAGCGTGCCGATCACCGTGAACGGATTGCCGGGCAGCTTGCGCGGATCGAAGCTCATGAAGTCGTTCTGCTCGTCGACGACGTACACGAGATCGACGCCATCCGCCGTGCACGTGTTGACGCACGCGCCGCCCGTGCACATCTGGCCATTCCCGCACGTCGTGACCGTCGTGCCGAACGTGCCGTCGGCGTTGCACGTCGCGACGTTGTTGCCGTTGCACGTCATCGCGCTCGCCGGATCGCACTCCACGCAGCCGAGCGTGTCGCTGCAGATCCCCGAGCACGCGGTCTGCGTCTCGAACATCCCGTTCATGCACGTCTGAAACGCGTTGCCCACACACCGCGTCGCCGTGCCGGTGCAGCTATCACCGCTGCCGCCGCCGCCGTCGGGATTACCGCCGTTCTGATGAGCGGAGCACGCAGCGATCGCGAGCACGAGGACGAGACAGCGCATGCTCGCGATCATCGCATGCCCGTGTAAATCCTTCGCCGGTGGGATAAGGTGGTCCCGTGAGCTTCGATGTGGTGGTCGCTGCAGACCGCGAGTGGGGCATCGGAAAGGCCAACGGCCTCCCCTGGCCCAAGCTCAAGGGTGACCTCGCGCACTTCAAGAAGATCACCTGCGAGGCCCCGGACGGCCGTCGCAACGCGGTCGTCATGGGCCGGAAGACCTGGGAATCCGCCGAGGTCGCGGGCCGCCCGCTGCCGCGCCGCCTCAACGTCGTGATCACGCGCCGCGGCCTGACGCCGCCGGAAGGCGTGCTCGTCGTCGGCTCCCTCGATGCCGCCCTCGATGCGGCCGCCCGCGAGGTCGCGACCACGTTCGTCGTCGGCGGCGCCGAAATCTTCCGAGAAGCCTTCGCGCACCCGCAGCTGCGCTACGTCTACCTGACCCGCGTCGACGGCGCGTTCGGCTGCGACGTCGTGATCCCCGATCTCGACGCGCTCGGCTTCCAGCGCGAGGCGTGGCCGGGCGAGCTCGCCGCCGAGGAGAACGGCGTGCGCTACCGGATCGAGCGGCTCGCGCCGCCGGCCTGAGTCACCGCGCGCGTATCGGACCGCGACCGCCTCCATACGGCCGCCGTCGCGCGCCGCTCGGGCCGCGACCGACTCCATGCGGCCACCGACGCGCGCCGCTCGGGCCGCGGCCGCCTCCATACGGCCGCCGTCGCGCGCCTCAGACGGCGACGGGGAACTTGATGAACGGGTGGTGCTGGTAGCCCTCGAGCTGGATGTCCTCGAAGCGCATCTCGAGCACCGGCTTGTCGGCGAGCACCAGCTTCGGCAGCGGCTTCGGTTCGCGCTCGAGCTGCATCTTCACGCCCTCGACGTGATTGAGATAGATGTGCGCATCGCCGAGCGTGTGGATGAAGTAGCGCGGGCGCAGCTTGCACTCCTGCGCGATCATCGACTGCAGTAGCGCGTAGCTCGCGATGTTGAACGGCACGCCGAGCGCGAGGTCGGCGCTGCGCTGGTACATCTGGCAGTCGAGCGAGCCGTCCGCGACGTAGAACTGGAAGAACGCGTGGCACGGCGGCAGCTTCATCTTCGGGATGTCCGCCACGTTCCACGCGCTGACGATGATGCGGCGGCTCATCGGATCGCGCTTGATCTGATCGAGCACCTGCTGGATCTGATCGACGCCGCGCTTGGCACCGGGCGCGCCGACCGGGCCCTCGCCGCCCCAGTTGCGCCACTGGTAGCCGTAGATCGGCCCGAGCTCGCCGTTCTCGTCTGCCCACGCGTCCCAGATCGGCGTGTGCTCGTGCAGGTCGTCGTGGATGTTCGTCGAGCCGCGCAGGAACCAGAGCAGCTCGCGCACGACCGCCGGGAACAGGACCTTCTTCGTCGTGACGAGTGGGAAGCCCTCGCGCAGGTCGTAGCGGCTCTGCGCGCCGAACATCGAGATCGTGCCGGTGCCCGTCCGATCGGTGCGGCGCTCGCCGTGATCGAGCACGTGCCGGAGAAGATCGAGATACGGCCGCATGTGTGCCATATAGCATCCCCGTATGACGCCGGCCCCGACGACGACCCGCGCCTTGCTCGAGCAGTACGCAGGCCTGCTGCTCGACGTCTATGGCGTCCTCATGGATGCCCGCGGCCCGCTGCCCGGCGCCGCCGAGCTGCTCGGCCACCTCGAGGCGACCGCGACGCCGTACGCGATCGTCACGAATGATGCGTCGCGCAGCCCCGTCACCTACACCGCCCGGTTCGCGAGCCACGGAATGAATGTTCCGTCCGAGCGCTTCGTGACGAGCGGCTCGCTGCTGACGACCTACGCGCCGCTGCGCGGCCTGCGCACGTGCGTGCTCGGTACGCCCGACTCGTACGCGTACGCCGAGGCCGGAGGCGCGGTGCTCGTCCCGCTCGGCGCCGAGCTCGACGCGCTCGCCGTGTGCGACGACTCGGGCTTCGACTTCCTGCCCGGCATCGAGGAGGCGCTCAACGCGGTCGTGCGCGCGGTCGAGGCGGGCCGGCGGCCGGTGCTCGTGCTGCCGAACCCCGACCTCGTCTATCCGAAGGGCGGCGGCGCGCTCGGCTTCACGGCCGGTGCGATCGCGATGCTGATCGAGAGCGCGCTCGGTCGTCGCTTTCCCGCGCACCAGCTCCGGTTCGCGCACCTGGGCAAGCCCGAGCCTCACCTGTTCGCGGAGGCCGCGCGCCGGCTCGCGCTCGCGCCCGACCGCCTCGTGATGATCGGCGATCAGCTCGAAACGGACATCGCGGGAGCGCGCGCGGCAGGCGTCGCGACGGCGCTGCTCGCAGGCGTGACGAGCTGGGAGCACGCGCGGCATGCTGCCGCGTTTGCTCCGAGCTACCTGCTCGACGCGCTCTGGCCGTAATACAGTCGGCGGCGAGATGATCCAGCGCTTCTGCTTCGTGAAGCTCCTCGACGACGAGATCGACCGCCGCGGCGAGCTCGCCGAGAAGCTGCGTGCCGAGCTGGGTGCGGCCGGCGCGGATGCGGTCGTCGGGCTGCCCGCCGATGACAGCGCGGCACGGTGGGACATGTCGATCGTGATCACGGCGGCGTCGCTCGACGCATGGAACGCGCTGGCGCGGACGCCCGCGATGACCGGCGTGTTCGACGAGCTCGCCGAGCGGTCCGCTGTCGTCAAGGCGTGGACGTTCTCCGCGATCGAGGTATGACTCGGGCATGAAGCGCGTCCTCTTGTTGCTCGCCATCGCCGCGTGCTCGAAGTCGTCGGACAAGCCCGCCGAGCAGCCGCCGCCAGCGCAGCACGCGACCGGCGTGACCGTGCAGAAGGACACCGCGCAGGCGAAGCAGCTGATCGCGCAGGGCGCGACGGTGCTCGACGTGCGCACGCCCGAGGAGTTCAGCGGCGGCCACCTGCCGCAGGCGACGAACGTGCCGATCGAGTCGTTCGACGTCACCGCGGTCGACAAGCTCGTCGGCGGCGACAAGTCGAAGCCGATCGTGACCTACTGCTCGAAGGGCGGCCGCGCGCAGAAGGCGAAGGACAAGCTCGAGGCGGCCGGGTACACGCACGTCGTCAATGGCGGCGGGTTCGACGACCTGAGCCCGTAGCGGCGCACGAGCGCGATCTACAGCGCGCGGGTCGCGCACGCGAGCGATCTCACCGCGCGAGCGATCCACACCGCGCGAGTCGCGCGCGCGAGCGATCTACACCGCGGGCGTTGCTCGCAGTGCAGCGAGCCACGTCGCGAGATCCGCGGGCAGCGGCGCTTCCCAGCGCACGCGCTCGCCGGTCGTCGGGTGCGTGAAGCCGAGTAGCGCGGCGTGCAGCGCGAGCCGGGGCGGCCGCGGGCGGAATGAACGTTCAGTCTCTCCGCCGTGTGTCCGGTCGCCGGCCAGCGGGTGCCCGATGCCGGCGAGGTGGATGCGGATCTGGTGCGTGCGGCCGGTCTCGAGACGGCACGCGACGAGCGTCGCGTGCGCGGGGCTAACGCCGGCCGCGGGCGGCACGACCAGCGCCTCGAGCGGCGTGACGTGCGTGACCGCTCGCCGGCGATCGATCGGGCGATCGATCGTCTGGGCGGCGACCTCGCCCACCGCGACCGCGCGGTACTCGCGATCGACATCGTGCAGCTTGAACGCGTCGCCGAGCTTCTTGTTCGCGTCGCGCGTGCGCGCGAACACGAGCAGCCCGCTCGTCGGCAGATCGAGGCGATGGACCAGGTAGACCTCGCCGAACTGCTTCGCGAGCTGGTCGAGCAGATCGCCGCGGCTCGCCTCGGGGGTCGGCGCGGTGACGAGACCAGCGGGCTTGTCGACGATGATGATCGCGTCGTCGCTGTGCACGATGCGCGGCGCCGGTGGCGGCTCGGTGCGCTCGACCGCACCACCGACGTTGACCTCGATCTTCTGCCCGGGTTTGACGGGGCGCCCAGCAACCTTCACGCGCGCCCGATCCACGAACACACCGCCGAGATCGATCACCGCGCGCGTCTTGCGGCGCGACAGGCCCGGCACGTGCTTGGGGATCACCTGATCGAGGCGCAGGCCCTCGTCGTCGCGCGCGACCTCGAACGAGTGCTTCACCACGCGGCTTTGCTCGTGACCTCGACGATCGCCTGCGCGAGCGCGTCGGGGACTTCTTCCTGCAGGAAGTGGCCGGCCTGCGTGCGCACCACGCTCGCATCGGGCCGCAGCCGCGCCGCGTGCCCGACGACGCGACCGAGGATCGGATCCTTCGTGCCCCACACGAGCGCGACCGGAACCTTGCTGTCGACGAAGACGCGCTCGCAGATCGCGAGCTCGGGGACCGTCGGGTGCGAGAGCGAGTCCGGCACCATGCGCGCGAGCGCGAGCGGCGCGACACGCGAGGCGAGCGAGCGCAGCGGCCAGCGATATGCGCGCGCGACGTCGCCGCGGATCGAGCGGCGATCTCCCTGCGTCATGTGCAGCACGCCGAGGGGAAATCCCAGGCCGCGAAACAGCAGATCGCTGACGACCGGCATCTGCGAGAGGCGATGGAACAGCGTCGGCTTGAAGCTCGGTGCGGGCGGTCCGACGGCGGTGTTGCCGAGCACGAGCCCGCGCAGCCGCGCGCGCCGATCGCTCATCGCGCGCAGCCCGATCGGCCCGCCCCAGTCCTGCGCGACGAGCACGAGCGGCCCGGGCACGATCTGATCGAGCGCCTCGCCGAGCCACCTCCCGTGATTCGCGAGCGTGAACGCGCTCGCCGGCGGACGCGACGACAGCCCGAGCCCGACGAGATCGGGCACGACGAGCCGGAGCATCGGCTGCCGCGCCTGCACGGCCGCGACGACCTTGCGCCACAGAAAGCCCCACGTCGGGTTGCCGTGGACGAGCACGACGGCGTGGCCGCCCGGCGGGCCCCACTCCATGACGTGCATGCGCTCGTCGCCAACGGCGAGCATGTGCTCGCGCCGCCCGGGAGGCAGCGCGCGCTCGATGAAGTCAGGCAGGCTCACGCGCACGGACTCTACCGGCGCGCGGCACCGCCGTCATGGCCGTGCGGCGCGCGAACGCGACTGTCTACCAGTCGTCGCCGTCGTCGATATCGCGACCGCGACGCCCGCGCTTGCCGCGGTCGTCGGGACCGCCGCCGCGCTCCTTGTCCTTATCCTTGTCCTTGCGTCCGCCGCGCCGGTTGTCGCCACCGGGAGGACCACCGCCGAAACCGCCCGGGCGCGGGCCACCGAAACCACCGCCGGGACCGCCGAATCCGCCGGGACGCGGACCGCCGCCACCAGGACCGCCGGGACCGCGATAGCCACCGCCACCGCCGCCCGGACCTCCACCGTAGCCACCACCGCCACCGAAGCCGCCCGGTCGCGGGCCGCCGGGGCCGCGATAGCCACCACCACCACCACCGCCGGGGCCGCGTGCCTCGCGCTCGCGCGCTTCGTTGATCCGCAGCATGCGACCGTCGAGCTCCTGCCCGTCGAGCTCCTGCAGCGCCTGCGCCGCGCCTTCCGCCGTCGCCATCTCGACGAAGGCGAAGCCGCGCGAGCGCCCGGTTTCACGGTCCATGATGATGGACACGCTCGCCACCTCTCGACCGTTCTGCCCGAATGCTTCTCTCAGCGACGCCTCGGTCGTGTTGTAGTTCAGGTTGCCCACGTAGAGCTTCGTTCCCACGGACGGTCTCCTAGACGATTCTGCGGACTGCGACGGGTTTTGCGTTCTGCGACAGGCGGATCTCGGTTGTCCGCCCCACGCTCTGTCGAGCCTATCACAAGGCCCTGCAGGTCAGATCACGTTCCACATGATTCGAACCTTCGGGAATTGCGTAGCTATCCCGGTTTGGGCGTAGAATCAGTCCACTCTCAAAGGGGGATCCATTGAAGAAACTCGCCTTCCTCGGAGCAGCATTGGGACTAGGCGCGGGCGCCTTCGTCGCCACGCGCTCCCAGGCCGCTGACCACCTCGACTCGCCTGCCGCGATCATGAATCCGATGGCAGACATCACCGACATCTATGCATGGATGTCGACGGATGGAGCGAAGGTCAACCTGATCATGGACGTGTCGCCGGTTGATCCGGGCACGCGCCACTTCGACAACACTGTCCAGTACGTCTTTCACGTCAGCAGCGTGTCCGAGTTCGGCGCGCCCAACCCCACTGAGACGAAGGTCATCTGCACGTTCGCGAGCGATACCAGCGTCCAGTGCTGGGTCGGCGACAAGGACTACGTCAAGGGCGACCCGAGCAGCACTTCGGGCCTGACGAGCGCCGACGGCAAGATCAAGGTCTTCGCCGGCCGCCGCTCGGATCCCTTCTTCTTCAACTTCAACGGCTTCAAGAACGCCGTCGCTGCCGTTGAAGGCACGACGGTCGGGTCGGCGACGGCCGCCGGTTGCCCGCACCTCATCGGTCCCCAGTCGGCTGGTGTTCGCGCGCTCCTGCAGGAAGGCGCGCAGGGCAGCGGCAGCGGCAATCACCTGCCGTGTAGCCCGACGAACGGCTCGGCCGACTGCTTCATCGACAAGGACGTGATGGCGATCGTGCTCCAGGTCGACAAGAGCCTGCTCAACAGCGGCTCCAACACGCTCGTCAAGGTGTGGGGCAGCACCCACGCGGCTCCGTGAACCAGAGGACAACCACAATGAAGACCATCATCAAGATCTTCGCCGTGGCGGCACTCTCGCTCACGGCGTGCGGCGACAACATCAAGGGAACCACCGACGGCTCGACGGGCACCGACGGCTCCGGTAGCGGCAGCGGCTTCCCCGCGGCTCCGACGCTGGGTAGCCAGATCGATCGCATGGGTCGCCCGGCCGTCAACACGGCGCTCAACCACGTGTTCGATCCGACGGCCGCTGCCGGCTCGGCGAAGGACGCGTACAACCACGACGAGTCCGTCGGCACCTGGCCGCAGACGTGGGCGCCGAAATTCGCCCCGAACCTCGCGATCTTCGACGCCGTCGACACGGGCTACTGCGGTAACGGCCTGTGCGAAGCGACCTCGCCGACCGGGGTGCCCGAGACCCTCGCGACGTGTCCGGTCGACTGCCCGATGACGGGCGCCATCAACGCGCCCGACGCCTGCGGCAACCAGGCGTTCTACAACGGCTCCGCCGGCCAGCTCGCGTACGTCCCGCTCGCCGGCGTGCTCGCCGACGACGAGCTGTACCTCGAGACGTCGAAGTCGACGTGCGCGGGCTACCTCGCCGTCGAGTTCTTCACGCAGGTGCTCGGCCTCGCCGTCTCGACGACGTGCGGTGGTCGCGCGCCGTCGTATGACGTGATCGACACGACGTACACGCTCTCGTCGATCGGCGTGAAGGGCTTCGACCCGACGACGTTCGCGCCCGCGTTCAAGGACAACGTCGGTCCGCACACCGACATCAGCGACACGACGTTCCCGTTCCTGGGCGCGCCGCACTGATGAGGCTGGTCATCGCGGTAGCGCTGCTCGCAGCGTGCCGCGGTGGCTCTTCGCACCGCGCTTCGGCGCGTCACGATGCCGGCCACGTGCCGGCATCGGCCGTTTCGGCGGTACCGAAGCTGCCGAAGAGCCCCGACGGCACCGCCGAGATGAAGCGCATCGACGCCGAGATCGCGCTCGCGAAGGATCCGTTCACCGCGATGCCACTCGTGCTCGAGCGGTGCGCGATGCGCGCGCGCCTCGAGGACTTCGAGGACGCGCTCGCGCGCTCGAAGGCGTGGCTCGCCGACATGCCCAACGACGAAAACGCGATCAAGGCGCGCGTCAAGGCGCTCGAGAGCGTGCACCGGTTCGCCGACGCGCGCGCGCTGCTGCCACGACTCAAGAATCCGGGCGAGCTCGCGATCACGATCGACGAGGCGACGGAGGCGCCCGCCGTCGCCCTGCCCGCCCGCAAGGCCGCCGCGGAGGAGTGGGCGTCGCCGACGAACATCACGGCGTACGCCGCGACGCTCGCCCTCGCCGGCAAGACCGACGAGGCGCTCGCGACGATGCAGAAGGCGGTCGCGGCCATCCACGACAACGCGCCCGAGCTGTTCGCGTGGATGCTGTTCCAGTACGGCCGCATCTACGAGCTCGACTCGCGGTTCGCGCAGGCGCGCGAGCTGTTCGCGGCGGCGCACCAGCGGATGCCCGCGTACCTCGAGGCGACCGCCCACCTCGCGCAGGCGATGGACGCGACCGGCGACCGCGCTGGCGCGCGAAAGCTCGTCGACGAGGCGCTCGCCGACAACCGGCACCCGGAGCTGCTCGGCATCGCGGTGCAGCTGGGCCGCACCGAGCTCACCGACGAGGCCAAGCGCGAGTGGGAGCGCTACGTCGCGGCGCTGCCCGAGGCGTTCAGCGATCACGCGGCGCGGTTCTACCTGACCGTGGATCCGGCGCGCGCGCTCGTGCTCGCGAAGGCAAACCTGGCGAACCGCAACACGCCGGAGGCCCGCGCGCTCGTCGGAGAGGCGGCGCTGGCGGCCGGCGATCCGGCGGCGGCGTGCGAGGCGGTCGCGCCGCTCGTCGACGGTGCGGCCCCCAAGGCGCAGCGCTTCATCGCGTGGCGCGCGCTGAGCAAGTGCGGGCGGGCGGCAGAGGCGGAACGACTCGCCCGCGACCTCGGCATCTCGCGGTGACCACTGGTATTGTTGCGGCCGAGTAGATGCCGCTGCCGTATCCGCATCGTGCGACGTTCCTCGCGAGCACGCTGGTCGTGCCGCTGGATCAAGCGGCCGCGCAGCCATATCTCGCGCGCCTGCTCGCGCTGGTCGTCTTCGATCACCTGCTGCGGCACCCGGTCGTCACGCTCGGCGACGAGGACGAGCGCTTCGGCGACGAGCAGGGCCGCCTCCTCGACGCGAACCATCCGCAGATCGAGGACACGATCGACTGGCAGTTCCGCATCGCGCGGCGCCACGAGGTGCTGTGGTTCGAGCTCTCGCTCGACCGCAACCGCCCGCAGGCCACGCTGCTGCGCTCGCGGCTGCCGGGCGGCTCGATCGACGAGTGGACGTCGAGCGCGGACCTGCCGATGTCGCAGCAGCTCGGGCAGTGTCTCGCGCAGTGGCTCCAGGCGCGCCGCCTGCCGCCGGTGCCGGTGCTGTCCGCATTCACCGTCGACGACGTGCGCGACGCCGGCAACCGGCTCGTCAAGGCGGCGGCGATGCTCTCGCTGCGCAAGGACGTCGCGGCGCTGCCGCCGCAGCTCCTCAGCCCGCTGCCCAAGCTCGCGGTCCCGTACCTGCGCGTGCTCGCCGAGGTCGCCGGCGCCGCCGCGCGCACGCTCGATCCCAAGATCCTCGAGATCGATCCGACGCACCCGGTCGCGCGTCGCAACGCATACGTGACCGGCCTGATGCGCGGCGAGGCCGACCGCCGAGACATCCTCCCGCTCGTCACGGAAGCGCCGATGTACGGCAAGCCGCACCTGTCGATCTGGGGCGAGCCATTCGCGACCGACCGTCCGCTCGAGAACATGGGCGTGCGCCACCAGGGCATCGCGGCGAGCCTGATGCCGGGCAATCCGTACGCGTGCCACAACTACTCGCTGCAGCTCGCCGAGATCGGCCGCCGCGAAGAAAGCTACCGCTGGGCGGACCGCGCGACCGTCGCGGCGCCCGAGTTCGGCGCGGCGCACCTCGACTGCGTACGCCGGCTGCGTCAGGTCGGTCGGCCCGGCCAGGCGTTCGCGGAGGCGCAGTATCGCTGCCGCGAGATCCTCGACCGCGCCGCCGCCGGAAAGCTGCCGCAGAACGACTGGCAGGCGCCGCACCACGCGTCGCTGCTGATCGCGTTCGCGCACCTCGACGTCGGCCGCATCCAGGAGGCGATCGAGCTCGCGGACCAGGCGCTCGCGCAGCTGCCGCCCGATGCGCGCGAGCCGTTCGCGTGGGCGACCAAGCGCGTCTCCCACTGGAAGACCGACGCCGGCCTGCTCGCGCGCGCCTACGCCTGGGAGGGCTACCACCGCGGCGACCCGGGCCGCGCGATCACCGGCCTCACGCGCGGCCGCGTCACCGACGACGAAGACGCCCAGATCCTGATCGACGCGCTGATGACGATCGGCCGCGAGGATCAGGCCGAGGTCGCGACGTTCCACTGCGCCGGTCTCGACGGCAACGGCCAGCTCGGCGACGGCAAGGCCCGCCTCGCCGCCGCGCGCGCGCTGATCATCTCGGGCAAGCTCGACGATGCCCTCGACCACATCCAGATCGTCCAGCTGCGCCGCAGCCAGAGCCGCCTCGAGGCCGACATCAACCGCACGCTGCGCCTCGCCGCGTCGCGCACCGCCGCCGAGTGGGAGCGCGTGATCGAGCGCCGCCTCGACCGCGGCGCGACGACGCTCGCCCGCATGGCCGCGCGCGACCTCGCCGACTTCGTCCCCAACATGGACACGCCGGTCGTGCGCCGCGCGCTCGCCGACCGCCAGCCGATCGCGGTCGACCCCAGATGGATCAAGGAGCTGATCGCCGGCCTGCCCGCCGCCCAGCCGAGCGCCGCCGCGATCCTCGCGCGCCTCGCCCGCCCCGACGACGACTCGCTCGCCGCCGCCGACCAGCTCGCCCAGGAATGGTGGAGCGCGCTCGTCCCGCCCACCAAGGATCGCGACGCCCACGCCGCCGGCGCCGTGCTCGCCCTCGGCTTCGCGCTCGCGCAGTACCTCGCCGAGGTCAGCATCGCGCCGACCCCGATCTGCGGCGCCTACCGCCACATCGCGACGGAAGCGCTCCACCTCGTCCGTCGCTCGCGTTACCAGATCGAGCCGACCGCGATCCGCGCGCTGCTCGTCCTGCTCGAGAAGCTCGACAAGGCCCCCGGCTGGCTGTTCGACACGTGGCTCCTCCGCGTCGAGCGCGCGCTCGATCTCGAGGCCGAGCACGGCGGCTACCTCGAGTCGCTGACGGCCGGCCTGCCCAACGTGCAGCGCTACCTGCGCGGCGACGAGCGTATCGGCTGGGAGCTGCGCATGGCGCACGACCTCGCCGGCGATCCCTCGCAGTACGAGCCCGCCGCGATGCTGTTCGAGCGCGCGGTCCGCGCCGTCGAGGCAGGCGGCGCCGCCCTCGCCTGGTCGGTCGCCGCCCAGAACGCTCCCCACCCGGAAGCCCACCTCGACATCCACTGGATCGCCGCGCTCGCGAACCCCGCCGGCGTCTGCGCGCCCTGGCTCTCCGTCGCGCGCGGCCTGTTCTCGCTGAAGAAGCCGAAGGAGGCGTTCGCCGCCGCATGCCGCGCGCTGACCGCCGCGACCGGCCGCGAACGCGCCCCCGCGCTCGCCGACCTGGGCCCGCAGTGGAAGCAGTCCGGCACGACGACGCCGCTCGACGGCGACGCCGCGTTCGAGCTCGGCCTCGCCGCCACGAACGACGCCCGCTTCGACGTCGCGATCCCGCACCTCCGCTGGGCCGTCGCCTGCGAGCCGGGCAACGCCAAGCGCGCGAGCTCCCTCGCCGTCGCGCTCGCACGCATGGGCCAGGGCCTCGAAGCCGTCCGCGTGCTCGCCGCGCACGACCGCAACGAGGCCCCGCGCGCCGTCGGCCGCACGCTCCTCGAGGCCGGCCGCTTCGCCGAAGCCACCACGATCCTGCGCTACGCCGCGCGCCGCTTCCGCGCGCCCGACGACTTCGCGTTGTTGTGCACGGCAGCCGCCAAGGCCGGCAACGACGCCGTCGCGGTGGAAGCCGGCAAGCGCGCGATGGTCCTGGGCGCGACCGACCCGGAGTTGCTCATGGCGCTGGCGACCGCGCTCTATCACGTCGGCGAGTTCGTCGAGTGCGAGAAAGTCGCGCAGCAGCTCATCACCGGCCGCACCGACAAGACGATCCGCGTCGTCGGCCTCCACGCGATGGCGCGCGCGCTCGCCGGCCAAGGCCGCCACGTCGATGCCCACCCCTACGCGAAAGAAGCCGCGCGCCTCGGCCCGAACGGCGAGCTCGCCGCCGAGCTGATCGAGACGATGGACCGCATCGTCGCGCAGCAAGAACCGCCGATCCGGTCGTCCCCGGAGCGCTCGATGGAACGCACGGCCTGGGCCGACCTCGAGGCCGCCCGTTTCGATTCGCTGACGTCGGCCGTGACCTCGCCGTCCTGGGGAATCACGCGCGCAGCGCTCGCCGCGTGCGAGTTCCGCACCGACGACGAATCGGGCATCCCCGTCGCTCCCCGCGCGTTCGACGCCGCGCTCACGATCCTCGACCGCACGCGCGGCGCGACCCACCCGGACGCCGTCCTCGCCCGCATCCGCGCGCTGCGCATCCGCGACAACGCGTTCATCCAGATCGATCCGCCGCCGCCGCTAGGCGTCCGCTACGCCGCCGACGAGTTCGAGCGTGCCTACGCCGAGCGCGAACGCCGCCCGCACCGCCCGAGCGCCCTGCTCTCCTACGCCCGCTGACCCCGTCGGCCGGACCAATCGGTGGCGCGATCTCGTTCGGCGGTACGAGACCGGTCCGCATTCTGGTTCGCGCAAAAATTATGCGCGTACCACAGCGGCGAGCTGATGCGCGGCGTCCGCAGGTGCCGGCACCGATGCGATTCCTTGGCCGCCAAAATGGGCGAATACCGTCGAGGAAACGTGCTCCGCCGCGATGACAGCCGCTGACCAGATTCTCACCGCGCCTGCTGGCGAAGCCGCGACGTGCAGCCCAGTACGCTTTCGTGCGACCTCGCGCTCGCGCCGAAAACCGTCGGAGGACGCGAAGTCGGTCACAGCCTTCACACAAGAATCATGATTGGAATGGAAAGTCATTCCATCGCGCGCGGAGGTTGCGTATGTTCCGCGCTTCACCAGCAGAGGTATCAGATGCCCGCCAAGTTCAATCTCCTCGTTGCAGCCTCCATTCCCGCCGTCGCGATCATTCCGCTCCTTGCATGTGGCGGCAGCTCGAGCGGCACCAAAGACTCCGGCATCATCGTCCATGACTCGCCGGGCTCCGACGCGGCTACCGCCGCGTGCACGTTCGGCTCGAACGTCAACGCGACGTACACCGCCAGCGCGACCAAGTACCAGGCCGCTGGCTCGGGCGCGAACCCGATCAAGTGGAACGAGAACTCGTTCACCGGCCTCATCCGCGGCTCGGCTGGCGGCTCGGACGAGCAGGTCATCCGCGTTCTGATCTTCGGAGGCTGCGGCGCGACGGGCACCGGCTGCACCGGCGGCTCGGGCTCGAACGATGCGACGCCCGACTGGCCGACGGTCTTCACGCCGAAGGCGAACCTCGACCTGTCGCAGGCGTCGACGCAGCACGACGTCCTCATCCTCCTCCTCGGAGACCCGGACACGACGAAGTTCAACACGATCTACGTCGCCGCCGCCGGTACGGTGAACGTCACCTCCGCCGCGAACGGTTCCGGCTCGAACTTCGCGGGCAACGGCTCGAACCTCGACTTCATCCACGTCGACTCGATGTTCAACCAGGCAACCGATGGTTGCGAGTCGATCGTTCCGACCTTCAGCTGGAGCGGCGCGACCTTCACCCAGAAGGACATTGTCAACGTTCAGGACCTCGATGCAGCGACGGTGAACGCGCTGCGCAACCGCACGTTCTAATCGCGCGTCTAACCAACGCCCGAGCGGCGCCGCCCTGCGGCGCCGTTTTCATTTTCGGTCATCGTGCCCCAGCGTGACGTCACGTTCACACGGTGATGCGTGAATCCCGCAGCGACCTGCGATGCGGTGTGATGCGCGCGGCAACGTACGACCGTCTACGCGTGCGTATGGTGCGGCCTCCACCAGCCATCCAGGGTGCCATGACCGCAAAGTTCAACCTCCTCGTCGTTACAGCCATCCCGGCCATCGCGATCGTCCCGCTCTACGCGTGCGGCGGCGGCAGCGACAAGACCGTCGACGCAGCCACCAACGGTTCGGGCTCCGGCTCCGGTTCAGGCTCCGGCTCCGGTTCGGGCTCCGGCTCCAATGGCGTCTGTCTGTTGCCGAGCGACCTGGGCACGATCACGTCGTTCAGCGCGCAGCAGCTCCGCTACCGCAGCGGCGTCGGCAGCAACGGCCGTCGCGCCGACCGCCTCGTCTTCACCGGCGCGATCGATGCGGCCGGCACGGAACAGGTCCAGATCACGATCTACGGCGGCTGCGGCTCGAGCGGCTCGAACTGCACGGGCACCATTCCGGTCACGCCGGACTGGCCGGCGCTCTTCGGCGCGAAGTCCGGCATCGACATGGCGCAGGCCGTGGACGTCAGCGGGATCGTCGCCGCGGGTGTCGGCTCGAACGGCGCGGGTGCGCTGTACCTGCGCACCGGCGGAACGCTCGATGTCAGCAACGCGGTGAACGGCTCCGGCAGCGCGGGCTCGGGCGCCGTGTTCGCGGGCACCGTCTCGAACATGACGCTCGTCCACATCGACATCGGCTCGGCAGGCATCAGCCAGGATCCCGATGGCTGCACCTCGACGATCACGTCGATGACGTTCAACGGTACGAGCTTCACCGGCAAGACCGCGGTCCTCGACAACGTCGACATCGACGACCTCGGCGTGACGTTCCTTCGCCATCGGTTCACGCAGCAGTAGAGCGAAAAGGCGGTATCGTCGCGGCAGCGATGTACCGCTTCTTCTACTGGCTCGTCTTGAGCCGGCTGCCCGCGGAAGGCACGCATCGCGTGTCGTTCGCGCTGCTGCGCGTGTTCGCCGCGGTGCCAGGCATGCGCACCCTGCTCTCTCGCGCGCTGTCACCGCGCGAACCCGAGCTGCGGGTCCACGCGTTCGGCCGCGACCTTCCCGGCCCGCTCGGCCTCGCCGCCGGCTTCGACAAGGATGCGAAGGGCGTCGCCGCGTTGCTCGCGTGCGGCTTCGGCTTCGTCGAGGTCGGCACCGTCACCGCGGAAGCCCAGCCCGGTAATCCCCAGCCGCGCCTCTTCCGCCTACCCCGCGACCGCGCGCTGATCAATCGCATGGGTTTCAACAACGACGGCGCGACCGCCGCCGCCTCTCGTCTCGCGCACCGCGGCGCCGGCACCGTCGGCATCAACATCGGCAAGACGAAGCGCGTCTCCGAGGCCGAGGCGCTCGACGACTTCGCGCGCAGCGCCGAGACCCTCGCGCCGCTCGCCGACTACCTCGTCGTCAACGTCAGCTCGCCGAACACGCCGGGCCTCCGCGACCTCCAGGCGGTCGACAAGCTCCGCCCGCTGCTGCAGCGCGTGCGCGCCGCGTGCGACCTCGCCTCGCCGATGCGCCGCGTGCCGCTGCTCGTCAAGATCGCGCCCGACCTTGCCGACGCCGACATCGACGCTGTCGCCGACCTCGCGCTCGAGCTCGGCCTCGACGGCATCATCGCGACGAACACGACGATCTCGCGCACGGGCCTCTCCACGCCCAACGCCGAGTCATTCGGCGCAGGCGGCCTCTCTGGCGCACCGCTGAAGGCGCGTTCGCTCGACGTCCTTCGCCGGCTACGCGCGCGCGTCGGCACGAAGCTGCTGCTGATCGCGGTCGGCGGCATCGAGACCGCCGACGACGCGTGGGACCGCATCCGCGCAGGCGCCACGCTCGTGCAGGCCTACACGGGCTTCATTTACGGCGGCCCGCTGTGGCCGCGCCGTCTGCAGCGTGAGCTCGCGGCGCGCGTCCGTGCCGAAGGCCTGTCGTCGATCGAGCAGGCGATCGGAGCGGATGCGTCAGTCGCAGGCACTTCCCATCGCGTTGACGCCGCTGCCGAACGATAGCGACGTGCTGCACGTCAGCGCCGAGGGGCAGGCGCCGGTGCAGTTCGAGCACGCGTTGCTGCCATTGACGGTCAGCGAGCAGATCACCATGCAGTACGTCGCCGACGCCGACCCGACGGTCAGTCCGCAGGCGCCTTCGCCCGGCCCGGTGTAGCCCTGGTTGCACGTGTCGCCCGTGCCCTGCGTGCAGGTCTTCGAGCACCACGTATCGTGTCCGCCGCTCAGGTTCATGCACACGTAACCCGTGGGACAGTCGCCCTGAGCGGGCTGGGCGCTTCCCTGACCCGGCGTGCAATGGCGGCCAAGGATCGACTGGTTGCTGCCACTGCCACTGCCGCTTCCCGATCCGCTGCCGTGCGGCGAGTCAAACGTCTGAGCGTCGCCACCAGAGTTCTTGCTGTCGCCGCCGCAAGCGACGACGGCTGCAGTACTTGCGATTCCAACAACGAGCGCAGCGCGGAACAAACGAGCGGTGATCATGTAGCCCTCCGGGCGCAGACACTACGACGAGTCCCTACGTTTTGGGAGTGACGCCGTTCGCAACCTGTGGCTGGCCCCCGCCCGCGAGGCTAAAGTCACGTCCATGGCCATCCGCAAGATCGCCCAGATCGGACACCCGGTGCTGCGCCAGGTCGCGCGCGAGGTCAGTCGCGAGGAGCTCGCCTCGCCGAAGACCCAGGCGTTCATCGACGACCTCGTCGAGACGATGCGGGACGCGGACGGCGCTGGCCTCGCCGCGATCCAGGTCTACGAGCCGATCCGGATCTGCGCGATCGAGGTCCGCAACAACCCGCGCTATCCGTACAAACCGCCCATCCCGCTGACGATCCTCGTCAACCCGAAGCTCACGCCGACAACCGACGAGACGTTCGAGAACAACGAAGGCTGCCTCTCCGTCCCGAACCTCCGCGGTGTCGTGAAGCGCTTCGTCAGCATCCGCGTGCAAGCATGGGATCGTCACGGCAATCCGATCGACGAAGTCGTGCACGGCCTGAAGGCCGGCACGTACCAGCACGAGACGGATCACCTCGACGGCAAGATCTTCGTCGATCGCGCGGACCCGAGCACGTTCGCGACGTGGACGGAGTTCGAGCGCCACCAGAAGGCGGCGTTCGTCGAGAAGGTCACGCAGCTCGTCGCGCGCGTCGGCTCGTAGCCGAGTTGCACCTACTGCGTCTGGACGATCTGGTTCGGCTGGAACACGGGCGACGACTCGGCTGGCGTGATCGTTGGAGTCACGTTCATCGGGGTGTACGTCTGCAGGAATCCCATACCGCCACCGCCACCGCCGCCCGCGTGCGTTCCGGACGCCGCGCCCGCGCCGGCTGCGGCGCCTGCCCCTCCTTGTCCGGTTCCGGTCCCGCCGGCGCCGCCGGCCACCGCCGATTGACTGCCATCGCCGCCGTTTTCGCCCGACGAGGAGCCTGTATATCCGGCACCTCCACCGCCTCCGTTCGCGAAGACCCTTCCACTGATCAGCACCTGCCACGCCTGAATAACGAGATAGCCGCCTGCCCCTCCGCCACTGCCGCCGACGGCCAAGTTTGTGTTCGTATCGAGAAATCCGCCGCGACCACCACCGCCGCCAAGGTCGACCGTGCCGTCGATCGTCACAGTTCCGCGGCACGACACCAGGACAACGCCGCCACCGCCACCGCCACCGTAGACGGCGAACGTAGCCGTTCGCGGTCCTCCGACCATCACGGCGAGCTGGGCAGGATTCGGTTGCGCTGGGCCGCCGTTCGCCTGGCCACCATCGACGGTAGCGCTAGCTCCCGGGCCACCGACGGTCTTGAAGCCGGCACCGCCACCTCCGAGGTTTACGGTCGCTGCTTTGCTGCCTGACGACTGCATTCCTCCACCCGGACCCGAGGTGCCGAAATCCGCACTCGCATCAAGGGTGCCGTGCACCATCAGCGAATCATCCGCGACGAGTGCGAGTAGTCGACCACCGGTTGCCTTCAACGTCGCGCCGCTTTCGATCGTGATCGTCTTCCCGCGAACGACGCAGATCTCAGGCGCGGCGATCTGCTGCACGACACCACCGGTGCATGCGGTATCCAGGTCCGTCCCAAGAGTCGCAGAGGGGAGCGTGACATCAGCTGCCGCGGGGGCGTCGCAGACACTTGGCACATACCGCGGCACGAGGTGCGCGCAGTGTGGCTGCGGGGCATCGATGCATCCGGCGGCGCAAGCCTCGAACGTCGTCGGTGCTCCGTCGGATCCGCACGACTGAACACCGGCGGCCGTACAGTACGTGCCGTTCGGCGTGCACATGTTGCAGCCCTGCGCCGCCGCTGAACAGCCCATCGTGCACGATGTCAGCGTGTAGCCATCACCGGTGGCATTGCACGACACCGCGGTGTCACCTTTGCAGTCGACGAACACGTTCGGCCCGCTGCATGACGCTGCGATGCAGGTATTCGGCGCACCATCAACGGTACCGTCCTTGTCACAGTACGGATGGGCCTTGTCGCTACATGTGCCGTCGGAGCAGTCGAGCGGGTTCTGCTTTGTACAACCCGCAACGCCCACCAACAGCGCGAACACTTGAAACGCAACCACACGCCCGAACGACGTCATGGGCGATCGAGTATCAGGTACGACTCTGGCAGTCAGCAATGCGGCGCACATAAGCCGGATATCGGCCGGGCGCGGGGCCGGTTGCGTGCGGCGGAAGCGACGGATTTCACGCGCCTTCCTTGCCTGGCGCGCGGCGCTGAGGTTCCATCGATGCGATGGCGCGTGCCCGCAAGTCTCCGGCTGTCCCGACAGGCGCGAAGCGCTCGAAGAAGCGGGTGCCGGGCCCGGTGATCAACGTGCGTCACATGACGAAGCGGGATATCGGGGACGTCTGGGAGTTTCTGAAGATCAGCTTTCGCGACGTGAATCAGGAGACGGTCGAGTATCAGCGGCCGCGGTCGCGGCGGCGGTTCGAGGAGGTCTTCGAGGAAGAGGGGATCGAACAGCTGATCTTCGAGGTCGGCGACGACATCGTCGCGTATGCGGAGTGCAGCTACGAGGTGACCGGGTCGGATAACTGGATCAACCCGCGGTACTTCGAGAAGCGCGAGATGAAGCCGCTGTTCGTGGATGAGCTGGCTGTGCATCCCGAGTGGAGCGGCAAGGGTGTCGGATCGTTCGTGCTCGAGCAGCTGCACCATCTCGCGCGCGTGCACGGCCTGAATCATCTCGTGCTCGAGGTGGCGGAGAACAACGATCGCGCGCTCAGCTTCTACAAGAAGCGCGCGTTCAAGAAGCTCGACGCTGCGATCTTCATGGCGTGCGAGGTCGAGCTCGAGCCGGAGCTGTTGCCGCCGCGCCAGCTGCCGACGACGCCGAAGGTGATTCCGGCTGCGGAGCCCGAACCGGACGGCGACGGCGAGCACTGACGCGGCGAGCGAGCGGATCAGCGGAGAGCGGCAGCCAGCTCCTGCAGCGCGGCGTGCTGATCCGGCCGGACGGCGAGCGTCGCGATCAGCGTGAAATCGAGCTCCGGCAGGAACCGACTGCGGTCTACGCGCGTGTAGCTCGCGCCGGCGAGCTCGTAGATCTCGAACGCGTTGTCGCGGAACAGCCAGACCTCGGGCACGCCGAAGCCGGCGTAGACCTGCAGCTTGTCGAGGAGAGGGTTGGTCAGGATCACCTCGAGCACGATGTCGGGGAACTGCCCTTCGGTGATCTGACGGCCGACGCAGTAGCACTCGTCCGGCTCTGCGCCGCGCTCCTTCGCCTCGAGCCGGAACGTCGTGGACCCGTAGCCGATGAGCGGCAGCTTCTTGAGGAACGCATAGAGCTCCACGAGCCGTGCGATCGACTTCTTCTCGATTTCGTGGGTCAACGATGGGCTCATCAGCTCCAGCACCCCTTCGCAGTACGTCATCCGCAGACCCGGTGTGTCGAGCGCCTCGCGCAGGATGACGTAGTCCCTCCAGCTCACCCCTTGGATCAACATGCGCTGCTCGACGGCCGGAACGACCGCGCGGGCGTTCGTCGTCACTGGAGCAGCCATCGTTGAGAGATCGTACATCATCCTGATTGCCTGGCGAGATGCGGTAACTCGGCGCTCCGAGTCGCAACCCGCGCGTATCACGTCGAGCGGAGGACGGCATGGCGGTGTGAGGCGGCTCCGCTGAATTCAGCGACTTGCGCGACGGCCACGCATGGCGGCGTAACATGGACGCGAGTCCCGCGCGCGCGGCAATCAGGGTGCGCCGCGCAGCTCGTCACGGAACGCGCGCAGCGCGGCGTGTTGGTCAGGCTGCTTGGCATAGAACGCGATGCGCGCGAGGTCGACCTCGGGCAGGACCTCGCTCGCGGGGATGACGTGGTACTCGTCGTCGCGCAGCGTGAGGACCTTGAACGCACCGTCTTCGAACAGCCAGACCTCGCGGATGTCGAGCCGTCTGTAGACATCGAGCTTGTCGATCGCGCCGTGGGTGACGATCACCTCGAGCGCGATCTCGGGAACCGGGCGGTCGGCGCCGCGCGCATAGCACTCGTCCGGCTCGAGCCCGCGCTCGTGCTCCTCGCGACGGAACGTGGTGGACCCGTAGCCGAAGAGCGGGATGTCTCGCTCGAGACAGAACAGCTCCAGGAGCCGGGCAATTTGTGTCTTGTCGACTTCGTGGCCACGCGACGGGCTCATGATCTCGAGCGCACCTTCCAGGTACGTCATCCGCACGCCGCAGCTGTCGACGGAGTCGCGAAGCACCACGTACGTCGACCACGGTACGTTCGTGAGCAGGATGCGCTGCTCTTCCGTCGATGACGGCACGTGCACCGGATACGGAGACATTCGCGTCGCCACGTCGACAGTATATGCGGCTCGAGCATTGACGAACATGCGCGCCGAGTAGCACGCAGCGGGTGCGGATACCGGCGGCCCGCCCTGCTTCGCCGCAGAATCGCGCACTTGCGTGACGAGTTAGCGCGGTTCGCAGCGCACGTGCGTCCAGGTGTCGGGGGCTGCGTCGACGTCGCGGCGGATCTGGATGCGCAGGTGATCGGGTGTCGACGGGCACGCGACCGGATCGGCGGCGAGGTCGTAGCACGTGCCGGTTGCGGCGGAGCACGGTGGAATCGGCGCCGGGGCGAAGGGCGCGGAGTCGCGCACGTCGGCGACCTCGCATGCGGGTTGGATGCCGGGCGCGTCGGAGGTGTCGGCGAGCGCGGAGGTGTCGAGGCACGGGTCGCCCATCAGTTGCTTGGCGGAGTGACCGATGTCGGCGACGGCGCCGGAGAGATCGTCGTTGCAGATCGAGGTGAGGCGCGAGCGGCCGGGGAACTGGTCGAGGAAGCTCGCGATGCGGACGGCCGGGTCGGCGACCTCGGTGCCGTCGGGGCCGGCGAACGTGCACGAGTGCGCGAGTGTCGGGATCGGGGAGCCGCCGCCGGGTGGGGTTTGGAGATCGACGGCGACCGCGGAGGGATCGCCCACGACGCCCGCGACCATCACCTTGCGCGCGTCGCCTTTGAGGCTGACCAGGAAGTCGGCGAACGGCGTCGTGTCGTCGAGGTACGAGCCCGTGCGTGGGCGGCAGTTGGTCTTGGCGCCGGGCGAGGTGTCGTCGGGGTCGCACTGGACGCCGAACTGGAAGCAGCGGAACGACTGGAGCGGCCCGAGCGCGGGGTCGGTGCCGAAGAAGGCAGAGTCGGCGACGGAGCAGTCGTCCTCGTCGGCGAGGATGACGACGGCGAGGTTGGCGGAGTCGCGCAGGAAGCCGGCGTTGGTCGCGTTGTTGTCGAGGGCGCGGCGCATCGCGCCGAGGTGCTGCTCGAAGCCGCAGCCGCCGTCGCCGACGCGCGCGAGGGTGGCGAAGGCGTCGCGCAGCGCGCCCGTGTACGTGCCGTCGCCGAGGTAGCGCGCGGTCATGTCGGGGGTCTGCTGGAGCACGCCGCCGTCGCCCGTGCCGGCGCAGCCGCCGACGCCCGGGGTACCGATCGTGGGGGCGGGCGCGGTCTGCGAGCCGCTCGTGCCGAGGTCGGACGTGACGACGCCGATGTGGAGATCGGGGATGCCGTCGTCGAGCGTGGAGAGCACGTCGATCATGCGCGGGAAGTTGGCGGCGAGCGATTGCTGCTTGTCGAGCATCGAGGGCGAGTTGTCGACGACGAACAGGACGTCCAGCTCGTGGTTCGGGATCGCCTTGAGGGTGGTGACTTCCTGGAGATCGCCGACGACGACGTTCTCGCTCGTGCACGCCGCGAAGGCGAGCACACACAGGACGGAGCGCATGGGAATCCTTTCAGGGGCAGACTGTCGTGAGGCGCGAGCGCTGCGCGGAGGAGGGCCACGCGCGATCGAAGGCCGCGAGCTTGGTCGAGACGTCGAGGTGCAGCGCGCAGCTCGCTTCGATGTCGATCGCGGAGGCGTCCTCGAGGAGCTGGCCGCGATCGGCGGTCTCGCGGTGGTAGAGCGTGATCGAGGCGAGGGCGTCGGTCGGGTGGCCGGCGCGCAGGGAGGTCATCGCGCGATCGATCAGCTCGACCTCGCGCGCGAGGCTGACCTCCGAGACGCGCGCCGCGTGGTGCACGGCCGGCGGCGCTGCCGATTCGGGGCTCGCGGCGACGACGTGCACCGGCATCTCCGCGGGCGCGGCCTCGACGAGGATCGGCGCCGGCACCGCGGTCGGCCGCGCGGCGGGGACCGAGAGCGCGGCGAACGTCGCGATGCCGCCGGCGACGCCGAGCGTCGCGAGCAGCTTGAGCGAGAGGCCGGTGGCGGCGGGCGCGGCGAGGCGCGCGTCGAGCTTGGCGCGGATGCGTGTGGCGGCGGCGGCGTCCGGGTCGAGGCCGGCGCGGGCGGCGGCGATCAGCGCGCGTGCGGTCGGGGTCATGGCACGGCCTTTCTCGCGAGGCGGGCTTTGACGGCGGCCTCGAACGCCTGGCGCGCGAGCCGGAGGCGCGAGTAGGCGGTGTTGAGGTTGAGCTCGAGGAGCTTGGCGACCTCGGGGACCGAGAGCTGCTCGAGCTCGACGAGCGCGAAGACGATGCGCTTGTCCTCGTCGATCGTGTCGAGGATCGCGAGGACGGTGGCGGTCGCCTCGGCGCGCGAGAAGTCGGCGAACGTGTCGGAGGTGCCGGCGGGCTCGTCGGCGAGCTCCTCGGTCGTGCGCTTGCGGCGGTAGCTGCCGGCGACGCGGCGTGCGATCGCGAACAGCCAGGTCGTGACCTGCGCGCGGCCTTCGAACTCGGGAAGGCGGCGGTGCACGACGACGAACACGTCCTGCACGGCGTCCTCGAGCGCGGCCTCGGCGACGCCGAACGTGCGCAGGATGCGCCAGACAAACGCGAAGTGGGCCGCGTAGATCTCGTCGAACGTCGGCACGGCGACCTCGCGAACCAGCGCGTGTGCGACGGCGGGCATTCGAGGCGTAGGTGCGGGGACGGCGGCGGATCCGTCACGAAAAAACCACTTCATGGCAGGCCGATCTCCAGGCCGCAGGTCGCGCGCGCGGAGGCGGCGGAGGGCGCGTAGACGGTCATGCCGTCGCCGAGGCTGAACTTGACGCGCTCGATCGCGATCATGATCTCCGTCGTGCCGACGAGGCGGACCCACTTGTTGATCGGCCAGGCGACGCCGAAGCCGCTGCCGGCCGCGAGCCAGCGGCCCGAGCCGAGCTGCGCGTTGTCGAGCTGGACGCCCGTGCCGTACATCGAGCCGGCCTCGACGGAGGCCCACGCGCGCAGCGGCATCACCGGCGAGCGCCAGCCGAGGCGAAGCGCGGTCGCCTGGAGGCCGACGTCGACGCGCGCCGGGGCGCCGGTGTGGATCTGCGCCGCCGACATCACCCAGCGCGTCTCCGCGAGCTCGGCGAGCGCGGTCTTGCGACGCAGCGTGAGTGCGAGCTCGCCGCCGAGGCCGACCTTGGGGATGACGCCGATGCCGCTGACGCCGGAGAGGCGGACGTCGAGCGACCACACGCGCGGCGCAGGTGGCTCGACGGCCGCGACGACAGCGGGCGCGGTGTCGTCGGCATCGCGCATGACGAGCGAGGCGATCGCCGGCCGCGGCGCGATGTGCTTCTCGCTGTGCAGGCGGCGTTCACCGGCGGCGCGCGCGACGATCACGGCGACCGCATCGGCGAGCTCGTCGCAGCGTGCGCTCGAGACGGTGCGGACGTCGTTCGCGACGGTCATCGCGCCGAGGTCGACGTGCGCGACGTAGCGCTTGCCCGAGCGCGCGACCTCGATCGCGACGTCGTCGGCATCGTCGAGCGTGCGACCGAGGCGCGCCTCGATGCGCTCGCGGACGTTCGCCGCATCCGGGCAGCTTGCCGGTGCTTGCCACGCGGGATCCGCGGCCGCACTCGCCGCCGAGAAGAGGAGCGGCGCGATCGCGATCCGCATGATCGCGCGACACCCGCGACCCGACCGGGTTGCACGCACGCCGAGGACGCCGGAGGCAGACACGGGGACTGCCGTTAGTGCGCGAACCAGGCCAGTTCCGTCACGCGCTAAGCGCGCGACAACACGCGTGTCCTACGCCAACGACGTTGACAGCCCGCGGTCAAGTAGCTCCACCACGGTGGCGGGCGCCTCGATGTGAAGCCAGTGCCCCGCGTGGATGAGATGGACGTGCACGTGCGGCGGTGCGTGCGCGAATCGTGCACGCGCGGCGGCATCGATCGTCGGCGAGCGCTCCGCGATCACGACCTCGAGCGTGCCCGGCAGTGCCGGATCGAGCGCGACCGACCACAGATCCGTCGCGTAGTAGCTGTCGAGCATCGCGCGGATCGCGGCGAGGTCGAGGCGGTTGCGCAGCGTGCCGCTCGCGTCGGGGACGACGTTCATCGCGAGCCACTGCGCGAGGCCCTGGTCGTGACCGTCGGCGAGCACGGCGTTGACGAAGTCGTCGCGCTTCGCCCACGTCTCCGGCAGCCGCTCCATCAGCGACAGCACGCGCGCGACGCTGTTTGCCGGATCCTGCGCCGCACGCGGATTCGGCGACGGCGACGAGTCGAGCATCCACGTCTGCGCCAGCGTCCGCGGCGCCTTCGCGCGCGCGGCGAGCACGACCTTGCCGCCGAAGCTGTGCCCCGCGATCGCGCGGATCGACGGATCGAGGATGGCGGCGATGTCGTCGGCGCACGCGTCGATCGTGTGCGGCGGCTCGCCGGGCTCGCTCCGGCCGTGCTGGCGCAGATCGACGAGGAGCACGCCCCACTCCGGCCGCCGCTCGACGAGCTTGCGCGCGATGCCGCGCCAGTTGCTGCCGGCGCCGTAGATCCCGTGCGTCAGGAGCAACCACTGCTGCGGGGAGTCGCGCGCGATGCGCTCCTGGTACAACCGAGCCACGCATGCATCATACGCTCGCGGCGGCAGGCTTCGATATCGTGCAGCCGTTCGACGGCGCGCTGATCGACGACACGCGCCGCGCGGGCCTGCTCGTCGGCAACACGCGCGCGCTGTGGCCGCGCTTCCTCGCGAATCGCCCGTCCGGCCCCGATCCGTTCGATCGCTTCGTCGAGTCGCTGATCGATCCGCTGCTGCCGCCCGACGCGCGCGTGTTCTACGGCCATCGCCAGCCATATCCGCCGCTGCAGCGCATCGCCGTCGAGTCGGGGCTCGGCTCGATGTCCCAGACGCGCTTCGTGATCCATCCCGTCTACGGACCGTGGTTCGCGCTGCGCGCCGCGATCGTGATGCCCGGCGAGCCGCCGCCGCCCGCCGCGCCGGTGACGAGCTGCACCTGCGGCGAGCCGTGTCGCCGCGCGCTCGCGAACCTCAGCTCGAAGGACTGGCGAAGCTGGCTCGCCCTGCGCGATGCGTGCCCGGTCGGCCGTGACTATCGTTACTCCGACGAGCAGATCGACTTCCACTACGGGTTGCTCCGGTCCTCACTTGGGTGAGGACGGTCGCCGCCCAGCGGCAGCGGAGACCTCGTCGGGACGCGTGGTTAGCGCGGGCGCGGCGCTTGCACTACCGGGCACCGATGCGCGTCGCGGCTCTCGTCCTGCTCGGGGCTTGCTCGTTCTCGGCGAAGGCCGGTGATCCCGGCGCGCCCGACGCAGGTGGCACCCTCACGGGCGGCCCCGACGGCGGCACGAGCCTGTTCGTCGGCTGCCACATCAGCAGCACGTCGCTGCGCCTGTGCCTCGACTTCGAGGATCCGGCGCTCGCGCCCACCGTCAAGGACGGCTCGAGCTTCCAGCACGACGCGACCACAGCGAATCTCGTACCGATGACGCGCGCCGGCGAGCAGGCCGCGATGTTCGGCAGCTCGTCGACCGCGACGATCGCCGCGACGCCCGACTTCGCCGTGCCGCAGGTCTCGCTCGAGGCGTGGATCAAGCCCGACAACATCTACACGACGAGCTGGGCGCTGCTCGACTCGCAGCACTACGGCATCGGCGTCGGCGGCGGCAACATCGTGTGTGCGATCGGCGACAAGGTCGCGAGCACCCCCGCGACCACGTACGCGAACCAGTGGGTCCATGTCGCGTGCACGAACAACGACATGCACCTCACGCTGTACATCAACGGCGACGCGGTCGCTTGCTCCGACGGCGCCAAGCCGACGAGGGGCACCAACGCGCTCGGCATCGGCGTTGGCCTGACGGGCGGCATCGATAACGTGCGGCTGTTCGCCGCAGTCCTCGCCCCCGCGGAGGTATGCGCGCATGCAGGTCGCACGGGCTGTGCGGTCGGCTGCATGATGGAGTGAGGAGAGCGCGCAAGCGCGGGGGGTTGGGGGTGGGTGGGCTTGCACTACGGGCCGAGCGGAGCGAGGACCCGAAGTGATCCCGGCGGCGCATTTTCCGTCGGAGCTGCGGTAGTCTGACAGGCCGCATGTTTCATCCGCTGGTCGCCGGATGGTTCCGCGATCGCTTTGGCGAACCGACGGCCCCGCAACGCGAGGGCTGGCCGCGTATTGCCGCGGGCGAAGACGTGCTCATCGCGGCGCCGACCGGCAGCGGCAAGACGCTCGCGGCGTTCCTGTCGTGCCTCGATGACCTCGTGCGGCGCGGGCTCGAGGAGCCCCTGCCCGACCACACGGCGATCCTCTACGTCTCGCCGCTCAAGGCGCTATCGAACGACGTGCACCGCAACCTCGAGGCGCCGCTCGGCGAGCTGCGGGCGCGCGCGGCGGCCGAGGGCGTGGAGTTTCCCGAGATCCGCATCGCGACGCGCACCGGCGACACGCCCGATGCCGAGCGCGCGAAGATGGCGCGCAAGCCGCCGCACATCCTCGTCACGACGCCGGAGTCGCTGTTCATCCTGCTGACGACGGTCAGCGGTCGCGCCGCGCTCGGGCAGCTGCGCACGGTGATCATCGACGAGATCCACGCGATCGCGGGCGACAAGCGCGGCGCGCACCTCGCGCTGTCACTCGAGCGGCTCGATCGGCTCGTGCTGCAGACGACGGGGCGGCGCCCCGTGCGCGTGGGCCTCTCCGCGACGCAGCGCCCGATCGAGCGCATCGCCAAGCTCCTCGTCGGGATGCGGCGGCCGATGCCGCACATCGTCGATGCGGGTCACCGGCGCGAGATCGATCTCGAGATCGAGATCACCGACGACGAGCTGGCGGCGGTCGCGTCGCTCGAGCAGCTCGAGCGCGTGTACGACCGCATCGCGGCGCTCGTCACGCAGCACCGCTCGACGATCGTGTTCGTCAACACGCGGCGGCTCGTCGAGCGCGTCGCGGCGGCGCTCGAGTCGCGCCTCGGTGAGGAGCACGTGGTCGCGCACCACGGCTCGATGTCGCGCGAGCTGCGCCTCAACGCCGAGCAGAAGCTGAAGCACGGCCTCGTGAAGTGCGCGGTCGCGACGGCGAGCCTGGAGCTCGGCATCGATGTCGGTGCCGTCGATCTCGTCGTGCAGGTCGGTTCGCCGCGCTCGATCGCGACGCTGCTCCAGCGCGTCGGCCGCTCGGGCCACCACCTCGGCGGCACGCCGAAGGGCCGGCTGTTCGCATTGACGCGCGATCAGCTGATCGAGTGCGCGGCGCTCGTGCGCGGCGTCAAGCGCGGCAACCTCGATCAGATCCAGCTGCGCGATGCGCCGCTCGATATCCTCGCGCAGCAGATCGTCGCGGCGGCGGCGGCCGAGGAGATTCCCGAGGAGGAGCTCGTCGCGATGATGCGCGGAGCGACGCCGTACGCGGCGCTCGAGGATGCGCGCGTCGAGCAGCTGATGACGATGCTGTCGGAGGGCGTCTCGGACCGGCGCGGGCGCGCCGGGGCGTACCTGCATCGCGATCGCGTCGGCGGGGTCGTGCGGGCGCGGCGCGGGGCGCGGCTCGCGGCGGTCACCTCGGGCGGCGCGATCCCCGACAACAACAACTACACCGTCGTGCAGTTCCCGGAGGAGACGCCGGTCGGCTCCGTCGACGAGGACTTCGCGATCGACTCGAGCGCCGGCGACATCTTCCAGCTCGGCAACACCTCGTGGCGCATCAAGCGCATCGAGATGGGACGCGTGATCGTCGAGGACGCGCGCGGCCAGCCGCCGACGATCCCGTTCTGGTTCGGCGAGGCTCCCGCGCGCACGCGCGAACTATCCGACGAGGTCAGCGACCTGCGCGCCGAGCTCGACGCGCGGCTCGGTTCCGAGGATCCCGACTCGCTCGCCGCGTGGCTCGCCGCCGAGTGTCAGATGCCGCTGCGCGCGGCCCAGCAGGCGGTCGCGTACCTCGGCGCGTCGCGCGCGGCTCTCGGGGCACTGCCGCGGAGAAATCTCATCGTCGCCGAGCGCTTCTTCGACGAGGGCGGCGGCATGCAGCTCGTGCTGCACTCGCCGCTCGGCGGCCGCATCAACCGCGCGTGGGGGCTCGCGCTGCGCAAGAAGTTCTGCGTGTCGTTCGACTTCGAGCTGCAGGCGGCCGCGACCGACGACGGCATCGTCATCTCGCTCGGCCAGCCGCACTCGTTCCCGCTCGACACCGTGTTCGGCTTCGTGCCGTCGCACCAGGCGCGCGAGACGCTGATCCAGGCGTTGCTCGATCGTCCGATGTTCGAGATCCGCTGGCGATGGAACGTCACGCGCGCGTTGACCGTGCTGCGTCGCCGCGCCGGCAAGCGCGTCCCGCCGCACCTCGTGAAGATGCGCGCGGCCGATACGCTGAGCGTGGTGTTCCCCCAGGCGGTCGCGTGCGGCGAGAACATCGTCGGGCCGCGCGAGGTGCCCGATCATCCGCTCGTGTTCGAGACCGTGCGCGATTGCCTCGTCGAGGCGATGGACATCGAGGGGCTCACCGAGCTGCTCCAGCAGCTCGAGCGCGGCGAGATCCAGGTGCTCGCGCGCGACACCGTCGAGCCGAGCCCGCTTTCGCACGAGCTGATCAACGCGAACCCGTACGCATTCCTCGACGACGCGCCCCTCGAGGAGCGCCGCGCGCGCGCCGTGCAGCTGCGCCGCGGCCTCCCGGCCGAGACCGTCGAAGCGAGCGGCCAGCTCGACGACGCCGCGATCGCGGCCGCCGCCGAGGAAGTCGCGCCGATCGTGCGCGACGCCGACGAGCTGCACGACGCGCTCCTCGCACTCTGGCTCGTCCCGGAGGCGCTCGGCGAGTCGCTGTCGCCTGGATCGCGCGACTGGTTCGACGCGCTCGCCTCGTCGGGCCGCGCCGCGCGCCTGCGCTGGGAGCACGACGGCGTCGTGCACGCGGCGTGGGTCGCGACCGATCGCCTCGGCGCCGCGCGCGCCGTCCTCGGCGAGCTCGTCGAGGCGCAGCCCGCGATCGCCACGCCCGCGTGGGCCGCGAAGCCGGCGCGCGAGGAGGCCATGCTGCGCATCGTCAGCGCGCACCTCGACCATCGCGGCCCCGTCTCGACGCGCGCGCTCGCCGGCGAGCTCGGCCTCCCGCTCGCCGACGTGCTCGCGGCGCTGCTCGCCCTCGAAGGCGACGGCGCGATCCTGCGCGGCACCTTCACTCCGCCCGTGGCCTCTGGCCACGGCGCGCCTGCAGCGCGCGCCGGCTTCGCCGGCCGGCGGAGCGAGGACCACTCGGGGAGCGCTCCTTCGGAGCTTCCCTCGGGTCGCACCAGCGGCGGCGCGTTCACGCCTCGCACCGTGCGCGAGGCGCTCGCCGCGGCCGACGAAGGCCTCGCCGACGTCGAGTGGTGCAACCGCCGCGTGCTCGCGCGCATCCATCGCCTCACGCTCGCGAGGCTGCGCCGCGAGATCGAGCCAGTGAGCGCCGCCGCGCTGATGCGCTTCCTGCTGCGCTGGCAGCGCGTCGCGCGTCACAGCCAGGCGATCGGCGCCGACGGTCTCGTGCGCGTGATCGAGCAGCTGCAAGGCTTCGAGACCGCGGCTGGCGCGTGGGAGCGCGAGCTCTTGCCGTCGCGCCTGCACGGCTACGATCCGAGCTGGCTCGATCAGATGTGTCTCGCCGGCCACCTCGTGTGGTGCCGCCTCTCGCCGCGCAAGCTCGAGGCGCTCGAGGAGCCGCTCGCCCCCGAGCAACAGACCGAGTTGCTCGCCGCGCTCACCCACGTCGCGAGCGCGCCGGGCGATCTCGATCAGCTCCCGCCCGAGCTGCGCCCCGCCGTGATCGCCGGCGAGCAGGCCGCGCTCGCCGTGCTCGCGCCCCGCGCGCCCGCCGCGCTCGCGATGCGCGGCCAGGCACCGCTCCTCCCGTCGATCGCGTCGAAGCGCGTGCGTCACGATCCCACCGCCGCGCGCCGTCCCGCACCCGCGAAGCGCGCCCACGTCGAGACGCCCGCGCAGACCGCCGCCCGCCGCGCCGCACTCACCGACGCGCTCGCGAAGGGCGACGCCACGCTCAAGGACGCCGCGGTCACCGCGCTGATCGAGACCGTCATCGCGAACACCGCCGGCATCGCGGCCCCGAACGGTGCCGGCATCACGCGCAACCAGATCGCGCTCGCGATCACATCCGCGCTCGCCGCGTCGTTCGAGCTGCCCGCGTTCCTCGTCGCGTCGACCGCGATCGACGCCGCCTTCCCCGCCACCCCGCAGCGCCGCAACGCACCGTCTCGCTCCGCGCCGCTCGCCCTGATGCTCCGCCGCGATGCGGCCTGGCTGCGCGCCGCCGCCGCGTCGTCGCAATCGCCCGACCCACCGTCGCTCTCGCCGCTCGCGACGCGCGTCCGCGATCACCTCGCGACCGCCGGCGCGTCGTTCCTCGCCGACCTCGTCACCGCGATGGACTGCGCGCCCGACGCCGTCGAGGACGCGCTCTGGGAGCTGGTCGCCGCCGGCCTCGCGACCGCCGATGGCTTCGCCTCGCTGCGCGTGCTCGTCGATCGCCGCCGCGGCGAGGTCAAGTCGCACTTCGATCGCGCCACGCCACCGCCGACCGTCCGCAAGTGGCAGGACGCGATCCGTCGCGCACGCACGCGCGATCGCGAGCGCCCGGGCCACGCGCTGCGCTCGCTGCCCACCGCCGCCGGCCGCTGGTCTCTCCTGCCCGCGCTCGGCGCCGCGCCCGACGCCGAGGCCTCCGCGCGCCAGCTCCTGCTTCGCTACGGCGTCGTGTTCCGCGATCTGCTCGCGCGCGAAGCCGGACTGCCGCCGTGGCGCGAGCTGCTCGTCGCGCTCCGCCGTCTCGAGGCGCGCGGCGAGATCCGCGGAGGTCGCTTCGTCACCGGCTTCGTCGGCGAGCAGTTCGCGCTGCCCGAAGCGCTCGACGAGCTGCGCGCGGTCCGCAACGCCTCGCCGAACCCCGAGGTCTGCCGCGTCGCCGCGACCGACCCGCTCAACCTCGTCGGCGTGCTCTCGCCGGGGCCGCGCGTGCCCGCGATCCTCGGCAACGCCGTCCTCTACCTCGACGGCCAGCCCGTCGCCTCGCTCGAAGCGGGCGAGCTCGTCATGCGTGCCGCGATCCCGCCCGGCGCCCACGTCGACGCCGATCTCACCTACCACCCACCGCCGCGCCCGGCCCTCGCGGCGTCCCAGGCCGCGCTCCCGCTGTGATGGCCTCGCTGACTGCGCTGCTCTCGACCTGGCGCGGTCGCTTCATCGCCGCATTCCTGCTCGTCCAGCTCCTGCTGCCGCTCTTCTATTACATCGGCCGCCGCGACCCCCACGACGAACGCTTCGCCTGGCGCATGTTCTCGCCGATGCGCATGGCGAAGTGCACGCCCCGCTTCACCATCGGCGGCGCCCCACTCGCGCTGCCGAGCACCTTCCACGAGGCATGGATCGAGATCGCCGAGCGCGGCCGCTTCGTCGTCATCGAGGCGATGGCCGCCAAGCTCTGCCACGATCATCCCGGCACGCCCGTCGAGGTCACGCTCGACTGCACGTACCTCGATCGCGAACCGCACACCTACGGCGGCCACGACATGTGCCGCGCCCCGACGCTCTGATGGCGAAGAAGCGCACGCGTCGCCCCGCGAAGCCGTCCGCCGGCAAGCCCGCGCCCGCCGGCAAGCCCGCGCCCGCCGACAAGCCCGCGCGCACCGACAAGCCAGACAAGGCGACCCACAACCTGCGCCCGGTGAAGCTCCCACCCGCCGAGGCGCCGACGTTCTGGTTCGGCTTCGAGGTCGCGTGGGCCAAGCTCGCGATCGGCCGTGTCGTCCTGTTCGGCATGCTCGCGCTCGACGCGCTCCTCCAGATCCGTCACGCGCCCCGTTACGGCGCGGGCGGCTTCAACGTCGCCCAGCTTCCGCTGCTCGATGCGCTCGGACCATCGCGCACGTCCTACGGCGTCGCGGAGCTCGTCAACGCGTGGCTGTTCACGCTCGCCGCGTTCGGCGTCGCGACGCGCTGGGTGATCCCCGCCGCCGCCGTGACCTACGCCTGGCTCTACTTCGGCAGCCAGCTCGACAGCTACCAGCACCACTACCTCATCTCGATGATCTTGCTCGTCGCGTGCTTCGTCCCGTGGCAGCGCCCTCCCGACGGCGCGCCTCGCGTGCGTAGCTGGGCGCTCCGCCTGATCCTCGTCGAGCTCGGCATCATGTACCTGTGGGCCGCCGTCTCGAAGATGAACGGCGCGTGGACAAACGGCACCGCGCTCGCGACCCAGATCATCGGGCCGATGCGCCACATGATCGACGCGACGGTCGGCGTACCGTTCGCGTCCAAGCTCGTGATCCTCGTCGAGCTGTCCCTCGCCGCGTTCGTCTGGCAGCCGCGCTTCGCCGCGTTCATCGCGCCGCTCGGGATCCTCTTCCACGTCGGCATCCTGTTCAGCGGGCTCGAGATCGGCCTGTTCGCATGGCTGATGATCGCGATCTATCTGTTCGTGATCCCCGATCGCGCGTACGACGCGCTCGTCCGCATGCTCGCGACCCCGCTCGGCGTCTGGCGCGTGATCGCCGCCTGGTTCGACGGTGCGCTCGGCTGGTTCGTCTGGTTCGTCGGCATCGGCATCGCCCTCGTGTTCGCGATGCTGACGCGCTTCGAGTACGCCGGCCGCGTCGGCATCGTGCTGCTCGTCGCGACGATCGCAGGCACCGCCATCTCCCTCGTCCGCACGCCCGCCGCGCGCCGCATGACCGCGATCGCCCTCGCCCACGCCGCCGCGTTCACGCTCTGGCTCGCGACCGACCGCGCATCGACGGTCGCGATCGACTACTACCGCTTCTGGGGCGGCACCTCGCGACGCCTCGGCGATCTCGCCGCCTCCGAGCGCGCCTACCGCGAGCTGATCGCGGTCGCCCCCGACGAGCCAACCGGCCACATGCAGCTCGGCCGCCTCCTCCTCAACCAGGGAAAATCCGACGAAGGCCTCGCAGCGCTGCGCGAAGCCGAGCGCGTCGCCCCGACCGACCCACGCGCGTTCGTCATCGAGGCACGCTGGCTCGCGACCCACGGCCAGCTCGACGACGCGCTGATCAAGGCAAAGGACGCCACCTACGCCAACCCGAACGACGCCTCTGCCCGCGATCTGCTAGACAAGCTCTCGCGAGGGGGCGCGCCTCCCGCCGAGACGCCATGATGGTTGCCGCCACGAAGCCCACCCGCACCCCGAAGGCCGCACGCACCGCGAAGCCCGCACGCACCGCGAAGCCCGCCCTCGAGCGCAAGGCAAAGGCCGCGCGCATCCTCGCGATCCTCGACGAGCTGTTCCCGAAGCCGGCGATGCCGCTCGACCACACGGATGCGTTCCAGCTGCTCGTCGCGACGATCCTGTCCGCGCAGTGCACCGACGCGCGCGTCAACATCGTGACGCCGGCGCTCTTCGCCCGCGCACCGAACGCCCACGTGATGGCGCAGATGACGGCCGCGCAGATCCTTCCGTACATCCGCACCTGCGGCCTCGCGCCCGGCAAGGCGAAGAACCTCGCCGCGATGGCGCGCACGCTCGTCGCCGAGCACGGCGGCGAGGTCCCGAGCACCTTCGAGGCGCTCGAGAAGCTCGCCGGCGTCGGGCACAAGACGGCGGGCGTCGTGATGGCGCAGGCGTTCGGCGCCGAGGCCTTCCCGGTCGACACGCACATCCATCGCCTCGCCGGGCGCTGGGGGCTCTCTCGTGCGCGCAATGTCGAGGAGACCGAGCGCGACCTCAAGGCTGCATTCCCGCGCGAGCGCTGGAACACGCTCCACCTCCAGATCATCTACTTCGGCCGCACGCACTGCCCCGCGCGCGGCCACGACCCGGCGCTCTGTCCGATCTGCAGCTGGGCGATGTCGAAGGCGCACGCGCGCCGCGAAGCGCGACGCTGACCGCGACCGCACGACGTTGACCGCGACCGCTCGACGCTGATCCGCGCGCAGCAGGGGAGCGCGAGTTTCTCGCAGGCAGCCGGCGGCGAATCTCGGCACGCGGACAACGCACGCGTGCCATGCTGGGTCTTCCGCACATGCGAACGATGATCGTGGGGATCGCGCTCGTGCTTGCCGCGTGCATGCACGGGGTTCCGAAGGACACCACCGTCGAGACGACGTTCCCCGCGACGGCGCGCGCCCCCGAGCTGCCGCGCCAGCTGCGCGTCGTCACGTTCAACCTTCACATGGAGCCCGGCGCCAAGATCCTCCGCGGCCTCGTCGCCGACGCCGCCCTCCGCGACGCCGACCTCATCTTCTTCCAGGAGGTCCACCGCGACGGCACTGGCTGCAGCGCGGCGTGCTCGGTCGCGCGCGAGCTCGGGTACTACGAGGTCTACGCGCCCGGCCACGCGAACGGCAACGGCGACGACGGCGTCGCGATCGTCTCGCGCGCACCGATCACGTCCGCGCAGGTGATCGAGCTTCCCTTCTACAACGTGCACTTCAACGGCGGCCGCCGCGTCGCGCTCGCCGCGACGATCGAGCTCGCCGGTCAGCCGGTCACCGTCTACTCCGTCCACCTCGAGAACCGCCTCGGCGTCCACGACCGACGCGCCCAGATGACGCCAGTCCTCGACCACGCGAACCGGCAGCACACACCGATCATCATGGGCGGTGACTTCAACACCAGCCCGTTCACCTGGATCGCACACGTCATCCCGATTCCCACCGGCACCCAGGACGACCGCTTCGAGGAGCTCGTGCGCAGCCGCGGTCTGACGACACCGCTCGCGCACTCCGGCCCGACGCATCACCACCTCTGGATGAAGCTCGACGGCATCTACACGCGCGGCTTCACGACGCAGCGCTACGCGACCGCGCGCGCCCACGACGTCTCCGACCACCTCGCGCTCTGGGCCGTGATGACCGAAGAGACGCCCGTGGTCTCGCATCGGCCGCAGGTGGGCACCGCGATGCTCGCGACCGCGGCGACAGAGCCGCCGACGAGTCGCTAGGCGCCAGCCCGACGTCGCGACGGGACGCGCCAGTCGAGGGAACGCGCCAGTCGAGGGAACGCGCCAGTCGAGGGAACGCGCCAGTCGAGGGAACGCGCGAGTCGAGGGAACGCGCGAGTCGAGGGAACGCGCGAGTCGAGGAACGCGCGAGCCGAGGAACGCGCGAGCCGAGGAACGCGCGAATCGAGGAACGCGCGAGTCGAGGAACGCGCGAGTCGAGGAACGCGCGAGCCAAAGGTATAGCGATTACAGGAGGTTGTAAGAAATCTGTAAAATTGCGCTTGCGAGCTGGCCGCGGAATGAATATTCATTCTCTCGCGATGACGACGACCGGCAAGACCCACGCGGCGCCCACCCGGGCGAGCCAGCGGTCCATGTCGTCGTCGACGGCCCGCGACGAGGCGGTGCCGACCGCGGAGAAGGCGGTGCCGACCGCGGAGAAGGCGGTGCCGAC
>CAYUNM010000007.1:48044-119155 GCA_964446175.1 uncultured Kofleriaceae bacterium
CGGTGCCGACCGCGGAGAAGGCGGTGCCGACCGCGGAGAAGGCGGTGCCGGGCTCCGACAAGCGCGAGGCGATCCTCGCCGCCGCGCTGTCGCTGTTCGTCGAGCGCGGCTTCTACGGGACCGCGGTGCCGGAGATCGCCGAGCGCGCCGGCGTGGGCGCAGGCACGATCTATCGCTACTTCGAGTCGAAGGAAGCGCTGGTGAACGAGCTGTACCGGACCGAGAAGATGCGGTTCGCGCAGAACGTCGTCGAGCGCGTGAATGCGAACGGGCCTGGGCGCGAGCCGGCACGCGAGATGTTCAAGCGGCTGTGGATGCACATGGCGGAGTTCGCCGTCGACCATCCGCAGTCATTCGTCTTCCTCGAGCTGCACCACCACGCGGCGTACCTCGATGCCGAGAGCCGCGCGCTCGAGCAGCGCATGCTCGCGCTGTTCAGCGGCGTGATCGTCGCCGCGCAGACGCGCCACGAGCTCAAGGCCGGCGATCCGAAGCTGCTGATGGGGATGGTGATGGGTGGCTTCATCGGCGTGATCCGCGGCTGCATGGAATGGAACACCAAGCTCGAGGACGCCGACTGGCTGTTCGCCGAGCGCTGCATGTGGGAGGCGATTCGCGCCTAGCGCGGAACCTCGCCGCGTCGCCCGCGTCCGGTGAGCTCGCGCCGCCGGGCTCGTCGACTCGAATTCGTGCCGTTGCGGGGCCAGCGCCCCGTTTTTTCAGTCGTTCTCGCGGAATGAATGTTCATTCCATCTGACCTCGAAGGAGCCTGACCATGTCGAAGATCGTCCTCATCACGGGAGCCACTGCCGGTATCGGCCGCACCACCGCCCTCCATCTCGCGGCGCAGGGCCACCATGTCATCGCGACCGGCCGCAAGCCGGCGGAGCTCGCGAAGCTCGCGCAGGAGCACGTCGCGGCGACCGCGGCGGCGGCGAACCCGGCCCAACGCGGCGGCGCCGTCGCCCGGCTCGACACGCTATTGCTCGATGTGACGTCCGCGGCGTCGATCGCCTCGGCGGTCGCCGAGGTCGACAAGCTCACGGGCGGGCGCGGTCTCGACGTGCTCGTCAACAACGCGGGCTTCGGTGTTCTCGGGCCGACGTCGGAGATCGACGACGCGGAGATGCGGCGCCAGTACGAGACGAACGTGTTCGGGCTGATGAACGTCACGCGCGCGTTCCTGCCGAAGATGATCGAGCGGCGCGCGGGACGCGTGATCAACGTGTCGAGCGTGGGCGGGCGCCTGACGCTGCCGTACTTCGGCGTCTACAACTCGACCAAGTACGCGGTCGAGTCACTCTCGGATGCGATGCGCTACGAGCTGCGCCCGTTCGGCATCGCTGTGTCGATGATCGAGCCCGGTGTGATCCGCACGAACTTCGAGGCGACCGCGGTGTCGGGCATGGATCGCTTCAGCCGCACGGCATACGCGCCGGCGATGGCGAAGTACGAGCAGATGAGCAAGACGGCGGACCGGTTCGCGTCGAACCCGATCGTGATCGCGAAGGCGATCGCGAAGGCGGTGAACGCGCGGCGCCCGGCGGCGCGCTACGTCGCGCCGTGGAGCACGAACCTCGCGCTGTTCATGCAGACGGTGCTGCCGACGCGCGTCTGGGACTGGGCGATGCGCAAGGTCGGATTCCTGACCCCGAAGGCGCTCGGGCTGACCGGCGATGCGAAGCCCGCGGCCAAGCCGGCCGATGCGACCGCCGACAAGCCGTACGCGGCGGTCGACGTCGGCAAGCTCGACGCGAAGCCCGCGAATCGCGCGCACGCCAACTGAGCGGCCGAACGCTCTTTCGCACGGCCGTTCACGCGCTCGTTCGTTCGCACCGCCGTTCACGCGCTCGTTCGTTCGCACCGCCGTTCGCGCGCTCGTTCGTTCGCACCGCCGTTCGCGCGTGGCGGTTTCGTTCTTCGTTCGAACGGCGGCTCGGACGGTTGTTCGTACCGAATCCGAAGGGGAGGCTCTGCCGTGGAGGGGGCCCGTGCCGCAAACGAGGCGTCCTGCACGTTGGCAGCGCGCGGCGGCGCGAGTAGCCTCCGCGAATGCATCGCCTCCTCGCGCTCGCGCTGACGATCTCCGTGTGGGGGCTGTCGATCTCCGCGTTCGGGTGCGCGGTCGCTGCGTGCGGATCGTCGACCCGTCCTGTCGATACGACGCCCGTCGCGTCGACGGCGCCGCCCGCGGCAGCGGCTGCGCCCGCGGCGACCGTGACGCCGCCGCCCGCACCGCCGGCCGTGACGCCGCCCGCACCGCCGGCCGCGCCGCCGCCCGCGTCGCTGACCGGACCGCGCGCGGACGTCTCGACGACGGCGGGGCTCGCCGGTGCGAACCAGGCGGGCTCGGGGTCGGCGGCGGCGGCGTCGCAGGCGGCGGCCGAGCCGGCGGCACCGCTCGCAGCAGGCGTGAAGGCGATCGCGCTGCCGGGCGCGGAGGGCGGCGTGTTCCTCGACTACCTCGCCTACGACAGCAAGCACCATCGCGTGTGGGTGCCCGCCGGCGGTACGGGACGCGTCGACGTGATCGACGCGAAGACCGGTGCGCTCGCGCCGAGCGAGGGCTGGCCGACGAAGGAGGTCGAGCGGCGCGGGCAGAAGCGGCTCGTCGGGCCGAGCGCGGCGACGGTGGGGGATGGGGTCGTGTTCATCGGCAATCGCGCCGACTCGACCGTGTGTGCGGTCGATGCGACGTCGCTCGCGAAGAAGGGTTGCGTGACGCTCGACGGCTCGCCCGATGGGTTGCAGTGGGTCGCCGCGACGAAAGAAGTATGGGTGACCACGCCGCGCGACAAGAAGGTCGTCGTCCTCGACGCGAAGAAGCCCGATGCGCTGAGGGCGGTCGGAGCGATCGACTTCGACGGCGAGCCCGAGGGGTTCGCGGTCGACAACAAGCGGAAGGTCTTCTTCACGAACCTCGAGGACAAGGACAAGACGGTCGTCGTCGATGTGGTGAAGCGCGCGGTGACGAAGACCTGGGAGCCGAAGTGCGGCGAGGACGGACCGAAGGGGCTCGTGTTCGACGGCGCGGCGAATCACCTGCTCGTCGTGTGCCCGGCGTGGATCGAGGTGCTCGATGCGGGGAAGGATGGCGCGCTGGTGTCGAAGCTGGACGTCGGGGATGGGCTGGATGCCGTCGACTGGGCACCCGGCAAGCGCGTGGTGGTCGCGGCGGCGGGGCGCGCGGCGAAGCTGGTGATCGCGGCGCTGCCGGCGAGCGGCGTGCTGAAGCAAGTATCCGAGACGCCGACGTCGCGGGGCGCGCGCAACGCGGTGGTCGCGGAAGATGGCACGGCGTTCGTGGCGGACGGGCCGGCCGGGCGTATCCTGATGGTTCCTGCAGCAAAGAAGTAGGTCATGAGCAACGACGATGATGATTTCGCCGCCATGTTCGCGGCGAGCGAGAAAGACAAGCCGAAGACGAAGCGGCCGAAGATCGGCGATGTCGTGCGCGGCAAGGTGATCACCGTGGGGAAAGAGGCGGTGTTCGTCGATGTCGGTGGCAAGGCCGAGGGACAGCTCGATCGCGAGCAGGTCACCGACAAGGAAGGCAAGCTACTCGTCAAGATCGGCGACGAGATCGAGGCGCGCGTGACGGCGGATGCGGGCGGAGTGCTGACGCTGCGCACGAAGCTCGGGCGTGGCCCCGAGGCGCGCGCGGAGCTGGCGCAGGCGCAAGAGCTCGGGATTCCCGTCGAGGGCCTCGTGACGGAGGTCGTCAAAGGCGGCGTGAGCGTCGACGTCGCGGGCGTGCGCGGGTTCTGTCCGGCGTCGCAGGTCGACAATCGGTTCGTCGAGGATCTCAGCGTGTTCGTCGGCCAGCGGCTGACGTTTCGCGTGACGCGCTATGAGGGCCGTAACCTCGTGCTGTCGCGGCGCGCGCTGCTCGACGAGGAGAAGGAGAAGCGCGCGGTCGAGACGCGCAAGAACCTCGTGCCGGGCGCGGTGATCCGCGGCAAGGTCGTCGGGTTCAAGCCGTTCGGTGCGTTCGTGGATCTCGGCGGCGTCGAGGGCATGCTGCATGTCAGCGAGCTCGGGTTCCAGCGCGTCGAGAAGCCGGAGGACGTGCTGTCGCTCGGGCAGGAGCTCGATGTCGCGATCCTCAAGGTCGAGCCCGGCGAGAAGGGCGACCGGATCTCGCTGAGCCTCAAGGCGCTCGCGAACGATCCATGGAACGACACGACGGCCAGCCTGCACGAAGGATCGCGCGTGAAGGGCACCGTGACGCGGCTGCAGCCGTTCGGAGCGTTCGTCGAGATCGCGCCGGGCGTCGAGGGGCTCGTGCACATCAGCGAGCTCGGCGCGGGGCGTCGGATCAACCATCCGAAGGAAGTCGTCAGCATCGGGCAGCAGGTCGAGGCGAGCGTGCTCGCGATCGATCCCGAGAAGCGCCGGCTCTCGCTGTCGCTGGCGGGCAGCAAGGACGCGAGCCCCGAGGAGATCCGCGAGGCGGCGCCACGGGCGCCGCAGAAGCTCGGCACGTTCGGCGACCTGCTCAAGAAGAAGACCTGAGCTACATCCCGCGCGTCGTGACGTAGATGTCCGAGTTGTTCGTTCCGGACACGTAGTACAGCACGCAGCCGTCGGCGGAGAGCCAGCTCGCCTGGTCGTGCTCGGCGGTGTTCAGCGCCGCCAGCGGTGTGATCGCGGGAAACGCCGCGGTCGCCGAGGCGCGGACGGTCATGTAGAGGTCAAAGCCACCAACGCCACCGGGGCGGTTCGAGCAGAACACCAGCGTCTTCTCGTCGGGGCTGATCACGGCGCAGCCTTCGAAGAAGCTCGTCTCGAGGTCCACGCCGTTGACCACGGTCGGCGGGAAGAAGGCGCCGCTGTTACCGTTGGGCGTCGCGATGTAGAGGTCCGGGGTCCCGGTGCGCATCGACGAGAAGTACGCGTTGCCGTTCGCCGCGAACGAGACGTCGGAGTCGTAGACGCTCGCGTCGGGCGAATCGAGATCTGTCACGAGGCTCAACCTGCCGAACGGCTCCGCTGTCGATGAACGCACCGCGCGCGTGATCTTGTAGTCCGTCTGCACCTGGGACGCGTAGATCGCGAGTCCGTTCGGCGTCACCACCGGATGACTCTCGTCCATGGTCGTGTTGACGCCCGGAAGCAGCTGCGGCGTCGAGAACGGCGCGGTCCTCGAGGCGCGGGTCGCCACGTAGATGTCGTAGCCGCCGGCACCGCCCGGGCGATTCGAGGACAGATACGCGGTCAGCTCGTCGCTCGACAGCGAGACGGAGTTCTCCTGCGACGTCGTGTTGAGCTCGGTGACGGCGTGCCCCGCGCCGAACGGCGCCGTCGGGTTGCAGCGCGCGGTCGGGGCCGCGTCGGCCGCGGCGTCGTGCGTCGCATCGCCGGAGGCGGAGTCCGCGCCGGCGGACGCATCCTTCGACACGGTGTTGACGCTCCCACAGGCGGCGAGCACGAGGCCGAGCAACGAAGTACGAATGAGGGTTGCGTGCACGATCGCAGGCTACGTGGAACGCCGCGACGCTCGCATCGGCCAAATGGCCTATGCCGGGTCCTCGTCGAGGATCCGGTGCTCGACGGCAAACAGCGCCGCGGCGGCCCGGCTGGAGACGCCGATCTTCGCGTAGATGTGAATGACGTGATGCTGCGCGGTGCGGGCCGAGATGCCCAGCGCCGCTGCGATCTGCTTGTTCGATTGGCCGCGCGCGACGAGACGCAGGACCTCGACCTCGCGGTCCGTGAGGCCCGCCGGTCGCGTCGTGACGACGCGCGGACGCGCATGCCCCGCCGCTTCGAGCACGGCCGACGCGGCATCGCGACACAGCTTGCCCGCGCTGACCTGCGCGAGCAGCTCGGCGGCCGCTGCATCCGGCGCGAAGGCGGGCCGGTGCGGCCGCGTCTCCGTGAGCGCGTGATAGACGTCGGCCGCGGCGAGCAGCCGCGCGGGCTTCGTGATCAGTGTCGCCGGCACGTTGCGCGGATATCCCGAGCCATCCATGCGCTCGTGGTGCGCGGCCGCGACCGGCGCGAGCGCGCCGAGCAGCGGCGACCGGCGAAGGATCCGATCCGTGAAGTAGGCGTGCAGCCGGACCTGCTCCCACTCCGCAAACGTCAGCGCGGCCTTGCGCTCCCAGATCGAGCTCGGCACGCCGGCACGCCCGAGGTCGTGCAGCAGCGCCGCGCGGCGAAGCAACACGCGCTCGTTCGCGTCGAGGCCACTGCACGCGCCCGCCGCCTCGGCGAGGGCCGCGACGCCCGAGGAGTGCCCGAGCGTGTAGACCGACTTGAGGTCGACGTAGTCCGCAAACGCCTCGATGATGTCGTCGAGCGCCACGGGCGGGTTCGTCGGCGACGACTCCGCCGCGAGCACGACGTTCCACGACGAATCCTCGTGAAGCGCCGGCAAGACCTCGTCGGCGATGCGCACGAACGCCGCCGCGACGCGCGGATCGAAGTGAGTGCCCGCACGCTTGCGGACCATCGCGACCGCCGCGCTCGCACCGTAGATGCGGCCGTGCAGCTCGACCTCGGTCGTGACGTGCGTGATGCGCGCGGCGAGGGTGATCGCTTCGCCGCTCGTCCCCGCCGTCATCCCCGTGCCATCCCAGCGCTCGTACATCTGCGCGAGCGCGCCCGCGACCTCGTCGCAGAGGTGGATCCGCGACGCGAGGTGGACGGCGACCTCGCAGCGCGCCGCGATCATGTGAGCGCGCAGCTTCGTTCCCGCGCCGAGCGTCTTCGCGACTGCACGCGCGCGCCCCCGCGTGCCCTGCCCGCGCCCGAGCTTCGTCAGCGTCGCGCGCACGAGCGCACCACGACTCTTGCCGTCGATCGGCGAGTAGAGCCGGCGCGCCTCGAGCTCGTCGCCGAACACCGTCGACTCCTCGTGCGAGTACGCCGTGCACCCGATGTGACGCATCAGCGCGGCGTAGCAGGCGTGCGACGTCTCCTCGACAGTCGCGCCGAGCTCGCGCGCGAGATGGATCGCGAGCGCCGCGCTGCGCAGCGCCGAGCCCATCGGGTTGCCGTTCGCGAGGTCCGTCGTCAGCGACAGTGCGCCCAGCACCTCGATCAACCGGAGCTCGTTGTGGACAGCCGCGCGCACCGGGTCCAGCGAGTGTACATGGGCATTTCGCCCCGTGAGGCAATCCGCACCACTTCCGTCGTACGATGCCGCCCATGCGCATTGCACTCGTTCTCCTGATCGCCCTTGCCGCGTGCGGCAAGAAGTCTGCTCCCAAGACCCCCGCGGCCGCGCCGCCCGCCGATACCGGCAGCGCGACGCCAACCGAGTCGGCCGCGCCAGCACCCGCCGCGGGCGGAGATTCCGCGCCGCAGCCGACGACGAAGTCAGATCCCGAAGAGGGCGGCCAGTAAGCTACAGGCGCACGTACTCGAACTCGGGCGGCAGCGCGTTGATGCCCTTCGCGGGCGGCGCGATCCAGCTCGCCATCTTGCCGGGCTCGAAGACCGGCTGCATCAGGCTCTTGATGTAGCCCTCGTCGTCGGCGTTCGGCAGCCAGTCGCCCTTGCGGGCGTTCCACTGCGCGTCGTCGAGCATCTCGCCGCTCGGCGAGAAGTGGTGATTCGACCACATGCCGATCTGGCGGTGGAACTTGTGATCGGGCAGGCGCAGCTCGAAGTCGACGCCCTCGTCGCGGATCGTCTTGTTCCAGCGGTCGACGCCGCGCTGGCAGTCCTTGATGTACTCGGTGCGCAGCACCTCGTTGAGCGCGTTGCGCATCGCGATGTCCTTGTGGACGACCTTGCCGTCCTCGAGGACCTCCATGCCGAAGTGCGAGCCGATCAGCTTGTGCTCGTCGTAGCGGTCTTCCTTGTAGCGGCCCTTGAGGCCGGCGGCGAATGCATCGGCCGCGTTCGAGGAGACCTCGCCGCCGAACAGGTCGAGCGACAGCGAGTACCAGAGGTTGAGGTACTTCTGGATCGTCGGCAGGTCGATGCCGCCCTGCGCGCGGACGTCGCCGCTCTTCATCAGCTCGCACGCGCGCTTGACGACGCGCTGCACGCCCGTCTCGCCGACGAACATGTGGTGCGCCTCTTCCGTGAGCATGAAGCGGCAGGTGCGCGCGAGGGGATCGAAGCCCGACTCGGCGAGCGCGGCGAGCTGATACTTGCCGTCGCGGTCGGTGAACATCGTGAACATGAAGAACGAGAGCCAGTGCGAGGTGGGCTCGTTGAACGCGCCGAGGATGCGCGGCTTGTCGGAGTCGCCGGAGCGGCGCTGGAGCAGCTCCTCGGCCTCCTCGCGGCCGTCGCGGCCGAAGTACGTGTGGAGCAGGTAGACCATCGCCCACAGGTGACGGCCTTCCTCGACGTTGACCTGGAACAGGTTGCGCAGATCGTAGAGCGACGGTGCGGTGGCGCCGAGGTTGCGCTGCTGCTCGACGGACGCGGGCTCGGTATCGCCCTGCGTGACGACGAGGCGGCGCAGCATGTTGCGGAACTCGCCCGGGACCTCGTCCCAGACGGGCTGGCCGTAGAAGTCGCCGAAGCCGTGCACGCGGTTCGGATCCTTCGGCTCGAGGAAGATGCCCCAGCGATAGTCGGGCATCTTGACGTAGTCGAAGTGCGCCCAGCCGTTCGCCTCGACGGAGACGGCCGTGCGCAGGTAGATGTCGCGCTCCTGCCAGCCGACCGGGCCCATCTGCTTCCACCAGTCGATGAACGCGGGCTGCCACGCCTCGAGCGCGCGCTGGAGGCGCTTGTCGCCCGACAGGTTGACGTTGTTCGGGATCTTCTCGTCGGTGAGTACGGTCGACATGATTAGGTCCTCTTCCACTGGAACTGCGGACGTTCGGGCTGGCCGTAGAGCGTGAGGGCGCCGTGCTGGCCCGTCGAGTTCGGGCGCGTGAAGATCCAGTTCTGCCAGGCGCTGAGGCGGCCGAAGATCTTCGTCTCGAGCGTCTCGGGGCCGACGAAGCGCAGCGACGCCTCCATGCCCGTGAGCGCATCCGGCGAGAGCGACGCGCGCTCCTCGATCGCGATGCGGAGCTCGTCCTCGAAGTCGATGTCGTCGGCGGCGATCGTCGCGATGCCGAGCTTCTCGGCTTCTTCCGACGGGATCGGGCCGTCGGTGCCGCGCGCGAGCACCTTCTGGGCGCGGCCGGCCTCGCCGTAGAAGCGCGCGTCGAGGCGCGACAGGCCGCTCGACATCGTGAAGAAGCCGGTGTTCGCGGCGCTGGTCGAGACGGCGATCTTTTCGTCGTTGTCGATCAGCATGTAGAAGCGATCGGCGCCGAGCGCGAGCTCGAGTAGCACGCCGGCGAAGCACGAGTCCGTGTTGTCGGCGACGGCGTAGAAGCTGCGCGCGGTGTTGTCGTAGCGCTTGAGCACGCGGCGCTGCAGCAGGCGGACCTCGCGGGCGAAGCCGGTGGTGGCCTTGGCGAGCGCCTCGTCGCAGGCGAGGACCTTCTTGGCATCGCCGTGCGTGCGGACCGTCAGCACGTTGCACTCCGGGTAGTCGAAGCGCAGGCGGAGGAGCGCGTCGTCGAGCTCGCGGAACGCGCGAAGCGACCACGGATCGGAGGCGGCGTCGAACGTGTCGACGGCGTCGGGGCCGCGCATGACGAGCGCGCCGGTGCGAGCGCCGGCATCGATGCTGAGCTCGACGAAGCGGTAGCTGATCTTGTCGGGCGTGACCTTCGGCTCGAGCGGCGTGAGCTCGAAGCGCGGGCCGCGCGTGACGGTCTGCTTCGCGGCGAGGGCCTTCGCGCGCTCGCTGACGACCTCGTCCCACTTCGTGCGCGAGACGAGCTGGTCGACGAGCCCCCAGTCCTTCGCGCGCTTGCCCTTGATGCCCTCGGCGGTGGTGCAGAAGACATCGGCGCGGTCGCGGCGGATCTTGCGCTTGTCGACGAGGCGCGTGAGGCCGCCCGTGCCGGGGAGCACGGCCAGGAGCGGGGTCTCGGGGAACGAGACGGCGCTGTTGCCGTCGTCGACGAGCATGATCTCGTCGCAGGCGAGCGCGAGCTCGTAGCCGCCGCCGGCCGTGGTGCCCTTGCAGGCGGCGAGCGACGCGAGGCCGCTGTTCGCGGCGGCATCCTCGAGGTAGATGCGGGTCTCGTTCGTGAACTTGCAGAAGTTCACCTTGAACGAGTGCGTGGAGAGGCCGAGCATGTAGATGTTCGCGCCCGAGCAGAAGACGCGATCGAGGTCGGCCGTGATCGTCACGCACTTGACCTCGGGGTACTCGAAGCGCAGGCGCTGGATCGCGTCGGCGAGCTCGATGTCGACCGAGAGATCGTACGAGTTGAGCTTGAGCTCGTAGCCGGGCTTGAACGGGTGGTCGCCGTCGACCGCCATCACGAGGGTGGCCTGGTCGCCGTTCGTGGTGAGCCGCCAGTGCTTGTAGCGGCTGGGGTGGGTCTCGAAGCTCGTCGGATCCATGGGCGATCGTGTAGCATGCAATAAAGTGCTTGTCATGCATGTTTTGCATGCACTATATTGCCGCCCGTGAGCTTCCTCGAGGCCGTCGGCGCGCAAGTCCGCTCCCAGCGCGAGCGCCGGGGGTGGTCGCGACGCGAGCTGGCCGCCGCCTCGGGAGTGAGCGAGCGCTTCCTCGCACAGCTCGAGGGCGGCGAGGGCAACATCTCGCTGCGGCGGTTCGCGGAGGTCGCGCATGCGCTGGGCACCACGCCCGCCGCCCTGCTCGCCCCCGCCGAGGCCGCCCCGGCGGCGCGGCCGATCGCGCTGCTCGGGGTTCGCGGTGCGGGCAAGTCGTCGGTCGGGGCGGTGCTCGCGAAGAAGCTCGGGCTGCGGTTCGTCGAGGTCGATCGCGAGATCGAGGAGGCGGCGGGACTCGCGCTCGCCGACATCTTCACGCTGCATGGCGAGGCGTACTACCGGCGCGTCGAGCGCGAGGTGTTGACGCGGCTGCTCGCGGAGCCCGGCGTGCTCGCGACCGGCGGCTCGATCGTCAACGACGCGACGAACTTCGCCTTGTTGAAGGCGCGCGCCAGCACCGTGTGGTTGCGCGCGACGCCCGAGGACCACTGGAACCGCGTCGTCGCGCAGGGCGACCAGCGCCCGATGGCCGAGAACCCGCACGCGTTCGAGGAGCTGCGCGCGCTGCTCGCCGCACGGCAAAAGCTCTACGCCCGTGCGGATCGGACGGTCGACACGAGCGGCAAGACCGTGAAACAGGTCGTCGCAGAGCTCGTCGCCGAGGCATGAGCGCACGCACACCGTGGTCTCGCGCTTGCAAATCACGGCCCCATGGGCATTCTTCGCAAGCTGTTCGGCAAGGACACCACGACTGACGTCCTCGAGCTGCTGGCCGAGCAGCACAAGGAGGTCGACGAGCTGATCGCCAAGCTCGAGAACGGCAGCGGCCCGCGCCGCGGCCTCCTGATCCAGCTCGCGGATCGCCTCGCGGCGCACGCGACGGTCGAGGAGAAGCTGTTCTACCCGGCGGTCATGGCGAAGGATACGCAGTCGCAGCTGCACGAGGCCGTCGAGGAGCACCTCTCGATCAAGCGCGTGCTTGCCGACATGATCGACATGCGGCTCGAGGACCATCTCTTCGAGGCGAAGCTCTCCGTGCTCAAGGAGCAGGTCCGTCATCACGCGCACGAGGAAGAGGAAGGCGAGCTGTTCCCGCGCGTCAAGGAGCTGCTGTCGGTGGACGAACGCGCCGCGCTCGGCAACGAGATCCTCGTGATGTTCGAGGAGCTGATGCGGGGGCACCCGTCGCAGCAGGTGCCGCGTCAGACCGCGGCCGCCGCGAAGCTGCCGTCACTACGCTAGGTGGCGCGGCGCTTCTGCACCACGTAGACGACGGCGCCCGCGATCACGCCGAGCACGCCGACGCCCTGCCCGATCGCCTGGCCGCGCGCGAACGCGTGGACGTGGAGGTCGCCGTGGATCAGCGCGACCCCGATCACGACGCCGATCACGCAGACGAATGCGAACGTCGCGAGCGCCGACGCCAGCGGGGTCCAGGGCTTGCCGTCCATGTACGAACGAGCCGCGTGCGTGTTCCCGGTCGCAGGAAAGCTCGCGCCGCTCCGCGCGCCTCAAGCAATGCGCGCACTTGGCGCGAACGCCGCTCGGCGCACTGGCTAGGGTGCGGGTGCCGGCTGCGGCTGCGGCTGCGGCTGCGGATAGGGCTGCGGCTGCGGCTGCGGGTACATCGGCGGCGGCGGTGCATACGGCGGGGGCGCGTACGGCGGCGGCGTGTACGCCGGCGGCGGCGGCGGCTCGACGTGACGGTTGCGGTCGGGGCGGATCGCGAGCATCAGGCCGCCGGAGAAGAACGTGCCGCCGGAGAAGTCCTGCGACTCGAAGTTCGTCACCGTGATGTACGGGCCGAACTGGCCGACGCGCGATACGAGCATCAGGCCGAGCGTCAGCGACGACGCGAGGCCGGTGAACTTCTGGACCGGATCGCTGCCGGGCGTGCGCTTGATGTGGAACGGCATCAGGTTGACCGACGCCAGCGGCCGGATCGGACCGTTCTTGAGCTGGATCACGCCGGAGAGCGAGCCGTACTCGGCGGAGGCCTCGTTCTTGACCGTGTTGCCGTTCGAGTCGTTGTAGTCGAGGCCCGCGGAGACGCCGCCGATGCGCCCGGCGATCGCGACGTCGAAGTCGTCGCCGGTGTCGATGTGGTGGCGCAGGCCGATCGAGCCGCCCGTCGGGATCGGGAAGAAGAAGAACCACAGCTCGCCTTCGGCGGCGAGCTCGAGGTCGGTGTCGTCGGTGATGCCGTACGACAACGTGAGGCGCGCGGCGGCCGCAGGAGACTGGCCGTAGGTGTCGGTGTACTGCTCGGGCGTCGAGCTGTCCTTCTTCGCGATCAGGTCGAGCGTCGGCGCTTCGCCGTTGAGCGCGATGCCGGCCTTGCCATGACCGACGGTGGTCGCGGGCTCGGCGGCGCCGGTCGCGACGGGCAGGAAGCAGCCGCCGACAAGAGCAGCGAGCGCACCTGTGGACACATAAGCGAGCACCCTCATGGCGTGATCATCGCCGCTCGCGATCGCGCTGTCACGCATTCGCGCGGACGCCTCACGCACGGTGCCGCATTCTTCCGGGTGCCGCGCACTGCGGCACGCGCGCGTTAGCCGCCCGTGAGCAGCTTCTCGAGCTCGGCCTCGTCGATGACGGCGACGCCATGCTTGGCCGCGGCCTCGAGCTTCGTCTTGCCGGTGTCGGCGCCGGCGACGAGGTAGGACGTCTTCTTCGAGACCGAGCCGGCGACCTTGCCGCCCGCTTGCTCGATGCGCTTCTGGATGTCGGCACGCGGCTGCGTGAGCGTGCCGGTGACGACGAGCGTCTTGCCGGTGAGCGGGCCCTCCAAGACCGCGACGACTTGCTCTTCCGGATCGATGCCGAGCGCCTCGAGCTTGCCCAGGATCGCGGCCGCATGCGGGTCGCGCAGGAAGCGATCGACGGCGAGCGCGATGATCTCGCCGATGCCCTCGATCTCCGAGAGCTCCTCGACGAACGCCTCGGGCTCCTTCGCGGCGGCGGCGGCGCGCAGCGCGGTGAGCCGGCGGTACTTCTGCGCGATCGCCTTCGCCGCGACGCCGCCGACGTGCGCGATGCCGAGCGCGGCGAGCAGGCGCGAGAACGTGGCCGCGTGGCGAGCCTTGTCGATCGCGGCGACGAGGTTCTTCGCGGACTGCTCGGCGAAGCGCTCCAGCTTGTCGAGCTGCTCCCAGCGCAGCGTGAAGATGTCGGCGACGTCGTGGACGAGGCCGCCGCTGACGAGCTGGGCGACGACCTTCTCGCCGAGGCCGTCGATGTTCATCTGACCGCGCGACGCGAAGAACTCGATCGCCGCGAGCTGCTGGGCCGGGCAGCCGAGCCGGTTCGTACACGCGAGCGCGACGCGGCCTTCCTCGCGCTCGAGCGGCGAGCCGCACGACGGGCACGCGGTGGGCGTCTCGAACGCGGGGCCGGGGCCCTTCTCGGTGACGCCGAGGATCTGCGGGATGATCTCGCCGGCCTTCTCGATCAGCACGCGGTCGCCGCGGCCGAGGCCGAGACGCTGCACCTGATCGTAGTTGTGCACGCTCGCGCGCGAGACGGTCGTGCCCGAGACGTCGACGGGATCGAGCACGGCGACCGGCGTGACCGCTCCGGTGCGGCCGACGTTCGGCTCGAGATCGCGCAGGATCGTCGTGACCTGGCGCGCGGGGAACTTGTAGGCGATCGCCCAGCGCGGGAACTTCGATGTGGTGCCGAGCGCGCTGCGCTGCGCGAAGTCATCGACCTTGATGACGAGTCCGTCGACCTCGTACGGCAGGTCGTCGCGCTTGTCCTGCCACTGATGGACGCAGCCGATCAGCGCGTCCCAGTCGGCCGCCGAGGCGTTGTGCGGCGAGATCGGCAGCCCGAGCCGGCGGATGTAGTCGAGCGACGCGAGGTGACCGCGTGCGTAGCGCGGACCGTCGACGACCTCGTACAGGATCGTGCGCATCGGGCGCTTCGCGACCTCGCGCGGATCCATCTGCTTGATCGTGCCGGCGGCGGTGTTGCGCGGGTTCTTGAACGGCTCCTCGCCGAGCTTCACGCGCTCGGTGTTGATCGCGGCGAACTCCGCCTTCGTGATGTAGATCTCGCCGCGCACGACGATATCGACCGGCTCGCGCAGCCGCAGCGCCACGCCGTGCACGACCTTGACGTTCGGCGTGACGTCCTCGCCGATGCGGCCGTCGCCACGCGTCGCGCCGAGCGCGAGCATGCCCTGCTTGTACGTCAGCTCGATGCCGAAGCCGTCGATCTTCGGCTCGATCGAGTACACGACGTGCTCCCCGTCGAGGCCGCGCAGCACGCGCTCGTGGAACTCGCGCAGGTCGTCCTCGCCGTAGGTGTTGTCGAGCGACAGCATCGCGACCGGCCTCTCGACCTTCGGGAAGTCGGAGATCGGCTGATGCCCGACGCGCTGCGTGGGCGACCACTCGACGATCCAGTCGGCATGCGCGGCCTCGAGCTCGCGCAACCGCTTCGCCAGGCGGTCGTACTCGAGGTCGCTGATCACCGGCGCCGCCTCGACGTGATAACGCCGATCGTGCTCCGTCACCTCGTCGACGAGTGCGAGGTAGTCCTGCCGCGAGTCAGCCATTGCCGCGGCAGCATAGCGCTACTCGTCGGCCCCGTTGAGCTCCGTCGCGTGGCGGCGCATCCGCAGCTCGCGCATTCCCGCCTGCAGCTCGTCGGGGGAGATCTCGCCGTCGCCGTTGGTGTCGACCGCCTGCGGATCGTCGAAGTGCGGACCGCGGCCGCCCGAGCCGGCCTTCGCGAGCTCGTCGGGCGTGAGCTTGCCGTCGTGGTTCACGTCGAACCGATCGCGGACACGGGCGGCGCGCTCGTTCCGTGCCTGCTGCCGCTCCTCGTCCGTCACGACGCCGTCGCCGTTCTTGTCGAGCCACGGCCGCTTGTTCGTCGGCGGCGGCGCGGGCTCCTGCTCCTCTTGCGCCTGTCCCGGTGCGGGCAGCGCGGGCGCGGGGCCGCGATTCCGCTCGTGCGCCACCGGTGCGGGCGCCGCCGATCCCTCGGCAGGCTTCGCAGACGAGCTCGGCTTGCACGCGGCAAGCGAGGCGACGAGGAGCAGCGGCGCGAGCTTCATGCCCCGTAGACTGGCACACGTGCGCCGCGAAGGGAGCGACGCGAGGCTAATCACCGTCGAGGTGTGACGGCCGCTTCTTGCCTTCGATGAAGGCATCGAGCTCCTGCTCCTCCGCCGACCCGCCATCCATCATCACATCCGCATCGTGCGCGCTGATCTCCTCGACCTCGAGCTCGCCGACATCGCCCACGTCGCCGAGGCGGACCGAGCCGACCGCGATCTGGTGCGGCGGGCGCGGCAGATCCGTATCCTCTTCGTCATCGGTGACCTCGTCGATGTCGATCTCGACGTCGTCGGCGAGCGCGGGGCGATTCGCATCGAGCTTCTTGCCGACGATGCAGCCCGCCTTGACCGTGACCTGGAACGGCCGGCCATCGAAGTAGGCGTCGATCGCCTCCTTGATGTACCAGAACACGTCCTGCATCTCCTGGCCGGAGCCGGCGATGTCCTTCCACTCGGCGAGCGGGCCGTACTCGATCACCGGCGCGAAGAAGAACTCGCGCGAGCTCTTGAACAGGAGCGTGAACTCCTCGACCTCGAGGCCGCCGCCGAGGTTCGCCGAGCGCATGCAGCGCTCGACGTGCTCGATCGTGGGGTAGCTCGCGATGTGCTTGTCGAGGCGGTCGAGCGCCTCGTGCTTGTCGTGCTTGATCAGCACCTCGCGATAGAGGTCGTGGAATTCTTCGAACGTGCCGGAGAGCGGCAGCGTGCAGCGGACCTCGCCGCCCTTCTTGCAGACGCGCGCGAAGTCGCGCAGCGCGGTCTCGAGGCTCGGCATCTCCGAGAGGCCGAGGTTGCACACGACGAGGTCGTAGACATCGTCCGCGAACGAGAGCTTCGGCACCGCGCTCTCGGTGCGGAAGAAGACGCCCTTCTTGCCGAGCGGGCCGAGGTCGGCGACCTTGCGGCGCGCGACATCGAGCATCGCGCTCGACGCATCGATCGCGATCAGCCGCGACCCTTCGTTCATGCGGCGAAGGATCTCGATCGTCGGGTAGCCGGTGCCGCAGGAGATGTCGAGCACCTGCCCGCGATCGGGGACCGCGAGGTTGCGCAGCAGCATTTTTCCGAAAAGCGTCCCCCAGACTGGCGCTATCTCGTCATCGTAGATGCGCGCCAGCTTCTCGACCTTGAGGCTGCGCTTTTGTTGGACTGTCACGGGAGCGGGTCCCGCTGCCAATCCTGGCGTGATTACGACGAGTTGTCTACTGGAAGTTGAGATCCAGCTCGTACGGGCCTACCGAGGGGGTCCCGCCACCGCCGTCGACAACGACCCAGAACAGGTGGTTACCCGTCGCCGCGAAGGAGATCGTCGAGAACCCGCCGCCCGGGACGCAGGCCCCGTTGTCGTCGTCGCGGCAGGCGAGCTCGCCGCTCGGGCCGCGCGCCCAGACGGCCGTATCCCACGGTGTCATCGCCGTCGTCGCGTTGCAGGTCGTCGCGCCGACCGTCCTGGTCACGCCCGGGCACAGCGAGAACGCGTAGCCGTGCTCGCCAAAGCCGTGCTGCGCGCAGCTGCCATCCTCCACGTTCGGGGCGCCGGTCGTGTCGTTCGCGAACGTGTACGTCTGCGTTCCACCGAGCACGCCCGACGGGGTCACGAGGCTGCCGTTGCGATGGCCGCGCTCGACGCGCAGCGCGAGCGAATGCCCGGTCTGCGTACCATCCGCGCCGTCGACGACGATGCAGTTGTCGCCCGCCTTCATCGTGCCCATCCAGACCGTCTGCGCGCTGCTGCAGTTGTTCGCGTTGTCGTGACACACGACGCCGCTCGGCGCGGCGCCGCCCGCGCACGGGCCGTGGAACACGCGAATCACCGTGTCGAAGTCGCTGCCGAACGTGTCGAGGTAGACGACCTCGTCGGTGGCGAGCGAGATCTTGTAGAAGACGTCGAGGCCGCCGGCCGCGCCGCAGAGCGGCGACGCCGTGTTCGGCTTCGACGCGTCGTCCTGCGCGTTCGTCAGATCCGCGGTGAAGTCGCCGCCGCCGCTGACGTCGAGCGCACCGCCGGGCTGATCGTTCACCGGCGCGACGAGCGCGTCGGGCGTGGCGTCGATCGTCGCCGGCGGCGAATCGATGGCGGCGTCGGCGACCGTGACGGGCGGCTCGCAGGTCGTCTGCGCCGAGCAGACCAGGCCCGCGGGACACGCCCCACCCGGCCCGCACGGCGCACCCGGATGAACCGTCGGCGAGTAACAGCCGACCAGTCCGGCAAGGACCAGCCACCTCATCCGACCATTATGTCAGAAGACGGCGCGCTCCACGGACTTCGTCGCGTTGGTGCCCGTCGTGTTCGTACTCCCGCCGAACAGGTAGATGAACGGCGACTCGACGACGGCCGTCGAGAACACGCGCAGCACCGTCGGCGTACCGCCGCCGCCGTTGCTCCAGGTCGTCAGCGCGGGCGGCGTGCCGGTCGAGCAACCCGTGGCCGGGCAGAGCTGCGCCGAGAACGTGTTTTGCAGCGTGCCGCCGGCGTTGAGGCCGCCGAGCGTGAACAGGTATCCGGTCAGCGTGACCGACGCCGCACCGCCGACCCCCCGGGGCCGACTCGCTCGACAGCGTGCCGAGATCACCGCTCGCCGCCGCCGTCGTGACCTCGCCCGCGTCGTTCGCGCTGACCAGCGAGAACGTCGTCGCCTTCGCGAGGCCCGACGCGACGTACATCACGCTCGTCCCATCGGTGATCGCCGACTTCGTCGTGTGGTTCGCGCTGAACGACGACGCGAACGCGCGCCCGCCGCCGATCGACTGGTCCGCCGTGTTGCCGGTGTTGCGGCCGATCGCGAACGCGTTCACGACCTGCGAGCCGTCGCCGTTCGCGATGTCGATCTTCGCCCACTCGTAGTTGTCGAGCAGCGTCGCGGTCGCGAGCGTCGTGTCGGTGCCGCCACCGGCGACGTAGAGGTAGACCGAGGTCGTCGTCGCGTCCGACGGGCCGGCCGCGACCTGCGCGGTGGCGCCGAAGCGCGCGCTCTTGAGGTTCGTGACGACGCCCCAGTTGCCGGTCGAGCCGATCGGAAGCGGCGTCTGCGACGTGGGCGTGGCGCCGGTGTCGTCGTACGTCACGCTGGTGCCCGCGGGCTGCGGCACGTTCGCGATGAGCTGCACCTGACCCGCGTCCTGGCCCGCCGTCGCGGTGCGATAGATGTTGTACGAGACGACGTCCTGCATCGCCGGCCACGTCAGCGTGACCTTGACGAGCGGCGTCGAGGTCATCGCCGTGAGATCGGGGAGCGTGATGTCGAGCGGATCGGACGCGAGCGTCTCGCCACCGGGGTTCGACGGATCGTTCGCGCCGCGCACGCCCGAGATCCGGTAGACCCACGAGCCCGCGGCGAGGCCGGTCGCGCTCGGCGTCAGGTCGACGCCGGGCAGCGCGGGCACGTCGAGCGGATCGAGGATGCGCGCGCGCTCGACGCTAGCGAGCGTGTTCGTGCCGTCGAAGCCGCCGATCGCGTAGATGAACTGGCCGATGCGGATCACCGCCGCGCCGGTACGCGCGGACGTCATCGAGCTGTGCTGCGCGGTCCAGCCGAGCACGTTGCCGAGCGGATCGAGCTGCGACGACACGACCGCGTTGCTCGCGTTCGCGAGCGTGCCGTCATCGCCGCCGACCTGGTAGAGGTAACGCGCCTGCGCCGTCACGTGACCGGCAACCGCACCGAGGCGCGTCCGTGCCGCCGGCAGCTGCTTGACCGGGTCCGCCGCCGAGCCCGTCGACGGAGTCCACGTGCCGAGGTTGCCGGAGCCGGAGACGAACGCGACGGCCGAGTAGTCGACGTACGGCAGACACGTGCCGCCTGCCGGGCACGGGGCGAGCGGGTTCGTCGCCGTGCCGTTGACGACGCGCAGCACGCACGCCGCGCTCGCCGGGATCGTGTTCGCGTTGACGGTGACGCTCAGCGCGGTCGCCGTCGCGCCGCTGATCGCGGGCAGCGTGACGGGCATCGCCGGAAGGGTGACGCCCGCGGGCGCCGAGCACTCCGTGAAGTACGCCTTCGGGGTCGAGCCGGTCGCGAAGCCCGAGCCGGCGACGGCGAGGCTGGTGCTCGTCGTCGCGACGATCGTCGTCGGCGTCACCGTGTCGATCACCGGCGGGCCGGCGATCAGGTGGAAGCCGGCCGCGAGCACGCCGACGTGCGCGCCGTTCGCGTCGAGTGGATCGATCACGATCACGTCGTAGTCGCCGGCCGGCAGCGCGTTCGCGGGCACGACGGCATCGACCGACGTCGCGGACTCCCACGTCACGGCCGACAGCGCGACCGCCGTGCCGCCGCTCGAGAGGTACACGCGCGGCGTCTGCTTCAGCGCGTAGCCCGACGTGGTGATCGAGATCGCGGTGCTCTTCGTCGGATCGCCGAACGGCGGCGTCACGGCGGTGATCGTGATGTCGGGGTTGGCGACGATCGTCAGCCCGTTCGGCAGCGTCGCCGAGCACACGCCGTCGGTGATCGTCACGTCGTAGGTGTCGGCCCCGAGCGTGCCGCCCGTGACCGTCGCCTGGACCTGGTTTGCGTGGTTCGCGACTGCCGCGACATCGGTGAGCGCGGTCATCGCGCCGCCCGCGTGTGGCTGCACGGAGACGCCGGTGACCGTCGTCGTCAGGCCCGACATGTAGACCGTCAGGCGCGCCGTCATGCTCGCGGAGAGCACGTTCGGATCGACGAAGAACATCAGCGGCTTGACCTCGCCCGTCACCGTGCCCATCGCGGTCTCGCCGCCGGGGTTCGTCACGACGATCGCGTTGTTGCCGTTGACGATCGTTCCCGACGGTACCGTCACGGAGATGTGCATCGAGTCGATCACCGTCGCAGTCGCGGGTGCGCCGTCGATCGTGACCGTCGCACCGCTCTCGAAGTTGGTCCCGACGATCGTCAGCGTCATGCCGTCCGAGCACAGCGGGTTCGGCGCGATCGACGCGATCGCCGGCGGCGGCGGCGCATCGATCGGTGGCGCATCCGGCATGGCCTTCTTGTCGCCACCGCACGCGGCGACGACGAGCAGCGACGTACACAAGCGAGTCCAGGTAGTCATGGTTGTCCTTCGCGTCAGAAGACGAAGCGATAGCCAACGGCGAGCGACAGGCTCCCCGCGTTCGAGCTGCCGGTCAGCGGCGTATCGAGGCTCGAGTAGATGAAACGCAGGTCGGCGGCGAGGAAGCCGGGCCCGGCCGCGTAGTCGACGCCGGCCGCCGCCTCGAACCCGAGCTTCGTCTGCTGCGACTGGTTGTCGCCGGAGTACGCCGGCATCGTGCTCTCGGTCGTGCGCAGCATGTGAACGACCGGGCCTGCGCCGATGCGCGGCACGAGCGGGTGCGTCGCGTCGAAGAAGCGGTAGTTCGCGGTGAGCCCGACGACCACCTCGAGCTGCTGGACCGTGTAGTCGATCGCGCCGGGCAGCTGCGTCGACATCGCGGAGCTCGAGTACGACGGCCGCGCGAACGACGCGTCGAGACCGATCGTCAGCTGGTGGTTCGCGACCGGCGTCGCGACGTCGAATTCGACGCCACCCGTGACGTTCGCGCCGAGCTTCGACGTGGGGAGCATCGCGCCGATGCGCGGCTCGATGCCGAGCGACCAGGGCTCGGCGTGGGCGACGACCGAGGTCGCCGCGAGCGTGAGGAAGATGATCGCGCGCATCGCAGCTCCTAGAACGTCTGCCAGGTGAGACCGACGGCGTTCGTGCCGTCCGACGTGCCACCGACGAAGTAGATGAAGTTGTCGACCGTCAACGGGATACCGAGCGCGGTCGGATGAGTCGACGGGAACGCGTTCGCCGTCGACTGGATCGGCGAGCCGAACGTGCCGTCCGTGGCGAACGCAACGTTGTCACCGTTGAGGCGGATGTTCGAGAACGTCGGCGGGTTGAGCGCCGCGCCACCGGCGCCACCGAGCCAGAACAGCTTGTTGCTCGCGATCACCGCCATGTCACCGGCGCGCGCGAGGCCGCTGCCCGCACCGCCGTACGCGGCCCACGCACCGACGCCGCCGCCGCTCGTCACCGGCGCGGCCGTGACCTCGGTGCTCGCGGTGGTGCCGACGATGCCGCCAAGCGTGATGAAGCGCGCCGCCGCGCCGCCCGAGCCGGTCGCGAAGCCCGACACGTTCGCCGCCGTCTCGACGACGAGCGAGAAGAACGCGGTCGGGGTCATCGCGGTATCGCCGGAGGTCGTGAACGTGCCGAGGCCGCCGGTCGTCGCGTCGATCGCCGAGCGCTCGATCGTGCCGAGCAAGGCGCTCGCCGCGTCGCTCATGCCGCCGAGCACGTACAGCGAGCGACCACCGGTCGCGCCCTGGTTGTCGACGACGACCGCCGCCTGGTGGCCCCAGCGCGGCGACACCGCCGCGGTCTGCACCTGCCACGTGCCGAGCGAGCCCGGCGGCAGCGGCATTTCCGTGCCCGCCGCCGCGCCGCTATCGGTATACGTCGTGCCGGCCTGCGTCGCGATCAGCACCTCGTCCTGCGAGGTCCCGTCGGCCGTCGCCGTGCGATAGATCTTGTAGCCGACCGCACCCGCGACCTGATTCCACGCGAGATCGATCGCCGTTTGCGACGAGCTCAGCGTGACGATCGCCTCGTCGGACGGCAGCGTCTCGCCGTTCGGATTATCCGGGTCGTTCGCCGCGAGGACCGCCGACACCTTGTAGTACCAGGTGCCCGCCGCGAGCGTGCCCGGCGACACCGATGCGGCGGCCGTCGTGACGACCGGGGCATCCGCGTTGCGCAGCACCACCGCGCGCTCGATCGAGCCGAGCACCGTGCCCGCCTGGTTACGGCCGCCGATGACGTACACGTAGGTCTTCGCGGGCGGGAAGCACAGGATCGCGGGCGCACACGGATCGTTCTGCGCGGGGATCGCGACCGCGACCGCCGCCGGCGCGTCACGCGTCGTCGTCATGTCGTTCGACGTCTTCTCCTTGCGCCACGCGGCGAGCCCACCGAACTTGCCTTGCTGCGCGACCTCGACCGACGCGAGCACCGTCGGCGTCGCGCCGCCGCTATCGCCGCCGATCGCGTACAGGAAGTAGTTGCCGAGGTCGTCCTCGGCGCCGACGCCCGCGAGCATGCGACGCCCCGTGACGAGCGACGGCTCCGTCGCGAACGCGTTCAGCTTGCCCGACGCGCCCTCCGCGCCGACGATGAACGCCGACCAGCTCGAGTAGGTCATCTCGTCAGTGTCGGTGACGCGCACGAGGTACGCGCCGTCGGTACCGGGCGTCGTGATCGTCGCCGTGATGTGGCCGCTCGTGACGACCGTGCCGGTGACCGGCGTGCCAACGACCGCGTTCGCGCTGCTGACGAACTGCACGGTCGCCGGTGTGCGGAAGTTCGAGCCGTAGATGTCGAGCGTGACGCTCGTGTTCGCGGGCGCGCGCGCGGGGACGACGTTCGTGATCACTGGCACCGGCATCTGCACGACGCGGAACGCGTTCGCGAGCGTGCCGAACGAGCCGGCGCTCGGCGGGTTCGTGACGGTGACGTCATAGGTGCCGAGCGGCAGCCCCGACGGGACGACCGCCGTGATCGTGCTCGGATTGACGAACGCGACGCGCTTGAGGCTGTAGACCGGGGTCGTGGTGCCGTGGACGACCATCGTCACCGTCGGCGTCGAGGCGAAGCCCGCGTTCGACGAGATCGTGACGCTCGTGTCCGCGCACATGCAGCCGAACGGCGGATCGATGCCGGTGATCGTGAACTCGCTGCCGACCGTGAACGCACTCGCGAGCGTCGCGGTACAGCCGTCATGGTTGTCGATCGTAATCGAGTACGTGCCGCCGGCGACGCCGGTCAGGTCGAACGTGACCATCGCGCTCGTGCCATCGGCCGACACGCTGATCGCGGTGCCGGTCACGGCGGGCATCGCGTCGAGCGTCACCGTCATGCCGGGCAGAAAGCCGGTACCGGTGATCGTCACCGTGACGGACGCACCCGGCGCGCCGGTCGTCGGCGACACCGACGTGATCGTCGGCGGCGGGTCGACGGTCAGCGAGCCGGCGAGCGTCGAGGTGTTCGTGTTCGGGTTCGTGACCTCGATGCCGTAGGTGCCGGGGGCCACCAGGTTCTGCGGCACGACGACCGTCAGCATCGTCCCCGAGCTATCGGGGAAGCTGACGTTCGCGGGTGGGATGTCGAACGTGCCGCCGCCGCTCGCGAGCAGCGTGACCGTCGGCACCGCGACCGTCGGGTTCGAGGTGAGCCCGTTCTGGACCTCCGGCGAGAAGCCAGTGCCGACGAGCGTGAGCGTGATGTCCTTCTGCGCGTCGCAGATTGCCCCGGGCATCACCGTGGAGATCGCTGGCTTCGGTCCGTCGGACTTCGAAGCACACCCGATCAGAAGCGCACACAAAATTAGTCGACGCATTTCGTTGCGTCGAGCACCGGGAGCAACCGCGATGCCAGCGTGCGCCCGCGCGCGGTCACGCGCGATTAGCGAAGCGCGTGTGACATAACGCCTCCCGCGAGGCGAAGCGCAGCCGCCCGCGCGAACCGATTCTGTACACGGGTCGAACCGGCCCGTGCGGTCACATCCGGTTACACGTCGCGCTTCACGTACAGCTCGGCACCGGTCTCGACGAACTCGGCCGACTTCGCGGCGAAGCCATCGGCCTGCTGCTTCGCGAGCTCGCGCACCTCTTCGGTGATCTTCATCGAGCAGAACTTCGGGCCGCACATCGAGCAGAAGTGCGCGACCTTGGCGCCGTCCGCGGGCAGCGTCTCGTCGTGGAAGTCCTTCGCGGTGTCGGGATCGAGCGAGAGGTGGAACTGATCAGTCCACCGGAACTCGAAGCGCGCCTTCGAGAGCGCGTTGTCGCGCGCCTGTGCGCCGGGATGCCCCTTCGCGAGGTCGGCGGCGTGGGCGGCGATCTTGTACGCGATGACGCCGGCCTTGACGTCGTCGCGATCCGGCAGGCCGAGGTGCTCCTTCGGCGTGACGTAGCAGAGCATCGCCGTGCCGAACCAGCCGATCATCGCGGCTCCGATCGCGCTCGTGATGTGGTCGTAACCGGGCGCGATGTCCGTCACGAGCGGTCCGAGCGTGTAGAACGGCGCCTCCTTGCAGATCTGCATCTGCAGGTCGACGTTCTCCTTGATCTTGTGCATCGGCACGTGGCCGGGGCCCTCGATCATCGTCTGGACATCGTGCTTCCACGCGATGTCGGTCAGCTCGCCGAGCGTCTCGAGCTCCGCGAGCTGCGCGCGGTCGTTCGCGTCCGCGATGGAGCCGGGACGCAGACCGTCACCGAGCGAGAACGCGACGTCGTACTTCTTCATCACCTCGCAGATGCGCTCGAACTCGGTGTAGAGGAAGTTCTCCTTGTGGTGCGCGAGGCACCACTTCGCCATGATCGAGCCGCCGCGCGACACGATGCCGGTCGTGCGGTTCGCGGTGTACGGGATGTACGCGAGGCGCACACCGGCGTGGATCGTGAAGTAGTCGACGCCCTGCTCGGCCTGCTCGATCAGCGTCTCGATGAACATGTCGATGTTCAGCTTGGTGGGATCGCCGCCCGCCTTCTCGAGGCACTGGTAGATCGGCACCGTACCGATCGGCACGGGCGAGTTGCGGATGATCCACTCGCGCGTCTCGTGGATCGCCTCGCCCGTCGACAGATCCATCACGGTGTCGGCGCCCCACTTGACCGCCCACCGCAGCTTGTCGACCTCGTCTCCGATCGACGACTTGACGGCGCTGTTGCCGATGTTCGCGTTGATCTTCACCAGGAAGTTCTTGCCGATGATCATCGGCTCGCTCTCCGGGTGGTTGATGTTCGCGGGCAGGATCGCGCGGCCGCGGGCGAGCTCGTCGCGCACGAACTCCGGCTCGACGTTCTCGCGGATCGCGACGAACCTCATCTCCGGCGTGATGATCCCGCGCCGCGCGAAGTGCATCTGCGACTGGTTGCCGCCCTCGCGCACGCGAGCCTCGATCCACGGCGCGCGCAGCTTCGGCAGGCCCTGGTGCGGATCGCAGCCCTGCGGGCCCGACGTGTCGTAGACGTCGAAGCTCGGCTCGCCGCCCGAGAGCGCGATGCGGCGCACCGGCACGCGCAGGCCCGCCTGCTCGACGTAGACCTTCTCCGACGACGGGAATCCCTCGATCGGAGTGACATCAACGGATTCGACGATCGGCAGCTTCTTGGACATTTCGGCCTCCCTACGCCGGCATTACCCGGGTCAGGTTCTGGGGTCGCACGTCGGCGTGCCTCTCAGCCTCCACGTTGGAAGCTCCCCCGTTATGTGGTCAGGTCCCGCGGACCCTACCTCAGGCTATGGCGTACGTCGAGCCTTGCCGAGGCGGTCGACGTGGGCGAACAGGTCGGCGAGGCGGATTGGCTTGCCGAGGACGAGCGCGCCGTCGATCTGCGGCAGCGGCCGCCCCCAGCTCTCCGCCATCAAGATCACCGGGAGCGCCGCGAGCTTCGCGTCGGCCTTCAGCGCGGCGATCAGGCCGTGCCCGTTCATGACCGGCATGTTCTCGTCGCACACGACGACGTCGCACGGCTGCGTGCTGAGGATGCGCAGCGCGTCCGCGCCATCGCCTGCCTTGAGCACGCGGTGGCCTTCGCCTTCGAGGGCCATCGACAGCACCTCGAGCACGGCGAACTCGTCATCGGCGACCAGGACGGTCAACATCAGGAACCGCGCGGCCTCCGTGGATCACGGGTCACCCGATACAGGCCCTGCAGGATCTCGCTCGCACTCGTCGCATCGGGCGACAGCTCGACGCCCTTGTCGGTGATGCATAGCTCGCGGACGTTCGGATCGTGACCGGCACCGCGCTGCTTGATCACGCTGAGCAGGCGCTTCAGCTCGCTGCCGACGTCCATGTACTCGAGCAGGATGATGTTGTCGACGAGCGCGGAGAGCCCCTGCACGCGGATCTCGACCTCGGGGCCGAAGATCTTCAGCGTCTCCTCGGTGATCAGCACGGTGGCGTCGAGCGCGCGCAGCTCGTTGGTCAGCGCGGTGACGAAGCGGATCGTGCGCTCGGGGAACGCGGCGCCCTGGCGGAAGCCGTCGATGCCGTCGATCACGACGCGCTTGACCGACCGCGTGCGGACATCGGCGAGGATCTTCTCGGCGAGCGCGTCGAGCGAGTAGCGCAGCGCCGGCTGCCACAGGATGCGGAGCATCCCCGACTCGTCGTTCTCGCGGAACGACGACATGCCGAGGTGCTGCGCGGTCTCGATCAGCCGCTCGGGCGGCTCGTAGAACCCGAAGTAGAGCCCGGGCTCCTGCTTCTTCGCGCCGGCATCGAGGAAGTGCAGCGACAGCAGCGTCTTGCCGCTGCCCGAGAAGCCGAGCAGCATCGTCGCGCTCGACGCGAGCAGGCCACCACCGAGCATCGCATCGAGGTGCTCGATGCCGGTCGACACGCGCCGGTAGTGCGTCGCCTGGCCGACCTCGGTGCGCCGCGCGAGCAGCATCTCGGTGCGCGGGCGAACGATCAGGCCCGCATTGCTGATCTCCATCTCGTGGCGGCCGAGGAAGTGATCGCCGCCGCGGAACTTGAGGATCTCGATCTCGCGCACGGTGCGCTGCGCGGTGCGCTCGAGCGTCAGCTCGAGCAGGCCGTCGACCATCGAGTGCTCGGCACCGGCGGCGTTCTGCGCGTTCATGTTCGCGAGCACGAGCGTCGTGCAGCGCGACATGTCGGAGAGCACCTGCAGCTCGGCGACGAACTCCTTGAGCGCCGCCTCGGGCTCGCCGAGCGCGTGCGCGGTCGTGAGGCCGTCGAGCACGAGCAGGCTCGGCTTCTCGTCGGCGATCACGCGGCGGAGCAGCGCGAGGAGGCCCGGGAGCCGCCGCTCGCGCAGCACGAGGTACGCGCCGACGTACGCGATCTGCTTGCCGATCGCATCGGGGTTGAAGAACGCCATGCCGGTCAGGTTGCGCAGCATGCGCGCGTGCGTCTCCGCGAGCAGCGTGACGTACACCGCCTTGCCACCGCCTTCGACGTGCGTGAAGCAGGCTTGGTTACCGAGCGTCGTCTTGCCGACGCCGGGCCTGCCCATGACGAGGTACACGCCTCCCGGTACCAGCCCGCCACCTAGCAAGGTATCGAGCCCGGGTACACCGGTAGGCACGCGATCTTCATTTCGGAATTCGCCGGCCATGCGCATCAGGTCCTTCGCGCTGTTCGTCCTTCGATACGCGCGAGGACGTCATAGGCGAAGCTTTCGGGTCTGCCGCGCCAGTAGTCAACGAATCTCGCGACGCGAATCGCGCTACGCTGATGCCGTGGCAGAGGCGCACACCTTCGGCCGCTACCGTGTGACGAAATCGCTCGGCGCCGGTGCGATGGGCGAGGTCTACGAGGCCGTCGACGACGTCCTCGGACGTGAGGTCGCCATCAAGACCTTGCGCACGGACAGCGGCGCGGTGTTGCTCGACGATCGCTTCCGCAACGAAGCGCGTGCGATCGCGAAGCTCTCGCACCCGAACATCGTCCACATCTTCGACATCGATCTCGCCGCGACGCCGCCGTACCTCGTGATGGAGCGCGTCGCGGGCCCTCCACTCTCCGCGCAGCTGCCACTGCCGGTCGAGCAGCTCATCCCGCTCGGCATCCAGCTCGCGCGCGCGCTCGCGGCGGCGCACGCGGCCGGCGTCTATCACCGCGACGTCAAGCCGTCGAACATCCTCGGCGCGGGCGACGGGATGTGGAAGCTCGCCGACTTCGGCGTCGCGCACGTGCCGAGCTCTTCGCTGACGATGACCGGCCAGTTCTTCGGCTCGCCCGCGTACGCCGCGCCCGAGGCGCTCGTCAAAGGCGTCACCGGCGCCGCGAGCGACGTCTACGGCCTCGGCGCCACGCTCTACGAGTGCGCCGCCGGCAAGTGGCCGCGCCTCGAAGCGAAGGGCGCGCTGCTCGCGCCGGTGCCTCCGCTCGCGCAGCTCGCACCGCATGTGCCCGCCCACGTGTGCACTGCGATCGATCGCGCGGTCGCGCTCGACCACGAGAAGCGGCCGAGCGCCGCCGAGCTCGCGGAGCTGCTCGCGAAGTCCCCCGCTCGCGCTTCGGCGGCACGCGCGTCCTCGAAGCCATGGCTGCTTGCGGGCGGCGCCGCGATCGCACTCGCGGTCGGCATCGCCGTCACGTGCGGCTCGTCGCGCGACGCGGTGTCACTGCCCGCCTCGCTGCCGTCGTCCGAGCAGCAGCCCGACGAGCAGCAGGAGCTCGATCAGCTGAACGACATCGCGAACCAGGCGAACGCCGGCGACCTCGACGGCGCACGCGACCGCCTGCGCGACTACGAGGATGCGCACGGCGAGGACGAGCTGACCCGCGACCTGCGCCACCAGCTCGACCGGCTGCGCAAGCCGAAGCACAAGGGGCCGAAGCACGACGAGTGAGACAGAACGCCCCACGCTGTGATAGGATGGTCCGATGCGGTGGCTAGGGTGGCTGTGTATCGGTGCGTGTGGCGGCGGTGGGGGAAAGGCGACGCCGGATGCGGCGGTGGACGCCGCGGTCGTCGACAGCGCGTTCGGCGCGCCGAGCGACGTCTATCCGGCATTCCATCCGCCGGTGCCTCAGATCCAGCGCGCCGGTGGCGACGTGCTCGCGACGCCGCGGGTCGTGCAGATCTTCTTCGCCGACGATCCGGCGATCGCGTCGATGGAGGACTTCACGACGAAGCTCGCCGCATCGCCCGCCTGGACCACGATGGTCGGCGAGTACGGCGTCGGCGCGCTCACCGTCGCGACGCCGATCGTGCTGACGTCGAATGCGCCCGCGTCGATGACCGACGGCGACCTCAAGGCGATGCTGACGAGCTACCTCGACGGCACGCACGCCGAGTGGGGACCCGTCGACGCCGCCACGCTCAAGTCGTCGATCTACCTGCTCCACGTCCCGCAGGGCGTCGCGTACACGGCGGGCACCGAGATGGCGTGCAGCAACTTCGGCGGCTACCACAACTGGACGATCGTCGACCTCCATCCGACGCAGTACGCGGTCGTCCACACGTGCAACCCACGCCCGTTTGAGTCGACGACGCTGCAGTTCGATACGGCGAACGAGACCCACGAGCTCGTCGAGGCGGTGACGGATCCCATACCACCCGACGGCTACTCCGTGGTCAACGATGTCGGCGCGAACTGGGCGATGCCGTCCGGTCCCGAAGTCGGCGACATGTGCATGCTGACGCACGAGAACTGGTACACGCCCGCTGACCTCGGCTACGAGATCCAGCGCTCGTGGTCGAACGCCGCGATGGCCGGCTATCACCAGTACTGCCTGCCGGCGCTGCCGGGAGAGACGGTGTTCTTCAACGCCATCCCCGCGACCGGCGATCCGTTCACGGCGACGCCGAGAGGCGGCATGCCGACCACGTTCGTGGGCACGCTCACGCACGTCGGCGTCCCCACGACGATCACGCTCGATCTGCTCTCCGACGGACCGACGAACGGCCCGTTCACGATCGAGGCGCTCGACGACGCGTCTCAGCTCGCTCACCTCCCCGTGCTGCTCGACCTCGCGCTCGATCGGAGCTCCGGGCAGAACGGCGAGATGGTGCACCTGACGATCACGCCGCAGTCGCGCCCGGCGACAGGCTTGGGGACGTTCACGATCCGCTCGACGCTCGGCACGCAGAAGACCTACTGGAAGGCGATCGCGAAGATCGACCCGTAGCTAGGCGACGTTGTCGAGCGACAGGAACGCGAGATCGAGCGCCGCGATCATCGCCTGCGCCGATGCGAACCGATGGTCGGGGTTCTTCGTCAGCCCGCCGTCGACGAACATCACGAGCTCCGGCGTGCACCACGGCGCGGCCTTCGCGAGCATGTCGAGGCGCGGCGGCGGCGCCTTCACCTGCATCCTCATCTGCTGCATCGGCTCGGGATGATCGAATGGCACGCGCCCGGTCAGCATCTCGAACAGGATCGTCGCGACGGCGTAGAGGTCCGCGCGCGCGTCGATCTGCTTGCCGAGCGCCTGCTCGGGCGCCATGTACGCCGGCGTGCCGAACACGAGGCCGGTCGTCGTCAGCTTCGCGCCGCCCATCGCCGCCTCCGCATCGCCGACGAGCTTGACGACGCCGAAGTCGACGATCTTCGCGCGCTCCCAGCCGCCCATGTCGACGAGCATGATGTTGTCGGGCTTGAGGTCGCGATGCACGAGCCCGTGCCCGTGCGCGTGACCGACGCCGTCGAGGATCTGTCGCGTGATCACGAGCGCGCGGCGCGCCTGGACCGGGCCGTCCTCGATCAGCGCCGTCAGCGTCTTGCCGACGACCTTCTCCATCACGAGGAACAGGTAACCGGCCTCGACGAACACGTCGACCGCCGACACGAGGTTCGGATGGTCGAGCATGCGCACGGCATTGACCTCGCGCGCGAACCGCTTCATCAGCTCGGGACTCGTCTGCATGCCTTGCGCGGGTGACTTCAGCGCGTAGCGGCTGCCGGTCTCGTCCTGAACTTCCCACACGCCACCCATGCCGCCGCGGCCGAGCGGCGCGACCAGCGTGTACTTGCCGAGCCGCGACCCGGGCTCCAGGACAGGTGCGTTCGCCGGGTTGAGGCTCGCGGACATCCGGATCGAGGATACATGCTAGGAACAGGGCATGGACAGGCACCTGCCGGTCGTCGGTACGCCGGACACCTCGCTCCCGACGGGTATGACAGACGAGGAGCTGGAGGCCGAGATCAAGCGCCTCAAGCACGAGCGCAACGCCGTCATCCTCGCGCACTACTACCAGGAGTCGGAGCTGCAGGACCTCGCCGACCACGTCGGGGACTCGCTCCAGCTGTCACAGGCGGCCGCCAAGACCCAGGCCGACGTGATCGCCTTCTGCGGCGTCCACTTCATGGCCGAGACGGCGAAGATCCTGAACCCGAACAAGATCGTCGTCGTCCCCGACCTGACGGCCGGCTGCTCGCTCGCCGACGGATGTCCCGCGCCCCTCTTCAAGAAGTGGCTCGAGCAGTACCCGGGCCATACGGTCGTGTCCTACATCAACTGCTCGGCCGAGGTGAAAGCCCTCTCCGACATCATCTGCACCTCGTCGAACGCGGTGAAGATCGTCAAGGCGCTCGCGAACGAGAAGGTCGTGTTCGCGCCCGACCGGCACCTCGCCGCGTTCGTCGCCAAGGAAGCGAAGCGCCCGGACCTCGTCGCGTGGCAGGGCACCTGCATCGTCCACGAGACGTTCTCCGAGAAGCGCCTGCTCGAGCTGATGGCCCAGCACCCGGAGGCCGAGGTCATCGCCCACCCCGAGTGCCACGACGGCATCCTGCGCCACGCGCACTTCGTCGCCTCGACGAGCGGCCTCATCACCTACGCGAAGAACAGCCCGAAGCAGACGTTCATCGTCGCGACCGAGGCCGGCATCATGCACAAGATGGCGCAGGCCGCGCCGGGCAAGACGCTGATCGCGGCGCCGCCCGAGGACGAGAGCTGCTCGTGCAACGTGTGCCCGTTCATGAAGAAGAACACGCTCGAGAAGCTGTACCTCGCGCTGCGCGATCTGAAGCCGCAGGTCGACGTGCCGGAGCCGGTGCGCGTGCGCGCGCTCAAGCCGATCCAGCGTATGCTCGAGATGAGTGTCTAGGGTCGCGGTCTTCGCACTGCTGATCGCGTGCTCGCACGGCGCGCTGCCCGAGCCGCCGCCGTCGGAGCCGCTGGTCACCTCGATCCCGCACGGCGTCGACACGTTCGCCGCCTCCGTGTTGATCACCGCCGTCGCCGACGACTGGAGCTCGACGAAGGTCGTGATCACGCGCTGGCGTCATCACCAGATGACGGATGGTCGGTCGAGCTGGGACGCCGGGCCGTGGGAGCGGGTGGGCGAACCCTTCGACGGTGTCATCGGAGACGCAGGGCTGGCGTGGGGCGACGGCCTGCACGGCGACGGCGTACCGAACGGCCACGATGGACCGGTGAAGCGGGAAGGCGACCACCGGTCACCGGCGGGCGCGTTTGTCATCCGCGGCCGGTTCGGGTTCGAGCCCTCCAGCGGCCGCCTGCTGACCGACACCACGGAGTGCGTCGACGATCCGAAGTCCGCTTCGTACAACCAGATCGTGGAGCACACGGGCTCCGCCGACTGGACCTCGAGCGAGAAGATGCGCAGCGTTCCGCTGTACGCGCTCGGCGCCATCGTCGGGCACAACCCGAAGCGCGTTCCCGGCGCCGGCAGCTGCATCTTCCTGCACATCTGGGACGGCCCGGACTCGACCACCGTCGGCTGTACCGCCATGCCTCGCGAGCGCTTGGAACAGCTGCTCGACGGGCTCGCCAAGAACACCGTCCTCGTCCAGCTGCCGAAGGCGGAATACGACGCACTTCGCAGACCATGGGGCCTGCCGGCGCAGTAGGCTCGTAGCCATGATCTGGAAGACGATCCTGGTGCCGCACGACTTCAGCTCGTCCGCGAACCATGCCGCTGCCATCGCGCGCGATGAAGCGAAGGTGCACGGCGCAAAGATCCTGCTGTTGCACGTGATCGACATCCCGCCGACGTTCGAGACGGCCTCCGTGCTGCCCGCCGATACCGGCGCGCCGATCGGCGCGAAGGACTATGCGGTGGCGACGGCGGAGAAGCACCTCGAGGACATCTCGGCGCGGCTCGCGAAGGACGGCGCGACGGCGACGACGTTCATCCGCATCGGGAACCCGGTCGACCAGATCAACATCTTCGCGACCGAGAACAACGTCGACCTCATCGTGATGGGCACGCATGGGCGGACGGGGCTGCAGCACCTGCTGGTGGGCAGCGTCGCGGAGCGGATCGTTCGCACGAGCACGAAGCCCGTGCTCACGGTGCGTCACCCGTAGCGTAGACGTCGCTGACGGTCGCGACGGGCAGGCCCGACGCGGCGACCTGATCGACGAGCGCCTGGAAGTCGGCGGTCCGCCACTCGGTCGAAGCGGCCGGCGTGCCGTCGACGAGCTTGTGGAACACGAGGATCAGCCACTCGTGGTTCTCGCGCGCTTGCTCGACGTATTCCTGGGCGACCGAGAGCGGGACCGTCGAAGTGATGTAGCCGACGCGCAGGCGGCGCGAGTCCGACGGCGGGAACAGCTCCTGCTGCCCCGCGTAGATCGTGCGGCACGACGTGAAGTAGGTGCCGGCGAGCGCGAGCACGTCGCGCGTGAACTCGCCCGACGGGTAGGCGCAGTGGTCGTAGCCCGAGAAGCCGTTCGAGATCAGCCACGCGCGCGTGTTGACCATGTCGTCCTCGACCTCGTCGGGAGACAGCTCCGTGAAGTTGAGCGCGTGGTCGACCTGCGTGTAGGCGTGCGCGCCGACGTCCCAGCCGGCGGCGGCGAGGTTCTTCAGCGCGGGCAGCGAGACGCGATCGGGCTTGCCGACGAGGTCGACGATGACGTACGCGGTCGCGGGGAAGCCGTGAGCGGCGAGGATCGGCGCCGCGACGTCGTTCATCTGCGAGAAGCCGTCGTCGAACGTGAACGTGACGACGCCGTTCGGATAGTGCGGCGCCGCTTCGGGCACGAGCGCGACCGCGTTGAGGTGGAGCGTGACGCTGCCCGTGCGGTTGTCGGCGACGCGCACCATGACGTCGGTGATGCGCGAGCGGTCGGGGGTGCCGGCGACCTGAACGGGCTGCCACGGGATCGCGACCGACACCCAGTCGCCGTCGCTGATCCACTGGCGGCTCTGGCCGCTGCGGAGGTCGAACACGAACGCGTTCGCGAGGTCTCCGTCGCCGAGCTGGACCTCGAGCTCGCCGAGGTGCGCGAGGCCGTCGACCTTGAGCCACAGCTGGACCGTCTTGCCGGTGAAGTCGAACGCCGGCATCGACGTGCGCGCGAGCGTGCGTGTCGTGCCGACGCCATCGGTCGTGACGACGGCCGCGTGCGAGCCGACGGCGACGTCGCTCGTGTCGTCGAGGTTCGCGACGCCGGGATTCGCGACGAACGCGTTGCCCGGCTCGTCCTGCGTCATCCACGTCGTGACGGTCGGCTGGGGTGCCTTGCCCGGAGGTGCGGCGCCGCAGCTCGCGCGCCCGCGGCTCGTCGTCCACAGGCACGCGTACGTGTAGGCGCCGGGGAGGCTCGCGGTCGTCGCGCCGTCGGTCACGACGACATCGGCGGTGCCTTCCTGGAAGTGGCGATCGCCGGTGAGGCACGTCAGGTGATCGCCGGCGGCCTGCACCTGCGTGCACGCGACGCCGCCGATCGTGACCGTGTCGCCGACGGAGAAGCCGCCGCCGTGCAGCGTGACCTTCGTGCCGCCGGCGACGGAGCCTTGCGCGGGCTCGATTGACGAGACGGCGAGCGGACCACTCGAGGAGCTGGCGAGGTGACAGCCGGCAAGCAGCGCGAGGACAGCGAGACGCATCGGCGATACGCGCAAGCACGCGACGTGCCTTGTGCCGGGCCGCCACGCGTGCGCCGCCGCCACATCCTCAGCGTTCGCGCCAGTAGCGCGTCTGCGCGGACATCAGCGCCTGGCGAACGACCTGTTTCGCCTCGTCGCGATCGATCGACAGCTCCTGCGCGATCGTGTCGATCGTCTCGCCGGCCATCCAGCGCGCGAGCGCATCGTTGTAGCCGCCGTGCACCGTGCACGTCTGCTTGTGCACGAGGCGCCAGTCGGCGGTCGACGGGCCGCGCGTCGTGTCGTACGTGCGCTGGATCGCATCCTCCTTCGGGTTGGACGGGATGACGAACTCGGTCGCCGAGCGATCGGTCGTCGACAGCGGATAGTTGATGTAGTGATCGCCGGCGTCATCGCTGTACGCGAGCCGCGTCTCGGCGGAGCCGGTGCGGACGGCGGTCGTATCGCGCACCATCTCGGAGCTGCCGCAGCTGTACTCGGCGGAGAACGTCGAGCGAGGCGCACGCGCCGCGCACGCCGACGCGGTGATCACGACGAGGAAGAGCATGTTGCGCATGCCCGACGCTTCAGCAACCGGCGGGCCAGCGTTTCCGCCGGTTTCACGGGCAAACGTTGCCGAGGCAGGCAACTCTTGCCGGCCACCTACAGCGAATATTGCTTTGCCTTGAGCGTGAACGTGCGGATCGGCATCCCGATCAGCTGCGCCGCCTTCGTCTTCACGCCGCCCGCCGCCTCGAGCGCCTCGACCATGCGCCGCCGCTCCAGCTCCTCGAGCTCGTCGGCGATCGGACGGAACGCGCGCCGCGTCTCGCCGGACTTGTGCGGAGTTGCCGGCGCGGGCACCTCCGGCGTGCCGCCGAGCTCGGGCGGGAGGTCGCTCGGCTCGACGGTGTCGTCGGGCGCGGTCACCGCCGAGAACTCCATCGCGCGCCGCAGCTCGCGCACGTTGCCGGGCCAGGTGTGTGTCAGGAGCACCTGCATCGTCGCGGGCGCGATCTTCTTGTTCGGGCCGACGAACGCCTGCGCCAGCAGCGGGATCTCGCACTTGCGGTCCTTGAGCGGCGGCAGCACGACGCGCGCGCCGGCGAGCCGGTACAGCAGATCCTGGCGGAAGCGCCCGGCGGCGACCTCCTCGTCGAGGTTCTTGTGCGTCGCGGCGACGAGGCGCACGTCGACGGGGCGCTCGCGCGTATCGCCGACGCGCACGATCGTCTTGCTCTCGAGCGTGCGCAGGAGCTTCGCCTGCACGGCGAGCGGCAGGTCGCCGACCTCGTCGAGGAACAGCGTGCCGCCGTCGGCCGCCTCGAACAGGCCTTCCTTGGCGGCGAGCGCGCCCGTGAACGCGCCCTTCTCGTGGCCGAACAGCTCGCTGTCGAGCAGCGTGTCGGGGCCGAGCGCCGCGCAGTTCACGGGGATGAACGGGCCCTTGCGTCCCGACCAGTGGTGCACGGCGTAGGCCGCGTGGTCCTTGCCCGCGCCGGTGGGGCCGTTGACGAGCACGGGCAGCGACGAGCCGGCGAGCCGCTCGAGCAGCGCGAACATCCGCTGCATCGCCGGATCCGCGACGAGCACCTCGCGGTTGCCGAGCGTGATCCGCGTGACCGCCTCGTGCGGCGCCGCCACGCGCCCCGGCTTCGCGCGCCGCGCCGCGCTGCGGGCCTCGAGCAGGATCGTGTCGGCATCGACGGCATCGGCGGGGCACATCGCGAGCCCGCCGCGCGCGCCCTCGGTTTCGGCGACGACGCGCTCCGCGATCTCCTGCGCCTCGGCGCGATCGACCTCGGGCAGCAGCAGCAGCGCCTGGCCGTCATCGCCCGTACCGACGACATCGATCAGCCGCACCGCCTTCGTCACCTGCGCCGGCTTCGCGCCGAGTACCGCGACCACCGCGAGCGTGCGCTTGAACGTGACCGCGCGCTCGAGCTCCTCGACGAGCCGCCGCCGCCAGCCGGCCTCGCCGAGTGTGGCGCGCGCGGGCGTCGTCGGCGTCGAGACCTGCAGGACGAGCACGACATCGCCGACGGTCGCGACATCCCCCGAGGCCATCACGCGCGCCTCCGAGACCGGCTCGCCGTTGACGCGCGTGCCGTTGTGGCTGCCGAGGTCGGCGATGCGCACCACGCCGTCGTCGACGCGGATCGTCGCGTGGCGTCGCGAGACACTCGCGTGCTGGACGCGCAGCTCGACCTCGGGCGCGCGCCCGATCACGACCGAGCCGGTCCGCGGCAGATGGAAGATCGACGACGTGTCGTTGTCGACGACGACGAGATACGCGGTGCCCGGCCCCGCGATGTCGCGCTCGAACGTGACGAGCCTGCTTGCCGTGCGATCAACGCTGCTCATCCGATCCTCCCTCGCTGCGGCTGACGACGTCATCGGTGCCGAGCCGCCATGGCACGTGCTCGGCGATGTAGCCCTGTAGCTTGTCGCGCGTGCGCGTCTCGACGCGCAGCGGCCACGCGCCGACGACCTTGCCTTCGGTCGCGATCCACAGCGTCTCGCCGGCGAGCGCGAGCCCGCTGATCGCGCCGGTGTGCGGGTCGCGCGTCGCGAGCAGCCGTCCGGTCGCGGTGTCCCAGATCTCGGCGAGGCCCGCATCGTTGCCGCTGACGAGGCACGTGCCGTCGCACGCGAACACGAGCGCGCGCACGTCGCCCGGCGAGCCGTCGATCGTCGTCGTGGCGCGGTCGGCGATACGGCCGTCCGTCACGGCGCGGATCTCGAGCGCGTGCGGCCCGCCGATCGCGAGCCAGCGCCCATCGGCGGAGAACGCGAGCGAGCTGATCGCGTGGCGCAGCGTGAGCGTGCTCGCCGGCTTGCCGCCCTGCCACGCGTGCAGCTGCGCCGCGCCTCCTGCGACGAGCAGGTCCCCCTGCGGCGCGTACGCGACGGCTGCCGCGGGCGCACCATCGAGCTGGCGGGCCGACTTCGTCGTGCGCGACCATTGCCAGACGCCCTTCTCGCCCGCGGTCGCGAAGCGATCGTTGTCGGGCGCGGCCGCCACCGCCGCGAACGGGCCCTCGGCGGGAAAGCCGTCGAGCGGCGCGCGCGTCGCCATGTCCCAGACGATCGGCGCGTCGTCCTCGCCCGCGCTGATCAGGTGCGAGCCATCCGGCGTGAACGCGACGGCGTCGACGCTGCCGAGGTGCTTCTCGAGCACGTCGTCGCCGGGGACGATCGAGATCCGGCTGTCCGCGCGCGCCGCGACGACCTGGCCGCTGCGCGACACCGCGAGCGCGAGGACGCGCGAGTCGAGCACCTGCTCGCGCGGTGCCACGGCTGTCGTGTCCCACAGGCGCGAGGTGCCGTCGCGGCTACCGGTGACGAGCGTGTCGCCGGCGAACGCGACCGAGGTCAGCGCGTCGGCCTGCTCGAACGTCGCGATCGGCTGGCCGGTCGTCGTCGACCACAGCTTCGCGACGCGGTCCGCGCCGGCGGTCGCGACGGTGTGGCCGTCGGGCGAGCGTGCGATCGCGACGATCGTGCCGGCGTGCCCGGCGAGCGGCATGTCGGACTCGATCGGCGGGCGCACGTTGCCGTCCTCGCCGAACGGACGGTGGCTCGGGATCGTCCACAGGTGCAGCCCACCCTCGTCGTCGCCGGTCATCAGCGTGCGATCGCCGACGATCTCGAGCGCCGTGACGGGCCGGCCGTGATGCAGCGGCTCGACGATCGTCTTGCCGAAGTACGGGCTCCAGATGCCGGCGGTTCCGTCGGCGCTCGCGGTCGCGAGCCACGTCAGGTCATCCGACCACCGGATCGCGGTGACGGCCGCGCTGTGCCGGCGGAGCATCGCGACGAAGCGCGGCTTCGCCGGCGTTCCCCACACGCTCCACACGCACGTGCTGCCGTCCTCGTCGCCCGCCGCCGCGAGCAGGCCGAGCGGCGAGAACTTCACGGTGGTCATCGCACCGGAGACGCAGTCGGGCGTGTAGCTGCTGCCGGTCCACAGGTTCCAGACCTTCGCGAGCCCGTCGGCGCCGACCGTCGCGAGCTCGCCGTCGGGTGCGAAGTCCATCGCACGCACCGCGCCGCTCTTCGTGTCGAGCTGCTTCGCGGCGGTGCCGTCGAGCTTCCACACGCGCACGATGCCGTCGTCCCCGCCGAACGCGACACGCGTGCCTCCCGTGTCGAACGCGATCACGTTCGTCGCCGCGATGTCGCCGAGCACGCGAACCGGGTCTCCGGCGCGCGTCCACACCTCGGCGCGCCGCCCCGCCGCCGTCACGACGTACTTGCCGTCGGGGCTCGCGGCGACGACGGCCGCGCCATCCGCGTGCGTCAGCACCGCCTTCTGCGCCTCGAACGGGCGCAGCGCCTCCGCGATCAGGAACTGGCGCGATGGCCTCCAGTCGCGCGCCGCCTCGACGAGGTACGCGAGCGCGATGCCCGCGTGGCCCAGGCGCAGCTCGGACCGGCCGCGCTCGTCGAGCAGCGCGGTGCGCCTCGCCTCGGCGCGGTCGCGCGCGTCGAGCACGCTCTGCAGGCTCAGCGCGCCGACGATGACGAGCACCGCGAGCGCGACGGTCGACACGCCGACGACGACGCGATACCGGTGCAACCACCGCCGCACCAGCTCGCCGGTCGTGTAGCGATGCGCGCCGACGAGCTGCCCGGTCTCGAAGCGCTGGAGATCCTGCGCGAGCTCGGATGCGCTCGCGTAGCGATCCGCCGCCGCGCGCGCCATCGCCTTGCCGACGATCGTGACGAGCTCGGCCGGCGCATCCGGCACGAGCTGCGCGATCGGCGTCGGCGGCCCCGCCTTCACCTTCTCGACGACCTCGCTCGCGAGCTCGCCCTTGTAGGGCGCGCGCCCCGATAGCACCTTGTAGAGCAGCGCGCCGAGCGCGTAGACGTCCGCGCGCTGATCGAGTGACTCGCCACGCGCTTGCTCGGGCGACATGTACGCCGGCGTGCCGACGACGCTGCCCGACGCCGTCTCCTCGGGCACCCCGCGCACCTGCAGGCGCATCGACTCCTTCGGATCGCCGTGCGCGGCGAGATCCTTCGCGAGGCCCCAGTCGATCACGACGGTCTCGCCGTACTGCCCGACGAGCACGTTGCCCGGCTTGAGGTCGCGATGGATCACGTGGTTCGCGTGCGCGTACGCGAGCGCGTCGGCGACGGCGATCACGCGCGGCAACAGCGCGAGCCGTGCGCGCAGCGTCTTGCGCTCGGCGACGACCTTGTCGAGCGAGCGGCCGTCGACGAGTGGCATCGCGTAGAACGGCTCGCCGCCGGGCCACACGCCCGCCTCGTAGACATGGATGATCGACGGGTGTTGCAGGCGCGCCGTGATCCGCGCCTCGCGCTCGAAGCGCTTCGCGATGTCGCGGTTCCTCGGCAGCAGCTCCTTGATCGCGACGAGCCGCCCGAGCCGCAGATCGCGCGCCTCGAGCACGCGGCCCATCCCGCCCTTCGCGAGCTCGCGCGTGATCACGAAGCGCGAGCGATCGACCTCGACGAGCTCGCTGAAGTCGCGCAGCGCACCGAGCACCGGCGCGGGCAGCGAGCGTGGCTCCGCTCGCGGCTCCGCACCATCGATCGTCTCCTCGGGGTCGGCCGGGTGCACCGTATCGTCCGCCTGTGCATCCCCCATGCCGCGGCCCACGATGGCATAGCCGCTGCAATACCAGCAAGCATGATACGGTGGCGGCACTGGGCGATGTGGCGACGGGTGTGTGCACTGCTCGTGGTGGCCGGTTGCTGGTCGGACGACCCGCTCGTCGATGGCGAGCTCACCGCCGATCAGCTCGCGTACTTCCGCGGAAAATTTCACCACGACGCGCTCGATCCCTGCGCCGCCATCGACAGCGGCAGCGGCACCGCGTGCGACGCCGCGGCGCTGCTCGGGCAGGAGCTGTTCTTCGACTGCGAGCTCTCGGATGCGGGCAGCGGCAGCGGAACGGGCTACGTGGCATTTGCCGGCACCGGCAAGGTCTCGTGCGCGACCTGCCATGACCCGAACGGGTACTTCATCGACACGCGCATGCCGAATAACGTCTCGCACGGCCAGACGAGCTGGACCAAGCGCAACGCGATGACCGTGCTCGACCTGCAGCTCAAGGCATCGCAGACCAACCACTTCACGTGGGACGGCAGCTACGCCACGCCCGGCGACGTCCTGACGCTCGCGCTGAAGAAGGCGATGAGCGCGAGCACCGACAACGTCGCGTACTGGATCCAGAAGGAGCCCCTGTATACGCGCCTCTATCAGCAGGCGTTCTCCAGCGGAGACGCGTACGACAACGCGAAGCTCGCGTTCGAGGCGTACTTCTCCCGGCTCGCCGGGACGAGCGCGTTCGACGCGTACATCGACGGCGACGACAGCGCGCTCACCGAGCAGCAGAAGCGCGGCTTCGGCGTGTTCGTCGGCCGCGGGACGTGCGTCGAGTGTCACTCGGGGCCCACGCTCGGGGACTTCGTGCCGCGCAACACCGGCGTCGCGCAGGCCGGCTCCGCCTCCGACCTCGGCGCGGGCACCGACGACGGCAACCCGAGCGACGACGGCGCGTTCGCCACGCCGACGCTGCGCAACATCGCGATGACCGGCCCGTACATGCACGCCGGTCAGCTCGCGACGCTCGACGACGTGATCGACTTCTACCGGCGCGGCGGCGATGCGAGCGGCTATCCCGGCACGCGCGACCCGCGCATCCAGCCGCTCGAGCTCTCCGACGACGATGCGGCGGATCTCGCGGCGTTCCTGCAGGCGCTGACCGACCCGCCCGTCGACAAGACGCTGCGCGCGGCGCTGTGCCCCGCGGGGGAGAACGTCGGCCTGCGGTGCAGCGACGGCTGCAAGGATGTCGCGAACGACCCGAGCAACTGCGGCGCGTGCGGAAACGTCTGCCCCAGGGACGCCGGCCATACCGGCAACTGCATGGGTGGCAGGTGCCTGTGAGGCTCGCGCTCGCGTGCCTGCTCGTCGCGCGGCTCGCGTACGCCGACGACGGCACCGCTGCCGGAAGCGATGCAGCGACTGCGGCTGGCAGCGATGCCGGCAGTGACGCCGGCAGCGCCGCGGTCGAGCCCCCGCCCTCGCCTGCCGAGCTCGCCGAGCGCATCGACGATCAGGAGCAGCGGGTGCGCACGCTCGAGTCGAAGGCGCGCGTGGCCGAGTCGTTCAACCAGGACGTCAGCAAGCTGCGCTGGCTGTCGTCGTTCCTGACGGTGTTCGTCGACATCGGCGGCTTCGCGGTCGGTGGCAATGGCTCGGGCATCCGCAGCGACCTCGGGCACATCCACTACCCGAAGTACGCGGGGCGGACATCCGGCCAGTGGGTGTTCATGGGCGATCCGCTCTCGACGGCGATCAACGCGCTCGGCGAGCCGGCGGATACGTCCGACTCGCGCGAGATCAAGGTCGACACGATCCACAGCAAGGGCCGGCCGTCGCTGATCGTCAACACGCTCGCGCTCGCCATCGGCAAGGATCTCGGGCACGGCGTGTCGCTGTCGGCGCTCGCCGAGCTGCTGCCGCGCCCCGGGCAGACGCTGCTCGACGTGCCGCTCGCGCACGTCAACTACCGGCCGCTCGACACGGTCAACCTCGTCATCTCCGTCGGCAAGGTCGACTCGGTGCTCGGCGTCGAGTATCGCTCGCAGGATGCGCCGCGCCGCCTGACGGTGACACCGTCGCTGATCGGTCGCTATACCGATGGCCGGCCGCTCGGCGCCGAGGCGCGGCTGACGGAAGGCCGGCTGACCGTCTCGGGCGGCCTGTTCGCGAGCGACCTGTTCGACCAGCGGTTCGAGCCGAAGCTCGAGCTCCACGCGAGCGACCTGCCGACCGCCGCGGGCCACGTGCAGTGGCTGCTGCCCGTCGGCCAGAAGCTCGAGGTCGGAGTCTCCGGCGCGATCGGCCCGCAGGACAACCAGCCGTCGACGAGCGTCGCGCAGTGGCACGTCGGCGTCGATCTGCAGCTGATCGACCTCGACGGCTGGGACGCGGTCGCCGAGTACGTGCAGGGCCTGCAGCAGGGCGAGACGATGACGGTGCCCTGCGACCTCGCGCCGTGCCTGTCGTACAAGGGCGCGTACGTGCTCGTGGATCGCCGCGTCAACGAGTGGTTCACACCGTATCTCCGCCTCGACTGGCGAAGTGCGGTGCATCAACACGGTGCCGACTTCGTCTACGAGTCACACGTCGCGCGCGCGACGGTCGGAGCGCACTTCGAGATGACGAACCGGATCGTCGGCAAGATCGAGTACACGTTCAACCACGAGCTCGACGGCATTCCACAGTTTGCCGACGACGTCCTGACGACCTCGCTCGTCGTCGCCACGGATTGACCATGCGCCACGCCGCCCTCCTCCTGCTCCTGCTCCTCGGCAACGCCCCGGCAACGCCCGCCGGCTCGGTCACCGGCACCGTCGTCGCCGTGCAGAAGGGCAAGCGCGTCGCGTGCGATGCGAGCTACGTGTTCGTGTACCTGAAGCCGACGCGGTCGCCGCACGGCAAGCCGCCCGGCGACGGGCAGACGTTCACGATCATCCAGAAGGACCGGCAGTTCGCGCCGCACGTGATCGTCGTGCCGCGCGGCGCGACGGTGCAGTTCCCGAACAAGGAGACCTCCGAGACCCACAACGTGTTCTGGCCGACGGAGCCGCACTGGGACCTCGGTCGCGCGACCCCGACCGACAAGGTCCAGGCGCGCTCGTTCGAGGACGAGAAGGAGTTCTCGATCTACTGCGATATCCACCAGGCGATGTGGGCGAAGGTGAAGGTCGTCGATACGAGCTACATCGCGAAGGTCGACAAGGACGGGCACTACACGATCGGCAACGTCGCGCCGGGGACGTACCAGGTCGTCGCGTGGGCGCCGAGCAGCGAGGAAGTGCTCTCCGAGAAGCTCACCGTGACCGACGGCCAGACCGCGACCGCACGCGAGCTCCACCTGCAGCTCGAGCCGATCGACACCCAGCACCGGCGCAAGGACGGCCGGCCGTACTGTCCGAGCGGCTACTGCCCGTAGGCAAGTCTTGCCGTGGTAGGCAAAGCTTGCCGTCGCGGAGTGCCTCTCCGCGAGCAAGAGCTGCCGACAACCGGCGCGCACGATGTGGTCCGGGTCGTGCTGTGTGCGACCCGCATGATGAAATCGCTCTCGGTCTCCCTGTTCCTCGTGGCGTGTACGGCGTCGGCGCCCGAGGTGACCTCATCGACCGCCGATGATCTCGGCACGCGCGCGTGCCCGGCGAACGTGCCGGCCTCGCTGGCGCCCGCCGCCGATCAGGACCTCGCGTTCGTACTGCGCGCGAGCGGCGTGCAGGAGTACACGTGCAACGGGTCGGCGTGGGTGTTCGTCGCGCCCGACGCGCTCCTCTACCCGGTGCACTCGTGCGAGGCGGACGACGACCCGCTCGTCCACCACTACGCCGGCCCGACCTGGGAGTGGCTCGACGACGGCTCGACGGTGGTCGCGGCGAAGAAGGCCGGCGCGACCGTCGACGCGACGGCGATCCCGTGGCTGCTGCTGACGGCGACGAGCCACGGCCCGAACGACGGCCGGATGACCGACATCACGTCGATCCAGCGCCTCGAGACGGCCGGCGGCAACGCGCCCGCGACCGGCTGCGATGCGGACCACGCCGGCGCGACGGCGAACGTGCCGTACACGGCGAAGTACTTCTTCTACCGCTCGCGCCCGAACGGGCACCACAACGTGCGCTGCGGCGCCTAGCCGACGGTCATGCGGCCGCCGTCGCGCAGCGCGGCCGGCACGAGCGGCGACGGCTCGCCCGTCGAGACGAGCCACAGCTGGTGCGCCGCGCGCGTCACGCCGATGTGCAGCAGGTGGCGCGCCCAGTTCACGGCCGGGTACGACGACTCGTTGACGTCGACCATGACGACGTAGTCGAACTCGAGGCCCTTGACCTGCGCGACGTCGGTGACGTCGACGCCGGGCTGGAAGTTGAAGTCGTCGCGGCGCACGCGGCGGAGCGCGGGGACCTCGGCGCGGCGCAGGCCGTCGAAGTACGCATCGGCGGTCTCGGGGTGGCGGGAGATCACCGCACACGACGCGGTCGGCTCGCGCGCCATCAGGTTGCGCAGCGCATCGCCGAGGAACGCGACGGCCTCGCCGAGATCGCTGAACTCGTGCAGCTCGACCGGCTCGCCGGGCCGCGCCGCGAGCGGCTCCTCGGGCGCGAGCTCGGGACCGAGGATCTCGCGCGCGAGCAGCATGACCTCGGCGGTCGAGCGATACGAGAGCTTCAGCGGGCGCACGATCGCGGGCTGCCCCCCCAGGCCCGAAGGGCCGGTCCAAATGACCTGCAGCAGCGACGCCCAGCCGGTGAAGTTGTTGTCGAAGACGAGGCGCTGCGCGGTATCGCCCGCGATCGTGACCGAGCGCTTCTCCTTGTCGCTGTCGGGCGCGTGCACGGCCTCGACGAGGACCTTGACCTCGAGCGCCGAGCGGTCCTGCGCCTCGTCGATCGCGACGTGCTCGTAGATGATCTCGTCGCCGTCGGGCACGCGCAGGCCGCCGCGCTTGAGCTGCACGAGGCGCAGCAGCAGCGGATCATCCTCGTCGTCGAAGCGGCCGGCCGGGTCATCTTCATCCGGGCCGACCGGCTCGCCCTGCGAGTCGAGCACGGGCTTGCCTTCTTCATCGACGGCCGGCGCCTGCGGCTTCGCGAGCTGACGCTTGACCCACGCGACCAGCCGCTCGATGTCGCGCTGCGAGACATCGGTGCCGCCGAACCCCTCGGCGAGCGTCACCGGATCCGTGAGCAGCTCGGCCCAGTCCAGCGTGCAGTCGTCGGCGCGCTTCTTCCAGCGCTTCGTGAAGCCCTCGAGCGCGACGCGCGTGCTGGCCTCGATCGTCGCCTTCTTCGTCCACGACGACAGCTTCGCGAGCCGCGGCACGAGCGCGCGCGCCGCGTGCTTGTTCCACTCGTCGAGCGCCTCCTGCGAGATCGCGGCGAGCTCGCTGCCGATCTTCTCGGACTGGCGCAGCGTCCACATCTCGAGCAGGCCGAGCATCGCCGGGTGCTTCTTCACGCGCGAGACCTGATCGGGCGGATCGACGTTGTACTTCGTCGGCGTGTCGGGCAGCACGCGCATGCGCGTCGTGCGCGCCCAGCCGGTGTACGTGACGACCGGCACGCCCGAGACGCCGAGCGCCGGCAGCACGCCCGCGACGTAGCGCACGAGCGCCTGCGACGGCACGACGAACAGCGTGTTCTTCGGGTTGAAGCGCTTGTGGTCCTGGAAGTTCAGGTACGCGATGCGATGCAGCGCGACGGTCGTCTTGCCCGAGCCGGCGCCGCCCTGGATCACGACGATGCCGCTCGACGGCTGCGTGATCAGCTCGAACTGCTCCTTGTCGATCAGCGCGGCGATCTCGGGCAGCGCCTTGTCGGCGCGCACGTTGTTGCCGTGATGGATGCCGAGCTTGCCCTTCTGACCAGGCGCCGCCACCGGCCGCGCCGCCTTGCCCATGCCGCCGTGGAGCACGGGCGCGATCTGACCGACAGCCTCGACCCATGCGCCGCGCGAGTCCTTCAGGTACGTGCCCTGCGGCGTGCCGATGCGGCGCAGGTTGCCCTTGTTGATGCTGACGTTGCGCCGCGCCTCGACCATGCCCTCGACGCGCTTGCCGGCGATCTCTTCCTCGTAGTCGTCGCCTTCTTCGTAGCGGTAGTAGATGCGCGACACCGGCGCGTTGCGCCAGTCGACGATCTGCACGTTGCTCTGCCGATCGATGAAGCCGCGCTTGCCGACCATCACGTCGCGGACCTTGCCGCCTTCCTTCAGGCGCATGTGCGCGAAGTACGGCGACGTGATATCGACCGGCAGCTGCTTGCCGCCGCCGAGCCGGCCCTTCAAGGCCGCGAGCCGCGTCATCTGCTCGATCAGCGGCGGCAGATCCTCGGCGCGCGCCTCCGCGATCTGATCGCGCAGCGACAGCAGATCCGCATCGAGATCGCTCGCGCCGACCTTCTCGCGGCCGTCATCTTCGTCGCCCATCGCGACGCGGGCCTGGACCTGGCCATAGAGCCGCTCCTCTTCCGCGATGATCTTCGCGGCGGGAGTGCCTTTTTCGACGTGCTGCGGCATCGGGGCGAAGGGCCGAATCTATCCGAAACCGCGCGCCTGGCAAGACGGCTCAGCGCTTCGCTGGCGTCTGGCAGGTACAGCGCTTTTCGGGCGGGACCTTCGACATGACCGCGTCGACGTGCGCGCCGCAGCCGGCCCACGTCGTCTTGCCACACTTGCTACAGCTCACGGGGCGGCACATGCGAAGCACTCCTTCTCCTGGATGGCGGTCACGGTGATCGTCGGGGGGTGCGCGAGCACCTTCTTTACCTTGCAGCCCTCCGCGGCGCGCGCGACGGCGTCGCGATAGCGCTCGGGAAAGCTCGCCGGAAGCATGACATCGAGGCGAATCGCGTCCTTCTCGACGTGCTGGACAAGGCGGATGTCCTCGGTCGGGATGCCGCGCGCCTGGCAGAACCCGACGACGTAGATCCCGGCGCACGTCGCCAGCGACGCGAGGAACAGGTCGAACGGCGCGGGTGCGCTGTCGTCTCCGCCGCCCGCGGCCGGCTGGTCGGTATGGATGACGTGGTTGCCGACGAATGCGTCGACGCGCTTGCCTCCGGGGAAGATGACTTCGATGTCCATACCCGTGAGAGCCGGCCCAGGGCCGAAAGATTCGCGATAGATTTGCGCACATGGGTGAACGAATCGAGCTGCGGGCGGCGCTGGCACTCCCCATCGTTGGGTTCTTCGCATTCGTCTGCGGCGTGGTCGTGGCGGTGCCAACGGCGCCCGTCGGTCTGCGCGTCGTGATGTGCGTGTTCGCGCTGTCCTTCCTCGGATTCGCGATCCTGCTCGGGCGCCGCCGCCTCGTCGTCGACGACGCCGGCATCACCGCGAGGGGCGTCTTCAGCACGACGCAGCTCGGCTGGAACGAGATCGACCACTACACGTTCTGGTCGATGGACCAGCAGATGGTCTACGCCGTCGGCGGCCAGGGCGGCCTCGCCGGTGCGCTCGTCATCGGGCTCGTCGCGGCCGCGGTGGCCGTGAGCCGCAACCGGGGCAACGCGAACCGTCGGTTTGCCGCGGGCAAGCTGACGGTCGTCGGCAAGCGCACGCTCGCGGTCGACGCGCGCTATGCGAAGGTCACCGACGCGCTGGATCCGATCTTCGACCGGCTGCACGCCGTCGTCGGGCCGCGCCGCGACTTCGCGCCGTTCACGCTCGGCATCGGCGAGCTCGTCCACACCAAGAAGGGCGCGATCGCGCTCGCCGACATCGAGAAGATCTCCGTCGGCAGCGGCCGCCTCTACATCAAGAAGCGCGGCAAGCGGCTCTCCTGGCTCAGCGTCCACATGAAACAGATCCACAACGGTCTGTTGCTCATCGAGGCGCTCGGCGAAGCTGGGCTCATCGTCGACGCGAAGGCCGGCATGTTCGTTCCACCGACGGTGCTCGACAAGCTCCACGCCGCCACCGCGCGCCAGCAGGCGATGCCCGCCGCCCGCGTCGTCCGCAGAGACTGAAGATCCCCATTGCAGTGACGGTCGATTGGCCGTAACTAGGGGGAAAAGATGGCGCGCGCGAAGCTTCTACTCGCCCAGGATCCTCTGCGCCGGTGGACCGCCGCCGACGCGATCGACACCTACAACATCTCGCGGTGGGGCTGCGGCTACTTCGTCACAAACGAGCAAGGCAACCTCGTCTGCACGCCGCGCGGCGAAGGCCAGGGCCAGATCGACATGAAGGAGCTGATCGACGAGCTCGTCGCTCGCGGCATCCAGCTCCCCATCCTGCTCCGCTTCTCCGACATCCTGCGCTCGCGCATCGAGCTGCTCTGCTCCGCGTTCAACACCGCGATCCGCGAGTACGGCTACGGCGGCCAGTACCGCGGCGTCTACCCGATCAAGGTCAACCAGAACCGCACGGTCGTCGAGGAGATCATCGAGTTCGGCCGCCCGTACCACTACGGCCTGGAAGCCGGCAGCAAGCCGGAGCTGCTCGCCATCATGGCGATCCACCAGGACGACGAAGCCCTCATCATCTGCAACGGCTACAAGGACGAGGAGTACATCGAGACCGCGCTGCTCGCGTCGAAGATGGGCAAGAAGGTCATCCTCGTCGTCGAGAAGCCGACCGAGCTCGACAACATCCATCGCGTCGCCGAGCGCGTGAAGATCAAGCCGTCGCTCGGCATGCGCGCCCGCCTGTCGTCGCGCGGCGCCGGCCGCTGGGAACAGTCCGGCGGTGACTTCTCCAAGTTCGGCCTCTCGGCCGCCGAGATGGTCGAGGCGATCGAGAAGCTCAAGTCGTGGAACGAAGCGGACACGATCAAGCTGCTCCACTTTCACCTCGGCTCGCAGATCTCTGCCATCAAGTCCGTCAAGAACGCCCTGCGCGAGGCGGGCCGCCTGTTCGTCGAGCTGTACAAGCTCGGCGCGAAGGGCCTCTCCTACCTCGATGTCGGCGGCGGCCTCGGCGTCGACTACGACGGCTCGCAGACGAACTTCGCGTCCTCGATGAACTACACGGTTCAGGAGTACGCGAACGACGTCGTCTACGCGCTCAAGGAGATCTGCGACGCCGACCAGGTCCCGCACCCGAACATCGTCTCCGAGTCGGGCCGTGCGGTCGCCGCGCACCACTCCGTGCTCGTCGTCAACGTCCTCGGCGTGACCGAGTTCAACTCCAACGTCCCCGCGCAGGTGCCCAAGCCGGCCCCGCCGCTCGTCACCAACATGTGGGAGACGTTCCAGGGCGTCAGCGCCAAGAACCTCCTCGAGAGCTATCACGACGCCGTCGAGTACAAGGACCAGGTCCTCCAGCTCTTCAACCTCGGCCACCTCTCGCTCGAGCACCGCGTGCTCTGCGAGAACCTGTTCTGGGCGATCTGCGAGAAGGTCATGATGATCTCCTCGCGCCAGGCGCACGTCCCCGAGGAGCTCGAGGGCCTCGAGAAGGCGCTCTCCGACACCTACTTCTGCAACTTCTCGATGTTCCAGTCCGTGCCGGACTCGTGGGCCGTCGACCAGCTGTTCCCGATCTGCCCGATCCACCGCCTGAACGAAGAGCCGACGCGCCGCGCGACCCTCGCCGACATCACGTGCGACTCCGACGGCAAGATCGACTCGTTCATCGACCTGCGCGACGTCAAGCACGTCCTCGAGCTGCACCCCAAGGCCGAGGGCCAGGACTACTACCTCGGCATCTTCCTCGTCGGCGCGTACCAGGAGATCCTCGGCGACCTCCACAACCTGTTCGGCGACACCAACACCGTCCACGTCCAGCTCTCGCCCGAGGGCGACTACGACGTCAAAGAGGTCGTCGCGGGCGACACCGTCTCCGAGGTCCTCCAGTTCGTCGACTACTCGCCGTCCGACCTGCTCGGCCGCATGCGCAACAACGTCGAGCAGGCGCTGCGCAAGAAGCTGATGACGATCGAGGAGTCGCGCACCCTGATCAACCGCTTCCGCCAGGGCATGATCGGCTACACGTACCTCGACCGCGAGTAACGAAGCGCTGCTGATCGCGCGTGCGCTATAACGCGCCATGCTCCGCCTGCGTCGCGCCACGCCTGCCGACCTGCCCGCGATCCTGCCGCGCACGCGCGCGCTCAACGCGCACGAAGGCATCGTCGTCGCGCCGGACGCACTCGAGGCCGCGCTGCGCGGCCTGCTCCTCGAGCCCGTTCACGGCGGCGTGTGGCTGATCGAGCGCGATGGCGCGCCCTCGGACGGCCCGTACGACGGCGGCGCCGCCGTCATCGGCTACGCGATCGTCACGTTCGGCTACGACCTCGAGTTCGCCGGCCGCGACGCCTGGCTCACCGAGCTGTGGATCGACGAGCCCGCACGCGGCGCCGGCGCCGGCACCACCGCGCTCGACCAGCTCGACGCAGAGTTGCGCCCGCTCGGCGTCCGCGCGCTGCACCTCCAGGTCCGCCCCGAGAACCCGGCGCTGCGCCTCTACGAGCGCGCCGGCTTCGAGCGCTCGCCGCGCTACGTGCTGACGCGCAAGCTCTGACGACGGTGCGCGATGCGCAGAGGCGCAGGCACACAACGTTCGACGGCTGGGCCACGAGCCATCCGTGCGCGACTGGCTTCGCCGGGGGTGATCCCGAACGCGAGACCGTCGAGCGCAACGCCAGCACGCATCCGATGCCGAGCGAGCCGACGGAGGCGGAGCGGGCCGTGCTCGCGGCGTTCATCGATGCGCACCAGCGCGGCGATGCGGAGGCGTCATTCGCGCTCATGCGGGAGGAGATTCGCGTCACGATGCCGCCTCTGCCGGCGGTGTACGTGGGTCGCGAGTCGCTGCGGCCGCTGCTCGTGCAGGCGTTCGAGACGGGCATGGGCGAGTGGCGGCTCTTGCCGACGATGGCGAACCGCATGCCGGCGGCGGTGAAGCTATCTGCGCGCGCCCGGCGATACGGCGTTCCGGGTGTTCAAGCTCGATGTGCTGCGTGTCGTCAATGGCGCGGTCGCCGAGATCATCACGTTCGACATGCGTGGCATGACGACCGCGTTCGATGTCCCGGAGGTGCTGCCGTGATTGCCAACATTGACGGTCTTCAGCTTTATTACGAGGTTCATGGCAGCGGCGAGCCGTTGGTCGTGCTGCACGGCGCGCTCGGCTCCGTCGAGATGTTCGGGCCGAACATCGAGCTGCTCGCGAAGACGCGGCAGGTGATCGCGGTCGACCTGCAGGGGCACGGACGCACGGCTGATATCGATCGGCCGCTGTCGTGCGAGGCGATGGCGGATGATGTGGCCGCGCTGATCGCGCACCTCGGGTTCGCGAAGGCGGACGTGATGGGGTACTCGCTCGGCGGGGCCGTCGCGCTGCAGACGGGGATCCGGCATCCCGAACGCGTGCGCAGGCTCGTGCTCGTGTCCACGGTGTTCGCGCGCAGCGGCTGGTTCCCCGAGGTGCGCGCCGGCTTCGATGCGTTCGGGCCACAACTGGCGGCGATGATGAAGCAGGGGCCCGCGTACGCATTCTACGCGTCGATCGCGCCGCGGCCGCAGGACTTCGAGCGCGTCGTCGAGAAGCTCGGCGTGCTGGTGAAGCAGGACTACGACTGGACGGGGCTGATCACCGACAAGCTGCCGCCCACGCTGATCGTCGCGGCGGATGCGGATGGGATCCAGCCGGCGCACCTCGTCGAGATGTTCGCCAAGCTTGGCGGTGGTCAGCGCGATCCGGGCTGGGATGGCTCGGGCGGCCGCTCGCAGTCGCAGCTCGCGATCCTGCCGGGCCGGACGCACCACGACATCGTCTCGTCGCCGGCGCTCGCGGCGGCCGTCGAACCGTTCCTACGCTAGGCGCGGCGGCAGACGACGAGCGCGACGTCGTCCTGCAGCGAGCCGTTTGGCAGCTCGACGGCGCTCATCAGCGCATCGGCGACGGCATCGAGCGAGTCCTTTGCGCACGCGCCCGTGATGCGGCCGGTGCTCGCGTACGAGAACAGGCCGTCCGTCGCGACGACGAGCGTGCCGGTCGTGAACGGCGCGTGGAACGCGAGCACCGTCGCGCCCGCCCCGACGAGCGGCTTGCGGTGCTGGCGGGCCGTGAGCATCTCGACCGCGCCGTCGGGCGCGACGATCCACGCCGCGCAGTCGCCGACCGACGCGCCGCGGACCTCGCGGCCGGTGACGGCGAGCACGACGATCGAGGCCTCGCCGCCGACGACCGCGAGCTGCGGATCGAGGGCCTTGAGCGCCGCGGTCGGATCGAGCTCGCGCTGCTGGGCGCCTGCGGCGAGGCGGGCGACGGCGAGCTCGGCGGCGCGCGCGCCGCGGCCAGTGCCACCCGCGCCGTCGGCGACCGCGATCACGAGGCCGTTGCCGCGCGGCACGACGGCGAGGCGGTCTTCGCCCGCATTGGTCGCGCCGCGCACGCGCGTGACGTGCTCGAGGCTCACGCGAGCACCTTCTGGTAGAACGCGACCGCGTGCCACGCGTTGTTCTTGAAGCCTGCGTCGCGGACCGTGCCGACGTGCTCGAAGCCGAGGCGCTGGTGGAGCGCGACCGATGCATCGTTGGGCAGGGCGATGCCGCCGATCGCGGAGTGGAAGCCGGCGTCGCGACACGCCTCGAGCAGCGCGATGTACAGCGGGCGGCCGATGCCACCGCGCCGCGCGTCCGGGGCAACGTAGATCCCGACCTCGGTCGTCCACGCGTACGCGGCGCGCTCGCGCCACACGCCGGCCTTCGCGTAGGCGACGACGCGGCCGTCGCGCTCGTCGACGAGGTACGGGTGGCGCGGCGAGCGCGAGTCGCGCAGCTCGGCGGCGGTGACCGGCTCGTAGCCGAAGTGGATCGTCGACGTCGTGATGTAGTGGTTCGTGATCGCCGCGATCGCGTCGAAGTCGGCGTTGTGCACGGCGCGGATCGACATGCCGTCAGCTTATGCCAGCGCACATGTGGGCGCTCGTTCCTGAGCACGGTCGAGTGCAACCGATCGTCCGCGAACGCGGGGCGCAGGCATCAGCCGAAAGGCACGTGTGCGTGGGTTTTCGCGCACGTCTGTGTTGGTTCGGCGCTTGCGTAGGTGGCGCGGCGATGAAGACCACCGCTGCACTGATCGCGCTTCTCGCGCTGGGCGCCTGCGCCGCCGACCAGACCGAGGACGGCGACACGAGCATGAGCGAGCAGGCGCTGTCGAACAACGAGCAAACGGCGTTCAACTATTTCGTGAGCAAGGGGCTGACGAAGGCGCAAGCCGCGGGGATCGTCGGCAACTTGATCCAGGAGTCGAGCGTGAATCCCAGCGCCGTGCAGTATGGCGGCGGGCCGGGGCGCGGCATCGCGCAGTGGAGTGTCGGCGGGCGCTGGGATTCGGGGACCGACAGCGTCGCGCACTACGCGAGCGCGCACGGCGTGAGCCGGTGGCTGCTCAAGACGCAGCTCGACTTCATCTGGTACGAGCTCAACAACTACGGCTACGGGTTCGCGAGCCTCAAAGCCGCGACGAACGTCAGCGACGCGACCGTCGCGTTCGAGGTGCACTACGAGATCTGCGGCGCGTGCAATCAGACCGCGCGCATCAACTACGCGAAGCAGGTGCTCGCGGCGTACGGCGGCACGAGCGGCGGCGCCGGTTGCTACAGCGGCACGCTCGGCCGCGAGATGCCCGACAACGCGTGCGTGCAGAGCAAGTACGACCGGCTCTGGTACCAGTGCAGCAACGGCAGCTGGGTCGACCGCTGGACGGACCCGGACGCGTGCAACGGCGTGCACCCGCTGTGATAGCTTGAGGGGGTGAGACGCGCGCTGCTGCTCGTGATCGTCGCGGTCGCGTGCGGCGGCTCGCCGAAACCGACCACGCCGCCCGAGCCCAAGCCGGTGCCGGCCGCGCAGCAGGGCAAGATCACGCCCGAGGTCTTCTGCGAGAAGTTCATCGCGCTGCGCGACGGCGGCTGCGACGCCTTCCAGACGCTCAAGATGACGCGCGACGAGTGCGTCAAGGAGCTGTCGGCGGCGGCCGGCGATCCGCAGGAGGCGGCGTTCATGAGCCAGACGGGCCAGTGCGTCGTCGGGTTCCAGACGTGCAAGGACGTCATCGCGTGCCTCGCGCAGCTCGGCCCCAACGAGGACGACCTGCGCGCGTGCGGCGAGGACAAGCCGGGCAAGGCCGTCGGGCTGCCGCGCGCGGACTGGGAGAAGCGCAACGGCGCCGGCGTGACGAAGTTCTCGCAGGCGAAGTCGACGCAGGCGCTGCCGATCGAGGTCTGCACGATCGCCGGTGAAACGGAGTGGCTGCAGGACCTCGCGTGCGACGACGGCACGAAGCCGCTCGACAACGACAAGGGCCCGGAGATGGCGCGCGTCGGCAACCTCGGCAAGGGCGGGCGCTGCGGCTCGATCATCGACCTGTATCGCGTGCAGTGTCCCGAGAAGACGTACGACATCTACGTCGACGGCTACGTCTGTCCGCAGGCGAAATAGTCTGGTAACACCTCGGCATGAACGACGCGATCGTCCATGTCCCCGAGCCCATCAACGAGCCCGTCCTCGGCTATGCCCCTGGCAGCCCCGAGCGCGCGAGGCTGAAGGCGGCGCTCCGGGACGTCGAGCGCGAGGTCGTCGAGATCCCGTGCGTCGTCGGCGGGCAGCATGTCAAGACCGGCAAGATCCGCGAGGTCGTGATGCCGCACGCGCACAAGCACGTCGTCGCGCGGTTTCACGCGGCGGAGCCGGAGACGGCAGAGCGTGCGATCCGCGCGGCGATCGAGGCGCGGCGCGAGTGGAGCGCGATGCCGTGGGAGGCGCGCGCGGCGTGCCTGCTCAAGGCGGCCGAGCTGCTCGCCGGTCCGTGGCGCATGAAGATGAACGCCGCGACGATGCACGGGCAGTCGAAGACCTGCCATCAGGCCGAGATCGACAGCGCGTGCGAGCTGATCGACTTCTGGCGCTACAACGTCGCGTTCGCGCAGCAGCTCTATCAGATGCAGCCGAAGAGCGGGCCCGGCATGTGGAACATGAGCGAGCTGCGGCCGCTCGAGGGCTTCGTGTTCGCGCTGACGCCGTTCAACTTCACGGCGATCGGCGGCAACCTGCCGACGGCGCCGGCGCTGATGGGCAACACCGTCGTGTGGAAGCCGGCCGAGAGCCAGCTGCTCGCGGCGTGGCGCACGTTCCAGATCCTCGAGGAGGCGGGCTTCCCGCCGGGCGTGATCAACTTCATCCCGGGCCTGGGCCACGCGCACACGAACATCCTGCTCGATCATCCCGAGTTCGCCGGGATGCACTTCACCGGCTCGACCGACGTCTTCAACATGATGTGGAAGCGCGTCGCCGAGAACATCGGCAAGTACCGCGGCTATCCGCGGCTCGTCGGAGAGACCGGCGGCAAGGACTTCATCCTCGCGCACGCGAGCGCGGATCCGAAGGCGCTCGCGACGGCGATCATCCGCGGCGGCTACGAGTACCAGGGCCAGAAGTGCTCGGCGGCGTCGCGCGTGTACGTCGCGCAGAGCGTGTGGGCCGCGATGAAGGACGAGCTGGTCGACACGATCAACTCGCTCAAGATGGGCAACGTCAACGACTTCTCGAACTTCATGGGCGCCGTGATCAAGAAGGGCGCGTTCGACAAGCACACCGCCGCGATCGCCGAGGCGCGCGAGACGCGCGGCATGCAGGTCGTCGCGGGCGGCCAGACCGACGACAAGGACGGCTGGTTCGTGCGTCCCACGCTGCTGACGACGGAAGACCCGATGGTCCGTCACATGAAGGACGAGTTCTTCGGCCCGATCGTCACGCTGCACGTCTATCCCGACAGCGCGTGGGACGACACGCTGCGGCTCGTCGATCGCACGTCGCCGTATGCGCTCACGGGCGCCGTGTTCGCGCGCGACCGCGCGGCGATCGTCGAGGCGCAGAACGCGCTGCGCGACGCGGCCGGCAACTTCTACATCAACGACAAGCCGACGGGCGCCGTCGTCGGGCAGCAGCCGTTCGGCGGGGCCCGCGCGTCGGGCACCGACGACAAGGCCGGCTCGCACCTGAATCTGCTCCGGTGGACCGCCGCGCGGACGATCAAAGAGACGTTCGCCCCGCCGACCAACTACCGCTATTCGTTCCTCGACGAGGCCTAGCAGCTGAGACAAAGCGACGTCGCAGCGGGTGTCGCAGGCGAGTCGCATCTGGCGCGCGGGATTTGCCGGTCTTAGCCTGGCGTCGCAATGCGCAAAACGCTTGGCGGCCTCACGGCCGTCGTCGTCGGGATTGCAGTGGCGTTGTTCGTCCGGGACCGGAGGGCGCCCGAGAAGCACGCGGGGGCGCCGCCGCCGAGCGCGAGCGAGAAGGCGAAGCTCGATCTGCGCGTTCCCTCGGCGACGCCGACGAACCGCCAGTGGGCGCGCGACGTCGATCCCGATGGTCCGCTGCGCCTCGAGGGCCAGGTCGTCGATGACGGCGGCGCTGGCGTCGGCGGCGCGACCGTGTGGCTCTCGAGCGTGCCGCCGCGCTCCGCGACGACCGAGGCCGACGGCACGTTCGCGTTCGAGAAGGTCGTCGGGCGCGAGTACGAGCTGACGGCGACGGCGGGCGCGCGCACCGGCGGCCCGGTGTCGTACCGGCTGACCGACAAGAGCGACCCGGTCGTGATCCGCGTCGCGCAGGGCGCGAAGGTCGCCGTCGAGGTCACGAACGAGAACGGCGAGCCGATCGAGAACGCGACCGTCAAGCTCGCCGACTTCGGCGAGACGACCGCTTCGACGGGCAAGGACGGCACCGCGACGCTCTCGCCGGTACGGCCGGGCTGGGTCGCCGTCGAGGTGACGGCGCCGGGCTACGCGGGCGCGAGCTCCTTCGGCCAGGTCGGCTCCGGCGGCGCGACCGCGACGATCCACGTCAAGCTGCACAAGGGCGTGCAGGTGAGCGGCCGCGTCGTCGACGAGAGCGGCAAGGCGCTCGCGAAGGTGCACGTCACCGTCGGCGAGGCGTGGTTCATGCCGATGAAGTCCGCCGAGGCGACGACCGACGACAAGGGCGACTTCACGTTCGCCGCGGTCGCGCCCGGCTCGCACACGTTCAACGCGGCCGACGGCGAGCACGCGCCCGCGAAGTCGCTCCCCGTGACGGTCAGCGACCACGCCGTCTCCGGAATCGCGATCACGATGAAAGAAGGCGGGACGATCAGCGGCAAGGTCGTCGACGCGAAGGGCGCCGCCGTGCCGTACGCGAACGTGCGCATCGCCCCCAAGAGCGAGAGCGCCGGCATGGAGCAGATGACGCAGGGCCGCCAGGCGGTCGCCGACGACAAGGGCGTCTTCGAGGTCCGCGGGCTGCCGCGGACGAAGCTGCAGGCGCGCGCCACGAGCAGCGACGCGTCGAGCAAGGCCGTGGATCTCGACCTCACGGCGAAGCCCGCCGCGAAGGACGTCTCGCTCGTGCTCGACGAGGTCGGCACGATCGCGGGCACCGTCGTCGACGATAACGGCAAGCCGATCGCCGAGGTGCAGGTCACGGCGCTACCGGACTGGTTCGCAGCCGAGCAGCCCACGCTCGCGGGGCTGACGAGCGCGACGACCGACGGCGCGGGTGCGTTCACGATCCGCGGTCTGCCCGACGGCAGCTATCGGCTGAGCGCGTCGCGCAGCGGCGGCGGTCGCGGCTTCGAGCGCGGCGGCACGCAGGCGAAGGTCGGCGACAAGGCCGTCAAGATCGTGCTGCCGGCGCCCGCGACGCTCGTCGGCAAGGTGGCGCTCGAGGGCGGCTCGGCGCCGAAGCTCGCGAACATCCAGCTCGGCTGGCATCCCGCGACGCCCGCCGCGCCCGACGGCACGTTCAAGATCGAGGACCTCGAGCCGGGGTCCTACGACGTCCACATCCGCGGCCTCGAGTTCGCGCAGTTCACGCACACCGACGTCAAGCTCGAGGCCGGCAAGACGACCGACCTCGGCACGATCACCGTCGCGCGCGGCCGCAAGCTCGTCGGCAAGGTCGTCGACGCGAGCGGCTCACCGGTCGCCGGCGCGCGCGTCACCGTCTCGAAGACGCTGTTCACGCTCGAAGGCGCGGACGACCAGGCGGAGAGCTTCGCGGAGATGAGCGGCGCGCGCACGACGACGACCGACCAGAACGGCGACTTCACCGTGATCGGCATCGCGAAGACGCACGCGTACGCGGGCGCCGAGCATCCGGACAAGGGCCGCGCGACGCCGATCGACGTCCCCGAGGGCAGCGACGACCCCGCGCCCGTCACGATCGCGCTCCGCGGTTTCGGCTCCGTCACCGGCAAGGTCACGCAGAAGGGCGAGCCGCAGGGCGGCGTGACGATCACCGACACGACGAAGGGCAGCCTCGCGCAGGTCGCCGTCACCCGCACCGCCGAGGACGGGACGTTCACGTTTGCGAAGGTCGCGGAGGGCACGCACGTGTTCAACGCGATGCAGATGAAGGGCATGTCCGCAAACTCGACGTCCGCGACGGTCGAGGTCACCGCGGGCAAGCAATCGAACGTCGTGATCGACATCCCCGTCGGCAACATCACGGTCGCGGTCACGATCAAGCCGCTCGCCGGCGCGAAGCTCGACGCCGCCCAGGTGTTCCTGTTCCGCGGCCAGGTCGCCGCGACGACCGCCAAGCAGCTCAACGACACGTTCGGCTCGGGCGGCATGCAGGGCATGAAGTTCTGGTTCGGCGTCGGCAAGCCGATGCCGACGTTCGAGGAGCTCGTCCCGGGCGACTACTCCGTCTGCGGCCTCCCCATCACGGGCAGCCTGATGGATCCGACATTCACGCAGCGCCTCCAGGAGCACGTCGATATCCTGCGCGTCTACTGCAAGCCGATGGCACTCCAGCCGTCGCCACAGACGCAGTCGATCGAGCTCGACCTCCCGGCGATGACACCTCTACCGGATCCGAAGACCTAGCCGCGCTATCCTCCAGCAGTGATTCGCCGGCTGGGGGTCGTACCTCTGCGCATCGCGGGCCTCGTGCTCGCCGCGGCCGGCGCCTACGTCGCGTTCGGCGTCGGCAAGCACCAGGCCGACTACCTGCTCTACCCGGCCGGCATCTGCGCGCTCGCCCTCGTCGCGCTCTGCATGCTGTGCGTGCTCGCCGGTGCGCTGCGCGTGTGGCTGTACGTGCGCCACCGGCCCGCCGCGATCCCTGCCGAGCTCGAGACCACGCACGCCGTCCCGACGGACTTCGTGTTCCCGAGCCTCGCGTGGTGGCCGCTCGTCGAGACGCGCGTCGCCTGGTCGGCGCCCGCGGGCATCGAGGTCACGGTCGAGCCCCGCGGCTCGCTATGGCGCGAGGTGATCACGGCGCGGCGGCGCGGCAAGTACGAGCGGGTCGTGCGCCGCTTCACGGTCACCGACGTCTTCGGCCTCTGCGCGTGCAGCTTCGACGTCGCGTGGGACGAGCCGATTCGCATCGCGCCCGCGCGCGCCGCCCAATCCGCCGAGCTCGCCGTCGGCTGGGCCACCGGCGATGCGTTCTCGCACCCGTCGGGCCGCGCGGAGGGCGACCTCGTCGAGATGCGCGCCTACGGCCACGGCGATCCGATGCGCCACGTGCTCTGGAAGACGTTCGCCCGCTCGCGCCGCCTCCTCGTGCGCATGCCGGAGCGCGCGATCGCCCCCTCGCCCACCACCGTCGCGTTCCTGATCGCGGGCCCGGGCGACGAGCCCTCGTGCGGCACCGCGCGCCTCTACCTCGAGCGCCACCTGTTCGGCACCGACTTCCTGTTCGGTGCCGACGGCGCGGCCGCCCCCGCGCGCGACCGCGACACCGCGCTCGAGCAGATCATCGAGTCCGCGTCGTCGGCGGACCCGGCCGCCGCGCTCGACAACCTCGGCAAGAACATCGATCCGGTCCGCCTCGCCTCGTGCGTCGTGTTCGCACCTGCGGTCGATGGCCCGTGGCGCGAGCGCGTCGCCGCGTTTGCCGCGCGCCTCCCTGCCCCACCGATCATCGTGATCGGCGTCGACGGCGCGCCGCCGCCCGCCGCCCCGCCGCGCTGGAAGCGGCTGCTCGTGCGTGCCGACGCCGACGGCGACGCCGAAGGCCACGCGCTCGCCGGCGTCCCCGCGCTGCGCGAGGCGCTCGAGGCCCAGGGCCTGCGCGTGCAGGTGATCCACCGCTCGACGGGGCAAGTCCTGTGAACCGCGAGCCCCTCCCGCTGCTCGCGTTCAAGGCGCTGATCGCGGCCGCGGCGGCGTGCCTGTTCATGTACCCGCTGACGACGCCGGCCGGCTTCGTCGCGACCGGGCTCGGCACGTTCGCCGGCTACGGCGCCGCGCGCTACGCGGCACGCCGCGGCCTGCGCCTGCCCGCCGCGCTCGTCCTCGCGCTCGGGCTCGGCGTCGTGGCCCGGCTCGCCGGCAACTTCCTGCTCGAGCATCCCATCGGCTCGCTCGCGCGCGGCCTCGAGGTCGCGGATGCCGTGTTCTGCGCGACCGCCGCGCTCGCGATCTTCTTCGCGATCCGCATGCTCTCGCAGGCGTGGCGTCCCGCGTCCGTGCTCGAGCTGGGCGTCGTGGTCGGCGCGGTCGCGCACACGTTCGCCGGCCATCGCCATCATCACATTCACGAGCCGCGCTTCCTGACCGACTGGGCGTGGTCGCACGGCATCGATCCGATCTCGATCCTGCAGGGCTGCGGCATCGCCGCCGTCGTCGTGGCGGCCGTGCTGCTCCTGGATCTACGCCGCGCGCGCAAGCTCGCCATCTCGCTCGCGTTCCTCGTCGTGGGCGGGCTCGTCGCGTTCTGGGCGATGCGCGACGTGCGCATCGATCTGCCCGCGGACACGAACGACATCCCGCTGGGCAAGGGCTCGGGCGAGGTGCCGGGCGCGCACGAGGGGTCGGGCTCGGCCAGTGGATCGGGCTCGGCGCAAGGGTCGGGGTCCGCGCAGGGCTCGGGGTCCGCGCAGGGCTCGGGGTCCGCGCAGGGCTCGGGGTCCGCGCAGGGGTCGGGGTCCGCGCAGGGGTCGGGCTCGGCGAATGGTTCGAATGGCGGTTCGAACACGGGTTCGAACCAAGGTTCGAGCAGCGGGTCAGCGGACGGTTCCAACGCCGGCTCCAACAGCGGCTCCGGCGGCGGCAGCGGCTCCGGCTCTGGCGGTAGCGGCGGCGGTTCCGGCTCGGGGGGCGGCGGCTCGGGCTCGGGCTCGGGCAGCGCCGGCGGCGGCAGCGGCTCGGGCTCCGGCGGCGGCAGCGGCTCGGGCAGCGGCGGCGGCGGTGGTGGTGGCGGCAACAGCGGGCAGTCGCAGCGGCCTCCCGACCCGGTCGCCATCGTCGTGCTGCACGACGACCTGCCGGAGAGCGACGTCTACTACTTCCGCCAGGACGTGCTGTCGCGCTTTGCCGAAGACCGCCTCGAAGAAGACACGACCGGGAAGTTCGACCGCGACATCCTGCGCTCCTTCCCGTCCGCGAACGCGCCCGTGCGCGGCGAGAGCTCGCAGGCGCCCGACCTGCACCGCACGCTGTCGACCAGCGTCTACCTGCTCGTGGACCACGCGCAGCCGTTCGGGCTCGGGCATCCGTTCGAGGTCCGCGCGCTCGACAACCCGAACCCGCGCCAGTTCGTCGCCGCGTACGACGTCGACAGCTACTTCCTCGACAGCGATCTCACGCGCCTCGCCGGGCACAACGCGATTCCCGACGGGTGGTCCAAGGAGATGCGCGACCACTACCTCGCGATGCCGGCGGACCCGCGCTATGCGGAGCTGTCGAACCGGATCGTGCGCGACATGGATCCGCGGTTCGTCGGCGACGACCTGATGAAGGCGCTCGCGCTCAAGCGATATCTGGAGCAGAAGGGCTTCTACTCGCTCAAGGAGAAGACGCTCGTCGGCGCGGACCCGACGGCGAAGTTCCTGTTCGGCGAGACGCGCGGCTACTGCGTGCACTTCGCGCATGCGATGGCGCTGCTGCTGCGCAGCCAGGGGATTCCGAGCCGGGTCGCGCTCGGCTATGCGGTGCAGACGCGGCGGCATGGCGCGGGCAGCTCGCTGCTCATCCTGGGCAACGACGCGCACGCGTGGCCCGAGATGTATCTCGATGGGGTTGGCTGGGTGACGATCGACGTCTATCCCGAGCACAGCGACGAGCCGCCGCCGCCGCCCGTCGACGACGATCTCGAGAGCACGCTCGGCGAGCTCGCGCGCAAGGACCCGACCGGCGGGCACGCGGCGGATCCGAACACGCGGCTGTACATCCCGTGGGAGCTGATCGGCGGCGTGCTCGCGGCGTTCGTCGCGGGGGCGCTCGCGGCGGCGTATGCGATGCGGTTCGTGCGGCGCATCCGGCGAGGCAGCGGGCGCGTCGTGTACATCGGCGTGCTCGATACGCTCGCGGCGCTCGGGCTGCGGCGGCAGCTCGGCGAGACGCGCGAGAAGCACGCGGCGCGCGTCGCCCGCGAGGCGCCGACGTTCGCGCTGCTGACGCGCGAGCACCTGCGCGAGGCGCTCGGCGGCAACGCGGCCGATGTGCGGCGCGTGCGCGAGCTGGCGAGGACGACGCGGCGCGAGCTGCGCGGAAGCATTTCGATCTGGCGGCGCGCCAAGGCGGCGCTCGACCCGGCGAGCTGGTTGTTCACGCGTTAGGAGACGGCATGGTGACTGCAACGAACCCAGAGACGAAGCATTCGGTGTCCTCGCTGCAGGAGGCGTTCGAGGTCGCGCAGCACGTGCGCGGGCACATGAAGGACAACGTGATGGGGCGCGATGATGTCATCGAGCTCGTGCTCGTCGCGCTGTTCGCGGATGGGCACTGCCTGCTCGAGGACTATCCGGGCTCGGGCAAGACCACGCTCGCGAAGGCGCTCGGCAACGCGATCCACGACGACCTGCCCGACGACGAGATCCCGAGCTTCCGGCGCATCCAGTTCACGCCGGACCTTTTGCCGAGTGACGTCACGGGTGTCACGATCTTCGACACGCACACCAATACGTTCCAGTTCCGGCGCGGTCCGGTGTTCGCGTATGTCGTGCTCGTCGACGAGATCAACCGCACCAGCCCCAAGGTCCAGAGCGCGCTGCTCGAGGCGATGGCGGAGAAGCAGGTGACGGTCGACAACGTCAGCTACAAGCTCGACGACCTGTTCTTCGTCATGGCGACGCAGAACCCACTCGACGCGGTCGGCACGTATCCGCTGCCGCTCGCGCAGCTCGACCGGTTCCTGTTCAAGCTCGTGATGAAGCACATCGATCGCGAGAGCGAGCTGCAGGTGCTGCGGACCTGGGGCATGCCGCGCGTGATCGAGCCGCGGCCGTTCGTCAGCCGCGGGGCCATTGTCTCGTCGCGGAACCTCGTGCGCGCGCAGGTCGCGGTGAACGTCGCGGTGCACGAGTGCCTGGTCGACATCGCGCAGCATCTCCGGGCCGACAAGCGCGTGCGCCAGGGCGTCTCGACGCGCTGCCTCGTCCAGGCGATCCCGGCGCTGCAGACGCTCGCGATGCTGCGCGGCCGCGACTTCGTGTCGACGGAGGACGTCGAGTACCTGGCGGTGCCGCTGTTCGCGCATCGCCTCGAGCTCGCGCCCGGCGCGCGCGCGGATCAGGTGATCGGCGAGGCGGTGAGCGTGCCGCTGGAGGCGCTGTCGCGCAGGACCGTGCGATGAAGAAGGCGCTGCTCCTCCTCCTGATCGCGGGCACGGCTCACGCCGCCGACGCCGTGCGCGACGCGGCGACCGCCGACGAGCAGGTCGTGCTCGACGATCTCGACAAGGAGCAGCTGATCAAGGCGCGCACGGATGCCGAGAAGATCCTCGAGCATCATCCAGACTCGTTCATCGCGACGTGGGCGATGGCGCGCGTCCAGCACGACGAGGAAGGCAACCACGCGCGTGCGCTGTACTTCATCCGGCGCGCGGAGGCGCTGCTCGCGAGGTACGGCACGCCGCCCGTCTGGGACAAGAAGCTGCTCCACGAGGAGTACTGGATCGACCACGAGATGGATCGGATGGAGGACGCGCTCGCGGTCGTCGATCGGTACGAGAAGAAGTACGACGACGGCGACGACACGCTGCGCATCTGGCCGCTGTTCAAGCTCGGGCGCATGAACGAGGCGCGCGCACTCGGGCGCCGGCTCGCCGCGAGCCAGAACCCGTACGAGCGGCAGCACGCGTACAACGGAATGCTGTCGCTGGAGTTCGAGGCGCACGACCGCGAGGCGACGTACCGGTGGTCGATGGAGGGCGTCGAGGTCACGCAGGGCAAGAGCTGCAACATGCTGCGCAACGCCTCCGGCTCGGCCTTCACGTTCTTCAAGATCAAGGAGGCGGAGGACCTCGCGCTGCGCGCGCACAAGGCCGAGGACCACGACTGCGAGGGCGACGGCTACGACCAGCTCGTCGGTCTCTACCTCAGCGAGGGCGAGTTCCAGAAGTCGATCGCGGCGCTCGAGTCGCTCAAGGCCGTGCCGATCCCGAAGCGCTACCGGCCGCAGTTCGCGATCATGCGGCGCGCGCTGCTCGGCGACATCCTGTACGCCCTCGGCCGCACCGAGGACGCCGAGCGGCTCGTGCGCGAGGTGTACGAGCTGCCCGAGCGCACGGGCATGACCTCGACGAGCAAGCGCGAGGCCGCGATGTTGCGCGGCTTCCGCTATTGGCAGGCGCTCGACGCGCGGCTCGCCCGCGAGGCCGAGAAGACCGCGTACCGGCCGATGCTCGCCACGCTCTCGATGGACGAGCTGCGCCTGATCGCGGCGCGCTGGACGGTGCGGCGCGAGCTCGTGCAGCTGTTCGCCGACGACGACGTGCTGCTGACATTCGTGCGGCCGAACCTCGGCGAGCCCGACGAGGACGGCGCGTGGCGCACGATGAACGTCGCGAGCATCCTCGGCACGGGCGTCACGCGCGATGCGGTCGCGAAGGCGCGCGAGCTCGACAAGAAGTTCCCCGAGGCCGTGCCGTACCTCGATCTGTACGACGGCGAGCTCGCCTATCGCCGCGGCGACCTCGATCAGGCGCTCGCGCTCGCGAAGGCCGCCCTGCCGAAGCTGCCGCAGGAAGAGGCGCTGCTGCGCTTTCGCACCCTCGCGTGGGAGGCCGATGCGCTGCGGCGAACGGGCAAGCTCGACGCGCGCCCGTATCACGAGGTGCTGCAGAAGTTCCCGTCGATCCTGCGCATCCTCGACCTCGCGCTGCCCGTGACCTTCGAGAGCGACCACACGGCCGCCGCGCAGCAGGCGATCGAGCGCTGCGCGAATTCGCCGCGCTTCACGGAAGTGAGCGACGCGCCGTTCAAGGTCTCGGCGCGCAGCATCGACAACGTCGTCGAGCTCTGCCTGACCGACCGCTCCGGCTTCCAGTTCGCGTGCGCGCGCGGCGGCAAGGAAGACTCGGTGACGAGCGCGCTCGACGCGTTCCACGATGCGGCGTTCTCGCCGAAGGTCGCGCTCGAGCAGAGTGATCTGTCGTCGCTCGATGGCAGCCCGGTGCGCGTGTCGGCCGACCAGGTCGTGAAGGGGATCCTCGAGCCATGAAGGCGCTGCTGCTGCTGCTCGTCGCGTCGACCGCCTACGCCGAGGTCAAGACGAAGACGTATCCGTCGGGGGCGCTTGCCGAGCGCGCCGAGATGAAGGACGGCGTGCGCGACGGCCTGTACGAGCGGTGGGCCGAGAACTGTCAGATCGTCGAGCGCGGCCACTACAAGGCCGGCAAGAAGGACGGCGCGTGGACCGTGTGGGGCGACGACGGCGCGAAGAGCGAGGAAGGCACGTACGTCGCGAACGTGCGGCAGGGTCCGTGGACGTTCTACGGCCCGAAGGGTGAGAAGCAGACCGCCGGCCCGATGGTCGATGGCTACGCCGAGGGCACGTGGACCGAGTGGTTCGCGCAGGGCGGCAAGTGGCGCACGTTCGAGATGAAGCACGGCGACCGCACCGATCCGCGCGTCGCGGCGTGCGAAGGCCAGGGCGGCGAGTGGAAGATCGACTACGAGGCCGGCGAAGAAGGCTGCCTCGTGAAGGGCAAGGAGTCCGGTGAGTGGATCGGCTACTTCCCGAACGGCGCCGAGCGCTGGAAGGGCCTCTTCGTCGACGGCTATCGCGAAGGCCACGGCGAGGAGCGCCACCCGACCGGCGAGCTGCTCCACCAGGGCGAGTGGAGCCTCGGCCTGCCCGACGGCGAGCACCGGTGGGTCAGCCCGACCGGCAAGGTCTACGGCACGTCGACGGTGACGAGCGGCACCGGCGAGTTCCACGAGTACTCGCCGGCGGGCCGTCACACGTACGACGTCGCGTACGTCGGCGGTCAGGGGCAGGGTCTGTGGAAGCGCTACTACGACAACGGCGCGCTCGCCGAGGAGACGACATACGTCGCCGGCCAGAAGGACGGGCCGTACCGCCGCTTTCACCTCCAGGGCGAGATCGGGCTCGTCGGCGCGTACAAGAAGAACGTGCGCGTCGGCGCGTGGGCCGAGTATTACGAGAACGGGCGCGTGAAGTGGGCCGGCACCTTCGACGCGGTCGGCGAGAAGACCGGCCTGTGGACGCAGTTCGCGGGCGACGGGCGTCTGGTGTCGAGCGGGCAGATGGAGAACAACGTCGAGACGGGCACGTGGTTCTACTTCCACGACACCGGCAAGCTCGAGGCGACCGGCGAGATGCGCGACGGCCAGCGCGAGGGCACGTGGCACTTCTTCTGGCCCGACGGCCGCCCGTGGCGCACCGCCGAGTACACCGAAGGCCGCGAGAAGGGGCCCGGCCCCGCCGCGTGCTACGCGATCGGCGGCGCGTGGGTCTCCGATGCGAAGGAGCGCCGGCTCGGCTGCGAGGTCTGTCGCGCGAAGCCCGACGACGACATCGAGCAGATCGCGACCGGCGCCTGGACGTGGTGGCACCCGAACGGCGCGATCGAGAAGCAGGGCACGCTCGACGCCGGCAAGCAAATCGGCCACTGGTCGTTCTTCTACGACAACGCGCAGATGATGCTCGCGGGCGACTACGCCGCCGGCAAGGAGCAGGGCCGCTGGGAGGGCTACTACCGCGCGGGGCAGAAGCGCTTCGCCGGTGGCTACGATCAGGGCCAGCCGAGCGGCGCGTGGACCTCCTGGTACGAGGACGGCAAGCCGCTCTCCGCGGGCGCCTACGCGGCCGGCAAGAAGGTCGGCGCGTGGACGTACTTCGACCGCGCCGGCAAGCCGGAGCACGTCTCGTACTAGCCGGCGTGATCAGTCGCCGTCGCCGTCGTAGTCGTACGTGCCGTACGAGTACGCGGGATCGACGTAGTTCGGATCCGGCTGGTAGTGGCCCGGATACCAGACCCACTCGTAGCCGCTCCACTGCCAGGTGCCGTTGACCCAGTAGTAGCCAGGGCGAGCGCCGTAGTTCTCGACGATCAGCTCCGGGCGATACCGATAGTCATAATAGTGCTGACGGATGATGGGCCGCTGCACGTAGATCGGCCGACGGACGTAGTTGTAGCGGTAGCCGCTGTTGTAGACGGGGCGCGTGTAGCGGTAGCCGCCATTGACGTGCACGCCGCCCTGCCAGCGATTGCCGCGCACGACCGCACCACCGCCGCCGTGCCACTCACCACGACCGTGGAATTCACCGTGGCTGCCGCCGCCGTGCCATTCACCGCGGCCGCCGCCACGCCCATGATCCGCGGCGGCGACGCCGCCGGCGAGACCGACACACGCGAGAGCAAGGATGATTCGCTTCATGCCTATGATCTAAGGCATCGGGCGTGCCATGCCAGGCCCTAAACATTTCGTCACGTTGAGCGCTGACCGGCGATGACGCGTGAACGAACAGTCACGGCGCGCCCGCCACACTCGATCTCACCACCACCAGTACCAGTCGTTCGGCGAGTAACCGGGCAGCGTCTGCACGGCGACCTGGCCGAGATCGCTCAGGCGATGCGCGGTGATCGCCTTGTCGCTGATCGCGTAGATGTAGTCGCCCATGAAGATGCTGCGACGGATATCGACGTACTGCCAGTACTGGTTCGGATCCGCGTTGTAGTACGCGCTGTGATCGATCGTGCCCTTGATCGACAGCCCGCTCGCCGCATCCGCGTTGATCACGACGAGGTTCGACAAGTAGCGATACGAGTTGTTCGAGTAGTCGTACGTCGACTGCGGGATCGCGAGCAGCTTCTTCGGCGCCCAGTACTGGAACGCGTGGTGATCGTAGAGCGCCTGGCTCCAGCCCCACGTGTGCGGCGCCTCGACCGGCAGCGCCGCCGCCAGCTGCGGCTGCGCGAAGTTCGAGACATCGAACAGCGAGATGTTCGTGCGCCACGACTGCGTGTTGTCGATGCCGATCGAGAGCAGGTGCGTGGCATCCATCGGGTGCAGGTACGTCGAGAAGCCGGGCACGGTCAGCTCGCCGACGAGCCTGGGGTGCGTGTTGTCGCTCAAGTCCACCGTGATCAGCGGATCCGTGTACTGGAACGTGACGAGATAGGCCTTGTCGCCGAGGAACCGCGACGTCTGCAGCGTCTCGCCCTTCGCGATCCCGCCGAGGTGCCCGGTGATCGGCAGGTGCTCGCCGCCGTTGCGGTCGAGCGTCCACACGTGGTTCTCGGGCTTGGGCTGCTGGTTCTCGTTCGTCCACCAGCGCCAGTAGCGGTTCGTCGTCGTCGCGACGCGGATCGAGTTATTCGTCTCGTCGAGCGAGAACTGATCGAGCACCATGCCGTCGACGCGCCCCGATCCCAGATAGTGCGTCTGACCCGGCGTCGAGATGTCGAACGCGTGGATGTTCAGCTGATCCGGATCGTCCTGGAACCACCAGTACCACCACCAGTCGTGCGCGCTCTCGGCCACCACCATCGTATCGGTCGACGAGTACACGGTCGCCCAGTTCGACACGATGTGGTCCGCGTCCCACGTCACGTTGTCGTGCAGCAGGTCGAACGAGATGATGCTCGTGATGCCGCGCGCGTGCGAATCGCTCGGCCGGTAGAACTGCCGGCACGACGAGTTGCTTAGGCTGTTCGTCGCGAAGTGCCCATCCGGCGTGCGCACGTAGATCATCGGGATGAAGTCCGACAGGTGCATCGCGTTCACGCGCCGCCGCACCCACTGCTTCGTCGCGTCCTTGTCGCGCCCGCTCTTCTCCCACACGTCCCACCAGCCCCAGATCACGGCCGGATCGATCATCGCGTAGCCCGCGACCCGGATCGAGTCGTTCACCTTGCGCGCGGTCTGGTACCAGCCCTCGTAGAACAGCTCGCGCACGAGCTTCGGCGCCGTCCGATCGGTGATGTCGAGGATCGTGATCTTCGACAGCTCCTTCGCGCGCCAGTACCAGTTGCTCGAGTCGCTATCCGTGTACCCGACGAGCTGCTTCAGCGGATGCCCGTCGGGCAGGTTGTACACGTCGATCTGCGAGAACACGACCGCACGGTTCGACGCCGTGTCGATCAGCATCTGATAGGGATACCCCTCGATCTCGGTCACGCTCTCCGCCGTGAGCTGCCCGAACTGCGGCACGCCCATGATGTGGAGCCGGTTCCCGTTCAACGTGTAGATGTGATAGCCGTCCGTCTTCACGAAGTCGGCCTCGTCCACCCCGTCGACCTGGTTGTTCGTGCCCGAGTAATCCACTCCCTCCTGCCGCCCACCGCCCGTATCCGCGCCACCGCTCGCGCCGTTCGTATCGCCCTCGCCCGCGCCCGCCTGCGGCAACCCCCAGCTCCAGTCGGCGCGATCGATGTCCGCATCGAGCTCGTGGATGGTCATCGACTTGAGGTCGCTCTCGAGGTCGCTACACGACGCGTACTGCACGAGCGAGGTCGTGCGCTGGAGCGCGTGATCGGAGGGCGCATCACTGCTGGTGCAGCCCGCCACCAGCAGCATCGAAAAGACGGCGCGTGAGATCCGCATACCCCGCCTCTCAGCAAGCCGCTGGCCAGCGCAAGTGCCCGTCCCGCTTACCCTCCCCTTCCGCGGATCCGCGATGTGGGATGAAGCCCGCCTCGAAAATCTGAGATGCTTTCGCCGTGCGCTACGCCCTCCTCGCGCTGCTCCTCGCGTGCGATGGCGCGATGACGACGGGCGGCGGCACCTGCAGCCTCGCCGCCCCGTCCTGCGGCGCGGGCGCGATCTGCGACCTCACCGACCCCGCCGGCCCGACCTGCATCTCTGCCACGGGCGACCTCGACGGCGACGGCATCCCGAACGGCAAAGACTTCTGCGAGCACGCGCCGGGCGGCGCGCACGACGAGGACAGCGACGGCATCGGCGACGACTGCGACCCCTGCCCGATCGCCAAGCCGCCCGCCTCGCCCGACCGCGACGGCGACGCGGTCGACTCCCCGTGCGACCCCGATCCCGACACGGCGGGCGATCGCATCCTCCTCTTCAACGGCTTCAACGACGCGCTCGGCTCGAACTGGGTCCCGACGACGCCCGGCGCCTGGACGATCCAGGGCGGAGAGCTCGTCGTCGCCAACATCCCGATCCAGGAGTACCTGCGCACGACGGTCGCCGAAGCGCAGAACATGGCGATCGAGGCCTCGTACCGCGTCGACCGCCTCGAGACGGGCGCGACCACGCACCTCGTCGCCGTGCACGCGCACGACCCGCGGCCGGCCGGCGTGGCCTCGCTCGAGTGCGGCGTGGTCCACGCCGACTCCGGCACCGGCGACGTGGTCGACCTCGAGACGAACCAGAACACGTCGACGACGCGCGCGCTCGGCAGCGCGTTCAACAGCGCGTCGCTCTACCAGGCCGCCGCGTACGCGTCCGGCAACAACGTCGGCTGCACGGTGCTTGGCGACGGCGCGGCGCTCGGTGCAGTCCAGGCGCCGATCACGCCCGA
>CAYUNM010000007.1:119255-174506 GCA_964446175.1 uncultured Kofleriaceae bacterium
CGGTGCTTGGCGACGGCGCGGCGCTCGGTGCAGTCCAGGCGCCGATCACGCCCGATGCGAACCCGAGTGTCGCGCTGACGGCGCGCGCGGTGACGGCGCGCTTCCAGTGGATCCTCGTGGTCGGCCGCTGATAAACGCCGGCACATCTCAACGGCGCGTATCAGCACTGCGCATCATGGTGAGAGGAGATTGCTGGCTCCTCCCAGTCGAGAACACCTTCTGCTGCTAGCCGTTTAAGGACGTCCTGCAACGTCGACCAGCTCGTCGTCGGTGGCACATCCACGGAGAACAACCCAGGCGTGTCGGAGCCTTCGTACGAACATCCGAGGTCGCACAGTGCGTCAAGCGCGCGCTCCGCCTGCTCATCGTCAAACATGATCACACGTACGGTCGAGTGGCGACCGCGACTTTCCACCGCTCCAAAACGCAGCGTGCCATCTGCATCATGGTGTCCACGCACGACATCCTCGGCGGAAATGCCGCGAACGTAAAACGGTGCGTTCTTGACGACGTACAGGTCTTTGCCTTGCGGCTCGACCCACATCGCCTCCTGCTCTTCCCCATCATCAGTGCGGAAAGGAAAAAGCATCTTCTGCAGGTTTGCCCTATTCAATGTGGTCGCTCTTCTCGATGTTGCAATCGCGGCAAAGCACCTGCCCATTTTCAGGTGTCCCCACCTCGCGCCCGAGGTCCTCGGCGAGTCGCTCGTACACCTGACCACTCTCGATGAAAGCGAGGTAGGTGTTGAGCTTGTTCTCGAGCAGATGGAGATGCTCGTGCTCGTTCGTCCAGTCCTCGTCGTCGATAACCGCGAGGACCACGCGTCCCGTGCCCTTCTCCAGGCCCAGCCAGTCCACGACATCGGTCTTTCGAATGGTCATCGAGCAACCGGTGCGAGCAGGTAGCGGTCACCGGACTCGTCCTCGACGTAGCCGAGGCGACCCGGGATGCACGAGATCACGACGGGCTCGCAATGGCCGACGAGCGCGGCGAGCGCGGCCTCGAGCGCCATCGTCGTGCGGTCGAGCTTCGGATCGCGCGCGATCAGGTAGCACTCGCTCGGCGCCCCATGCTGCCGAAGCAGCGCCAGCACGCCGGCCGCCGTCTGCGCGGCCTTCGCGACCAGTGCGAGACAACGCGGATCGATGTCCTCGCTGCCGCCGAGACGCTCGAGCAGCTCGCGGCGCCGCTTGCCGGCGAGCAGCGTGTGCCAGCGCTCGCGCCGCGACACCTCGATGAACGCATCGACGAACGCGGTCTCGTGATCTTCCACGCGCGGCACCCACGAACTATACGCGCGGCTCCTCGGGCATTGTCGTCGGCGATGGCGCTGCTCGGCGAGGCCATGCGTCGGGGGGGGGGGGGCCAGGCAGAAAGGTCATTACAATGTAATGACGTCTTTCGCGCCGGGGGCTCAGTCGGTGACCTGGATGTCGAGCTCGGAACAGATCACGCGGATCTCGCCGTCGTTTGCGAGGTCGAGCAGCAGCGCGTACTGGCCGTCCGGGAGCCGCGAGACCTCGCCCTCGAACGTCATCGGATAGCCGCCGTGGCCCGCCCGAAGCCCGAGCTTCAGCTGCAGTGAGTGCGCCCATCGAAGCGTGATGATGCGAGCGCGTTCAGCCTTACCGGGCTCGCGCATGCGAAGCACGAGCGCGCGTCCGTCGTCCGCCCAGGCAATCCCCTCGAGGACGACGTCCTCCCAGCTCATCGATTCGAGCGCGCTTGCCTCCACGGTCATGCGGCGCGCTACGGGATCTGGAGCAGCTGCAGGATCGGGTGCACGGCGTGCTGCTCGACCAGCGGGCCGAGCGAGTAGACCTCTTCGTAGTGGTCGCCCTTCGCCTCGACGATGTACGGGTTGTCGGGATCGAGGGCGTAGTTGTACGAGGGCACGATGTAACCGATGTAGTCCTCGGCCAGGCCGGCGAGCACCGGATAGCGGACGCCCGGCTTGGCGAGCACGAGGTCGCGCATGTACGGGGCGGCGGGGGCTTTCGTGAAGTCGGGCTGGTTCGGCTCGGGATTGCCCATCGAGTCGGTCGTGTGGTTCAGCAAGGGCCAGCCCCAGGACCAGGAGCCGTCGTAGCCGCCGACCCAGAGCTCGGGGTGCAGCTCGCCTGGGGCGGTGACGATGCCGAGCGGGCCGATCTGGAGGTAGGTCGCGCGGAGCGGGAGCCAGGGCTCGTTGTCCTCGTCGATCGGCTGGTCGGGGTTGTAGCCGACCAGGTCGTGCGGACCGACGAGGTGGACGAGGAACGCGACGTGGAAGTAGGTGTTGTCGATGCGCGCGTTGAACTTCGCGCTCGTGACGCTGAGCGGGAGGTCGGAGACAGACTCGCCGGTGTCCTTGAGGGCGGTGAGGGCGCGGGCGGCCGCATTCGTGCCGATCGCCTGGTCCATCGCGTGCGACGTCATCGTGATCGGCGCGTAGTCGGAGCCGCCGCCCGAGCCGGCGGCCGGGCCGGGCGGATGCGTGCCGCGCAGCGAGCCGATCTGGCCGCCGAGCGCGCCCTGCACGAAGACGGTGACGCCGCCGAGGCCGGCGAGGTCGGCGGCGGCGTACTTGGACTCGGTCGCGAGGACGCCGTTCTCGACGTGCTCGCGGAGCCAGTGCGGATAGTGCGCGGTGACCATCGCGGGGACGGTGGAATCGAAGTGGGCGACCTCGGGGTGGTTGCCCCAGTTGACGAGGGTGCCGATGGTGGTGTTCGGGTCGGAGACTTTGACGAAGCGGGCGATCGTGATCGTCGGGTCGAAGATGATCGGGTCGCGGATGTCCTGGTTCCAGTCGTCGGTCTTCGACATCGGGTTCGCGGGGTCGTTGATCAGCTTGGTCGAGGCGATCACCATCTGGGCGGGCTCGGCGCTGGTGACGGCGTCCTTGATCGCGGCGGCGGCCGCGTCGTAGAGGCCGTTCATGACGAAGTCCTCGCGGCCGGTGGAGGTCGCGGTCGGGCCCCAGAGGCCGATCGTGTCGGGGGCGTCGTGGGCGTGGGTCGCGCCGACGATGATGTGATCGATGTCGAGGCCCGCGAGGAGCGGATGGTTGCGGATCTTGTCCATGTCGCCGGCGAGCAGGCCGATGCAGTCGACGTAGACGACGACGACCGTGATGTCGCCCTCGACGAACGCGATCGCGCGGGCTTCGACATCGGTCTTGACGTCCTCGGCCGCGCGCGCGCCGCCGAACAGCCAGACGCCGTCGAACTTGCCGTTGCCGTTGAGGTCGGTGAATGGCTCGGTCGAGTCCCACTTCCGATTCATGTTCTCGTCGGTGTAGGTCTCGAAGTTCTGCGGCGTGTACGTGCGCTTGGCGGCGCCGACCTTGAGCTGGCCGTCACCTCGCGTCATGCAGGAGGGATCGCCGGGGCAGTGAACGTCGGGAGAGCTGAAGCCTTCGAGCTGCGCGTCGACACTCGCGTCCGGTGTCTTCTTGCCACCGCCGCACGCGGCGAGCACGCAGACCGCCACCAAGATCCTCATCATGGCCGCGTCGTATCGCGGCGGCAGGGCGAAGTGAAGCGCTATCGGACGGCGAGGCCGATCGGGCAGCTGACGCCGGTGCCGCCGAGCCCGCAGTAGCCGCCCGGGTTCTTGCCGAGGTACTGCTGGTGATAGTCCTCGGCGTAATAGAACGGCGGCGCGTCGGCGATCTCGGTCGTGATCGCGTCGTGGCCGGCGGCGCGCAGGCGCTCCTCGTACATCGCGCGCGAGGACTCGGCGGCCGCCTTCTGCTCGGGCGTGAACGCGTAGATCGCGGAGCGGTACTGCGTGCCGACGTCGTTGCCCTGGCGCATGCCCTGGGTCGGATCGTGCGACTCCCAGAACACCTGGAGCAGCTGCTCGTAGCTGATCTGCGCGGGGTCGTAGATCACGAGCACGACCTCGGTGTGGCCGGTCATGCCGGAGCAGACCTCCTCGTACGTCGGGTTCGGCGTGCTGCCGCCCGCGTAGCCGGCGGCCGTCGAGTAGACACCCGCGGTCTGCCAGAACTTGCGCTCCGCTCCCCAGAAGCAGCCCAGGCCGAACATCGCCTGGGCCATGCCCGGCGGGAACGGCGGCGTGATCCGGTGACCATTGACGAAGTGAGTCTCGCCGACGGGCATGGTGCTCTTGCGGCCCGGTAGCGCCTCGGCGGGCGACGGCAACCGGAGCTTCTTGGTGCTGAAGAACATGGCTTGCAGTATACGGGGCCGCCGCAGATTGGTTACGGTGGACGCATGGGCACGTCGCTGCTCGGCATCTGCGGAAGCCTGCGCAAGGCCTCGATGAATCGCGCCCTGCTGCTGGCGGTCGGCGAGGCGCTGCCCGCGGATGCGTCCCTGACGCTGTTCGAGCGGATCGGGGAGTTCCCGATCTTCAACAGCGATCTCCAGGATCCGGAGCCGGTGCTCGAGCTGAAGCGGGCGATCGCGGCGGCGGATGGCGTCGTGTTCGCGGTGCCCGAGTACAACTACTCGATTCCGGGCGGCCTGAAGAACGCGCTCGACTGGGTGTCGCGGCCGCCCGCGAGCTCGCCGATGCGAGGCAAGCCGATCGGGCTGGTCGGCGCGGCGACGGGCATGAGCGGGACGATCCGCGCGCAGCTGCATCTGCGTCAGATGCTCGTCTACAGCGACTCGCCTTGCCTGCTGCAGCCCGAGGTCCAGATCCCGCGTGCGCACGAGCGCTTCGACAAGGCGACCGGCCAGCTGATCGACGCGTCGACGCACGAGCTGCTCGCGCGGTTCGGCGCGGCGATGGTCGAGTTTGTCGCGCGCGAACGGCGTACTATCAGGTGATGCGCTGGGCGATCGCCGTTCTCGTCGCAGGCTGTTATTCGCCGCACGAGACGCCCGGCGCGCCGTGCTCGCCCGCGTCGCCGGCTTGCCCGGCCGACGAGGTGTGCGTGACGACCGGCGCCGGCTCGTTCTGCCAGGCGCCCGGCGGCCCGCTCGTGCCGGATGCGGCGGTCGATGGCGGCGCCGATGCCGCGCCCGATGCACCGTCGACGGATCGCGACGGCGACGGCGTGCCGAACGCCATGGACAACTGCCCCGACACGGCGAACCCCGACCAGGCCGACGAGGACGGCGACTCACTCGGCGACGTGTGCGATCCGTGCCCGCCGTCGAGCGACAACACGGATGACGACAGCGACGGCGTCGCGAACGATTGCGATCCGCGGCCCGCGATGGCCGGCGAGCACATCGCATTCTTCGACGGCTTCAACAGCACGCAGCCCGGGTGGGCATTCACGGGCACGTGGACGATCAGCAACGGCAGCCTCGTCGTGTCGGCGGCCGACGGCACGTACCTCAACGCGCGACGCGCGGGCGTGAGCGCGCACGAGACGGTGGCGGCCGGGCTGCGCGTCACGTCGACGACCGGCACGAACTACCGGCCCGCGGGCGTGTTCGACAACGCGACGTTCAACGGCAACACGAACACGTACTCGACGCTGTGCGCGTTCATGATCACGTCGGCGGGTGATGGCTCGCCGAACACGCCGCTGCTCGACCTGTATCGCAACCCGAACGCCAGCGCGCTCGACCGATCGGCGCTGACGTGGAGCACCGGCCAGGAGCTCGTCATCGTGCAGTCGCGCAGCGACGCCGCCTACAACTGCTTCGGCTACGACTCGGCAACGAGCACGAGCGCGACCGCCTCGGGCACCGATACGACGGACAACGGCATCGCGATCGTCGGTTTGCATGCCGGCGGCGACACCGTGCGGTTTCGCTGGTTCATGATCGTCACGTCGCCGTAGCTTACTCGGCAGCGGCTGGCCTGGGCCCCGCGCGCAGCGGTAGCGCCGGCAGGAACGCGGTGAGCAGCAGGCCGAGCAGCGCGATCGCGAGCGAGACCCAGAACGCGCGGACGAGCGCGTTCGTGAACGCGACCTTGAACACGCGCCCGACCTTGTCGATGTTCTCGTGCGCGCGCGCCTTGGCGGCGGGCTTCTCGTCGGGAGGCATCGGCGAGGCATCGATGTCGCGGTCGGCGCGCGCCTGGATCGCCTTGACGTCGAACGCGACGCGCGGATCGCTTTCTCCCGTCGCGCTCCCACCCCCCTGCCCTGCGTGCTGTGCCATCTGCGCGCGGACGTCGGGCGGCATGTCGCGCTGGAGCGACGCCGCGAACGACGTGGCGAAGATCGTGCCGACGATCGCGATGCCGATCGTGCCGCCCATCTGGCGGAAGAACGTCGCGGCGGCGGTCGCGATGCCGATCTCCTGCACGGGGACGGCGGTCTGGATCGCGAGCGTGAACAGCGGAATCGACGGGCCCAGGCCGATGCCGAGCAGCACCATCTCGATGCTGACGTGCGCGCGCGTGCTCTCCGGCGAGAGCGTGAGCCCGAGGATCACGAACGCCGCGCACTGCACGACGAGCGAGAACAGCAGGATGCCCTTGTACTTGCCGACGCGCGAGACCGCCTGGCCGGCCGTGATGTTCGCGGCGACGATGCCGAACGTCAGCGGCGTGGTCGTGAGGCCGGCCGCGGTCGCGCTGACGCCGACGACGTTGACCATGAACAGCGGCAGGAACACGATCGCGCCGAGGAAGCTGCCGCCGATCACGAACGTGGCCGCGGAGCCGATCGCGACGGTCTTGATGCGGAACAGGCGCAGGTCGATGATCGGGCTCTGGGCGCGCGCCTCGATCGCGACGAACGCCACGGCGCCGAGCAGCGACGTGCCGAACAGCGCGAGGATCTGCCACGAGAGCCACGGCCAGCCCGTCGTGCCGAGCCCCTCGGCGTGGCCGAGCGAGAGCGCGAGCAGCAAGGGCAGCGCGGCGACCGCGAGCGCGAGCGCACCGGCGATGTCGAGGCGCGGGCGGTGCGCGAGGTCGGGCCGCAGTGGCGGCATGTAGGTCAGGATGAACGCGATCGCGACGGCGCCGATCGGCACGTTGACGTAGAAGACCCAGTTCCAGCCGAAGTTGTCGGTGATGAACCCGCCGAGCAGCGGGCCGACGACCGACGACAGCCCGAACGCGGCGCCGAACATGCCCTGCCACTTGCCGCGCTCGGCCGGCGGGAACAGATCCGCGACGACCGCGAACGCGCTCGTGAACAGCGCCGCCGAGCCGAGGCCCTGCACGGCGCGGAACGCGATCAGCTCGGTCGCGTTGCGCGAGATGCCGCACGCGGCGGAGCCGGCGAGGAAGATGATGATGCCGGCCATCAGGATGCGCCGGCGGCCGTAGAGGTCGCTGAGCTTGCCGTAGATCGGCACGAGCACCGTCGACGCGACGAGATAGCTCGTCGTGATCCACACGTAGAGCGCGGGCTCGATGTGCAGGTCCTTCTGGATCCGCGGCCCGGCGGTCGCGACGATCGTCTGGTCGAGCGCCGCGAGCAGCAGGCCGAGCAGCGCGCCCAGCATCGTGAAGACCTTCTGCGTCTTGCTCAGCTCCGCCATCGGCCGGCCATCCTACAAGACGGCGGGCCGCGCCCGCGCTACCCGACCAGGCAGGATCTACCCGAGAAACGAGTCGTGGTACTCGGGATCTTCGACGCCGCGCGCGGCGGGCGTGGAGTGCAGCGGCTGGAACACGTCGCACATGACGGCCATCTCGTTCGTGCTCTTCGCACCGATCGAATTCTCGTACGAGCCGGGGTGCGGGCCGTGCGGGATGCCCATCGGGTGGTGCGAGATCGAGCCGGGGCCGACGCCCTTGCGCGACGTGAAGTTGCCGTCGCAGTAGAAGATGATCTCGTCGCAGTGCACGCTCGAGTGCGGGTACGGGCACGGGATCGCGTCGGGGTGGAAGTCGACGAGCCGCGGCACGAAGCTGCACACGAGGGCACCGCGCGCCGCGAACGTGCCGTGCCAGGTGGGCGGCAGGTGCACGCTGGAGACGCGAGGCTGGAACGCGAGGATCGGGAACGCCCACGGATAGACGCTGCCGTCCCAGCCGACGACGTCGAACGGCGAGTCCGCGATCGAGAAGCCGTGCCAGCGGCCCTCGCGGCGCACGACCATCTCGCGGATGCCTTCGTCGTACGGCGCGCGCAGCTGCGGGCGCTTGAAGTCGCGCTCGGAGTACGGCGCGTCCATGCGGAGCTGGCCGACCTCGTTGCGCCACTGCTTCGGGATGTGGAGGCCGCCGATCAGCGACATCCAGAACCAGTGCTGCTCGCCCTGCGGAACAAAGCGGTGCAGCATCCCGCGCGGCACGAACACGTAGTCGCCCTGCGCGAACGAGACATCTCCGACGATCGAGCGCAGCGTGCCGCCGCCCTTGTGGATGTAGACGAGCTGGTCGGCGTCGCCGTCGGCGATGTAGACCGGATCCTCGGCGGTCGGGAACGCGACGCCGGTGATCACGTCGCTGTTGTAGAGCAGCGCGGTGCGCGCGTCGATCTGCGGGCCGCCGCGCTGCGCGAGCTCGCCCGAGACGTAGTGGCGCTTCGCGAGCGGGCGCTCGGGCGCCGGCGTGGGCGAGGCCCAGCCGTGCTGCGGCTTCGCGATGCGCTGCAGGTGCGGACGGCGCTCGTGATAGAGGATCGTGTACGGCCCGTCGAAGCCGTCGCGCGTGAAGCACTCCTCGTAGCGCAGCTCGCCGCCGGCGCCACGCAGCTGCACGTGGTGCTTCTTCGCGACGTCGCCGACCTGCATGCGATCGAGCATCTAGATCAGCCCTCGCTGGCGCTGGTCGCGCTCGATGCTCTCGAACAGCGCCCTGAAATTTCCGGCGCCGAAGCCGCGGTCGCCCTTGCGCTGGATGATCTCGTAGAAGAACGGGCCGGCCTTCGAGTCGCCGTAGAGGCCGGCGGACTCCTTGAGGAAGATCTGCAGCATGTACGCGTGGTGATGATCGCCGTCGATCAGCACCTCGAGCTCGCGCAGCGTCTTGATGTCCTCGTCGATCTTCTTGATGCCGCTCTTCTCGATCCGCTCGGGGAGCACGTCGTAGTAGGTGCCCGGCGTCGGCATGAACGTCACGCCGTTCGCGCGCAGCTGGCGCACCGCGGTGAGGATGTCCTTCACCGTCAGCGCGACGTGCTGGACGCCGTCGCCGCGCAGCTCTTCATTGAAGATGTTGATCTGCGAGCTCTTGAAGAACGGGCGCGCCGGCTCGTTGTTCGCGAACTTCGTGTTCGACTCGGGATCCCACATCACGATCGACTTGAGGCCCGAGCCCGTCTTGCGGCCCGGCTCGACATCGCTCGTGTGAAACGCGACCTCCCACATCTGCTCGAAGCCCATGACGTGCTCGAGCCAGAGCAGCATCGGCTTCATCGTCTGGAAGTTCGACGTGACGTGGTCGATCTCCTCGAAGCCGAACTTGTTGTTGCCGCCGCCCGCGTGCGGCACCGCGCCGGGCCACAGCGGCGCGAACGCGTCGCGCTGGCGGAAGCGGAACGTGGTGTCGCCGAACGGCGTGGTGATCGAGAACTGGCGCAGCATGCCGCCGCCCTCGCGGAACGTCTCGATGTCGGTGATCGCGGTGCCGCCGCGCTCCTCGAGCAGCCGGAACGTCTTCTCGATGTCCTTGACCTCGAAGATCAGCGTGCCGACGCCGTCGGGGTGCTTGCTGAGGAACCGCGCGGCGCGGCCGCCGTCGCCGACGGGCGAGCTGCACACGACGCGGATGTTGCCGGCCTCGAAGCACGCCGAGTCCTGCTTGCCGGTCTTCACGAGGTCGGGCGAGCTACGCCACGTCTCGGCGAAGTCGAGCTTGCCGGTGTAAAACTTCCGCGACCGCTCGAGGTCGTGGACGTAATAGTGGATGCCTTCGAGTCGCTTGATACCGAGGGATTCGAGCTTCGCCATGGTTCACTTCACTGCGTCGGGTTGACGGTCGGGCATCGCTTCGGCAAACGCGGGGAGCGCCATGCAGCGCTCCTCGATGCCGAGCAACAGATCGTGGTGCTTGATGTCGACGCCGAAGCGCCGCGCGCTCGCGAGCTGCGGCACGAGGCAGCAGTCGGCGATCGTCGGCGTGTCGCCGACACAGAACTTGCCGGCGGTCTCGCGCGCGGTGTTCTCGAACGCGGTGAGGCCGTCGGCGATGAAGCTCTTGGGCCACACGGCCGGATCGCCGCCGATCGCCTTGACCTGGTTCGTCGTCGTCAGGTTCTGCAGCGGCTGGATGCCGGAGTTGACGATCTCGGCGAGCAGGCGCGTGCGCGCGCGCAGGTAGAAGTCCTTCGGCATGATCGGCGGCTCGGGGAACCGCTCGTCGAGGTACTCGAGGATCGGCAGCGACTGGTTGATCGCGATGACCTTGCCGTCGTCCTCGGTGATCTCGAGCGTCGGCACCTGCGCCATCGGGTTCTTCTTGCGATAGGCGTCGGCGAACTGGTCGCGCTTGACGATGTTGATGACGATGTAGTCGTACGCCAGCTTCTTGAGCCCGAGCCCGATGCGCACGCGGTGGCTCGCGCTGGAGCGCCAGTAGTTGTGCAGGACGATCTTCACTTGGTTCCTCCGACGACGAGCTGCTCGATCGTGCCGAACGGTTGCGCGCCGTCGGGCGTCATCGCGGTGATCTCGATGCGATCGCCGACGCTCATGAACGGCGTCACGGGCCTGCCCTGCTCGATCGTCTCGATCATCCGGCGCTCGGCGAGGCACGAGATGCCCCGCGCGCGCTCGGCATTGCTGACCGTGCCGCTGCCGAGGATCGTGCCGGCCGTGAACCGCCGCGTCTTCGCGACGTGCGCGATCAGGTCGCAGAACGAGAAGTGCATCTCGGGGCCGGCGTCGCAGTCGCCGACGACGTTGCCGTTGTACGTCGAGCGCACGCGGATGTGCGCGCGGCCGCCGCGCCAGTGCTCGCCGAGCTCGTCGGGCGTCACCGCGAACGGCGAGAACGCGGTCGCCGGCTTGCTCTGGAAGAAGCCGAAGCCCTTCGCGAGCTCGTCGGGGATCAGGTTGCGCAGCGTGCAGTCGTTCGCGAGCAGCAGCAGGCGCACGTACTTGCTCGCATCGTCGGCGCTCGTGCCCATCGGAACATCTCCGAGGACGACGCAGACCTCGCTCTCGAAGTCGAGCCCCCACGCCGGATCGCGCAGCTCGATCGGATCGCGCGGGCCGAGCATGTCGCCGCTGCCGCCCTGATAGATCAGCGGATCGGTCTCGAGCGTCTTCGGCGGCTCGGCCTTGCGGGCCTTGCGTACGAGGATCACGTGGTTGAGGAACGCCGAGCCATCGACCCACTCGTACGCGCGCGGCAGTGGCGCGCCGAGGCGATGTGGATCGATCGGCATGCCGTCGATGACGCCGCGCTCGAGCTGATCGGCGAGCTCGCGAAGCGCAGGCTCCGCGGCCTCCCAGTCGTCGAGCGCGCGCTGCAGCGTCGGCCAGGCATCGGGCGAGGGAGCGCCGGCATCGCCATCGCGTCGTACGACGAGGAGCCTGCCGTCGCGGGAACCGTCGCGGAGGGTCGCGAGCTTCACGCGCGCACCTTACACCGGAGAAAGCCGGGGAACTAGACGCGCTTGAGCCACGTCACCATCGGCGCGACCGCCTTCGCGTGGCCGACGAGCCAATCTGCGAGATCGGCGCGGTGCAGCATGCCCTTCGGGATCGCGGGGAACTGCGCGGTCAGCCCGCGCATCTTGAGGAATTCCGCGCGCGGGTGGTCGTCCTTGTAGGGCTTCGGCACGCGCTTGTAGTCCTCGTGCCCGCCGACCGCGTAGCCCTTCTTGCGCAGCGCCCCGGTGATCTTCTCGATCTCCTTGCCCGTCTTGTCGGCGGCGACGAGCCTGCGCCACTTGCCGAGCTGCGGCCCCTCGAAGAAGTACGTCCCCGCGCCGACCCACTCCTCCTCGGTCTCGACGTGGAAGTACATCGCCGAGCCGTAGCCGGTGCGCAGCACGGCCGCGACGTGCGTCTTGTACGGAGTCTTGTCCTTGGAGAACCGCACGTCGCGATAGATGCGGAACACGTGCGGCGTGAGCTTCAGGGGCGCGTACGTCTTCGCGACCTTCGCCTGCACGTGCTCGAGCAGCGCGGTCAGAGGCTCGACCCAGACGCGCTGATAGCGCTCCTTGTTCGCCTCGAACCACTCCTTGTTCATCTCGATCGTGAGCTCGTGCAGGAACGCGATCGCGTCGCGGTCGAAGCCCTTGAAGGCGGCCATGCCGCGCAGTCTAGGCGAGTCCCGGACCGATCGGTGCGGTCGCCGGCAGCGGCGTGACCTCGGCCGCGATGATCACCGCATCGGGCTCGAAGTCCTGGTCCTGCTCGGCATCCACTGCGCGGCGCGACCTCAGGTAGCGCACGAGCAGCGGGATCCCGATGCCCGCGGCCGCGAGCACGCCCAGCGCGATCGCGCCACGCCGCGGTCCGACCCTGCGCGCGAGCGCACTCGTCGAACATCCGAGACGCCGCGCGTAACCCGCCGACGTCGCTCCAACATCACCGATGAAGTCTTTGACGTTGTCCAGCATGCCTACCGCATGCTGCAGCCCGCGTTCCTACGTGAAGCGGCGCTGGAACGCGGCGCCGACCTTCGCGACCGCGCGCGGTGCGAGGCGGGTGAGCGCGGCGACGACCTTTGCATCGGTGCCGACCGGGCGCACCGCCGGGTTGGTCTGCACCGCGTCGAGGATCGCCCTGGCGACCTTGTCCGGAGACGCGCCGCGCGCCTTGAACGTATCGACCACTTTCGACTTGCGCCCCGACATGCTCGGAGCCGTGCGCGCATCCGCGACGATCTGCGTGTTGATCATGCCGGGACAGATCGCGGTGACGCCGATGTTGTGCGGCGCCATCTCCTCGCGCAGCGACATCGACAGCCCGCGCACCGCGAACTTGCTCGCGACGTACGCGGTCACCGCCGGCGGCGCGTAGATGCCGAAGATCGACGAGATGTTGACGATGTGGCCGCCCGTGCCGCGCTCGACCATCTTCGGCAGGAAGAAGTGGCAGCCGTGCACGACACCCTTGAGGTTGATGCCGAGCAGCCAGTCCCAGTCGTCGAGCGAGGTCTCGAGGAAGCTCGCCGACACCGCGACGCCCGCGTTGTTCACGACGACATCCGCGGCCGGCGCCTTCGCGTGCACGGCCGCCGCGAACGCGGCCATCTCGCTGCGACTCGCGACATCGACCTTCTCGACGAGCAGCGCGCGGTCGCCGAGCTCGCCCTTCAACGTATCGAGCCGCCCGCGATCGACATCGCACGCCGCGATGCGGGCACCCTCGCGGGCAAAGGCGAGCGCGGTCGCACGGCCGATGCCGCTGCCCGCGCCCGTGACGACGACGACTCGATCTTTCAGGTTCATGCTGCCTCGATGAAAGGATACCCGTGCGCCGCGAACCAGCTCGCCGCGAGGTGCTCGTTCGCGTTGTCCCGCGGATGAAAGTCGCGACGCAAGTACTGCTTGATGCCGTTGACGAACACGCGCCGGATCACCGGGTCGCGTGCGCGCATCTTTGTCAGCTCGCGCAAGAACCCGCGCAGCCCGAGCTTCTCCTGGCGCACGAGCATCGCCGTCGCCCACGCCCAGAACGCGCCCAGCATCACGGTCGCGTACGCGAGCCCCGCGATCCGGAGCGCATACGAGTCATCGACATGCGCGAGTACGTCGAACGCGACCGCCTTGTGCTCGATCTCCTCGGCGGCATGCCACGCGAGCAGCTTCTGCATCTCCGGATGCAGCGTGTCGAGGATGCCCTTGCTGAACGCGCCCTCGGCCATGATCGCGGTGAAGTGCTCCGCCGCGGCCGTGCCGGCGAGGTTGAGCTTGTCGGGCACGCGATCCTCGATCCACCGCGTGATCGCCGCGTACCTCGCGAGGAACCGCTCGATGTCGAAGCCGTGGATGCGCAGCACGTCGTTGAGGTCGTCGTGCGCGCTCGCGTGCTTGCCTTCCTGCTTGAAGAACGCCTTGACCTGCTCGCGCAGCTCGCCCTCCGGCAGCTGGTCCAGGTACCGCTTCACGCTGCGCACGAAGAACCGCTCGCCGGCGGGAAACAGCATGTTGAGGCCGTTGGAGATCGCGGTGGCGGCGGCATTTCCCGCCAGCCAGTGCTTCGGGACCTCGTCGAGCTCGACCTGCGGATCGCGCGGAATCGGGATCGCCATGGTCTCAGCCTAGTCATTATTGACCACAAGTCAATAAGGACCGTGTAGGATGGTTCACCCATGCCCACTCGCCGACCGGTTCGCCGCCTCGTTCGTGCCGCGCTCGACGCGCGTCCGAAACGCCGCGTCCGGCTCGATAACGACGAGCGCCGGGCGCAGTTACTGACGCTCGCTCGCAAGGCGTTCTCCGACCGCTCGTACGACGAGGTCTCGATCGACGACCTCGCGCGTGAAGCCAAGATCTCGAAGGGCCTGCTCTATCACTACTTCCCGACGAAGCGGGACCTCTACGTCGCCGGCCTCCGCGAGATCGCGGAGGAGCTCGTGCAGACGCTGACCTCGGTCCCGCTCGACCTGCCGCCCGCCGTGCGCGTCGGCCACTCGCTCGACGCCTACCTCGACTTCGTCACCGAGCACTCCCGGGCGTACGTCTCGCTCCTGCGCGGTGGCATCGGCTCCGATCCGGAGGTCGCGGCCGTGATCACCGGCGTCCGCAAGCGCCTCGCCGAGTCGTTCCTCGACGGCTCGCCGCTCCAGCCGATGCTCGCGAACAAGCCCGCGTTCGAGACGGCCGTGCGCGGCTGGCTCGGCTTCGTCGAGCATGCATCGATCGACTGGCTCGAGACCGCCCGCATGCCGCGCGACCAGCTGCGCGATCTGCTCTCCGACGTGCTGCTCGCGATCATGCGCGTCGTCGCGCCGCAGCTCCTAGCGTAGCGGCGAGCTGCCGCTGAGGAACGAGACGTAGAGCTCGGGCGCCTCCGCGAGGCGCGCGCCCATCCCGCACGCCTGGCACGGGGCAGCCGGCGCCTTCCCCGCCTCGAGCAAGGCCCGGTCGCGCGTGACCTCGAGGAGCTCCGCCTGCTCGTTCCCGCACACGTCACACACGTACGTCGCGAAGAACGACGCGATCGTGCTCGCCGCGCGCGCCGCCGGCACGATGTTGAGCTGGAACATCAGCACCTCCGCGACGCGCCGCAGCTCGACCTTCAGCCCCGCCTCGCGCGCGGCCGTCTGCATGCGCACCCACTCGCGCACGCCGAGCGAGTTCACGAACGCCACGGCCGCGAGGTCGAGCACGAGCGTCTTGCTCGTCGCCCATCGCAACAGCGGCTGCAGCTGCGCGCGCTCGTCGATCGCACCGCCCACGACGAACACCTCGCCCTCGCGCCGACACGTGAACGGTGCGCGGTCCATTCCGACCAGCGTAAGCCAGAACGCGGCCGCCGTGTGTGTACGGTTTCGGGCGCTCAGCCGCGCTCGAAGACGAGCGGCAGCGTGATGCGCGATGTTCCCCGCTGCGCACCGAAGCGCCAGGCGCGCGTGGCGGCGGCGATGCGGGCGATCGCACGGCGGCGAGCGCGTTCGAACGGGCGGGCGACGCGCGTCGTGTCGACGAGGATGCGGGCGCGCGCGACCGTGCCGGCACGCGTGACGTCGAGTGCGAGCGAGAGCAGGCCGGCGAGCGGCAGGTCGCCGAGAATCGCGGGCAGCTCGCCGAGCAGATCGTCGACGCGTGCCGTGAGCGCCGCGGGCCGCAGCGGGCCAGCGATGAACGGCCGCGGCTGCACGAACCAGCCATGCACGACGAGGCGGCCGGCGCGCGGATCGCGCGTGCCGCGGACCTCGCGCACGCCGTGGGGGATGCGCGGATCGAACACGACGAGCCGGTTGAAGCGCGGCGCGATCGCGTGCAGCAGGTCGGGCTCCTCGACGCCGCGGATCGACGTGAAGTCGTCCCAGAAGTCGAGGACGTTGTCGCGCAGCAGCAGCGTCTCGCCGCCGGTGAACGTGCGCGTGCGCGTCAGCGAGAGCACGAATGCGAACGGGCCGTGCGGGAGATCGCCGTGCAGGTGCTGGACGCAGCCGTCGACGTAGCAGGACAGCCACGGCGGCGAGATGTCGTGGCAGCCGAGCGTCGCGCGCCCCCACGCGACGAGCCGCCGGTGAAACGACGCGTAGAGCGCGCGCGGAAAGTACGTCCACGCCGGTGTACGCAGGTGCGTGTACTGCTCGGGGACGTGCCAGTAGTCCCAGACGAAGCGGTCCGAGCGCGTGCTGCGCGGATCGGCGAAGCGCTCGTCGAACACCGCGCGCAGCTGGGCGGCCTCGGGCGCGAATCGCTCGACGAGCTGGTAGCTGCGCGGCATCGCGCGTCAATATCACGAGAGCGTGACGATGTTCGTCTGCGCGTCGTACGTCGCGGTGTGCTTCGTCAGCGGACGCGTCGCGGGGCCGCGCGTGACCGTGCCGTCGAGCGCGAACAACGAGCCATGACACGGGCACGCGATGTTCGTCGTCGCGAAGTGGACCGTGCAGCCCGCGTGCGTGCAGATCGCGGAGAGCGCGATGAACTCGGTGTCGGAGGTGCGCGCGACGAGGACGCTCGCGCCGGCGACGCGTACGACGCGCGAGCCGCCGACCTGCGTGAGCGCCGCGTTCGCGGGGTCCGCGAGGTCGAGCGTGCTGGAGCTCGGGCCGTCGGCGGGCGGCTCGCCGGCATCGGGGCCGGCCGGATCGGGCGACGGGGACGTTCCGCAGGCCGCGACGGCGGCCGCGGCAATCACGCGCAAGAAGACTCGGCGCTTCATATACCGAGCAGAGGAGGCCTCCGCGCAAATGTCGCAGGGCGCCGCAAAGGGGCCAGGATCGCGCCGCGACGGCCCCGAAAATGCGTACGGCCGCCGAAGCGGCCGGTTGCGGAAAGCGAAACGGCGACGGTTACTTCGTCGCCGCGGCGCCGGCCTTCGCGTCAGCCTTCGGGGCCTCCGCCTTGGCGTCGGTCTTCGCGCCAGCCTTCGTCGTGGTCTTCGCCTTCGTCGTGGTCTTCGCGCCGGCCTTGGTGTCGGTCTTCGCGCCGGCCTTGGCGTCCGTCTTGGCATCCGTCTTGGCGTCGGTCTTCGCCGGCGCCTTGTCAGCGGTCTTCGCGTCCGTCTTGGCGTCTGCCTTCGTGTCGGTCTTGGCGGGCGGGTCGCCTGCGAAAACGACCACCGGGGTCGCGAGGGTGCCGAGGACGAGAGCAGCGCGGAGGATCGATTTCATCTGGGTGACTCCTTGGAGTTTGCGGGTTCGGCCCGCGAGGACTGCACCCGATATGCCGCGCGCAGCAAGCGCTTCCGCGTGGTTGCGCGAGTCACTCCCGAGGCCCGATGCCCCCGCGGGGCGCGATGCCCGAGGCCGTGAATAGAAACGGCCGCGCGGCGTCTACAGGTGTTCCCACACGTACGACAGCTCGACGACCGGGAATCCTCCGACCGTCGACGACAGGCGCGAGCCCGCGCGGCCGCCCATCGCTTCATAGAAGCGGCGCGCGTGATGGTTGTTGTCGAGCACCCACACGATCATCGAGCGCAGCTCGTTGCGGGCGAAGTACGCCTGCACCGCCTCCATCATCTCTTGCCCGAGGCCATACCGCTTCGCGCGATCGACGATGTAGATCGCGTAGAGCTCGCCCGCGTACGGCACGTGACGACGCGCGGGTCCTGCATCGCAGAATCCGACGATGTCGCCGTGCGTGAGATCGTACGCGACGAGCTGATAGATCGATCGATCGCGCAGGATGCGACGCCGCGTCTCGGCACGTTGCCCCACGTCGATGCGATCGAGCACGGTGTCGGGCAAGATGCCGCGATAGCTGGTCTGCCAGCTGTCGGTATGTGCGCGCGCGATCCCAGTCGCGTCGTCGAGCGTTGCCTCGCGAACAGCGAACCGGGTCACCCTGCTAGCGTAGCGCGATCACATGTCGTTGACGCCCCACCGCAACAGCTTGCGGTAGAGCGTCTTGCGGTCCAGGCCGAGGACCTTCGCGGCATCCGTGCGGTTGCCGTGACAGGCCTCGAGGACGCGCAGCACGTGCCGACGCTCGACTTCTTCGAGCGTGAGCAGCTCCGGCATCTCGTTGCCGGCAAGCGCCGTAGTACGGGGAGTCGAACCTTTACGCATCTTCTCGGGTAGGTCTTCCACTTGAATCTCCTCGAAGTGGGCAAGCGCGACCGCGCGCTCCAAACAGTTTCCAAGCTCTCGAACATTTCCAGGCCAGTCGTAGGCCATCAGCCTCTCCGCCGCGGCCGGCGAGAGTCCGACAACCTTCTTCTCGAACACGGCTGCGTATTGCCGCAGCATGTGTTGCGCGAGCATCAGGACGTCGCCGCCGCGCGCACGAAGCGGCGGCAGCGGGATGTGAATCACGTTGATCCGGTAGTAGAGGTCTTCGCGAAACGCCTTCGCCTCGACCATCTCGTCGAGATCGCGGTTCGTCGCGGTGACGAGGCGCACGTCGATGGGGAGCTCCGTCTCGCTGCCGACGGGGCGCACCTTGCGCTCCTGCAGTGCGCGCAAGAGCTTGGGCTGGAGCGCGAGCGCCATCTCGCCGATCTCGTCGAGAAAGAGCGTCCCGCCGTGCGCCTGCTGGAACAGGCCCTGGCGTGACTGCTTCGCGTCGGTGAACGCGCCCTTCGCGTGGCCGAACAGCTCGCTCTCGAGCAGCGCCTCGGGCACGGCCGCGCAGTTGACGGCGACGAACGGGCCGTCCTTGCGACGCGAACGGTTGTGGATCTCGCGCGCGACGACTTCCTTGCCGGTGCCGCTCTCGCCGGTGATCAGCACGGTGGCATCGGTCGCGCTGACCTGATCGATCAGCTGATACACCGACTGCATCGCGGGCGAGCCGCCGATCAGCGCGCCGCGCCCGCGCGTCGAGGCCATCGCCTCGCGCAGCCGCTTCACCTCGCCGCGCAGCTGCCGCTTCTCGGCCGCGCGCCGGATCGCGATCGCGAGCGCCTCGATCTCGACGGGCTTCGTGACGAAGTCGTACGCGCCGGCGCGGATGGCGCCGACCGCGGTCTCGAAGCTGCCGAACGCGGTCAGCACGATCACCGGGATGTCGGGACGGTCGGCGACGATCCGCTGACACAGCTCGAGGCCGGTCATGCCCTTCATGTTGAGATCGGTGACGACGACATCGACGTCGTGCTCGGTCATCGCCGCGAGCGCATCCGCGCCCGACGACAGCGGCACGCACGTGAACCCGCGCTTCTTCAGCCCGAGCTGCACGAGGTCGACCATCTCCTTCTCGTCGTCGACGACGAAGACCTTCGTCACGCGACACCTCCCTTGGGGAGGTAGACCGTGAACGTGGAGCCCTTGCCCGGCTCGGAGGCGACATCGATCCAGCCGCCGTGCTCGCGCACGATGCCCCACGTGACCGACAGGCCGAGGCCGGTACCCTCGCCGACCTGCTTCGTCGTGAAGAACGGCTCGAAGATCCGCGCGCGCGTCGCATCGTCCATGCCGATGCCGGTATCGCGGATCTCGATCGCGAGCCACTGCGGCGCCTGCGCCCCGACGTACGGCGGCGCGGCCTGCTCGACCAGGCGCGTGTCGATCTCGACCTTCCCGCCTTCGGGCATCGCCTGGATCGCGTTGACGACGAGGTTCGTCAGCACCTGATGGAGCTGCGCTTCATCGGCCTCGACGACGGCCTCGCCCGACGCGGGCGGCACGAGCGTGACGTTCGCCTTGCGAGCGATCGTCGCGACGAGCTCGCACGCGCGCGCCGCCATGCTCGCGACGTTGACGGGCGCCTTCGTCAGCGGACGCGGCCGCGCGAAGTCGAGCAGCTGGCGGATCAGCGCGGTCATGCGATCGGCCTGCTCGGCGACTATGCGCGCCGAGTCGACCGCCTCCGCGCCCTCGACCTCGTGATCGCGGATGAGGCGTGCGCGACCTGCCACCACGTTGAGCGGCGTGCCGAGCTCGTGCGCGAGACCCGAGGCCAGCTTGCCGACGGTCGTCAGGCGATCGGCGTGGCGCAGCTGCTCGGTCGCGACCTCGCGCGCCTTCTGCTCGTCGGCGAGGCGCTCGCACATGACGTTGATCTCGGCCGCGAGCTCGCCGAGCTCGTCGCGCTGGCGCAGCTCGAGCGGCCCCGTGAGGTCGCCGGTACCGACGCGCCGCGCCTTCGCCGCGAGCCGCGAGATCGGACGGCCGATGAACACGACGCCGAGCAGCAGTGCGAGCGCGGCCGCGATGACGACCGCCGACACCGAGCCGATCGCCTCGTTGCGCAGCGAGTCCGCGGTGTACTTGTCGAGGTCGGCGAGCGGCTGAGCGATCTCGATCGCGCCGTCGCGCGGCTCGGGGACATCGACGGGCACGTACGTGAGCAGGCGGTTGCGGCGCTCGTCCTTGATCACGACGACCTGATCGCTCTTGAGACCGGCGAGCGCTTCCTTGTTCGCGGCGGGAACGTCGCGCACCGTCGAGTCGAGCCAGACCCAGCGCGCCGTGATGTGCTCGCCCTGATTCGACGCCTGGATCAAGAACTCGCGCGCCGCCGCTTCGCCGTCGCGTTCCCACACCTCGGCCATGCCGCGCGCGAGCGCGCGACCGAGCGCACTGGCCTCGGCTCGCATCTGGCGGTCGAAGACGCTGCGCTCGCGCCGGTAATCGAGGAATCCCTGGATCAGCGCCACCAGGGCGACACCGATCACCAAAGCCGCAATGAATTTGCGAGTAAGCCGCATGCCCCCGAAGAGTTCTACCCGATCGGCGGATCCGACGGGCCCTGCGGGTCCGACCGCCATCTCAGCGTGACTCCTGGGAAACCACGGCGGCGCAGGACTGCACCCGACAGGCCAACCCGGCCTTGTTCGGTGTTGCGAAGTTGCGCCAGAAGCCCACGGACATCCTGCCCCAGTGTGGCGGTACGCCCCTGCGACGTCGGTGAAGAAAGCATTAGAAGAGGTGGCCTGAAAGATGAAGAAAACATTGGGCATGCTGCCGAAGAACATCCTCGTCCCGACCGACCTGAGCCCAGGCGCCGAGGAAGCGCTCGACTACGCCTGCGAGATGGCCCGGCAGTTCGGCGCGACGATCCACCTGCTCAACGTGATCGCGATCCCGGCCCTGGGCGTGCCGGAGCTCGGGGTCGCGATGGCGAGCTCGGTCATCGATGCGCTGGTCAAGGACAACCAGGAGGCGCTCGAGGAGCTTGCCGAACGAAAGTGTGTGAAGGCGAAGATGGGCCAGCATCTTCTGCGCACCGGCGACGCGCGCGACGTCATCATCCAGACGGCGAAGGAGCTCGGCGTCGATCTGATCGTGATGGGCACGCACGGACGGCGCGGCGTCACGAGGGCGCTGCTCGGCAGCGTGACCGAGACGGTCGTTCGCATGGCGCCGTGCCCGGTCCTGACCGTCCGCGCTCACGTGACCGAGCACCAGGCCGCGGCGTAGGCGAGACGCAAAGCCTGCGGCGCTCCTTGGCATGTGCACGATCGATGCACACCGTGAGGGCATGGCGACGATGGAACAGCGCCGGGCTCGCATGGTGTCGGAGCAGCTCGTACGGCGCGGCATTCGCGACGAGGCCGTCCTCGATGCGTTCCGGCGCGTGCCGCGCGAGGAGTTCGTCGTCGAAGACGATGTCCCGCACGCGTACTTCGACGGTCCGCTCGGCATCGGCTACGGCCAGACGATCTCGCAGCCGTACGTCGTCGCGATGACGGTCGAAGCATTGCGGCTGCGCGGTCACGAGCGCGTGCTCGAGATCGGCGCCGGCTCCGGATACGCGGCCGCGATCCTCGGCATGCTCGCGCGCGAGGTCGATACGATCGAGCGCATCCCCGAGCTCGCCGCGAGCGCCGCCGATCGACTCGCGCGGCTCGGCTTCTCGAACGTGCACGTTCACTGCGCCGACGGCACGCTCGGCTGGCCGCCGAACGCTCCTTATGAAGCGATCTGTGTCGCCGCGGGCGCGCCGCGTCCGCCACAACCGCTGCTCGAGCAGCTCGCGATCGGCGGCCGCCTCGTCATCCCGCACGGCGACGCGAGCTCGCAGCACCTCGTCCGCATCACTCGACGCAGCGATCACGACCTCGCCGAAGAAGATCTCGGCGAGGTGCGCTTCGTCCCGCTCGTCGGTGAAGCCGGCTGGCCAGCACACGCCTGAGCCGCGCGGCGGCGAGCGCCTGACCGATCGGGCTGCTGTCGCTCCCGCCCTGCGATGCTTCTATTGATCGCATGACCGAGCCCCCGAAACATGACGGCGTGCGAAGCACGACGAACCCCGACGGAGGCGAATCCCGCAAAGCGGGGGAGCTCCAGAGACTCCTCGCAAGGGCTGCCGAGCTGTCTGTCCAGCAAGGGCTCGCCACCGAAGACTTCATGAACGCCGCGTGGGCCGCGCACCTCGATGCGAACCCCGGCATGCGCGACGAGCTGATCGATCGCGAGCTGCGCGCCCAGCTGAAGCGGCTGCGCCGCCAGGGCCTGCTCCCTCAGGCCTAGAACAGCGGCGCGTACGCGCTGCCGTTCGCCGCATCCGGATCCGGCAGCGACTCGAAATCGCTGTACGGACGGGGCGTGTCGGTCGCCGTCGTGTGGTGCTGCACGAGATCGATCACGTACGACGTGAGCGTCGCGGCGGTGGTCGGAGCGTCGGGCATCACCGTGTCGGTGCCGCCGTCGGCGGGCGCCTTCTTCAGGTGATCGTCGCCGCACGCGGCGAGCGCGAGCATCAAGAGCAGCGCGCGCATCACGGCGACCCCGGGATCGGGTTGGCGAGGTACGGGAACACGTTCTGGAACTGCGTCGCCATCGTGGCGGCACCGTCGACGAGCGGGGCGGCGCGGATCGGCGCGTGGTTCTTGTCGAGCAAGAAACCCATCGCGACGCGCAGCTCGATGTCGACCGTGTCGTCACCGGGGCGGCGGCCGTTCGGGAAGCCCGCGGGATCGCAGCCGGTGCGCGCGAGGTTCAGCGTCGGGCCGTGCGCGTCGTCGGCGGGCGGATCGAAGCAGGTCGCGGCGCCGAGCGGCGACTGCATCGCACGTGGGGTCGCGGGCACGGCGGTGTTGAGGCGCAGGGCTTCGTAGAGCGTCGACGACAGCTGGTTGACGCTCGGCACGCCGTCGAGGAACGCCGCGACGAGGTCCGCGCGCGGATATGCGGTCGGGGCGAGCGCGCCGGTCGCGCCGAACACGAGCTCGACGAGGATCGGCAGCGACGGGTTCGTCACGTAGTCGGCGAACTGAGCGTCGTCCTTCGGCTCGGAGCCGTTGAACCTGTCCTTGTCCTTGAGGCCGATCACGATCTCGTTGACCAGCGGCATGCCGAGGCGCGAGACCTGGACCCAGGGGCCGCCTTCGCGGGCGGGCGTCGCGAACGTCGCGGTCGGGTTGAGCACGCGCGCCTGGCGCATCGAGGCCGTCGTCCAGCCGGCGATGATCGGGTGCTGCGCGTCCTTCGTCAGGCACGAGGCGGGGATCTCGAGCGCGAGCGTCGTGACGTTCTTGTCGTCGACGATGTTCTTGCCCTGATCGGCGGCGCCGGTCAGATCGGCCTGGCCGTTCGCCGGCGCGACGCCGAGCGCGGAGACGCCCATGTTGACGAGGTCGAACACCTGGCCGAGGTTGACCGCGAAGCCTTCCTTGCGCTGGCCGACGAACACGCGCGCGTGCGTGCCCGACGCGACGCCGGTCGGCGTGCAGCCGGGGACGTCGAAGTTGTAGACGAACTGGTTCGCGTAGCTCGCGTAGTTCGGGATCGTCTTCGTGCCCGCGTTGTCGAACGGCTTGTGGAACGTCGTCGAGGAGTCGGCGAGGTTCGTCACGAGCGTCGGCGCGGTGGCGCGGCGCGGGCCGCGGATGACGCCGAGCTTGAACGTCTCGATGACGTTCTGGTTCGCGTCGCCCGGCGCGCTGAGCGGACCTGCCACCGGCAGCGGGATGTTGATCATCTTGCCGCCGATCGGCAGCTCGACGCCCGTGCCGTTGTTCGCGAGCTGCGTGTCGAAGTCGAACTGGAACGTCAGGTCCTCGACGCCGTCGCCATCGTTGTCGATGTGGACCTCGTAGATCGCGTCCGGATCGAGCGTGAAGTAGTTCGGCCCGCCGTACGCGTCCTGCACGGGGATGTAGTTCGCGAGGATCGTCACGTAACCCGCACGCGACGCCTCGTAGCTGTCGAACATGTAGAAGTCCGTGCCGTCCACCTTCGGGTTCTTGGTGATGAACGGCGCTTCACGGTGACTCGATGCAAGGCCGGTAGCCGGCGCGAGCACCGTGGCGAGCGCGAGTGCGCCGCCGACGAGCTGTCTTCCTCGATGCATGGTCTTTCTTTCTCCCGGTTAGAGGGTCAGGAACGTGTGGATGACGCGGTCGCGCAGCTCGGGATGCGAGCTCGCATTCGCGACGGTGACGAGCGTCGAGCCGTGCAGCGTGCGCACGGCGTCGGGCACGAGCTTGCTGTAGCGCTGCTCGAGCAGCTGCTTGCCCTTCGCGGCGGCGGCGGCGGAGTCGTACTCGCAGACCGCGATCGCGATCGCGTCGCCGGTGACGCCGAGGTCGCAGTAGCTCGCGGCCGCCGTCGCGGCGAGCACCTGGTGATGGCTCGACAAGGTGATGCCTTGCGCGCCGAGCGCCGCGAACAGGCGGTCCGCCGCGTGGGCGACGGGGCGATGCGACTTCTCGTCGGAGAGACGCGCACCGAGCTGCTGCAGCGGCGCGAGGTCCTGCGAGCCGGGCACGCCTTGCGTGATCGGTGCAGCCGCGGGCGGCGCCGGCGGCGGCGGTTTCGGATCGTGGTGGCGAGAGCACGCAGCAAGGGCAAGGAGCGGAAGCAGATGACGCATGGTTCTCCTCAGGCAACCCACCGCTGGTACGACCAGACGGTGGCGATCAGGGCGACCGTGCTCGAGCCGGCCCACAACAGGACCTGGTAGGCGAGCGTGCGGCGCATGACGAACAGGAGCGGCAGCAGGCTGATGACGATCGCGGCCTGACCGAGCTCGACGCCGGCGTTGAAGCCGAGCAGCGCGCCGATCAGCTCGTGCGACGGCAGGCCGAGGTCGATCAGCACGCTCGAGAAGCCGAAGCCGTGCAACAGACCGAGCGAGAACGCGACGGCCCAGCGCGCGTCGACGGCGCGCACGACGTTGTTGAGCGCCGCCGCGACGACGCTCAGCGCGATCGCGGTCTCGACGTAGCGGCTCGGCAGGCGCACGAGGCCGACCGCGCTGATCACGAGCGTGATCGAGTGCGCGAGCGTGAACGCGGTGACGATCTCGAACGTCTCCTTGGCGGCCGCGCGCAGCGAGTCGCGCTTCCAGACCGCCGGCAGGATGAGACAGACGAGGAACAGGATGTGGTCGATGCCCCGCCAGATGTGCCAGACGCCCTCGCGCACGAACGACCGCACCGCCGTGCGCTCGCCGAGCGCGACGTGCACCGGCGCCGCATCGCGCACGATCACGGTCTGCCCGCCGACGTGCACCAGGCCGCGATGCTGCGCATCGAGATCGAACAGCAGCGCGTAGCTGACCGCGAGCTCGCGCGGCTCGTGCGTGCACGCCGCCGCGACGGGCAGCGCCCAGTACGCGCCGTCACTGAGGTCGACGAGCTGCGCCGCGCCGAGCTCGAGCGTGCACGGCGCGCCGTCGGCGGCGAGCGCGAGGCGCTGCTCGACGTACGTCGAGATGCGCGGCGCCGCCTGCTGCAGCTCGCCCCACGTGATGTCGCCGTTGCCGTCGTCGATCGCGAGCGCGCCGTCGAGGTCGCGCACGGCGATGTCGAGGCGGCCGGCGATGCGGTCGCCGTGCACGTCGAGGCGCAGGTGCGCGTCGGAGGGCTTGTGGGCGGCGGCGCTGCCGCACAACGCGACCAAGACGAGCAGCGTCTTCATCGGAGCCTCGCGATCTGCGCATCGAGCCGCGCGTCGGTGATGCCGTTCGCGGCGGCCCACGCGAGCACCGGCGCGGCCGCCTCGCGGTCGCCGGCAGCGACGGCCGCACGCACGAGCAGCCGCGCGTCGGCGAGCTCCTTCTGCACCTGCCAGTTGGCCTGCGCGATCGCGAGCGCGCGCGGTGCGTCGCCGTCGACGTCGAGCACGAACATCGCCTCCTCGCGCTGGTGGACGCGGTCGCCGCGCTCGGCGGCCGCCGCGATGCGGTCGTGCATGAGGTTCGCGAGCGACGCGGCCTCGGGGCCGTGCGCGGCGTGCTCGGCGATCGCGCGGCGCACGAGCAGGTTGTCGATCTGCTCGAAGCCGGCGAGCAGTGCGCTCGCGGCGGCCGGGTCGTGCTGCGCGATCAGCACGTCGGCAAGCGCGGCGCGCGCGTACGCGTCGGCGGCGTCCGTCGCGAGCACGTCGCGCAGGTGCTGGGCCGCGAGCGCGCCGTCGCCGCGCTGGATCGCGAGCTCGGCGAGCGTCGTCGTCGCCCACGCGCGGATCGCGGGGCTGGTCCGCGAAGCGGCGAGCGTGCGCGCGAGCGCCTGGTAGGCATCGACGACGCGCGAACCACTCGCGCCCGCTGCACTCTGCACTGCAAGCCCAGTGCCACCCATCGCGTCGAGCGGGGCTTTGCAGGCCGCCGCGACGATTGGTGGCGCGAGCCGAGCGACCGCATCGCAGCTCTCGCGCGCGGCCGCGTAGTCGGCGCGCACGGTGGCGACCACGGCGCGAGTCAGGTGGGCCTGCGCGTCGTCGGGGCGGACCGCGATCAGCTGATCGAGGTCGGCGCGCGCGGCGTCGAAGTCGTGCAGCGACTGCTCGATCGTGGCGCGCAGGAGCAGGACGTCGGGGGGCGGTGCTTTGTCGCGCCACCAGCGAGCGAGCGTCGCCTGAGCGCGGCCCAGATACCGAGGGTCGCTCGACGCGCGGGCGCGCTGGATGTCGGCGCGGGCGAGCGCGACCGCGAGCTCGACTCGATCCGGGGCCGCCGCGAGCGCCTGGCGCTCGGCTACCTCGCGAGGATCACGAGGGGGAACGTGCGCGACGATCGTTGCCGCGTCGGCGGGCACGTACGTGGGCGTCGCGGCGGCAACCCGGTTCGGTGCGATGAAGGCGGCTGCCGTGAGGGCCCCGGCGAGCCCGACCGCGCCGACCGCGAGCACGAAAGCCTTTCTCCCCATCGCCCCACATCTACGAGCACGCCCGACAACCGGATCGTATAGTCGGCGCGATGGCCGCAACCTTCGAATACGATTACGACTACGTCGTCGTCGGCTCCGGTTTCGGCGGCTCGGTGTCCGCGTGCCGGCTCGCCGAGAAGGGCTACTCGGTCGCCGTGATCGAGATGGGCAAGCGCTGGAAGCCGGAAGACTTCCCGAAGACGACGTGGAACGTGCGCCGCTGGATCTGGCGCCCGCGCCTCGGGCTGTACGGCTTCTACAACATGCGGCCGTTCGAGCACGTGATGATCCTGTGCGGGAATGCGGTCGGCGGTGGATCGATCACGTACGCGAACACGATGCTGATCCCGCACGACGAGGTGTGGCGCGAAGGCTCGTGGAAGGGCCTCGCGAACTGGGAAGCGGAGATGCCGGCGCACTACGCGACGGCGCGGCGGATGCTCGGCGTCACCGAGAACCGCATCCTCGGCGATGCCGACACGACGCTGAAGCAGATGGCCGAGGCGGCTGGCTTCGGCGACACGTTCTACAAGACCGACGTCGCGGTGTACTTCGGCGACAAGCCGGGCGAGGCGCATCCCGATCCGTACTTCCAGGGCGAAGGCCCGCCGCGCTCGTCGTGCATCGGCTGCGGCGGCTGCATGGTCGGCTGCCGGTTCAACGCGAAGAACACGCTCGACAAGAACTACCTCTACCTCGCCGAGAAGCGCGGCGCGAAGGTGCTCGAACAGACGCGCGTCGTCGACCTGCGGCCGCTCGACGAGAACGGCGCTGCCGGCTACGCGGTGACGACCGAGCGCTCGACCGCGCGCATCTTCAAGGACCGGAAGACGCTGCGCGCCCGCCACGTCGTGCTCGCCGCGTCCGCGCTCGGCACGATGGACCTGCTGCTGCGCATGAAGGAGACCGGCGCGCTGCCGAACGTCTCCGACCGCGTCGGCACCGACGTGCGCACGAACTCGGAGTCGATCCTCGGCGTGCGCTTCCCCGGCGCGCGCTTCGACATGTCGAAGGGCATCGCGATCGGCTCCGGCGTCCACCTCGACCGGTTCACGCACATCGAGGCGACGCGCTACTCGAAGGGCTCCGACGTGCTCGGCCTGATCGCGACGATGCTCGTCACCGGCAAGGGCTGGGGCCGCATCCTGCGCTGGATCGGCAGCGCGTTCCGGCACCCGGTGCGCTTCGCGCGCGCCGCGTGGCCGTTCGGGTTCGCGCGCCAGACGCTGATCCTGCTCGTCATGCAGACGATCGACGCCACGCTGCGCTTCAAGCTCAAGCGCCGGTGGTTCTGGCCGTTCAAGAAGCTGCTGTCGAGCCACGGCACGCGGATCCCGACGAACATCCCGCAGGCGAACGAGTTCGCGCTCAAAGCTGCCGCGTCGATGGGCGGCACCGCGATCACGTCGACGACGGAGATCCTGTTCGACCTGCCGATGACCGCGCACTGCATCGGCGGCTGCGTGATGGGCACGGACGCCGCGCACGGCGTGATCGACGCGCAGCACCACGTGTTCGGCTACGAGAACCTGCTCGTCGTCGACGGCGCGGCGGTCGGTGCGAACCTCGGCGTCAATCCGTCGCTGACCATCACGGCGCTCGCGGAGCGCGCGATGTCGTTCATCCCCGCGAAGCCTTAGAGCCGCGCGGCGGCGAGCGCCTATCCGATCAGCTCGTTGACGAGGTTGCGCAGCAGCTTGAGGTCGAACGGCTTCTCGATGCGGCGGTTCGGCACGCTGTCCATGAAGTCGCGCGCGGACTGCGTGAACGCACCGCCGGTGAGGAACACGATGCGCCGCGCCTGCGCCGGATCGACGCGGAGGATCGCGTCGTGCAGCTCCATGCCGGTCATCTGCGGCATCATCAGGTCGCAGAGGATCACGTCGAAGCGCTCGCCGTTGACGATGCGGTCGAGCGCGTCGCGGCCGCTGGACAGCGCGTCGACCTCGTGCTCCGTCGCGAGGAAGCGCCGGATCGCCTGCGCGAGCGACTCCTCGTCGTCGACGACGAGCACCGTGCCGCGCCGCGTGGCCGCTCCGACGATCGGCATGCGCTCGGTGATCGGCACGACGTCGGGAGCCGCGATCGGCAGCGCGACGCGGAACTCGGTGCCCTTACCCGGCGTCGACGTGAACGCGATGCTGCCACCGAGCGACGTGATGATCCGGTGCGAGATCGCGAGCCCGAGGCCCGTGCCGACGCCGGTCGGCTTCGTCGTGAAGAACGGCGTGAACAGGCGAGCCTGGACCTCGGGCGTCATGCCGGCGCCCGTGTCGCGGATCGTGATCACGACCTGGTTGTCCTCGTACGCGGTCGAGATGCGCAGCTCGTTCGCCGCGACGTTGCCCTCCGGCATCGCCTGGACCGCGTTGACGATCAGGTTGAGGAAGACCTGGCCGAGGCGCGACTCGTTCGCGTCGACGCGCGGCGTCTTCGTGTAGTGCTTCACGAGCTTCGCGCGGTGGCGGATCTCGTTCCACGCCATGCGCAGCGTCGATTCGAGGACCTTCTGGATGTCGACCGCGCCCCGCCGATCCTCCTGGACGCGAGAGAAGATCTTGAGGTCGCGCACGATCTCGCGCACGCGATCGGCGGCGGAGCGCGCGTCACGGAGCTCCTCACCGAGATCCGGCGGCGAGGCCGGCAGCCGCTCGACATCCTGCACGGCCATGTCGAGGTTCGCGATCACGGCGGCGAGCGGGTTGTTGATCTCGTGCGCGACGCCCGCCGCGAGCGTGCCGACGGACGCCATGCGATCCGCGAGCATCAGCTGCAGCTCGGTCTGCTTGAGCTCGGTGACGTCGCGCGCGACGAGCACGCATCCGACGACGCGCCCCGCCTGCTTCACCGCGCCGAACCGTCCCTGGAACCAGCGCGTCAGCGAGCCCCGCGGCAGCTGGATCTCGAAGCCGGCAGGCATGCCGGAGTCGATCACGCTGTCGAACGCCGCGCGCGCGCGCTCGCGCTGGTCATCGGCCGTGATCCGATCGAACCAGCTCTGGCCGATCACGGACGCCGCGTCGTTCGGCGGATCGGTGCGGTTGACGAACTGGATGCGGCCCTGCAGATCGAGCTGGAGCACGTAGTCCGGTGCGCTCTCGACGACCGCCTCGAGCAGCGCGGCGTGGCGCGCGGCCTCGTGCTCGGCGCGCTCGCGGTCGGCATAGGCGCGGGCGAGCGTCAGCACCTGCGAGATCTGCGTCCCGACGCCCTGCGCGAAGGCACGCCAGTCCTCGCGATCGACCTCGCGCGCACGCGCGACCATCAGCAGCGCACCGAGCGGGCCGCCGGTCGTCGACAGCGGCACGACGAGCAGCGCGGACGCGTCGGTGAGGCGGAGCAGGTCCGCGCCGACCTCGGCCGGCACGTCCTGCGATGGCAGGAACAGCGTCTTGCCCGCGGTCATCACGCTGCGCAGCAGCGGCTCGTTGCCGAAGAACGTGCCGAGGCCCGGCGGCGGCCATTGCGGATCGCCGCCGAGCGGGCGCGCGCGGAGCTCGCCGGTGCCGTCGAACAGGTAGAGCGCGCCGACCGCGACGCCGCCGGCATCGAAGCAGGTCGCGAGCGCCTCGTCGAGCGCGACGTCGACATCGCGATGGCGCAGCACGGCCTCCGAGATGCCGGTGAGCACGGTCAGCTCCGACGCGAGCGTCGAGCAGCGCTTCGCGAGGCCCGCGTTGAGCATGACCTGACGCTCGAGCTGACGGAACACGTGGCGGTTGTGCTCGCGCTCGAGCTCGGGCAGTGACTCGGGCTCGATGGGGTTCGCGCCGCCCGCGCCGGTGAGCGTCGAGCGCAGCATGTCGATCAGCGCGCCGAGCTCGGGCGTGCGGACGACGAGATCGTTGGCACCGGCACGGCGCGCGAGCTCGCGGTCCGCCGGCTCGACGTACGACGACGTCACGAGCACGAGCGGGATGTCGCGCAGCGCCGGATCCTGGCGCACCGCCATCGCGAGCCCGAAGCCGTCGAGCTCCGGCATCATCACGTCGGACACCACCGCGTCCGCGCCGCGCTGGCGCAGGATCGCGAGCGCCTCGGCGCCGTTGCTCGCCGTCTCGACCTCGAAGCCGAGCCGGCCGAGCCGGAACGACGCGAGCTTGAGCTGCAGCGGATCGTCGTCGGCGATGACGAGGCGCCGGCCGCTGCCAAACCGCTCCGCGCGTGGGGCCTGCGTCGGCAAGTGCGCTTCGATCAGCGGGACGAGCCGCGACGGCGCGATCGGTTTGGGGATGATGTCGTCGAAGCCGACCGTGGACGCGCGTGCCTCGTCGAGCTTGCTGACGAAGCCGGAGAACGCGAGGATCGAGACATCCGCGCCGGCGAGATCGCGCAGCTGGCCGACGAGCTCGAAGCCGTCCGCATCGGGCAGCATGAGATCCTGCAGCACGACACGCGGGTGCTCGCGTGCCATCAGCTCGCGTGCGGTGCGGCCGTCGGGCGCCTCGAGCACCTGGTGCCCGTTGCGCACGAGCGCGTTCTTGACCATGCGCCGCGTCGCGGAGTTGTCGTCGACCACGAGGATCTTGTGCGTCACGACTTCCCGCCTCCGACGTGCTTCGCGATCGTGGCCGGCAGCGCGCGCGTGTCGATCGGCTTCGTGACGTAGTCGTCGCAGCCGGCCGCGAGGGCCTTGTCCTCGTCGCCCTTCATCGCGTACGCGGTGACCGCGACGATCTTGATGTCGGAGGTGGTCGGGTCGCCCTTGAGGCGGCGCGTCAGCTCGAGGCCGTCGATGCCGGGGAGCTGGAGATCCATCAGGATCAGGCTCGGCTTGTGCGCCGCGATCGCGGCCTGCGCCGCCGCGGCATCGCCGGCGGTATCGACGTCGTAGCCGTTCGCGCGCACGAGGTACGCGACGAGCTTCAGGTTCGTCGGATTGTCATCCACGATCAGGACCCGCGCCATCAAGCACCTCCAGGTAGCAACTTCGAGAGCTGCTCGACGACGGTTGACGGACTGTTTCCATTCTTCGAGACGACGGCCTGCGCCGCCGCACGCAGCCGCTCCGTCTCCGCATGCGTGAGATCCTTCATCGTCCAGATCAGCACGGGCGTCCGGACGTGCTCGGGGAGCTGGCGGAACTGATCGAGGAACTCGACGCCGTCCATGCCGTCCATCACGAGATCGAGCACGACCGCCGACGGGTTGAGCCGCTGCGCCGCCTCGAGCGCCGATGCACCGGACGAGCGCGTGATCGTCGAGAACCCGAGCTGCGCGAGCGTCGCGTCCATCAGGCGCAGCGCGCCGGGGTCGTCGTCGACGACGAGGATGCCGCCGCGCCGATCCGGCCGCACGCCCGCGCGCTCGAGCGCCGTGAGCAGCGACCCGGAGTCGAGCGGCTTCTTGAGCACGTCGTGAACGGCGAACGCGGTCACGAGCCCGACATCGTGCGCGACGCTGACGACGATCACCGGCGTCATGCGCGCCCTGCCCTCCGCGCGGAGCGCCGCGAGGCAGTCGAGCCCGCTCATGTCGGGCAGCAGCAGGTCGAGCGTGACCGCATCGAAGCTGCGCTCGCGGCACAGCCGGATCGCATCGGCGCCGCTGTGCGCGGTCTCGACCGCGTAGCCTGCCTTCGCGAGCGTATCGACGATCGTGCGCCGATCCGCGGCCGAGTCCTCGACGACGAGTACCGTGCGCGCGCCGAGCCGCGGCGTGCTGACCGGCGTGTGCAGCATCGCCTCGCCGCCGCGGGCCTGACGCGGCAGCGTCGCGTGGAACACGCTGCCCCTCCCAGGTGTCGAGCGAACCCCGACCGCGCCGCCCTGCGCCTCGACGAGCCGCCGCGTCAGCGCGAGCCCGAGCCCCGTGCCCTGGTGCCGCTTGCCGGCGCCGCCCTCGAGCTGCTGGAACTCGATGAACAGCCGGCCGAGATCATCTGGCGCGATGCCGACGCCCGTATCCTCGACCTCGACGCGGAACAGCTTCTCGCCCTCCGGCACGACGCGCACGACGACGCGCCCTCCATCCGGCGTGAACTTCAGCGCGTTCGACAGGTAGTTGTAGAGCACCTGCTTGAAGCGCGCGGGATCGATCACGATCCCGGTCAGCGAGCGATCGAGCTCGACCGCGACCGCGATGCTCTTCTTCGCCGCGGTCGCTCGCGAGATCGAGACGACCTCGTTGATCAGCCGATCGAGCTCGACGTGCTCGGGCCGGAAGTCGAGCTTGCCGGCCTCGACCTTCGCGAGGTCGAGCACGTCATTGATCAGCTGCAGCAGGTGGCGGCCGCTCGTCAGGATGTCGCCGAGGAACTCCTTGTGCTGCGGCGATGCCGGATCGACCTGGCCGTCGTACAGCAGCTCCGCGAAGCCGATGATCGCGTTGAGCGGCGTGCGCAGCTCGTGCGACATGTTCGCGAGGAACTCGCTCTTGAGGCGGTTCGCCTCCTGGATGCGGCGGTTCTGCAGCTCGAGCTCGGCCGCGTGGCGCCGCACCTCCTCGGTGCGCAGGCGCTCGCGCTGGTCGAGGATCGTGCAACGCAGCAGCTCGGCCGAGTCGCTCGGCATGCGTGCGAGCCGCAGCTCGACGGGAATGACCTCGCCATCGCCGGCGAGGAACTCCCAGTCGTGCGCGATGACCTCCTCGCCCGCGAGCACGCGCGCGATCAGCGAGCGCCCGACCTCGACCGCATCGCGGCCGTTCGAGAGCCGCGGCGGCGACAGCTCGCCGATCGTGCTCGCGCGCATCGCCTCGACGCTGCGGCCGAGCAGCTTCACGGCCGCGTGGTTCGCCTCGAGCACGCGCTGGTTCGTCAGGTCGTACGTCAGCAGCGGCTCGGGTGCGTGCTCGAACGCCGTGCGATAGCGCTGCTCGCTGAGCCGCAGCTCTCGCTCCGCGCTGCGGCGTGCGCGGCGCTCGTCGGCCTCGCGCAGCGCGCGCTCGATCGCGGGCACGAAGCGCAGCGGCCGGTCCTTCGACAGGAAGTCGAGCGCCCCCGCGCGCAGCGCGAGCACGGCGGCCTCCTCGTTCGGCGTCCCCGAGATCACGATGCACGGCAGATCGACGTCGCGCGCGGCGAGCATCTCGAGCGCCTGCAGCCCGCCGAATCCGGGCACGAGCCAGTCCGTGATCATCATGTCCCACGGGTGCGCGAGGGCGGCCGCGAGCTCGGCGCCTGTCGTGACGCGCTCGGCGCGCGGCGCGTAGCCAGCCTTCGTCAGCTCGCGCAGCAGGATCTCGAAGTCGTCGTCCGAATCTTCGACGACAACGAGCCGCAGTTGCTGTGGGACGACGTCGGTTGTCACAGCTACCTACCCCTCCCGAAACGTTATCACGCTGGCAACGTGAAGAAGAATGTAGCGCCCTCGCCAGGAGCCGCCTGCGCCCAGATCCGCCCGCCGTGGCGCTCGATGATCCGGCGTACGGTCGCGAGCCCGATGCCGGTACCGGCGTAGTCACGTGTCGCATGGAGCCGCTGGAATGGCGTGAACAGCCGGTCCGCGGACGCCATGTCGAAGCCGGCGCCGTTGTCGCGTACGAAGAACACGCGCTCGCCCTCGACCTGCTCCACGCCGATCGTGACCTTCGGCCGCTCGACGTTCGCGGTGAACTTCCACGCGTTGCCGATCAGGTTCTCGAGCGCGATGCGCATCAGCCGTGCATCGGCATCGATCACGAGATCGGGCGCGATCTCGGCCGAGAGCTTGCGCGTCACGTCGCGGCGGCGCAGATCCTCGATGATCACCTGCGCCATCTGCGAGAGGTCGACGCGATGCCGGCCGAGCTGCGTGCGCGTGATCTGCGACAGCTCGAGCAGCGCGTCGATCAGATCGCTCATGCGCGCCGCGGCCGCGAGCACGCGCCGCAGGTGATCGCGCGACTTCTCGTCGAGCTGGAACTTCAGGTCGTCGGCGAGCGCCTGCGTGAACGCGCTGATCGTACGCAGCGGCGCGCGCAGGTCGTGCGAGACCGAGTAGCTGAACGCCTCGAGCTCCTTGTACGCCGCCTCGAGCCGCTCGTGCGCCTCGCGGAAACCGCGGTGCGTCATCTCGAACGGAGACAGCGCCTCGGTGACGAACTGACCGACCTCGGGCGGCGGCGCCTCGTCGCCCAGCACTTCCTTCAGCGCGGTCTGGTGGATCGACACGAGATCGACGACACCGACACCGCCCGCCGCCGCGACGCGCCCGAGCTCGTACGCGTGAGCGAGCGCGACCTCGCCGGCGCCGGACACCGCGTCGCGCAGCGCCGTCTTGTACTCGTACTCGAGCTGGGTGCGCTTCGGATCGGGCCTCATGCGCCTTCTCCGACATAGCGCGCAACCACGACGCACGCATCATCGGTCGCCTTGCCGAAGTCCGCGAGAATCGCGTCGGCAATCACCTGAGGTGCGCGGCCATCGACGACGCTGCGAAAGCCATGACGGATGCCGTCGGTCGTGAGCACGAGCGTATCGCCCGGCGCGACATCGAAGCGGCGCGGCGACAGCAGTGGCAGCTGGAAGCCGACGATCCCGCCGCGCGTGTTGACGGCCTCGACGCCCGTCGCGCGCAGCAGGATGCCGTCGACGTTGCCCACGCCAACCCAGGTCATGTATCGAGGCCCGAACGACGCGACCGTCATCACGGCCCCGCGCGTGTGGCGCAGCTTCGCGTGACAGCGGCGGACGAGCTCGTCGACCGGTTGCGCCGGATCCTCGGAGATCGCGAGCACCGCGGCAGCCGCGGCCTTGCTCGCCGCTTCGCCGTGCCCGAGCCCGTCGATCGCCGCGACGACCGTACCGCCGGGGAACGGCACGACGACGCCGCGATCGCCCGAGCTGGTCTGGCCGGCGAGAGGAACGGTGGCGACGGCGGCGTTCACCATGGTCACCTCCGCCACTTCTTCATCGTCACGCGGGTGCCACGACCAACCTCCGACGCCAGCGCGAAGTCGTCCATCAGCCGGCGCGCGCCCGGCAGCCCGAGGCCGAGGCTGTTCTTCGTCGAGTACCCGTCGCGCAGCGCGAGCTCGACGTTCTCGATACCCGGCCCCTGATCCGCCGCGACGACCTGGATCCCGGTGCGCGCGCCGTCGTGGATCGGGCCGAGCACGATCTCGCCTCGCTCGGCGTAGATGAGGATGTTGCGCGCGACCTCCGAGATCGCGGTCGCGATCAGCGTCTGATCGGTCGACGAGAACCCGATCTGGTGCGCGAGCTGCCGGCCCGCCTGGCGCGCGGCGATGATGTCGATCTCGCGCTCGATCTGGATCTTGACCTCGGTCATCGCGCCGCCCTCTTCTTCGAGAGCAGCGCGAGCCCCTCTTCGAGATCGAGCGCGGTCGCGACACCGTCGAGCGTGAGCCCGAGCTGGACCAGCGTGTACGCGACCTCCGGCTGGATCCCGACGATCACCGTCTCCGCACCGCGCAGCTTCGCGGTGAAGGCGATGCCGCGCAGCGTACGCGTCGCGAACGAGTCGAGCACGTCGAGCGCCGTCACGTCGATCACGACGCCGCGCGCGCGGACGGCGCCGATCTTCTGCGCGAGGTCATCGCGGAACGTCGTCAGATCATCATCGGACAGCGCGCCGATGATCGAGGCGATCAGCGTGTCTCCCTGCTTGAGGATAGGCACCGGCATCAGGTCGTCGCGAGCAGCCGCTCGGCCTCCTCGATCCCGCTCTGCAGGTCTCCGACGGCCCGGATCTCGTCGAGCGCGATGCCGAGCGCGACGAGCGCCGTCGCGACATCCGACGAGATGCCGGTGACGATCACGTTCGCGCCCATCAGCCGCGCGGCCGCGATCGTGCGCAGCAGGTGATTCGCGACGCCGGAATCGATCGTCGAGACGCCCGTGACATCCATGACGACGACGCGCGCGCGCTTCGCGCGGATGTCGCCGAGCAGGTTCTCCATGATCAGCTGCGCGCGGTGCGTATCGACGATGCCGATGATCGGCATCAGCAGCATCCGCTCGCGCAGCTGGAGCACCGGCGTCGACAGCTCCTTGATCGCCTCGCTCTGCATGCGGATCACGCGCTCGCGCTCGTGCACGAGCACGTCGCTGATCAGCGCGAGATCGAAGAACGCGACCTTGCGCAGCGCGCCGAACTGCTCGCCCGCGACCTTCTCGAGCGACGCGAGCAGCTGGTTGTACGCGCCGAGGAACACGGCTTGCTCGATCCCGACCTTGCTGTACAGCTGGGCGAGCACGAGCCGCTGCGCGACGTAGGACTCGCCGTAGTCGCCCGCGACCATCGCCACGAGGTGCTCTCGCTTGAGCTTGCGCGCGCGGTTCAGCGTCTCGCGATCCTCGAGCAGGCCCGTCGCCTCGGGCTGCTTGGCGAGCCAGCCGAAGAACGCGGCGACGTGCTCGTCGATCGTGTCGTGCACCGCTTTCTGCAGCGTGACGACGTGCTTCACGTCCTCCGGCGTCAGCCCGACGTACGCTTTCCGGCGCTCGATCTGCTCCGGCGTCAGGCCCATCGAGCGCATCAACGACTGCTCTGCGGGAGCCACACATTACTTTTACACCCGCGACTCGAACCGGGCGTTAGCGCTCGGTGAGGAATGCTTCTATCGCAGCGCTCACGGCAGCAGGCTGTTCGACGGTCGACGAGTGCCCGGCCCGCGGAATCACGACGAGTTTTGCTCCCGCAATCCCGTCGACGAGCGCGCGGGCCTTCTCCGGTGTCGTCGCGACGTCCTCGTCACCGACGATCACCAGCGTAGGTGCAGCAATTCGCGGCAGCTCGCACTCCATGCCCGCGCGATCGATCACGCCGTTGACCGCGCGCCAGATATCGCGGCGCCGCGCCATCAACGCGCTGTATCGCTCGACCTCGGCCTTGCGGCTCGCATCCGCGAGGATCGACTTGCCGAGCATGATCTTCGCGACGCGATGCTTCGTCACCGCCGGTCCCGCGACCCGGTTGATCGCGGAGAGCAGCCGGTAGCGCCCGACGTTCTCGATCGGCTCGGGCTGCGCGCTCGACTCGATGATCACGAGCTTGCGCACGAGGTCCGGCCGCCGCGCGCCCATCCGCAGCGCCGTGAAGCCGCCCATCGACAGCCCGACGAAGTGCACCCGGCGGAGCTGCATGCGCTCGATCAGGCACACCGCGTCCTGCCACACGAGCTCCATGTCGATCGTGTGGCGATGATCGGCCGCGCTTCGCCCCTGCCCGCGGTGATCCCACGCGACGCAGCGATAGCGCCCGCGCAGCGCCGCGATCTGGCCCTCGAACATCTCGGTGCCCCACAGCAGCCCATGGCTGAAGACGATCGTCTCGCCTGTCGACCCCGGCCCGGTGTCCTCGTAGTACAGCGACGTCCCGTTGACGTCGATCATCGGCATGCGCCGAGACTACTCGATCAACGATACCCGAGCGCGCGCTCGATGACCTCGAGGCCTTCCTGCAGGTCGACCACGGTGCGCGCATCCGGCAGCGGCGCGCCGAGCCCGGTCAGCGTCTGCGCCATCGGCGCCGAGATCCCGCTGATCACGACCGCCGCGCCCATCAGCTTCGCCGCCTCGCTCGCCTGCAGCAGGTGGTTCGCGACGGCCGTGTCGACGACGGGTACCCCCGTCACGTCGATCACGATGCCCTTCGCGCGGTGGTCGCGGATCGCCGCGAGCATGTTCTCCATCAGCTGCCGCGCGCGCCCCGAATCGACCATCCCGACGAGCGGCAGGATCAGCAGCCCCTCGCGGACCTGCAGCACCGGCACGCTGAGCTCGCGGATCGCCTCCTGCTGGTGCGTGATGATCCGTTCCTTCGCGTCGAGGTACGCCTCGCCGAGGTGGCTCATCGCGATGTCGATCCACCGGTTCATGCCCTCGGCGACCCGCGCCGCGCGGTCGGCATCCTGCTTCGCCAGCGCGATCAGCCGCCGCCGGATCGCCTCGCGGTAGATCGCGATGATGTCGTACCAGGCGACAAACGACACCCCGGCGCGCGCGTACTGCGTCCCCTGGGCGCGCGTGTCCTCGAGGTACGGCGCCCAGTTCCCGTCGACGATCGCGGTGCGCTGGCGCTCCATGCTGAGCTTGTTCTGCGCCCTGAGCTGCTCCTCGGACATCCCCTTGATCAGGGGCGCCCACTCGGGCAGCTCGAGCAGCGACTCGCGCAGCTCGGCGTTGATCTCCTCGGCGAGGGGTTCGAAGAACCGCCAGTACTCGGCCATCGCGGCCTTGTCCTCCGAGGTGAGCCGGAGTCGGGTCGGTATCGCAGGCACGTCAGCAAACCTACTCCAAAGCCTCGTAAGCGAGTATGACTAGCCAGTGTCGGGCAAGATGCGCATCGGCGAGATGCTCCTCATCAAGGAGCGGATCGACCCGTGGGTCCTGACCAACACCCTCAAGGAGCAGGCCGCCACCCGCCAGCGCCTGGTCTCGATCCTCGTCAAGCGCGCGCTCCTCGAGCACGACGAGGGCGCGATCCTGCTCTCCGAGCAGCTCGGCTACCCGGCCGCGATGGAGCGCCACCTCGAGCGCCGCGACGACCGCCTCCTCTCCACCGTCCCCCCCGAGCTGGGCGGCCGCTGGGTCGTCCTGCCCATGGCCCGCGCCAAGACCGGCGCGATCGTGATCTGCGCGCGCGACCCGTCCCCGATCCTCCAGTCCGCGCTCGAGCACGCGCTCAAGGACCACGTCATCCTCGCGGTCACCCCCGCGATCGTCCTCGAGCGCCTCGTCCGCGCGGCCTACGGCCTCACCGCCCCGGACGACGAGCCGCTGCCCGACCTCCCGCCCTCCCTCAACGACATCGGCGACTTCCGCATCGAGGACACCCCGCCCCCGGTCGCCCTCCGCCGCCCGCGCACGGTCTCCGACATGTTCACGCTCAACCGCGACCCGGAGCTGCCCCCGACCCGCGCCCCGATCCCGATCGCACCGCTCGAGGCCGTCCTCGACGAGATCGACCGCGTCCACAGCGCCGCCGCCGTCGAGCGCCTGGTCATCGCCTACACCGCCAAGCGCTGGCGCCGCTCCGTCCTCGCGATCGTCACCGGCGACGAGCTGATCGGCCACAAGGGCCACGACATCCCCCACATCGACCGCCTCGCGTTCCCGCTCGCGTCCCTCTCGATGCTCCGCATCGCCCACGACACGCGCAAAGGCACCCTCGCCCACCCGACGAGCCCCGTGCAGCGCGAGCTGGACGAAGCCCTCGGCAACGCGCGCGCCCCGGCCGCCGCCCCGGTCGTCGTCGAGAACCGCGTGGTGGCCGTCCTCGCCGTCGGCGACCCGCTGCCCGACGGCCCGCGCGACCCGCTGCCCGAGCTCGACCGCCTGGTGGACGCGCTCGCCGCCGCGTACATCAAGTTCGGCCGCTGACCGCCGCCGCGCTCCCGGCGCCTCGCGCGCTCACCTATGCCGTCGCGAAACGGTCGCGCGCCCCGGACCTCGCGCCGCCGATCACCTCACACGCGTCCCGCATGCAGCGCGACCAATCGCGGTCCCGACCGACCGCCACCCGGTCCGCGTGCCTCGACCCACCGCCAGCTATGCAGCCGCGAGCGGTCGCGCGCCCGGCACCTCGCGCATCCCGATCAGCCCGTGCCGCTTCCAGCCCTCGCGCAGCAACCAGCTGCGCGGCCCATATACCGGGATCGGCTCGTACGTCGGCGGCTTCGACCACGCCCACTGCGCCTGTTCGTGCTCGCGCCAGCCCAGGAAGCCCCACCCGGTCGAGAACGGATCGATCTTCCAGCCGCGCGCGACGGCCCGGCGGTCCTCGCCGTGCTTGCGCCAGTTGTTGAGCACGTACGCGAGCTCGCGCCGCGCCTGCAGCGGGCTCGTGATGATGCGCGCGTGATAGCGGTCCGCGAACACGCGCCCCCGCCGCCGCGCGGGCAGCTGCACCTCGCGCCCACCCGCGGCGGCACTCGTCGCAGCACGGCTCGCGGCCTGCGTGCTCGCTCGCGCCGCCGCGGCCTGCGTGCTCGCTCGCGTCGTCGCGGCATGCGTGCTCGCTCGCGTCGTCGCGGCCTGCGTGCTCGCTCGCGTCGTCGCGGCCTGCGTGCTCGCTCGCGTCGTCGCGCGCACCCTCGCAACTGCACGCCGAGCGAGCCGGCGCTCCCACCAGCTGCCCGCGCCGGAAACTGCCGCATTGATGTGCTTCGCCGCGCTGATCTGGAACGCCTGCATGCCGCGCGACAGCGCCTGCGAATGCTCCGCCTCGACGAGCAGGTGCACGTGCGTCGACTGGATGCTCAGCTGCACGATCCGACAATCCTCGTGCGGCAGCACCGTGACCGCCGCCTCGCGAATCGCGCGGTAACACGCGCGCGTGCGCAGCTTGCCGATCGCCCGCTCCACGCGCAGCGTGACGTGGAGAACGCGCTCGCTCGCGAAGACGGGGCGCTTCGCGTGGCGCTGCTTGGCCCCGGGCTTCTTCGGGCGCCCGAGCCTCGGCCTGCCGCGCCGGCTCGCGCCGCTCGACGCCTCGCGCTTGCGGCCACGCAGGTCGCCCGCGGCGTTGCGCCACCGTAGCTCCTGCTGGACATGGGTCTTCCGCGCCCTGGCCATGCTCGCACCGTAGCCACGCCGTCGCCGCGAGTCAATACTTTGAGCGTATATTTCGCACACCCTCGATCGCGCCGGGGTTCCCGTGTGCTTGGGCGGTCCGCGCGCCGGGGTGCCCGTGCGCTAGGGCGGTCCGCGCGCCGGGGTGCCCGTGCGCTAGGGCGGTCCGCGCGCCGGGGTGCCCGTGCGCTTGGGCGGTCCGCGCGCTGGGTTCCCCCGCACACTCGGTGGAAGCTCTATTTGGGGTCGGCTCGAAACCGCCTCGCGCTCTCGCTTGTGCGCGCGACCGCGCGAGGTGCTCGCGCTCGGGACCACCCTGCGCGACGCGCAGTCGCCGCGGGCTGCCTCGGGATCACCCTGCGCGACGCGCAGTCGCGGCGGGCTGCCTCGGGATCACCTGCGCGATGCGCAGTCGCGGCTGCCTCGGGATCGCTGCGCGACGCGCAGTCGCGGCGGGCTTCCTCGGGATCGCTGCGCGACGCGCGAGTCGCGGCGGGCAGCGCCTCGAGACCCGTGGCGTCGTCGCGTTCCGTATCGTCGCTCACCCTCGCGCCGTTCTCGTATTCGACGCGGGTAATGCTCGTTACGCAATTTCGACACGAGAGCAGAAACGCGTCAGCGGGACCACCGAGCGCGTGGGCACAGCACCAGTGTGAGACCAGGCGTCCCTTGAGACTCACAAACGACGAGCGCGAGAGTGCTCGCATGGGGACCGTTCGCACTGCATTGCTGCTCGTGCTCGTCGGTTGCTCGACCGACTTCACGCCGCAGACGTGCTCGGTGGATTCGGATTGCGGTGATGGGCTCGTGTGCGAGCTCCGCGATGCGAAGCCCGTGTGCGTCAGCGCGGCAGACGCCAGCCTGGTGATCGGCGAGAGCGCGCCGATCTCGGGCACGAACCAGGCGCTCGGGACCGGGATGAAGCTCGGCATCGAGCTCGCGTTCGACGAGCAGAACGCGAAGGGCGGCATTCGCGGCCGCATGCTGACGCTCGATTTTCGTGACGACGCATATCAGCCGAACCTGGCGGAGACGAACGCGCGGGCGCTGACCGATGCGCAGGCGCTGCAGGACGCGCCTCGGTGTCCGTCGAGCTCGGCGATGATCGCGGGCAACACGCCGATCTCCGAGACCGCGATGCAGCGTGGTCCGAAGGCGGTGCTCGCGCTGCTGGGGAGCGTGGGGACGCCGACGATGCTGCGCGCGGCCCCGATCGCGGTCGAGACGGGCACGCTGTATTTTGGCGCGTTCACCGGCGCGACGACCGTGCTCCGCGACACGACGTGCGCGGCGTGCAGCAAGTACATCTTCAACGTGCGTGCGAGCTACGCCCAGGAGGCGCGCGCGACGATGGAGCTGTTCAAGAAGAAGGGCGTGACGGACTACACGCGGCTGATGTCGTTCGATCAGAACGACAGCTACGGCGACGCTGGCTACAGCGGCCTCGTCCAGGCGTACACGGATGTGATGAACGCGGCGCCGGGCGGCAGCGGCATCGTCCGCTTCCGCTACACGCGCAACGACGACACGAGCGTGCCCGCCCAGGCCGCCGCCGCCGAGACGTACCTCGCGAGCTTGCTCGAGAACACGTCGGGCACCGTCACGGTTGGCGTGATGATGACGGACACGTACGGGGCGGGCGGCGACTTCATCATCGCGCTGCGCACGTGGCAGTTCGCGAACGACAGCCAGCAGACGTCGCTGATGAAGGCGACGCGCCTGAAGCTCTACTTCAGCAACGTGTCGTTCGTCGGCCCGAACGCGCTCAGCGACAAGCTCGTGCAGGCGGGCATGGTCCCGAACGCGACGATCCCGTTCACCCAGGATGTCGTCGTCTCGCAGGTCGTGCCGAATTATCAGAGTGACACGAGCGACGTCGTCACGACGTACAACTCGCTGATCGCGGCGAAGGGCACGCAGCCCGGCTTCACGTCGCTCGAGGGCTACGTGTCGGCGCGCGTGTTCATCGCGGGCTTGCTCTCGCACGACGGTCCGTTCACGCCGGACTCGCTCGTGACGACGTTCGAGGCGCTGCCCGACCTGTCGCTGGGCATCGGCGCGACGAGCGGCTTCTCCGCGGGCAACCATCAGTACTCGCAATCGGTGTGGGGGACGTCGATCCAGCCGGATGGTTCGTTCAAGAACCTCTACTTCTGGAGCGTCGGCATTCCGATCCAGTTCTTCGAGTAGCGGAGAGGTGCAGTTAGATGAGTGAAACCGAGCCTAGTCGCCAGGTCACAGTCGGCAGGTATGTCCTGCATCGCCAGATCGCGCGCGGCGGTATGGCGACGATCCACATCGCGCGCCTGATGGGCGACGAGGGCTTCTCGCGCATCGTCGCGGCGAAGCGCCTGCTGCCCGAGTTCGCCGAGGACTCGGAGTTCGTCGCGATGTTCATGGACGAGGCGCGCATCGCGTCGAAGGTCCATCACCGCAACGTCGTGCCCGTGCTCGACCTCGTGACGACGAGCGACGACGTCATGCTCGTCCAGGAGTACGTCCACGGCGTGCCGCTGCACACGCTGCTGCGCACGGCGTACGAGCGCAAGCAGCACATCCCCGTGCGCATCGCGGTCTCGATCGCGACGCAGGTGCTCGCCGGCCTGCACGCCGCGCACGAGACCGCCGACGAGATGGGCGCGCCGCTCGGGATCGTGCATCGCGACGTGTCGCCGCAGAACATCATGGTCGCGACCGACGGCTCGGCGCGCCTGCTCGACTTCGGCGTCGCGAAGGCGACGATGGCGGCGCACGTCACCGCGGCCGGGACGTTCAAGGGCAAGCTCGCGTACTCGTCGCCCGAGGCACTCGAGGGCAAGGCGAACCGCCAGAGCGATGTGTACGCGCTCGCGGTCGTGCTGTGGGAGCTCGTCGTCGGGCATCGCCTGCATGGCACCGCGCAGGGCGAGGCCGAGCTCGTCGCGAAGGTGATGGCCGGCCAGCTGCCGTCGATCACGGATGCGCTCGGTGGCGAGGCCGAGTGGGGCGCCGTCGACGAGGCGGAGTGGAAGCTCGTCGAGAAGCTCGAGCCGATCGTGTCGAGGGGCCTCGCGGTGAAGCTAGCGGACCGCTGGGGGACCGCCGATGACATGGAGCGCGCGCTGCTCGAGGTCGTGTCGCCCGCGCCGGCTGTCGAGGTCGCGGCGTGGGTGAAGTCGCTCGGCAAGGAGTTCCTCGAGGGTCGCGACAAGGTGATCGCCGCGGAGGAGCAGAGCTGGCGCCGCGCGGTCGGCTCCACGCCGGGCCGCAACACGCCGGTGCCGTTCCGCATGGCGACCGTGCCGGGCACCGTGCGCACGAGCACGAAGCACCCGGTCGCGCCGTCGAGCGGCGGCAAGTCGAAGGTCGTCGTCGGCGTGCTCGGCTTGCTCGTCGTGCTGCTCGGCGTCGGGCTCGTGTTCGCGATGCAGTCGCACACGTCCGCGGAGACGCCGCCGCCGCCCGCCCAGCCGACGGTCGCCGCGCCGACGCCCGCGCCCGCGCCCGCGCTGGCTCCGGCCCCCGCGCCGACGCAGGAGGCGAACGCACAGCCCGCCGCGGCGGCGCCCGTGGTCGCGCCGACGTCCCAGCCGCCACCAGCGGAGCCACAGCCCGCGCCACCGGAGCACGCGGCCGTCGAGGTCCCGAAGCAGGACGAGGCCGCGGATCTCGGCAGCGCGCTCGCCGGCAAGCCGGTGCAGAAGACCGTGCGGCGCAAGCCGCCGGTGCGCACGGCGATCAAGGCGCCCGAGCCTGCTGCTGCGCCTGCACCCGCTCCGGTCGTCGCGCCCGCGCCTGCGCCCGAGCCGGCGAAGGACGACTGCAACCCGCCGTACTACTACCAGGGCGACAAGAAGATCTTCAAACCGAGCTGCATCTAACCAACGGAGGCGTATGCGGATAGCGCTGGCGATCGTGCTCGCGTGTGCGTCGGTCGCGCAGGCAGGCGACCTGACGAAAGAGGAGTGTCTCGACGCGCACTCGAAGGGCCAGGACGCGCGAGAGGCGGGAAAGATCTCGCTCGCGCGCAAGCTGTTCCTGACCTGCGCGCAGTCGGGGTGCCCGAACCTCGTGCAAGGCGACTGCGCTCGGTTCGCCGACGACCTCGGCCGCCTGCAGCCGACGATCAGCTTCGCGGCGCGCGATAGCTCCGGCGTGGACCTGCCCGACACGACCGTCTACGTCGACGGCGTGCTGCTGCTGACGCGCATCGACGGCGAGCCACACGACGTCGACCCCGGCAATCACATCGTCAAGTTCACGAACGCCGGGCGCGACCAGGTCGTCACCGTCGTCGTCGGCAGCGGCGAGAAGGGACGCACGGTCGTCGGCATGTTCCAGGGCGCCGACGCGCCGAGGTCCGCGAGCGGGCCCGTCTCGAAGGTGGCGCCGGCCAGGCCGACCCCGCACACGACGCATGCAGCCGGCGCGAAGTACCTGATCGTCGGCGGCGGCGTGCTCGCGCTCGGCGGGGCCGCGCTGTCGTTCTACGGCTACTCGAAGATCCCGGCGAACTGCTCGCTCTCGACGAACCAGTGTGCGGCGCCGCCCGGCGATCCGGCGTTCGACAAGGCGAGCAGCGCGGTGCGCAACGTCGATCTCGGGATGGTCGTCGGCGGCGTCGGGCTCGCGGCGCTCGCGGGCGGCCTGATCTGGTACGCGACGAGCAGCCACACGGAGCGCGACACGTCGCTCGTCGTCGGCCCGGGCAGCGTCGGCCTCAAGACGAGCTTCTAGGCAACCGTCCGCGCGGCGCGCCGGTCTCAGGCTCGTGCGGCGCGGAGCGTGGTTGCTGCTGTTCGCAGGGGTCGCCTCCGCCGACGACAGCTCGCTGCACGTCCGGATGCACGCCGAGCACGACACCGGGCCGCTGCTTCACCTCGACGCCACGCTGATCGATCCGTCGATGGGCTCGCCCACGGAGCGTCAGGGCGTCGAGCTCTCGCTGGGGCCGCGCGCGCGATTTGCTGCCGAAGGGTCGTGGTGGGAGAACGGGCTGTCACCGAGCGTGTACGCGATCGACGTGCATGACCGCGGCTGGCGAGGCGCCGCCGAGCTGTCGTACGACCTCGGCTGGTTCTCGATCGGCGCGAACGTGTCGCTGACGCAGGACATCACCGGCTCGCATCGCACGCTCGGCCTGTTCGCCTACAAGAAGTTCAACCTGTCGCGCTGGATGCACGCGTGGATCGCGCTCGGCCTGTCGTTCGACAGCTACCAGGAGCCGAACGCACCGCCGCGCTCCGGGACGACGATCGGGATCTCGCTCGGCACGACGTTTCGCTAGGCGCGCACGAAGTCGATGAAGCCGCGCTCGGGAGCGGTGTCGACGAGCCGCACGTGGACCTTGTCGCCGACGTCCATGCCCGCCTCGCCGCGCACGACGCGACCCTCGGCCGGCGGCCGCAGCAGGCGCACGAACGTGCCGTGCTCGCCGACGCCGGTGACGATCGCGTCGAACGTCTCGCCGATGTGCGATGACAACAGGCGCGCCGCCGCGACCTTGCGCATCGTGCGCTCGACCTTGCGCGCCGCGTTCTCGCGGTCGGTGCAGTGCAGCGCGATCTCGGCGAGCTCGTCGTCGGAGTACGCGGGGGTGGCCGCGCCAGCGCACGTCTTGAGCAGGCGCTGCGTGATCAGATCCGGGTAGCGGCGGTTCGGCGCCGTCGAGTGCGCGTAGTCGTCGACGGCGAGGCCGAAGTGGCCGGTATCGGGATCGGTCGCGCGCTGCAGCACGTACTCGCCGGGCCCGATCAGCTTCACCACCGAGAGGCTGACGTCGGCGAAGTGCTGCGGGTCGGCCTTGCGACGCTGCGCGAGGAACTGCGCCAGCGCGACGCTCGACGGCTCCTGCGGCAGCTGCGCGCCGAACGTCGCCGCCAGGGCGACGATGCGATCCCACCGCTTCGGCTTCGGCACGACGCGCCGGATCGACGACCGCCCGCGCATCTCGAGGTAGCGCGCGGTCGCGCCGTTCGCCGCGATCATCAAGTCTTCGACGAGCTGGCGCGCGCGGTTCTTGTGCGTGACCTCGAGATCGACGATCTCGCCGTCCTTCATCACCGGTCGCGCCTCGATCGTCTCGAAGTCGAGCGCGCCGTGCTCGTGGCGCAGCTCGCGCAGCAGGCACGCGGCCTCGTCCTGCAGCTTCAGCTGCTCGGCGATCACGGCGCCGCCGTGCGGAGCGGGTCCCTGCCCTTCCAGCCACGCGCCGACCGGCTCGTACGCGAGCTTCGCCTTGTTGAGGACCTGCGCGATGTAGACGTCGAACTTCGAGTCGTCGAGCGAGCCGTCGCGGCGCACGACGTACTCGGTGACGACCGAGAGCCGCGCCCGGCCGTCCTCGAGCAGCGACGTGCGGTTCGTCGACAGCACCTCGGGCAGCATCGGAAAGATGTGGACGCCGGTGTAGAGCGTGCACGTATTCGCGTGCGCGTGCTGGTCGACGAGCGAGCCGCGCTTCGCGAGCGCATCGACATCCGCGATCCCGACGAGCACGCGGATCGAGCCGTCGGCGAGGCGCTCGGCGTACTCGATCTGATCGAGGTCCATCGAGTCGCTGTTGTCGATCGACGACCACGGCAGGTCGCGCAGGTCGCGGGCCGGCTCCGCGGGCGCCGCCGCGGGGATCGATGCCTCGATGCCGGCCGGGAAGTCGGGTTCGAAGCCGTTCTCTTGCAGAACCCGGCGCGCTACCGCGACCATGTCGATGTCATGGCTCATCGCTCGAAACGATACCCCAAGAAGCACGACGTCCTCGGCCGCCACGAGCTCCAGCAGCTGCAGAAAGCGGCGATGAACGCCGCGCGCGAGCGCACGCACGAAGGCCATCGCAAGGCGGGCCGCGAGCCGAACCAGACGCGCCGGCACTCGGGGCCGGTCGTCCACGTCGACGACGCCATCCGCGATCCCGAGCCGATCCTCACGGAAGACCAGCGGCTGCTCGACTCGCCGCACGTCGTCGGGGACTTTCGCCGCAGCGACTCGTGGCGCGTGCTGCGAATGACCGGCGAGATCATCGAGGGCTTCGATTCGCTCGGCGATGTCACGCGCGCGGTCGCGATCTTCGGCTCGGCGCGCACGGCGCCCGACCATCCGTACTACGACGCCGCGCGGAAGACCGCGAAGCTGCTCGCGCAGGCCGACTACGCGATCATCACCGGTGGCGGGCCCGGGATCATGGAGGCCGCGAACCGCGGCGCACGCGAGGGCAAGGGCCGCTCGATCGGCTGCAACATCGAGCTGCCGTTCGAGCAGCAGGCGAACCCGTACATCGATACGCTGGTGAACTTTCGCTACTTCTTCGTCCGCAAGACGATGTTCATCAAGTACTCGTACGCGTTCCTCATCTTCCCCGGCGGGTTCGGCACGCTCGACGAGACGCTCGAGGCGCTCACGCTGATCCAGACAGGCAAGATCTCGCACTTCCCCGTCGTGCTGTTCGGCAAGGCGTACTGGGGCGGCTTCTACAGCTGGCTGCGCGAGACCGTGTGCGCGGAGGGCAACATCGCCGAGCCGGATCTGCAGCTGATCCAGCTCACCGATAGCCCCGAGGAAGCCGCCGCCGCCGTGATCGCGGCGAAGCACGGCACGTAGGCTGCGTGACTGCTCGCGAGCGAGACGCTCATCACTCTGATGACGAGCCCGCGGGCGCTCGGCGGCTTGTCGTCGAGGCCACTCCCGTGTCGTGATCCGGTATGGTCGCGGCGATGGACGATGTCGAGCGGCCGCGACTCGAGCTCGTCGCGGACTCGCTGCCGGGCCTCGTCGGGTTCGTCGACCGCGATGCGCGCTACCAGTACGTCAACGCGGCGTACGAGGCGTGGTTCGTGCAGCCGCGCGCGTTCTTCATCGGCAAGCGCATCCGCGACATCGCCGCGCCGGAGATGTACGCGAAGATCGCGTCGAGCGTGGAGCGGGCGCTCGCCGGCGAGCGCGTGCAGTTCCGCGACCGCGTCGAGTATCCGTCGGGGACGCGCGATATCGACGTGCAGTACCTGCCCGTGCGCGACTCCCGCGGCGCGCAGATCGGCTTCGCGGTGCTCGTGCTCGACATCACGAGCGAGCTCGCGCTCGCGGCGAGCCAGGCTCGCACGACGAACCGGCTCCAGCGCCTGCTCGCCGTCGCCGGGCAGCTCGCGACCGCGAAGAGCGCGGACGACGTGGGACATGCGGTCGTCGACGCCGGCCTCGACGCGCTCGATGCGGCGATGGCCGGGATGTGGCTCGTCGACGGTGACGCGCTGGTGCTGCAGCGCGAGAGCGGCTTCACCGACGCGCACCGCCGCGCGTTCGAGCGGATCGATCTCGCGTCGCAGAACCCGATCGCGGTCGCGGTGCGCGAGCGGCGCGCGCTGTGGATCGGCTCGCGCGGCGAGTACGCGCAGCGCTTCGGCGAGACCGAGGCGACGTATCGGCCGCAAGGTCCGCCACCGCTCGCGTTCGGTGCCGCGCCGATCGTGATCGAGGGCGCGACCGTGGGCGCGCTCGCGTTCGTGTTTCACGACGAGCGCCGGCTGACCGCCGAGGAGCGCACGTACATCGAGGTGCTCGCGGCGCAGTCGTCGGAGGCACTGTCTCGCGCGCGGCTGCACGACCGGCTCGTCGAGGCGCTCGAGATCAGCCAGGCGATGATCCAGGCCTCGCCGGCCGCGATCATCCTGCTCGACGGGATGGGGCGCGTCCACGCCTGGAATACGGCCGCGGAGCGCGTGTTCGGCTGGCGCGCAGCCGACGTGATCGGCAAGCCTTCACCGCCGGCCTCCGAGGCGCAGCGCGCCGAGCTCCTCGATCGGGTCTCGCACATGACCTCGGGCGGCGTGGTCACGGGCTTCGAGACGCAGCGACGCACCGCCGACGGGCGCACGATCGACGTCCACATCTACGCGTCGCCCGTGCGGCGTGCCGGCGAGCTCCTGTGCCTCGCGATGATCTTCGACATCACCGAGCGCAAGCGGATCGAGCGCGGCCGCCAGCTCGTCGCGCAGACGAGCGGCCTGCTCGCGCGCTCCCTCGACTGGCAGCACACGACGACGCAGCTCGTCGGGCTGCCCGTGCCCTCGTTCGCCGACTGGTGCATGGTCCAGCTGCTCGAGGGCGACCAGCTGCGCACGATCGCGATGTCGGGCGTCTCCGATCCGAGTCAGCTGCCCGTGTACGCGCATCGGCCGGGCGTCGGTGCGGCGAGCCGCGCGATCTCGACGGGCGAGACGCACGTCCTCGTCGACGTCGACGACGCGAAGCTGCGCGAGATCGCACGCGACGACACTCACCTCGGCCAGCTGCGGTGGCTGGCGATGCGCTCGTACATGGCGGCGCCGATGCGCGCCGGCGGCCGCGTGATCGGCGTGTTCCTGTTCGGCTCGCGCACGCGCAACTTCGACGGCGTCGACCGCGCGATCGCCGAGGGCCTCGCGGCGCACTCCGCCGACGCGATCGAGAATGCCCGCCTCTACCGCGAGGCGACGACCGCCCGCGCGGAGGCCGAGGCGGCGAGCCGCGCCAAGGACCAGTTCCTCGCGATGCTCGGGCACGAGCTGCGCAACCCGCTCGCGCCGATCACGACCGCGCTCGAGCTGATGACCCTGCGCCCGCCGCCGCACAAGCGCGAGCGCGACGTCATCGAGCGCCAGGTCGTGCACCTGACGCGCCTCGTCGACGACCTGCTCGACGTCTCGCGCATCACGCGCGGCAAGATCGAGCTCGCGCGGCAGCGCGTCGGGATCGCGGCGATCGTCGCGCGCGCCGTCGAGCTCGCGAGCCCGCTGCTCGAGCAGCGCTCGCACGTGCTCTCCGTCGACGTGCCGGAGGACCTCGCGGTCGAGGGCGATCCGACGCGGCTCGCGCAGGTCGTGGCGAATCTGTTGACGAACGCGGCGCGCTACACGCCGGGCGGCGGCTACATCGATGTCACCGGTCGCCGCGACGGCGACGAGGTCGTCCTTCGCGTGCGCGACAACGGCATCGGCCTCGCGCCCGACATGCTGACGAGCGTCTTCGACATCTTCGTGCAAGGGCCGCAGTCGATCGCGCGCACGGAAGGCGGCCTCGGCCTCGGCCTCGCGATCGTGCGCAGCCTCGTGCAGATGCACGGCGGCACGGTCTCGGCGGCGAGCGACGGCCTCGGCCACGGCGCGATGTTCGAGGTGCGGCTCCCCGCGGCCGCACCGACGAGCGCCGAGATGGCGGCCGTCGCGGCGCGCCCCGCGCCGACGCCGAGCCGGTTGCGCGTGCTCGTCGTCGACGACAACGCCGATGCCGCCGACCTCCTCGCCGAGCTGCTCGCCGAGCGCGGCCATGACGTGCGCACCGCGAACGACGGTCCCGATGCGCTGCGCGTCGCCAGCGAGCTCCGCCCCGACGTCGCGCTGCTCGACATCGGTCTGCCCGTCATGGACGGCTACGAGCTCGCGCAGCGGCTTCGCGAGACGATCGGCCCGCTGCGGCTGATCGCCGTCACCGGCTACGGCCAGCCGGCCGATCGCGAGCGCGCGCGAGACGCGGGCTTCGAGGTCCACCTCGCGAAGCCGGTCGCGATCGAGAAGCTCTACAAGGCTCTCGAAGGCTGACGCCGGCGTGCGGCCGCCAGCGTGTACGATGCGCGCGTGGCCAAGCATCCCGTGACGATGGCGATCCGCGTGCTACGCGCGCAGCAGGTCGCGTTCGAGCCGCACCTCTATGCGTGGCAGCCGCACGGCGGCACGCGCGCGTCGAGCGAGGCGCTCGGCGTCGACGAGCACGCCGTCATCAAGACGCTGATCTTCGAGGACGACGCGAAGCACCCGCTCTGCATCCTGATGCACGGCGATCGCGAGGTCTCCGCGAAGAACCTCGCGCGCGCGATCGGCACCAAGCTCGTTCACCCGTGCGCGCCCGAGGTCGCGGATCGCCACTCGGGCTATCAGGTCGGCGGCACGTCGCCGTTCGGCCTCAAGCGCCAGATGCCGATCTACATGCAGCGCACGATCCTCGAGCTGCCCCGCATCTACATCAACGGCGGCGCGCGGGGCTTTCTGGTCTCGATCGATCCGCGCGAGGCCGAGCGCGTGCTGAAGCCGACGCTCGTCGACGTGATGGCGTAGTGTCGCGCGACCGTCCGCCGCACCTCCTGGTGGCGTAGCCGTTGCAACTTCGCGGCGGGATGGTCTCCGCCCCCAGATGCGCGCAACGCATGCGTCGCGTCGCGTCCAGGGTGCGGGCGATGCGCGAGTTTGTCGCGACGCGCGTCGCGCTCGTCGGGGCGCTCCTCGTCGCCGCGGGCTGCGCGCGCGACGGCCTGGACCGCGCCGCCCTCCTCGACCCCGGCACGTGCGAGGGCTGCCACCCGGACCAGGTCCGCGAGTGGAGCAGCAGCATGCACGCGTACGCGAGCGACGACCCGGTGTTCGTCGCGCTCGATCGCCGCGGCCAGCGCGAGACCGGCGGCGCGCTCGGGACCTTGTGCGTCGGATGTCACGCACCGATGGCGGTGCGCGAGGGCGCGACGACCGACGGCACCAACCTCGCGGACCTGCCGCGCGAGCTGCGCGGCGTGACCTGCACGTTCTGCCACACGACCGCCGACGTCACCGGCGATCACAACAACCCGCTCGTCCTCGGCGACGACACGATGCGCGGCCAGCTGCACTCGCCCGTCGACACGCCGGCCCATCGCTCCGCGCACTCGCCGTGGCTCGACGGTGCCGACGCGCGCTCCGCGCAGGCCTGCGGCGCGTGCCACGACGTCGTCACGCCGAGCGGGCTCGCCGTCGAGCGCACGTTCGCCGAGTGGAAGACGAGCCTCTACGCGCAACCCTCGACGCAGCTCACCTGCGCGCAGTGCCACATGAAGGGCCGCGATGCGCGCGCTGCCGACGTGCGAGGCGCGCCCGTCCGCCGCACCACCTCGCACCTGTGGCCCGGGCTCGACATCGCGACGACCCCATGGACCGGCCTCGCCGAGCAGCGCGCCGCGATCACCGCCGACCTCGAGCCGAGCATCTCGGCCAAGCTGTGCGTCTCGCCGGGCGGCGCCGTCGACGTCGTGCTCGACAACCTCGCGAGCGGCCACGCGTGGCCGAGCGGCGTGACCCACTCGCGCCGGATCTGGGTCGAGCTCACCGCCTCCGCCGCCGGCGCCGCCCTCGTCGACGACACGAGCTGGACGCTCGGCCAGACGCTGCGCGCCGCCGACGGACGCGCCGTCGAGATGCCGTGGGACGCCGTCTCCGCCGACAGCGTCGTGCTGCTGCCCGCCGTGACCACCGATCCAACGGACCCGCGCTTCTACCACGCGGTCACGCACCACTACCCGCTGTCACCGGCGGTCGATGCGATCACGGTGCGCGTCCACGTCCAGCCGATCGCGCAGGCCGTGCTCGACGACCTCGTCGCCTCGGGCGATCTCGATCCGGCGCTCGCGACCGCGACGACGTTCGACATCGCCTCCGCCGCGCGCGACTGGAAGCTCGCCGACGGCTACGGCTGCCACTAGAGCGCGGTCGTCACGCCGAGCGACGTCCGTCTAGAACGCGGTCGTCACGCCGATCGACGTCGTCTAGAACGCGGTCGTCACGCCGAGCGACGTCGTCAGCGCCGTCCGCTCGCGCTGCGGCGTGAAGTCGAGGAACCACATCCGCAGCACGGCGACCTCCCCGACGAGCCGCGGCCCATCGTCGCCGCGCGCGGACAGCGGCAGATCGACCCCCGCGCGCAGCGTCGCCGTGCGCATCGGTCCGAGCGTGCGGTCGCGCGTGCGCAGCACCGGCATGCCCTCGTAGTGGTCGCGATAGAAGAACGCCGCATCCTGCACGTAGGCGCGCGCGCCGAGCCCGATGCGCGTGCCGCCCGCGAGCTCGTGCAGCACGTCGAGCGCCGCCGTATGACTGTGCAGCTGCCAGTCGTCGACGTAGAACCGGTACGTCGCGTGGACCGCCCAACGCTCGCCGACGGCGCGCCGGATCCGCAGCGACGCGGCCACGCTCTCGCGCACGCGCGGTGTCACCTCGGCGAGCCGCGTGATCGCCGCCGTCATCGGGTCCTCGATGATCACCGAGCGATACGGGCTCGCGTGATAGCCGGTGTCGCGCGCGACCTCGACAATCGCGTCCGCGATCGTGCGCCGGCCGAGCACCTGCGCGAACGTCGCGATCGCGTGGTGCGTGCGGCGGCTCGCATGGAACGCCCGGTCGACGACGCTGCCCGCCTCCTCGAACCCCTCGTCGTATGTCGCGCCGAGCAGCGTGTTGCGCTTCGCGAGCTCGAGCGCCCCGTGCACCGACGCGTGCACCGCGTCGTAGTCGTGCTCGTGCGACACGATCGCGCGCGCGCCGACCCCGGCCATCGGCCCCACCGCCGCCGTCGCGCCGAGCGCGCCCTCGACACGCCGCTCGTGGATGGTCGCGGGCGACGCGCTCGTCACGACATCGACGGACGCGCCGGTCACCGCATCCGCCCCCGCGGCCGCCTCGATCTCGACCGCCGGCACCGCGTGAAACCGCCCCGCCGCGCGCGGCGATACGACCGTGACGTGGTCGTCGTCGGCGTACACGCCGAGGCTGCCGTCGACGCCATCGTCGGCGCCGGCGACCCGCGCGAACGCGACGAGCACGAGCAGGATCGATGGCGCGCGCATCCACCGGCCGCGGAGGCTCAGTTGCAACCGCATCCACCGCCCGCGGAGCCGGTGGCGCCGCCGGTCCCTTCGCGCACCTCGTGGACGTGCTGCGCGTGCCCGTCGAGCAGCCCCCACGCGGGCGCCTGCATGACCGCGGACGCGAGATGTGCGCGCTGATAGGGCGCGACTCGCGCACAACTTGCGAGAAAAAGCAGCGCGAGCACCCGCACGGGCAGGTGCTCAGCAAGCGATATGCCGCGAGCCCACGTGCCGCGAGA
>CAYUNM010000007.1:174606-203386 GCA_964446175.1 uncultured Kofleriaceae bacterium
GATGTGTCGCGAGGCGATGTGTCGCGAGGCGATGTGTCGCGAGACGATCTGCCGCGAGACAATGTGCCGCGAGGCGATGTGCGAGCGACCTGCGGTCAGGGGGCCGGGGCGTCGGCGGGCTTGTCGTCCGTCAGCGGCGGCGCCTTGCCCTTCGGGATCACGAACGCGAAGCCGAACACGCCGGGGCGGTCCAGGCCGGGCGGCTTGCTGCCCTCGTCGTAGAAGATCACCTGTGAGGGCCCGCGCAGCTCGAGCTCGCCGCTCGCGCTCGGCTGGTCGCGCGTGTGCTCGTCGACCTGCAGCTTGGAGCTGACCGCGAGCACCTCGACGTTGCCCGGCTTGACCTTGACCTCGGCCTGGCCGTTCGGCGCGACGCTACCGCGCGACGTGCCGTGGTTCGCCGCACCGGCCGGATAGACGTACAGCTGGTCGATCGGGCGTGCGGACTTGTTCACGATCTGGAGGGTCTGTAGCTGTGCGCCACCACAGGCCGCCAGCACGATGAACGCGAGCGCTTTCACGCTGTCGTTGTACCACCGGCGCACGCTGCGGCGCCCGCGCCCATGGCACCGGAGTTGAACCGTTTCGCCTCGATGGATCCGCGCGTCGTCGAGCTGCAGAAGGAAGCCGCCACGCGCGACGACGTGATCGGGCTCGCGGGCGGATTGCCCGCGGACGAGCTGCTGCCTCGCGCGGCGCTCGCGACGGCACTCGGAGAGGTCACGGCGAGCCGCGAGGACGCGCTGCAGTACGGCTGGGCGGAGGGCGCCGAGCAGCTGCGGCGGTGGATCGCGGCGCGGCTCGGCGCGCGTGGCGCGGCGGTCGATCCCGAGCGCATCATCGTGACGGCGGGCGCGCAGCAGGCGTTGACGATCGCGGCGCGCGTCCTCGGCGGCACGATCGCGGTGGGAGATGCAACGTACGCGGCCGCGATCGATGCGTTCACGCGTGCCGGTGCGTGCGTCGCACGCGAGGGCGGGCAGGCGCGCTACGTGATCCATGGCGTCGCGAACCCGCACGGCGTCGAGCTCGTCGATCGCGCGGCGGTGCTCGCGGGTAGCGCGCCGCTGATCGTCGACGAGGCGTACGCCGAGCTGCGCTTCGATGGCGTCACGCCGCGCCCGCTGCTCGCCGATGCGCCGGATCGCGTCTGGCACATCGGCACCGTCAGCAAGACGATCGCGCCCGGCCTCCGCATCGGCTGGCTGATCCCGCCGGCCGCGCACCACGCCGCCGCGCTCGATCAGAAGGCGGCCGCTGACCTCCAGACGTCGAGCCTGACGCAGGCCGCGCTCGCGCGCCTCGTCACGCAGCTCGACTACGACGCCCTGCTCGCCCGCGCCCGCGCCGCCTATGCCGAGCGTGCCGCCGCGCTCTCGCACGCGCTCCGGCGCGCCGCTCCGCGCCTGCGCTTCGGCGATCCGGAGGGCGGCTTCTCGCTGTGGATCGAGACCGACCGCGAAGGCGATGACCTCGCCCTGCTCCGCCGCTGCCTCGACGCGGGCGTGATGGTCGACCCCGGCAGTGCGTTCCGCCCGGAGCCGACGCCGACGATCGCCGTGCGCGCGAGCTACTCGAACGCGAGTCCCGACAAGCTCGTCGAGGCCGCCCACCGCCTCGCGCGCGTGCTCACGGACAGATGACGTCGCAGTTATCGAGCGACAGATGCACGTCCTTCGTCGCCATGTACGTCTGCGCCGCCGTGACGACCTTGAACGTGAAGGTCTCGTCGCACTGATACGACGCCGGGCATCCCGAGCCGCCGCAGCAGAACGGTCCGCTGGTCAGGTCGAGCACCGTCGCCGTCTCGCCGGCGCCGACCGTCGCTCCCGCGTACGTTCCCGCGCCCGGCGGCTGACACGGTCCGCTCGTCACCACCGCCGACAGCAGCACGTTCTGCACGGTGAGCGCGGAGCACGTGTTGTTCGTCAGCGTGACCTTGGCCGTGTAGTTGTCGTGGCACGCGTACGCCGCGGGCGTGGTGACGTCGATCGTCGGAGCTCCGTCGACGCACTGATCGGGCGGCGCATCGGGTGTATGCCGAACGCCGTCATCGCTACACGCCACCATCACGAGGAGCCAGGCCAGCCGCATCCGGGCACCCTATCGCGTGTCGTGCCGCGCACGGGTGATGGCAGGGGTAGGCAAGGATTCCGTGAGGTTATGTCGGCGCGCGCAAGAACCGGTAAAATCGCCCCATGAAGCATGCGTGGGGGCTGCTGATCATCGTCGCGGCGTGCGGCTCGAGCGGCGAGCCGATGAAGGGCGACATCATGTACACGTACGGCACGGATCACCCGAAGATGGTCGTCGGCGCCGCCGTGCAGGACAAGCAGACGCCTGGACACATGCTCGTGCAGCTCGGCGACGACAACGTCGACTGCAGCACGAACCTCGACCAGTTCGTCCTGATCGGCGGCCCGTCCGGCACGTTCGTCTACTTCAGCGTCGACGCGACCACGTCCGGCACCGACGCCAACGCGTTCATCAACGCCCAGCGCTCGGGCGGCAACCACACGAGCATCAACGAGGCCTCCGGCACCGTCACGATCGATACGATCGGCGCGCGCGTCACCGGCAGCCTGATGTTCTCGACGACGGACCAGGACGTCGGCCCGATCTCGATCTCGGGCAACTTCGACGTCAAGAAGTGCTTCTGAGGAGAGCGAGCGAAGCTCGCGGGGATGTCTCGCGCGCGCGGCGGCGGCGGGTTAGCCCTGCGTCGGGCGCGGGCCGAACGGCGCGCGCGGCGGGCTCGACGGCGTCCAGATGTTCGTCTCCTGGTACTGCGACGTGTCCATCAGCGTGAAGCCGACGAACAGCGACGCGGCGAGCAGCGCGCTGACGAAGACGACCGTGTGGAACAGCTTGTCGTAGCGAAGGTGCATGAAGAACAGGATGACCAGGGTCGCCTTGGTCACCGCGATCACCATCGCGATGGCGAGGTTGATGTTGGCGCCGAAATCGATCTTCGTCGCGAGCACCGTGACCAGCGTGAGGACGAGAAGCGAGCCGCCCGTGGCGAGCAGCACCTTGGCTGCCGCGACGTGCGAGATTCCGTGGTCGTCGTGATGTGCGTTGGCCATGGCGTCCTCAGTGGATGAGGTAGAGGAGCGGGAACAGGAAGATCCAGATCAGGTCGACGATGTGCCAGTACAGCGCGGCGAAGTCGATCGGCCCAAAGTAGGAGTCGTTGAACTGGCCCTTGACCGCGCGGATCAGCAGCCAGATGAAGACGAACACGCCGAACAGCACGTGGATGCCGTGCAGACCGGTCATCGCGAAGTAGATCGTGAGGAACATGTTCGTGTGCTCGGGCGGCGGGCCCAGCGACTCGAGCTCCTGCTCCTGGTGCGTGGTCAGGTGGTGGATCGGCTTGATCGACTTCTGGCCGAGGTGCTCGGTCTCCGTCTTCTCGGCGAAGATGTCGGCCGGCTCGGCGACCGGCTTGGCCGGCTCGCACATGGCTTCGATCACGAAGTGGGGGCCGCGCTCGAGCTCGTCGCCGTACTCGACGAGCACGCCGAACTGCGGGCTCGGCGGCTTGCCGGCGTTGACGACCGGGGCGCAGACCGCGGGCTGGATCGCGGGCTTCCAGCACGGGAACTGCGGCTTCTTGGTCTCGGCCTCGCCCTTCTTCTGCGCGCCGGTGTCGGTGCCTTCGGAGATGCCCTCTTCCGGGCAGCGGTTCGTGATCTCCTTGCGGGACTTCTCGGCGCCGCTCGCGCTGTGCTGGACCTCGAACACGTGGCACTCGGCCTGGAGGCCGTCCTCGCGCGGGTCGAGGTCGAACTTCGACTGCTCGAAGCAGCCGCCGTTCGGCTTGCCGTTCAGGAGGTCGATCTGGCCGGCCTGATCGAGCGACCAGGTGACGGTTCCCTTCGTGCCCTTGCAGTCGTTGTGCTTCGTCAGCAGCTCGTTACCGCCCGGCGAGACGCACGGGTCGAAGTAGCGGCCGAACAGGATGTGCTCGTGAACCTTGTGCGAGTACTCGATGTACTTGATCGCGAGGAACGTGCAGGCGCAGCCGATCGTCACCGCGAGGCAGCCGATCAGCAGCTTCTTCTGATTGAGCTGCGCGGCGCGCACGGCCCACGCGGCCGTCAGCGACGAGAAGATGAGGACGGCGGTGTTGATCGCGCCGTACTTCACGTCGAGCCACTTGTGCGCGTACGAGTAGATCTCCGGGTGGTGGACCCGGTAGAGGATGTACGCGACGAACAGCGCCGAGAAGAACAGGACTTCCTGCGCGAGGAACAGCCAGATGCCCAGCTTGCCGCTGTCGAACTGGTGCTGCGCGTCGTCGTAGTGATGCTGGATGAACGGAGAGCCGTGGTCGACGTGACCATGCTCGTCGTCGTGTGCCTCGTGCGCAGTGCTCACGACTTCTTCTCCTCTTCTTCCGTCTGCGCGGCCTTCTCGGCGGCCTCGGTGGGCGCATTCTCGCCACCGCCGGCGACCTTCGCGGCGTCGGCGGCGTCGACCGCGGTCGACACCGGCGGCTCACCGCGGCTCGTCTCCATCATGTCGCGCGCGGCGCGAACTTCCTCGGCGCGCGCGTGGACCATCGAGTCCGCCTGCTCCTTGAGCGTGGCGCCGCCGGTGTGGCTGGCGACCGCGCCCTGCTTGCGAGCGAGCTCGTCCGCACGAGCCGGCTCGGCCTCGATCGGCGCGCGGCGGACCCAGTTGTCGGGCTCGATCTCGTAGAGATCGTCGTAGTTGTAGAGCTCGTGGAGCACCGGCGGCTTCTCGAAGTTGTAGAGCGGCGGCGGCGACGGCGCCTGCCACTCGAGCGAGCTGGCGCCCCACGGGTTGCGCGGCGCGCGCTTGCCGGTCTTGATCGACGACACCAGGCTCACCAGCGAGATGAAGATCGAGATGCCGAGCACGAAGGCACCGATCGTCGAGAGCTGGTGGAAGATGTGGAACTGCGGGTCGTAATCCCAGTAGCGACGCGGCATGCCGCGCGCGCCCATCACGAACTGCGGCAAGAACGTCAGGTTGAACCCGAAGAACACGCCGAGCGCACACACGCGCGCGACGGACTCGTTGTACATGCGCCCCATGAACTTCGGCCACCAGTAGTGGAGGCCGCCGAGAAACGCGACGAGCGTCGAGCCCATCATCACGTAGTGGAAGTGCGCGACGACGAAGTACGTGTCGTGGAGGTGCACGTCGACGGAGAGGACGGCGAGGAACAGACCCGTCAGGCCGCCGATCGTGAACAGCAGGATGAACGACAACCCGTAGAGCATGGGTGTCTTGAGGCGGATGTCGCCCTTGTAGAGGGTCGCGACCCAGTTGAAGACCTTGATCGCGCTCGGGATGCCGACGGTGAACGTCAGCGCCGAGAACACCATGTTCGCGAGGCGCGACTGGCCCGACACGAACATGTGGTGGCCCCACACGAGGAACGACAGCAGCGCGAGCGAGACCGACGAGTACGCGACGAAGCGGTACCCGAACAGCGGCTTGTGCGAGAACGTCGTGATCAGCTCGGAGGCCACGCCCATGCCCGGGATGATCATGATGTAGACGGCAGGGTGGCTGTAGAACCAGAAGAAGTGCTGGAACAGCACCGGGTCGCCACCGAGCGTCGGGTCGAAGATACCGATGTGCGCGAAGCGCTCGACCGAGAGCAGCAGCACCGTGATGCCGAGGACCGGCGTCGCGAGCACCTGCATGATCGCGGTCGCGTAGATCGCCCACGCGTTCATCGGCAGCTGGAACCAGCCCATGCCCTGCGGGCGGAACTTGTGGATCGTGACGAGGAAGTTCAGGCCGGTGAAGATCGACGAGAACCCGAGCAGGAACACGCCCGAGGTCGCGATGAGCACGGCCGTCTTCGACTCGAGCGAGTACGGCGTGTAGAGCGTCCAGCCGGTGTCGAGACCGCCGAACGGGATCGTCCCGACGAGCAGGACCGCGCCGGCGATCCACATGTAGAACGACGTCAGGTTCAAGCGCGGGAACGCGACGTCGGGCGCGCCGAGCTGGATCGGCATCATGATGTTGCCGAGCGCGGCCGGGATGCCCGGGATGATGACGAGGAACACCATCACCGCGCCGTGCAGCGTGAAGAACTGGTTGTAGGTGTCCTGCGCGACGATCGTCTTGCCGGGCGCCCACAGCTCGGTGCGCAGCAGCAGCGCGAACGCGCCACCGACGATCAGCGAGATCATGATGCCGACGAGGTACATCACGCCGATCCGCTTGTGATCGAGCGTCGTCAGCCAGCTCTTCAGGCCGTGCGAGACGTTGAAGTAGTCCGGCTCGTTCTGCGGACCGTATGGATTCTTTTCTTCGGTCGCCATGGTCGTCCTCACTGCTTCAGCGACTTGATGTACGCGATGAGACCGGCCAGCTCCTTCTCCTTGAGCTGACCCTCGAATGACGGCATCGACGGCGGATAGCCGGGACGCGCCTTGGCGAGCGGCGAGAGGATGGACTCGCGCACGTAGTTCTCATCCATCGTGATCGACTTGCCGTCGCTCATCTGGATCTGCTTGCCCCAGTCCTTCGTCGCCCACGTCGGTCCGACGCGCGGCGTGCCGTCGATCGTGTGGCAGGCGTTGCAGCCCTTCTTCTCGTAGAGCATCTTGCCGAGCTCGACGGGCGGCATGTTCGTCGACTCCGCCGCCTTGTCGTTCAGGTAGCGCTCGTAGCCGCCGGGCTCGTGCACGACGACCGCCGGCTTCATCTGCGAGTGGTTCGTGCCGCAGTACTCGGCGCAGTACATCTGGTACGTGCCCGGCTTCGTCGCGATGAACGTCGCGTACGTGTAGCGGCGCGGCACGAGGTCCTGCTTCACGCGCATGACCGGGATGTAGAAGCTGTGGAGCACGTCCTTGCTCGTCATGACGAGGCGCACGGGCGTGTTCACCGGGACGTGCAGGTTGTTATCCGTGACGCCGTTCGCGTGCTTGAACTCCCACGCCCAGCGCCACGCGAGCACGTTGATCTCGACGGCCTTCTGCGGCGGCGTGACGACCTGGATGTACGCGCGCCATCCGAAATAGAACAGGAACACGCAGATGATCGTCGGGATGACGGTCCACGTGATCTCGAGCGCGTCGTTGTGCGCCGACGACGGCATGATCTGCCGCTGCATCGACTTGCCGCGGTACTTCCACACGAAGTAGACGACCGCCGCCGCGATCGCGACGAAGAAGAAGATCGAGAGCGCGAGCACCGCGTAGAACATGTGGTCGATGTCGTCGGCGTTCGCGTTGACCGACTTCGGCAGCCAGAAGTTCGTCGAGGTGTCCTTCGGCTTCGCGGCGAGCTGGTCGTACCAGGCGAGACCGGGCTGCTGCGTCGACGGCGAGCCCGCACCGGGCGTCGCGGCCGAGCCAGCGGCAGGCGCGGCCGTCGGCGAGGCCGAGCCGTTCGCGGTCACGCTCTGATCGGCGCCCTGGACCGGCGGCGCCGGGACGACGCCCGTGCCGGAGCCGGCCGAGCTCGCGCCGGTAGCGGCGGATCCCGTGGCGGCAGCGGCGGAGCCCGCGGCGGAGCCCGCGGGTTGAGCTTGCGCGACGCTCCACGTGCAGAGCGTGACGAGGACAGCAAGTACGTATCGCTTCATCGTTGCTTCCTGAGGAAGTGCATCAGTGCCAGGGTCGCGAACAGCAGGACTGCGAAACCCGCAGCGCCAATGCGTAGAGCGAGGACTCCCGCGCGAGCGTGACTGTTCGCCTCGGGATCATAGTGATAACAGCGGTTCATGAAGCCGACGGCGGACGACGGCTCGGCCTTGCCGGCGAGCATCAGAGACTCCCGCATCATCGGCGCGGCGAAATCGATCCCGTACACGTAGCGGGTCACGGCTCCGCTCGTGGACAGGAAGATCAACGCTGCGGGGTGCGCCCATTCCGCTCGGTCCGGTAGATACGTGTATCCAAAACCGACCGTTTCGGCGACGCGGCGAATCGTCGCCTCATCGCCCTTGAGGAACGTCCACCCCGCGGCGGCCTGGTCGTGCTGCCACGCCGGCATGCGGTCGATGTACTTCGCCTTCATCTTGGCGAGCTTGGGGAGCGGCTCCTTCGGCTCGAGGTCGATCGTGACGATCTTGAAGTGCGCGCCGAGATAGAACCCGACGAGCCCGTCGACCTTCTGGGTCAGCTCGGGCATCACCTTCGAGAGCCCGTTGAGCTGCAGGCTGCACAGCATCGGGCAGTCGGAGTAGTTGAACGTCAGGATCGTCGGCACATCCCCCTTGAGGACGTCGCCGAGCGTGACCTGCTTGCCGTCGCTCGTCGTGAACTGCGCGTCGAGCGGGACGCGGTTGCCGAGGTGCTCCTGCACCTGGACCTCGTTGCCCTTGTACGTCGGAGGCGGCGCGGGGACCGAGTCCTCGGCATCGCCGCCGCCAGGGTGCGCGAGGGCCGGCGTCGCCACGGAGGCGACGAGCAGGCCGATCGCGAGGGTCAGCCAGAGACCGCGCTTGCGATCAGTGGCCATTCCCTCCACCAACTGCAGGCACCGACTGCTTCGCGCCGGGCGTGTTGCCAACGCCGCCGACCGGAGCCTTGACGTCTGCCGAGCCCGCGCCCGTCGGCACCATCGGTGCCGCCGAGCCTTCGGCCGGAGCCGCCGAGCCCGCGCCCGATCCTTCCGCCGGAGCGGCCGGTGCCGGAGCGGCGCCGAGCGGCTTGGGGCGGCCGAACGTCGGCTCGATCGTCGGCTTCGTCGACGGAGCGAGCGGCACGAGGTGCGAAGGATCCTTCGCCGCGTCGCGCACGATCAGCTGCATCGCGTCGTCGATCTTGATGTGCACCGTGTTGCCGGCGTTCTTGCCGACCTCGGTGATGTTGCGCATCTCGTCGGCCTTGTGGCCGAGCGCGGTCTTGTCCTGACCGCCGTAGTCGGCCATCGTCTGCACCTGCGAGGTGTCGTTCATGTAGAACGCCTGCAGGGCGACGATCGTCACGTACACGAGCACCGCGCCGCAGATACCGACGACGACGATGCCGATCGTGTTGAGCTTGTCGGGGTTACGCTTCGGTCCGCTCATGGCTACATGACCTCGTGGGCGAGCGAGAGGCCCAGCGTCGGATCCTTCACCGGGATCAGGTTGTCGCGAAGGCCGCGGCCGGTACCGGCGAGGAACACGCCGATGAGGCCGAGCCACGTCGTGATGTCGAGCGCCGTGAAGCCGACGTGGTGCAGCGCGATGTTGCCCGACAGCGGGCCCTGGTTGATGACGGCGCCGCCGTGCGTCGCGACGAGCCAGTCGTAGGACGGCATCGCGTTCCAGTACATGTCGAGCCAGTGGAAGACGAGCTGCCACACGGCGAAGAACACGAGCGAAGGCACGATGCGCTTGGTCCAGCGCGACATCAGGAACACGAACGGGAACGCCCAGTAACCGACGAGCATCGCGATCGACACCCACTGCCAGTCACCGAACATGCGGTACTTCCACCAGTTCGTCTCCTCCGGCATGTTGCCGTACCACTGCAGCATGAACTGGCTGAACTGGACGTACGCCCAGAAGAACGTGAAGGAGAACATCCACTTTCCGATGTCGTGGTAGTGCTCCTCGTTGATCGAGTGCGTCAGGCGGCCGTTGCGCTGGATCCACAGGACGATCAGGCCGAGCGCGGCGAACGCGGCGACGTTACCCGAGCCCCAGTACACGACGCCGTAGATCGTCGAGTACCACTTCGGCGCGAGCGACATCAGGACGTCCCACGCGAGGAAGCACGTCGTGAAGCCGTAGAGGATCATGCCGGGGCCCGACACGACGCGCATCTGCGTCGAGAGCGCCGGATCACCCGTGACGTCCTGCTTGCGCGACGTCGAGGCGAAGTACCAGGAGAGACCCGAGTAGATCACTCCGTACAGCACGTAGCGCGCCGCGAAGAAGCCGGGCGAGAGCCAGCCGGCCTTGTGGACGATCGTCGGGTTGAGCGCCGCGTTGTGCGCGTCGGGGTGCGCCCAGTAGTAGAGGTCCTGGTAGCCGAGCGCGACCGGGATGATGAACCCGAGGCCGGCGAGCCAGATCAGCGGGAACGCACCGGTCATCGCCTCGGCGATGCGGCGCACGACCGTCGACCAGCGGCTGCGCGTCAGGTGGTGCAGCATCACGAGCCAGAGCATGCCGATCGCGATCGACGCGATGTACGCCCAGCCCGTCAGGAACGCGTACATGAAACGCTTCCAGTGGTCGCCGTGGCTGCCGCCGAGGATGATCGAGATCGCGAGGAAGACGACGGCGATGCCGAGGCCCGCCTTCGTCATCGTCGAGCCGAGCTTGCCGGCCTTGACCTTCTCGTCGGGGTGGAGGGACTTCACGAGGGCGCTCATTGCACCGCTCCCTTCTGGTCAGCGGGGACATCTTCGATCGCCGCGTTCTGCGCGCGCTCGAGAGCGCGAACGTACGAGACGATCGCCCACCGGTCGTCGGCGGGAATCTGGGCCGCGTAGCCCTGCATCGTGTTGTAGCCGTTCGAGATCGTGTTGAAGAGCTGGCCGTTCGGCATCTGGATGACGACGCCGCCCTTGCCGTCGGCCGTCGGCGCCTCGACGAGGTTGCGCGCCTGCCACACGCCGCCGAGCGTCTTGACGCGCTCGGGGATCATGCCCTGCCCGCGGCCGTCGTAGCCGTGGCACGGCGAGCAGTAGATGTTGAAGCGGTTCTGACCGCGGGCGAGCAGCTTCGCGTCGACGACGAACGGCGAGCCGTCGCGGTGCGTCTTCGGGAAGCCGGTCGTCCACTGGCCGTTCTCGAGGCCGTGGTAGAGGACCTCGTTGTCCTCGAGCCAGTCGCGGGCGACCGTGCCGGCGATCTCGCCGCGGTTGGCGCGGCCGTCGGGGAACAGGTCATCGGCGGTGTCGGACTTGACCTTCGGCTGGAAGTCCATGTCCGGGAAGATGTGCCAGTGCGGCTGGTCGGAGTGCGAGTTGCGCGCCTTCGCGGCGATGGCGAACGGGATCAGCGCGAACGCCGTCGAGGCGACGATGAACGCCGTGATCCACTTCGGCATCGTGCGCGTCTTCGGATCCGGGTCGTAGTAGCAGGGCTCGACGGCGAGCGCGCCCGCGTCCTGGAGCAGCGCGCGCGTCTTTTCGGCGTCGAAGCGGCGGTCGCGCGCCTCGATGCCGATGAAGAAGCCGTCGTCGGTCGCCTTCATGAACCGGTCGAGCCGGAACAGCGGGTGCCAGACCTGCGGGAGCTTGTTGAGCGCCCACATGCCGAAGAACGACGTGAAGACCGAGAGCAGGATCGCGCACTCGTACGCGATCGGGATGTTCGCGGGGATCGACCAGGTCGGCTTACCCGAGATGTTCCACGTCCACGCGTGCGCGTTGCAGTACCACTGCAGCAGCAAGCCGCCGAGGGCACCGGTGAAGCCGCCGCCGAAGATCAGCAGCGGGAGGATCGTGCGCTTGATACCCATCGCCGGATCGATCCCGTGGACCGGGAACGGCGAGTAGGCGTCGAAGTCGGTGTAGCCGGCGTCGCGGACCTTGCGGCACGCCTCGACGAGCTCACCCGGCGTGTCGTACTCGGCGAGGTAGCCGTACAGCTCCCCCTGCGCCGGCACGGCGGGCTCTTCGATGTGGTTTTCCGTCGACATTAGTGGTGCCCTCCCTTGGTCGCGTGCGCCTCGGGCGACGCGCCCTTGACCTCGCTGATCGCGACGACCGGCAGGAAGCGGAAGAACAAGAGGAACATCGTGAGGAACAGACCGATGGTGCCGATGAAGACGCCGGCGTCATACCGGGTCGGGTGGTAGTACGACCACGCGCTCGGCAGGAACGAGCGGGCGAGCGACGTCCCGATGATGACGAAGCGCTCGAACCACATGCCGATGTTGATGCAGATGCAGAGGCACCAGATCAGCACGTTGTTGTTGCGGACCCACTTGCTCCAGAAGAACTGCGGGATCAGCACGTTGTTGCCGGCCATCAGGAAGTAGCACCACCAGAACGGGCCGAACGCGCGGCTGACGAACGTGAACTGCTCGAACGGGTTGCCCGAGTACCAGGCGATGAAGAACTCGGACATGTACGCGAGACCGACCATCATGCCCGTGCCGAGCATGATCCGGCACATCGCGTGGATGTGCTCCTGCTTGATGATGTGCTGCAGGTTGAACAGGAACCGCAGCGGGATCAGCAGCGTGAGCACCATCGCGAAGCCGGAGAAGATGGCGCCAGCGACGAAGTACGGCGGGAAGATCGTCGTGTGCCAGCCGGGCAGCTGCGAGGTCGCGAAGTCGAAGGAGACGACCGAGTGGACCGAGAAGACCAGCGGCGTCGCGAGACCCGCGAGGATCAGGTACGCGCGCTCGTAGCGGTGCCACTGGCGAGCCGAGCCGCGCCAGCCGAGCGAGACCACGCCGTAGATCGCGGCGCGGATGTTCTTGCCCTGCATCGCGCACCGGTCACGGAACGTCGCGAGGTCCGGAACCATGCCCATGTACCAGAACAGGATCGACGTCGTCATGTACGTCGAGACCGCGAACACGTCCCACATGAGCGGCGACCGGAACTGCGGCCACATCGAGCCCATGTCGTTCGGGATCGGGATCATCCACCACGCGAACCAGGGACGGCCGGTGTGGAGCAGCGGGAAGAGACCGGCCGCCATGACGGCGAAGATCGTCATCGCCTCGGCGGAGCGGTTGATGCTGACGCGCCATTGCTGGCGGGTCAGGTAGAGGACGGCGGAGATCAGCGTGCCGGCGTGACCGATACCGATCCACCAGACGAAGTTCGTGATGTCCCACGCCCAGCAGACGGTGTTGGAGTTGCCCCACACACCGATGCCGCGCATGACGACGACGTAGATGCTCCAGATGCCGATGCCGAACATGATGATCGCGGCCGTCAGCGCGACGAGCCACAGCTTGTGCGGCTTGGGCGCCTCGGCGATCCACGACACATCCTTCGTGATCGACCGGAAGAACTCGCGAGCCTTACCGGGCTCGTGCGGGACTTCTGCTTCCGTGCTCATTTCGCACCACCCTCACCGGCAATCGCGGAGCCGGGCATCTTGGGGTTGGGGTTACGGACACGCGCGAGGTAGCGGTTGCGCGGCTTCGTGTAGTTCTCGGGGAGCAGCGCGTACTGGCGGCGATCCGCGTGGAGCTGCGAGACGCGGCTGTTCGGATCCTCGAGATCGCCGAACACGATCGCCTCGGTCGGGCACGCGTTCTGGCAAGCCGTCTGGACCGTGCCGTCCGGCATCGGACCACCGACGGTGCCGGCTTCCTGACCGCTGCGGACCGCCGCCTTGTGCGCGATCTTGGCGTTCTGGATCCGCTGCACGCAGAACGTGCACTTCTCCATCACGCCGCGCATGCGCACGGTGACGTCCGGGTTGAACAGGAGCTGGCGGACCTTGTTACGGGCGTCGCGGAACTCCGAGTTCCAGTCGAGGAAGTTGAAGCGGCGGACCTTGTACGGGCAGTTGTTCGCGCAGTAGCGCGTGCCGATGCAGCGGTTGTAGGCCATGTCGTTGAGGCCTTCATCGCTGTGGCTCGTCGCGCCGACCGGGCAGACCTGCTCGCACGGCGCGTTCTCGCACTGCTGGCACGCGAGCGGCTGGTGCACGACGTGCGGATCATCCGGGTTGCCCTGGAAGTAGCGGTCGATGCGGATCCAGCTCATCTCGCGGTTGTTGATCACCTCGCGGCGACCGACGACCGGGACGTTGTTCTCCGACTGACACGCGACCATGCACGCGTTGCAGCCCGTGCACGTGCCGAGGTCCGTGGCCATCGCCCAGCGGTGGCCGTTGTACTCGTGCTCCTCGAACAGCGAGAGGTGGCGCGGGGTCTTGCCCTTCTCGGTCGCGACCTCCTGGTCATCCCAGAAGTTCGACTCTTCCTCGGCGCGCCAGTCCTTCTGTGCATCGAACTCGGCGGCGCCGATCTCGCGGACGAGGCCCGGCGTGCGCTTCGCGATCTCGTTGACGCCGACGTCCTTCAGGATGCCCGGGCGGTAGTCCCAGTGGTCCTGCGTGCTGGCGAGCTCGTAGAACTCGCCCGTCGCCGTGACGCTCGCGTTCGTCGCGAAGTCCCAGCCCGTCGAGAGCCGGATCTTGTACGTGTTCCAGCCGACGACGCGATCGCCCCAGTCCTTGTGGTCGACGTTGTGCGGGTGCGTCGTGACGTGACCGGCGTGCGTGCGGCCACCGCCGAGCACGACCGCGATCGAGTACGGCGCCTGGCCCGGCATCGTGTAGCAGGGCACCTTGAGCGACTTGTCACCGACCTTGACGGTGATCATCGTGTCGTTCTGGAGGCCGAGCTGCGTCGCGGTCTTCGGCGAGACGAGTGCGTAGTTGTCCCAGGTGACCTTCGTGAGGAAGTCCGGGGTCTCCCACAGCCACGCGTTGTTCGCGAAGCGGCCGTCGTACGTGTTGCTCGAGAAGTGATAGACGACCTCGACCTCGTTCGCCTTGCGCATCGAGCCGGAGTTCTGGCTCGGCGTCAGGTTGACCGCGGGCGCGGCGCCCGGCGTGACCTGCGCGACCGGATAGCCGGTGTTCGGCACGAAGCCGTCGCAGACGAGCTGGCGCCAGTTGCCGGGGTTGCCGAGCGCGGTCTGGACGAGCTCCATGCTCGTCTTCTCCTCGCCGAGCAGCAGCGACAGCATCTCGGCGTTCGAGATGCCGCCCCACAGCGGCTCGATCAGCGGCTGCGCGATCGACTGCGTGCCGTCGTACGTGCGGGCATCGCCCCACGCCTCGAGGAAGTGCGCCTGCGGCACGTGCCACGTGCACTTGCGCGAGGTCTCGTCGTTGTACTGCGAGAGGTGGATCGTGTTCTCGACCTTGCCGAGCGCGCCCTCGAAGTCGAGGTCGGCCGGCGCGTCGTACACCGGGTTGCCACCGAGGATGACGAGCGCCTTCACCGCGCCCGCCTGCATGTCCTTCACGAGCTGCGTGATCGACTGCAGGTGCGTCGGACGGTCGGCGTCGGGGAGCTCGTGGTACTCGAGCGTCGCGCCGGGCGCGCCGATCGCCTGGTTGATCCGCGCGACGATCGCGTGGACCTCGGGCGGCTGGCGGCGGCCGGCGATGATCACCGACTTGCCCGCGTTCTGCTTGAGCTCGTCGACCAGGACGTCGAGGAACGTCTTGACCTTCTGCTCCTTGAGGAACTCGCTGTTCGGAGCGCCGCCGCCGGAGAGGATGGCGTCGAGCGCCATCACGAACGGCAGGCCGTACTCGCTGCGCAGCGGCAGGCGGTGGTCGGCGACCGCACCGGTGTTCGAGAAGACGCTCTCGACCGCCCACGTGCGGTTCATCTTGTTCGGGCCGAGCGAGCCACCCTTGCGGCGGCTGCGCGCCCAGTCGCGGTTGTAGCGAGCGTGCGCCGGATGCTCGACGAAGATGTCGCAGTCGATCGTGACGATCGTCTCGCACTTGTCGAGCTTGGCGATCGGGCGAACCGCGCGGCCGAAGATCATCTTCGTGCCGACGCGCTCGTTGTCCCACGAGATCGGCTCGTACTCGTGCCAGCCGACCTTGCCGGCGAGGCGCGCGCGGAGCGACGCGACCGTCGCCGACGACGTCGCTTCGCTGAGGATGCGAACCTGGCCCGCATCGACGAGCTTGCGCACGTCGGCGAGCGAGGCCTTGAACGCATCGAGCGAGGCGCCGTTGCCCTTGTTGAGCGGCGTCTGCGAGCGATCCGGATCGTAGAGGTGGAGGATCGAAGCCTGCGCGAAGTGCGAGAGGCCGGCGTGCTTCTTCGTGCCCTGCACGATGCCGCCGCTGTTCCACGGATGCTCGGGGTTGCCGTCGAGGTGGATCGGACGGCCTTCGTAGCTCGTCGCGACCATCGGGTAGGCGACGCCGCCCATGTCGTACGTCGTCGCGTAGGACAGCGTCGTGCCGGGGACCTGGTTCTCGGGGCGACGCGCGAGAGGAACGATCTCTTCCTTCTCGTAGCGGCGGCAGCCCGCGCCAGCGGCGAGGCCCGCGAGGCCCGCGCTCGCACCCATCAGGTGGAAGAAGTTGCGGCGCGACATCGGGTCGAGCGCCGGAGGCTGATCCGCGCCGGGCGGGTACTCCTTGCCCGTCGGGTTCAGCTGCCAGTCGGCAGTGCCCGCGAGCTCGCGTACCGACTTCCAGTAGCCGTGCTCGGGCGTGGCGGGCAGCGGAGCCGACGGCTGCTCGTCGTGGTCATGGTGATGGTCATGACCGTGGTCGTGATCGTGGTCGTGTTCTTTGGCAGACATGCTCGGCTCCTCAGCGGTGACAGGTCGAGCAGTTGGTGGGCGGGTGGACGTCGTTCTGCTTCTGCACCTCGGCGCCCTCGTTGGGACCGCGGTGAGGCGTCGACGCGGGGTCGTCGTAACCCATCTTCGTCACGTTCTCCGGCTTGCGGAGGAACGGCGTCGGGTTCTTGTGGCACTCGATGCACCAGCCCATCGTCAGCGGCTTGGACTGGTACACGCGCACCATCTGATCGATGCGGCCGTGGCACGTCTCGCAACCGATGGCCGCATTCACGTGCGCCATGTGGTTGAAGTAGACGTAGTCCGGCAGGTCGTGGACGCGGACCCAGCGCACCGGCTGGTTCTCCGCGTACGCCTGGCGAATCGGGAGGAGCAGATCGCTCTCCTTCTTCACCTGCGAGTGGCAGTTCATGCACGTCGCCGCCGGCGGGATCGCCGCCTTCGCCGCGCGCTCGACGGTGGTATGGCAATACCGACAGTCGATGCCGAGCTCGCCCGCGTGAAGCGCGTGGCTATAGGGCACGGGTTGCTCGGGCTGATACCCCTCGCGAATCGCTTCCGGTGTTACCGCGTAAGCGATGAGTGCGATCAGGTAGATCGGGGCGCCGAGGACCAGCAGGTTGACCCACTTCTTGAGGGTCTCGGTCCATTCCGGGAAGATGAATCTCGACATAGCTCCCTGCTTGCTCAGGTGCGGACACGCTTTGACCATGATTCCCAATGCGTGCGCAACGTTGCAGGCGAGGATTAAGCGCGACAAAGGATCGCATCGATCACCTGCGACGCTTCGCCGCACCTCCGCGAAACTGCGCATCGCGTTCGTGCACGAGTTGCGAAGCGCACGTGATTCGCGTTTCTCGACGCGCTGTCGCGAAGTTGCCCGGGCACACGCCGCGCACAAGGGCTGCGCATGGCCGCAGTGTTCGCGTTCATCTTCCTGTTCGGTCTCGCCGCCGTCAGTCTCCTCTACAAGGTCGTGGTCGGGAGCGCGTTCTCGCTTGCCTCGATCAGCGCGCTCGCGATCTTCGTCGCCATGGCGGCCGGCATCTTCATCGGATGTTTCAAGATGATGAAGGAGTGGGAGGGCCCCGAGACGCACTAAGCTAGATGGGTGACGTACGCCCTCGCGCTGATCGCCTTGCTGCTGATCGTCGCGCTGGGCGCCACGCTCTACCTGCGACGTCGTGCCGCACGGGTCCCGTCCAGCGAGACCCCGCTCGGTGGCGTCGTGCCGATCCCGGGCGAGCCCGCCCGTGGGCCGCCGCTCCCTGTTGTCCTCGTCCACGGCCTGTTCGGGTTCGATCGCATCGGCACGCTCCACTACTTCCGCGGCATCGCGCGCCACCTCGACTCGCTCGGCTGCCACGCGCACGCGGTCCGCTTGCCGCGGGTCGCCTCCGTTCCGGCACGCGCGGCGCGCCTCGTCGAGCTGATCGACAAGCTCGGCCACGAGCGCGTCGACGTGATCGCCCACTCGCTCGGCGGCCTCGACGCGCGCTACGCACTCTCCAAGCTCGGGCTCGCCACGCGCGTCCGCACGCTCGTCACGATCGGCACGCCGCACCACGGAACGCCGCTGGCCGCGATCGGCGAGGACGGCGCGCTCTCCGCCGTGCGCAAGCTCATGCGCCTGTTTGGCATCCGCGCGCTCGACTGGCTCTCGCCGTCGGCGCTCGAGCGCTTCAATGCCGAGGTCCCCGATGCGCCGGAGGTCCGCTACACGTGCGTCGTCGGCGGGATCCGGTCCGAGGCGACGGGCGTGCCGCTCGCGCTGTCGCCGGTGCATCATTATCTACGTCGCGTGGCGGGCGCGAACGACGGGCTGGTCCCGATCGCGTCGCAGGTGTGGGGCGAGGTCCTCGCCGAGATCGAGGCCGATCACTTCGCCCAGGTCGGCTGGCGCTTCACGGCCCGATCCTCGTTCGATGCCACCGCGCTGTACGCCTGGGTAATCGCGCGGTTGGGCGATACGCCGGCGATCGCGGCCGCGTCCTGAACGATTTTCCGCGACCGCGCCGACGCTCGCCGTTCTAGCTGACATGGACGAGCAGCAGCCCGCCGATCTCAACGACGTCTACCGCCGCCCCGCCTCTGCTCCGCCGCCCGCCGGCTATCCGCCGATCGGCGCCGCGATCGCGCAGCGCGCCCGCCCGGTCTCGGCGCCGCCGCCGTTCAACGGCCCGTCGGGCGACGGCTTCGCGCAGTCGATCTACGAGTCGGAGCGCCAGGCGGCGCGCAGCCGCAACATCACGGTCGGCCTGATCATGCTCGTCATCGGCATCGCGATCACGGCGTTCACGTACGACAGCGCGTCGTCGAGCCCGAGCGGCGGCACGTACATCGTCGCGTGGGGCCCGATGGTGTTCGGCGCGATCCGCCTGTTCAAGGGCCTCGCTGGCTAGCTACTGCACGTAGAACCGCAGGAACGACGTCGCGCTGCCGGTGAACCGGAAGAACGGATTTCCGGCGAGGCTCATCTGCGTGCTGCTCTGGTTGATCGTCGCGTCGTTCGCGACGACCTGCAGCTGCTGCAGGTTCCAGTTGTCGCCGTTCCACCCGCCGCCGCCCTGCTGCCACGACACCGTGAAGCTGATGATGTCGGAGTCGTGCGTCCCCCACGGCAGCGGGATCAGCTGCGAGTGGACCGAGTTGTTCGACCAGGTCTGACCGAGGCCGGCTTCCTGGGTCACTGTCTGCGCCTGCCCCAGCGAGTTCTTGAAGTGGACAGCGATGAACACGTGGCTATCGCTGCGCTTGTCATCGCTGCCCGTCGTCATGACGAAGTTGAGCCCGCTGATCAGATCCGTCGCCGTGAGGTTGCTCTCGACGCTGTCGGTGGTCGGCTCGTCGGTCGGGGCACCCTCGTCCGCCACGCACCCCGTCGCCGCGAGCGTGCCGATCGCCACGCACGTCGCCATCCATCCTCGCAAATTCCGCATGTTCGCTCCTGTCCCGCGCCCGTACGTGACGCTCACGTACATCGGCGGTCGCCGGTCAGGAGTGGCGACGCGCGATCCGTCGCAAAGAAAGTTGGCCGGCTAGATGCCGCAGCCCGCCGCGCCGTCCGTGTAGCCCTTCTTGAAGCTAGCGTTGCGCTCCGCGCTCGAGCCGTGGGTCCACGTCTCGGGCTGCAGGGTGCCGCCCGCCTTGCGCTGGAGCGTGTCGTCGCCGATCTGCGACGCGGCGTTGAGTGCCTCGTCGATGTCGCCGACCTCGAGCTCGCCGCGCTTCTCGGCGTCGCGGGCCCACGCGCCGGCGAGGCAATCGGCCTGGAGCTCGGTGTGGATCGAGTTGTCGCGGCCGGTGCCGCCGAGCAGGCCCTTGAGGTCCTGCACGTGGTGGCCGACCTCGTGCGCGATCACGTACGCCTCGGCGAAGTCGCCCGGCGCGCCGAGCTGGTTCTTGAGCTCGTCGTAGAACGAGAGGTCGATGTAGACCTTCTTGTCGACGGGACAGTAGAACGGACCGATCTGGGTCGTCGCGGTGCCGCAGCCCGAGTGGATGCCGCGGCGGAACAGCACGAGCGACGCGACATCCTTGTAGCCGGGGATCTGGGCGCGCCAGGTCTTCTGGACGTCCTCGAGCACGTAGCCGACGAACTTCGCCGCGCGCTCCTCGTCGGGCGAGCCCTGGTAGTGCTCGGTCGAGGTCGCGCGCTGCTGTTGTTGCGTCCCGCTGCCGCCGAGGCACTGCCCGCCGAACCCGACGAACCCCGCGATGATCAGCCCGACGACGATGCCTTTCCAGCCGAACATGCTGGCGAAGCGAAGGATGCCGAACAGCCCGATGCCGCCGCCTCCAAACCCGCCACCGGAGAAGGACTCCCCGCGCCGATCTTCGACCTCGGGGTTCGAGTAGTTCTGGTCCCAGCGCATGGCTGGGAGTGTTGCAAAGATCGGGCACGTGCGACTAGTTCCGTGGCGCGTGGAGGATCTGCGCGAGGAGGACCCAACCGTGCGCGTCCACCGCAGTGCGCCAGCGCGCCGCGGCATCCCGCGCATGCTCGCGATCTCCGTGGAGCACGAGGACGAGCGGCTTCGGCGCGCTCGCGAGCGCGAGTAGCACGAGCGCCCACATTCTTCGGCAACGCGCGAGACCGTGTCACAATTTCCGTGATGAGGAATCGAGGTCTCTTGATACTCGTCCTCGCAAGCTGCGGCGGGCAGCCATCGCACGTGACGCAGCTCGCGTCATCGTCGCAAGCGTCGGCGCAGGAGCAGCACGTCGGCCTCACGGCCGAAGGCGGCTGCGTGCAGGTCGTGATCATGGACGCCGGCCGCGAGAAGGGCACCGCGTGCGCCGCCGACGCGCGCGCGAAAGGCCTGACGATCATCGACCTGACCGACGCGTGGACGCCGACGCTGTTCGCGCCGACCGGCGACCAGGTCCCCGCGATCCGCGACAAATATCTCGAGCTCGCCGCCGAGAAAGGCCAGGGCGAGGACGCGCTCTCCGAGCTGTACGGCGTCGTGCCGGCGCTCGGCATCGTGCGCGCGCGCCTCGCGGACGACACGCGCCACCAGTGCCAGGCGGCGATCGATCCGAAACCGATCCTCGCGCTCGACCGCAACTACACGCAGGACGATCGCGAGATGGTCGCGCAGCACATCGCGTGGCGCGAGACGCTCGACAAGCAGCGCGACAAGCTCACCGGCGACAGGCTCGAGCGCCTCGACGCCCTCGATCGCGAACACACCGCGCTCGTCACCACCGAGCAGAAGCTCCGCTGCGAAGGCTGGCTCCTCGACAAGGACACCGACGGCTCCTTCACCTGGCGCACCGGCAACGCGCTCGAGATGTTCCAGCGCCGCAACTTCCTGATGCCGACCGAGAAGCTCGACGAGGACACGCGCAACGCGCTCCAGCTCGACAGCCGCGAGCTCGACTTCCGCCTCGCCCTCCGCATCCTGCGCGAGCGCGTCGTCGACGCCGCCGGCATCCTCGAGGACGGTACCGCCGCCTCCGGCCCCACCCCGATCCTCGGCCGCGATCTCGATCCACCCGCGATGCGCGCCGCACGCGGCCACATCACACCGCTGCCGAACGCCGCGCCCGACCTCGTCGGCCCCGCGACCGAAGCCGCCGCCAAGGCCCTCGGCTGGACGGACCCGGCCGCCACGCGCGCGTTCCTCGATCGCCACGCGGCCGGCGTGCGCGTCGCCGTGCAGCTGCCACCGCTGCCCGCCTACTACGCGCCGCACATGGAGCTCTCCGCCGAGATCGATCGCGGCGACGTCTTCTACGACGAGACGCCCCCGCCCTTCCGCCGCATCGTCCCCCACCGCCCGACCCTCACGCTCTACGTCGACGACCACGGCACGAAGCGCCCCCTGATCCGCTGGCCGACGACGATCGGCGGCTGGGCCGACCAGCGCCTCCCCGACGGCACGATCGTCCAGCGCTGGAAAGAATCCGACGTCGGCACCCGCATCTGGCGCGACATCTTCGCCGGCCCGACCTGGCTCCCACCCAAGTCGACGCCCGACAAGGACCTCGTCAAGAACCTCTACAACGGCCACTGGGCGCTCAAGTCCGAGATCCTCGGCCCCGGCCCGCACGCCGCGTACGGCATGGTCCTCATCGAGCACCTGCAGCACTACCGGGCGAAGGACGGCACCGAGCGCTTCGACGACAACGGCATCGGCACCCACGGCTCCGCCAGCGTCACCTCGATCGTCAACGGCACCTCGCACGGCTGCCACCGCCTCTACAACCAGCTCGCCGTCCGCCTGGGCGACTTCCTGCTCCACCACCGCGACCACGCCGTGCGCGGCGAGCAGCTCCTGGCCAAGGAAGACCGCTTCAAGCGGATCGTCTTCCACAACGACGAGGCCTTCAAGGCCGAGGTCACGTCGCGCGGCTTCCTCTACGAGCTGACGCCCCCGGTGCCGGTCAACGTGCTCAAGGGCAACATCATCAGCCGGCGCAAGGTCCCGCCCGCGCTCTCGGCGCCCGCCTCCAACTAGCGCTTCGGTAGTCTCCTCGACGGTGCTACAGTTTTGCCGTGCGCCGCGGAGTGTTGTGGCTGGGTTTGCTGGGTTGCGGGTGCCACACGGCGACGCCGGGTAGCAGCGACGCGCCGCGGGCAAACTACGCATTTGTCACGAGCGCGACATACACAGGCATGGACGCGATCGCGCGCGGCGACGCGATCTGCACCGACGCCGGCGCGCGACTCGGCGGAACGTTCGTCGCGTGGATCTCGACGCCCGATCACTCCGCACTGGAGCAGCTCGCGGGAAACCGGGGCTGGGTCCGGCCCGACGGCTTGACGGTGGCGGACGGTGTTGCGGACTTGGTGACATATGGCCCGCTCTATCCGCTCGACGTCGACGAGAACGGTACCGTCATTGGCTGGGCGCTTGTGGCAACTGGAACGCGCTCGAACGGCGCCGCATTCACCGGCGGGATGTGCGAGCCACCGAAGACGATCGAGGTTCCGTCGCTCATCGAGACCGGCCAGAGCGATGCAGCGGCACCTCTCTGGACCGAGACAGGCTCCCAGTCGTGCAATTCCGCTCTTCACCTCTACTGCTTCGAGACCGACCACTCCACGCCGCAGCATCCGCCGGCTGCGCAGGCGCCGATCGCGTTTGTCTCGGTTGGCAAGCTGACGGGCGTGGGTGGGCTCGCCGCCGCCGATGCCGTGTGTGCGAACGAGGCTGCCGCCGCAGGCCTCGACGGCACGTTTGTGGCCTTGCTCGCGACGTCAACCGCGACGGCGCGCTCGCGTGTCGGTAGCGGACCGTGGTCGCGGATCGATGGTGTCGTGGTCTCGCAAGACCTGGTGACATTCGAAGCGCCGATCGACCTGACAGCGACCGGTTCGTTGACCGCCGAGACGCGCGTGTGGACCGGCGCCGCGACCGCGGATGCTACGAGCACTCGGACGTGTGGCGACTGGCAGCAAGGCGCTGCGGGTGGCTACGCCAACCTCGGCTCGCCACTCATGACGTCCGCGGTGTTCGCCGACTATCTCGATGCCTGCGGACAACCGCATCCCGTCTATTGCGCGCAGGTGCTCTAGCGCCGGCGCCCCGCCACATCGCCGGAATCGTTCTTCGACGGCCGTCGGGCGCGCGCGACGGTCGGCTACGGGCGCGCCGGCGGCGACACGACGCCCAGCTGCTGGTCGGGCGAGCGCACGATGATGAAGCCGACGCCGCCACCTCCGCCGCCTCCGCCGCCCTGGTTGATCGTCAGGACGCTCTGGGCGGCGAAGGTGCCGGCGCCGCCCGCGCCTCCGGCCGTGCCGGTGGAGCCGCCGCCGTGGCCGCCGGGGGCGGGCTGCGCGCTGAGCAGGGCGTCGGAGCCGGGCATGCCGACGACGTTATCGCCCGAGGCCTGGCCGCCGCCGCCGCCGTTCGCGACGAGCGCGCCGGCTGCTCGGATCATCGGGGACTCGAGCATCAGCATGCCGCCCGCGCCGCCGCCGCCGCCGCCCGCGTCGCCGTTGTTGAACGTGCCGCCCGCGTCGCCGCCCGCGCCGCCGCCGCCGCCCGCGTCGATGACGGCGCTGGTCGCGAGCGTGATCGAGACTTTCGCGGCGAGCAGGAGCGCGCCGCCGCCGGGGCCGCCCTCGCCGCCCGCGTGATCGCCGAAGCCGCCGTGGCCGCCCGGGCAGCCGCCGAGCGGGCCGGGAGGTTGGTCGGCCGCGGAGCCGGCGGCGCCGCCATGGGACTGGGTGCCGTCGCTGTTGCCGTCGCCGCCGCGGCCGCCCATCGCGCCGAAGCCGCCGCCGCCTCCGCCGCCCGCGCCGCCACCGTTGTCCTCGCCGGAGCCGGCGCCGTTCGGGCAGTCGGTGCGCGCACCCGCGCCGCCGTTGGCGACGTCGATCAGCGTCATGCCGTCGAGGGTGAGGGTGCCGACGGCGATGATCGCGAGCGGCTTGCTGCCGGTGGCGCGCAGTGACGCGCCGAGGGTGAAGTGAACGTCGCGTGCGATCAGCGCGTCGATCGGGCCGGCCTGGCCGTTGAAGCCCATGTGCGGGGCGTCGAGGCCGTCGAGGAGGCCGGTGTCGGTGTCGTAGGTGTTCGAGCCGGAGAGCGTGAGATCGTTGCTCGGGGTGCCGAGGGCGCAGGTGTCGAGCTGGGTCGAGAACGTGTGGCAGACGTCGGCGGCGTCGGGGCCGGCCGCGCCGTCGGGCGATTGATCGCCGCGAGCGGAGAACGAGCAGCCAGCCACGAGGACGAGCAGGTACTTCACGGGACGAGCACGATCTTACCTTTGACCTGGCGTTTCTCGATCCGGTGAAGTGCGTCGGCGGCCTGGGTGAACGGGAGCGTGACATCGATCGCGGGCCGCAGCTTGCCCTCGGCGACCCACGCGAACAGCTGCTCGGCGTGGGCGCGGTTCTTCGCGGGCTCGCGCATCGCGAACGAGCCCCAGAACACGCCGACGATCTGACAACCCTTGAGCAGGACCAGGTTCAGCGGGATTTTCGGGATCTCGCCCGAGGCGAAGCCGATGACGAGGTAACGGCCCTGCCAGGCGGTGCCGCGCAGCGCGGCTTCTGCAAGTGAACCGCCCACCGGATCGTAGATCACGTCGCAGCCGTTGCCGCCGGTGAGCGCCTTGACGCGGTCCTTGAGGTCTTCCTTCGCGTAGTCGATGCCCTCGGTCGCGCCGTGCTCGCGGCAGAACGCGAGCTTGTCGGGGCTCGAGGCGGCCGCGATGACGCGCGCGCCGAGCAGCGCGCCGAGCTCGACGGCGGCCATGCCGACGCCGCCGGCGGCGCCGAGCACGAGCAGCGTCTCCTTCGGCTGGAGCGCCGCGCGATCGACGAGCGCGTGATAGGTGGTGAGGTAGGTGAGCAGCGTCGCGGCTCCGACCTCGAAGCTGACGGCGTCGGGGAGCTTCACGCACGCGAGCTCGGGCAACAGGACCTGCTCGGCGTAACCGCCGTAGAGCATCGTCGCGGCGACGCGATCGCCCGGCTTCACCGTGGTCACGCCCGCGCCGACCGCGCGCACGATGCCGGCCGCCTCGCCGCCCGGCGAGAACGGCAGCGCCGGCTTGAACTGGTACTTGCCCTGCGTGATGAGGATGTCGGGGAAGTTGACGCCCGCCGCCTTTACGTCGACGACGACCTGCCCGGGCGCCGCCTGCAGGTCCGGCACCTCGTCGACGCGCAATGCACCAGGACCGGTCAGCTCGTGAACGCGGACAGCTCTCATGCGGCGAGCTTACAGCGCCGCCTCGTACGTGCCGAGGACGTGAAGCTCGGTCGTCAGCGGGCGCACCTCGTCGAGCGCGGCCTGGAACGGCTCCGTCGCGGCGTGACCGAGCACGTCGATGTAGAAGCGGTACGTGAACGGCGCGGCCGGGATCGGGCGCGACTCGATCTTGGTGAGCGAGAGCCCGTGCACCGCGAATCGCTGGAGGATCTCGCCGAGCGCGCCGGGCCGGTCGGCGAGCGCGAGCAACAGCGAGGTCTTGGCCTGCGCGCCCTCGGGGAGCGGGTGCGGGCGCAGCGAGATCTCGACGAAGCGCGTCGCGTTGCCCTGCGAGGTCTGCACGCCCTGCTCGACGATCGCGAGCCCGTAGGTCTTCGCGGCCGCCGCCGACGCGATCGCGCCGAGCGTCCGGTCTCCGGACTGTGCGACGCGGCGAGCGGAGCCGGCCGTGTCGAGCTCGGGACGCGCGACGAGGTGCGGGTGCTTCGCGAAGAACGCCTGGCACTGCGCGAGTGCCTGCGGATGCGAGATCACGACGCGCAGCTCGTCGAGCGTGACGCCAGGCAGCGCGAGCAGGCAGTGCTCGATCGCGCTCACGACCTCGCCCGTGATGTGGAGGCGTCCGTCGGCGAGCAGGTCGTAGACGTCGTTGATGCTGCCGGCGGTCGTGTTCTCGATCGGCAGCAGCGCGAGATCGGCCGCGCCATGCAGCACGGCATCGGCAGCCGCGCGGAACGAGTCGAAGCCGGTGAGCAGCGCACCGCCGGGACGCCCGCCGTAGCGACGCTGCGCGGCGAGGTGGCTGTAGCTGCCCTCGACGCCCTGGTACGTCACGCGCAGCGGCGTATCGGGACGGTTGCGCACGTGCGCTTCCTGGTGCGCGACGGACATGTCCATCACGACGCGGTAGAGCCGCTCGATCTGGTGCGGGTCGAGCCCGGCGGCCGTCGCGTGCTCGCGCAGGCGCAGCAGCAGTGCCTCCTCGCGGCCTCGATCGCGAAACGGGCTGGCCGCCTCGAGCTTGGCCGTCGCCACCTCCTCGACGATGCGCAGCCGCTCGGCGAGCAGTGCGATGATCTGGCGGTCGACGGCGTCGATGCGGTCGCGTAGCGCGGAGAGATCGAGAGCCGACATGCGCCGACTGTACTAAGCTCTGGGCAGTGAAGGACGACCACAAGCCGGAGCTCGTGCCCGAGGCGCCGTCAAAGGCCCTGCAGGAGGAGCCGCCGGTGGTGGCCCGGCTCGTCGTCGAGATCCGTTCAGACGGCACGCGCACGATCGCTCGCGGTGCGGTCGAGGACGCACAGCATGGTGAGAAGGTCGCGATCGAGGCGCACGGTACGTCTCCGCTGCAGCTCGCGATCGCGCTCGCGCGCTCGCTCACCCAGGTTCCGAGGGCGATCTTGCGCGGCCGTGACACGTCCGCACGGGGTGGTGTGCGCGGGCTCCTCGGCCGCGTGAAGAAACCCTGACGAGGCATGGGCCCTGCACTGAACCGGGGCCATGCAGGATGTTCGCTGGCCCCTTCTCAAGCGCCTTCTACTCGATGACGGCTGGAGCTGGCGCGAGGACACCTTGTTTGCGCCTCGCGAGACAATGTGGTTCACGACCAGCTCGGAGACGCCGAATTACGCGGAGTTCCGCGACCGCATGAGCGAGACGCTCGAGGAGGTCGACCAGGGCGATCTGCACGCCGACCTGGTCAGCCTGGTCTCGGCCCTCGACACGGTCTTGCGCGGCAACTAAGCGCGCACCCAGTGCGGGAGGAGCTCGTCGACGCGCGCTGCAAACACGCTCGCCGGAACTCCCGCCGGATCACGTGAACGGCATCGATCGGATGCGCGTGCCGGTCAGCGCGAACCATGCGTTCGCGACCGCGGGGGCCACCGGCGGCGTGCCGGGCTCGCCCGCGCCACCGGGATGCGCCTCGTTCGCGATCAGCTCGACGTGGATCTTGCGCGGCGCCTCGTTGATCCGCAGCAGCTTGTAGTCGCGGAAGTTCGTCTGCACGACGGCGCCGTCCTTCACGGTGATCGCGCCGTGCAGCGCGTTCGACAGCCCGAACAGGAACGCGCCTTCCATCTGGTAGCGCACGCGATCCGGGTTGACGACGAAGCCGCAGTCCGCCGCGATCCACGCCTCGTCGACGCGCAGCTCGCCGCGCGGGCCCTTCTCCACCGACGCCACGACCGCGACCCACGACGCGAAGCTCGAGTGCGCGGCCATGCCGAGCGCGCGGTTGCCGCGCTTGTTCCAGCCCGACATCTCGCTGACCTTGTCGATCACGCGGTGCAGTCGCGCGACATCGAACGGCGTCTTGTCGATCGGGGAGCCGTAGTTGTTGTCGAGCTTCGGGACGCCGAGCTCCTTCGCCGTCAGCACGCGCGCCGGCCCGAACGTCTCGACCATCACGTCGCGCGGATCGCGCTTCACGGCGTGCGCGATCTCGTCGAGGAACGAGTGGATCGCGAACGCCTGGGGGATGTTGCAGACCGAGCGCAGCCAGCCGATGCGCATGTGCGCCTCGGCCTTGCACGACTCGACGCGCACGTTCGGCACCGCGAGCGGCAGATCCGTCGCGCCCATGCCGACCTCGCCGTCGCTCGGCTTGTCGGCCGACGGATCGAACGTCGAGCTGATCGACGGATACGCGATGCGATGCCGCCACGCCGTGACCTTGCCCCTGTCGTCGAGGCCGGCGGCGAGCGCCTGCACGCTCGTCGTGTGGAACGTGCCGTGCTGCAGATCGTCCTCGCGCGACCACTGCACGCGCACGCGCTTCTTCATCTCGCGCGACAGCAGCGCCGCCTCGATCGCGAAGTCGGGGAACGACTTGCGCCCGAAGCCGCCGCCGAGCAGCGTGACGTGCACGGTCACGTTCTTCTTGTCGATGCCGAGCGCCTTCGCGACCTCGTCGCGCACGCCGACCGGGCTCTGCGTACACGCCCAGATCTCGGCGCGGTCGCCGTTGACCTCCGCGACGGCGGCCGGCGGTTCCATCGCCGCGTGCGCGAGGTATGCGCCGGTGTACTCGGCCTCGACCTTCGTCGCGGCCTTCGCGAGCGCCGCATCGGCATCGCCGACGTTGCGCATCTGCGTGCCCGGCTGCCGCACGGACGCGCGCAGCTGCTCGGTGTACGCGCTCGTCTCGTGCTTGGCGTTCGGGCCGCGCTCCCACTCGATCTTCAGCGCACGCCGGCCCTTCAGCGCGGCCCACGTGTTGTCGGCGACGACCGCGACGCCACCGAGCGGCTGCATGTTGATCGGCGGCTTCGGCGACGGCAGCTCGATCGCGCGCGCCACGCCCTTCACGGCGAGCGCCGCCGCGCTGTCGACCTTCTTCGGCTTGCCGAACAGCGCCGGCGGATGCGCGATCACGGCGGTCAGCATCCCGGGCTGCA
>CAYUNM010000008.1:0-6577 GCA_964446175.1 uncultured Kofleriaceae bacterium
ATCGCCGACCGCCTCCGCGTGATGGGCGACGCGCTCCGCGAGCGCCGGATCGTCGGCGCCGGCGCGCCAGTGCTCGAGCGCCGCGCGGTGCAGCGCGAGCCGCTCGTGCTCGTCGGTCGTCGCGTAGATGCCTTCCTCGACGAGCGGGCTCGCGAATTCGAAGCCGTGGGCCGATGCGGTGAGCACGTTGGCGCGGACGAGCTCGGCGAGGCCGATGTCGACATCGATCGTCGTCGTCGCGCCGCCGCCGCGCTCGACGGCCTCGACGATCGCGACGAGGTCGTCGCGGCGGACCTCGCCGCCGAGCACGGCGCACAGGCGCGCGAGCGCGACCAGCTCGACGGAGAGACCGGCGAGCTCGCGGGCGGCGAGCCACGGGCCGAGGGCGGCCGGCGAGAGCGCGTCGAGGGCGGTCGTGTCGAGGTAGTGCGTGCCGCCGGGGCGTGCGCGGATCGCGCCCTTGTCGTGGATCTCGCGGACGAGCACGGAGAGGTGGAGCGGGTTGCCGTGGGCGAGCGACGCGAGGCGGCGGAGCGCGCGCAGCGGCGGGTACTCGGCGGGACGGAGGAGCGACGCGGCGAGCGCGACGGCGGCGTCCTCGTCGAGCGGAGGCAGCGCGTCGCGGCGGCGGCGTTCGGCGCGCTCGCCGAGCTGCGGGCGGCGGGCGAGCAGGCGGGGGCCGGTGATGCCGAGGATCCAGAGCGGCAGCGGCTCGCCGCCGAGCGTCGCGTACTCGAGCGCGTCGAGGAGATCGTGGTCGGCTTGCTGGAGATCGTCGACGATGATCGCGGTCGGTCGGGCGCGCGCGGCGGCGCGCAGCGAGTCACCGATCGCGCGCACGAGCGGGCCGGTCGGCGGCGCGATCAGGTCGCCGAGCGCGGTGTAGGCGGGCCGGCCGGTGCCGGGCGCGGGGACCTGGCCGAGGTGGACGCGCGCGTCGAGCTCGGTGAGGCGGCGCGCGAGCTCGGCCGCAAACACGGTCTTGCCGACGCCGGGCTCGCCGACGAGCAGCGCGAACGCCGGGCCGACGGTGCGCGGCGCGAGCACGACGGCCGCATCGGCGACGAGATCGGTGAGCTGCGCGTCGCGGCCGAACAGCTCGGCGGCGGTCGACTCGGCTCCGAGCGCGACCCACTCGGTGCCGGCGGGCGTCGGCTCGGTGGCGGCGCGCGTGACGGCGGCGAGCGCGCGAGAGAGCACGACGCCGCTCCAGGGCGCGGCCGGCAGCCACGTCTCGGGCTTCTCGACGGGCACGCCGGTGATCGTCGACGCGCCGCCCGCGGAGTCGACGCGCAGCAGATCGAGATGGAGCGCGACGCGCGCACCGGCGGCGGCGAGGTCGCGCGCGGCCGCGATCGCGACGGCAGCCGGATCGGCGTGGTCCGCGCCGAGCACGCCCGCGAGCACGCGGCGCCCGCGCTGCGAGGCGATCACGAGGCGGCGTCCGGCGAGCGTGGCGAGCAGCGCGCGATCGACCTTGGGCAGCTCGGCCCACAACAGGACGACGGGCTGCTTGCCCTCGCGGATCACCGACATCGAGTGCGTCTGCGAGACCGCCGGCTCGTCGTGCGCGGAGAGCAAGCGCGCGCGCGCGTCGGCGGCACTTTGCGGGCGGCGCGCGGGATCCTTCGCGAGACAGTCGTTGACGAGCTGCTCGACGGCGTGCGGGACCTGCGCGAGCGCGCCGAGGCGCGGCGGGCGGAGCGCGGCGTGCGCGCGTTCGAGGAGCGCGGCATCACCGACGAACGGCGGACGCCCGGTGATCAGCTCGAACAGGATGCAGCCGAACGCGTAGAGGTCGCTGCGCTCGTCGACGGAGGACGAGTCGGCGAGCTGCTCGGGCGGCATGTACTCGAGCGAGCCGACCTGGACGTTCGCGCGCGTCGGGTCGTCCGGATCGGTCGGCAGCTTGCGTGCGAGGCCGAGGTCGAGGATGACGACGCGGCCCGCGGGGCTGCGAACGAGATTGTCGGGCTTGAGATCGCGGTGGACGAAGCGCGCGGCGTGAACGTGCTCGAGCGAGGTCAGCAGCTCCGCCGCGATCGAGATCGCATCGGCGATGCGGACCGGCGTCGTCGTGATGTCGGCGACCGAGATGCCCGTGACGCGATCCATGACGATGAACGCGCGTCCGTCAGGGAGCACGCCACGATCGTGGAGCTGCGGGACGGCGGGCGCGCCGATTGCGGCGAGCGCATCCGCTTCGCGAGCAAGGCGTGCGCGTGAGAGATCGTGGGAGGCGTGCGCGACCTTGATGACGCGGCCGGGCGGTAGGTCCCAGACCGCGGCGAAGCCGCCCGCGCCCAGGAGCGGCCCGAGCGGCCCTGCCCATTCGGGTGGTGGCGCATCGACCGCCGGAGATGGCGTACCGGGCGCACCGCCATGAACCGCACAAGGCTGTCCGGTTTTCAGACGGCGGTGACACGTCGGGCAGCGAGCCACGCCGCCACTCTAGCGTGTTACGGTAACGACAGTGATCGAGCTGGTGATCGAGGCGATGGTCGACGCCGTCGTTGTCGTCGACGCCGAAGGCCGGATCACGCTCGCGAACAGCGGCGCCACGCAGCTGACCGGCTGGAGTCGCGAGGAGCTCAAAGGAATGCCGGTGGCGCGGCTGCTCGTCGACGACAGCTCCGGCCTGCGCACCGTCGTGCGGCGCCGCATCGAGGACGGCGACATCCTGCGGCGCGAGGAATCCTGGCTCGTCAGCAAGAGCGGCAAGCGGATTCCCGTCAGCGTGACCGGCTCGCCGGTGATGACGCCGACGGGCGAGCTGCAAGGCATCGTGCTGGTCGCGCGCGACGTCCGCGAGATCCGCCAGCTGCTGACGGACAAGGAGGCGGAGATCAGCCGCCGGCGCAAGGCCGAGGAGGAGCTGCGCGCCGCGAAGGCCTCGATCGAGACGCAGCTCGAGCACGCGCGCACGCAGCTGCTGCTCGCGGAGCGGCGCGCGACGCTCGGCACGCTCGCGGGCGGCGTCGGTCACGAGCTGCGCAACATCGCGCAGATCCAGATCGCGGCGATCGACGAGCTGCAGGAGGCGCTCGGCGGCCCCGGGATGCTCGAGCGGATCGGCGAGATCCTGCCGGAGCTCGAGCGCGTCGGCGAGCACATCACGCAGCACGGCCAGCGGCTGATGCAGCTCGCGAAGCCAGGGCCGGATCGCGTCGCGCCGATCGATCTCAACGAGGTCGTGCGCGACGTCGGCGGCATGCTGAAGATGGCCGGCAAGCTGCGGCGCGTCGAGCTCACGCTCGTCCTCGGCAGCGAGCCGCTGATGGTGACGGTCAACCGCACGCGCATCGAACAGATCCTCGTCAACCTCGTGACGAACGCGGTCGATGCGATCGGCGTCGACGGCACGGTCACCGTCGAGGTGCGCCCGACCGAGGACGGCAAGCGCGCCGTCGTCGAGGTGCGCGACACGGGCTCGGGCATCGACACCGACACGCTCGGCAAGATCTTCGAGCCGTTCTTCACGACGAAGCCGAGCGACAAGGGCACCGGTCTCGGCCTCCCCGTCGTGCGCGAGATCGTCCAGAGCTACGGCGGCAAGGTCGAGGTCGAGAGCGTGGTCGGCCAGGGCACGACGTTCCGCTTCGATCTCCCGCGCTAGCTGCCGGGGATCAGATCGATCGTGCCTTCGACGATCTTCTTGCCGCGCAGCACGCGGTAATCGGCGCCCCACTGCTCGACGACGAGCGTGTCCTCGCCCGGCGCCGAGTACAGCCACCACCGGCAGCGCTCGACGTGCGCCTCCGGGCGATCCTTCTTGAGGTCGCCGAGCGGCCCGACATCGCCGCGCAGCTCGCACGTCGCGGTGCCGCGCTTGTCGAGCATGTAGCGGATGTCGCCGATGACGATCGCCTCGGGCGGATAGCCGGTGAGCGGCTGCGACTCGTCCTGCGTCATCAGGCGCAGCGCCGAGGTACCCGTGCGCTCGATGCCGACGACGAGCCAGCGGACGTCCTTGCCGTCGACGACGCGACCGCTACGCCAGCGGTGACCGTCCTCGTCGTAGTCGATCTGGCCCTCGCACAAGAAGTCGCGGCCGTCGATCGTCAGCACGTCGCCGACGCGCAGATCGCGCACGGTCCGCTCGATCGCGTTGTCGGCGGCGGGCAGCGCTTTCTGCTGCGGTGCGGCGAGCTGTTTCCGCTTGTCGCCCGCGGCGATCCCGACGGCAGCGACGCCGCCGACGATCGTCAGCACGACGAGCAGGATCCAGATCACGCCGGGTGTATCTACCATGCAGCCGTCGCCGGAGTTAATGTGGCGCCGCCTCGAATGCCGGTCATGAACATCATCGAAGCCGTGCGCAGCGCGCTGCAGACGCAGATGCGTCTCGATCCGAGCGTCGTCGTGCTCGGCGAGGACATCGGCAAGTTCGGCGGCGTGTTCCGCGCGACGAGCGGCCTCTACGACGAGTTCGGCGCCGACCGCGTGATCGATACGCCGCTCGCCGAGGCCGGCATCATCGGCACCGCGATCGGCATGGCGCTCTACGGCCTGCGCCCGGTGCCGGAGATCCAGTTCGGCGACTTCATCTTTCCCGCGTTCGATCAGATCGTGAACGAGCTGGCGAAGTTTCGCTACCGCTCCGGCGGCGCGTACACGTGTCCGGTCGTGATCCGCACGCCGGTCGGCGGTGGCATCCGCGGCGGCGCGTATCACTCGCAGTCGCCCGAGGCGCTGTTCATCCACACGCCCGGGCTCAAGGTCGTCGCGCCGAGCAACCCGTACGATGCGAAGGGCCTCTTGCTCGCGTCGCTGCGCCAGAACGATCCGGTGCTGTTCATGGAGCCGAAGCGGATCTACCGCGCGAGCCGCGGCGAGGTCCCCGAGGGCGACTACGAGGTCGAGCTCGGTAAGGCGAAGATCGTCCGTGAAGGCACGCAGTGCACGGTGCTCGCGTACAGCGGCATGGTGTCGATCGCCGAGGAAGCCGCCGCGAAGAGCGACGTCTCGATCGAGGTGATCGATCTGCGCACGCTCTTGCCGTTCGACATCGAGACGATCACCGCGAGCGTACAGAAGACCGGCCGCTGCGTCGTCGTGCACGAGGCGCCGCGCACGTGCGGCTTCGGCGCCGAGCTGGTCGCGTCGATCCAGGAGCGCGCGCTGCAGTATCTCGAGGCGCCGATCCTGCGCGTCACCGGCTTCGATACCCCGTTCCCGTACAGCCTCGAGCACGAGTACCTGCCTAACGCCGACCGTGTGCTATCAGCGGTCCGTCAGACCCTGGAGTGGTAACCATGTCGTTCGACTTCTACATGCCGGATATTGGCGAGGGCGTCGTCGAGGGTGAGATCGTCTCGTGGAAGGTCAAGGAGGGCGACAAGGTCAAGCTCGACCAGCCGCTCGTCGAGGTGATGACCGACAAGGCGACCGTCGAGCTGCCGTCGCCGCGCGCCGGCACCGTGAAGAAGCTGTTCTTCAAGGAAGGCGACATCGCGCCGGTCGGCAAGATCCTCGTCACGATCGAGGAAGAAGGCGCGCACGCCTCGGCCGGCAACGGCAAGCCCGCCGCGGCCCACCACGAGGCACCCCGCCCGCCCGCGCACGAAGCGCCCCGCCCGGCCGCACACGCTGCTCCGGCGGCCGCGCCGCGTAGCACGTCGGCGCCGCGCAGCAGCGGCGGCATCGAGGTCGTCGACGTGACCGCGACCCGCGAGCGCGTGCTCGCCACGCCGGCCACGCGCCGGCTCGCGCGTCAGCTCGGCGTCGAGATCGGCCGCGTGCCCGCGACGGGCAAGCACGGCCGCGTCACGACGGACGACGTTCGCAACTTCAAGGACGTGCCCGCATCGCGGCCACAGACGCCGATCTCGATCGGCAAGGGCGGCGAGGAAGAGCGCGTGCCGCTGCGCGGCATCCGCAAGAAGATCGCGGAGTCGATGTCGCGCGCCGTGCACACCGCCGCGCACTTCACGTACGTCGAAGAAGTCGACATGACGGAGCTCGTCGCGGTGCGCGACCGCGCGAAGACGCGGGCCTCCGAGCGCGGCGTGAAGCTCAACTACCTGCCGTTCATCGTCAAGGCGTGCGTCAGCGGGCTCAAGAAGTGGCCGCAGCTCAACGCGTCGCTCGACGAGAGCACGCAGGAGATCGTCCGCAAGAAGTACTACCACATCGGGATCGCGGCCCAGGGCCCGCAGGGCCTCGCGGTCTCCGTCGTGCGCGATGCGGACCGGCGGTCAATCTTCGATCTCAGCAAGGAGATCGAGCGGCTCGGCGAAGCGGTGCGCAACGGCACCGCCACGCGCGACGAGCTCACCGGCTCGACGTTCACGATCAGCTCGCTCGGCAAGCTCGGCGGCGTGCTCGCCACGCCGATCATCAACTTCCCCGAGGTCGCGATCGTCGGTGTGCACAAGATCGAGGAGAAGCCGGCGGTGCGCAACGGTCAGATCGTCGCGCGCCACCTGATGAACCTGTCGATCTCCGTCGATCACCGCCTCGCGGACGGCTGGGACGGCGCGATGTTCCTCCAGGACGTCAAGACGCTCCTCGAGGACCCGACGACCATGTTCATGGAGATGGTCTAGGCGCCGCTGCCGCTGGCATCGCTGCCGCT
>CAYUNM010000008.1:6677-14280 GCA_964446175.1 uncultured Kofleriaceae bacterium
CGCTGCCGCTGGCATCGCTGCCGCTCTCGTCGCCACCGTTATCGCCGCCGTCGGCGCAGCCATCCGCCGGGAAGTTGTGCTCGGCGACCGCGTCGCCCGCGTCGGGCGCTTCGGCGGCATCCGAGCCGCCACCACTGCCGTCCGCGGTCTCGGATTCGGTTCCGCAGGTACCGCCGCTCTGGTCGCCGTCGTCGACGCAGGTCGCGCCGCTCGCGTCGTGGTCTTCACCATCGCAGCTGCCGCCGGTGCCTGCATCGTGGAACGCGAACGTCGTCGTGCTCGCGTTGCCGATGTAGAACACCTTGCCTAGATCGAACGCGACGCCGCCGGAGCGGATCGCGAACGTCTGGTGGATGCCGCCGGCGTGGCGCGGAAACACGAGCCCGCTCGTCCCGGTTCCGACGAGGCGGACCGCGTACCCGGTGCCGGCCGGGACGCTCAAGCGGAAGGAGCCGTCAGCCGCGACCGGAGCAGTCGCGACGACCGACGCACCTTTGATCACCTCGACGGACGACACGGCCGACGGAAATCCGGGCGCGACGCGGCCCGTGAGGACCTGCGGCTGCGAGGTCGAACAACCAACGGCGAGGGGCAGGAGAAGGGCGAGGGAGAACTTCATGCGAGCCGTGAATTGCGACCGGCGTACCAGCCGGCACGCGCGACCGAACGCGGACTTGAGATGCGGCTGCGCAAGCTCGGTTCGTACAGCGATGCACCGCTCGTACGCGTGACATCAATGTCCGGGATCGGGGTCACGCGGCGGGGCGCGCTCGCGCTAACCCCGCGGAACGCCTCGCATGCCGATGGTCTGGTGGTTGCGATGGAGGGAGGGCATGCGCAAGGTCCTTTTCGCCACGGCGATCACCCTCCTCCCGTTCCTCGCCGGCTGCCCCGGCTTCTGCGGCGGGTCCTCCGGCGGGTCCGACCGGGTGTACGCGCACGCGAGCGACTCGCTGATCGTGTGCAGCAACGGCGGCTTCGTCGCGAACCTGGCGAGCGGTTCGATCGAGGGCCGCCTGGTCTCGATCCCGCCGTTGACCGCCGGCGACACCGCGTTCGAAGCGCACCGCGGCGACACGGGCGACCTCGAGTTCCGCCTGTTCGAGAAGCCCGACGACGTCGCGACGACGCCGGAGCTCGGCAACGAGCAGTGGACCCTGGAGATGCTCGACGCGACCGCGCTCGACCACGCCGACGTGCTGTGTCAGGACCTCGAGACGCGCGCCTGGTGGACGGCACACTGACCGTCGGTGTTAGATTGCGCGCATGGTTTCCGCCATGGCGCGCACGATGACCTACTTCGACGGAGACGCCGAGTCCAAGGCTCGCGGGTTGTTCCAGCTGCTCCGCGAGGACGGCACGCCGGTCGACGAGGCCGCACTCGCCGGCGTCGATCGCGCGTTCGCACGCCGCCTGTTCGACGGCATGCTGCGCATCCGCGTCACCGACGCCCGCATGATCGCGCTGCAGCGGCAGGGCCGCATCAGCTTCTACGGCGAGGCGATGGGCCAGGAGGCCGCGGTCGTCGGGTCGGCGGCGGCGTCGCGGCCGGAGGACTGGATCGTGCCCGCGCTGCGCGAGGCCGGCGTCGGCCTGTTCCGCGGCATGACGCTCGACAGCTACATCGCCCAGATCTACGGCAACGCCGCCGACATCTCGAAGGGCCGCCAGATGCCCTGCCACCCGTGCGACGCGGACCATCACTATGTCGTGATGTCGTCGTGCGTGTCGACGCAGGTGCCGCACGCCGTCGGCATCGCGATGGGCATGAAGATCAAGGGCGACAAGGGCAAGTGCTGCTTCGGCTACATGGGCGACGGCGGCACGAGCGAGGGCGACTTCCACGTCGCGCTGAACTTCGCAGGCGTGACGAAGGCGCCGGTCGTGCTGATCTGCCAGAACAACCAGTGGGCGATCTCGACGCCCGGGCAGCTGCAGACCGCGTCGGAGACGATCGCGATCAAGGGCCTCGGCTACGGCGTCGAGGCGCTGCGCGCCGACGGCAACGACGTGTTCGCCGTGCACGAGGTCGTCAGCTACGCGGCCGAGAAGGCGCGCCGCGGCGACGGCCCCACGTTCATCGAGCTCTTGACGTATCGCGTGAGCGCGCACTCGACGTCCGACGATCCATCGCGCTACCGCGACGAGACCGTGACCGAGGTCTGGCGCAGCCAGAAGGATCCGCTGCGCCGCATGGAGCTGTTCCTGACGAAGCGCGGCTGGCTCGCGGCCGGCGAGCGCGAAGCAATGGCGACCGAGATCGAACATCAGGTCCGCGAGTGCATCGCGCGCCAGGAAGCGACGCCGCTGCCGCCGCGCGAGACGCTGATCGAGGACGTCTACGAGTCGCCTCCGTGGCACCTGCGCGAGCAGCTCGAGCAGACGCCGCCCGCACCGCCGCCGGGACACGCGAAGTGAAGCCGAGCCTGCGCGCGCTGCTGGTACTCGCGCTCGCGGCGTGCTCGTCGAAGTCCGGGTCGAAGCCGGGCGCGGGCTCCGCGGAGGGCTCGGCGCGCGCGAGCGCCGCGGGCTCCGCTGCCGCGAAGCCAGCTCCTCCACCGGCGCCGCCGATGCCGCGCCCGACGATGAAGGCCTCGCCGCCGATCGATCTGCCCGACGCGGAGATCACGAAGCTGCGCGTGATGCCGTTCGTCGCGATGGGACAGAACGGCTCGGCGTCGGCCGAGAAGGGCGTGTTCACGATCGAGTGGACGTCCGCGAAGCACTACGACGAGGTCACGGTGTGCCGGATCGAGTCGTACAACCTCGCCTACTCCGGCATGCAGGATCTGAACGACAGCGCGAAGCCGAACGAGCACGACGCGCTGTACCGGCCCGATCCGTTCGTGCTCGACCCGCACGTCTGCGAGGTGCGCTTCCGCGAAGGCAAGAAGATCGTCGCGCGTGCCTGCTATCGCGACGGCGCGCTCGACGCCGGTGCCTGCCCGGACGGCACGTTCCCGGCCCCGAAGCTGCCCGAGAAGATGGCGATCGACGTGCAAGGCGCCTCGGTCGCGCTGACGAACGGCGGCGGCATCCAGGTCAAGGCGATGTTCACCGTCGGCAAGGCGCTGCCCGACGCGAACAGCTCGTTCTCGATCACCTGCGACGGCATCGCGAGCGAGCCCGATCCCGGCGAAGGCTTCGTGCCGCTGTCGCGCCTGCTCGCGGGCGAGACGCTGTTCACGTGGCAGCTCTCGTTCTTCATGAAGAAGCCGCTGACCAAGGTGCCCGCGAAGTGCGAGCTGACGGTCACGAACAAGACCCGGCTCGGCACGTTCTGCATCCACGAGGGCTCGACCGAGCCCGGCCGCTGCGAACCGTAAGCCGCCCGGGGTGCGACAGCGATCGCGACCTGCGACACCTCGGCGCGACCGCAGGCGTCAGCAGCGCGTCGTGGATCGGGAAGCGGGCGCGCGCGTAGATGAAATGCATGCGTCGCTTCTCCCTGCTGGTCGCGCTCCTGTCGGGTTGTTTCCACCATCACACCCACATCGCCGTCGACGGCGCGGTGCTGGGACGCGTGGTCGTCTATCGCAACGGCGTCGCGTTCTACGAGCGCCGCGCGCGCATCGTGGACGGCAAGCTCGAGGTGCACGTGCCGCGCGACCGCGTCGACGACTTCTTGAAGTCGCTGACCGTCGTCGACCCGGCGACGCGCGAGCCGCTGTCGATCGCGATCCCTCGAAAGGAAGCGGACGATGGCAGCTACCTGACGATGCAGGTCGAGACTCCGGACCGCAAGCAAGCAGACGTGCTGCTGACGTACGTCACGGAGGCGCCGGCGTGGAAGCCGAGCTATCGCGTCGTCGTCGGCGACAAGGGCAAGGTGATGCTCGAGGGCTGGGCGATCGTCGACAACGTCTCGGGCGAGGACTGGAAGGGCGTGCTCGTGGGCGTCGGGGCGAGCTCGGCGCTGTCGTTCCGCTACGACCTGTGGAGCGTGCGCCAGATCGATCGCGACCTGCTGGCCGGCGAGGAGAAGTTCGCGATCGCGCCGCCGACGGGCGTTTCGCCGTATGCCGAGGCGGGACCGTCGGAGGAGCTCGTCTCGCTCGACGGCAGCGAGCTGCGCGGCGACGTCGCGGTCTCCGGCTCGACGAAGAGCGAGAACACGTACCAGGTCGACGGCGTGGCCGTCACGAACCTGACCGGCAACGCGATCAACGGCGTCGTCACGGATACGAAGACGGGCGAGAAGCTCGCCGGCGCGACGATCATCGTCAGCGGCAACGGCCGCAACGAGACGGCGATCACCGACGAGAACGGCGCGTACAGCGTGCCGAACCTGCCGGCGGGCACGTACGGCGTGACGTTCTACTACGCCGACAAGTCGATCGAGCGCAGCGGCGTGAAGGTCGCGGCCGGAAAGCCGACCACCGTCTCGCAGCGCATCGATCAGGGCGCCTCGGGAGGCGAGGTGATCCAGGTGACCGGCCGGGCGCCGGCGGTCGACGCGACGAGCACGACCGCCGGCATCACGATCACGCAGGACTACATGCGGAGCATCCCGGCGAGCCGTACGTTCTCCTCGGCGATCGGCGCCGCGGCGGGCGCGCAGTCCGACGGGCCGCCGCCTCCGCCGCCGGTCCGGCAGGGCGACGAGAAGCTGCAGAAGGCGGCGAAGAACATCCTCGCGTCGAAGAAGGATGTCGTCATCGAGACACACGGGGCGACGCAGGCGGATGCGAGCAAGCGCGCCGAGGCCGTGCGCAACAAGCTCGTCGATGACGGCGTGCCCGCGGCGAAGATCCACATCGTGCCGAAGGTCGGCTCCGGCGAGGGCAACGAGCTCAAGCTGCTCGCGGTCACGCCGGGAAGCGGCCACGAGTCCAGCGCCCCGCCGCGCGCTCACACGCAGATGCCCGACACGCCCGTCGGCGAGAGCCACTTCATGGCCGAGCACCCGATGAACGTGCGCGCCGGCACGAGCGCGATGGTCGCGATGGTGCACGGCGAGACCACCGGCGGCGTCGTCTACCTCTACGACCCGATCTCCGAGCGCGGCGACGGCCGCTACGCCTTCAAGTCCGTGCGCCTCGACAACCCGACGAACGACACGCTCGAGCCGGGCCCGGTCACCGTCTACGGCGACGGCCGCTTCATCGGCGAGGGCATCACCGAGCCGGTGCCACCGCGCGCATCCGTCGTCGTGCCGTTCGCGCTCGACCGCCAGATCATCGTCGAGCACATGGACAACCAGAGCGACCGCATCGCGAAGCTCGTCACGGTCCAGCGCGGCATCGTCACGGCGGAGGTCCAGCACCGCCGCTCGACGCGCTTCACGGTCACGAGCCGCCTCCACGAGCCGACGAAGGTCTACCTGCGCCACCGCCTCGAAAGCGGCTGGACGCTCGTCGACGCACCGTCGCACTTCACGAAGGTGGGCGACTCGCAGCTGTTCGAGGTCGACGTCGGCGCGGGCGAGACGAAGTACGTCACGATCGCCGAGGCGACCCCGATCGAACGCACCCTCGACATGGGCGCGCCCGAGTCGATCGGCATGCTGAGCGTCTATGTCGATGACCCGGAGGCCTCGCCGGCGCTCAAGAGCCAGCTGCAGGCGGTGCTCGCGACGCACAAAGCGGGCGCCGACCTCGAGGACAAGATCGGTATGCTGCGCGACCAGCTCGCCGAGTACCGCGCGCGCGAGGGCGAGCTCCACGCCCAGCTCGTGACGCTGAAGATGGTGAAGACCGGCGGCGACCTGATGCAGTCGCTGCGTCAGAAGCTCGCCGAGGTCTCCGACCGCGTGCAGAAGACGACGATCGACATCGTCGACGCGCAGGAGCAGGTCATGCTGACGCGCGTGAAGTTCGAGAACCAGCTCGCCGAGCTGCACATGTGAGTGCGCGCCGCGCGGCGGCGTCGTCCTCGGGTTACAGCTCGTCGCCCGCGGGCTGCGGCCCCGCCTACCCTGCGCGCGTGATCGTACGGACTTGCGCTGGCACCGCGCTCGCAGTGCGAGGCGCCATGAAGAACATCGCTGTCGAAGAGCTCGCCCAGGTCACCGGTGGCATGCGCTGGCAGGACTTCCGTCCGTCGGAGAACATCGAGGACCGGCGCGGCATGACGCCCTGGCAGAGCATGCACGCCAAGTCGCGGCCGGCCGCGCCGCTGCCGCCGCTGCAGCGCACGCCGAACGACCTGTCGCACCAGGCCGGCCTCGACGACATCAAGATCCCGTCGCGCCGCTGATTCGCGCGCGCAGCGTGGTCATGCTCGCGAGGCGATGAGCCCGCGCAGCGTGCGGACCGCATCCGGGATGACGAAGACGTCGGCGCACTTCGAGCAGGCGTTCTCGGCCGACGGCGGCAAGACCTGGGAGGTCAACTGGATCACCGACCAGGCGCGCACGAACTAGAACGCGAGCTGGGCGCGGCCGATGATCGAGGTCTCGGCCGGGCGGTCGCCCGTCTTGAAGCCGCGCGTGTACCAGGTGTGATCGACGTCGAGCACGAAGCGCACCGCACGGTTCGGGAACCAGTCGACGCCCGCACCCGCCGACCACGCGCGCCGCGCGGCCTTCGCCGGATCCGCGAAGCCGCGGTCGAGCGTGCCTGCATCGACGACACGCAGCTCGCCCAGACGCCCCGCGACATCGAACGCGCCCCACTCGCCCGTCGCCGGATCGAACGGATGCCTGGGCGCGACGCTCTTGAACGTCGCGTCATCGCCGGTGATCACCCACTGCCCGAGCACCTGCCACGCCTCGAAGTCAGCGAGCTCGCGCTGCGTACCGAGCACGACATGCTCGCGCGACCGCACGTACTCGGCGAGCACGCCGAACGGCCCGGTGTACCAGTAGCCGTGCGCGGTCGCGCGCCAGTGGCGCCCGCTCTCGAGCGCGGTGTCGAAGATCGTCGTGCCCGTCCTGAGCTGGAAGAACGTCGTCTGCCCCGGCGTCTTGAGCTGCGGCGTATCCGGCGACGCGAGGTGACCGTGCTTCTCGCCGTACGTGACGGCGCCGCCGAACCCGAGCTCCTGAACGAGCGCCGGGCCGTTCGCGAACGGCTTGACGAACACGCGCGCCGCGCCTTCCTTGTCGTCGGAGACGTCGCCGTCCCCGCTGCCGCCGTCCGCGACGCCGTTGAACACGCCGACCTGGTACGCGACGGCGCCGCCGGCAAGCTCGCCGAGCGCCTGGATGCCGAGGTCGCGGTTCGGCGCGAGCTGCGTCGGCAGGCCGCGCTCGGTGAACGTCGTCGCCTTCTCGTCCTGCAGGCGCTCGAGGCCGAACGGCACCTTCATCTTGCCGAAGCGCAGCTTGAAAGCTGACGAATAGCGGACATCGAAGTACGCGTCCTGCACGACGATCTTGCCGCCCGCGAAGTCGGGCACGAGCTTGAAGTCGTAGTGGTCGAATAACGTGCCCGCGAGATCGAGACGCGTGCTGCGAAACGCGAACTGATCGACGTGCGGGTCGGGCGCCTCGTCGACGAAGAACCGCCCGTCGTACTGGAGGATGACGCCGGTGCGCAGCGTGAGGTCACCAGGTGCGAGTTGCGCGACGGGTTGCGCGATGGCCGCGGCGACGGGTTGCGCGACGGCCGCGGCGACGGGTTGCGCGACGGCCGCGGCGACGGGTTGCGCGACGGCCGCG
>CAYUNM010000008.1:14380-55339 GCA_964446175.1 uncultured Kofleriaceae bacterium
GGCCGCGGCGACGGGTTGCGCGACGGCCGCGGCGACGGGTTGCGCGACGGCCGCGGCGGCGGCGAGCGAGAGTGCGAGGAGGATCGAGACGACGACGACAGGGCGTGCGTGCATGGGCTTCGCTCGCGTGCACTCCGGTGGTCCGGTGCGTGCGCGCGGGTGGGAGTGCGCGAAGCCTCTCGTCGTCGAGTCGGCGGTGGTCGATCAGCACCGCGGTGGCCTCGCAGCGGCGAGGTGGTCTCGCAGCGGCGAGGTGGTCTCGCAGCAGCGAGATGGTCTCGCAGCAGCGACGTGGTCTCGCAGCAGCGAGGTGGTCTCGCAGCAGCGACGGTGCTGTTGTCGGGCTGGTGAGCTAGTCGGAGCGGGGCGGCCGGAACTTCTCCGTGCGCGAGATCTGGACGACCTCGCCGTCGTGGACGGCGATGACGAGCTCGCCAAACTTGAGACCGGCGAGCGCCGTGCGGATCAGCTCGAGGGCCGCGCGGTCGCGCTCGCGAGGAGGGCCGCTCACGAGACGGCCTCCGGCTGTGGCGCGCGGGCGGGTGCGCGGGACGGCGTGCGGAAGTAGGCCCAGAGCAGACGCGTATCGATCAGCGCGACGACGAGCATGACGACGTATGCCGCTTCGGGCGCGATGCCGAACAGGGTCAGCGTGCGCGAGAGGCCGAACGACACGAGGTACGCGTCGAAGCTCATGCACACGCGGCGGAACGTCTCGACGCCGACGCGCGAGATCAGCTGGTGGCCGAGCGGGAAGCCGATCAGGACGCCGGGCGCGATCCACGGCAGGAGGGATGTTGACTCGCGCGTGAGCAGGCCGAGGGACGCGTACGCGATCAGCGCGCACACCGATTCGATCGAGCGGACGATCGCGAGCGCGACCTTGAAGTCGTCCTTCGCGAGACCCTGGTTGTTCCAGAACAGCGCGAGCGGCGGTCCGGAGATCGTCGTCAGGCCGTAGAGGAGGCCGGTGCCCGCGCCGAGCGGGACGGCGGCGGCGCGCTCGTTGCGCAGCGGCCAGCGCCGGCCGGATGCCTGGAGCAGGATCAGCGGCAGCAGCGTGACGTACGCGACGAGCTTGACGTTGCTCGGCGCGACGTAGCCGAGCAGCCACGCGCCGGTCAGCACGCCGGGCACGAGGCCAACCGCGAGCGGCAGGACGCGCGGGAGCATCGCCTTCGCCGACGCACGGTTCCAGTAGAGTGCGTAGAGGTTGATCACGACCTCGACGATCACGAGCGCCGGATTGAGGACGCGCCCGACCGTGACGAGCAGCGCGATCGGGACCGTGATCGACGAGAAGCCGTAGCCGAGTGCACCGTTGACGGTGGCGGCGCCGAGGCTGGTGAACGCGAGTACGAGGAAGGCAGCGGTCGACATGAGCGCGGCTAACGAGTTGAGTGGCCTTGGCGCGGTGCAGCGTTCGAGCCAAGCGGCAAGTACCTGGATTGCCGTCCTCCGCTATCGCGGAACTCACGATATTTCGTGGAGCCCACGACATTACGAGGCATCCCATGATATTTCGTGGGTGTGCAGCCGGAGAACCTGTGGCGCGAGGCGTCCCTGGCGTCGGATATCGACAGCTTCCTCGCGCGCGTCGGCGACCGCGTGTTCGCGTCGCTCGATGTCGCGTTCCTCGCCGTGCGCGCGTTCGATCGCGATGCCTCGCACCTCGACACGGTCGCGACGATGCGGCGCGGTGCCGTCGGCGTGTCGTTGCCCTCGCATCCGCGCAGCGAGCTGTCGGGTGCGGCGCGCGACCGCGTCGCGGCATGGCTCGCCGCGGGAGAGATCGATTACGCCTCGAACCGAGGCGTCACGCTCGTCGGCCGCGATCTGCTGCGCGGCCTGGTCGATCCGGCCGACGGCAGCTGGCTGCTCGTGCCTCTCGTCGCCGGGTCGACGCCGCTCGGCGTGCTCGTCCTCGACAACACCAACGACGTCAAGATGCGGCCGCTCGCGGCGTTCAGCGAGCCGCTCGCCTCGGTGCTCGCGACCGAGCATCGCCGCCGCGAGCTGCAGCAGCTGCGCGAGGCCGCCGAGGCAGCGAAGGATGCGGCGCTCGCACGCATGCAGATGCGTGACATCGGCGAGGCGATCGTCGGCGCGGATGCCGGCCTGCGCGACGTGATGCGCTCCGTCGAGCAGGTCGCGCCGACCGGCGCACCGGTGCTCCTGCTCGGCGAGACGGGCTCGGGCAAGGAGGTCGTCGCGCGCGCGATCCACGACCGGTCGCCTCGCGTCGGCGGGCCGGTGCTGCGCGTCAACTGTGGCGCGATTCCCGCCGAGCTCGTCGACTCGGAGCTGTTCGGCCACGAGCGCGGCAGCTTCACCGGTGCATCGGCGCAGCGGCGCGGCTGGTTCGAGCGCGCCGACGGCGGCACGCTGTTCCTCGACGAGATAGGCGAGCTGCCGCTCGCGGCTCAGGTGCGCCTGTTGCGCGTGCTGCAGGACGGCGTGTTCGAGCGCGTCGGTGGCAGCCGCTCGCTCAAGGTCGACGTGCGCGTCGTCGCCGCCACGCACCGCGACCTCGCCGCGATGGTGCGTACCGGGCAGTTCCGCGAGGACCTCTGGTACCGCATCAACGTGTTCATGATCAGGCTGCCGCCGCTGCGCGAGCGCCTCGCCGACATCGGGCTGCTCGCCGAGCACTTCGCCCAGCGGGCCGCGCGGCGCTTCGGGTTCACCGCGCTCGCCGTGACGGCCGCGGATGTCGCGCTGCTCGAGAGCTACGAGTGGCCAGGCAACGTGCGCGAGCTCGCTGCCGTGATCGAGCGCGCCGCGATCCTCGGCGAAGGCCGCCGGCTCGACATCGCGCGTGCGCTCGGCGTCCGCCGCGACGACCCCGCGGATGCGGGCGCGGGGTTCGCGGGATCCGGGTTCCCGTCGCTCGACGACGCGATCCGCAACCACATCGAGCGCGCGCTGCGCCAGTGCCACGGCCGCATCGAAGGCGCCCAGGGCGCCGCACGCCTGCTGCAGATCCATCCCAACACGCTGCGCTCGCGCATGCACAAGCTCGGCGTGCGCTGGGAGCAGTTCCGCTAGGCGATGCGGCCCGGCGGGCGCTCGCGCTCCGGCTAGGCCAGCAGCGCGTCGAGCTCGCGCATCAGCTCGGCCGCCGAGAACGGCTTCGTCAGGAAGCGTGCGCCCTGCAGGTCGGCCGGCATCTCGCCATAACCTGACATGTAGAGGACACGCGCGGCCGGATGCAGCTTGCCCACGCTCTCGGCGAGGGCGTAGCCGGTCGTGCCCGGCAAGCGGACGTCGATCACGATGCCGTCGATCGCGTGAGCGCGCGCCGCGGCCAGTGCGCTCTCGCTGTCGCGCGCGGCGAGGACGCGATAGCCGGCACGGGCGATCAGCGCCTGGAGCGCCCGCAGGATCAGCGCGTCGTCGTCGATCAACAACACGGTCGCGCCCGCGGACCCCGGGCCCTCCTCGTCCTCGTCCATCACGGCGGCTACAATGAGCGGGCGTCGCGGCTGGCTCAACTGTCCTTCCGGACAGTTGCGGTTTCGCTCCCGTGTGGCACTGTGCCCAGCGCGCGCGATGCGGCGCTATTCGATCTCGACCAAACTCAAAACCTGGGGAGCGTTGGTCGAGGTCGTCACGGATGAGGAGAGCAAGAAGGCTCCGTCCCGCGGATCTCGCTGCCACGGCGCCCTCGAGGGTAGGACAGCTGCGTGCGAGAGCTGCCCGGTGCGCGCGCTGAGCTCCGAGCGCCCGACCGCGACGACCGTGCTCCCGAGCAGCGACGACCGCATCCGCGTCGCGACCGCGCGGCGCACCGCGCGCGATACCGCCGAGATCGTCGTGCGCTCGCTCGATGCCGCCGAAGTCTCGGCCGTGATTCGCGAGAAGCTTGCGCGTGTCGCGATCGCGGCGCAGCTGTCGGCGCGCGAGCGCACCGTGCTCGACCTGCTGCTGCTCGGGCACCGCAGCGACGAGATCGCCGACGAGCTCGAGATCTCGGCGCGTACTGCCAAGTTCCATCAGGCCAACATCCTGAAGAAGCTGGGTGTCGACTCGCGGACCGACCTGATCCGGCTGCTTCTGTAGCGTGCTATAGGGGGCGCATGCCCGAGCAACGTTTCGATGCCGTCGTGATCGGTGCCGGACCCGGTGGCTATCCTGCCGCGATCCGGCTCGGCCAGCTCAAGGTCAAGACCGCCATCATCGAGCGCGAGTACATGGGTGGCGTGTGCCTCAACGTCGGGTGCATCCCGTCGAAGGCCGTGATCCACGCCGCCAAGATGTACGAGAAGATGGGCCACGCCGACGAGCTCGGCATCTCGCTGCCGGGCAAGCCCTCGCTCGACATGAAGAAGCTGCAGACGTGGAAGGGCGGCGTCGTCAACAAGCTCACGAGCGGCGTCCGCACGCTGCTCAAGGGCAACGGCGTCGAGGTGATCGACGGCACCGCAAAGCTCGAGAAGAGCGGTCCCGACGGCCACCGCATCACCGTGCAGACGAAGAACGGCCCGCAGACGATCATCGCGAAGAACGTCGTGCTCGCGACGGGCTCGCGCCCGTTCGAGATCCCCGGCTTCAAGATCGATCAGAACCGCATCATCGACTCGACCGGCGCGCTCGCGCTCGACCACGTGCCGCAGCGCATGGTCGTGATCGGCGGCGGCTACATCGGCCTCGAGCTCGGCATGGTGTACGCGAAGTTCGGCACGAAGGTCACCGTCGTCGAGGCGCTGCCGCGCGTGCTCGCGTCGATGGACAAGGACTGCGTCGCGGTCGTCGAGCGCAAGCTGCGCAAGATGGGCATCGAGGTGATGGCGAACACCAAGGCCAAGTCCTGGGAGGACAAGGGCGACCGCGCGGTGCTCACCGTCGAGCTGCAGGACGGCAAGACCGCGACGATCGATACCGACAAGATCCTCGTCTCCGTCGGCCGCCGCCCGAACAGCGAGAACCTCGGCCTCGACGCGGCCGGCGTCGCCGTCGACAAGCGCGGCTTCGTGACCGCCGACGACCACCTCCGCACGAACGTCCCCGGCATCTACGCGATCGGCGACCTGATCGGCGGCATGATGCTCGCGCACAAGGCCACCAAGGAAGGCGAGGTCGTCGCCGAGATCATCGCGGGCCACAAGGCCGCGTTCGACGTGCGCACGATCCCGGCGGTCGTCTTCACGGATCCGGAGATCGCGTCGACGGGCCTGACCGAGGACGAGGCGAAGGCCAAGGGCCACGCGACGCTCAAGGTCGGCAAGTTCCCGTTCGCCGCGCTCGGCCGCGCGCTGTCGGTCAACGACACCGAGGGCTTCTGCAAGGTCGTCGCCGACGCCAAGACCGGCGAGCTGCTCGGCCTACACATCGTCGGCAACGGCGCGAGCGACCTGATCTCGGAGGGTGCGCTCGCGATCGAGATGGGCGCCGTCGCGGACGACCTCCGCCTGACGATCCACCCGCATCCGACGCTGTCGGAAGCGGTGATGGAAGCCGCCGCCGCAGCACTCGGCGAGGCCGTGCACATCATCAATCGCTAGCGCGGGGCCCCGCCCTGTTCGCGCCCGCGAAGCCGTGGTAGCTCCCAGGGATGCGTCCCTGGCAGGTCCTCGACCTCGGCACCAAGCCGTACCGCGAGGTCTGGGCGCAGCAGCTCGCGCTCGTCGAGCAGCGGCAGACCGGCCAGGCGCCGGATACGCTGATCGTCGTCGAGCATCCGCACGTGTTCACGCTCGGCCGCCGTCGCGAGGCGAAGCAGAACGTGCTCGCGCCGGGCGACGTCGAGGTGCTCGAGATCGAGCGCGGCGGCGACGTCACGTATCACGGGCCCGGCCAGCTCGTCGCCTATCCGATCGTGCTGCTCGAGGACGACGAGCGCGACCTCCACGCGTTCCTGCGCAACCTCGAGCAGGCCGTCATCGAGACGTGCGCGCGCGCCGGCGTCGCCGCGGACCGCGAGCCGGGCAAGACCGGCGTGTGGACCACCACCGAGCTCGGCCGCAAGAAGCTCTGCTCGATGGGCATCGCCTGCCGCAAGTGGGTGACGTTCCACGGCCTCGCGCTCAACGTCACGACGGACCTGTCGTACTTCGCGCGGATCAACCCGTGCGGCTTCGAGGCGACGGTGATGTCGTCGCTCGATCGCCTCGTCGCCGTCGATCCGGCGAGCGTCAAGGCCGCGCTCGTCGAGGAGCTCGGCCGCGCGCTCGGCCGCGACTCGCGAGCTCGCTCCTAGAGCTGATCGCGGAGCAGCGAGACCGGGCGCGTGGAGTCGACCGCGTGCGGGTTATCCGGGTGATCGGCGCGCAGGATCACCGTGCCCGGCTGCGACGTGTCGGCCGACCACGTGAACGCATCGATCGCGGCGAGCGAGTCGAGCTGGTCGTCGCTCGTGTCCCAGATCGCGATGCGCAGCTTGATGATCTCGCCGGGCACGACGTTACCGGTCGTCGTCAGCCACCCGGTGCCGCCGCCCTCGAGCGAGTTGTTGTCGCAGAAGCCCGGCGTCGGGGTATCGAGACCCGTCCCGGCCAGGTCCGTCGTCGACGTGCACGTCGTGATCGACGGAGGCGACAGCGGGTTGACGGTGCAGCCGATGTGGCCGTTCACGCACTGCGTGAAGAGCCCGGTGTCGCCCGACGCGAGGTTCACGCCGACCGGATACTGGTTCATCGAGTTCGGCGGCTGGTAGAACGCGAGGTTCTTGTCCGTCGGGTTCGCGGGCATGCCGTTGTACGTCGAGTCGAGGAGCATCACGAAGAAGTCGTTGAACTTGGAGCACGTGTACTCGGGGAACTCCGAGCTGAAGAAGTTCGACTTGATCGAGAACGACTTCGCGTTCGTCGGAACGCGGATCGTCAGCGTTAGCATGATCGGATCGTTCGCCGTGTTGCCAGCCGGGCCCGGGCATCCGGGCGCATTCGGCAGCTTGCCGCTGTGCGCGGCGAGGAAGTCCGCCGGGAACGGGGACGTGTTGCCGCTCGAGTAGCTCGACTCGAGGTCCTGGTAGTCGGGATTCGTCTCGCCGACGGCCGCCGCTTTTCCTGACGCGATCTCCATGAGGCTCGAGCCAACCTGAGGAAGCGTGCCGGTTCCGTAATGCGGGCGGATCGAGCGCTGGTTCGCATCGGGCGTGCCGGTGCCGTCGGCAAACGTGAACTTCGCGTCGATGACGCCCCACTTCTTGTCGGTCATCGTCGCGGTCTGGCAGAGGTCGATGGCCTTCGCGTAGTCCATCGCGTCGCTCGAGTTCGACGCGAGCCCCGTGTCACAGAGCGGCGTCGGGTTGTCGATCACGCCGTCGCAGTCGTTGTCCATGCCGTCGTTCGGCGTGTCGAACGCGCCCGGGTTAACCTCGGCGGGGTTCGTGCACTCCGTCGAGTCGCAGCAGTCGCCGTTGCACGTCGTGAAGCCGTCGCCATCGGCATCGACGTTCTCGTCGACCATGCCGTTGCAGTTGTTGTCGACGCCGTCGCTGCAGTTCTCCGGCGCGGGCGCGACCTCGCCCTGGCAGTCGCCCCACATGCCGGCCGACGTGCACGACTGCGTGCCGCCGTGGCAAGGCCCGACGCCCTCGGTCCCACCGACGCCCGTGTAGCAGGCCCGCGAGTCTCCCGGGCTGCACGAGTTCGCCGTGCACGACGCACCGGTGCAGTTATCGCGGGTCGTGGGTCCGCACGCGGCGAACAACAAACACAGCGTACAAACGACGAACGAGCGCATGTGGCCGAGCCTCCCGCGGCGCAGCATAAGCGCATCCGCGCACCGCACGGCGATGACACCCGCTGTCCGCACCTGAGGCGTTGCGCTAGCCGGTGCGGACCGAGAAGTCCCTGGCCGAGATGATCTGCTTGGTCTCGAGGTCCGCCAGAAAGGACCGACCAGAGCCGATGCGGCCGTCGAACGCGAGCAGGTACCAGACGTCGAGCGTCCAGCGGACGTGGTCGCTCTCGCAGGGTGGCGTCCAGGAGACCGCTTCGAGGTCGCCGAGATAGGTCGGCCGCGACGGCGAGGCCGCGACGAGCTTCTGGTACTCGTCGCACGCCTGCACGAGCGCGACCGCCGCCTGTGCGTCCTTCGATGCCACGGTGCGTCGCCACGCCGAGGTCAGCCGGCAGCGCCCGATCTGCCCCGAGGGAGACAGCTCGATCTCGTAGGCCTCGTCGGCGGCGAGCCCGTCGAAGTCGGGGACGTCGAACTCGGGATACTTGTCGCGCTCGGCGATCATCTCGAGCCGGTCGTCGAACGCCTCGTAGCCCGCCTCGAGCGTGTCGTCGGAGTAGTAGCCGTAGACGCGCAGCACGAGGTTCTGCGACGGCAGCCGGTGATCCCAGTCGACGATCGAGATCGCGCCCGCGTAGTCGTGCCGGAACCGAGACAGCGGCGGCAGCGCAGCCGCCACCCTCGTGGCCGCCCCCTCCTCCGAGAGCAGGCCCTGGTAGGCGACCCGGGGATGAAGCCGGATCTCCTCGGCCACAAAGGGGCGCAGGTCAGACGACACGTCGCGTCGATAGTATCAGACAGCGCGCTCGAGCGAGTCGATCAGGGCACCTAGACGGTCGCCATCGAGCTTGAGCCGCGCCGGGTTGACGACGAGCCGGCTCGACACCTGCCCCACCGTATCGATCTCGACGAGCCCGTTCTGGCGCAGCGTCTCGCCGGTCTGCGTGATGTCGACGATGCGCTCGCACAGGCCCGTCAGCGGCCCCAGCTCGATCGCCCCCGACAGCTTGATCACCTCGGCCGTGATGCCCTTGCGCGCCAGGTACGCCTTCGTCGTGCGCGGGTACTTCGTCGCGATGCGCAGGTGGGCGAGCTCGTCGGCCTTCGCATCCGCGCGCTGCGCGACGATCATCCGGCATCGGCCGATGCCCAGATCGAGCGGCTCGTACAGCTCGAGCCCTTCCTCGTCGAGGACGTCGCTACCGACGACACCCACATCCGCGGCGCCATGCGCCACGTACGTCGGCACGTCGCTGTTGCGCAGCACGAGCACGCGGATCGGCCCGCACTCGATCACGAGCTTGCGCGTATCGCCGAGCACCGGCGACAGGTCGTAGCCCGCCTTCGCGAACCGCGCCGCCGCCTCCTCGAGGATGCGCCCCTTCGGCAGTGCCAGGATGATCGGCCTCATCACGCGTCCTTCGCTCGCTTGATCTTCGCGCCGACGCCCTTGAGCTTCTTCTCGATCATCTCGTAGCCGCGATCGAGGTGATAGACGCGCAGCACCTCGGTCTTGCCGCCCGCGACGAGCCCCGCCAGCACGAGGCTCGCGCTCGCACGCAGGTCGGTCGCCATCACGCTCGCGCCCGTCAGCTTGTTGCCGCCGCGGATCATCGCGACGCGCCCGCTGACCTGGATGTCCGCGCCCATGCGCCCGAGCTCCGGCACGTGCATGTACCGGTTCTCGAAGATCATCTCCTTGATCACGCTCTGCCCCTTCGCGAGGCACGCGAGCACCATGAACTGCGCCTGCATGTCCGTCGGGAAGCCCGGATGCGGCTGCGTGACGATGTCGGCCGGCTTCACCTCGCCGCCCTTCACGCGCAGCCCGCCCGCCTCCGCCGACACGGTCGCTCCCATCAGCCGCAGCTTCGCGATGATCGCGTCCATGTGCTCGGGACGCGCGCCCTCGAGCAGCACGTCGCCCTTCGTCATCGCCGCGCCGACCGCGAACGTGCCCGCCTCGATTCGATCCGGAATGATCGCGTGCTCGATCGGCGCCAGATCATCGACGCCCTCGATCGTGATGATCGCGGTGCCCGCGCCCTGGATCTTCGCGCCCATCTTGTTGAGCACGAGCGCGAGCTCCTCGACCTCCGGCTCGCGCGCCGCGTTCTCGATCACGGTGCGCCCCTTCGCGAGCGCCGCCGCCATCATGATGTTCTCGCAGCCGGTGACGGTCGGCATGTCGAGCACGATCGTCGCGCCCTTCAGCCGCTTCGCCTCGACATCGACATAGCCGTGGTCGAGCGTGACCTTCGCGCCCATCGCCTCGAGGCCCTTGAGGTGCTGGTCGATCGGCCGCGCGCCGATCGCGCACCCGCCGGGCAGCGACACGCGCGCCCGCCCGTACCGCGCGACCAGCGGCCCGAGCACGAGCACGCTCGCGCGCATCGTCTTCACCAGGTCGTACGGCGCCTCGAGCTTCGGCTTCTTCTTGCCGGTCGGGGGCGCGATGGTGAGCGAGCTCGTGTCTGCTCCGTCGGCGTCCCAGCCGAGCATGCGCAGCAGCTTTGCCATCGTGCGAACGTCGGCGAGCTGCGGGACGTTCTTGTACGTCGACGCACCACTCGGCAACAGCGCCGCCGCCAACAAGGGCAGCGCCGCGTTCTTCGCACCGCTAATCGGGATCTTGCCGGAGAGGCGCGAGCCGCCTTCGACGACGATCTTGTCCATACCGCACCTGCGTGCGTAGCACGCCTACCCCAAGAACGCGCCCCTGACGCGCACTATTGCTTCGGAGGCGTCGTCACCGGACCCTGCGGCGCCGGCGCAGGCGCGGGCGGTGCGGGCGCATCGTCGCTCACGATGTTGAACTCGACACGCCGGTTCGCCTCGCGGCCCTTCGCGGTCTTGTTGTCGCCGATCGGGTTGTCCTGGCCGTGACCGATCGCCTGCAGGCGCTCCGGCGCGACACCCTTCTTCACCAGATAGTCGACCACCGCCTGCGCGCGGTCCTCGCTGAGCGTCTGGTTCTTGTCGGGCTTGCCGACGTTGTCCGTGTAGCCCTCGACCTTGACCTTCCAGATCTCGAGGTGCGCCAGCATCACGCGCGCGATGTTGTCGAGGAGCGCGTTGCTCGTCTTCGCCAGCTTCGAGCTGCCGGTGACGAAGTGGACCTGGTCGAGGATCTTCAGCTGGTCCTTCGTGATCACGACGAGCTGCTTGCCCTTGCAGCCATGGTTCGCTTCCGTGCCCGCCTCGTCGGGACAGTTATCGAGACGATCCGGCACGCCGTCCTTGTCGGCATCCGTATCCGGGCAGCCGCCGTTCTCGATCGGTCCCGCCACGCTCGGGCAGCGGTCCTTCACGTCCATCACACCATCGTTGTCGTTGTCGGGATCCGGGCAGCCGTCATCGTCCTGGAAGCCGTCCTTGTCCTCCGGCTGATCCTTGCAATTGTCCTGCGTGTCGTTGATGCCGTCGTTGTCGCTGTCGGGAATCGCATCCGGGCAGCCGTCGTCGTCCTCGAACCCGTTGATCGTCTCGGCCTGATCCGGACACTTGTCCTTGTCGTCCATGATCCCGTCGCCGTCTTTGTCCTTCGGCGGACAGCCATCAGGACTGCCGTTGCCCGGCTCGGTCGGGCACGCATCCGCGCTACCGACGACGCCGTCGTGATCCGGATCCGGATCCGGCGCGACGACCGCCTCCTTGTGCGCGCCCGGCACGAACGACACGCCGAGCGAGAACTCGCCGTAGCTCGCGTTGAGCGTGTACGGATCCTGCTCCGACGGCCCACGGATCAGCCGCGCATCCGCGCGCAGCGCCACACTCGGCGTCACGAACACGCGCACGCCACCACCGATGTGGATCGGAAAGTCCGTATCGCTGCCGAGCACGCTCATGTCGCTGCTGATGTGCATCAGGTCGATGCCCGCCGCGATGAACGGCGTCACCCGCCCCGGGTACTGCGCCACGACCTGCGCACCGAGCCCGTATATCTGCGCCGAATCCCCCGAGCCCTTCGTGCTCGTCAGGATCAGCTCGCCCTCGCCCTCGACGCCGATGTAGTCCGTGAAGAAGTACGCGAACCGCGCGCCGAGCTCGGGGCTGAGCGTCTCCAGCTCCGGCCGCCCACCGTTCGGATACAGCATGGTGTCGTAGAACTGGTGGAAGTAGTTCGAGATGAACCCACCCATGTAGACGCCGGCCTCGGTCGTCCCGGGTCCGGGCGCGGAGACGGAGAGGCCGTCGTCCGCCGCCGCGATCCCCACGAACATCGGAACAGCCAACGTCGTCAGCACGAGTGCGCGCATGATTCCCCCAGCAAAAATCGTATCGCTCGTGCCACTTGGATCACAACCGGCGGGGCGAATGTTTTGCGGGCCGCGCCGGGCGCGGAGTAGCGAGCCGGTGGGGGTTGCGATACGTTCGCGCGGATGCCGGGGGTACGCAGGACCGTCGCCGCGCTCGTCGCGATGACCGCGCTCGTCGCCGCGCAGCCGCTCCCCGATCCAACCGCCGCCGACCCGCGCGTCAACGGCGCCGGCGCCGAGGCCAAGATCCCGGTCACCGGCCCGGGCGCGACCGAGGTGATGGGCGCCGAGACCGCGGGCGCGACCTCCACTCCCGCGCCGATCTCGATCGAGCAGCCGATCGATCCCGAGCAGTACATCTGCGGGCCGGGCGACGTCTTCGATCTCAACTTCTGGGGTCCGCAGAACTTCCGCCTCAAGATCGCGGTCGACCTCGAAGGCCGCACGTTCATCTCGAAGGTCGGCTACGTCGCGGTCGCCGGCAAGACCCTGTCGGCCGTGCGCACGCTGGTGAAGTCGAAGGTGCGCGGCCAGTACCCGGGCCTCAACTTCGACCTGACGCTCGTCGCACCGCGCACGTTCCTCGTGCACGTGGTCGACAACGTCAAGACGCCCGGCACGTTCGCATCGCATCCGCTCGAGCGCGTCTCGACGGTGCTCGCGAAGGCCGGAACCTTGCCGACCGCGTCGCGGCGCCGCATCGAGGTGCGCCATCACGCGGGCAAGACCGTGACGGCCGACCTCGTGATGTACGAGCTGACGGGCGATACCGCGTACAACCCGTACCTGCTCGACGGCGACGTGATCAGCGTGCCGTTCGCCAACCCGGTCGTCACGGTGGCCGGCGCGGTGCGGCGGCCCGGCAGCTACGAGCTCGTCAAGACGAAGGACCTTGCCGAGCTGCTCGACCTCGCGGGCGGCTTCACGAGCGGCGTCACGCGCGCGCTGCCGATCCAGGTCGTGCATCGCAACGACAAGCAGCAGGAAGCCGCGACCGAGCTCGCGTTTCAGGGCGATGCGGCGCCGAACGGCCCGCTGCGCGACGACGACCACGTCTACGTGCGCGGCAGCGACGACGTGCAGCGCACCGTGCTCCTGATCGGCGCCGTGGCGGGCGCGGATCCGCTCGACGCCGCGACGACGAGCAAGCGCCTGCCGTTCGTCGAGGGCGACACCGTGCTCTCGCTCATCGAGCGGGCCGGCGGCATCAAGGCACCCGGCGATCTGCGCCGCTCGTACATCTCGCGCCCGCGCGCCGGCAAGATGCCGGAGCTGATCCCGCTCGATCTCGAGGCGCTGCTCGTGCGGCGCGACTTCGCCGCCGACAAGAAGATCGCTATGGGCGACACGATCGTCATCCCGCCGATGCAGTACAGCGTGCTCGTCGAGGGCGCGGTCGGGCGCAGCGGTCTCTACAACTACAACCCGATGTTCGGCATCGCCGAGTACATCGCTCACGCGGGGGGCCGCACGCGCACCGCACGCGATCTCGACGAGGTCAAGCTGATCGACGCGAACGGCATGACCCACGCGTACCGCAGCGACCTGCGGCCCGCACCCGGCGATGCGATCCTCGTCCCCGAGCGCAACTTCAGCCGCGGTGAGGTCGCGCAGCTGATCCTCGCGGGCGTCGGCCTCGTGCTCAGCGGCGTGGCGATCACCCTGGCGGCCACGCGATGAGCGAGCCCTTCGACGTGCTCGCGCTGCTCCTGCGCAACTGGGGCAAGCTCGCGATCGGTGCGCTGCTCGGTGTCGCGGCCGGGATCGCGTACACGTTCATCGCGCCGGAGTGGTACTCGGCGACGCTCACCGTCGTGCCCTCGCAGCGCGCGCAGGACTCGGCCGCGATGGCACTCGCCGCCAAGCTACCGGTCGGCCTCGACACGGTCGGCACCGACGTCCAGCGCATCCAGGCCGTGCTGACGAGCACGTCCGTCGCCGATGAGGTCATCGCGAAGTTCAAGCTGCAGGACCGCTACGGCACGACGCACATCGAGACCGCGCGCGCGACGCTATGGAAGCACTGCGGAGCGAGCGTCGACCGGCGCTCGGGCGTGGTCTCGCTGACGTGCGAGGACCAGGATCCGAAGCTGGCGATGGAGATGACCGGCTACTTCGGCGAGGTCGGCAACAAGGTGTTCGGCCGCGTCAGCGTGTCCAGCGCGCGCGAGGAGCGCAAGTTCCTCGAGGAGCAGGTGCTCAAGGCGCGCAATGACGTCGACGAGGCGTCGCGCAAGCTGCGCGAGTTCCAGGAGGCGCACAAGGTCGTCGATCTGCCGGAGCAATCGAAGGCCGTGATCTCGGCGATGGCGTCGATCAAGGGCGACCTGATCTCGAAGCAGCTCGAGCTGTCGTACCTGACGAGCTTCTCGGCGCGCACCGAGGCGAGCGTCGTGCAGCTCCAGCAGCAGATCGCGATCCTCGAGTCCAAGCTCAAGCAGCTCGAGGACGAGCAGCACGTCGCCGCCGGATCCGCCGCCGGCTCCGGCTCCGCGAGCTTCTTCCCCGACGCGATGACCGTCCCGCAGCTCCGCTTCGAGCTCGAGCAGCTGATGCGCGAGCAGAAGATCCAGGAGACGGTGTTCTCGCTGATGACCCAGCGCTACGAGATGGCGAAGGTCGACGAGGCGCGCGACACGTCGACGTTCCAGATCCTCGACTACCCGACGCTGCCGACCTACCGCTCGCGTCCCGATCGCAAGCGCATCGCGCTGCTCGGCCTCGTCGGCGGGCTCGCCGGCGCCGCCGCCTTCATCGTCATTCCCGTCTGGTGGCGACGCCGCACCGTGACCACCGCGTGATGCTCGACCGCGCGCTAGCCCCCGAGCCCGTGCTGCCCGTCGTCACGCTCGCCGGCGTGCCGGTGCATCCGGTCGACATGCAACAGGCACTCGCGCGCGTCGACCAGTTCATCGCCGCCGGCAAGCCGCACTACAACATCGCGGTCAATGCGGCGAAGGTCGTCGAGTACCAGAGCGATCCGGCGCTGCGCGACGCGATCGACGATGCCCACCTGCTCACCGCCGACGGCCAGTCCGTCGTGTGGGCGAGCCGCCTGCTCGGTCAGGCATTGCCCGCGCGCGTCGCCGGCACGGACCTGATGATCGCGCTGCTCGGTCACGCGGCCGCGCGCGGCTACGCCGTCTACCTGCTCGGCGCGACCGAGGAGATCGTGCGCGCGTGCGTCGAGAAGGCGCAGCGAGAGCACCCGGCACTCCGCATCGCCGGCTACCGGAACGGCTACTTCGACGACGAGGCCGAGGTCGTCGCCGCTATCCGCGCCGCGAAGCCCGACATCGTCTTCCTCGGCTTCGGCACGCCCGCGAAGGAGTACTTCATGCACCGCCGCCACCGCGAGCTCGGCGTGCCGTTCGTCATGGGCGTCGGCGGCAGCTTCGATGTCTACGCCGGTCATGTGCGCCGCGCGCCGCAGCTGCTGCAGTACCTCGGCCTCGAGTGGGCGTTCCGGCTCGCGCAGGAGCCGCGCCGCATGTGGAAGCGGTATCTCGTGGGCAACTCGCGGTTCGTCCTCCTCGTCGGCAAGGAGCTGCTGCGGCGATGAAGCAGGTCGTCCAGAACTACCGGACCGGCGAGCTGCTCGTCGATGACGTGCCGGCGCCTGCGCTGCGCGCGGGCGGTGTGCTCGTGCAGGTCGTCGTGTCGGCGGTCAGCGCCGGCACCGAGAAGAGCAAGGTCGACCTCGCGCGGAAGAACCTCGTCGGCAAGGCGATGGCGCGCCCGGATCAGGTCAAGAAGGTCATCGACACCGTGCGCAAGGAAGGCGTGCGCGCGACGTTCAACAAGGTCAAGAACAAGCTCGATAGCCTGAGCCCGCTCGGCTACAGCGCGGCGGGTCGCGTGGTCGCGGTCGGCGACGGCTGCGAGGGCTTCACGGTCGGCGACGCGGTCGCATGCGCGGGCGCGGGCTTCGCGAACCACGCCGAGCTGATCTGGGTGCCGCAGAACCTCGTCGCGAAGCTGCCTGCCGGCGTCTCGTTCGAGGACGCCTCGTTCGCGACGATCGGCGCGATCGCGCTGCAGGGCATCCGCCAGGCCGAGGCGCAGCTCGGCGAGACGATCGCCGTGATCGGGCTCGGGCTGATCGGCCAGCTCACGGTCCAGCTGCTGCGCGCGGCCGGCTGCCGCGTCGTCGGCGTCGATGTCGATCCGTGGAAGGTCGAGCTCGCGCACCAACACGGCGCGGACCTCGCGCTCGTGCGCGATGCCGACGTGGTCGCACAGACGTTCGCGCTGACCGACGGCCGCGGCGCCGATGCCGTGATCATCACGGCGGCCGCGCCGAACAACGATCCCGTCGTGCTCGCCGGCGACCTCGCGCGCGACCGCGCGCACGTCGTGATCGTCGGCGCGGTCCCGCTCGACGTGCCGCGCTCGCCGTTCTACGAGAAGGAGCTCGACGTACGCATGTCGCGCTCCTACGGGCCGGGTCGCTACGACCGCGGCTACGAGGAGAAGGGGCTCGAGTATCCGGTCGGCTACGTGCGATGGACCGAGAACCGCAACATGCAGGCATTCCTGCACGCGCTCGCCGCGCGCCAGCTCGAGCTCGGCGGCCTGATCACGCATCGCGTGCCGCTCGCGGAAGCGGGGCGCGCATACGACCTCGTCGCGGGCGAGATCAGCGAGCGCTTCCTCGGCGTCGTGCTCACGTATCCCGAGGAGCGCACGCCGGAGCGGCCCATCGCGACGCCCGGTGTGGTGCCGCGCCGAGGCCGCGCGACCGTCGGCTTCATCGGCGCGGGCTCGTTCGCGGGTGGCACACTGATCCCGGCGCTCAAGGCGCACGCCGACGTCGCGCTCGCGAAGGTCTGCACGGCCTCCGGCCTCACCGCGCGCGACACCGCGATCCGTCACGGCTTCGCCGCCTCGTGCGCGGATCCCGAGGACATCCTCGGCGACGACGCGATCAACACGGTGTTCGTCGCGACGCGCCACGACTCGCACGCCGACCTCGCGGCGCGCGCGCTCGCCCGCGGCAAGGCCGTCTTCGTCGAGAAGCCGCTCTCACTGACGCGCGACGGCCTCGCCGCCGTGCTCCGCGCCGCCGAGACGAACCCCGCACTCACGGTCGGCTTCAACCGCCGCTTTTCGCCGCACACCGAGCGCGTGCGCGCCGCGTTCGCGGGCACCGGCGGTGGCCTCGTCATCCACATCCGCGTCAACGCGGGTCCGATCCCACCCGACTCGTGGATCCACGATCCAGCGTCGGGCGGCGGCCGCTTGCTCGGCGAGGTCTGCCACTTCGTCGATCTCGCGTCCGCGCTCGCCGGCGCGACGATCAGACGCGTGCACGCGGCCGCGCTCGGCCTGCCCGACCCCGCCAGCCGGCTCCGCGACAACCTCGCACTCTCGCTCGAGCTCGCCGACGGCTCGCTCGCGAACATCATCTACACGTCGAAGGGCGACATGGCGCTCGGCAAGGAGCGCGTCGAGGTGTTCGGCGGCGGCATCTCCGCCGTGATCGACGACTTCACGACGACGACGATCGTCCGCCGCGGCAAGACCGACCGCTTCAAGACGACGCAGGACAAGGGTCACCGCGAGGAGATCGCGCGCTTCGTCCGCATGGCGACCGGTGGCGGCGCACCGCCGATCCCGCGCGAGGTCCTCGCCTCCTCCAGCCTCGCGACGATCGCCGCCGTCGAGGCGCTCGACGCGGGCGTGCCCGTCGCGCTGTGAACGCGCGCCCGCACGTGAACGAACCGGGCATCGCGCCGTGAACACCCGCTGGTACCTCGACCGCCTGCGCGCGATGTCTCCCGCCGAGGTCGCGCATCGCGCCTTGCGAGCCGCGCGCCGGCCGATCGACCGCGCCCGCATGCGAGCGGGCACGTACGCCCCGACACCGCACGCGCTGCGCGGCTGGTCGGGGCCCGCCCGCTTCTACGCGCTCGACGGCGCGCCGGCGCGGGCCGACGACGACGAGCGAATCGCGCGCGACCGAATCGCACACGACCAACTCGCACACGACGCGGACCGGATCTGCGCGGGCGAGCGCGAGGTCCTCGGCCTCGGCTGGCTCGTGGTCGGCGACGCGCCATGGCACCTCGAGCCGCTCGCGCGCACCGAGTGGCCGCGCATCGAGTCGACGCGCGTGATGCGCGCCGCCCCGCCCCACTTCGACGCGCGCCTAACCTGGGAGCTGAACCGCGGCCACGACTGGGTCATCCTCGCGCGCGCGGGCCGCACCGACGCGCTGCGCGCCTCCCTCGCCTCGTGGCGCGCCGCGAACCCGGTCGGCATCGGCATCAACTGGGCGAGCGCGATGGAGGCCGCGATCCGCATCCACGCGCTGGCATGGGTGGCTGCGCTCGCTCGCGACAACCAGCCCGCACCTGTCGGCGCGGGGTTCGCCGAGCCCGTGGGCCCGATGCGCCACGACCAGAGCCCCTCGCGACTCGACGAGCAGATCGCCCCGATGCTCCACGAGCACGCGGTGTTCGTCGAGCGCAACCTCTCGCGCTACTCGTCGGCGAACAACCACCTGCTCGTCGAGCTCTCCGCGCTCGCCATCGCCTCGCGCGTCCTCTGGTCGCGCCCGCACGCGCGCGCGCTCGCGGAGCTCGAGGTCGAGCTCGCCCGCCAGGTCTACGCCGACGGCGTCAACGCCGAGATGGCAACCCACTACCACGCGTTCGTGCTCGAGGCCGCCCTGCTCGTCACGCACCTCGAGCGCACCTGGGGCGCGCCCCGCCCCGCCCTCGGGGCCACCGCGCGCCGCATGGCTGACTACCTCTGGCACCTGCGCACGGCGAGCGGCGCGTACCTCGAGCAAGGCGACAGCGACGAGGGCAAGATCATCCCGCTGCTCGACGCCGACGCGCTCGTCGCGGCCGCGCACGCCGCCACGCTCGTCGGCGGCACGCTGCCGCCACTGCCGAGCCGCTCGCGCGTGTTCCGCGACAGCGGCCAGGTCGTCCTGCGCTCGCCGCGCCTCCACGTCACGTTCGACGCCGGCCCGTTCGGCTACGGCACGCTCGCTGCGCACGCGCACTGCGACGCGCTCGCGGTCAACGTCGCCATCGACGGCAAGCCGTTCCTCGTCGATCGCGGCACGTACCGCTACAACGGCGACCGCGCCGCGCGCGACCGCTTCCGCCTCACGGCCGCGCACAACACGCTCCAGGTCGACGGCAAGGAGCAGGCGCAACCGGCCGGTCCGTTCCTCTGGCGCACGCGCCCGACCGTGACGCTCGAGCGCTGCGACCTCAGCGACGCGCGAGATGTGGTCGTCGCGTCACACGACGGCTTCGGCACGCGGCACCGCCGCACGCTCGTGCGCGAAGGTGACGTGCTCGTCGTGATCGACGAGTGCGCCGAGCCGGCCACGGTGCGCTGGCACCTCGCGCCCGACGCCGCGCCGCATCGCGTCTGGACCTCTCATCCGGGTCGCGTGTGGTCGACTCCGCATTCACCGCGCTACGGCCAGCTCGGCGAGGCGCCGACGCATCTCGTGCGCTTCGAGGGCGGCCTGCTCATCAGCGCGCTCGCACCGAGCGACATCGCGCTCGATGAGCTGATCAGCCGAGCGTCGTCGATCTCCAGCGCCCGCCGACCCTGACGTACAGCCGGCTACCCGCACGATCGACGATCAGCGTCCCCTCCGGGGCGTCGAGTGCATCGCTCGGAGGTCCGCTGATCACGCGTGTCGCGACGCCGCCGGGCATCTGCACGAGGTGAGCAACGACGTGATCGCTGTGGCCACTCGTATCGCCGGGGTCCGCGGTCTCGTAGTGCGCAACATTCCGCGCGCCGAGCCGCCTCGCGTAACGACGGTCGTCCACGATCGGATCGATGCCGTTGACGTTCTGGATGTCGACGAGGCGCGTCCGATAGTTCAGGGCGTTGTCCGTGATCACGATGCCAGCCTTGTTCGCGATCGGCTGCGCGAGCAGATCGGCTCCATCGAGCGTGAAGCCGGGCGCACCGTCGAGAAGCACGGCCGGTGTTGCAGCGGCGGCGGGCGTTCCGTGCTCGTAATGGAAGTTGCGCACGAGGACGCTCGAGATGCCGCCCGTTCCGCGCACGTACAGCGCGGCGTGGCCGGCTGCCTGGTTCTCGCTCGTCACGTTCGTCAACCAGCACGTTGCGCTGCCGCCGTGCGGGCTCTCCTCCGTGATCACGATGTTGTGACCGGCCGCATGTGCAGCCCACACGTTGTCGACGACGATAGGACCGAATCCTGATTTGACGCCGCCCGCGATGCGCAGCGCGGCCGGCGCCGTCTGGTTCGCGTCGAGGATGCAGTCACGAACGCTCGAGTTCACGAACACGGCGACGAGCTCGACCAGCGCGCCGGCGATGCGAGCGCCCGCATTCGCGACGAGCGTGAGGCCTTCGACGTAGCAGTACTCCTGCGTCCCGTCGTGCGCCGCGTTGGTGACGACGGTCGAGATCTCGCTGCCGGCGGCGGCGACGATCCGAGAGGCAGGCCCACTGCCCCACAACCGGCTGCCATTCGCGAGCGTGATCGCCGGCCCGCCGCCGCGAACATGACACTCCAGCGTCGCCCCCGGCGCTAGCTCGAGCTGCGTGCGTTCGGGGACTCGCAGCACCGCGTCGAAGCGATACGTACCGGCTGGCACGAGCAAGCGACCACCCGTCGCTGCGTTGCATGCGCGCTGCAACGCGGACGAATCGTCGGCGCGACCGTTGCCTGCGACACCGTGATCGCGCGCATCGACGACGCTCGCCTTGCGTGTCCCCGGAGCCGCCGAGGCTGCTCCGCCTGCGGCCAGAGCGGCTGCTCCAGCGATGAATCGCCGGCGATCAGGCGACGCGCGCTTCATCCAGTGCTCCCGTACCGATGCCGAGGAAGATCCACAGGTAGATCGACATGTACGGCGTCTCGAACACGACGTTGAAGCTCGCGAACACGAGATAGGCGAGGATGCAGCCACACATCGCGATCGCGACGAGGTGGTGGTTGATCCCGTGTGCCTTCACGACGGTCCGCGTGCGTCGAATGAACGCGACCGGGATCGCGAGGAACAGCAGCAGACCCGGAATGCCAATCCGGTAGGCGAGATCGAGATACGAGTTGTGCGACCCGGTCAGCGGGTTGTCCTGGGTGAACAAGAAGTCCCAGATCGCGAACCCGTGGCCGAGCGGAGCCGCGCGAACGCCGTCGAACACCTCGTACCAGCTGAGCAGTCGCCAGTCGATGTTGACGTCGCTCGTGTCGCTCGTGCTCGCGATGCGCGCGATCGTCTCGTCGATGTAGCTGCCGCCGGATAGCCAGGCGAGGAGCGCGATGGCGACGGCGAGTACGAGCAGGAGCTTGAAGACGCGCCGCAGCCCTTGTGCCGAACCGAGCAGCAATGCCGCCGTCGCGACGACCGCAACCGCGAATGCGAGAAACCCCGAGCGATGCTGCGCGAGCACGAGCTCGCAGGTCGCGGCGCCGAGCACCCACCACGCGCGCGGCCCGAGGTGGCGCGCCGCGGCGGCACGCACGAGCACGATCATCGCCGCAAACATTCCGTAGAGCGCGAACTCACCGCCGAGCCAGCGCGTGCTTCCGGTCGACGTGATCTCGAAGTCTGCCGTGCCGAGCAGCGGCTCGCCCGACTGCATCTGCCACAACCCGATCGCCGCTCCGATGATCGCCGCCACCGTGACCGCATTCAGAAGCCGCTCGCGATCAGCGGCCGTCGTCGCCATCGCGCGGACCACGAAGAAGAACCCGCTGTAGATGAAGAACGAGAACGCCTTCGTCCCGGCGCCGCCCGCCTCGCCGAGCCCGTGCACGAGCACCCAACCCGCCGCGAGCACGCACAGCGCGGCGATGAGCTTCGAGGCCCAGTCCCATGGAACGTCGCGCAACCGTCCCGCGGAACCGAGGAGCGCGAGCCCGAGCGCGACCTCGGTCGGGTAGATCGGCCCGACCGCGAGCTTCGCATACGCCTGTCCGAAGCACGTGACGAGCAAGAGATGTACGTAGAGGACGGACAGCGCAAAGGAACCCGACCGCGCACCTTCGCGCGACGTCGCGTCTCCCACGGCTTCCATGTTCGCAGCGTCGTCCCCGACGAGGATCCTGTCAAGCATCGAGCCCGCGTCCTGGGCTATCGTCAGCGGTCGATGCCCCCGACGGTGGATTCAGACCCGGTTCGCGCCGAGCGCGGGTTCTACCGTCCCGAGCTCGATGCGCTGAGGTTCTTCGCGTTCCTCGCCGTGTTCCTCCGCCACACGATCTCGAGCAACGTCGGCTGGTGGCTGAAGCTCGGCATCGGTCACACGCTCGCGACGGTAGGCGCCAATGCGTCGCAAGCCGGCGCATTTGGCGTGACCCTGTTCTACACGCTGAGCGCGTACTTGATCACGACGCTGCTCCTTCGCGAGAAGGCGCGCCTTGGCAAGCTGCACGTCCCCCAGTTCTACGTACGCCGCGCGCTGCGCATCTGGCCGCTGTACTTCAGCTTCCTCGCGCTCGGATCGCTGTGCGCCGTGCTCACGGGAGAGCCGACCACATGGCGCGAGCTGCCGTACTTTCTCTGCTTCGCCGGCAACTGGGGCGTGATCGCGCACGGCGCGCTCAGTCGCACGATGAACCAGCTGTGGAGCGTCAGCGTCGAGGAGCAGTTCTACATCGCGTGGCCACTCGCGATGAGAAAGCTCGGCCGGCGTGGGCTCGTGGTCGTCGCGATCATCATGCTGTGCCTTCCCGTCGTCTCGATCCCGCTCGGCCCACGGGGATGGGACTACGCGTTCATGAGCTCGTTCTCCGGCTTCGCCGCGATGGGCGCCGGTGTGCTACTCGCCTGCTGGCTCGGCGAGCGCGACATCGACGTACCGCGTGCGCTGTGTGCGCTGGCTACCGCCGCGATGTGGTACGGCGCCAGCGCGTTGCACATCGGAGAGAGTCCGGCTCGCAGCGTCGCAGGCATCTTGCTGGCGACCGCGGGCAGCGCGAGCTTGCTCCTCGCATTCATCGGTCTGCGCGTGTCGCGCGCACTCGCGTACCTCGGCAAGATCTCGTACGGGCTCTACGTGTTCCACGCGCTCGTGATCGGGCTCGTCGACATGTGGCTGCCGCGCAGGTCGCTACCACTCGGCGTCTATCCGTTCGTGATCGCCGGCGAGCTCGCGCTCACGATCGCCGTCGCCGCGCTGTCCTACCGCTGGCTCGAGAGTCCGTTCCTGCGCCTCAAGGAGCGCTTCGCGTTCGTGGCGTCGAGGCCCGTGTGATGCAGCACGCGCTCGAGACTCGCCTGTTCGATGCCGCGATCCCGGCGGTGTATCGCCTCGCGCGGCGGCCGCAGTTCCGTCTGCTCCAGGAGCTGCGCGAGCGAGATCACTGGAGCCGGGACCAGCTGGAGGCGCACCAGCTCCAGCACCTGCGCGCGCTCGTCGAGCACGCCGCGCGAACCGTGCCGTACTACCGCGACCTGTTTCGCGACATCGGCGTGCGTCCTGAAGACATCCGCACGCTGGCCGACTACGCCCGGATCCCGGTGCTCACGAAGCAGCTGATCCGCGAGAATCTCGATCGGCTGTGCTCGGATGCGGCCACGGATCTGCTGCCGAACGTCACCGGCGGTTCGACGGGCATGCCGATGCGGTTCTTCCAGTCCCGCGAGTTTCTCGATCTCGGATCGGCGGCATGGTTCCGCAACTATCTGTGGACCGGGCTGCCGCTCGGCTGCCGCAAGTTCTACGTGTGGGGCCATCCGAGCGAGACGCGCCTCGCCCACCAGCTCAAGGGACGCTTCGAGCACTGGCTGCACCGCCGGCTGTTCTTCGACGCATTCGACGTGTCCAGCGACCACGTGCGCACGTGGATCGCGGCGATCATCGAGTACGGCGCGCGCTTCGGTTATGGCTACGCGTCCGCGCTCGCCGCCGTCGCGGAGCTCGCACGCGGTACCGGGCTCGAGGTGCACGGGATCGATGCCGTGATGTCGACCGCGGAGCGCCTGTATCCGCACCAGCGACAGGTGATCGAAGACGTGTTCGGCTGCCGCGTGTTCGACCAGTATGGGAGCCGCGAGATCTGGTCGATTGCATCGGAGTGCCGCAACCGTCGCATACACATCAACGCGGATCTCCATCTCGTGGAGCACGTCGACCGCGGCGAGCCGCAGCCAAACCTCGTTATCACGCCGCTGTTCAATCGAGCCATGCCGCTGCTTCGCTATGTCAACGATGACCTGGCAGCGCCGGTGCACGGGGCGTGTGCGTGTGGCATGTCGTATCCAACGATGACCTCCGTCCAGGGACGCGCATCCGATAACTTCAAGACACCGGATGGGCGGATCGTCCACGGCGAGTACCTCACGCACCTGATGTACGGGGTCGACGGCGTCGAAGCGTTTCAGTTCGTGCAGCGTGCGGTCAGCGACGTTCGGCTCTCGATCGTCAAGTCCGCTCGCTTCGATGCGCGCACGAGCGAGAAGCTGAGCGCCGTGGCTGCCGAGTTCGAGCGTTACTTCGGGTTTCCGCTCGCGATCGATGTGGTGCCGACGATCGAGCGCGCGGCGAGCGGGAAGCTTCGGTTCACGGTGTCCCACGTATGAGGAGCGAGACGTTCGTCGTCCACGCGTCGGACCTCGTCTATCCGACGACGCCGCCCTTCCATCCATCCGAGCGATACCCCGAGCTGGAGTACCTCGGCGACCGGCTCGTCCTCGGGCCCGCCAACGCGACGTACGGCGCGCTCCGCGGGCTCCTCGCCGGCTACGGGCTCGACCGCGCGCGGTTCGGCACGCCGCAGTGGAACCCGTTCTCCACGCTGGCGCCGGCTGGCGGCACGATCGTGATCAAGCCGAACCTCGTCCTGCACGAGGTCGGCACGCTCGTCGGGCAACGCTGCCTGTGCACGGACGGATCGGTGATCCGCGCCGTCATCGACTACGCGGCGAAGGCGGTCGGCTCGACGGGCAAGATCGTCGTCGCCGATGTACCGCTGCAAGGCGCGGACTTCGACGCGCTCACGAGGCAACTCGGTCTCGACGCGATCGTGCAGCACGCGCGCGAGCAAGGCTTCGACGTTCGCGTCCTCGACCTCCGGCGCGAGTGGGCAGTGCTCAGCGCAGATGGGACGCAGGTACTCGAGCGCCGCACGCTCCCCGGCGATCCGCGCGGCTACACGACCGTCGATCTCGGCGCCGAGAGCTTCCTCGAGCCGCTCGCTCGCGACGGAGCACGCTTTGGCATCACCGACTACGACGAGGACGTCACGAACCGGCACCATCGCCCCGGCCATCACGAGTACATGCTCGCGAACACGGTGCTCGATGCCGATGCGGTCATCAATCTGCCGAAGCTCAAGACACACCAGAAGGCGGGCATCACCGCCGCGATGAAGAACTTCGTCGGCATCAATGGCTCGAAGGACTATCTCGCACACCACCGCGTCGGCGCTCCGTCGAAAGGTGGTGACGAGTTCCCGATGCAGACGATGTTCAACGTCGCGTTCCGCGAGGTGCGCAGGCTGCTCAACGAGCGCGCGCCGCACTGGGTATGGCGCTCGGCGCGGCGAATCGGGCTCGCAATGCGCGCGCAGCTCGGCCGCGGCACGCAGCTGAACACCTATGGGATCGGCGCGGGCGGCTGGTACGGCAACGAGACGCTCTGGCGCACGATCTACGACATCAATCGCGCGTTCTTCTTCTACGACCGCACGACGAAGCGCCTCGCGGACCGCCCACAGCGAAAGTACCTCGCGATCGTCGATGCGATCGTCGCCGGCGAAGGCGATGGGCCGCTCCGGCCAACGCCGGCCCCCGTGCACGCGCTCGTCGTCGGCGAGAGTCCGATGTCCGTCGACCTGGTCTGCGCGCGGCTGCTCGGACTCGCGCCCGAGAAGATTCCGTTTCTGCGCGAGCGCGCGCGAATGCCCGAGCTTCCCGCCGATGCGGGCGACGTCTCGGCGCTGGTGCACGCGCGGCCGCCATCGGGATGGCGAGGACATGTCGAGCTCTGATCCACGCGTGCTGATGTGGGTTCCGTTGCCGCCGCCCGTCGCGGGACCGGAGGTCGCATCGGCGATGCTCGCGGATGCATGCCGGCGACTGTTGCCGGGCGCGATGGTCGAGAGTGCCTCGATCCGCACGTCGAACATGGCGAAGGGTCGGCTCGACTGGAGTGGGATCCGCGCGTTCTCGCGTGCGTACGGAAGGTTCGTCCGACACGCGCGAGACGCCGATACGGTGTACCTGGTGGCCGCGGCGAACGTCGTTGGTTGCATGCGAGACGCCGTGCTCGTCGCCACCGCGCGCGCGCTCGGAAAAGATGTCGTGCTGCACATGCGCGGCGGCCGCTACGGTGACTTCTATCGAGACTCTCCTCGCGCGATGCAGTGGCTGCTGCGGAGGTCGTGGGGGACGGCACGCACGGCGATCGTGCAGACGGAGCGGCTGCGCGATGTGCTCGCTGCGGCCGCGCCGCACGTCGAGACCGTCGTCGTGCCGAACGGGCTCGACGCAGACCAGTTTCCTGCGAAGCAGTCGTACGAGACCGCACGCCCGCGCCTGCTGTTCGTCGGTCACCTGACGTTCTCGAAGGGCTTCCATGACCTCATGCGTGCGTTTCGCGAGCTGCGCAAGCGTCATCCGGACGTCACGCTCGTCTGCGCCGGTGAGCGCCCTACCCCCGAGAAGAGCTTTGCCGACTTCCTGCCGAGCACGCTGCGCGACGACTACCTCGCGCGTCGTCACGAGATCTGCCGCGAGATCGAGGCGTTTCTCGATCACGGTGAAGGCGTCGAGTACGCCGGCGTGGTCAGCGGCGACACCAAGAGGCGCCTCTTCGAATCGGCGGACGTGTTCGTGCTGCCTTCGTACGCCGAAGGATTCTCGATGGCGCTGCTCGAGGCGATGTTCCATGGCCTCCCCGCCGTCGTCGCGCGGAGCGGCGGCCTCGTCGATGTCGTCCGCGAAGGAGAGAACGGCCTGCTCGTCGATGCGGGGGACGTCGCACAGCTGACCGCAGCGCTGGAGCAGCTCGTCACATCGACCGCGCGTCGCGAGCTGCTCGGCCGCACGAACGCGAGAGAGGCACGCGAGCGATACGCGCTCGAGGACGTCGCCCGGAAGCTGACGCGCGTGCTGCTCGGCCTCACGCCTGATCGAGAAACCGGCGCGCCCACAGCTCGAGGCTGATCAGCATCCAGATCTGCAGCGCGTAGTCGCGCCGACCCGACAGGAACGCCTCCTGCAACGAACGGACGAACCGCCCCTCGAACCAGCCGCGCCGAACGACAGCCTCCAGCAGCTCCTCGCGCATGTCCGCGAGCTGCACGCGCAACCACGATCGCACCGGCGCGCCGAAGCCCGCCTTCTTGCGCCACACGATGTCGGCAGGCAGAAAGCGCTCGGCCGCTTGCTTGAGGAGCCACTTTCCCTCGAGCCGTCCGCGCCGCACGTGAATCAGCTGACGCGCACGCAGGCGCAGCGACCACTCGACGAGCCGCACGTCGAGAAACGGCACCCGAACCTCGACCGCATGCGCCATCGACGTTCGATCCGTGTACGCGAGATTGAGGTTCGGCAGGTACGTGAGCAGGTCCCACAGCATCGCCTGGCGAAGCGGGTCGCTCGTCGCCGCGCGAACCTCGGCGGCAATCCGCTCGGGCTCGCCACGATCGAGCCCACCGAGGGGCCCTGGATCGGCGACGAGATCGTCCTGCATGTCTCGCGAGAAGTACGTCTCCATCGAGATGTAGTGATCGAGCGCGTCACCCCCGAGAGAGGCGGTCAGCTTCTGTCCCGCCCGTCCGAGCTTCGCGAGTGGGCCGCGGCCCGCGCCCGGTAACCGCCGCACCAGCGACCGAGCCGTGCTCTTCATCAGGGGAGGCAGGCGTCTCAGCACGCTTCCGTAGAGCAGCGCGCGCTGCCGCGGATAGCCTCCGAAGAGCTCGTCAGCGCCCACGCCGCCGAGCATCACGCTCGACGAGGTCTTCGCCGCCTGACAGATCAGGTACGACGAGAGCGCAGCGGGGTCGCCGATCGGTTCGTCGAGCGCATCGACGACGGTCGGTAGCAGCGATGCGACATCCGGCGAGAGCACGATCTCGTGGCTCTGCGTCCCGAAGTGCTGGCTGACCTTTCGCGCGTACGGAAGGTCGTCGGGGACGATGTCGTATGCCAGGTCCTCGGCGCGATAGCCGATCGAGTACGTGCGCGGCGACGTCACGCCCGCACCACACATCGCCGCGACGACCAGACTGCTGTCGAGCCCGCCGCTGAGGAACGCGCCGACCGGGACATCGGACACGAGCTGCTCGCGCACCACACGCCGGAGCTCGGCGGTGAGCTCCTCGACGAGCTCCTCTTCTCGGCGTGGCGTTGGCTCGAGCAGCTCCGGCGCGACCGGTGTCCAGTAGACCTGCGAGGTCCGCTGCCCCGTCGCGAGATCGATCTCGAGCCACGATGCAGGCGGAACCTTCTCGACCCCCGCGAGCCCGCTGCGCGTTCCCGGGATCCACAAGAAGCGCAGGTACTGGCGCAGCGCCTCGCGATCCGGCTCGCGGCGCAGATCACGCACCTCCGCCAGCGCCTTCAGCTCCGACGCGAACACCCAGCGGTCGCGGACCTTCGCGACATATAGCGGCTTGACGCCGAGGTGATCGCGGACGAGGAAGACCTTGCCGCGATCGAGGTCCACGAGCGCGAACGCGAAGATGCCGCGCAGCCTGCGTACCGCCGCGATGCCCCATGCCTCGTACGCAGCGAGCACGACCTCGGTATCGGACTGCGTGCGGAACGCGGCCCCCGTCGCTTCAAGCTCGGCGCGCAGCTCGCGGTAGTTGTAGATCTCGCCGTTGTACGTGATCACGACGCGACCGCGGGCCATTGGCTGCCGCGCCGCCTCCGAGAGGTCGAGGATGCTCAGCCGGCGATGCGCGAACGCGACGCGGACATCGGGGCGGCCATCGTCGAAGAAGCCGTGATCGTCGGGCCCGCGATGCGCGACCGCCTTTGACATCGCGACGAGCTCGTCGCGCCAGCCTCGTTCGAGAGGCTGGTGCGAGCACATCCCGGCGACGCCGCACACGTCAGCGGCCCCAGCGCTCGATCAGCGCGTCGACGACGCGCTCGGCGGCGCGACCGTCCCAACCCTCGACCGATGTCATCCTGCGGCCGGCCGACACCATGCCTTCGACGTGCTGCCACGCGCGATCGAGGTCATTGCCCGCGAGCACGTTCGTGCCTCGGGAAACGGTGATCGGTCGCTCGGTCGACGTACGGAGCGTCAGGCACGGGATCCCGAGAAACGTCGTCTCCTCCTGGATGCCGCCCGAATCGCTGAGCACGAGCGCGGCGCCGTCGACGAGACCCAGAAACTCGCGATACCCGAGCGGCTCCGTGAACCGGATCGCGTCGCTGGGTGCGAGCTCCCCCATTCGAGCCCGCGTCCTCGGATGCACCGGAAACACCACCGGCATGCGACGAGCGAGCTTCTCGATCAGCAAGAGCAACGCTCGCAGACGCGGCGGCTCGTCGACGTTCGCTGCGCGATGCAGCGTGACGACGGCGTAACCGTGCTGGCTCACCGCGAAGCGCCGCGGCATGTCCAGCGCCCGCGCAGCGGGCAGCTGCTCGACGAGCGTATCGATCATCACGTTGCCGCAGTAGCGAACGCGCTCCGGCGCGACGCCTTCCGCCTGCAGGTTCGCCATCCCTGCCGGCTCGCTGACGAGGAGCAGGTCGGAGATCGCATCCGTGGCGATCCGGTTGATCTCCTCCGGCATCGAACGATCGAACGAGCGCAGCCCGGCCTCGACGTGAGCGACCGGAATGTGGAGCTTCGCAGCGACCAGCGCGCACGCGAGCGTCGAGTTGACGTCTCCGACGACGACGACTCCGCGCGGCGACTCGCGCAGACCGAGCAGATGCTCTTCGAACGCGAGCATGATCCGGGCGGTCTGAGCGCCGTGGGTGCCCGAACCGACGTGCAGATGGACATCCGGTTCCGCGATGCCGAGCTGTTCGAAGAACACGCCCGACATCGCGTGGTCGTAGTGCTGGTCGGTGTGCACGAGCGTCGGGCGCAGGCTCGAGCGTCGCTTCAGCGCGTGAAGGATCGGCGCGATCTTGACGAAGTTCGGCCGTGCGCCGGCGACGAGGATCAGCGATCCCATGAGCAGCGCAGTCTAGATCAACCTCGTCGAGGTTGACAGCAACGCCCGCCGCATGCCTGAGTGCAAAGGTGTGTAGTTTCCCGGCCCTCGCTATCGCGTACGCGATCGCTGCGGTCGCGAACTTCGCGCTGAGCGTCACGGTCGGCCGCACGCTGGGGGCCGCCGCACTCGGGGACTATGCGCTCGCGCTCGCGATCAGCCGCATGTTCTATGCGGCGACGGATCTGGGGCTCGGCAGCCACCTGACGCGCTCGCTCTCGCGCGCACCGGAGCTCGCGCAGCCGCGCACCGCGCTGTTCGTGTGGTTTCGCGCCGCGCTCGTGCCGATCGCGCTCGGTCTGCTCGTCGTGATCGGCATCGGTCGCGATGCACCGGTGCTGTTCGCGGCGGTCGCGCTCGCGCAGGGCATCACGTCGCTCCAGCTTCTCTATGAAGGGCTACTGCTCTCGCAGGGTCGACAAAACGCGACGGCCGCGCTGACGGTCGGCTCCGCGGCGGCGATCGGTATCGGGTGCGGCGCGTGGTACGCGCTCCATGCGCCACTGGCCGCGTTCGGCATCGCGTACGCCGTGTGCGCGACCGCCGGCTTTCTCCCCTGGGTCTGGTTTGCGGGACGGAGACTGCATGTGTGGCCGCGCACGAGCGTGGACCGATCGGTGCTCGGTGGCGAGCTCGCGCAGGCATGGCCGATCGGCGCGAGCATGTTTCTCGGAATCCTCGCGCTGCGCTGCCCGGTCCTCGTGCTCGGAGCGTTCGGGACGGACGCTGATGTAGGCGCATATTCCGCCGTCGACATCTTCATCACCGGCGGCGCGATCTTGCAGAGCGCGATCACGAACGCGACGTTCCCGAGGCTCGCGTCGACCTTCCGCCGCGAGCCGGCGGCGTTTCGGCGGATGTTCTGGCGGTCCAATGCGCTGCTGGCAGCCGTGGGCGTGGCAATCGCGATCGGGCTAGCACTTTTCGGTACACGGGTCGCGCTCGCCGTGTTTCCGGGGCGAGACTTCAGCCGCATCGCGTCGATCATGCCGATCCTCGCGTGGTCGACGCCGTGTCTCCTGCTCGTCCACCACAACATCTTGATCTTCGCGGCGTCCGACAACGAGCGTACGAACGTGCGGCTCATGGTCCTCTGGAGCGTTTTGATCGCGGTGGGGCAACTCGCACTCGTGCCGCAGCACGGGCTCGTCGGTGCCGCCTGGGGAGTCCTCCTGGCTCGTGGTGCCGGTGCCCTCGTGCTCGCGCTCGCGATTTCTGCACGCGGCATTCACCGAGGCGAACCTGGCCGGGCCGTCGGCGTTTGAGTACGATGAGCCGATGCGTTCGCGCGAGTGTGTTTCGTTCCTCGTCCTCGCGGGATTCGTCGCCGGTTGCGACCAGAGTGCCGCCGCGGTGACTCACTTCACGGAATCGGTCTGGATCAACGGCGACCTGCTCGTCGCGCAGGGTGTGTTGCAGCTCACCTCGGACCAGTCGCCGACCGTTGCACCGGAGATCCACTGGGCCGGCAATCGCGGCAGCTGGGTCACGGGCATGGATGTCGCGAACAGCGGCGGCTCGCGCGACCTGGTGCTCGCGGCGAAGGCGGACTGGCCTGCCGCGGGTGAGGTCAATGACGTGCTGTACGTCGCGCACAACGACACCTTCGCGCCGACGGTCGGCGTTGGTGTCACGCCGCCGGATCGCAGCGCACGGCTCGAGATCTCCGCGCAGGACAGCGAGCCGGAGATGGGCAGCTTGCTCCTCCGCAAGACACCGAACCAGCAAGGCAACCTGCTCACGATCAACGACTCCTCCGGCGACACGCGGTGGGCGCTCGATGCCGCGTACTGGCTCAAGGGCGAGACGCCGGGCACGGAGACGTCGCTCGCGATCAAGGGCGACGACAAGAACGACCGCCCGCTCGTCGTCGCGAATTCACACGGCGACTTCGCCTACGGATTCCAGTACGCCGCCGACGCCTCTGGAAGCCTGTTCCTGCGTTACTTCACGAACGGACTCAACAACATCGTGCTCAACACGGACGGACGGCCCAGCTTTCCGAACGGACTGACGACCCAGCAGCTGCGCGTGGAGAACCCCGCGGTTCCCGCGTCGTCGAGCTCACCGTGTACGCGCGGCGACGTCAGCTACGATGACGACTTCGTCTACGTGTGCATCGCGGCGAACACCTGGAAGCGCAGCGCGCTGTCGAGCTGGTGAATGCGCGCGGCTCTCGTCCTCGTGGTTGCGGTCGCTCGCACGGCGACTGCGCAGCCCGCGGACGAGCCGTGGGTTCGGTGGATCGATCGTGCGGCGCTGTTCCTGAGCGCAGCCTCCGAGGACGATCGGCCGTACTCGACGCCCGTGCGGCCGCGCGATGTTGTCGGGAACGTGGCGCTGTCGTGCGAGCATGAGGAAGGGCGGCCGTGCGGCGACGGCGCCGGGCTGTTCGGCGAGGTCGATACTCGTGCCGGCTACGGGGCGTGGGTCACGGCGGCGTCGCGGCTGCGGCTGCGCGCCGGAACCGACCGCTACGGTACGGGCTTCGATGTCGACCGGCTGCATCTCGATGCCGCGGTTGGCGGCTTCTCGGCGACGGTCGGGCGCGACGTGCTCGTGCTCGGCCCGGGGCGCACGCAGGTCGGCTGGGGGGACAATGCGGTGCCGCTGGATCAGGTGCGTGTGGATGCGCGCGTGGGGGTCGCGAGCGGGACGTACGTGCTCGGCCGGCTGCGCGATCCGCAGACGTATCCGGGCGCGCTCGTCAGCATCGTGCGTGGGCAACTTGATTTCCGCAGTGTGTCCGTCGGGGCGATGCAGCTGCTGCAGCTCGACGGCGACGGCGCACCCGGCTTCGGGTTCGTGGACTTCGTGCTCGAGCATTTTCGGCGGCGCGATGCGAGCGCGGGGCCGACGGATAGCAGCAACCGACGGGTGGGCGCGGACGTGACGTGGCGCATTGCTGGGTTTGGCGGCGCGCGGCTGTACTACGAGATCATGTTCGAGGACTGGCGGAAGCACTTCGCGGATGCGCTGCGCTACGACGCCGATCATGTCGTCGGGTTCGCGAACCGCGACGTGGTCGTCGAGTGGCAGAAGACCGGCGTGCGGAGCCAGGAGCACTCGCCGCGCGTGACCGGGTTCACGAATGCGGGGCGGGTCGTGGGGAGCCCGCTCGGGCCGGATGCGCAGAGCGTGTATGCGGGCGCGCAGCGCGGGCTCGTGCGGCCGTGGGGTGAGGTCGTGCGGTTCTCGAGCGACACGTATGTGTTCGTCGTCGATGGGCCGATCCTGCACGAGACGCGCGGCGTGGCGGAGTGGCGATTTCGCCTTGGCGCCAACACCGAGGTCCCGATCCGCCCCGGGCTGGTCGTCGATGGGCGCGCGTGGATCGAGCACGTCGAGCATCTGGGGTTTGTCGTCGGGGACAGGCGTGAGAACGTAGGTGCGATCGCGTCGCTCGTATGGACTCCTTGACCAAGCTCGCTGTGTGCCTCGTGCTCGTCGCGCGCATCGCGGCCGCCGATGGCAACGGCAGTGGTGCGGACGCCGAGGTGAATGCGAGCTGGTTCGACAAGCGCGTCAGCGCGATCAGCGTCGCGGGCGTGTATGGCGTCGTCGGGACGTACGCGTGGCTCGCGTGGTTTCACGGGGCGGCGCAGAAGCCGTTCTTCTTCGAGACACCCGACTGGGCGCACGAGCAGCCGTTCTCGCTGCGCGAGTACGCGGGCGGCGCGGACAAGTGGGGGCACGCGTGGGCGAACTACGTGATGGTGCGCGGAACGACGGAGCTGCTCGTCGCGGGCGGCTGGCGGCGGCTGCCGTCGAGCCTGGTCGCGGGTGGGATCGCGGAGACGCTGTTCGCAATGCAGGAGGTGAAAGATGGCCACATCTGGGGGTTCGAGGTCGGCGACATGGCGATGGATGTCGCGGGCGCGGCGCTCGGCGTGGCGATGGAGAACCTGCCGGCGGTCGATCGCCTGCTCGACTTCCGCATGAGCTGGTGGCCCTCGCCCGACTTCCGGAAGCTGTGGCGCGCGCATCCGTGGTCGCGCGGCGACGGGATCGACTTCACGCAGGACTACAGCGGCATGACGTTCCAGCTCGCCGTGCATCTCGCGCCGCTCGCCAGCGAGGGCGAGGCGCTGTGGTGGACGCAGTGGGTGGACGTCGTCGGCGGGTTCGAGTCGCGCGGCTACTCACCGGCGCCGATGCCGCGGATGTACGACCCGTACCAGGATTACTACCTGGGGCTCGGCGTCAACGTGCAGGGCATCGTCGACCGGTTCGCGCGCGGGAAGGTGCGCAGCGTCGGGCACGGGATCAGCGAGGTGTGGGCGCTGCCCGGGCAGACGCTGCGGCTCGGTGAGGGCCGGCGCGTGTGGACGAGTCCGCAGTAGCTCGCGCGCGCGTGCATCGCGAGCTCGTTGTCGTGTGACTCGCGTCGCGACGCTTACTTCGCGAACTGCGCGGCCATCTGGATCAGGCTCGCGAGGTCGGTCTCGGCGACCTGGGCCTTGGCGACGAGCTCGGCGCCGCTCGACGAGAGCTTGATCGAGTCGAGCATCGGGGCGAACTGCTTGGGGACCTGGCCCGACTTCTTGATCTGGTCGAGCTGGGTCTGGCCCTGCTTGACGCCCTCGGCGGCGGTCTTGGGCGAGTCGAGGACGATGTGGGCGTCGACGACGAGGTTGCCGCCCTTGAGGTCGAGCGTGCCGTAGCCGCCCGTCATCTTGCCTTTGAGGTCCTCGATGTCCTTGGTCTTGTTGACGGCGACCCAGACGGCGGCGTTCGTGTTGACCTTGGTGGCGTCGGTCGCGAGGACGTCTTTCGCGATGCCGCCGCCGGTGAGCTTGGCGAGCGAGTCCTTGTCCTCGGCGATCGCGAGCGTGTCCTTGGAGAACCAGCGGACGTAGGCGTCGTCTTCGCCCATGCCGGAGTACTTGGTGACGGCGCCGTCCTTGGTGATCGAGAGCGTCTTGCCTTCGGACTTGGCGACCTTCTGGCCGCAGGTCTCGAGGTCTTTCTGGTTCGTGCCCTTGAGGGCGACGATGATCACGCCCTTTTCGTCGTCGGTCATGCCGACGACGACGGAGTCGAGCGTGCCGGTGAGGTCGATGTTGCAGGTCGTCTTGATCTTGTCGAGGTGGTCCTTGGCCTTGCCGGCCTTGGCCTCGAGCATCGGGACGAACTGCTGGTAGAGCGCGCTCGACTTGATCGCGCCCACGTTGATGCCGAAGACCGCGACCAGGCCGCCGGGCAGCTTCGTCTTGGCGGTCGTCCAGGCCTTGGAGTCGGCGTGGGCGGAGGCGGCGGTGGCGACGAGCGCGAGGGCGGCGGCCGGGAGCTTCATGGGACGTATGACGCCCGGGAGGAGCTGAAAATTCAATCGATCTCGACGGCAATGTCGTCGTCGCGCATGATCACGCGGACCTCACCTCCGGCTTCCACGCCGAACGAGCCGAAGGCGACGTCCTCGAGGCTGCGCGTGAGGGTGGACGCGAGGCCGCGCGCGCCTGTCTCGCGCTTGAGCGCGTCGCCGACGATGTGATCGAGGACTTCTTCGGTGACCGTGAGCTCGAAGCCTTCGAGCTTGAACTCGCGGGCCATGCGGGAGATCACGTCGGATCGGAGAATGTCTTTCAGGGTGTCGGCGTCGAGCGCCTTGAACGGGACGACGCGCGTGAAGCGAGCGACCAGCTCGGGCAGGAAGCCGTAGGCCTGGAAGTTGGCGACGTTCTCGACCTGGTCGGCCGTGAAGTCGACGGCGATCGCCTCGGGGTCGGAGGCGGAGGTCGATTGCTCGCGGCCGAAGCCGATCGAGTCGCGCATCGCGCGGCGGTGGGCGATCTGCTGGAAGCCGGAGAACGCGCCCGCGGCGATGAACGCGATGTCGGCCGTCGACATGACGACGTGGTCGGCGTAGGAGCTGTGGGTCAGGTCGAGCGGGACGACGACCTCGCTGGCCTCGAGCATCTTGAGCAGCTCGCGCTGGACGCCCATGCCGGTGACGTCCTTGGTGGTGCCGGCGCCGGCGAAGATCGCGTTGTTCTGGCCGGAGGCGATCTTGTCGAACTCGTCGAGGCAGACGATGCCGATCGAGGCAAGCATCGGGTTCTCGTCGGCGGTGTGGAGCAGGCGCGTGAGGATCGTCGACGGGTCCTGGCCGACGTAGCCGGTCTCGGAGTAGGTCGTGATGTCGACGAGGGCGGTCGGGAGCTTGAGGATCTTGCCGAACAGGCTCTCGACGAGGAACGTCTTGCCCGAGCCGGTCGGGCCGACGAACAGGAAGTTCTGCTTGCGGGGGAGCTCGGCGCGATCGATGCCGTCGACGTAGATGCGCTTGATGCGCTTGACGTGGCGGTAGGCCATCAGGCAGAGCGCGCGTCGCGCGTGCTCCTGGCCGCGATAGCCGAGCTCGTGGAGCGCCTGGAACATCGCCTGCGGCGAGGGGGACGGCAGCTCGCGCACGAACTTGATGAAGTGCTCGAGCCCCTGCTTGCGGACCTTGCGGTTGGGCTCCATCCGTCGACGAGATCATAGCTGGTCACATGTAGTTTGACCAATCGGGCGTTGCAGTGGCCTAATCCGTGATGGTGACCACGGAGAGTCTCGTGCGCCCGTTCCTCGAGGCCGCCCCGGCGGCGGTGCGGCCGGCGCTCGAGAGCATCGGCGACCTCGATCGCAGGCTGTGGTCGCTGGTCGCCGAAGGGCGTGCGGCGTGGCCGGATTTCGCGATCGAGCCGCGGCAGCTCGTCGAGTTCGTCGCGCGGCAGCTCACGGCAGAGATGGCGGATGCAGCGCTGGATGGGCTTCGGCCGACCGACCTGTATCTGGCGTGTGCGTGTGCGCGCGGTCTGTCGGCTGCGATCGCGGCGTTCGATCGCGACTACATGCGCGAGGTCGATATCGCGCTCGCGCGAATGCGCGTCGGTGACAGCCGGCTCAAGGATGTGAAGCAGCTTGTTCGGCAGCGGCTGTTTGTCGGCGGCGGCACGGCCGGGGCGCCGACCAGCGCGGGCAAGATCAGCGAGTACGGTGGACGCGGCGACCTGCGGCGGTGGGTGAGATCGGTCGCGGTGCGCACGTGCCTGAACGAGCTCCGCAAGGGCAAGCGCGAGGTGCTCGTCGACGACGATCATTTGATCGCGCAGCACGCGATCTCGGCGGATGATCCCGAGGTCGAGTACATGAAGCGGACGTACGCGAACGAGTTTCGCGCGGCGTTTGCGGAGGCGCTCGGGCAGCTCGGCGCGCGCGAGCAGACGCTGCTGCGCTACCACCACGTCGACGGGCTCAACATCGACGAGATCGGCGCGATCTATCGCGTGCATCGCGTGACGGCGTTTCGCTGGATCGAGAAGGCGAAGGAGCAGCTCGTCAAGCAGACGCTCGACACGCTGCGCGCGCGCCTCAAGCTGCCGGCGAGCGAGCTCGACAGCGTGCTGCGCATGATCCGCAGCCAGATCCATCTGTCGCTCGTGCGGCACCTCGGCGGACCGAAGGACAGCGTGGCGGACGATGCGATCGAGCTCGACCCGTCGGAGATCGAGGAGGTCTAGGTGAAGAGGTGGCCCGAGGTCGCGATCGCGGCGCTGGTCGTCGCGGTCGTCGTGATGCTGATCGTGCCGTTGCCGCGGCCGCTGCTCGATGGCCTGCTGACGCTGAACATCGGCATCGCGGTCGCGCTGCTGATGGCGGCGCTGTTCACGCCGAAGCCGATGAGCTTTCAGTCGTTCCCGACGCTGCTCGTCGTCACGACGTTGTTCCGCGTCGGCCTCGAGGTCTCGACGACGCGCCTCGTGCTCGCCGATGCGGATGCGGGCAGCGTGGTGCGGGCGTTCGGCACGAGCGTGGTCGCGGCGAACCTCGTCGTCGGGCTCGTCGTGTTCGCCGTGATCACGATCGTGCAGCTGATCGTCGTCGCGCGCGGTGCGGAGCGCGTCGCGGAGGTCGCGGCGCGGTTCGCGCTCGATGCGATGCCGGGCAAGCAGATGGCGATCGACGCCGAGCTGCGCGCGGGTGCGATCGATCCGGAGACGGCGCGGCGGCGGCGCGGCGATCTCGAGCGCGAATCACAGCTCTACGGCGCGATGGACGGCGCGATGCGGTTCGTCAAGGGCGACGCGATCGCGGCGATCGTCATCGTCGTCATCAACCTCGTCGGCGGGCTCGTCATCGGCGTGGGGAGCCGCGGCATGACGGCCGCGCAGGCCGTGAAGACGTACTCGCTGCTCAGCGTGGGCGCCGGGCTCGTCGCGCAGATCCCGTCGCTGCTCGTCGCGGTCGCGTCGGGGATGCTCGTCACGCGCGTCGCCGCCACGGGAGATGCCGCGCTCGGCGAGGACCTCGGCGGGCAGCTGTCGCCGCGCGCGCTCGCGGGCGTCGCGATCCTGCTGATCGGCCTCGCGCTCGTGCCGGGGCTGCCTCTCGCGCCGTTCTTCGTGCTCGGTGCCGTCGCCGCCGTGGCGGCCGTGCTCGCGGTACGCGGGCAGCCGAAGCGCGACATGCTCGACGAGCCGGGGGCTGATCGCGTGCGCGGCCCTCGCCTGTCGCTGCGCGCACCCGATCCGCGCGCGCTGAGGCTCGCGGAGATCCGAGCCGAGGTCGCGCGGCGCACCGGCGTCGAGCTGCCGCCGATGGCGCTCGCGAGAGGCGACGAGCTCGTGATCGCGATCGACGGTACGCCCGTCGCGTGGCCCGCAACCGTGAGCGACCTGCCCGCCGCGCTGGCCGCGCTCGTGCCCGAGCTGCTCGGGGTCGACCGCGTCGCGGCACTCGTCGACAAGACGGCGGCGCATGCGCCGGTGCTCGTGCGCGAGGTCGTGCCGAAGCTCGTGACGCTCCCTGCCCTCACCGAGGTCGTGCGCCAGCTCGCACGCGAGCAGGTTCCCGTCGAGGATCTCGGCGGCGTGCTCGAGGCGATCGCGCTCGCGCCGCAGACGAAGGATGTCGCGGCGCTCGTCGAGCACGTACGCGGCCACCTGCGCCGGCAGATCAGCGCGCGCTGGGCGCCGCGCGGTCAGCTCGCGGTCTACACCGTCGATGGCATGATCGAGGATGCGGTGCGCAGCGCGATCGATCGCCGCGATGGCGCGCCGGTGCTCGCGCTCGAGCCGGCGATCGCGCAGGACATCGTCGCGGCCGTGCGCGGCAAGCTCCAGACCGGCGTGATCCTCGTCAGCGGCGACATCCGTCGTCACCTGCGCACGCTGCTCGAGCCGGAGCTGCCCGAGGTCGCCGTGCTCGCGGCGCACGAGCTCGCGCCCGGCACGAGCGTCACGACGGCCGGCCGCATCGATGTGGCGTAGCCTCGCGTTGCTGCTCGTCGCGGCGACCGCGTACGCGGATCGCCCGCTGCACGGCAGCATCGGCGGCGGCTCGGCGCTGCTGCTGACCGGCGATGGCGGCGATCGCCAGCGGTTCGAGCTCGAGGCGGATGTCGAGCCGTACAGCCGGTGGGGCGGGCTCGTCGCGTGGCGCCACTTCAACGGCGATCATCACGGCATCCTCGCCGCGGGTCTCGTGTACGAGGCCGCCGCCGCCCGCCCGCGGCTCGTCATCGACTTCCACGGCGATGTTGGCTTCGATCTCGACCAGAAGGCGCCGATGGCGGGCGGCGGGCTACGCACGGTGATCACGATCGTCGGCCCGCTCGGCATCGCGCTCGATAGCGGCGGCTACCTCGTCGTCGACGGCGTCGATCGCACGCGCTTCGCGATCGCGCTCGGCGCGAGTCTGGTGGCTCGCTTCTAGCGACACGCGTGCCAGCGCGACCACGCCGGCGCGCTCATCGCTCGTCATCTTCGCACACCGATCCCTGCCCGACCGTCGCGCTCGCGGTCGGCTTGTCGAACAGGCCGAAGCTCCAGCCGCACGCCGTCGCGAGGCGCTCGCCGCTCGCGACATCGATCATCACGAGGCCGCCCATCGCACGCACGAGCAGCTTCGTGTCGTCGTCGGAGAACGCGGCGCTGTACACGCCCCAGATCGGCGCCTTCCAGCGCTCGGCGTTGCCGTCGAGCAGCCGCAACCCGCTCGCGCCGATGCTCGCGACGAGCTTGCCCGCGTGATCGGGCACCGGCAGGTCGGCGCTCGCCGCCGTGAACACCGCCCCGTCGCGATACCAGGCGCTCGTGTTGTCGCGCGTGAAGACGTGCCCGCCCTCGTCGACCGCGATCACGAATCCCGGGAGCTTCTTCGTCTTGCCGCCGGGCAGTCGCGTGACCTCGCCGTCGTAGCTCGCCGCGATCACCTCGGCGCCATCGGCGTTCGCGGGATCGACGAGCCGTACCGTCGAGGCGTTCGCCGGCACCGTCACGTCGGGCAACCTCTTCGCGGCCAGCGTCGCGACATCGAGCGCCCAGCGATGCTCGACGACGCCGTCGCCGATTCCGAGCACGTGCGTGCGCGGCTCGTAGTCGAAGCGGCTGATCGTCTTGAACGAGCCGATCGCGGCGAGATGGTCGGCATGATCGAGATCGACGATCTCGACGTGTTGCTCGTCGCTGACCTGCCACGCGTAAACCGCATGATGCTCGTCGAGGGCCTGCACGTGCGTCGCCGTGCTGGTCAGCTCGGCACGCCTGTGCTCGACGAGCGCGTCATCGAGCCACGCGAGCCGCGACGGCCCGAACGTGACGACGATGCGACCGTCCTGGAATGCGGCGGTCTGCGCGCCGATGTCTTGCCAGCCGAGGTAGCGCGTGCGCGCGGGCGTCGCGAGCTCGAGCCCGCTGCCGTGACCGAGCACGACGAGGCCACCACCGGCCGCACCGACCGACGTCGCGGGATTCACCGGTGTCGTCGCGGCCCACGGATCCGGCCGCGGCTCGCTCGCCGCGATCCACCAGCGCGGCTGCGTGCCCATGACGACCGCGTGCGTGTCATCGACGAAGCCCACCGGCTCGTCCGCCGCCACCTGCA
>CAYUNM010000008.1:55439-62977 GCA_964446175.1 uncultured Kofleriaceae bacterium
CCTCGCGGCGGGGAGCGACGAGAGCCTCGCGGCGGGGAGCGATGAGATCGAACACGATCAGCGCGCGCGACTTCGCCTCCGCGGCCGCGAGCCGCTTGCCGCGATTGCCACGCTGTCCGCCGCCACCGCCATCGGAAGCGTCACGCGTGCGCCCCACGCGAGCCCGTTGGCGCGGGCGATCCATCGCATCGTCTTCGCGGTGCCGTCGCCTTCCGCGATGACCGCGAGCGCCACGTCGCCGCGCGCCGCGATCGCCGCGATGCGCTCGCCGGGATCGGCGACGATCCGCCCTGCGATCTCGCCGCGCGCGTCGACGAGCTCGATCGACTGATCCGCGCGCCGCACGAGCAGCTGGCCCCGGCTCGCCACGACCTGCTCGATGCGGACGTCTCCGGAAACCTCCGCCTTCCCGGCGAGCACTCCGCCACGGGCGAAACGCAACAGATGCGCACTCCCGGCGTCGTCGAGGAGCGCCGCGACTAGCCCGTCGCCATCACGGACCAGCGCCGCGCGCGCGGCAGCCGGCGCCACGACCGGGATCGGCTCGCGCGTCCCATCGAGCGTCGGCCACAGCCGGATCGTTCCTGCATCATCGATCGTCAGCGCCGCGTCGCCCGCGTCGGTCACACTAACCTCGCGGATCGACCCAGCATGTGGCGCGCCGTGCGCCGCGGGTGCTGCCGCCGCGAGGACAGCGGGCCGTGCCGGCGCCGTCACCGCGTCGCGCTCTACATCGTGGCTACAGCCGATGGCGAGCAGCACGGGGACGAGGCGCCTCATGCTTCGCTTGAACGCACGATGAGATGGCGTTGTTCTTTTCCAGTCTCGTGGTCCCCGTTACTCGTGTTCTTTTCGGCGTTTCCACGTAAGTGAACATTTGCAGAGCGCGGTCGCTTTCTCTGAAATTCCTGTTGAGCGTCGACGCGGCGGATGGTCAAAGAAGAACTGCGCGGCCCGTTGGGGTGGTCGCGACGTTGGAGGAGGCAGTAAAGATGGCGCTCGGTACCGTGAAGTGGTTCAACGATGCCAAGGGCTACGGCTTCATCAGCCGGCAGGATGACGGGAAGGACGTCTTCGTCCATTACTCGTCGATCGCCGGCGATGGGTTCCGTACGCTCAACCAAGGCCAGACGGTGGAGTACGAAGAGCAGCAGGGCCCCAAGGGCCTGTTCGCTGCGAAGGTGCTCAAGGTCGTCGCGGCGACGTAGGCGCGCGATCGCCCGCGCGCTAGCCGCTCGTGTCGCTGCGGCCGCTAGCGCGCCATCTGCGTCGCGCGGTAGTCGCCCGACTTCGTCTTCGTCAGCACGACCGCGAAGACTTCCTTCGCCGTACGCACCTGCAAGACGACGTTGCCTTCGGGCAGCGATCCACCGTTCGATGCGGCCGCGTACTCGCTCGACGTCAGCAGCTTCCAGTCCTTCATCGGACCGCTCTCGACGACGAGCCCGCTGTACATCTCCTTGAGGTCGCCCTGCGAGCTCGCGGCGACCTGACCACCCGCATAGAACGGGACGGTCGAGTACTTCACCAGCTTGTCGACCTGCGCGGTCGCGAACGCGCTCACCCACAGGTTCGCCGCGAACAGCGCCTGCTTGTCGGTGACCTCGCTGTCGGGGTTCACCTTCTGCTTCGCGAGGCCGTCGTCGGGCGTGACGGGCTTGTCGCCGGTCGGCACCGGGCCGTGCTTCTTCTTGCCCGGCACGTGGGCCACGTTCGCGACCATCGCGCCGTCGTCGAGCGCGCCCTGCCCGCCGTCATCCGGCACCTCGGTGAGGATGTACGGCTCGACGTTGAACGTGCCGCACTGGCGCCAGTTGCGATAGAAGCCCCAGCGCAGGTAGATGCGCCCGTCGACGGAGCGGATCGTCTCCGGCGTCGCCTCGAACGGGCCCGCCGAGATCACGGTGTCGACGGCAGCAACATCGAACTCGGTCTTGCCGGAGGTCTTCGCGATCGTCACCTTGTGCAGGCTGCCGTCGGGGTTGACCGAGATCTCGAGGTTCACCCACAGGTTCGGATCGTTGAGCGGATAGTCGGCGGCCTTGTTGTCGAGATCCTCGAGGAAGCCGAAGCCCCACAGCTCGTGGATGCGGCGGTGCATGCGCGCGACGTACAGCGCGAACGGATGCGCGCGCGTCTTGAGCGCGGTCTGGTTGCCCGGCCGCACGTCGGGAACGAAGTTCTCGAGCGAGCTCTTGATCGCGTCGAGCTTGCGCTCCCAGCGGCCCTTCTTCGACGACATCTTGCGCGCCGCGACCTGCCGCTCCTCGTCGACCTTCTCGTGACCCATGATGCGTTCGTAGTCGTTGAACGCCATGTCGGTGTTCAGCCCGGGAAGGCCCTGCTTGCCCTTCTTCTTGCCGTCGCCCTGCTCGGTGAGCGCGCCGCGCCCGCCGATGCCGCGCATCGACAGGATTCCGGGCGTCTGATCGCCCTCGCCGTTCTCGCCGTTCTCGCCCTCGTTGCCCTTGATCACGCCCTTCGCGACCTCTTTCTCGCCGGAGTGATCGGTCTCCTTGAGGTGCTTGTCCGTCGAGGACTGCGTCTCCTCGAGCTGACGGATCTTGTCGTCGGGGCCGCCGATCTCGGCGGAGGTCGTGTCGTTGCTCTCCTTGGAGGCGTCGGACTTGCCCTCGCTCTCCTTGTCGAGGTTCGTCTTCGTCGCGCGCGTCTCCTCGGCGACGTCGCGGTTCTTGTCCGAGAGCATCTTCGCGTCGTCGGGCGCCTTGTCCTTGACGTTCTTGTCGTCCTTGACCTCGACCATCGTCATCGCCGGCGGCGGCTGCACGGGCGGAGGCGGCTTCTTCTGCTCGGGCGGCGGCGGAGGCGGCGGCTGCAGCGGCTTGATCTGCGGCGGCGGCTTCGGCTTCTCGATCGCGACCTGCGGCGGCTTCTCCTCGAGCTTCTCCGCATCGATCGGCGGCGGCGGAGGCGGCGGCGTCAGCGGCTTGATCAGCTTGTCGAGCTGCGCCGGATCCGCGAACGCGACATCGACGCGCTCCGGCTCCTTGCCGAACTCGACGCCGACCTCCGTATCGAGCGCGATCTTCACGCCGCACTCGCGGATCGACTTCTTGCCGTCGAGGTCGGGCTTGCAGTCGGCGAGCGGATCGCCGAGGTACGGCACGAGCGGGCCCGGCGTGCGCATCGGGTACTGCTTGAACCCCGCAAACGTCGCGCCCTCGTTCACGAGCGCGGAGAGCTGCACCTGCGTGCCGGGAAGCAGCGGGACCACGCAGCGCGGCGTCGAGCAGCGCACCAATGGCGCGGAATCGCCGACACGCGTGACGAGCACCTGGCCGCGGCTCGGCGTGTACGTGGCCGTCAGCACGGCCTGCTTCTTCGGCTCGAGATCGAGACCGCGCGTCCACACCGAGCCGTCGCGCGCGGTGATCGTGACGTTCACGTGCTGCTTCGTGTTCGGCAGCAACACCTGCTGGCCCGGCGCCGCGACGAGCGTGCCCGCGGCGGTCGTGATCTCGACCTTCTCCTGCTCGCCGGTCGCGACGGTCAGCGACGTGCGATCCGCGGGCGTCGTGTCGATTCCGCCGTAATCCCACTCCGATGCGCCGTCGAGCAGACGGATCGTGAGCATGGGCAGCGGCGCCTTACGCGTGAGCTCGTAGCCCGTGAGGATGCCCGCCACGATGACCACAGAGGCGGCCGTCGCGGGTACCCACAGCCATCGGCTGCGATATGCGCGGATACGGGCCACCTGGGCCCCAGTTTGACATACGACACGGCGATTGCCGTTGCCCGAAATGCTCAGCAATACCCGGTGAGTCAGGGCTTTCCGAACCGCCCCGATCCTACCACTTCGGGCATCACCTGCGACGGCGCCCGTAGCGCGCCAGTCCCGCCCCGCATCCCCGCGCAAATCCGCCCCCGACGAGCGGGGTCAGAGCTTCCGGTACACGCCGACGACGACGCCGATGATATCGACGCTCTTGAAGTCGGCTCGCCGCACGATGATCGGCTGCATGTTCGAGTTCGCCGGCTGGAACCGGATCCGGTCGCCTTCCGGGAAGTAGCGCTTCACGGTCGCCTCGCCCTCGATCATGGCGACGACGATCTCGCCGGTCTTCGCGCTCGGGGTTTTCTTCACGAAGACGTAGTCGCCGTCGAAGATGCCGTCCTCGATCATCGATTCGCCGACGATCTTGAGGCCAAACACCTCGCGGTGGCCGCCGATCAGCACGCGGTCGACCTTCACCGTATCGGTCGCCTGCTCCACGGCGAGGATCGGCTGACCCGCGGCGACACGCCCGAGGATCGGGATCTCCGCCATGTCATCCGAGTCGCTGACGACCTCGACGCCGCCGGTGCCCATCGCGGGGCGGCGCATCGGGACCAGCTCGCCCGAGCCATCCGGCAGCACCGGACGCATCGCGCGCGACTTGAGATCCTCGCGGCGCAGGTGACCTTTCTTCTCGAGCGCCTTGAGATGGTCATTCACTCCGTTCGTGGAGCGAATGCTGAAGTGCTCGCCGATCTCGCGCAGCGTGGGCGGAAACCCGCGCTCCATGATCGAAGCAGAAATGAAATCGAGGATTTCGCGCTGGCGCTGGGTCAGTGCTTCGGCCATGTCCACCTTCCAGTACTGAACGGAATGACGGTACTGAACGCCCAGCCAGCCTGTCAATTTTTTCTCCGCGTTTTTGCTACGGTGGCGAGGTGAAGCTGCTGCTGCTCGCGGCCGGGATCACCTCGATGACGGCGGCGTTCGAGCGCGGCGACCTCGACGAAGCCATGCGCCAGGGTGCGCTCGCCGGTCCGGCGGTCGTCGAGCAGGCGTTCGCCGCGAAGGCGCGCACCACGCGGCTCGCCGCGATCGCGGCCGCGCCGGCGACGGAGGACCGCGCGGAGCTGCTGCCCGATCTCGCCGATCTCTCCGCGTCGGCCGATCGCCGCGTCGCGATCCCGGCGGCACGCGCGGCCCACACGATCGCGCGCGAGATCGCCGAGCACGACCTTCCCGACGATCTCGTCGCGGAGGATCTCGCGGCGTGGCGTGAGCGGTTCGCATCGATCGCGGCGAACGCCGACCACGTCGTCGAGGTCCGGCTCGCGTCGCTCGAGACCGCGCAGGCGCTCGGCGGCTTCGCGCTGCAGCCCCTGCTCGCCGATCCGGATCCGCTCGTGCGCGCGGAGGCGATCGATCTGCAGCCGCGTCCCGTCGATCCCGCGCTGCGGCCCGCGCTCGCGCGGACGGTCGCGACCGATGCCGATGCGCACGTCGCGCTCGCGGCCGCGCGCCTGCTGTGCGCCGACGATCCGGCGGCCGGAACCGCGGCGCTCGGCACCGTCGGCGTGGCGCGTCTCGCGAAGCTGCCGCGCGATCGCGATGCGCTGCGCTGTCTACGCTAGCGAGCGCGGCTCGCCGACATCGACGAGCCACGTCGCGCGGTCGTCGAGCGACCGCTACGCGATGCCCAGCGCCTTCGCGACCTGCGTGTACGCGTCGCGGCGGAACGGCACGACCTCGCCCGCGGCGGTGAGCTCGGCGAGCGTGTGGTCGTAGTCGTCGGGGACGAACAGGCGGTCCCAGCCGAGGATCAGCGGGCCGAACGGCTTGTCGGCGATGCGGCCCTGGCACGTCGCGGAGACAACGTGGATCTCCGAGTCTCCCGCGCGGCGAAACGCGATCCGCAGCTGCATCTGCGCCGGCGTCTCGCGCCACCACTTGCAGAACCGGTTCTCGTTCTCGCTGTCGAGCTCGAGGCGCAGGCTCTTGCCATCCATCGTCGTCAGATCGACGGCCTCCGCGAAGCACGCCGCGGTGACCTGGTGCGCGAGCACCTTGTCGCGCGCCTTGTGCTCGGGCTCGGGCGCGCTCGTCGCGAAGCCCGTCTGGAGCGCCTCGACGCGCAGATCGAGCGCGGGGACGATCTGACTGATCTCCGCCGCGCGCAGGTCATTACCGTCGATGAAGACCACGGACACGGCGCGAACCTATCAAAAAGGCGTCGCGACGCCGAGGTGTAGCGCGAGCTCGTCGGGAAAATCGCTGAACTGGTAGTACTCGAGGCTCGCCTTGAGCCGCACGTTCGCGGTGATGCGCGCGGCGGTCGCCGCCGTGTAGCGCGTGATCGACGCGTGATACGCGAGCGGGCTCGAGATCGGCACGTTGCCGATGCGGCGCAGGCCATCGAACCTCGCGATCAGATCGACGGGGCCGACCGGCACCTCGCTCTCGACGTAGAACCCGTGCTTGCTGAACGTGTCGTCGAACGTGCCGTCGGGTCCGGGCTTGAAGCTCATCGTCGGGTTCGTGCCGAGGTCCATCTGCGTGCGCCTCACCAGGTACTCCGCGCGCACCGTCACGCCCTCGACCTTCGTCACGAGGTCCGCGCCGCCGATCTCGAACGCGAGCTTGCGGTCCGGATCGTAGTGACCGGCCATCGCCGAGGCGCCGAGCGTCGCGGTGAGCTCGTCGGCCTCGAGCGTGCCCGAGATGCGCGCGCCGACGATCGGCTCCGAGTTGTTGTCGACGTAGTACTGCGCCGGCGTGTGCGAGCGCACGAAGTCGAAGTCGGTCGAGCCCGCATCAGCCTTCGGCCCCGAGAGCGCGTAGACCGCGTAGTCGATGCGGCCATCGTCGAAGAAGTGCGTGCCGCCGACCTCGATGCCGTTGTCGACCCACGGTGCGGGCAGCACGCCCTCGTTCCAGTCGTTCTTGTGCAGCATGCGGCCCATGTCGTAGGGCAGCGGCTTGTCGCTCGTGCGGTGGTTCGCCGGATCGTAGCGCTCCGGAAAGCTGCCGAACGACGGCGTCATGCGCCCGACGCGCACGCGAAGCTCGTCGGCGGCGCGCAGATCGACGAACGCGGCCGCCGCCTCGAACCCGTGACACGCGAAGCACGCCTTCACGGTCGCCGACGCGTTCTTGGAGAAGTCGACGGACATCTTCAGCGACAGCTCGACGGTCGTCGCGTCGAACGTGTAGGCCGCCGGGTGCGACTCCGTCGGCACGGCGAGGTAGTCGAGCTGCAAGGAGCCGGCGAGCGTGCGCTGCACGTCCGCCTGCGCGCGCGCGGTGCCCACGACCAGCGCGAGCACGACGAGAGCTCGGATCATCGTGGCTCCGCGGAAATCACGAGGATCATCATCGCACCGCGAAGGCCACGAGGATCATCGCTGCTCCGCGAACTTCACGTGAACGGTGACCTCGACCTCGCCGACGTCCGGCGCGCTCTCGGTGCGAACACTCGACAGCGCCGACGATACGCAGCTCGCCGCCGTGCCGCCGCTCGCACGCACGCCCTCGGCCCGGCGGTCCTCACCGATCGTCAGCTGCGCGACGACGTTCTGGGCGGCCGCCGGCGAGCAGTGCTCGATCGCGGGGAGCGCGCGCTCGACGGCGCGGCGCACGTCCGCCGCCGGCAGCGAGCCATGGACATCGACCGCGGCGATCGCGGCGTGGATCGGCAGCGGCGTGGGCGCCGGAGGCGCGGGCACCGGCGCCGGCGCGACGACGACCGGCGCGATGGGCTGCGCGACCGGCGGCACAACCGCCTGCGCGACGACCGCGGACTTCG
>CAYUNM010000008.1:63077-187014 GCA_964446175.1 uncultured Kofleriaceae bacterium
GATCAGCGTGCGCGCTCTGCGCGAGCGACCTGCGTGCCTTGTCGTGCTTGTGCGGGCGCGTGGGTGCGGGCTTCGCGACGTGCGCGGGCGCCGGCGCGGACGGATCGACGACGTCGTCGGGCTTCGCGACGGTGGGCGGCTTCACGGCCTCGGCGATCGTGGGCTGCACGGGCACGGGCGCGGGTGCCGCGACCTCCGCCGCGGCGGCAACCACGGGCGCCGGGGCGGGAACCTGCGTGGCCGCGGGCGCGGCGACCTCCGCGCGTGCGGGCGGCGGCGATGCGCGATGCGACGAGACGACCCACGCCCCGCCTCCGACCGCCGCGGCCGCGGCGAGCAGCGCGGGTGCAAGCCAGCGGCGCGGCTTCGCGGCCACGACGGGCAGCGGCGTCGCGCGTCCCGGATCGACGACGGTCGCGGCGCGCTCGTCGACCGCGAGGCCGAGCACGATCTGATCGATCGCAGCGATCACCTCGGCCGAAGTCCCGACGCGCTCGTGCGCGCGCCGCTTGAGCAGCGTTGCGATCAGCTGCTCGAGCTCAGCGGGGATCGCGATGTTCGGGCACACCTCGGAGAACGGCGGCGCCTCGCGGTGTGCCTTCTCGGTCGCGACGTCCATCGGGCCGCCCTTGAACGGCAGCTCGCCACCCGACAGCATCTCGAACAGCGTCATGCCGAGCGCGTAGAGGTCGGCCTTGTGATCGACGCGCTTGCCGGCCATCTGCTCGGGCGCCGCGTAGGCGGGCGTACCCATCGCCATGCCGGTGCTCGTCAGACGCACGTCGCTGTCGTCGACCGTCTGTGCGAGGCCGAAGTCGGCGATGCGCGGCGTCTCCTCGCCGGAGACGTCGACGACGAGGATGTTCGCCGGCTTGAGATCGCGATGCACGACGCCCGCTTCGTGCGCGTACGCGAGCCCGTCGCAGATCGCGCGGACGAGGCGCAGTGCGCGCGGCACGGAGATCGGGCCGACCTCGATCAGCTCGGCGACGGAGCGGCCGTCGACGAAGTCCATCACGATGTACGGCAGGCCGCCGTCGGTCGCGCCGTAGTCGATCACGCCGACGACGTTCGGATGCACGAGCCGGCTCGCGCTCTCCGCTTCCTTCGCGAAGCGCTTGCGCATCGACGGCGTAGCACCCGCATCACCGAGCAGGACTTTGACGGCGTAGCGCTTGTTCGAGAGCGTCGCATGATGCGCTTCGTAGACGCGGCCCATGCCGCCTTCGCCGATCAGGCGATCGACGACGTAGCGCCCGATCGTCTTGCCGAGCATCGGGTCCGTCGCGGACACGACGACCTCGCCGCCGTCGTTGGGACAGCGCGGGAAGTCCTTGTGATAGATCGCGCCGCAGGTCGAGCAACACCACACGGCCTGGGCGGCGCCGCTGCTCGACATCTCTTCGAGAGTAGCGCGATCACCACCGGTGCGCGGTGCGCAACGTTCGTACACTACTCGACAATCACCCTGTCGCTCCCACCGCGGCCGAACGTCTCGGGCATGTACATCTCCTCGGCTTTCGGCGGTGGAACGATGAATTGCCCGGGCGTCGTCGCTCTCGCTACGTACGTGTACTCGTGGACGCCTTCCCACAACAGACTAGAGAAGGCCTCGACCCGTTCGTCGCGAAGATTCTGGTGCTCGTACCAGGGGCCAGTCCACCACCAGTAGGCGCCGCGCGCCTGTTGCTCCGCCGGATCCTGCGGTAGCGGGCCCGTCGTCGCGAGCGCGGGGTTCATCGCCTCGAGGCCGGCCGGCATCGGATCGACGAGCGCGACGTGATAGCGCCGGTTCTCGTTGACCATCGTGAGGCGCACCCTCACGCGCGCTCCCGCCTTGATGTGCCACGTGCCATCGGCGCCGCGCGTCACGTCCTTGGGATCGTCGGCGCCCTCGTAGCGACGCTCGACGACGAAGCCGTAGTCCGCCGGCTCGATCTTGAGATCCGCCGGCGCGTACTTCATGCCGATGCGGTAGTAGAGCCGGCCCGCGCCGTCCTTCTGGATCGTCAGGTCCTGCTTGTCGTGCGTCGCGACGTCCTTCATCGGGATGTCGATCTGGGCGTAGTCCGTCGAGCGGCCCTTGAACGTGTGATCGCCCGCGTAGTCGTTGCCGAGCCACACGCGCGCGATGAAGTCCGGCGTGACCTTCTCGTACGTCTGGAAGTAGAGGTCGAGCGCGAGCAGCACGAACGCGTTCTCCTGCGTGTTCTCCCAGCGGCCGCGCGTGCGGTGCGCGAGCAGGCCCGTGACGATCTTCGGGATCAGATCCGAGTCCTTCTGCTCTTGAATCAGCGACTCGAGCATCACGCCGTCGACGCGGCGATCGCTCGACAGCAAGAGGTAGTTGCCGTCGCCATAGCCCGTCGTGAAGTTCGCCGCGCCCGCCGTCTCGCTGACGTGGTTCATCGCGTACGTCATCAGCGCCTTGCGCTCCGTCGCGACGCTCGGGTTGCCCGCGAACAGGCCGAGCAGCCAGCCATCGGCCTCCATCGACAGCTTGTCGGGACCGCCCGCGTCGCGCAGCAGCTTCTGCCCCTTCGCGATGTCGAGGTCGCCCATCTGCTTGCGCGTGTACAAGGCGTACGCGCTGATCGCGCGGCGCACCTCGATCGGATAGAAGCTCGGATAGTGGCTCTCGATGTCGCGCAGGTACTGGCGCGCGTTGTCGAGGATGTTCTGCGGGACCGTGAAGCCCTTCGCCTTCGCGTGCTGGAGCGCGTTCGTCACGAACACGGTCAGGTACGGCTCGCTCGGATAGCCGCGATCCCAGAACGCGAAGCCGCCGTCGTAGTTCTGCATCTGCGACAGGTGCTCGATATCGACGTCGACGGAGTGCTCCATCTGCGCCGCGGTCGGCATGTCCTTCGTCTTGAACGCGGTCAGCACGTCGCGCAGCGCCGCGATCGCGAGGATCCGCGAGCTCCGCTGCTCCGCGCACTCGAACGGATAATGAACGAGGTAGAGCATCGCGTCGGTGAGCGACTGGAGGTTCGTCGATGCGGTCGTGACCTCGAGCCCGCCGAACTGCTCGACGACCCGGCCCGGGAGCGCGACCGGCTGCTTCGTCGCGCCGCTGTCGATCACGCCGTAGGTGGCGAACGCCTCCGTCGTCGCAGGCGTCCACACCGGCAGCTCGAACGTGGCCGCATCGGTGGCATCGCCGGCTGCGCCGACGACCTGGAAGCGCGCCGTGCCGGCGAGCAAGGCCGACGCGGGGAACTGGACCTCGACGCGATCGTTCGCGGGCACCGTGACCTGGCGGCCGATACCGTCGGTGAGCTGCGCGTTCGCGGTGCGCGCGGCGAGCTTCACCGTCATCGGCGCATCGGTCTGGTTCTGGACGACGACGGGCAGCTTGAACGTGTCGCCGAAGTTCAGGAACCGCGGCGGGCTCGGCCGCACCATCAGCGGCAGCCGCGCCGTGACGTTGCTCTCGCCCTTGCCGTACTGCTTGCTGTTGGCGACCGCGATCGCGACGACTCGATAGCGCGTCAGGTTGTCGGGCACCTTGATGTCGATCACGGCGCGGCCATCGGCGCCCGTGCGAACGGCGGGCGCGAATGCGGCGAGCGGGTTGAAGTTCGAGCGGATCGCGATCGCGGTCGGCTGCTGGCCGCCGCTGTCCTTGCCGCCGGCGACCTTCGCGAGCGCGAGCGTCTGCTCCATCGGCTTGTTCTCGGCCTCCTTGCGATCCTCGAGCTTCTTCTCGGCCTTCGGCGGGGCGGCATCGGGCGACGCGGGCGCGGCGGCCGCGACCGGCATCTCCTGGTCCATCGCCATCGCGCCGTCCATGTCGCCGCCACCGGGCGCCCCGCCGGTCGCGCCGCGATAGACGCGACGCCGCGGCCCCGCCGTGAACGTCTTGACCTGCGGCTTCGCGAGCTTCACGTAGCCGCGCTCGTAGTAGTCGGTCGTGCCGGCGTCGCGCTCGGGATAGAAGCTGTCGAGCGGATCGGGGAACTGGTAGCCGGTGAGCGCGAGCACCGCCTCGTCGACGACGATGACGCACGTCTCGGCATCGGGCACCGGCTTGCCTTGCGCGTCCTTCACCTCGACGGTGAGCTTCGTGCCCTGCCCCGGCGACAGCTTCGCGGCCGCGGGCGTCACCATCACGGCGAGCGCGCGCTGCTTCGGCGGGATCGGGAGAGTCAGCGCGCCAACGGCGTACGCGGGCCGCTTCGGCAGCTTCGGATCCGGATCGCCGGCGTCGTTCGTGCGCACGGCCATGCCCGTGAGGTCGACCTGCACCGTGAGGTTCGGCGTCATCGCGTCGGTGATCGGCACCTCGAGCGACGTCGTCGGGCCGGTCATCGAGATCCGCTCGACCTTGACCATGCCGCCGCGCCGCCACGTCACGACGCCTTCGGCGGGGAACCACGGCGACTGCACCATGATCTCGGCCGTGTTGCCCGGCGTGTACTCCTTCTTGTCGGGGATCAGATTCACGCGCTCCATCGCGACATCGCGCATCGGCGGCTCCTCACCGCCCGCGACCCAGTACGTCATCTTCGTCTCGTTCGGGCGCCCCGCCGGATCGACGATCGTCGCCGTGAGCTCGTACGTGCCGCCCTTCTTCGTCTCGAGCGAGCAGTGCTTCGCGTCCATCGCGGCGACGACCGAGCACGTCTGCGCGTCGACCTCCTTCTTGTGGTAGCGGCCCTTCTTGTACTCCCAGTCGATGCGGACGCTACGCACGTCGATCTTCGCGCCCGGCACGGCCTTGCCATCGAGGTCGACACCGATCACGTCGAGATCGAACGGCGAGCCCTTCTCGACGAACGTCCGCTTCGTCTTCACGCCGACGTAGTACGTCGACGGATGCACGATCAGCGCCGCCGACGCGGTCTGCGCCTGGCGGTTGACGTCGTACACCGTCGCGTTCGCCGTCACCGAGTATGGCGCGGCCGGCTTGACGCTCTTGAAGTCGAGGTGGAGATCGTGCTCGCCCGCGCCGTCGGTCTTCGCCTCCCACGACCAGCTGCCCGGGCTGTGCTCGGCGCGCGCGCTGACGCTGTCGTCGTCGCCCTCGTCCTCGATCCAGCTGCGATAGCCCCACCACGGGCGCCACTGGCCGAACGTGTAGTCGTCGCGGTTCGGCGGCGTGAACGTCGTCTGCGACGCGCTGACGTACCAGGTGACCTGCGCGCCGGGCAGCGGGCCGCCCGCGAAGTACTTCGCGCTCGCGATCACGTCGCCGCTGCCGCCGACGACCATCGGCTCGGCGCTCGCGTGCGCCGCGACCTCGAACTCGGGACGGCGGAACTCCTCGACCTGGATCGGATGCGAGTAGGAGCTGCCGGGCGCCTCGAACTGCACCTGCGCGTAGCCGAGGTTCGGTGTCTTCGGCAGCGTGAACTTCGTGTCGAAGCCGCCGATCGCGTCGACCTTCGCCGAGCCCTGACCGATCTGGTTGCCGACGGAGTCCATCACCTTGTACGTGACCTCGCCCACGGTGCTCGGGCCCACGTCGCCGTTCTTGCCGTAGTCGATCATGCGCAGCCAGCCCTTGAGCGAGACCTCCTCGCCGGGCCGGTACAGCTTGCGATCGTCGACGACGTACCAGGCGAGCTGCGAGCCGCGCGCGTGCTTGTACCAGTCGCCGTAGGTGCTCCACCCCTCGGCGACGAATGCCGAGTCGCCGCCCTTGCTCGCGAGAAGGTAGTGCGCGCCGCTCTTCGCGGACTCCGAGAGCGGGATCGTGGCCATGCCCTTGTCGTCGGTCGTCGCCTTGATGCCGTACGGGCGGATCTCGAGCTGGACGTTCGCGGCGGGCGCCGCGGTGCCGAGCTCGGTCGCGAACGCCACCAGCGAGTCGCCATCGACGTGCGCGTCGACCGCGAGCTTCGTCGCCTGCGCCCACACGATCATGCGCGGCGGGTCGTACGTCTCCTTCCATGGATACGGCTCGACGATCGCCGCGACGTGGCCGAAGCCGCCCTTCAGCGCCGGCGCGAGATCGATGTGCGTCTCGACGAGCTCGTTCTTGCCGCCGGGGACCTTCACGAGCGAGTCGAAGACCTTGCGGCCCGGCATCACCGGCGGGTGATCGTGATTCCACTGGTTGTCGACGTACGTGCCGAACGCCTGCAGGTCGCCCGGCTCGACCGCGTACAGCTTGACCTTGAGCGAGTCGTAGTTCGTCGAGAAGAAGTCGAGCGTCGGCTTCGTCGCGGCCGGATCGAGGACGACGAGGCCGCTCGGTCCGTAGAACGTCGGGTACGCGTCGCCGATCTTGAACGTGTGGCTCTCCTCGCGCCCGAGCAGCTGGCCGAAGTCATCCTTGAGGTGGCGACCGATCGTCACGCTGTACGCGGTGCGCGGCTTCGTCGGGCCCAGGACCTCGACGAGCTGGCCCTGCACGATGATCTTCGCGTTCGGGATCTCCGGCTTCACGGTGACCCACGACTCGTCGAAGCCTTCCTCGTCGAGCGGGTTGTTGAAGCGGAACCACAGCGGCGAGTCGGGCGGACACTCCGGCGAGCACGCCGTGTCCTCGACGCGCAGCGGTGCGTACGTGTGGAACGAGTACGTCTGGACGTCCTTCGTCGGGTTCGGCCCCTCGAGCGACGGCGTGCCCTTCGGCACGGTGATCGTGATCTCGGAGTCGATCGGCAGCGGCGCCATCGTGCGGAACGCGAGCCAGCGGCCGTCCTGCTCGTTCTTGTGCGCGGCCTCGGTGAGCGCATGGAGCTGCTTGTCGCCGTCGATCGCCTTGCCGTCGAGCAGCTGGATCGCGAGCGGCTTGCCGTCCCAGCCCTTCGCACCGGTGACCTGCAGCTTCGCGAGCACGGCCTTCGGATCGATCTTCTGATCGAACAAGAGGAACATCGGCACGTCGAGGCGCTGCGGCTGGTACGAGCCGGGGTACTCGGCGACGACCTTCGGCGCGGGCGTCTCGAACGTGAACTTCACGGCGTCCTTCAGCACGCCGCCATTGGCGCTCTTCGTGCCCGCTGGCACCTCGACCTGATACGTCGTCGCCTGCGGGAACCGCGGATCCGGATCGAACAGCACCGTGCGCGTGCCGATCCAGCGCCACTTGCCCTTCGGCTGCGGCGTCAGCTTCACCGGCACTGTCGCCGCCGCGTCGCTCTGCGACGTGACCGCGACCATCGGCTGGGAGAACGTCACGCTGAGCTCGGGCGCGATCGGTACCTCCCCGGTCGGCATGTAGCGCAGCACGCGCAGGTCCTTGCCGGCGTCGCTCGCGGGCGGTGGCAGCAGCGACGACGGCGACGGTGGGAACGTCGTCTTGATCGTGTCGCCGGTGCGCGGCGGCGGCGTCGACGCGGGCCGCAGCGCGAACGCCTGCTGGTCGTCGGCCTGCATCTGCAGCGCCGGTGCGCGCGAGAGCAGCTGCTGCGCCTCCGCGTCGGAGAGCTTCGTCGCTGGTGCGAGCTTCGCGTGGTCGAACGCCGGCGCGCCCTGCTTGCCGTTCGACAGCGACAGATCCAAGCCGACCGGCGCGTCCTTCGGCATGACGTACGGCTTCATCACGACCGGCGGCTGCGCGACCGGCGACGAATCCTTGTGGCCGCATGCGACGACGAACAGAACGAGAGCGATGCGCTTCACGGTGTCTCCCTTACTCGACGATCACGCGGTCACTGCCACCACGCCCGAACGTCTCGGGCATGTACATCTCTTCCGCCTTCGGCGGCGGCACGACGAAGTTGCCAGGCGTCGTCGCGCGCGCGACGTAGCTGTACTCGTGGACGCCTTCCCACAACAGCGACGCGAACGCCTCGACGCGCTCGTCGCGCAGGTTCTGATGCTCGTACCAGGGACCGATCCACCACCAGTAGCGGCCGCGCGCCTTCTGCTCCTTCGGATCGGCCGGAATCGGGCCCGTCACGGCGAGCGCCGGGTTCATCGCCTCGAGCCCCGCCGGGATCGGATCGACGAGCGCGACGTGGTAGCGCCGGTTCTCGTTGACCATCGACAGCCGCACGCGCACACGCGCACCGGCCTTGATGTGCCACGTGCCGTCCTTCTCGTGACGCACGTCGCCCGGATCGTCGACGGCCTCGTAGCGGCGATCGACGACGAACCCGTAGTCGGCGGGCTCGAGCTTCAGGCTCGCCGGCGCGTACGTCATGCCGATGCGGTAGTAGAGCCGGCCCGCGCCGTCCTTCTGGATCGTCAGGTCCTGCTTGTCGTGCGTCGCGACATCCTTCATCGGGATGTTCAGCTGGAAGTAGTCCGTCGTGCGGCCCTTGAACGGGTGATCGCCCGCGTAGTCGTTGCCGAGCCACACGCGCGCGACGAAGTCCGGCGTCGTCTTCTCGTACGTCTGGAAGTACGTGTCGAGCGCGAGCAGGATGAAGCTGTTCTCCTGCGTGTTGAGCCAGCGGCCCGCCTTGCGGTGCGCGAGGAGGCCCGTGACGATCTTCGGGATCAGATCGAGATCCTTGTTCTCCTGGATCAGCGACTCGAGCATCACGCCGTCGACGCGACGGTCGCTCGACAGCAGCAGGTAGTTGCCGTCCTTGTAGCCGGTCGTGAAGTTCGCGGCGCCCGCCGTCTCGCTGACGTGGTTCAGCGCGTACTTCACGAGCGCCTTGCGCTCGTCGGCGGCCGCCTTGTCGCCCGCGAACAGGCCGAGCAGCCAGCCGTCGGTCTCCATCGTCACCTTGTCGGGGCCGCCCCACTCGCGCAGCAGCTTCTGGCCCTTCGCGATGTCGAGGTCGCCGAGCTGCTTGCGCGTGTACAGGGCGTACGCGCTGATCGCGTGGCGAACGTCGTCGGGGTAGTACCAGGGATAGTGCGATTCGATGTCGCGCAGGTACGGCTTGCTGCGCTCGATCATCCCCGCCGGCACCGTGAAGCCCTTCGCCTTCGCGTGGGCGAGCGCGTTCGTGACGAACACGGTCAGGTACGGCTCGCTCGGGTAGCCGCGATCCCAGAACGCGTAGCCGCCGTCGTAGTTCTGCATCTGCGACAGGTGCTCGATGTCGTCGGCGACGGACTTCTCCATCTCGGCCGCGCTCGGCATGTCCTTCGTCTTGAACGCGGTCAGCACGTCGCGCAGCGCCGCGATCGCGAGGATCCGCGAGCTCCGCTGCTCCGCGCACTCGTACGGGTAGTGCACGAGGTACAAGAGCGCGTCGGTGAGCGCCTGGAGGTTCGTCGACGCGGTCGTGACCTCGAGCCCGCCGAACTGCGTGATCACCTTCTCGGGCAGCGCGACCTGCTGCTTCGTCGCGCCGCTGTCGATCACGCCGTACGTCGCGAACGCCTCGGTCGTCGCCGGCGTCCACACCGGCAGCGCGAGCTCGCTCGCATCGGTGGCCGCGCCCGCCTCGCCGACGATCTGGAACCGCGCCGTGCCGGCCATCTCCGCCGCCGCCGGGAATTGCACCTCGACGCGATCGTTCGCGGGCACGGTGACCTCGCGGCCCGCACCGTCGGTGATCGCAGCGTTCGTCGCGCGCACGGCGACGCGCACCGTCATCTGCTGGTCGGTCTGGTTCTGCACGACGACGGGCAACCGGAACGTGTCGCCGAAGTTCAAGAAGCGCGGCGGGCTCGGCCGCACCATCAGCGGCAGCCGCGCCGTGATCGCGCTCTCGCCCTTGCCGTAGAGCTTCTCGCCCGCGACCGCGATCGCGACGATGCGATAGCGTGTCAGGTTGTCGGGCATCTTCACCTCGACGACGGCGCGCCCATCGGGGCCCGTCTTCACGGCCGGCGAGAACGCGGCGAGCGGGTTGAAGTTCGAGCGGATCGCGATCGGCGTCGGCGCGCTGCTGCCCGTGCTCGGTTGCCTCGGCGCAGCCTTCTTGAGGTTGCCCTGGATCTCGTCGGCCTCGAAGTTGAACCGGTCCTTCTTGCCCATCTTGCCTTCCTCGCGCGTCATCTCGGGCGGCGCGGGCGGAGGCGGCGGTGCAGCAGTCGTCACCGGCGCGGCGGCTCCGCCCATCGCACGGCCTCCGCCGCCGGGTGCCGCACCCTGCGCGAGCGCGTTCGCATCGGGCCGCGCGAGCTTCACGTACGACTGCGAGTAGTAGTCGCGCGTGTCGGTGCCGCGCTCGGGGTAGAACGAGTCGACGGGGTTCGGGAACTGGTAGCCGGTGAGCGAGAGCACGGCCTCGTCGACGACGATCACGGCCGCCTCCGCATTCGCGACCGGCCGTCCGCTCGCGTCGCGCACCTCGAGCGACAGCTTCGTCGCCTCGCCGGGCGAGACCTTCGGCAGCGCCGGCGCGACCTTCACGGCGAGCGTGCGCTGCTTCGGCGGCACCGGCAGCTCGATCGTGCCGGTCGCGTACGCGGGCCGCTTCGGCAGCTTCGCGTCGGGCAGCCCGTTGTCGTCGGTGCGCGCGGCCATGCCGACGAGGTCGACCTGCACGCCCATGTTCGGCACCATCGCGTCGGTCACCGGGACCTTCACCGTCGCCGTCGGCCCGGTGATCGCGATGTGCTCCACGCGGACGATGCCGCTGCGCCGCCACGTGACGAGCCCTTCCGCCGGATAGAACGGCGCCTGCAGCAGCAGCTCCGCGGTCTCGCCGCCGGCGTACTCCTTCTTGTCGGGGATCAGCTGCACGCGCTCCTGCTTGAGCTCGCGCTCGGGCGGCTGCTCTCCGCCCGACACCCAGAACGTCAGCTTCGTCTGGTTGGGCCGGCCCTTCGCGTCGACGATCGTCGCGACGACCTCGTACTGGCCGCCCTTGTCGGTCTTGAACTGGCATGGCACCGCATCGGCCGCGCTCTTCACGCTGCACGTCTGCGGATCGACATGCGTCTGCTTGTACTTGCCGTGCTTGACCTCGTAGTCGAGGCGCGTGGCCTTCACCTCGATCGGCACGCCCGTGACGGCCTTGCCGTCGAGATCGACGCCGATCACGTCGAGGTCGAACGGCGTGCCCTTGTCGACGAACGGCCGCTTCATCTTCAGACCGACGTAGTCATCCGCCGGGTGCACGATCAGCGCCGCCGACGAAGACCACGTCTGGCGATTCACATCGGTGACGCTCGCGTTCGCCGTCACCGCCATCGGCATCGCCGGGTTCAGCGACAGGAAGTCCATGTGCAGCACGTGCGCGCCGGTCGCGTCGGTCTTGCCCTGCAGCGACCAGTCCTTCGGCGCCTTGTAGCGCCCGCCGCGCTCGTCCTCGTCCCACGCGTGATAGCCCCACCACGGCTCCCAGTTGCCGAACACGTAGTCGTCGCGGTTCGGCGGCGTGAAGCTCGTCTCGCTCGCCGTGATGTACCAGTTGACCGGCGCGCCCGGCAGCGGCCCTCCCGCGTAGTACTTCGCGCTGACGGTGACATCGCCGCTTCCACCGACGACGAACGGGCCCTGGCTCGCGGCCGCGCTGACCTCGAACTCGGGCCGGCGGAACTCCTCGATCTGGAAGCTGTGACCGTAGGTATCGCCGCGATCGGTCCGGAACTGGATGTTCGCGTACCCGAGGTTCGGCGTCTTCGGCAGCGTGAACTTCGTGTCGAAGCCGCCGACCGCGCTGACCTTCGTCGAGCCCTCGGCGATCTTCACGCCGCGCGAATCGGTGACCGTGTACGAGACACTGCTGGCGCTCGCCGCGCCGACATCGCCGTTCTTGCCGAAGTCGATCGCGCGCAGCCAACCCTTGAGCGAGACGTCCTCGCCCGGCTTGTACATCTTGCGATCGTCGATCACGTACCAGGCCGTCTGCTTGCCGCGGCCCTGCTTCACCCAGCTGCCGTACTCGTTCCACCAGCCGCCGTCGTCGCTGACGAACGCGACGTCGTCGCCGCGGCGGCCGAGCAGGAAGTGCGCGCCTTTGATCGAGCGCGAGGACAGCGGCATCGTCGCTGTACCTTTGTCATCGGACTTGCCCTTGGTGCCGAACGGCCGGATCTCCAGCTCGACGTTCGCCGCCGGCTTGCCCGTGCCGAGCTCGGTCGCGTACGCGACGAGATTGTCGCCGTCGACGTGCGCGTCGAGCCCGAGCTTCGTCGCCTGCACCCACGCGATCATCTGCGGCGGCTGCCACGTCTCCTTCCACGGATACGGCTCGACGACCGCGATCACGTGCCCGACGCCGCTGCCCTTGAGCGCGGGCATCAGATCGATGCTCGTCTCGACGAGCTTGTTCGGGCCCTTCGTCGTCGCGACGAGCTGATCGAAGACCTTCTTGCCCGGCATCGTCGGCGGGTGATCGTGGTTCCACCGGTCGCGCATGTAGCGCCCGAACGCGTCGTAGTCGGCGGGCACGACCGCATACAGCTGCACCTTCAGCTGCTCGTAGTTGATCGTGAAGAAGTCCAGGGTCGGCTTCTTCGCGACCGGATCGAGCACGACCATGCCCGAGGGCCCGAAGAACGTCGGCACCGGATCACCGACGGAGAACGTCAGCGTCGTGTCCGCGCCGAGCGACTGGCCGAACGAATCCTTCAGCGCCTTGCTCAGCACGACCTTGTACGTCGTGCGCGCGCTCGTGAGCCCGCTGATCGTGATGCCGGCGCCGCCCTGGATGATCTTGACGTCGGGGATCGAAGGTGTGATCGCGACCTGCGCGTCGTCGAACGCGTCGTCGTCGAGCGAGTTGTTGAACACGATCGAGAACGGCATCCCGGGCCGGCACTCGCTGCCCCAGCCGCACTCCGCCTCCTCGACGCGCAGCGGCGGATACGTGTGAAACGCGAAGCCCTGCTCCTTCGGCGTCTTGTTCGGGCCCTCCGCCGATGGCGTCCCGGCCGCGAAATTCACGGTCACGCCGGTATCGCGCGGGAACGGCTTCGTCGCGCGGAACGCGAGCCACCGCCCATCTTGCTCGGCGTCATGCGCCGCCTTGACGATCGACGCGAGCGTCTTGTCCTTGTCGATCGCCGCCTGATCGAGCAGCTCGAGCGGGTACGTCTCGCCGCCCGCCGTCACCTGCGTCGTCGCGAGCACGGCCTTCGGATCGATCTTCTGATCGAACATCGCGAACATCGGCGCGTCGAGGCGCACGTTGCCGCTCGGCCACTGCTGCACCATCGACGGCGGCGGCGTCTCGAACGTGAACTTCACGGCATCCTTGAGCACGCCTCCGCTGGTGCTCTTCGTGCCCGCCGGAATCTCGACCTGATACGTCGTCGCCTGCGGGAACCGCGGATCCGGATCGAACAGCACCGTGCGCGTGCCGAGCCAGCGCCACTTGCCCTTCGGCTGCGGCGTCAGCTTCACGGGCACACTCGCCGCCGCATCCTCCTGCGAGGTCACCGCGACCATCGGCTGGCTGAACGTCACCGTGAGCTCGGGCGCGACCGGCACCTGCCCTTCCGGCATGTAGCGCAGCACCTTGAGGTCGCCGGTCTCGGCCGCCTTCGCCGGCGGCAGCAAGGTCGACGCGGGCGGCGGGAACGTTCCCTTGATCACCGTGCCGGTGCGCGGCGGCGGCGCGCTCTTCGGCCGCAGCGCGAACGCCTGCTTGTCGGCCGCGTCATCCTTGATCGGCCGCGCGCGCGCCAGCAGCGCCTCGGCATCGGCATCGCTGAGCTTCTTCGCGGCCGCGAGCTTGCCGTGATCGAACGCGGGCGCGCCCTGCTTGCCCGGCGACACGCGCATGTCGAGCCCGGGCGGCAGATCCTTCGCCTGCACGAGCACCCGATCGCTGATCGGCGACGCGACGGGCACGCGCGGCGCGGTCGGAGATTTTCCGCCGCACGAGGTAGCAATGAACGAGCACAGCGTCACCCATGCGATGGCGCGGGTGGCAATCGGACGTTTTCTCACCGGTAGCCTCCGGAAGCACGAATAGAAACGCACCAGCCCACCTTTCGTGCTGCGCCGCCATCTTGCCCCACCGGCCCCTTGATCGTCTGGACTTTGCAGACGATTGTCGCGCCACATGACGGAGCGGGTCGAACCGTACATCCCTGCCAACAAGTCGCTTCCGGAGCTCACGGTCGGCGTCCTGATCCTGGGCTGCCTGCTCTCCGTCATCCTCGCCGGCGCGAACGCCTACCTCGGCATGTTCGCCGGCATGACGGTCTCCGCGTCCGTGCCCGCCGCCGTCATCTCGATGGGCATCTTCCGGCTCCTGCGGCGGGGCAACATCCTCCAGAACAACCTCGTCCAGACCGCGGCCGCCTCCGGCGAAGGCCTCGCGGCCGGCGTGATCTTCACGCTGCCCGCGCTCGTCCTCCTCGGCGTGTGGACGCGCTTCTCGTACGTCGAGACGCTCCTCATCGCCGGCTTCGGCGGCGTCCTCGGCGTGCTCTTCACGATCCCGCTGCGCCGCGCGCTCATCATCGAGCAGCCGCTGCAGTTCCCCGAAGGCGTCGCGACGGCCGAGGTCCTCAAGGTCGGCGCGGAAGGCGGCGGCGGCGTCGGCGTGCTCGTCGGCACGGCGATCGTCGGCGCGGTCGTCAAGCTCGGCGTCACCGGCCTCAAGCTGTGGGCCGAGATCGTCCAGTTCGCGACGTGGCTCACCGGCGGCGCGAAGACCGCCGCCACCGCGAAGGCGGGCGCGCCGTTCTACTTCGGCATCAACGCGTCACCCGCGCTCCTCTCGGTCGGCTACATCGTCGGCTTCAACGTCGCGGCCGTGATCTTCGCGGGCGCGGTCGTCAACCGCTGGATCGGCGTCCCGCTGTTCTCGCTGCTCGGCGATCCGTCGAGCGTGATCCTCGATCCCGACAAGCACACGACGCTCGCCGACGCGATGACCGGCCTCGACGCGCTGCAGACCGCCGACCTGATCCACGGCGCGGTTACGCGCTACCTCGGCGTCGGCGGCATGCTCGTCGGCGGCATCTGGTCGCTGTTCAAGCTGCGCAAGTCGCTGCTCGGCGGCGTCACCGCCGGCCTCGACGCGTACAAGAAGCGCCGCTCCGGCAACACCGACGCGGTCGCGCGCACCGAGCACGACATGCCGATGAACGTGATCCTCGCGCTGATCGCGGTCTCGGTCATCCCGCTGTTCTTCATCTTCAATCACTTCACCGGCTCGATCGGCATCAGCGCCGTGATGGCCGTCGTGATGGTGATCGCCGGCTTCCTGTTCTCCGCGGTCGCCTCGTACATGGCCGGCCTCGTCGGCTCGTCGAACAACCCGGTCTCCGGCATCACGATCTCGACGATCCTCGTCTCGGCGCTCCTGCTCCTCGGCCTCGGGCTCAAGTCACCGGCCGGCCCGGTCGCCGCGATCCTGATCGGCGGCGTGGTCTGCTGCGCGGCCGCGATCGGCGGCGACAACCTGCAGGACCTCAAGTGCGGCCAGCTCGTCGGCGCGACCCCGTGGAAGCAGCAGGTGATGCAGATCATCGGCGTCGTCGTCGCGGCGTTCGCGATGGGCCCGGTCCTCAACCTCCTCAACGACGCCTACAAGATCGGCTCGCCCGGCCTCTCGGCCCCGCAGGCCAACCTGATGGGCACCGTCGCGAAGGGCGTGTTCGCGGGCGGCCTGCCCTGGCTCTTCATCGGCATCGGCGCCGCCATCGCCGCGGTCGTGATCGCGATCGACGCCGCCCTCGAGGCCAAGAAGGCCTCCTTCCGCATCCCGGTGATGGCGTTCGCGGTCGGCGTCTACCTCCCGTTCCACCTCAACGTCCCGATCTTCCTCGGCGGCGTGATCGCCCACTTCGTCAACCGCGCGCTCGACAAGCGCAACGCCTCCGCCGAGCGCCGCTCCGAGGTCGAGCGGATGGGGCTACTTGCCGCTGCCGGGTTCATCACGGGAGAGGCCCTGATGGGCATCGGCCTGGCCGTCCCCGTCGCCGTGAAGCACTCCGAGAACGCCGTCGCGCTGTTCTCCGCGAAATACGCAGATCTGTGGGAGCCATCGCTGATCTTCGTCGCGATCGTGATGGCGCTCCTCTACCGCCTCGCGTTCTGGCAGCCGAAGCCGGCCGCTAAATAAGTCACACCTACATTGGCGCCGCGCAAAGATCGTCCACCCTGCGCTGCCAGATGTAGACATTCGCGGTTAGCCCTCAGAACCGGGTACCATTTGGTTCATGCGGGTCGCCCTCCTCTCGGTCGTACTTTCGGTTGCCGCCGCGTGCGGCGGTGGCTCTCACGGCCAAAGCGTTTGTGAAACCACGCGGCCCGCGCCGGCCGCATGCATGACGACATGCGATCAAACGCCGGGCGCGCCCAACACGTGTCCCGCCGGCTATCACTGCACGCCCGACGGCAAGTGCGACGCGCTCTGCACGCCGAACGGCAACGAGTGCGGCGACGGCTACACGTGCACCGCCGACGGCCAGTGCCAGGCGCCCGGCACGTGCACCGGCATCCAGTGCAACATCGTCCAGTGCTCGAAGATGAGCATGCCGGACACGTCGATCTCCGGCACCGTCTACGCGCCGAACGGAACCCTCCCGCTCTACGGCGTGAACGTCTATGTCCCCAACGCGGATCCGGGCCCGCTCCCCGACGGCGCCGTCTGCGATCGCTGCGGCACCGACCTCCCCGGCCAGCCGATCGTGCAAGCGACCACCGACGAGGCCGGCCACTTCCAGCTGACCGGCGTCCCCTCGGGCGCGAACATCCCGCTCGTGATCGTCTCCGGCAAGTGGCGCCGCCAGATCACGATCCCGAACGTCGCGCAGTGCACGGACAACGCGCTCATGGCCGACCAGACGCGCCTCCCCAAGAACCACACGGAAGGCGACATCCCGAAGATCGCCGTCACCACGGGCGGCGCCGACGCACTCGAGTGCCTCCTGCCGAAGCTCGGCATCGATCTCTCCGAGTTCACGCCGAGCACCGGCACCGGCCGCATCCACCTCTACACCGACGGCGGCGCGGCCAGCCAGGGCGGCCAGGGTGCGAAGTCGATCATGGGCGCCGGCAACATGACCGACGCCGCGACGCTCTGGGGCGACGTCAACAACCTCAAGCCGTACGACATCGTCATCTTCTCGTGCGAGGGCGCGCAGATCGCGGACACGAAGCCGCAGACCGCGATGAACGCCGTCAAGGCCTACGCCGACCTCGGCGGCCGCGTCTTCGCCTCGCACTGGCACAACATCTGGATCGAGGGCAGCACGGAAGACCCGCAGATGACGCAGAAGCCGGCCGTCTGGCCCGGCATCGCGACCTGGTCGAACGGCGGCAACACGCCCGACCCCGTCATCGACATGATCGACGAGACGAACAACCCCAAGGGCTCGTCGTTCGCGACCTGGATGCTCAACGTCATGGGCTCCACCACGCGTGACCAGATCGTCGTCCACAACGGCCGCACCACGGTCCAGTCCGTCGACAACGCGAAGGCCGAGCGCTGGACGTACGTCATGGGCGGCAACTCGCCGCAGAACTTCCAGTTCACGACGCCAAACGAGATGGACATCAACTCGCGCTGCGGCAAGGTCGCGTTCTCCGACATGCACGTCTCGGGCGACTCGAGCTCCAGGCCGGGCACGGCATTCCCGGGCGGCTGCTCGACGGCCGCCCTCACGCCGCAGGAGAAGGCGCTCGCGTTCATGATCTTCGACCTGTCGAGCTGCGTCGGCGGCATCTTCTAACCGCGCGCACGCACGCCGCACCGATCAGGGCCGGGCAACCGGCCCGTTTCATTTTCGGCCCGCGGCCACGAGCACCGCGCACGCCGCGCACCGGCGCCTACGCCGCGCGCCCACGAGCACCACGCACGCCGCGCACGCCGCGCACGCCGCACCTACGCGCCGCGCACCGGCGCCTACGCGCCGCGCGCCCACGAACACCGCGCACGCCGCGCACGCCGCGCTCGCCGCCTACGCGCCGCGCGCCCACGAACACCGCGCACGCCGCGCACCCGCGCCTACGCGCTGCGAACGCGCACCTACGCGCCGCGCACCCGCGAGCTCGGCACCTCGTACAAGCTGACCAGGCCGTGGCGCCTCCACCCTTCCTTCAGCAGCCAGGTGCGCGGCAACCACGTCGTCAGCGGCTCGTAGCTCGCGCGCAGCTTCCACACGAAGGGCTCGTCCGCGCGCTCCGCCCAGCCGTCGAAGCACCAGCCGCTCGAGAACGGGTCCAGGAGCCACGTGCGCGGCACGCCCGCGCGATCCTCGCGATGCTTGCGCCAGTTGTTCAGCACGTACGCGAGCGCGTTCCGCGCCTGCCGCGGCGTCGTGATGATCTCGGCATGGTAGCGGTCCGGAAACACGGTCCCGCGACGCCGCTCGGGCTTCGCCCCCGGCCGCGTACGCGCCTCGTACCAGCTCGCCGTCTTGCTTCGGCCCGTCGAGATCTCGGCATTGATGTGCTTCGCCGCGCTGATCTGCAGCGCCTGCATGCCGCGCGCGAGCGCGATCCGGTTCGCGGCCTCGACGAGCAGATGCACGTGGTCGTGCTGGATGCTCAGGTGCACGACCCGACAGTCCTCGCGGTCTAACATCACGATCAGCGCCCGCCGCATCGCCTGATACACGCCGCCCGTCCGTAACCGCCCGACCGCCGCGACCGCGCGCAAGGTCACGTGCACGGGCTCGCTCGCCCTGAGCGGCGGCCGCGTCCGATGCGGCGCACCGGCATGCGCCTTCCGCGGGCGCCCGCGCCGCCGCTTGCCGCGGCCCTTGCCCGCCTCGCGCTTCGTGCCACGCAGGTCGCCAGCGCTGTTGCCCCACCGGATCTCCTGCTGCACGTGCCGCTTGCGCACCATCGCCTCGTCTCTACATACCACGGAACAACTATTTTGCGCCGATTTCTTTGTACTCTCTTGTCGCGCACCGGCTACAGCCCGCCTCTGTCCGCGTCGAGCCCATCGACCCCGCCAACCACGTCACCCCCGCCAACCACGTCACCCCCGCCAACCACGTCATCCCCGCCAACCACGTCATCCCCGCCAACCACGTCATCCCCGCCAACCACGCTCATCCCCGCCAACCACGTCATCCCCGCCAACCACGCTCATCCCCGCCAACCACGTCACCTCCGCCAACCACGTCGGCCCCGCCACCACGTCGCCCGCGCCGCGCGCTCGCGCTCGTGCCAGCCCCCCGCTCCAGATCACCATCATCAGCTCGTCATCCGCGCGAGCGCTGCGCGCCGCCACCGGCGCTCGCGACCGCTCTCGTAGCTCGCGCTCGGGATCCCCCGCGCGCGAAGCGCGCAACGGACGATTGGGCGCCTCGCCGCGAAGCGCGGCCACACCACCTCGCCGCGCGTGCAACCACCGCCAGCGCGCGACGGCAGCCGCCGCCCGCGCCGCGCGCTCGCGCTCGTGCCAGCCCCCCGCTCCAGATCACCATCATCAGCTCGTCATCCGCGCGAGCGCTGCGCGCCGCCACCGGCGCTCGCGACCGCTCTCGTAGCTCGCGCTCGGGATCCCCCGCGCGCGAAGCGCGCAACGGACGATTGGGCGCCTCCCCGCCAAGTGCCGCCGAGATGCACAGGCCACGCGACCGCCTCGGCGGAGCCTCCCGCCGCGCGCCGCCCCTTGCGCAATTCGCGCAAGGATCTTCGAGACCTGGGGGACCTGTCGTCCCAGGGTCAGCTGTCTCCAGCGGGCAAGCACGCGGATCGATTCGCAACGGCGCCACCCGCGCGTCGGCCTGCTTCGTGCTGTAGCCGCGAGCAAGGAGCTCGTGATGATTCGCCTCGCAACTGCAACGTCCCTCTTCCTGCTCGCGTGTGGTGCCTCGAACGGAACGATCGGCGGCGGAGGCGCCGGCGGCAGCGGCGGTGGTGGTGGTGGCGGCGGTGGTGGCGGCGCCGGGCCGGATGCGTCGTGTCCCGCCGTGCACTTCGTCGCGACGCAGGTCACGCCCAGCATCCACCTGCTGATCGATCGCAGCGGATCGATGGACACGAACCTGCCCGGGACGAACACGACGCGCTATCAGGCGATGCACGACGCGCTCGTCGGGACGAACGGCGTCGTCAGCCAGCTGCAGAGCAAGGTCTACTTTGGCGCGAGCCTGTTCAGCGCGGATCAGCCATGCCCGCGGCTGTACAGCCAGGCGCGTGCGATGAGCAACGCGAGCTCGATCAAGACGCTGATCGAGAGCCAGGGGCCGGGCGGGAACACGCCGACCGCGCCGTCGATCGATGCGGTGGTCGCGGACTTCGCGGCGAACCCGCCGCCGATGGGCTCGCCGCCGGTGATCGTGCTGGCGACGGACGGGTTGCCGAATAGCTGCAACTCGAACACGGATACGACGGCGGAGACGGTGGTCGCGGCGGGGCACGCGTATGCGGCGGGCATTCGGGTGTTCGTGCTCGGCATCGCGGGCGTGAACGATTCGTTCTTGCAGCAGGTCGCGGCGGCGGGCGTGGGGATGGCGAACGCGCCGTACTACACGGCGAACAGCCCCGCGCAGCTGCAGCAGGCGTTTCAGCAGATCATCGGCGGTGTGGTCAGCTGCGATCTCATGATCAGCGGCAACATCGATCCGAGCCAGGCGGCGGGCGGCACCGTGACGCTCGATGGACATCCGTTGATGTACGGGACGGACTGGACGCTCGTCGGCGGCAACACGATCGAGCTGCAGGGCTCGGCGTGCGACACGCTGAAGAACACGGCGAACCCGTCCGTGGACGCGAGCTTCCCGTGCGGCAGCGTGATCCTGTAGCGCGCGGCTAGCGGGTCGAGCGCAGCGGGCGGACCATGCGCAGCGCGCGCTGGCCGCGATCGTAGGTCGCAGAGTTGTCGACGATGCGGAAGCCGGTGCGCGCGTAGAGCCGCTGCGCGCCGACGTTGTCCTCGGAGACCGTCAGGCGGAGCTGGTGGATGTGCGAGGACGGCGCGACGCGCTCCGCGACCTCGATGACGTGGGCGAGGAGCTGCGAGCCGATGCCCTTGCGCTGGAAGGCCGGCAGCACCGCCAGGGCCAGGAGGTCGGCGACGACCTGCTTGTCGCCGGCGTCGTCGGTGTAGAAGCCGAGCATCGCGAACCCGCGGCCGCGATTCTGGCTGTCGTGGTCGATCCAGGCGAGGACGCCCGGCTGCTCGAGCCACGAAGGCAAGATCCGGGTGTAGTCGCCGAGGTCGTGGTAGGCCTCGGCGCCCGTCGCGACGATCCAGGGGTAGTCCTGGACCTCCGCGCGCCGGATCATGCGCCCTCCTGCGTGACGACTAGCCTACGAAGCCACCGCCCTCGGCGGTGTCGGTGCGCCCGGTGATGGGGCGCGCGGGGGACGCGGACGCGGCGGGCTTACGTGTGGCGAGCGCGCTCATGGGCTGGGTTGCCACACTGCGATCGGCCTGCGGCTGCGTGCCGGTCGCGAGCGCGCGAAGCGTGTAGCGGCCGGGCGACGTGCGAACGAAGAGCGAGCTCTCGCCCTTCTTCTTGATGTCCATCGAGAGGTCACGAGCAACGACAGTGTCTGGAGTCTTCGACTTGCTTGGCAGGCGCGCACCGGCGCGTTCAACGATCTCGCGAACCGACATCGGGATAGCGGTCTCGCGAAGGATCTCCTCAACCACAGCAAGCGTGCTCATGACCTCATGCCTCCGACTTGAAAAAGTCTCGACGCCGTTCCGACGAGACGAGGGCCATCCTAGCTCCGTGGTGAAGACACACCAGTCTTGACATCAGTTTTTTTTCGAAGCCCGTTACACGTGCGTGAGAGCACGTGAAACGACGTTGAAATTTTCGGCGAACGTGGGCGGAAGCGCGGTACGAACGCCACATGTCAGCGGGAATTGTAGAGGTCGTTTCACTTCTGTTGGGACTCAACGGGTTCGGCGTGCAAGCGAACCCCAAAGCACCGACGGCAGACCAGGCGCTCGAGTACGCGGTGCCGGATGCCGATATCGTCGCGCACTTCGACGCCGCGAGCGTGATACCGGGCAACTACAAGGCACTGCAGGCGCTGCCCGACCAGCCCGCGATCAAGTCGTCGCCGGAGCTGCAGCGCGATATCCGCGACCTCGTCACGCAGGTCGATGCGCCGCGCGGAATGCTCAAGGGCATGCTCGGCATCGATCTGACGACGGACATCGCGGATGCGACCGCTTTCGTACAGATCGTGCCGGATCACGACCCGAACGCGGTGCTGGCAGTCCACGGCAAGTTCACGACCGCCACGATCGACAAGATCGCAAAGCTCACGGGCACGGCGAGCGTGAAGGCGGGCGCGGGCGCGTGGGCCCAGCTCGATGGCGACAACGCGGTCGCGCTGACCAAGGATGGCGTGCTGCTCGCGGGCAAGGCCTCGCTCGTGAAGGAGCGCATGGGCGACGGCTGGAAGATGCCGCCGCACGGTGCGGGCACGAACCTCGGCTATGCGGCCGAGGTGATCAACGGCAAGCCGGTGTTCGCGCTCGTGATGACGTTGTCGCCGGCCGCGCGGAAGTTCGCGATCGAGCACCACGGGCAGAACTTCGCGACTGACCTGCTGAAGCGGCACAAGGCGGCGTCGTTCGCCGTCTATCACGATGGCATCGGCTGGACGTGGATCGATACGACGAGGTCCGGCTTCGACTCGATGCTGCAGGTCAGCGAGGGCGTCGTGCAGGTGCTGCGAGCGGCGCAGATCGCACCGCGCGGCTTCGCGAACATCGTGATCGGCGGGCTCGAGTCGTATCGCGGCACCGACAAGCACGTCGACGAGCTGCTGCGGCACAAGAACGACCTGATGCAGCTCTCCGAGCAGTACATCGGCGACGGCAACTTCAAGGTCGCGATGGACAAGGACCCGAAGGCGATGAAGCTCTCGGTGCGCCTGAGCGATCGCTCGCTGTCGTACGTGCTGCCGCTCGGCGGGATGCTGCCGCTCGGCGTCGCGGGCGCGGTGCTGTTCCGTGCGGAGGCCAAGCCCGCGGAACCGATGATGATCGCGCCGCCGCCGGCGTCGCCCAAGGCCCCCGCGCCCTCGTCGAAGACGCCCCCCAAGCACCGCTGATGTGCGACAGGCGCGGCGGTTTGCGCATCTTCCGGAGGTGACGTGGCCTGCTGCACACTGGGAAGATGGGACGAATTCTCGCGGGCGTACTGTTTGTCGCGGCGTGTGTCGGTGACCGCCCGGAGGTAGCGCCGCAACCGGGCGCGGACCTCGAGCCAAGCGTCAACGCCTCCGCGGTGCGCTACGCGCCGCAGGCGTGCGGCGAGGACAGCTGGTACGTGAAGACGGACGGTCCGATCGAGATCTCGGTCGCGCCGCGCCGCGCCGACCTGCAGGTGCTGAGCGTGCCGCTCGCCGGTGGCGCGATCAGCGCGTTCACGTTCGACAAGGGGACGAACCTGCAGGCGATGGATCCGGCGATCGAGCTCGGCACCGGCATCACGGCCGTCTCGGCGGGCCGCATCGGCAGCTATCTCGTCGCGACCGGAACCGACGCGTCGTCGCTGCGCGTCAGCGTGCTGACGAACGACCTCGCGGCCGCGTTTCCGCTCGTGACGCTGCAGCCGGGCCTCGTCGCGCGCTCCGCCTTCCAGACGGTAGGCGGGAAGACGGTGCTGCCGGTCGCCGACGACCAGGGCCTGCGCCTCGAGACGTTCGACCAGACGTTCTCGCCGACGACGGCGCGCCTCGCGACCACCGAGCCGGCCGTCGCGATGACCGCCGCCTCGACGCAGGACGCGACGGTGGCCGCGTGGTCGACCGCCACGGCCTGCCACCTGATGATGGTGATGTCGCCCTCGCCGGGCCCGATGTTCACGTCGCCGGGGGCGTGCCTCGCACCCGCGCTCGCGATCGATCCCACGACGCAGCTCGGCGCGCTCGTGTTCGAGGGCAACGACGGCATCCGCATGCTGCCGTGGGACCAGAAGGTGCTCGGCGGCGTCTCGCGGCTCGTCGCGATCGGTGGCACGTCGCCGCGCGCCGTGTTCGACGGCGGACGCCTCTGGATCAGCTATCTCGACGCGCACCAGCACATCGTCGCCGGCTACCTGGACGGCGGGCAGCTCGTGTCGACCACGCTGACGGGCACGCACCCGCTCGCGTCGGCATACGACCTCGTCGAGATGGACGGCGCCGTGTGGGCCGTTTCTTATCAGGCCGATGCGTTCAGCGCGCAGCGGGTCTGCGTGTTGCCGGCGACCTAGCCCGCGAGCTCGGTCGGGCGCAGGTCGTGGATCAGCTCGCGGATCTGCGTCAGATCCTCGAAGTCCTCGCCGCCCGCATCGACCACGCCGATCTCGATGATCATGTCGTCGTCGACGGCCGGGAAGTCCTCGCGGTCGCTGCGCCGCTCGCCAACGCGCCGCTCGTAGCGGAACACGCGCGAGTCGGGCTTGCCGATGCGGCGGTCGTTCTTGCGGCGCTCGCGCGAGACGATGTCGCGCATCTCCGCGATCGTCTTGGGCAGCGGATCGAGGTGGAGCAGCTGGCCGGAGCAGTTGAAGCACATCGGCTTCCAGCCGCCGAACAGCTCGACGGTCTTGAGGACGCGCCGGCGCTTCTCGGGGCAGGTGATGCACTTGGCCCCTAGCGGCACGGGACGCTCCTCGGTCCAGCGCGTGTAGCAGCCCCAGCAACGGCCGCGCCGGAGCTCGCTCACGGACGCATTGCAGACTTCGCAGGTGTGCGCAGGGTTGTCCACCCTTCGGTTGTCGGCCCGCGCCTTTCCGGGGGCAAATTTTCGGCTACGCTGGGGGCCCGTGCCGTCGACACGCGCGTTGATCCACGCCCCGTGGTCGGCCTCCAAGGTGTCGACGGCGCTGCGCTGCCCTCGCCTCTTTCACTTCAAGTACATCGAGAAGCTGAAGGAACCCGAGGTCATGGCGGAGGCGCGGATCGGCAAGTCGATCCACAAGGCGCTCGAGCTCGTGCTGCAGGGCACGCCGCTGCAGGAGGCCTCCGACAAGCTGCGCGCCGAGCTGCCGAGCGAGACCGAGCAGCGCCGCTTCGACCAGCTCGGCACCGGCATCCAGCCGTTCGCGACGAGGATCTCGCAGTTCAAGCGGCGCCGGCGCGTCGCGCGGCAGCTCGTCGAGTACTCGCTCGCGGTGCGCGAGGATCTGACGACCACGCAGTTCTACTCGGGCGATGCGTACTACCGCGGCGTGCTCGACCTCGGCTACATCTTCGAGGACGACGCGATCGCGCTCGTCGATCACAAGACCGGCGTACGCATCCCCGGCTCCTCGATCACCGACCAGCTCGAGGGCTACGCCGTGCTCGCCGCGACCGCGTTCAAGCACGTACAGTCGTTCTGGCTCGGCATCCACTGGCTCGCCGAGCGCGCCGTCGAGTGGAGCAAGCCGGTCCCGCGCGAGCACATCCGCGACGAGATGATCCCCGACCTGCTCGACAACATCGAGGCCGCCGCGCTCGCCGTCGACGACGGCCCGCGCACGAATCCGGGCCCGTGGTGCGACCGCTGCAGCTATCGCGGCGTGTGCCCGGCGAGCCGCGAGCAGCGCTACGAGCCCGTCGAGTACTACGAGGACGACGAAGACTAGGTCGCGAGCGGCTGCGCGATCGGGAACGCGATCGCGAGCTCGAGGCCATTTCGCCCCGGCGACAGCGACGCCTCTCCCCCGCCCGGCTTCACCGCGGTCTCGAGAAACGGCAGGTAGCGGCTCGACTCGGGCTCGACGCCCTGGCGCGTATCGAAGCGCAGCAGCTCGACCCACGGCTTCTTGTTGATCGGCCGCTCGCGCAGCATGAACGTGATCGAGCGCGCGTCCTCGGCGTCGAGCAGCGCGGCGTAGATGATCGCGGACAGCTCCTCGACCGTCGCGCGCGTCGCGGCACCGTCGCCGAGCTCGCTGCGCAGATCCACCGCGGGCGCGATCACGCCGCGCACCTCGTCGAGGGCCGCGCGGACGGTCGGGCCGAACGCGGGACCGATCGACGTGCGCTCCGGCGGCCGCGCCGCCGCCATCATGTCGGAGAGCACGAGGTTCGCCTGCTCCGCCGCCGCGCGCAGATCGGTGATCAGCTCCGCCTGCTCCGGCGTCGCGCGGCGCTCGAGCTCGATCGACGCGAGCTTGAGGATCTGGACCTGGTTGCCGAGCTCGTGCGAGCGGCCGCGCATCAGCTGAGCCGCCGCCGCCGTGTGCTGCAGCTGCGCGAGCGCGAGCTCGACGGAGTGGATGCGTTCGATCAGGGCCAGACGGTCCATACGTCGAGCTTGCCGAAAACGCGCGACGCGCGCATCAGAGGAATACCCAGCGCGAGCGAGCCGCGCCTTACGGCTGCTTACTGTCCGCGGCCCGGACCACGCCACCGGAGGATCCGGGCCGGCCATGGCGGCATCCCGTCCTCGCGGCGGCCGGCGGCTCCGCGCGCCGTGAGCTTCGCCACCATCGTCATCATGTCGACGAGGTCGGCCGGCGCCTCGAGGGTCAGCGCGACGGAGCCGTCGTCGTCGAGCGTCGCCGTCCCCGAGAACGTCGTAGCGGGCGTGAAGACCTGCACGCGGTAGATGCCGCGCGTCCCGTCCTCGCGCTCCCGCTCGAGCAGGAGACGCACGCCCTCCGTCGGCGTGAGGTCTCTATTCACCGAGATCCGACGCGAAGCGGCTCGAGACGTCCGCCGCGTTGCCCCACTGCGACTTCTTCCACTCGACGTTCCAGTTCCGGAGGATCCACATCGGATCGAGCAGCGTGCGCGCGCCGACCTCGGCCGAGGCCTTCCCCCAGAGGTCGTTGCGCTCGTCGGGATCCTTCGCGAGGTTGTAGAGGCGGGGCGCGCCCGTGCCCATCAGCTTGACCTTCCACGGCCAGATGCGGCCCGCGTGGTTGTTCTCGTACTGCGACGAGAAGGACATCAGCGGATAGCCACCCACGCCATTCGCGAGCGGGATCAGCGACTGGCCCTGCCACTCGGGATCGGTCGCGACGCCGAGCGCATCGGCGAGCGTGGGCACGATGTCGATGCCCTCGGTGCCCTCGGTCACCTTGCCGGTCGGGAACAGCGGCGGGTAGTGGATCAACAGCGGCACGTGGAGCAGCGTCTCGCGCTCGCTGCCGCCGTGACCGACGCGGCCGTCCTCCCACTGCTCGTCGCCGTGGTCGGCCGTGATGATGATCATCGTCTGGTCGTAGATGCCCCACGTCTTCAGCTTCTCGATCAGCTGGCCGACGAGGTCGTCCTGGTACGAGACGTTCGAGTCGTAGAGCGCGCGGACGTGCGCCTGTTCCTTTTCGGTCAGGTCCTTGCCGGCGGAGCCGTGCGGGCCGTCGTCGCCGTACTCGGTCGCGAAGCGGCCCTTGTAGCCGCCGTCGTACTTCTCCATCCACGGCGACTTCGCGCGCCACGTGACGTGCGTGTCGATGAAGCCGAGGTAGAGGAACCACGGGCGGTCCTTCTTCGGCTGGATGAACGAGAGGCCCTTCTCCATGATGTCGGCGCCCTTGAGGCCGAGCGACTTCTCGATGTGGTTGACGAACTGGTCCCACGAGTTGCCGAAGCCGCGCGCGGGGCGGATGTAGCCGTTGCCCGAGGCGCCGGCGGTGAACTTGCCCGCCTTCTTCGCGACCTCGTCGATCGTCATCCACTTGTCGGCGAGCTTGTCGTGCATCTCGATCGCCTTGTGCTTCGCCAGATAGTTCGACGACCACATCGACGCGTGCGAGACCTGCGACTCGTTGCCCTGCACGTAGTTGTTGACGAACAGCGTGCTCGACTCGGCGAGCTTGTCCCAGTTCGGCGTCTCGGGGCGCGCCTTGGGATTGAACGCGCGGATGCGATCGGCGCGCAGCGAATCCATCACGATGAACACGACGTACTTCGGCGGATCGCCGCGCTTGACCTGCGGCGCATCCCCGGGGAGCACGAGCGACGCGTTCGTGAGGTGCGCCTCGGGGCAGCCTTCCGTCGCGAGGTCGATGCGCGCGGCCTTGCCGGCGACGCTCGCGAGGTCGACCGCGCTGCCGGTGCCGACGAGCTTGCCATCGGCGGTCGCGCCGTCGTCGGCGGTGGCGGTGACATGCACGGTGCACGCGCCGTCGCTGAGATCGGCCGTCAGCTTCGCCTTCTCGGGCACCGCGACGAACCAGCTCATCGCGCCGTCCTTCGGGATCACGACGCTGCGCGAGCCGGCGTCGTAGAACTTCACGCTCGCGTCGTCGGCGAGCGGCGTCTGCGCACCGATCTGGATCCACGCGACCTCGAGGCCGCTCTTCTTCGCGAAGATCGAGATCGCGTTCTCGCCCTCGTGGAGCTGGCCCTCGGGGACCTTGAGCTCGAGCGTGGACCAGCCGGCGTCGAAGTTGCCGTTGATGTCCTTGTTGTCGTTGACCTTGAGGCTGACCGGCTGCTTGTCGCCAGAGAACGCGCGGATGCGGACCGTGCCCTTGGCGACCTGCGCGGCCGTCAGCGGCACGAACACGGTGCCGCTCTTGCCGTCGATCTTCGCGACCTTGGCCTCGCCCTCGGTCTGGCGCAGGTCCCACGCCTTCTTCGCGCCCTTCATCACGTTGCCGATGCGCGTGTACTTCGCGAAGCCGGCGCTGCCCGCGTCGAGCACGAGGCCGCCGCCGCGCGTGAGGTGCGCGGAGAGCCGGTTGTCGACGAGCGAGTAGACCGGGTGCTCGGGACCGCGCGCGGGCGCCTTCTGCGGCGCGACCGCGGGGGCCACGGTCTTTTGCGGAGCGGCCTCGCCGACCTTGGCGGGCGGCTCGTCGTTATGGGGCTTGCTCTTGCCGCACGCACAAAGGGCGAGCGCGGCCACCACCGTGGACAGACGAATCATCGACGGGAACCTAGTGTTTCCGACGGGATCGCGTCAAGAACTACGCGCCTCGCCGGCCCACTTGCGCGCGCCGACAGGCACCGCCAACCGACTTACGCGATCCGCCAGCCGTGGGCATACACGTTGGCGCGCGCGCCTCGGACAAATCCGCACAGGGCGACGCCGAACCTCTCCGCGAGCTCGATCGCGAGCGACGAGGGCGCCGACACGCTCGCGACGACCGGCACGCCGAGCATGATCGCCTTCTGCACGAGCTCGTAGCCGGCGCGCCCCGAGAGCACGAGCACGTCGGGCCTCGTGGCGGTGGCGAGCGCCCAGCCCGCGACCTTGTCGACCGCGTTGTGGCGGCCGACATCCTCGCGCACGCACAAGAGCTCGCCCGCGCGCGTGAACAGCCCCGCGCCGTGCAGCCCGCCGGTCTCGCCGAACACCTGCTGCGCGCCGCGCAGGCGATCCGGCAGCGCCGCGATCACCGCGTGCGCGACGGCGGTATCGGCCGTGACTTCCTTGGCGCGCAGCTCGAGATCCGCGATCGCCGCGCGCCCGCACACGCCGCACGCCGCGCTCGCGAGCAGGCCGCGCCCGGTGAATGCGGCGGCATCGACGCCGACCTCGACGGCATCCTCGTCGAGCTGCACGGGCGAGGCGCCCGCGATGCCCTCCGCGTGGAGCAGGCCGCGCACGAGCTCGAGGTCGTGCCCCGGCGTGCGCATGATCGTCGCGACCGGCGTGCCGTGCGCCCGCAGCTGCAGCGGCGCCTCGACGACGACCCGGTCGCGCGCGCCCTCGCGAGCCGTTCCATCGATGCGTTCGATCGCGAGCTCGCGGGTCTGCACGCGCAAACCCTACTCCGCGAGCAGGTCGTGGACCAGCCTGACGAGCTTGCCGAGCGCGAACGGCTTCTTGAGGAACGCGCGCGCGAGCTTCTTGGCCTCGGTGTTCTCGACGGCGCTCATCAGCACGATCGGGAGTCCGTCGAGCTTGGGCTCGCGCTTGATCTCGCCGACGAGCTCGGTGCCGCTCATGAACGGCATCATCACGTCGATCAGTGCGAGGTCGGGGCGGCGCTCGCGCAGGCACTCGAGCGCGTCGCGGCCATTGCCGGCCTCGATGATCTCGTAGCCCTCGTCCTCGAGCACGCCGGCGACCGCGGTCAGCAGGTCGCGCTCGTCGTCGACGACCAGGATCGTCTTCACCGGTCACCTCGACGGCCCGGCAGGCCTGTCAGGATCTGCTCCGCGGACTCGAACGACTTCGCGACCTCGATGCCGTCGTCGGTGATCTGGAACTCGCGGATCGAGGTGTCGTACGCGCTCTCGCGCATCTTCATGATCGAGATCAGCCGGTGCAGCTGGCTGCGCAGCTCGACGTAGCGCAGCAGCACGACCGTCTCGACGACGTTCGCGAGCTCCGGGTTCGGCATCGCGATCTGTGGCGAGAACAGCTCGAGCTCCTCGGTGATCAGCGCCGTCACGTCGTGCATGCGGAGCTGGTTCGTGAACGCCGACAAGAAGCGCGGCATGCGGTCCGTGTACGCGGCCGCCGCGCGGAAGCCCTCGATGCCGTCGATGAACAGCCGCTCGCGCGGCTCCGGAGCGCGATAGCGCTCGAGCAGCTGCTCGGCGAGCGCATCCATCATGTGCTCGAGCGGCGGCTGCCAGAGGATGTCGATCAGGCCCTTCTTGCAGTACTTCTCGAGGTCGATGCCGACCTTGCCGGCCTTCTCGATCAGGCGCGGCGGCGGCTCGTAGAACCCGAAGTACGTGCCCTTCTGGCCGTGCTTCGCTCCCTCGACGAGGAACGACAGCCCGAGCATCGTCTTGCCGGTGCCCGGCGCGCCGAGCAGCGCGGCCGTCGAGCCCGACGGGATGCCGCCGCCGAGCATCTTGTCGAACGCGGGGATGCCGAACAGCATGCGCACGCGCTTCTCCGTCGCCTTCTCGGGCGGCCGGTCGAACTGGATCTCGGTACGCGGGTGGATCACCATCCCCTTGGACTGGATCTCGACCTCGTGCTTGCCGCGCAGGTAATCGCTGCCGCGGAACTTGTGCACGCACAGCTCGCGCATCGCGCGCGGTCCGAGCAGCGTATCGGAGACCTCGATCACGCCGTCGACGAGCCCGTTCTCGGGGTGGTTGCGCTCGCGGACGTTCGTCAGCAGCAGCGTCGTGCACTCGGCGAGCGCGGTGAAGCCCTGGAGGTCGTGGACGAGCTCGCGGAAGTCGCGCGGCGTTGGAGCCGCTTCCTCGACCGACTCGAGACCGTCGATCACGAGCATGGTCGCCTCGCGCTCGCGCACCGTCTTGCGCACGAGCTCGAGCAGCCCTTCGAGGCCCCTGTCGCGCAGCGGGCCGTAGCCGCTGACGTAGTAGATGTGCTCGGGCACGTAGCTCGCGTCGAAGAACTCGAGCGTGCGCATGTGCTCGAGCATCCGCGTGTGCGACTCGACGAGCAGCGTCACGTAGACGCACGTGCCGCGCGCGAGCCGGACGTGCTGGTAGCAGATCTGGTTGCCGAGGATCGTCTTGCCGCTGCCCGGCGGGCCCATGATCACGTAGGTGGCACCGCGGAACAGCCCACCCTTGAGGATGTAGTCGAGCCGCGGGATGCCGGTCTTCAGCCGGTTCGAGGGAGGTTCCTTCTTGCGCTTCATGACGGTTCGATCGGCAGGGAGATCGTGAAGCGGGTGAACCCGGCGTGCGACTCGACGGCGATCGCGCCGCCGTGCGCCTTCACGATCTCGTGAACGATGTAGAGCCCGAGCCCGAGGCTCTGCGCCTTCGCCTTCTCGGTCGCGCGATGGAACGGCTCGAAGATCCGCTGCTGGTGCTCGGCCGGGATACCGGGGCCGCGGTCCTCGACGACGAGGCGCGCGCGCTCGCCCTCGCGCGTCAGCGCCACGCAGATCGGCGTGCCGTTGCCGTACTTGATCGCGTTCGTCACCAGGTTCACGACGACCTGCTCCATGCGCACGGCGTCCCAGCTGCCGGGCACGGGCGTCTCCGCCTCGATCAGCAGCTCGGCGCCGGCCTGCGTCGCCTCGTTCTCGAGCGACGACGCCGCGTCGCGCACGACCGTCGCGAGGTCGCAGGTCTCGCGATCGAGCTCGAAGCGACCCGCGCGCAGCCGGCTGACGTCGAGCAGGTTGCCGACGAGCACGGTCAGCCGCTTCACCTGGCGCGAGCCGATCTCGGCCGCCTTGACGATGTCGTCGAGCGCGCGCGCCTTCGCCTTGCGGCACACCTGCTCGATCACGAGCGCGAGCGCTCCGATCGGCGAGCGCAGCTCGTGCGACGCCATCGACACCAGCTCGTCGCGCGCAACCACCGCGTCGCGGAGATCAGCGTGAGCCTCGTGAAGTCCCGTGACGTCGTCGAACGTCACGACCGCGAACGCATCGAGCACGTGTGCGTGGAACCTGAGCCACGCGTGCTTGTCTGCGCGGAGCTGCAGCACGCGGCGATCGAAGCGATGTCCCGCGGCTGCCACGACGTGCGGCAGTGCCTCGCGGGCCACGCGCTCGCCGCGCTCGTCGTAGAGAATTGCATCGGGCGCGAATGCGTCCGCGTAGTGCGAGGCCGCGCGGTTCGCATAGATCACGGCTCCCGAGCCACGCTCGACGATGACCAGAGGTGTCGGCATGTCCTCGAGGACGCCCTTCAGCGGAACCTCTTCAGGCAATGGAACCGGCACGTTGCATCAGGTCATTGCAGCGCGCGTGCCTACGCCGCGTGTGATACGACTGGCACGTGAAAGATCGGGTCTTCCGCGACCCCGTGCACGGGTTGATCGAGATGAAGGGCGAAGATCGCCCCATCGCGGATCTCTGCGACACGTTCGCGATGCAGCGGCTGCGGCGCATCAAGCAGATGGGCTTCGCGTGGCTCGTGTACCCGGGCGCGGAGCACTCGCGCTTCGGGCACGCGCTCGGCGCGTTTCACATCGCGCAGAAGGTCGCGCGCCGGCTGGGCCTCTCCCCGGAGGTCGCGCTGCACGTCAAGGTCGCGGCGCTGCTCCACGACGTCGGGCACGGCCCGTTCTCGCACGCGTGGGAGCACGTGTTCGGCGGCCACGATCACGAACGCTGGGGCGCGCGCATCGCGACCGAGGATCCCGAGCTGCGCGCCGCCCTCGAGGCGCTCGAGCCCGGCCTGCCCGAGACGCTGAGGAAGTTCTGGGGCAAGGGCTACCAGCCGCACTTCGCGCGCAAGCTCGTGTCGTCGCAGCTCGATGTCGACCGCCTCGACTACCTCTTGCGCGACGGCCACTACTCCGGCGCCGGCTACGCGACGTACGACCTCGCGTGGATCATCCACGCGATCCAGATCGCGCACGTCAGCCCCGACCGCGAGGACCTCGTCGTCGACTACCGCCGCGGCATGTACGCCGTCGAGCAGTACCTGTTCGCGCGCTCGTACATGTACGCGCAGGTCTATCACCACAAGACCGTCCGCGCGGCCGAGTGGATGTTCATCAAGACGCTCGAGCGCTTCGCGCAGCTCGCGCGCGCCGACGCCGAGCCACCGGGCCTCGAGATCGCGGGCCGCATGGCACGCGGCGCGACGGTCACCGTCGACGATTACCTCCGCCTCCACGACATCTCGGTCACGACCGCGCTCGATCGCTGGGCCGGCGTCGCCGGCGAGCCCGCCGCCGATCCGATCCTGCGCGACCTCGCGAACCGCCTCGTGCGCCGCCGCCTGTTCAAGACGTTTGACCTCGGCGACGACCGCCCGGCCGCGGAGCGCGTGTTCCCGCAGGCGATGGAGGTCGCGACGAAGCACTTCGGCGCCGACGGGCGCTTCTACGTGCACCTCGATACCGCGCGTCACGCCGCGTACCTCGCCGCCGACGACGAGGAGCTCCACGTGATCGATCACCCGAAGTACGGCGCCGTCACGCTGTCGCGCCTGCTCGAGGACATGCCGCTCGGCCAGCCGACGGCGGCGATCCGCCTCGTCTGCGCGCCCGAGCTCGTCGACGAGGTCCGACCACTCGTCGAGCACGCGCTCGGCCGCGGCCGCGGTCGCAGGTAACAAGCCGTCGCCGCACGGCGCAGGTAACAAGGCGTCGCGGCACGGCGCAGGTAACAAACCTGTAGCCCGGCACGCGCGAGTGACTCGCCATACTGCGCGGCGTGAAGAGGCTGCTCGCCGCGCCGTCGGTGCTCGCTCTCGCGACGCTCGTCGCGTGCAGCTCGCCACCCGCGTCGATGCATGTGCCGGATGCCGCGCCCGACGCGCCGAGCGTGCGGCCGGATGCGCCCGCCCCGATGGTCGCGCCGCTCGAGATCCACGGCCTCGGCATCCAGGGCTTCTGGCTGCAGTGGGGGCACGAGGCCGTGCTGACCGCGCCGCTGTACACGCGGCAATCGGGCTTCGACGTGACGGTGAGCGCGCCGATCACGCGCGACGACGCCGCGATCGACACGGGCCTCGCGGGCGAGCCGCTCGACGAGCTCGTCGCCGTCATCTCGGGCCACGCCCACTACGACCACTTCATCGACGTCCCGCACATCCTCGACATGGCGCCGCACGCGCGCGTCTACACGAACACGACCGGCCGCCACGTCCTCGCCGCGCTCTCGCCGGATCGCACCGGCTGCACGTCCGCGCCGGCCAGCCCGACGATCGACCGCTCGCGCGTGATCGCGATGGACGACGCGCTCGCGAGCCACGTCGACTACACGAACTGCCCCGACCAGCGCCCCGACGGTGCGCCGCTCGAGGGCACCTGGCTCGAGGTCAGCGCGCACATCCGCCTCAAGGCGTTCTGCTCGATGCACCCCGCGCAGGTCGGGCCGTATCACTTCGGTGCCGGCTCGATCGATCAGGACCAGTGCGACTTGCCGGCCGCCGCGTCGGGCTGGCTCGAAGGCCAGACGCTCGCGTTCCTCGTCGACTTCCTCGACGATCAGGGCGCGCCCGCCTACCGCGTCTACTATCAGGACGCGCCGACGAACGCGCCGAGCGGCCACATTCCGGCGCCCGCGCTCGCCGAGAAGGCCGTCGACGTCGCGATCCTCTGCGTCGGCAGCTCCGACGCGGTCGCCGACCAGCCGGCCGCGATCCTCGGGAACCTCACGCCGCGCTTCGCACTCTCCGGCCACTGGGAGGACTTCTTCCAGCCGGTCGGCTCGACCGCTCCGATCCCGCTGCTCGACGTCGCCGGCTACGTCCAGCGCGCCGACGCCGCGATGCCGGGCACGGCGGCCGGCCTCACCATCGACGGGCAGTCCGCCGCGGCGCGCCACGTTCTCGTGCAGCCGGATTCGCGCTACGTCGTCGCGCCAGGCGTTATGCTCGGTCAGTGAGCGGCGACGACGACCAGCAGACGCAGGCCTCGGCCTCGCGCCTCGCGGTCGACACGCAGCCCACGCAGATCCTCTCGCCGTCCCCGCGGCTGCGCCAGCCGAGCGCGACGAAGATCCCGAGCTCCTCGGGCTCGTCGACCGTCGGCTCGCCGCTCGAGGCGATGGAGCGTGACGAGATCCTGCGCACTCGCCGGTTCTGCCTGATCGCGGTCGGCGTTGCGCTCGCCGGTGCCGCCTCGGTGCCGCTCATGCCGGGCGACCCGACGGCGACGGTGCTGATCCTGTCCGCGATCGGCTTCGCGCTCGTCTCGATCGGCTTCCTGTACCTGCGCACGCAGGATCCCGTCGCGTTTCGCAAGCCGACAACCGGCCTCGGCTGGTTCATGCCGGCCGCCGCCGTGACGACGGCGATCCCCTACTACGGCTGCTTCTCGCCGGCGCCGATCGTGCTCGTGCTCGGCGTCTACTTCACCGGCCTCGGCAAGTCGACGCGCCTCGCCTACGCCGTCTACATCGTGTGCGCCGGCATGCAGGCGCTCGTCTCGATCCTCGTGATCAGCGGCGCCGCGCGCGATACCGGCATCCTCACCGGCGACAGCCTCTCGCGCCACGATCAGATCGTCGTCCAGGGCCTCGTGCAGCTCGTGCTGCTCGCGACGCTCGTCACCGCGCGCATGTCGCGGCGCACGGCGCTGCTCGCCGTCGGAGAGCTCGAGCGCGCCGTCCGCATCGCCGCCCACCGCGAAGCGCTGCTGCTCGAGGCTCGCGACGAGCTCGACCGCGCGATGCGCTCGACGCGCGGCCGCTTCACCGACCAGGTCATCTCCGGCTACACGCTCGGCACCGTGCTCGGCCGCGGCGCGATGGGCGAGGTCTACGGCGCCGAGGGCCCGAAGGGCACCGCCGCGATCAAGCTGCTCTCGCAGGCCTCGCTGTCGAACCCGAACCACGTGCTGCGCTTCCTGCGCGAGCTGCGCACGGCCGCGAACGTCGAGTCGCCGAACATCGTCCGCGTGCTCGAGATCGGCGAGTCGCCCGTCCCGTACCTCGTGATGGAGCGCCTCGAAGGCCAGACGCTCGCCGAGATCCTGCGCGGCCGCCGCGCGCTCGGGCCGCAGGAGGTCGTCGATCTCGTGCGCCAGGTCGGCAACGGCATCACCGCCGCCGGCGCCGCCGGCATCATCCACCGCGACCTCAAGCCGCAGAACGTGTTCCTGCACCACGGCACGTGGAAGATCCTCGACTTCGGCATCGCGCGCGCCGTCGATCAAGGAGACACGCTCACGTCCGGTCACGTCGTCGGCACGCCGTCGTACATGGCGCCCGAGCAGGCCTCCGGCGGCACCGTCGAGCACACGGCCGACCTCTACGCGCTCGCCGCGATCGCGTTCCGCGCGCTCACCGGTCAGCCGCCCTACCCGCCCGGCGAGATCGCCGAGACGCTCTACAAGGTCGTCCACACGGCGCCGCCGCGCCCGACGTCCGTCGCCCCGTCGCTGCCCGCCGACATCGACCTCGTACTCGCGATCGGCCTCGCGAAGCGACCGTCCGACCGCTTCCAGACCGCCGCCGAGCTCGCGTACGGACTCGCCGCCGCCTTCACCGGCACGCTGCCGCCGACCGTACGTGCGCGCGGCGAGGACCTCGTGCGTGCCGGCAGCTGGGCCAAGCCGCTGCGCGCGGCGACGGCGCGCATCCGCCCGACCTAGCCGACCGTGCAGGCGCGTTCGCTGCACGCGCGCGAGCCGCGGGGTTAGAGTCGGCGAATGACGAAGCCGAAGCTGACCTATTTCGACGCCCCCGCGAGCCGCGGTGAGGAATGTCGCCTCGCGCTGCACCTCGCGGGCGTGGACTTCGAGGACGTGCGCGTGAAGGGCCCGGACTGGCCCGCCGTCAAGGCGAAGACGCCGTTCGGCTCGGTGCCTACGTTCGAGCTGCCGGGCAAGCCGGTGCTCGCGCAGTCGAACGCGATCCTCGTCTACATCGGTCGCGAGCACGGCCTGCACCCGAAGGACACCTTCGAGGCGGCGCGCCACGAGATGATGATGGGGCACGTCGAGGATCTGCGCCACGCGATCGCCGCGACGCTGCGCATGCCCGACGACGAGAAGCGTCGCGTGCGCGAGGCGCTCGCCGAGACGACGATCCCCGCGTGGTGCGCGGCCGCCGAGAAGCTGATCGCCGGTCCGTTCTTCGGCGGCGCGACGATCCAGGTCGCCGACCTCAAGATCTTCATGATGGTGAGGTGGCTCTCGGGCGGCAAGCTCGACCACATCCCGACGACGATCGTCGCGGGCTTCCCGAGGCTCGTCGGCGTGCACGACGCCGTTCGCGATCACGCCGCGATCCAGGCCTGGTACGCGAAACAGCGGTAGAGTGGCCGGGTGAGGAGAGCAACGGAAGGTTGCGGGGTGTTGGTGGTGGGTGGGCTTGCGCCTCAGGGCGAGCGAAGCGAGTACCTGAGGTGACCCGGTGCCCGAACTGCGGGGAGTCGCTCGGCAGCGACGCGCGCTTCTGCGGCGTCTGCGGCACGAAGCTGCCGGATCCGAACCTCGGGCGTGTCGTCGGGCGCCGCTACGTGCTCCGCGAGCTGATCGGCAGCGGCGCGCTCGGCTTCGTGTATCGCGCCGACCAGCTCGGCATGGCGCGCAAGCTCGCGATCAAGCTGCTGCCCGCCGACCCCGACCGCGATCCGAAGGTCGTCACGCGCTTCCGCCGCGAAGGCTCGGTGCTCGTGAATCTGAAGAGCCCGCACACGGTCACGACGTACGAGTACGACACCGAGCCCGACGGCACGCTCTACATCGCGATGGAGCTGTCGCCCGGCCGCAGCGTCGCGAGCCTGATCGCGACCGAGGGCGCGCTCGACTGGCGCCGCGTGCTCCACATCCTGCGCGGCCTGTGCGACTCGCTCTCCGAGGCGCACCAGCTCGGCGTCGTGCACCGCGATCTGCGCCCGACGAACATCCTCGTCGAGATGCGCCCCACGCACCGCGACTTCGTCAAGGTGACGGATTTCGGGCTCGCGAAGGTCGTCACGGACTCGAACACGCCATCGCCGACGCCGGTCGGCCAGACCGTCGGGACGATCCAGTACGCGTCGCCCGAGCAGCTGATGTCCAAGCCGCTCGACGGCCGCTCCGACCTCTACGCGCTCGGCATCCTCGGCTTCCTGCTCGTCACCGGCCACCACCCGTTCGAGACGGCGCGCAGCTTCGGCGACCTCGTCACCGCGCACGTGCGCACGGTGCCGCCGCGCGCGTCGCTGCTGCGGCCCGACGTCCCGCCCGACGTCGACGAGATCCTCGCGCGCTGCCTCGAGAAGGATCCGGCGCGCCGCTATCCCGACGCGCAGGCGCTCGGCGCGACGATCGCGCTCGCGCTCGCGAACATCCCGCCGCAGCAAGGCGACACGATCCCGAGCAACCCGGGCGAGGAAGACACGATGCTCGGCGCGATTCCCAGGCCGCCGGTCAAGTGAGCGGCTGACGCGCGAGCGTCGATCAAAATGGTCGGGGCGACAGGATTTGAACCTGCGACTTCCTGCGCCCAAGGCAGGCGCGCTACCAGGCTGCGCTACACCCCGATGCCGAGTTGATTACCCGGGATCGGGGCGTTGCGCAACGCCGAAGCGCGCGGAGCGCGACTACTTCTTCTTGTCGTCCGCCGGCGCCGCGGGTGCGTCGGGGGTCGGCGCGGACGGCGTCTTGCCGCCGGCCCAGGCGAAGTAGTTACGGAGCATCGTCGTCTCGAGGTTGAGATCGCCGAGCGTGCTCTTGCCCTCGCCGGCCTTGATGGCGGCGTCGAGCTTCTTCTCGCAGTTGTCGCAGGGGACCTTCGCGATCTTGGGCAGCGCGAGCAGGATCGACTGACGGATCAGGCGATCGTCGCTCTTCGCCGCGTCGAGCAGCGTGTCCGTCAGGCTGGCGGCCTTGGGACCCTGCTTGCCGATCTCGAGCATCGCGCGCTCGACTTCGCCCTCGAGCAGCTGGAGCTTCTCGTCCTTCGTCCAGTCCTTGATGTCCTTGATGTACGGCGCGCAGTTCTTGGCCGCGTCGTCGCCGCTCTCCTTGAGGGTGCCGGCGTAGCAGTTCATGTCGTTCTTGCAGCGAAGGGCGACCTCGATGCGCGCGATGTGCGTCTGGAACATGCGCGCGTAGCCCTTGTACGCCTTGGCCGCGCCGTCGAGAGCCTTGTAGGGAGCGGTTGCTTCCTTGTGCTTCTTCTTGGCGACCTTGAACGCATCCTCCGCGTCCTTGGCGGCCTTGGTCGCGGCCTTGATGTCGTCGGCGGTCTTCGACGTGTCGTGCGTCGCCTTGAGAGCGTTCGCCTTCGCGTCGTCGAGCAGCTTCTTCGCCTTGTCGAACTCCTTGTCGGCGGCGTCCGAGTCGGCCTTGGGCTTGCCCGCGGCTTCCTTGTTCTTCTTGTCCGCCGCGTCGAAGTACTTCTGCGCGAGGTCGTTGAGGATCTTGACGCTGGAGGCGTCGTGCGAGAGGCGGGCGAACGCCGTCGCCGCTTCCGTGCGGAGGTTGTCGTCGGCCGCGTTGTCGGCCGCGATCTTGCCGAGCTCGTCGACGCCCGCGTCATCACGCGTGACGAACGGGTACGCGCCGATCGCGAGGATGCGGGTGGTCAGGTCGGGAGCGCCAGCGGCGGGCGCGGGCGCGGGCGCGCCCTTCTTGCCCTTCGCGGGAGCCGGAGCGGCCTTGCCCATCCACATCGCGCGGATCTGCGCGGCGCCATCGGGCGAGCCGATCTTCTTGATCGAATCGAAGATCGCGTTGTACTGCGTCGCGCCCGACGGCTGGTCGTCCGAGTAGTACTGCGGGTACGGCGGACGGTTGAGCGCCGTCAGCAGGTCGGGGACCGCCTTCGGATCGTAGAAGTCGCCGAGCACGACGGCCGGGTAGAAGTCCTTGGCCGACACGGGCAGGCACTGGTCGGGCGGCAGCGTGTTCGTGTCGCCGCAGTAGACGTCGTAGTGCTTGTCCTTGAACAGCTGGTTCACCTCGGCGTGCTCGCCGCGGAGGATCTTGCGGAGCTCGTCTTCCGCCGTCGGGCCCGACGCGACGAGCGCGCGACGGATCTGCGTGAACAGCTCCGGCGTGCGGTACATCGAGAGGATCAGCGGCTTGACCGCGCTCGGGACGCGCAGATCGGAGAGCGCGTTGATCGACGCGCCCGTGACGCCGAGGAACAGGCCGTACTTCTCTTCGGCCGCGCGCGCCTGCTCCTTGTCCTTGACGGTACGAGGATTGGGCGGCGGGTCGCGATCGATGATCTTCTGCAGGGCGGCGGCCGCCTTCTGCTTCTGGCCATCGTACTTGCCGATCGCGCGGATCGAGGAGACCTCGGCCGCGACGAGCTTCTTCGTGACGGGCTTGGAGGCGAGCTCGATCAGCGCGTCGAGACCGCCGTCGGCCTTCGCCTCGCCGAGCGCGTCGGCCGCCTTCTGCGCCGACTCGACCGAGCGCGGGTTCGCCTCGTCGACCTCGCTGAGCGCCTTGACCAGGAACGGAAGCGCCTTGTCCCAGTTGGCGGGACGGCCGGTCTTCTCGTAGTCGGTCATGTACGTCGCCTTCGCCTGCTCGGGCGTCAGCGGACGTGCGAGAGAGATGATCACCTGGAGCATGCGCGCGGGCTTGCCCTGATCAGACCAGGCCTGACCGAGTGCCTCGATCGCGCTCGGGTCACCGAGCTGCTCGAGCTGCGTGACCGCGCGCTCGCCCTCCTTGGGATCGCCGAGCTTCTTCGTCCACGTGGAGGCCTTGTACGGGTTGTCCGGACAGGCCGCCGCGCCAAACAAGAGTCCCACCAGCAGAACGCTGGAGACGAGTCGAGTCATGAGCTCTCCGTTTACTTGTTCTTGACGGCGAACAACAGGTTGTCGAACCCGGCAGCCTTGGCCGTGTTGACGATCTTGTTGATCAGCCGCGCATCGGTGGACTCGTCGGCCTGCAGGATCGCGAGACCATCCGGGCACACGTGCCCCGGAAGCGGGCGGATGCCCTGCTTGGCCTCTTCACACGCCTTCTGCAGATCCTTCGTCAGCTTGCCGCCGTCGATGTCCGCCTTGACCTCCGTGGCTTTCGCCTGGAGCTTCTCGAAGAGTGCGTCGATCTTGAAGGTCGGGGAGTCGTCGCGCAGCACGCTCTCGACCGTGGCCAGACCTTCACCCTGGAACGTGATCTGATCCTTGGTGACGGTGATGACCGGTGCGATCTGGAGCGTGTCGCGGGATTCCGCGATCGGCAGCTCGAGGCCCTTCTGAGCCTGGAGCAGCGTACCGGTCGACGAGAACACCATCAGAAGGAACGACACCAAGCACGTCATCAGATCGACGAACGGCGTCATGTTCAGATAGATGTTCGTCGCGCGACCGCCGGCTCCCGAGCCGTGCTTGCGGACGAGGTGCTTGAACTTGACCGACTTGTAGAGGCGTGGGCCTGCTGAATGTACCGGCATGGTCCCTCCTCCTTACAAGCTCGGCCGCGCGGCGAGGCCGGCGGGGTCAGTGAGTCCGACGTCGACGAACCCGACCTTCACGGCCACGTCCATCGCGTGGATGATGTCCTGGTACTCGACGGGTGATTGCGTCGTCGATTCCGCGGCGACCTCGATGTCGGTGCGATCAGCGAAGAACGCCGAGGCCTTGTGCTCCTTGAGCGTGGTCTCGAACTTCTCCCAGTCCTGCTCGTCGCCCTTCTTCGGGATCTCCTGGAACTCGTTCACGCGTGAGAGCCCGACCCAGATGCGGTCCGCCTGCACGAGCACGGAGAGAGTCACGTGCTCGTCGTCCTGCTGGACGTTCGCGGTGTCGCGCGTCTTGCCCTTCGGCTGGATGTTGATCTGGGCAATGTTTACCCAGACCGCCGTGACCAGAAGAAAGGCGGTCAAGCAGCTCATCAGATCGATGAACGGGACGATATTGAGGTCGACGTTGACGCTCTTTTTTCCGTCGCCTGTTCCGATTGCTGCGCCCATGGGTGAACCTCCTCGTTAAGGGTTTGAGGAGAGTTACGCCTGGGGCTGCATCTGAGCGCGGTGCGTCGTCACGAGGTTGACGACCTGCACGGTCACCTCGTTGATGTCGTCGGTGATGTTCGTCGTCTTGCTCTGGAGGAGCGAGAAGCCGAGCAGACCGATGAGCGACGTACCGATACCGAACGCGGTGCAGTTCAGTGCTTCCGAGATGCCGTTCGCGAGCTCGGTCGCCTTGTTGCCGCCTTCGTCGCTACCGACGGAGCCGAACGACTTGATCATGCCCGAGATGGTGCCGAGGAGGCCGGCCATGACGGCGAAGTTCGAGGTCATCGCGAGCAGCGGCGTGCGCGCGTTGATCTTCGGAAGCTCGCGGAGAGCGGCCTCGTCCATCGCGGCCTGGACCTCTTCGTCGCTCTTGTTGAACTTCATGAGACCCGCCTGGACAATGCGCGTCATCGGCGTCGGGTTACCCGAGCACACCTTGATGGCGCCCTGAACGTTGCCGCTCATGACCTGGCTCTTGAGCAGAGCGAGGAGCTTGTCCTTATCGACCGAGGCGCGGAACAGATAGACCGCGCGCTCCACGATGATCGCAATGGTGACGACCGAGGTGAAAAGGATGGGCCACATGCCCCATCCGCCCTTGTGGAACGCAGTCGAGATCGCAGTCAGCATGAACAGTCCTCCAACAGGTGCTGGCGTTTGGTGGTCCCGCCGCGATGTGCAAGGGTGCGGCCACGCCACAACGTGGCGTCATTGCTCGTGGCGCTTATGTAGGTGTTCGATCGACCGCCGTAGCATCGTGCGACGGATCGGGTCAAAAAGCGCCGGTTGCTCGTATTGCGCAACGCGGCGGAACCTTTCTACGATTACGGTGTCTGTAGGCGTATGAAGCTGCCGCGATTCGTCGGCCTGGTCGACCTCGGTGTCGCGACCGTCGTGGCGGTGATGCTGTTCCTCCCGGCGCGCGAGATGTACGCGAGCAGCGTCGTCAAAGGAGATGACGCGAAGCAGTTCTCGATCGCGCTCGCCGAGGCGCGGACGATCGTCAATCCGGGCGACGGGATCGCGGTCGAGGAGCTCGGGCGCAACCTCAGCGAAGCGGCGCAGAAGGACTGGGCGGTCGAGACGACCGTCCACGCGAGCGACCGCGCGAAAGATTCGCCGACGCGCTGGCGCGCCCTGATGGCGGCGAGCGTTGCCTACATCGATCGCCTCGACGCCGTGCCCGCCCTCGACTACGCCAACCGCGCGCTCGCCGCGTGTCACGCGACCCAAGATGGCGGAAACGCGGCAGCCTGCCCCAGCTGGGAAGAGATCCGCATGACGCTGTACCAGAAGCACCTGGATGCGGGCGTCAAGAGTGGCATCGACCCGCACCACGATCCCATCGGGTTCCGCAAGGCCGGCGAGAGTGCACTCCTGCAGATCCACCTCGGTACGGGACACGACAAAGAACGCGGTTCTGCCGCCGCCGGCTCGGCTCACTGACGCCTCGGTGGTTGCCCGACGGGCCGCGGGCTATCATGAGATATGCGGTCCTTGATGCTCGTGGTCGCGGTCGCCGCGTGCGGTGGCAAGGCAACGCCGCCTCCCCAGCACGCACAGCTGACGGCACGACAGATCGTGGACTCTTCGAGTCCCGCGATCGTTCGCATCGAGGCCGGTGAGAACAAGGTCGGCACGGGCTTCATCGTCAACGGCGGTGGGCTGATCGCGACGAACCTCCACGTGATCGAGGGCGAGTCGAACATCCGCGTCAAGCTCTACAAGGATGCGACCGAGTATCCGGTGACGACGATCGCCGGCGTCGATCGCGGTCACGACCTCGCGCTGATCTGGATCCAGCCGCGCAAGTCGCTGCCGGTGGTGCACCTCGGCGACTCGAAGGCGATGTCGGCCGGCGACACCGTGTACGCGATCGGCAACCCGCTCGGCGTGTTCGACTACTCGATCACCGAAGGGCTCGTCTCGCAGGTGCGCAAGCTGACCGACGACCTGACGATCCTGCAGATCAGCGCCGCGATCTCGCCGGGCAGCTCGGGCGGCCCGCTGTTCAACCAGTACGGCGAGGTCATCGGCGTGACGACCGCGATCATCACGCAAGGCCAGGCGATCAACCTCGCGGTGCCGGCGAACTATCTCCGGCCGATGATCCAGCAGCCGGCGGCGATCCAGCCCGACGAGTTCGCGAAGCTGACGAAGGACAGCGAGGACGCCGACAAGCCGCCGCACCTCGATAGCGATGACGACACGTCCGCGCCGCCGCGTCACGTGCCCGACCTGCCAGTCGCGACGTGGCAGGGCTGCAAGACCGACGACATCCAGGACACCGTCAAGTCGATCCTGGAGGCGATCGACCTCGGCGCGCCCGCCTACAACAAGGCGATCCAGAAGGACAAGCCCGACTACGATCCCAAGGGATTCGAGGAGTGCTTCCGGATCTACGAGGGCACCGCGTTGAAGCTCGAGCGCGCAGGCGCCTGCAAGGGCGTGCGCGACGCGTTCGGCGATGGCCTGCAGCGCGCCGAGGCCGTGAAGTCGTACAAGGACAAGGCGTGGGCGCTGCGCGACACGTTCGACGGGCTCTTGAATGCGGCGGGCAAGTGGTGCGAGCAGGACGCGGCGTGTCGCGCGAGCGGCAAGCACAAGAAGCCGTGAAGCTGTACCTGTTCGACATCGACGGGACACTCCTGCACGCGCACGGCTCCGGCCGCGGCGCGTTCGACGCGATCATGCTCGAGCGCCACGGCATCGCCGACGCGAGCCGCGGGATCCGCTACGGCGGCAAGACGGATCCGGCGATCGTCGAGGAGATCTTCCAGGCGCGGCTCGGGCGCGCGGCGACGGCTGACGAGCGCGACGCGTTCCTCGATGCGTACGTGCCGAGGCTGCGGGCGATGCTCGCCGACGAGGGCGTCGAGGTGCTGCCGGGCGTCGTCGAGGCGCTGACGTTCCTGCAGGGCAAGGCGCGGCTCGGCGTGGCGACGGGAAACATCCGCGCCGGCGCGCAGGCCAAGCTCGAGGCGGCCGGGCTCGCGCACTGGTTCGAGCTCGGTGGCTACGGCTGCGATTCGCACCTGAGGCCGGAGCTGGTCGCGGCGGCGGTGCGGCGCGCGGGGCCGTGCGACGAGGTGATCGTCGTCGGCGACACGATCCACGACATCTCGGCGGCGCGCGCGTGCGGCGCGACGGTGTGTGCGGTCGCGACCGGCGCCGACTCGGCGGACGCGCTCGCGCACGCGGACGTCGTGTTCCGCACGCTCGAGGAGCTGCCGGCCTGGCACGCTACGCGTTCGCGATCCTGAGCCGCTCTTCCTTCGGGTCGCGCGGCCACGTGACGGTGAACGTCGTCGCGCGGTCATCGCTCGCGAGGTCGACGGTCGCGCCGTGCGCGAGCGCGATCTGATTGGCGATGTACATGCCGAGCCCGAGGCCATGGCGTCCGATCGCATCGTCGCCGCGCGAGAACGGATCGAAGATCCGGCGCTGCACGTCGGCCGGGATCGCGGGCCCGTGGCTCGTGACGCTCGTGACGACGTGCCCACGGTCGTCCGTCTCGAACGCCGCGATCTCGATCGAGGCGCGCGTGTGCTCGACGGCGTTGCCGATGATGTTGCCGAGCGCCTGCGCGACGCGGTCGCGATCGAACGGTCCGCGCAGATCGCCGCTCGATTCGAGGGTGATCGTGCGATCCGGGTTAGCGGCCGAGATCTCCTCGACGACGTCGCGGCAGATGTCCGCCATGTCGTTGAGCGTCGGGTTCGCCGGGATCCCGCCACCGAGGTGACCGCGCGCGAAGTCGAGCACCTCGCCGATCATCCGCTGCATGCGATCGCAGGCGCGCGCCATCCGCGCGAGGACGAGCTGCTGCTCCGCGCCCACCGCGCCGCCGCGGACGAGCACGTCCGTCGAGAGCTTCACGGTCGACAGCGGGTCACGAAGATCGTGTCCCAGGATGCTGATGAACCGCGCACGCACTTCCTCGCGGCGCTGCGCGTAGCGATCGATCGCGGCGCTGATCGCGCGGTCGAAGCCTTCATGCAGTAGCAGCATCGATTCCGGCGGCGCCTTCCGTGGGAGGAGCTCGCTCAGGATCACGAAGCGCAGCTTGGCGTACTCGCGCATCAGCGTCTCGAGGCCGACGGCGTAGCCGAGGCGCTGCAGCGCGTGGCCCTGGATGAGCGCCTCGAAGCCGCGCTGCGCCTGCTCGGTGTCGCCGTCGATCCAGGCCGCGAGCCCGAGCAGCAGCTCGAATGCGTGGTCGATCAATGCCGGCCCGGGCAGACACGCCAGCGCGGGCAGCTCGTTGCGAGCCTCGCGCGCCCAGCGCTCGATGATCCGCTCGTTTTCCCGACGCAAGAACTCGGCGACCGGATCCATGATCGAGACTACCGAATGGTCGAGCCCTGCGCATCCGAGCGCCGATGTCTCAGCGTGCGAGGCTGCTCGGATCGGTCACGCCGACGTCGGGATATCCCGCCTTGATCGCCGTATCCATCGCGATCACGAGCGACTGGTAGCTGATCGGATGGGCGTCGGTCGACAGCGCAGCGACCTCGACGCGCTGCGGCTCCGTCTCCTGGAAGGACTTCAGCGTCGTCTCGAGCTTGTCCCAGTCGCCGGCCGCGAGCTCGGCGCCCTGCCCGCTCGGCGCCTGCGAGACCTGGATCGAGTCGCGATCGAGCAGGATCGCGATCGTCGGGTGCTCCTTCGCGGGCGTGTCGCTCGCCTGCTTGCCGGCCTGCTGGTTGCGGACGTTCGCCATGTTGATCCACACCGCGGTCACGAGCAGGAACGCGGTGAGACACGACATCAGATCGATGAACGGGATGATGTTGAGCTCGACGTTGACCGAGCGCTTGTCGTGAGTGCCAAAGCTCGCCATGCCGGGAAGGACACGGCTCAGAGCGGCAGGTTGCCGAGGCGCACGCGACGCTCGGCGCAGCGACGTATCTGTGCGACCGCGTGGGTGAGCTTGCGCCGCCCGCCGGGGATGTCGGCGAGGTGCGGCGCGAACGCGGCCTCGACGTCATCCGCCTGGTCGCAGAGCTGCCCGACCGAATCGAGGACCTGCGCGCGGTCGGCCTCGGGCAGCGCCGAGAGCACGTCGGCGAGCTTGGCGCGTAGCGCCGCCCAGGCCTGCACGCGCGTGGCGCCGCGATCGAAGTAGCCGGCGATCGCGTCCCAGGCCGGCACGCGGCGCACCGCGACGAGATCGAGCGCGACGTCGATGCCGGCGGGCGGTCCGGCAGCGAGCGCATCGACGAGCGCATCGCGGCGCGCCGGATCGAGCTCGGCGGTCTTCGCCATCTGCGCGAGCGTGGCGGGCTCCGGCGCGGCCGCCGCGACGAGCTCCGGCGGCGGATCCCCCCTCGCCATCAGCGCGGCGAGCAGCTCGCGCGCGCGCAGGCGGGTCTCGCGCGGCGGCGTGACGAGCAGCAGCAGGCGATCGCGCAGCTCGCGGTCGGCGGGCTTCGACGGCGACAGCAACGCGGCCGCACTCAGGCGATCGGCGAAGCGCGCGCCGAGCCACGCGTCCCACGCCTCGCGCTGCGGCGGCGAGACCAGCGGATCGAGCGTGCGTGCGATCGCGAGCGCACCGAGGCGCGCGTACACATCCTTGCTGTCGGCGAGGCGGCGCAGCTCCGCGAGTGCGGCGGCGGCCGAGAGCTCGCCGCGATAGAGCGCGAGCGCCGTGTCGTCGCCAGCGGCGACGCGTTCCTGCGGCGAGAGCTTCGCGAGTGGCGGTGGAGGCAGCGTGCCGGCGACGGCGTAGTAGCCAGCGCCGTCGTTCGCCTCGATCCACGCGGCGCAGCCGTGCAGCGCGATGTCGAGCGAACAGGTGCGCGGCAGCTTGTCGGTGCGCACGCACACGGGCACATGCCGGCCATCGCGCGGCCGGATCGAGATGCGCTCGCACGTCGCCGTGACGTCGACGACCGGCGCGCCGGGATGCTCGAGATAGCTCGCGAGCGCGGCGGCCGCGTCGCCCCCGACCGCGTCGAGCATGTCCTGCGTCGTCACCGTGCCGCCCGCGTGCGCCGCGACGTACGCACGCAGCTTGTCGCGCCACGCATCGGCGCCGACGTACGCCTCGAGCGTCGCGAGCACGGCCGCGCCCTTCTCGTACGAGATCGCATCGAACGCGTCGTCGGGATCGTCATCGCGCGCGAGGTGCGAGTGCAGCGGCCGCGCATCGGGCTCGGCATCCGCCTCGAGCGCCTGCTCGCGATCGATCGCGTGGTCGAGTGCGATGTCGTCGAGCGCGCCGAGCTGCGCGCTGACCTTGTCGCCGAGCCACGTCGCGAACGCCTCCGCGAGCCACAGCTCGTCCCACCACGCGGGCGTGATGCTGTTCCCGAACCACTGGTGCACGATCTCGTGCGCCGCGACGCGCACGAAGTGATGCGCGTGCTCGTCGTCCTTCGCATCGCCGACGAGCATGTCCGCATCCATCGTGATGAGTCCCGGGTTCTCCATCGCGCCGAACAGGTGCGGCACGACGACGAAGTCGAGCTTCGGCCACGCCAGCGGCGAGCCCACGTACGCCTCGATCGCGGCGACGACCGGCGGCAGTGTCGCGATGACGCCAACCTGCTTGTCCTGTCCCGCGAGCGCCGCGACCCGCAGCGGCACCTTGCGCGCGCCGACGACGCCCGCATCGACGATCGCGAACGGCCCGACCGCGACGGCGAGCAAATAGCTCGGCATCGGCGGCGTCTCGGCGAACACGACCTCGCGCACGTCGCCGCGCAGGGTCTCGCGCTCGACCGGCGTGTTCGCGAGCGCGACATCCCCCTTCGGCACGACGAGCGTCACGCGCCACGGCGTCTTCCAGCGCGGCTCGTCGAACGATGGCACGTAGCGCCGCGTCAGCAGCGACTCGCCCTGCGTGAACGCGTACCAGCTCCCCTCCGCGTCCTGCCGGAACAGGCCCTCCTGGTCGTGCGTCATCCGCCCGCTGTACGCGATCGCCAGCACGTGCTCGCCGGCCGCCGCGTGGACGTCGAAGCCGATCATCGTGGCCGAGGTCGCCGCCACCGTGACCGGTGCACCATCGAGGGTCGCGCGCGTGACGCTCAGCTCGGCGGCGCCGAGGACGATCCGCTCGAGCGCGTGCGCCGCGCGCACGTGAATGCGCACCTCGCCGGTGAATTCCTCGCGCGCCGGATCGACGTCGAGGCGCAGGTCGTAGCCGAGCGGCACCGGGTCGTCCGGCAGCCGCAGCGCCGGTAGCTCGGCGGGACGCGCCACGGGCTTCGGCACGGTCGTCGCGGCCGGCGCCGAGCACGCAACGACGAACAGCACGAGCCAACGCACGGCCCTTGTTTAGCACTCTCCGCGATGCCACCGGTCAAGGTCGCGCACTCGCCGGCAGGCGCCGGTGCGCTACCCTTGCGCCCATGTGCCGCAGCATCAAGACGCTGTTCAACTTCGAGCCGCCCGCGACCGACGTCGAGATCCGCGCCGCATCGCTGCAGTTCGTCCGCAAGCTCTCCGGCTACACGCACCCGTCGAAACAGAACGAGAAGGCGTTCGAGCGGGCGACCGAGGACATCTTCAAGATCGCGCGCAAGCTGATCGACTCGCTCGAGACGGACGCGCCGCCGAAAAACCGCGAGGTCGAAGCGGCGAAGGCAAAGCTCCGCGCGGCTGCACGTTACGGCACATAGACGCGCGCACCCGGTGATGCGTGGCCTGGCCACGCGCGGCGGCGCGCCGCCGTCGAACGCCTGTGCGCGCATGTCGAGCTCCCGGCGAGCACCGGTGATCGAGGAGCGGCGACGCAGCCGTTCGCTCCGTACGAAGGCCGTACTACGGCGTGACGACGGCGAGCAGACGGTCGGCCTCGACCTGATCGCCGACCGCGACGTGCAGCGCACGCAGCGTGCCGGCCTCCGGCGCGCGCACGGTGTGCTCCATCTTCATCGCCTCGAGCACGACCAGTGGTGCACCGGCGGTGATCGCGTCGCCCGTCGCCGCGAGGATCTTCACGACCTTGCCCGGCATCGGCGCGATGAGCCCGCCCTCGACCGCCTGGTGCGCGTGGTCGGGGAAGCGCGGCTCGATGTCGAGCGCGATCAGCGCGCCCTCCGAGAGCACGTACGCGCGGTCCTCCGTCGCGATCACGCGGACCGTGCGGCGGTGGCCGGCCTGCTCGACGAAGCTGAGCTGGTCACCGACGAGCTCGTAGCGCGAGACGTGCGTGGTCTTGCCGCCGATCGCGAACGTGAAGCCGCCGCGCTCCGGGTGATAGCCGAGCACGATGTCGTGCTCGCCATGGCGATACGTGACCTGCTGATCCGCGAACCGGACGTTGCGCCAGCCCGGCGGCGCGAGCTCCTGCGCGGGGCGGCGCGCGGCGATGCCCGCGAGCGTGGCCGCGATCGCGGCGATGCGCAGCCGCTCGAGGCCGGGCGGCTTCGCGGCGAGCTCGCCCGCGTGCTGCTCGAGGAAGTGCGTGTGGAGCGCGCCGTCGGCGAACGCCGGGTGCGCGAGGATCCGCACGAGCAGCTCGCGGTTCGTGACGAGCCCCGGGATCCACGTGTGCTCGAGCGCGGCGCGCAGGATGCTCGTCGCCTCGCCGCGCGTCGGCGCGGTCGCGATGATCTTGCCGAGCATCGAGTCGTAGTGGATGCCGACCTGCGAGCCCGCGACGACGCCAACATCGGAGCGCACCGTGGGCGGCACGTCGACGGCGAGCAGCGTGCCCGTCGTCGGCAGATAGTCGCGCTCGGGATCCTCGGCGCACAGCCGGACCTCGATCGCCCAGCCGCGCTGCGGCGGCTGCGCCGGCACGCGCTCGCCGCGCGCGATGCGGATCTGCTCGCGCACGAGATCGAGGCCGGTCGTGAATTCGGTGACCGGATGCTCGACCTGGAGGCGCGTGTTGACCTCGAGGAAGTAGAACCGGCCGTCGGGATCCGCGATGAACTCGACGGTGCCCGCGCCGACGTAGCCGACCGCCTTGCCGAGCGCGACCGCGGCCTCGCCCATCACGCGGCGGCGCGCGTCGTCGAGCGCGACGGACGGCGCCTCCTCGACGATCTTCTGGTGCCGGCGCTGGATCGAGCACTCGCGCTCGTACAGGTGGATCACGTTGCCGTGCGTGTCGCCGAGGATCTGGATCTCGATGTGACGCGGGCGTTCGATGTAGCGCTCGAGCAGCAGCGTGTCATCGCCGAACGCGCTCTTCGCCTCGCCCTTCGCGCGCTCGATCGCCTCGGGAAGCTCGCCCGCGCTGCGCACGAGGCGCATGCCCTTTCCGCCGCCGCCCGCGCTCGCCTTGATCAGCACCGGGTACTCGATGTTCGACGCGTGCGGCTCGTAGCCGGGCACGACCGGTACGCCCGCCTTCTGCGCGAGCTGCTTCGCGGCCGCCTTGCTGCCGAGCTGGCGGATCACATCGGCGGGCGGCCCGACGAACACGATCCCTGCCTCCGCCACCGCCTCCGAGAACGCCGCGTTCTCGCTGAGGAAGCCGTAGCCGGGATGGATCGCGTCGGCGCCGGTCTGCCGCGCGGCATCGAGCAGCGCCGGGATCACGAGGTACGACTCGCGCGCCGGCGGCGGGCCGATTCGCACGGCCTCGTCCGCGAACCGGACGAACGGTGCATCGGCGTCGGCATCGGAGTACACCGCGACGGTCGCGATGCCCATCGCGCGCGCCGTCCGCATCACGCGCAGCGCGATCTCTCCACGGTTGGCAACGAGCAGCTTGCGCATCAGTGCCTGAACACTCCCCACGACGTCGACCCGCGGAACGGGGCCGAGTACGCGGCGCTGAGCGCGATCGCGACGACCGTGCGCGTATCGCGCGGATCGATGATGCCGTCGTCCCACAGGCGCGCCGTCGCGAAGTACGGGTCGCTCTCCTTCTCGATCATCTGCTCGGTCATCGCCTTCATGACGCCGAGGCGCTGCTCGTCGACCTTCTCGCCGCGCTTCGCGGCCGCGTCGCGCTGGATGATGTCGAGCACGCCGGCGAGCTGCTTGCCGCCCATCACCGCGATGCGATGGTTCGGCCACGTGAACAAGAAGCGCGGCGCGTACGCCCGCCCGCTCATCGCGTAGTTGCCGGCGCCATAACTCGCGCCGGTCATGATCGTGATCGCGGGCACCGTCGAGTTCGACACCGCGTTGATCAGCTTCGCGCCGTGCTTGATGATGCCTTCCTGCTCGACCTTCTTGCCGACCATGAAGCCGGTGATGTTCTGCAGGAACAAGAGCGGCACGTCGCTCTGGTTGCACAGCTCGATGAACTGCGCGCCCTTCTGCGAGCTCTCGCTGAGCAGCACGCCGTTGTTCGCGAGGATGCCGATCGGGAACCCGTGCAGGTGCGCCCAGCCACACACGAGCGTCGAGCCGTAGAGCGGCTTGAACTCGGAGAACCGCGAGCCGTCGACGATGCGCGCGATCACCTCGCGTGAATCGAACGGCACCTTGATATCGGGCGACACGATGCCGAGCAGGTCCTCGGCGTCGTAGCGCGGCGGCTCGACCACCCGCGGCGTCGGCACCGCGCCCTTCTTCCAGTCGAGGTGCGCGACGATCTCTCGCCCGATCCGGATCGCGTCGCGCTCGTCGCGCGCGAGGTAATCCGACACACCGCTCACGCGCGCGTGCATCTCCGCACCGCCGAGCTCCTCGTGGTCCGTATCCTCGCCGGTCGCCATCTTCACGAGCGGCGGCCCCGCCAGGTACACCTGCGCCTGCTTCTCGACCATGACGACGTAGTCGCTCATGCCCGGGATGTACGCGCCGCCCGCCGTCGACGACCCGAACACCAGACAGATGCTCGGGATGCGTCGCTCGCTCCGCCGCGTCAGGTCGCGGAACCCGCGCCCACCCGGCACGAAGATCTTGCTCTGGTTCGGCAGATCCGCGCCCGCGCTCTCGATCAGCGAGATCGACGGCAGCCGGTTCTGCTCCGCGATGTCGTTGAGCCGCCCGCTCTTCCACGCGCTCATCTCGCTGATGGCGCCGCCCTTCACCGTGGAGTCGTTCGCCGTGATCACGACCTCGACGCCCGACACCTTGCCGACCCCGCCGATGAACCCGGCGCCCGTCGTGTGCCCCGGCACGTCCTTGCCGGCGAGCGCCGCGATCTCCAGGAAGTACGAGTCGCGATCGAGGAGCAGCTCGACGCGCTCGCGCGGCAGCAGCTTGCCCGCCGCCTTGTGCCGGCTCGTGTACTTCTCGCCGCCGCCGACGGTCGCGTCGGCGAGCGCCTTGCCCAGCTTCTCGAGCGCGGCCTGGTTGGCCTCGCGGTTCGCCACGAACTCCGGTCCGCGTGCGTCGACGCGCGACGCGATCACCGGATAGCGCTGTTCGCCCACGCCGGAATCCTACACAGCCCGCCACGCTAAATGACCATCAGCTCAGCCAAAGTTGCCCGCCGCAACCAGTGGTAGCGTCCGCCCATGGCGAACGTGATCGAAGAAGCCAAGTCCGGCCGCGCCAGCTGCCGCACCTGCAAGAAGGCGATCGCGAAGGGCGAGCTGCGCTTCGGCGAGGAAGCCCCCAACGCCTTCGGCGACCAGCCGTCCCTGCGCTGGCACCACCTCACCTGCGCCGCCGAAAAACTTCCCGCCGAGCTCAAGGCCGCGCTCGCCGACTACCCGGGCGAGGTGCCGAACCGCGCCGAGCTCGAGCAGACGATGGCGGACGCGATCTCGAAGGGCCGCGCCAAGCCAGGCGGCCTTCCCCACGCCGACAAGGCCCCGACCGGCCGCGCGCGCTGCATGCAGTGCGGCGAGGCAATCGCCAAGGACAGCCTGCGCGTCGCCGTCGAGCGCGAGATCGAGACCGGCGCGATGGTCACGCAGAGCGCGGGCTACCTCCACCCGGCGTGCGCCGGCACCTACGTCGACGCGAAGGGCGGCGACCGCGGGGAGCTGGTCGAGGGGCTGCGCGCGAACTCGCGGCTGACGGAGGCCGACCTCGCGTCCGTCGTCGAGGCGGTCGAGACGGCACCGCCGCCGCCCGCGGCCTGAGCCGGGCGCCGCCGGGACCTGGATGATGTGGAGCGACGCCGACCACGGGTTGCGCGCGCCCGCGGGACCCTGGTGATGTGGCCATGGTCAAGCACGCGCCGCGCGTCCGCGACTGGGCCTTCGGCCCGGGGAGCTCCCGAACGCGTACGGCGGTGCTCGGCCCCGAGCGCGCGCAGAGAGCGCGGGCGACGATCGCGCGGCCAGTTAATGAGGCGGATGGGCCCACGCGGATGGCCGCACGCGGATGGGGCGCGAGCGGATGGGCCCAAGCGGATGGGCCGCACGCGGATGGGGCGGAGCTGGATGACCGATCAGACGGGGTGGCGGCGCTTGCCGGGGACCTCGCGCGGATCGACGAGCCCGTACATCCGCCAACCGACGCAGAGCAGCCAGCTCGCGGGCGCGTGCACCGGCAGCGACTCGTACGTCGGCGGCCAGCCATGCACCGGTGCAGCCCAGCCATCGAAGCTGCACGCGCTCGAGAACGGGTCGATCGCGAACGCGCGGAGCTCGGGCGCGCGGTCTTCGCGGTGCTTGCGCCAGTTGTTCAGCACGTAGCTCCAGGCGTGGCGCGCCTGCCTGCGGTTCGTGATGACCTCTTCGTTGTAGCGGTCCGCGAACACCGTGCCGCGCCGCCGCTGAGCGAACGGGATGCCCCGCGCGCGAGAGTACGCGGCGTTGAGGTGCTTCGCCGCCGAGATCTCGAACGCCTGCATGCCGCGCGCGAGCGCCGTCTTGTCGTGCGCCTCGACGAGCAGGTGCACGTGCGACCGCTCGATGCTCACGCCGACGATCCGACAATCGCGCCTCCGATACACGCAGCACATCGCGCGCCGGAGCGCCTTGTACGCATCGCGTGTGCGCAACGCCTCCATCTGCTGCACGACTCGCAGCGTGATGTGCACCGGCGTGGCCTTCGTGATCTTCGGCCGCGTGCGATGCCGTTCGCTGGCGCGATAGCGGCCCGGCGTGATTGGACGACCGGCGCCTGGTCGCTTTCCGCCGCGCTGCTTGAACAGCGACTGCTGGATGTGGCGCTTGCGCGGGCGTGGCATGCGACCAACGTGTGCACGCCAAGTCACGTGCGCAAGGTTGATTGCGTCGATATTTGCTCGTCGGCATCGCGCTACGACCGGTCCGATCCAGGGTCCGATCCAGACACATGGGTGACACTTCGCGGGAGGCCGATCCAGAGACACGGGTGATGCCGTCATCGCGCAGCCCTGTGACGCCGGTCGATTCAGCCGCATGGCGACACGTTCATCTACAGGCTCCAGTCGCGTGCCCGGATGCGGCCACGCGCTGCGAAACCGCCGGTGTCCGAAACTGGCCCCTGCGCGCCACGCGGGCGACGATCGCTCGGTGCGCCGTCTGCTAGCTCGCCTGCTCGCTGCCCGTGTCGCATCGACGGCGCTCGTCGTCGCGCCGCTCATCGCGCATGCCGACACGCATCACAAGCGGCGCGCGCCGACCAGCGCACGCGATGAGCGTCACGCCGCGTTGACGGACGACGAGAAGGCGCGTGCCGCGCTCGCCGTGATCGACGGCACCGCATGGGTCGACGACCCGCCCAGCAAGGCAGTGCCAGCCACGTCGCCATCGAGGCGCGTCTCTGGCCCGTCGTCGGATGGGGCTGTATCCGCTGCGTCGCGCCGCGCGGCTCGGCGCGACCTGACGTCTGCCGACGATAGCCGCATGCGCGAAGATCGCGACGACGCGCGCCGCATCGCGAGCCGGCTACAGCCGTGGCGCGCCTCGATCCTCGACGGCCGAGGGGCGCGGAGCGCCGGGCTCGCGGGCGACGGCGGGCTCGCGGGCGACGGCGGGCTCGCGGGCGGCGGCGGGCTCGCGGACGGCGAGCGACTCCAGGCCGGCGACGGCTACTACCTGCGGCGGCCGCAGCGCGCGTACGGGGCGCCGGCGGTCGTCGAATATGTTCGCCGCGCCGTCGCCGAGGTGCGCGCCAGCTATCCCGACGTGCACGACCTCGCGATCGGCGACCTGTCGGCGGAGCATGGCGGCGCTCTCCCGGGACACGTGTCGCATCGCACGGGGCACGACGTCGACGTCGGGTTCTACTTCCGGCACGAGGCGCATGGGTTCGAGGAGGCGGGCGCGGACCTCGACCTCGCGGCGACGTGGGCGCTCGTCACGGCCTTCGCGCGCACGCGCGACGCGAGCGACGGCGTCCAGATCATGTTCCTCGATTACGACGTGCAGCGGCGGCTGTACGAGTGGGCGCACGCGCATGGGGTCGACGAGGATGAGCTCGCGCGCGTGCTGCAGTATCCGGCCGGGCGCGATGCGGCGCGCGGGTTGGTGCGGCACTGGCCGAACCACGCGAATCACCTCCACGTGCGGTTCAAGGTCGCGCGATAGACGCGCACCGCGCGAGCTGAGATGCGCGAGCCACGCGAGCCACGCGAGCCACGCGAGCCACGCGAGCCACGCGAGACGCGCGAGCCGCGCTGCGGCGCGCGAGTCAGCTGCGCAGGGTGGCGGTCGGCAGCGGGATCTCCGCGTGCAGCGAGTCGGCGGCGCGGGTGCAGAGGCGGGCCATGAGGACCGTCGCGCCGAGCGAGCAGCCAGCGGCGGCGACGAGCAGGAACATCGCACTGCCGTCGGAGGTCTGGTCGGGCAGCAGCCAGTACTGGATGCCGACCGCGGCGACCATCAGCGTGACGAAGCCGAGCCCTTTGCTCTGGGCTTCGGCGCGGAGCTGGTCGAGACCGCGATTGCCGGCGAAGCGCGAGATCGCGGTGGCGATCGCGGCGACGGCGGCGACCGCGACGAGCGGCGCGATGATCGAGAGGGCTTGTGCGCGAGACTCGAGGTCGCCGCCGTAGGAGCGGCCGCCGTACAGGAGCTGGTAGGTCGCGGGCAGCTGACCGAGCGTGACGCCGAGGCACCAGAAGTTGGCGACGCCGGCGAGTGTCATCGAAGTCGTAGGCATGTCGCGCACGAGCGTCGTGAGGGCGCCGCGGCCGACGATGATGAACGAGATCGCGTTGACGACCGCGACCGAGATCGTCGCGAGCTTGAACACGCTGAACGCGCCATCACCACCCTTGCCGAGCGCGAGCAGGATCAGCAGTCCGGCGAACGTGCACGCGGCGATCACGCGGAGCCACAGGCCGGAGGCGATCGCGCGCAGGCCGGGGATCGCGTCGGAGGGCGGCGCGGGATACGGCTCGGGGGCGAGCGCGAGCGCGGCGGCCGCGAGCAGCGCGAGCGAGACGAGGTGGAGGACCTGGTAGAGGATCATCTGCGACTTCCAGCCGTGGACGAGCCAGCCGTAGAGGTGCGGCGCGAGCGGAGGCGGCGGGGTCGCGACGAGCGCGGCGACGAGCGCGGCGACGGCGAGGCGTCGGTGGGTGGCGAACGTCGCGACGGCGATACCGGCGAGCGGGACGACCTTGATCGCGAACCACATCCACTGGCTGAGCTTGGTGAGCGTGTCGATGCTGCCGTCGGAGTGCAGCGTCCAGATCGCGTCCCACGCGACGGAGCCGGCGAGCGAGAGCGCGAAGCCGGCCGCGATGATGCGGAAGCCGGTCGCGGCGGAGCCGGTGAGGCGACGGGCGATCGCGAGGGCACCGAGGGCGCCGAGGACATCGGCGGCGAGCCACACGCCGCGCGCGGTCAGATCGAAGCGGTACGAGGACTCGAGTGGCGAGTGCGTCAGGTCGTACGTCATGGTCGCGACGACCGAGAGCAGCTCGAGCGCGAACATCGCGAGCAGCGCGGGGGGCAGGTTGCGCCAGCCCTTCACTAGTAGCCCTCCGTCTTCGCGATGACCTCGTTCATGATCTCGCGCGTGCCGCCGCCGATCGGGTAGAGGCGCGCGTCGCGATAGAGGCGCTCGACGAGCGTCTCGCGCATGTAGCCGTAGCCGCCGTGGATCTGGACGGCCTGGTCGCAGACGAACGAGCAGGTGTCGGTCGCGACGTTCTTCGCCATCGCGGCGAGGCCGGCGGCCTGGGGGTCGTTGCGCACGGCGCGCGTGACGAGCTCGCCCGTGATCGCGCGCGCCGCCGCGATGCGCGAGGCCATGTCGGCGAGCTTGTGGCGCGTGACCTGGAACTTCATGATCGGCTTGCCGAACGCGTTGCGCTCGCGCGCGTAGGCGATCGACTCGCGATAGGCGAGCTCGGAGATCGCGACGCACTGGGCGGCGAGCATCAGGCGCTCGCTCACGAAGTTCATCATGATCATCGGGAACGCGCTGTTCTCGGGGCCGATGCGGTTCGCGACGGGGACGCGGCAGCCGTCGAAGTGCAGCTCGGCGGTGTCGCTCGCCCACCAGCCGGTCTTCTTCAGCTTCTTCGAGACGCCGAAGCCGGGGGTACCGCGCTCGATCACGAGCAGCGAGATGCCGCCGTGGCCCTCGCCGCCGGTGCGCACCGCGCACGTCACGAAGTCCGCGCGCGTGCCCGAGGTGATGAACGTCTTCGCGCCCGTCACGACGTAGTGCTCGCCGTCGCGCACCGCGCGCGTGCGCAGCGAGGCGACATCGCTGCCGCCGCCCGGCTCGGTGATGCCGAGCGCGCTGATCTTGCCGTCGACGAGGCACGGCCGCACGAACCGCGCTTGCTGTTCCGGTGTGCCGAAGCGAACGATCGGCGGCAGCGCGATGCCGTGCGTGCCGAGCCCGACCATCGTGCCGATCGAGCGGCCTGCCATCACCATCTCGTCGCACGCGACGAGCACGTGCGAGAGGTCGCCGCCCTGCCCGCCCATCGCTTCGGGATAGCCGATACCCGTGAGGCCGGCCTTCGCGGCGAGCGCGTAGAGCTCGATGGGAAACTCCTCGTCCTCTTCCCATTGCGCGCCGTGCGGAGCGATGTGGGCCTGCGCGAACTTGCGCGTGCTCTCGCGGATCGCGGCGTGCTCCTCGGTCTCGAACAGGTAGCGCATGGCCGCGCGAGCATACGCCGGTGATGGTACGAAGGGGCATGCAATCTCCGGCGCTGCCGCCGCGTCTACGCCGCTCGAATCACCTGGCGTGGTTCACGCACATGGGTGCGGTGTACCTGTTCCACGATCTGTACGGCTACATCATGGAGATGAGCCCGGACATCGCGGACATGATCGAGGGCTTCGAGGGCGGCGCCGACACGCAGGAGACGATCGAGTACTTCAAGCCGCGCTTCACGGATGCCGATCCGAAGCAGTTCGTCGAGATCCTCGCGCAGCACGCCGTGCTCGTCGAGCCGAACGAGGACGAGATCGAGGCGATGTGGGCGTTCGTGCCGATCCGCGGCAAGTGGAACGTGTGGCGGCGTCGCGAGGACCGGATGACGATCTGGACCGGATGGGGCGAGCGCCCGGTGCAGCAGGTCTTCCTCGATCCCGACGAGACGAAGATCTGGGACGCGCTCGACGGCAACAAGCGCCTCATCGAGCTGCGCCACCATCACGACAACGACAAGATCATCAACCTCGTGCGCCGCCTCGTGCACCACGACGTGCAGGCGCTGAAGATGTCGATGATGCCGTGGGCGATCTACGCGAAGCGGCCGGGCATGGCGCCGCCGTACCTCGCCTCGACGATGCCGTACGCCGACTGGAAGCCCGGCCAGCCCGTGCCGCCCGCGCCGAACCTCACCGACTACTACAAGCACGAGGTGACGAAGGCCGACGAGCAGTTCGACCACCAGGAGACGACGCTCTCGCACCTGCTGCGCATCCCGCATCCGGCGCTTGGCGGCCGCACGTACGGCGAGGCGACGATCGACGCGCTCGCGCAGAAGGGCATCATCCCGCAAACCCGCGTGCGCGTGCTCGAGGTCGGCGCGGGGCTCGGTTACGTCGCGGAGGCGGCGATCGCGCGCCTGAAGGCGATGGGCCGCGAGGTCGAGTACACGATCGTCGAGCTCGCTCCCGCGCTCGCGGAGGCGCAGAAGGCGCGCCTCGGCGACAGCGCGCGCTGGATCATGGGCGACGCGCTCACCGCGCAGGTGCCCGAAGGCGCGTTCGATCTGATCCTCTGCAACGAGATGGTCGGCGATCTGCCGGCGGAGACGCCCGCCGCCGAGGACGTCGTCGCGGTCGCCGGCAAGTACGGCGTCAACGGCGACGACGCGCCCACGCCCTGCTACGTGCAGACCGGTGCGTTCCAGCTGATCGCACGCATGGCCGCGTGGCTCGCGCCCGGCGGGACGGCGTTCGTCACCGAGTTCGGCGATGTCGCGCGCTGGCCCGTGCTGTCGTCGCAGCTCGATCATCCCGAGCTCTCGACGCACTTCGGTCACCTGATCCAGACGTCGAAGCACGTCGGCCTGCAGCCGTCGGTCGAGTTCGTGATCGATCTGCTCGAGATGGACCGCACGCAGCAGGGCCTCGCGACCACGCGCAGTCACTTCCGCGCGCTGCGCGCGCTCGCCGCCGATCTCGGGGTCGACCTTCCGAAGATCGGCTACACGCCCGAGCTTCTCGCGCACACCGTTGCTGGAAAGCTCGACCTCGCCACGATCGGTGAGCTGCGTTGGGATCGCATCGAGGACCGATTGATGGGCCTCGTTCCGCACGAGTTCAAGGCACTGCTCGCGACGAAGCCGCGCTAGCGCGCACACCGCGCGCCGGTGCGCATGGTCCGGGGATTGCTCCCTTCTCCTAGCAACCGTTAGGAGGAAAATCCCATGTTGCTTCGCTCTGCTTCTCTCGCTCTTGCCGCGTCGCTGGCGCTCGCGCCGGCCGCGGCGTTCGCGGACCCGGTGAAGCCGGTCGCCGCGGAGACCACGAACGTCAAGGCGCCGGCTCCGGCGGCGCAGTCGGACTCGACGAGCTACGCGGCGCGCGAGCAACATGACAAGCAGGCCGCCAACTACGAGGGCGGCAGCGTCGTCGTGATCGGTATCTCGGGCGGCGCGCTGATCGTGCTGCTCCTCCTGCTCCTCATCCTCGCCTGAAACGAAGATGCGGAACACGATCGCCGCGGCGGTCATCGTCGCGCTCGGCTGCTTGACCGGATGCCAGCTTCCCTACACGGGTGGCGCGCGGCCGGTCTCGCCAGCCCAGCTCGATTCGTCCTGGCTGCGCGCCGCTCCGACACCCGTGGTTCGGCAAAAGCAGGAGTCCGATTGCGGTCTCGCTGCACTCGCGATGGTCGCCGGCGCCTGGGGGCGTCACTGGTCGGTCGACGATCTCGCGCACCGGATTCCACCGTCGGAGAAAGGCGTGAAGCTCGGAGCGCTGCGCGATCTCGCGCGCGATCGGGGGCTCGAGGCCTTCGCTCTGCGCGCGACACCGTCGGACCTGCAGCACGAGCTCGGCTCCGGGCGGCCCGTGCTGCTCGGTCTGATGTTGCCGTTCGATCGTGGACATAATCGCTCTCACTACGAAGTAGCGATCGCGATGAATCCACAGGACGGGACGGTCATCACGATCGACCCGGCGAGCGGTGAATGGATGCGCCGCTCGCGGGCCGTGCTCGATGTCGAGTGGAAAGCCGCAGGCTATCCCGCACTCGTCGTCACCGGAGAGCACGCGCCCTCCACCGCCATCTCGAAGAAGTGAGATGCGCACGCTCTTCATGGCGCTCGCGCTCGTCGCCGCGCAGGGCTGCAAACCCGAGCCTCCGGCCGAGCAGAGCACCTCCTTCGCCGCGCGTCGCCAGAACCGCTACCGCGCGCTCGACGCGCAGCTGCAGGTGATCGCGACGCAGCCGCTGCTGATCAACACGATGGCCAAGGTGCTTCCGCTGACCGAGGCCGGTCGCGCGCTCGTCACCACGAAGCTGCAGGCGCTGCAGATGCGGTTCGACGAGGCCAAGAACCAGGTCGCCCTCGTCAGGACGTGCTCGACCGAGCAGTGCAAGGACGCCGACGACCGCGCCACCGACGCGATGAACAGGCTCGACGCCGCGCGCAAGGACGCGTGGGACGCCCTCGACAAAGCGCCCCGCACCGCCCGCTCGTCGTGACCCTCCAGCCCGCCGGGCCGTGCTAGCGTCGCGGCTGATGGCCAAGGCACTCGAGTACAACGCGACCCTTGCGGAGCGCATCGACCTGACCGATGCGCTCTCGATCTTCCGGATCAAGCCGGATCAGATGCCCGCCGAGAGGCCGTGGTTCGTCCCCGGTCAGTACTGCGTGCTCGGCCTCAACAACGAGGTCAAGCCCGAGCTCGGCAGTGTGCGGCGGTCGATGTCGATCGCGTCCGCGCCCGAGGACGACGCGCCGATCGAGTTCTACATCCGCTGGGTCTCCAAGCCCGAGAGCGACAACCCGTTCACGCACCTGCTCTGGAAGCTCAAGGCCGGCGATCGCATGTACATGCGAGCGGTGGCCGCCGGCGTGTTCACCGTGAAGGACACGGTCGGCCTCGACGACCCGCGCATCCGCGTGATGGTCGCCGCCGGCACCGGCTCGGCGCCGTTCCTGTCGATGGTGCGCAGCGAGCTGCGCCGCAACCCGAACGCCGACCTCTCGAAGTGGGTGCTGCTGCACGGCGCGTCCTACCCGGCCGACCTCGGCTACCGCGACGAGCTCGCGCGCATGATCGCCGAGAACAAGCTCAAGTACTGGGGCACGGTCTCGCGCCCGAAGGAGGCGCCGGACTGGAAGGGCGATACCGGCCGCGTCGAGGCGTTCTTCGACGGCGCGCGCCTCGCCGACCTCGAGCAGCGCCTCGGTCTGCCCGCCGGCGGCTTCACGCCGAAGAACGTCGTCGTGTTTATCTGCGGCCTGACCGGCACGATCACCGGCACGGTCGTCCCGCTGATCGACCGCGGCTTCGTGCCTGACTTCAAGCGCATCCGCGAGGCGCTCGGCGTGCCGCCGACGATGAAGGACAGCGTGTTCTACGAGCAGTACGACACCGAGCCCGTGATCAACATCAAGGACCCGGCCGTCGTCGAGCCGCTCAAGGCGCGCATGCAGGCCGCGCTGGCGAAGCTGTCATGACGGCGTTCGTGCTCGGTGCGACCGGCTTCGTCGGCCGCGAGGTCGTGCGCCAGCTGTGCGTGCGCGGCGTCAAGACGCTCGCCCACGTGCGCCCCGATTCGAAGCAGCTCGCCGAGTGGCGCGCGCGGTTCGCGGAGCTCGGCGCCGAGGTCGACACCACGGCGTGGGACGCCGCCGCGATGGCCGCGCGCCTGCGCGAGGTGCGCCCGGCGCAGGTGTACGTGCTGATCGGCACGACGCGCAGCAAGGCGAAGGCCGACAGCGTCGAGGGCAACATCTACGAGAAGGTCGATCTCGGCCTGACGAAGATCGCGGTCGAGGCGGCGCGCGCCTCGGAGACGCAGCCGCGCATCGTCTACCTGTCGTCGGTCGGCGCCGATGCGAGCGCGCGCTCCGCCTACCTCAAGGCGCGCGGCGAGGCCGAAGAGGTCGTCAAGACGAGCGGGCTGCCGTGGGTGATCGCGCGCCCGTCGATCATCACGGGCGAGCGCGAGGATGGCCGGCTCGGCGAGCGCACGGCCGCCGTCGTCGGCGACGGCTTGCTCGCGTTCGCCGGCGTGTTCGGCGGCAAGAAGCTGCGCGCACGCTACAAGTCGACCACGCCCGACGTGCTCGCCTCGGCGTTGATCCGGATCGGCGAGGCTCCCGAGACGGGCGTCGTCGTCGATGGCGCCGCGCTGCGGTAGCGATGGAAGTACTCGTCAGCCTCGTCATGGGGGCTTTCGGCGTGTGGGTCGGCTGGCGGCGGCTGAAGTTCGTCGGCGCGTACTGGAAGCGCCACCAGCAGGTGAAGCACTTCGAGCAGGCGCTGCGCGACGCGCGCGCGGCCGCCGACGGCCCGAATCCGTATCGCCACGTCACGGCGGCCGATGCACAGCACGTCGAGCGCCTCGGCTTGCTCGTCAGCCAGGAAGGCGCGCTCGTCGAGCTGGGCTTCCGCGTGCTCGGCGATCTGATCGCGGAGCGCGACGGCAAGCCGTTCTTGATCTCGCGCGTGCTCGTCTCGGCGGACGGCAAGACGACCGCCGGGCTCAACGCATCGCTGCTCGTGGCCGGTCGCACGTACGTCGGGCTCACGAGCTACGACGGCGAGCAGCACGTCTCGACGGTCCGCGGCGAGGTTCCGTCGCTCGCGCGGCCGCCGTTCGTCGTCGTCACGAACGTGCCGCAGGACGCATCGATCGCGAAGCTCGTCGCCGCGCACCAGGCGATGCCCGAGGCGCGCGCGGTGTCGTCGATCGACGAGGCGATGGCGCGCATCGACGAGCTTCGTGCACGCACCCAGGCGTGGCGCGCGACGCAGCCGCCCGACGAGCTGCTCGACGCCGACCTCCGCATGCTGCTCGGCAAGGGGTACGCGCACGGCGGCAAGCGCTGGGCGGCGCGGCTGCGCTCGAAGCTGCCGCAGGCGACGGCTCGGCGCGTCTAGGTCGCGGCTCCCCGCGTCTACGCGTGCGCCGCCGGCTTCGGGCGGCTCGCGAGGCTCGCGGCGACGGTGACGATCATGATCAGCGCGATCGCGCCGAGCGACACGATGTGCGGCACGTGATACGCGCTCGACGCGAGCATCTTGACGCCCGCGAGCATCAGGATCGCCGCGAGACCGACGTGCATGTAGCGCAGGCGGCCGAGCAGATCCGCGAGCACGAGGTAGAGCGCGCGCAGGCCGAGGATCGCGAACACGTTCGACGTGTAGACGATGAACGGATCGTCGGTGACCGCGAACACCGCCGGCACCGAGTCGACGGCGAACAGGATGTCGGTGAGCTCGATCGTCATCACGGCGAGCAGGAACGTCGAGTGGACGTGCAGCTTCTCGCGCACGAACCTCATCACGCCGCTCTCGCTCGCGGTCGCGTCGGCGGGCGCCGTGTGCGAGCGCAGCGTCTTGATGCCGGTGAGGATCAGGAACGCACCGAGCACGTAGACGACCTCGTGCCAGCGCTCGATCATCGCGCTGCCGGCCGCGATGAAGATGCCGCGGAACACGAGCGCGCCGAGGATGCCCCACGTGAGCACGCGATGCTGCTCGGCCGGCGGCAGCTTCAGCCGCGAGAACACGACGAGGAACACGAACAGGTTGTCGATGGAGAGCGACTTCTCCATCAGGTAGGCGGCCGCGAAGTCCTCGGCGTGCGAGCGGCCGCGCGCGATGCCGATCCAGATCGCAAAGCCGACCGCGGCACCGATCCACACGACCGTCCACGTGATCGCGGCGCGGCGACTCGTGCCGTGGCCGTTGCGGTGGGTCAGCAGGTCGATCGCGAGGCTCGCGACGACGATCACCGCAAAGCCGATCCACAGTGCCGCCATTCCTTGGAGAGATAGCCTCCGGTCCGCGGCCGAGCAACCTCAATCGATGCGCGGAAACGGCGGTACTTCCACGACGACCACGTCGGCGCCCTTGGGAATATCCACGCACTTCACTTCGATTCGATCGAGGTGCTCGTCGATGTGCTTCATCGTCGGATCGCTGCGATCTGGTAGCCCCAGTGCGCAGGCGCTCGCATCGCCGTCGGGCACGTCGCGAACGGTCGCGTACATGTCCCCGGGCTTCATCTGCGCGAGCACCGGCTTCGGCGCGGACTCGCCTTCGAGCTGACGCGCAGAACGTGCGTTCGACGTCTTGAGCATCTCGACCATCGACAACAGGCTCGCCGACACGACGTGCCCGGGCAGCACGAACACCTCGGCACTGGGCACGCGCGACGCCACGGTGCTGCGCACGATCACGTGGATCACGCGCGCCCCGCCGCCGAGCGACATCTGCACGCCGCGGACGGCCTCGCCGCTCGCGTCGACCTCGGTGCCGGCGAGCAGGAACGTCGCGGCACTCGCGCGGCCGATCGAGATCGAGATCTTCCCGCGCGGCAGGCCGTCGAGCGAGAACGAGCCGTCCGCGAGGATCGGCGCCGTGACCGAGTACGGCACGGTCACGTTCTGCGCGACCGGGTGCGCCGACAGCCCGACCGTCTCGCCGGGCACGCCGTGCAGGTCGACCTTGCCCTCGATGTGCGTCGTCGGCTCGAGCTGCAGCGTGAGCTGATCGGCGAGCTTCTGTGCGACCGACCGCTTGCCCGCGAGCTCGGCGACGATCGCGCCGCGCTCCGGCGCGTCGGGGATCTCGAACGTGCCGTCGGGCCTCGTCGTCGCGCTGCGCGAGATGTCGGACGGCACGGCCGCCGAGACCGCATCACCGACGAGCCGCGGCCCCGCCGTGGCGACGGCGCCCGCGACCGGCTGGCCGTGCTCGTCGACGACGCGGCCCGTGATCTTCTGCGCGTGCGCGAGCGGCATCTGCTCGCGGAGCTGCGCCCACTTCGCGTGCGCGCCGCGCACGTCGCCTTGCGAGAACTGCTCGTTCGCGAGCGCGATGTCGATCGTGCGCACGGCCTCGTCGTGCTCGCCGAGCTTCTTCACGGCGAGCGCGCGGTACTGCGCGAGCACCGCCGGCGCCGCGGCGAGATCCTCGGGATGGCCGCGGCTCGCCTCGAACGCGAGCAGGCGCAGGCCGGCGGAGATCTGGGCGCGCACGCGGCCGCGCGACTCGTACGCCGCGATCGCGGCCTTCTCGCGGGCGATCGCCTCGTTGTCGTCGTCGGCGCGGCTCGCGATCGTCGCGCGCACCTCGTCGAGGTCGGCCTGCAGATCGCGCTGCGACACGACATCGGTCAGCGCCTGCGCGCGCTTGAGCTTGCCGGTCTGCTCGTTCGTCAGCGACTCCGTCTCGCTCGTCACCTCGACGGCCTCGCCGATCGCGACATCCGCGATCAGCCGATCGTCGCCGCAGCGCTGCGCGAGCCGATCCGCCTCGTCGAGCTCGTGGTCGCGATCCGCGCCGGTCTCGCGCGCCGACACCGCGAGCAGGTGCGCGACCGCCGACGAGCACGGCTCCGAGGTCTTCGCGATCAGCGCGTCCGCCGCGGCGCCGTCGAACAGCTCGCGCGAGAGTCCCATCTCGAGCACGTGCCTCGCGAGCCCGACCATCTCGGGCGCCATCGCCGGCATCAGGCGCGGCGGGCGCGGCATCTCGCACACGGCCGGGTCGACGAGGATCTGCGCCGTCTCGAGGCGCGGCACCCTCGAGGCCAGCGTCGCCTGCGTCGCGAGCGACAGGCGCGAGAGCACGCCGTCGAGACACGAGAGCCGCGCCTCGCGCTCGGCAGCCGGTGCCGTGCACGCACGGGCGCGTGCGCCGTTCCAGCGATCGAAGTCGGCCTGGATCGCGGCCGCGGCGGGCGCCTGGTCGGCGCGCACGACCTCCGCGGCGCGGCTCGCGGACCAGAACCCCGGATCGATCACCGGCGCGCGGCAATCGGGTCCGCTCGAGCGATTCGCGAGCACGAGGTACAGCGCGGCGGCCGCGACGATCGCCCCCGACGCGACCACGACCGCCACGCCCGGCCGGCGCTCGGCGCGCCGCAGCGCCGCGAGCAGCGCATCCATGCTCGGGTAGCGCTTCGCCGGATCCGGATCGAGCCCGCGGCGCAGCGGCCTGCGCAGCCGGCGCGGCAGCTTCGAGACATCGAGGTTGCCCGGCCCGCGCTGGATCTCCTTCTTCAGATCCTCGAACGTGTCGCCCTTGAACGGCCGTTCGCCCGAGAGCGCCTCCCACAGCGCGACGCAGAACCCGAACTGATCGGCCGCCGGCCCGACCGGACCGTGCTCCCACTGCTCGGGTGCCATGTACGCGGGTGTGCCGAGCAGCGACCCGGTCTTCGTCAGCTCGTCGGCCCTCGCATCCGGCGGCAGCGTCGCATCGAGCGCGATCTCCTCGCCCTCCTTCTCGACGCCGCGCGCGAGCCCGAAATCCGTGACGACGATCCGCCCGTGGCGGTCGCGCAGCACGTTGTGCGGCTTGAAGTCGCGATGCACGAGCCCCGCCTCGTGCGCCGCCGCGAGGCCCTGCCCTGCCGAGACGAACGCGGCGATGATCTCACTTGTCGTGCGCGGCTTCGCCTTGAGCCACGCATCGAGCGAGTCGCCGTCGATCAGCTCCATCGCGACGTAGTCGCGGCCGTCGGCGGTGCCGACCTCGTGGACGTTGACGACGTTCGGGTGCGTGATCTTCGCGAGCGCACGCGCCTCGCGCAGCAGCCGCAGCCGCGCCTCGTCGCTGCGATCGACCTTGCGCAGCACCTTCAGCGCGACGCGCCGCTCGAGATCCGGATCGAACGCGCAGTGCACGACGCCCATGCCGCCGAGCCCGAGCGGACGCTCGAGCCGGTAGCGGCCGAGGCGCTCGCCGAGCGGAGGCAACGACTCCTTGAGCGCCGCCTGCGTATCCGGCGCGGTCGCGGTGCGCGCGAATTCGTCGTCGTCCGGATCGGCGGGCATCGACGCTACGAGCTTAGCAGTCGTTCGGGCATGTCGCGTGACTCTCGCCGGAATCGCAGTTGAAGTCGCCACACGACCCGGTGCACGCGCCGCAGTCGGTCGGGCAGATCCGGCAATCCTCGGTCGCGCTGCACGTGCCGTCGCCGCATCTTGGCACGGTGCCGGCGCAGGTCATGCCAGGCGGGCACAGCGGCTTGCAGACCGACCAGCATTCGTCGTCGGCACAGCCCGCGAGGCCGTCGTTGTCGTAGTCCACCTGCGCGGACGTGCAGACCTCGGCCGTCGCGTTCGGCCGCGACTTGAACAGCCCGAGGTCCTGCGTGGTCACGAAGCTCTGAAGGTCGTTATTCCTGCCACCGAACGCGACGATCTCGTGGTTCACGGCATCGTAGGCGGCAGCCGGCGCGTACCGCGAGGCATACGTCCCCGACTGCGCGCGTTGCGTCCACGTCGTGCCGTTCCACTCCCAGACATCCTCGCCCGTCGACACGCCGGAGTTGCCGAACAGCGTCACGTGGCTCGTGTCGGGGTTGAACACGAGGCGCGAGTTGAACCGGCTCGCCGGGCCGACGTTGTTCGCGACCATCGTCCACGACGCGTTGTTCCACTCCCACGTGTCGTCCGCCGTCGTGCCGTTGCGCGGGTTGCCGCTGAACATCACCGTCTTGTTGCGAACCGGGTCGTAGGCCATCTGACCGTTGTCGCGGAAACCCGGTTGCCCGGCCGACGTGTTCTGGTGCCACGAGCCATCCCAGTACCAGGTCTCGCCGACGGTCGTGCCGTACTGGTTGTTGCCGGTCGCCGACTCGCCGGTCACGCCGCCGAACGTCACCACGCGGTTGGCCGCGGAGTCGAACGCCATCGCGGCCGTGCGGGCGACGGTGCGCGTGCCGGTCGTACCGACCTGCGTCCACGTCGCGCCGGTGTAGTTCCAGACATCGTTGTACGTCGTCAGCGTCGGCGACGAGCCGCCGACCCAGCTGTCGCCGCCGTACATCTTCATCACGCGGCCGACCGGATCGTAGGCGAGCCACGAGCCGGCTCGCGGCTGCGGCGACGCGCTCGGCGAGGCCTGCGCCCACTTGCGCCCGTCCCACTCCCACGTATCGGCCGACATGCAGGTCGCGCCGCAGCTCGCGCGCCGCTGCGCCGTGTTCTGGCCACCGAACAGGACGACGCGCTTGCGCACGGGATCGTAGGCGGCCGCGCCACGCATGCGCGCGCTCGGCAACGTCGGCGCGACCGGCTGGCTCCAGGTCTGCGTGCTGCGCAGCCATGTCTCCGCGAGCGGCGCGCCCGCGGCCGTGCCGCCGAACAGCACGAGCTGCTTGCGGAGCGCGTCGAACGTCATCGCCTGCGCCGTGCGCGACGTCGCGGGCGCACCGGCCACCGCGGTCCACGCCGATCCCGACCACTCGTACGTGCTCGCGCTCGAGTCGCTGATCACGGCCTTGTGCACGTTCGCATCGAACGCCATCGCGGTGACGTCGCTGCCGGTCGCCGGTCCGCCCGTCGAGCCGCGGTCGGTCCACGCCGCGCCGTCGAACGTGTACGTGTGCGTGTCGCCGGAGTTGCCGCCGAACATCACGACGTAGCCGTGCGCGCTGTCGAACGCCATCTTCGCGCCGAAGCGCGCGCTCGGCGTGCCCGACGTCACCGTCGCCCACGTCGTGCCGTCGTACGCGTACGTGATCGCCGTGCCGGTGGTGCCGTCCGCGGTGCCGCCGAACATCACGATGCGGCCCGTGTTCGCGTCGTAGGCCATCGCCGCATCGGAGCGCCCGCCGGGCTGAGCCGCCGGCTGCTTCTGCGTCCAGTCGACGCCGTCGTACTCCCACGTGTCGCTCGCGCCGGGATTCGTCGTCGTGCCGCCGAACAGCACGATGCGGTGGCGCTTGGCGTCGTACGCCATCGCGGCCGCGTAGCGCGACGACGGCGCGTGCACGGTCACCATCTTCGTCCAGCTGACGCCGTCCCACTCCCACGTATCGCCGAGGTTTCCGCTCGCCGACTTGCCGCCGAACAGCACGACGCGCTGGCGCGCACCGTCGTACGCGATCGCGGCACCGGAGCGCGCGCCCGGCGTCTGGTTCGGCGACAGCACGATCTCCGTCTCCGGCTGGCAAGCGCTGCAGCCGTCGTACGGCCGCGTGTTGCCGTCGTCGCACGTCTCGCCGCGCACGAAGTCGACGATGCCGTTGCCGCACGTCTCGTTCGACTTGCAGTCCGAAGCACAGCCGTCGCCGTTCGTGTTGTTGCCGTCGTCGCAGACCTCGCCCGCGAGGTTGTCGACGATGCCGTCGCCGCACTTGGGCAGGAAGCACGTCGTGCGACACGACGAGTTCGGCGCGTTCGAGTTGCTCGTGCCGGCGTCGCACTGCTCGCCGCGCGCCGTATCGATGATGCCATCGCCGCACGTCGGCAGCTTGCAGGTCGTGCGGCACGGCGCGTTCGGCGCGTTCGAGTTCGCGCTGCCCGCATCGCACTGCTCGCCTTTCGCCGTGTCCACGACGCTGTTGCCGCAGATCTCCGTCGACTTGCAGTCCGCCGAGCATCCGTCGCCGCTCGTGTTGTTGCCGTCATCGCAGATCTCGCCCGTGTCGAGGATGTGGTCGCCGCAGCGCTGTGGCTGACAGTTCGTCCGGCAGGCCGCGTCGGCGGCGTTCGAGTTCGCCGCGCCGAGGTCGCACGCCTCGCCGAATGCCGTGTCGATGATCGAGTCACCGCACTGCTGGCGCTGGCAGCTCGTGCGGCACGTGGCGTTCGGCGAGTCCGAGTTGAGCCCGCCGTTGTCGCACTGCTCGCCCTTGACGGTATCGATGATGCCGTTGCCGCACACCTCGAGCGACTTGCACGTGCTCGAGCAGCCGTCGCCGGAGGTCGTGTTTCCGTCGTCGCACACCTCGCCGGTATCGCGGATCGCATCGCCACAGCGCGCGGGCAGGCAGTTCGTGCGGCAGCTCGCATCCGGCAGGTCACTGTTGTTCACGCCGAGGTCGCACACCTCGCCGAACGTGTTGTCGACGATCGTATCGCCGCACTGCCGGCGCGTGCAGTTCGTGCGGCACGCCGCGTTCGGCGCGTTCGAGTTCGCGCCGCCGTTGTCGCACTGCTCGCCCTTCGCGACGTCTACGATCGAGTTGCCGCAGACCTCGAGGGACTTGCAGTCCGCCGAGCAGCCATCGCCCGAGGTCGTGTTGCCGTCGTCGCAGACCTCGCCGGTATCGACGATCTTGTCGCCGCAGCGCGGGAGCTGGCAGTTCGTGCGGCACTTGTCCTTCGTGTCGGCGTTGTTGACGCCGTTGTCGCAGGCCTCGCCGTGCTGCGGATCGGTGATCGCGTCGCCGCACACCGGCAGCTTGCAGTTCGTGCGGCACGCGCTGTCGGGCGCGTTCGAGTTCGCGCTACCGAGGTCGCACAGCTCGGCGACGTCGACGATCGCGTTGCCGCAGATCTCCTTGGACTTGCAGTCGCTCGAGCAGCCGTCTCCCGAGACCGTGTTGCCGTCGTCGCACACCTCGCCGCGCACCGCATCGACCACGTGGTTGCCGCAGATCTCGAGCGACTTGCAGTCGCCCGAGCAGCCGTCGCCCGAGACCGTGTTGCCGTCGTCGCACACCTCGCCGGCGAGCGCGTCGACGACGTGGTTGCCGCACGTCTCGTTCGACTTGCAGTCGCCCGAGCACCCATCGGCGCTCTGGTTGTTGCCGTCGTCGCAGACCTCGCCGTGCGCCGGATCGATCACGCTGTCGCCGCAGCGCGGAAGCTGGCAGCTCGGCCGGCACGGCGAGTCGGGCGCCGTCGAGTTCGCCGAGCCCGCGTCGCACTCCTCGCCGATCACCGTGTCCGTGACGCCGTCGCCGCAGCGCGCCTGCTTGCAGTCGTGCTGGCAACCGTCGCCGTCGAGCGTGTTGCCGTCGTCGCACTGCTCGCCCGCCGCGCTATCGACGGCGCCGTTGCCACACGTCTCGTTCGAGTGGCAGTCGGCCGAGCAGCCGTCGCCGGAGACGTTGTTCCCGTCGTCGCAGACTTCGTCGGGCGTGACGACGCCGTTACCACAGCCGATCGGCAGGCAGACGCCCTGCATCGTGCACTCGCCCGCGACCGACTTGCCCGTCGGATCGCCGTACGTGCACGCATCGCCCGTCGCGGCACCGGTGCACGCATCGACCTGCCCCTGCAGCGCGCAGCCGCCCTGCCCGTCGCACACGCGCCCCTCGGGGCAGTCGACATCCGGGCAATGCGTGAACGTCGGCGAGTAACACGCCGCGATCACGAGCAGGAGGAGGTAGAGGTAGCGCATCAGCAATCGTTCGGGCAGCTCGCGTGGGTTTCGCCGCCGTCGCAGTGGAAGTCGCCGCACTTGCCGCCGGTGCACGCGCCGCAGTCGGTCGGGCAGAGGTTGCAGTCCTCGAAGCCGCTGCACGTGCCATCGCCGCACCTCGGCGCGGTGCCAGGACACGCCACGCCGGGCGGGCACAGCGGCGTGCACACGCTCCAGCAATCGTCGTCGGCGCAGCCGGCGAGGCCGTCGTTGTCGTAGTCGAGCGCGGCCGACGTGCAGGCCTCGACCGTCACGTTCGACTGGAGCTTGACGAGCGTCGTGCCCGCGACCGGCGAGAAGCTGCCCGCGTCGCGGCCGGAGAACATCACGATCGCGTGGTTCGCGGCGTCGTACGCCACGGCGGCCTGGTAGCGCGGCGGCACCGTGCCCGCGAGCGCGCGCTGTTGCCACCCGGCGGCCCCCCACTCCCAGATGTCCTCGCTCGCGCCGGGGTTGTTGCCGAAGATCGTCACGCGCGCCGCGTCGGGGTTGTAGAACGCACGATGGCCGCGGCGCGCCGCCGGCCCCGTCGTCGTGAAGCGCGACCACTGGGCACCGTCGAATTCGTACACGTCGGTCAGGTTCGAGCCGTCGCGCGGATTGCCGCTGAACAGCACGGAGCGCTTGCGCACCGGGTCATAGGCGAGCGCGCTGTCGTCGCGCGCGGTCGGCGGCGTCGTCGGCGTCGCCTTGACCCAGCCGCCGCTCGCCGACCACGTCCACGTCTCGTTGCTCGCCGTGCCGTTCGCGACGACGAGACCACCGAACGTCACGAGCTTGTTCGCGTTCGCGTCGTACGCCATCGCAGAGCCACGCACGCTCGTGTGCCCCGCCGAGGGCTGCGCCGTCCACGACGCGCCGTTGTAGCTGTAGACATCGGTGTACGTCGTGTCGGTCGGACCCGTCGACGAGTACGAGTCGCCGCCGTAGAGACGCAGCACGCGCGCGCTCGTGTCGTAGTCGAGCTGATCGCCCGCGCGCACCGCCGGCGCGCCCGAGGCCGCGACGCTCTGCCACTTGCTGCCGTCCCACTCCCACGTGTCGTTGAGCATGCAGCCGCTCGCGCCGCACCCGAACTTGCGCCGCGCGCTCGTCTGCCCGCCGAACACGACGACGCGCCTGCGCATCGGATCGTAACCGGCCGCCGCACGAATGCGCGCGCTCGGCTCCGCGAACGCGGCCGGCTGCGTCCAGGCCTGGCCGGTCCGCACCCACGTATCGCCGTACAGCAGCGGGCCCGGCGGACTCGGCGCGTTGTACGCCGGGATGTAGTCGCCCTGGTCGCCGCCGAACAGCACGACCTGCTTGCGTGCCGCGTCGTACGTCATCGACATGTAGCCGCGGAACGTCGGGCTGGTCGTCGGTACCGGCGGCGTCGTGCCCGAGACCGTCGTCCAGGCCGTACCGCTCCACTCCCACGTCGATCCGCTCGTGCCGTCCCACGCGACGACCTTGCCGAGGTTCGCGTCGAACGCGAGGCCGTCCGCGTCGTAGTCGGGGAACGGGCCGGCGGCGGCGCCCGCATCGGTCCAGTTGGACCCGTTCCACTTCCACATGTGGTTGTTGACGCCCTTCGTCGTGTCGCGGCCGCCGTACATCAGCACGATGTTGTGCGCCGAATCGAACACCATGCGCGAGCCCGCGCGCGCCGAGGGTTTCGTCGTCGGAGCGAGCAGCGTCCACGTCGTGCCGTCGTACGTCCACGTCTCGTTGAGCAAGCCGGCGGGCGAGTTGTCGTTATTGAAGCCGATCGCGCCGCCGAACATCACGAGCTTGCCGTTCACCGCGTCGTACGCCATCGCCGCACCGGCGCGATCCGTCGGCAGCGTCGCGGGCGACTTCTGCGTCCAGTCGACGCCGTCGTACTCCCACGTATCCTGCAGCGCGCCGCCGTAGTTGAGGCTGAAGCCGCCGAAGATGACGATGCGATGGCGGACGGGGTCGTAGCCGGCGGCGGCGTCGAAGCGCGGGATCGGCGAGTGCGCGGGGAACACCTGCGTCCAGCTCGTGCCGTCCCATTCCCACGTGTCGTTGAGCTCGCCGCCTGCCGTGTAGCCGCCGAACATGACGACGCGCTGGCGGCCGGCGTCGTAGAGGAGCACCGGGCTGATGCGACCGGCCGGCGCACCGCCCGGCTTCACCGCGATCGCGCGCTCGATCTTGCACGCGCTGCAGCCGTCGCGCCCCCGCTTGTTGCTGTCGTCGCACTGCTCGCCCTTGACGAGATCGACGACGCCGTTGCCGCACGTCTCGTTCGACGTGCAGTCCGCCGAGCAGCCGTCGCCGGCGGTGTTGTTGCTGTCGTCGCAGACCTCGCCGCGCGCCGTATCGATGATGCCGTCGCCACAGCGCGCCGGCGTGCAGTTCGTACGGCAGGTCGCGTTCGGCGCGTTCGAGTTCGCCCCGCCCGCGTCGCACTGCTCGTTGAAGTCGAGCACGCCGTCGCCGCAGCGCGGCAGCGTGCAGTCGTTGTGGCACGTGTCGTTGTTGACCGCGTTGCCGTCGTCGCACTGCTCGTTCTTCGCGATGTCGACGATGCCGTTGCCGCACGTCTCCTGCGACTTGCAGTCGCCGGAGCAGCCGTCGCCGCTCGTGTTGTTGCCGTCATCGCAGACCTCGCCCGGGTCGACGATATGGTCGCCGCACCGCGCGAGCGTGCAGTTCGTTCGGCAGGTCGAGCCCGGATTGTCGCTGTTCGCCGCACCGAGGTCGCACGTCTCGCCGAACGCGTTATCGACGATCAGATCGCCGCACTTCTGGCGCTGGCAGCTCAGGCGGCACGTCGCGTTCGGCGCGTTCGAGTTGAGCCCCGCGTTGTCGCACTGCTCGTTCTTGATCAGATCGATGATGCCGTTGCCGCACGTCTCGTTCGACTTGCAGTCCGCCGAGCAGCCGTCGCCGGCGTTGACGTTTCCGTCGTCGCAGACCTCGCCGGTGTCCTTGATCGCATCGCCGCAGCGCTGCGGCGTGCAGTTGACGCGGCACGGAGCGTCGGGCGCGTTCGAGTTCGCGGCCCCGTTGTCGCACAGCTCGCCGAACACGTTGTCGATGATCGAGTCGCCGCACTTCTGGCGCGTGCAGTTCGCGCGGCACGTCGCGTTCGGGCTGTCGGAGTTCGCGGCCCCGTTGTCGCACTGCTCGTTCGTCGCGGTGTCGATGACGCCGTTGCCGCACAGCTCCAGCGAGTGGCAGTCGCTCGAGCAGCCGTCGCCGCTCGTCGTGTTGCCGTCGTCGCAGACCTCCGTCGAGTCCTGGATGCCATCGCCACAGCGCGGCAGCTGGCAGTTCGGGCGGCACGCATCGGGCGCCGTCGAGTTCGCCGCGCCGTTGTCGCAGTGCTCGCCGTGGCCGGGATCGACGATGCCATCGCCGCACGCCAGGAGCTTGCACGTCGTGCGGCACGGGTGATCCGGCAGGTCGCTGTTCGCGCCGCCGAGGTCGCACTGCTCGTTGATCGTATCGACGATGCCGTTGCCGCACACCTCGCGCGAGCGGCAGTCGCTCGAGCAGCCGTCGCCCGAGACGGTGTTGCCGTCGTCGCAGACCTCGCCGAGCCCCGAGTCGACGACGCCGTTGCCGCACACCTCGATCGACCGGCAGTCGGCGGAGCAGCCGTCGCCCGCAGTCGTGTTGCCGTCGTCGCAGACCTCGCCGGCGAGCGCGTCGACGATGCCGTTGCCGCACGTCTCGTTCGACTTGCAGTCGCCGGAGCAGCCGTCCGCGCTCGCGTTGTTGCCATCGTCGCAGACCTCGCCGTTCGTCACGTCGACGATGTGATCGCCGCAGCGTGGGAGCTGGCAGTTCGTGCGGCACGGCGAGTCGGGCGTGTCGCTGTTCGAGCCGCCGGCGTCGCACTGCTCGTCGAGCTGCGTGTCGGTCACGCCGTCGCCGCAGCGCGGAAGCTTGCAGTCGTGCTGGCAGCCGTCGCCGTCGGTCGTGTTGCCGTCGTCGCATTGCTCGCCCTTCGCGCTGTCGGTGATGCCGTTGCCGCACGTCTCGAGCGACTTGCAGTCGGCGGAGCAGCCGTCGCCGGAGAGGTTGTTGCCGTCGTCGCAGACCTCGTCGCTCGTCAGCACGCCGTCGCCGCACGCGAGCGGCACGCACAGCCCGCTGCGGCACGAGCCGTCGATCGGCTTGCCGGTCTGATCGGTGTACGCGCACGAGGCGCCGTCATCCTGTCCCACGCACGGCGCGAGCTGCTGCGGAAACGCGCAGCCTCCGTGGTTGTCGCAGACCTCGTTGGTCGGGCAGTCGACGTCGGGACAATGGGTGAATTGCGGCGAGTAACAGCCGCAAATCAACAACACGAGCCACGCAACCGTGGCACGGATCCCCATCGAGAATCCCGATGTTACCGGAAGGCCTGTTCCGGCGTAACACTCCAGTCATGCCCACCTCTCGTACTGGCTACGACCTGACCCCTCTCAGTGAAGCCCGGATCACCGAGCTCGCGGCGGCGTTCACGCCCGAGGAGCGCCACGTGATCCTGCACCAGGGCACGGAGCGGCCGTTCTGCGGCCTCTTGCTCGACAACAAGAAGCCCGGCAACTACGTGTGCAGACTGTGCGGCCTGCCCCTGTTCTCGTCGCAGGCGAAGTTCCACTCGGGGACCGGCTGGCCGAGCTTCTTTCAACCGTACGATCCCGAGCACGTCCGCGAGCTGACCGACGACAGCCACGGCATGCGCCGGGTCGAGATCCGCTGCGCCCGCTGCGACGCCCACCTCGGCCACGTCTTCGACGACGGCCCGCCCCCGACGGGCCTTCGCTACTGCCTGAACTCCGTATCGATGCAGTTCGAGGAAGGCGAGCCGGGGAAGCTTCCCCCGAAGTGAGACGTAGCTGCCCCGGCGCCCGGCGCGCCGCGGCGAGGCATCTTGCGCGATTAGCCCAAGGCACGTCGGATGCACTTCTCGCGCATCCATGCGGTGGATCGCGCTCACAGAGCTCATCGCCGCTGGGCTATCGCTCATTGCCGCGGGGCCAGCGCTCGCGGGGTGCACGACGACGTTCCCCGTGCCGAGCGAAACGGACGTGATGGCGCCGACGATTCCGGCCGACGCGTTCGCGACGCTCAAGGACGCGGCCGGCGCTCACGCCGAGCTCTGCGACCACGACCCCGCCGACACGACGTTCCCCGCCGACGCCGATCGCATCACGAACCGCTTCTGTCAGCCGACGCTGCCGACGCCACACGGCCTCCGCGAATTCCTCGCGACGATGAACATGGACTTCGGCGCCGGTCACGATCCCGACTTCGCGCTGCTCGCCCACTCGTCGGCGCTCACGGCACGCAAGGTCAGCTCGATCACGCCGACCGCCTTCCTGTTCACGCCACTCGGCCCCGACCGCAAGCCGCCGCGCGACTACACGTTCGTCGCGTTCGATCCGGGCGAGCCGTTCCTCGAGGTCGCGTCGTTCTCGCCGGCCGACATGGCCGTCAACTTCTACCTCGTGCTGTTCGACAAGGACTGCACCGCCACCGGCTGCACGCCGAACGACATGCTGACCACAGATCAGCTCGAAGGCTGGAGCAACATCCGCATCTACGAGTCGACGACCGCGCTGAACAACACGATCGCGGACTGCCGCCAGTGCCACATCGGCACGGGCAAGGATGTGCCCGATGCGGGCGATCCCTTGATCCTTCGCATGCAGGAGATCGAGGCGCCGCACACGCACTGGATGAGCGCGCAGACGACCGGCGGCCAGGCGCTGCTGAAGGACTTCCACGCCGCGCATGGCACGAGCGAGGACTACGGCGGCATCCCGGCGGCGATGCTCGATCAGAGCGATCCGGACAAGATGGCGGCGTTCATCCAGGCCGCGGGCTTCGGCGCGCAGCCGAACGCGTTCCCGTCGGCGGAGGTCGAGGCCGAGGTCGATCAGCTCGCGCCGCAGCAGCCGTGGAACAACGTGCCGATCGGCTGGAGCGCGTCGTGGCAGTCGATCTACGACGCCGCGGAAGCCGGCCGCTTCATCCCGGCGCCCTATCACGACGTCAAGGTCACCGACCCCGACAAGCTCGCCGCGATGACCTCCAAGTACCAGGCGCACCTCGCCGGCGCCGCCCTCGATACCGACATCCGCGACGTCTTCATCGACACGCGCCTCGTCGACATGGGCTTCGCCTCCCCCGCGACCGCCGACGGTCACGCGCTGCTCGTCCAGCAGTGCCAGGAGTGCCACCACAGCCGCCTCGATCCGACGATCACGCGCGACAAGTTCCTCGTCGACAAGCTCGATCAGATGACGCGCGAGGAGAAGGACCTCGCGATCGCGCGCATCCAGATGCCCGCGACCACCCGCCTCACGATGCCGCCGCCGCTGTTCCGCTCCGTCACGGACGAGCAGCGTCAGCGGATGATCGCCGAGCTGCAGAAGTGACGAGCAGGACGTTCTGATCGAGTGACATCGTCAGGTGCTCGAGCTTGGCGATCGCGCACGCGACCTGCTCCCAGTGCACGCGCCTGAGGCGCAGCGTGACCTTGCCCGCGACCTCGTCCGACACGACGAGGTTCACGCGCGCGACATCCGTGATCAGGCGCAGCACGTCGTGGACGTCCGCGTCCTTCACGTCGAGGTCGACCGTTGGGCCGCGTGCCGGGCGCCGGCACAGATCGTCGGCGTGCGCGGTCGCGGCGAGCATGACGATCAACAGGACAGCGCGCACGCGATCAGTGTAGCGTGCCGGCGTGAAGCTCGCCCTGCCGTTCCAGCCGCCCGTAGACCCGATGCTGGCGAAGCTCGCGGCAGGCCTCCCCGACGGCGACACCTGGCTCTTCGAGCCGAAATGGGACGGCTTCCGCGCGCTCGTCTTCAAGAGCGGCGCCGACGTCTACATCCAGAGCCGCGACATGAAGCCGCTCGGCCGCTACTTCCCCGAGCTCGAGGTCTCGCTGCGCGAATCCCTCCCCGATCGCTGCGTCCTCGACGGCGAGGTCGTGATCGCCCACGACGGCAAGCTCGACTTCGAAGCGATGCTCCTCCGCATCCACCCCGCCGCCTCGCGCGTCAAGCTGCTCGCCCAGGAGCACCCGAGCTCGTACGTCGCCTGGGACCTGCTCGCCCTCGGCGACGAGGATCTGCGCGAGCTGGGCCAGCTGCAGCGCCGCGAGCGGCTCGAGCAGGCGCTCGCCGGCGTCAACCCCCCCGTCCACGTCTCGCCGATGACTCGCGACCGCGCCGTCGCTCAGGACTGGTTCCAGCGCTTCGAAGGCGCCGGCCTCGACGGCGTCATGGCCAAGCCCGAGTCACTCGTCTACACGCCCGGCAAGCGCGCGATGCTCAAGATCAAGCACGCACGCACCGCGGACTGCGTCGTCGCCGGCTTCCGCTGGTACAAGAACGGCCGCGACACGCTCGTCGGCTCGCTCCTGCTCGGGCTCTACGACGACCAGGGCGTGCTGCACCACGTCGGCATCACCAGCGCGTTCAAGCAAGAGGTCCGCGCCCAGCTCGCCGAGATGCTCGAGCCGCTGCGCGAAAACGCACTCGAGAACCACCCCTGGCGCGACTGGGCCGACTTCCAGGACGTCGAGACCGCGCAGCGCCTCCCCGGCGCGACGAGCCGCTGGAACCGCAAGAAGGACCTGAGCTGGGAGCCGATCCGCCTCGAGCTCGTGTGCGAGGTCGGCTACGACCACCTGCAAGGCACGCGCTTCCGCCACGCCACCCACTTCAAGCGCTGGCGCCCCGACAAGCCGCCTGCCGACTGCCGCTACGACCAGCTCGACGTCACCCCACCGGCCGAGCTCGAGCAGATCTTCGCGCGCTAACTTAGCTGCGGCGCAAGGGACGTCGCGCGGGCCGCGCGCCGCGGCGCGGCGGGTAGAGCGAGCAGTCGGGCGCGCGCGCGCGCCGCGAAGCGCGCTGCCCACCACGGGCGCGCTACCCACCACGGGCGCGCTACCCACCACGAGCGCGCTGCCCACCGCGGGAGCGCGGCCCACCAGGAGCGCGCTGCCCACCACGAGCGCGCGGCCCACCACGAGCGCGCGGCCCACCACGGGCGCGCTGCCCACCAACTCCCCCTCGAGCTCGAGCGAGCCTTCTGCAGAACGCGTGGCGGCGCTGGTGACTTTGTGGACGGCCGCGCCACGGCCCCCGTCTCGGCGACCGCTCACGCGGCAAGCGCGCCCGCCCACAAGCGTCACAGCGCCAGACTCTCGAGCGAGCTCTCCTTTGAAGAGTAAAAAACAAACCGGAGAGGAACGGAATGTCATGACCGTGATACATGGCAACCTACAAGAACTTACAATAAACATCGGCGAAAGTATCTCCGCGCATGGTACGACAGCTCATGGGTCGCGTTCGCAAGCACCACGTGCAGCAGTCGCTGTACTTCGGCGACAAGAACGGGCAGCGGCGCGGCGATCCGAACGCGCGCAAGCGGCGCCGCGGCGTGAAGCTCGGCCGCCCACCCAGGGGGCCGCGGTCGAGCGAGCGCCACGAGGTTCGGCCAGAGCTCCGCCCGTCGCAGGCCACGCACATCACGTTGCGCGCGATCGACGAGATCGATCGCATGCGCACGCGCGACGTCTATCACGCCGTTCGGTGGGCAACGATCCGGGTCGTGGAGCGCGACGGCTTTCGCATCGTGCACCTCAGCATCCAGCACAACCACGTCCACCTCCTCGTCGAAGCGGATGACCGCATCGCGCTCGCGCGCGGCATGCAGGCGTTCGAGATCAGCGCCGCGAAACGGATCAATGTCGCGCTGTCGAAGGGCCGCACCAAGGATGTCGGCTGGTGGGCCGCGCGCGCGGGTGTTGGTCGCGAAGGTGCGGGTGTCGGGCGCGGAGGCGCGGGTGTTGGGCGGGCTGGTGCGGGTGCTCAGCACGCAGGCGCGGGTGCTGGGCGCGGAGGCGCGGGACGCGTCACGCGCGAGCGTTGGTGGAACGCGAAGGAGCGCTGCTGGATCGACGGGCGCCGCAAGGGCAGCGTATTTCCGGACCGCTACCATCAGGAGATCATCACGACTCCGACGCAGGCACGAAACGCGCTGTGCTACGTGCTCAACAACTGGCGCAAGCACGGCGAGGACCGCCGCGCGGATGGCCGCGAGGATGCGGCGCGCTGGCTCGTCGATCCGTTCTCGTCGGGATGGGCTTTCGGCGGGTGGTGCGAGCGCGGCGACTCGCCGTTCGCGTGGAAGACACGCGAGACGTACGAGCCGATGCTGGTCGCGTACCCGCAGACGTGGCTGCTGCGCGAGGGCTGGCGTCGCGGCGGCGCGCCGCTCAGCGTGTACGACGTCCCTGGCCGGCGCGCGAAGATCGCGGCGCGCTGAGCACACACGTTCGGCACCTCGCCGTGGGATGACCTCGCGTTTCGCGGAGCTACGAGCGGATCCACTCGGTTCGGACGTCGTAGTCGGGATCCGGAGCCTCCTGCGGCGGGCGCTCGTCGGGCGGCACGTTCTTGAGGTTGATGCGCACCTGGTACCAGACGGTCGCGCGGCCGCGCTGCTTGTCGATGAGGATGTCCTCGGGCGCGAGCTTCGCGACCACCGCGGGGTAGCGCACCTTCCAGCGCTCGAGCCCGGCGAGCGCGTCGGCCTGCTGCTTCGCCTTGGAGATCGTGATCACGGGGAACTTCGGCTTCCGCGTGTGGCTCGCACCGTCGCCGGATGGCGTGCGGATTGCGGCGTCGCCCATTCGTGCGCGGCCGTCGCCGGACGGCTCGCGGCTCGTGTCGGCGCCGGCCGACGCGCGGCTCCCGGCGTCGCCCGTTCGCGCGCGGCCGTCGCTCGCCGGCGGGCGACTCGCGGCGTCGGCGGGTGGCTTGTGCGCACGGCTTGGCGCCACGCGCGGCGCTTCGCCGGCGGCCTTGTTGAAGTGCGGCGGCCAGGGGGCGTCGCTCTGGCCTTCGGCCTCCTGGCGGGCAGCGAGCTCGAGCAGCTTGTCGAGGCGGCCGGGGGCGTCGTCGATTCCGGCGTGCGCGTCGCCGCGCGCCTTCACGATCGCGGGCACCGTCCGCAGCGTGAAGTCGGCCGGGTCGCAGGTGACGAAGTCGTCCCAGGAGAGCGCCATCGAGACGCGGGCGTCATCGCGGGCGCGAACGCTGTAGGCGCAGCAGGTGGTGCGGTCGCGCGCGTTCTGGTTGTAGTCGAGGAAGACGCCCTGGCGCTCCTCCTTCCACCACTTCGCGGTCGCGATGCGCGGGGCGCGGCGCTCGACCTCGCGGGCGAAGGCGAGCGCGGCGCGGCGGACCTCCGCGAACGTCCAGCGCGGCTCGATGCGGACCCAGAGGTGCGCGCCTCGCGAGCCGCTCGTCTTTGGCCAGCCGACGAGGCCGAGCTCGTCGAGGACCTCGCGCGCGACCTCGGCGACTTCGACGATCTGCGGCCAGCCGACGCCCGGCACCGGATCGAGATCGATGCGCAGCTCGTCGGGGTGGTCCATGTCCTCCGCGCGGACCGCGTGGGGATGTAGCTCGATGCAGCCGAGGTTGACGACGTAGACGAGGGCGGCGGCGTTGGTGACGCAGATCTCGTTCGCGCTGCGGCCGGAGGGGAACGTGAACGTCGCGATGTCGACGTACGGGGGAACGTTGGCCGGCGCGCGCTTCTGATAGAACGGCTCGCGTTCGGCGCCGTTGACGTAGCGCTTGAGGATCATCGGCCGGCGGGCGACGGCGCGGAGCACGCACGGCTCGACGGCGAGGTAGTACTCGACGAGCTCGAGCTTGGTGATCCCCGCCTTCGGGAAGTAGACCTTGTCGGGGTTGCTCAGCCCGACTTCGTGGCCGGCGAGCGCAAAGATCTGCTTCTTGGCTTTCGCCATCGCGCGTACATCATGCCACCTTGTTGGCGGTGCGCTCGCGGCTCGGCAGTCTCCTCGCGCTCGCGTTGCCGATGGTGCTCGCGCGCGCGAGTCAGTCGGTGATCACGTTCGCGGATGCGATCCAGGTGAAGGATCTGGGGCCGCGCGCGATCGCGGCGACCTCGACGGGCGGGCTGAATGTCTTCGCGTTCGTGATCCTGCCGATGGGCATGGCGTTCATCATCCAGAGCTTCGTCGCGCAGCTCGTCGGCCGCGGGCGTCGTGATGATACGCCGCGGTTCGCGTGGTACGGGCTGGCGCTCGCGGTGATCGCGGCAGTCGTGGCGTTCGCGGTGATGCCGCTCGTCGGGCCGGCGCTGTCGCTGACCGGGTACTCGCCCGAGGTGCGGCACGCGATGACCGAGTACATGCAGATCCGCATGCTGTCGATCGGGGCGGTCGTCGGCGTCGAGGCGCTCGGTAACTGGTTCGGCGGGCTCGGGAACACCTGGATGCAGATGATCGCCGGGCTGATCACGATGGCGGCGGCCGTGTTCCTGAACTGGGTGCTGATCGGTGGGCACCTCGGTGCGCCCGCGCTCGGGGTGAACGGTGCGGCGTGGGCGAGCGCGATCGCGAGCTGGCTCGGCTTCTTCTTCATCGCGGTCGCGTTCTGGCCGCACCGTCGAGGCACCGGTCGCCTCACGCTGCATGAATTCAAGCGCGTGATCCGGTTCGGCCTGCCGAACGGGCTCAACTGGTTCATCGAGTTCGCCGCGTTCCAGCTGTTCGTCAACGGCGTGATGGCGAGCCTCGGCGACGAGACCGTCGCCGCGCTCAACGTCGTGCTCGCCGTGAACTCGATCTCGTTCATGCCGGCGTTCGGGCTGGCCTCCGCGGGCTCGATCCTCGCGGCGCAGTCGATCGGCGCCGGCGACAAGGACCAGGTGTGGCCGACCGTCAAGCTGACGCTTGCGGTGACGCTGGCGTGGATGGGCGCGATCGCGCTGCTGTACATCGTCGCGTCGCATACCGTGCTCGGCTGGTTCGCGCCGCACGGCGCGGCGGGCGTGCGGCTGATCGTGCTCGGCACGTCGATGCTCGTCGTGAGCGCGGCGTGGCAGGCCTTCGACGGCACCGCGATGGTGCTCAGCGAGACGCTGCGCGCCGCTGGCGATACGGCGTGGCCGGCCGCCGCGCGCATCCTCCTGGCGTGGGTCGTGTTCGTACCGGCCGCGTACCTCGCCGTGCACGAATTCGACGGCGGACCGCTCGGCGCGATGGGGTGCCTCGTCGGCTACATCGCGCTGCTCGCGATCCTGCTCGCCGCCCGCTTCCGCTCCGGTGCGTGGCGGCGGATCGAGCTGATCGAGCCCGATCTAGTGGTCGAAGTGACCTGAGAGCGTCACGCTCGCGACGAACGCCGAGACGTCGTACGTGCCCTTGTACTCGGGCATGTTCGGCGCGTCGCTCGTCTTGCGCGAGCCGGGCAGCACCCAGAGCAGGCCGAGGTGCGCCGCGTAGTTGCCGAACGACTTGCTGCCGCCGATCGTCACGTCGTGACGGTCGATGTCGGGCAGCTGCGCGGTGAGGTTCGTCGTCGGGATCGGCGTCGGGTCGTAGATGTAGCCCGCGCGGACCGCGGCGCCGAGGTGCGGCAGCCGGTACTCGGCACCGACGCGGAACGACGTCGTGTCCTGGTAGTTCTCGGGGTTCGAGATCGTCATCGTGCCCGTGCCCATCGACGCGGGGACATCGATGTTGAGCGTCTTGAACGTCGACCAGTTCGTCCAGATCACGTTCGCCTCGACCTCGAAGTCCGGCATGAACGAGAACGCCGCACCGGCCGTGACCTGCTGCGGCAGCGTGATGCTGGTCTTGATGTTGCCGTCGGGCGGCAGCTGGCCGCGATACGGCGACGGTGCGTCGAAGTCACCCGTGCCGGAGAAGTTCTCCTTCACCGGCGTGCGGTACATCGCGCCGAGCGAGAGGCGGGGCTCGCCCGCCGGGCGATACATCGCGCCGACGCGGCCGCCGACGCCAAACGCGGTGCCGCCGAGATGCGCGGTGCCGCGATCGGCGCCGAAGTACACGTCCTGCTTGAGCTCGACCGTCGCGGGGACGAGATCGAGACCGGCACCGACGGAGAGACCCGGCACGATGCTGCCGAGGTTCAAGCCGACGCTCGGCGTGATGAAGAACGTGTGCAGTGCCTGCTCGCGGATCACGTCGGCCTGCGGCGAGGTCGACGGCCACGAGATCGCGAGACCGAACGGCGTCGAGAGGCCGATGCCGACCGCGACCATCGGGTGGATGCGCGACGAGATGAACACGCCGGGCACGGCCTGCATCGACGTGTTCGAGTCGGTCTTCGCGCCCGACGTGTCGGTGTACGACCCGTTCGGCTGGATCAGCGAGCCGGTGAGCTGGAAGCTCGTCCCCTCGCCGACGGCGAGACCGCCGATGTTGTAGTAGATGCTCGACGGATCGACGTCGGTCGCCGACGACGCGTTACCGCGGCCGACCGCCTTCGCGTCGAACTCGTTGAGCAGGAAGCCGTTCGCGTGAGCTGCGCCACCGAGGCCGGCAAGGAAAACAAGGCTGAGCTTCTTCATCTTCATGTGCCGACTCACTGGTTAGCGGAGAGGAAGTAGATGGCGTCGGTCTGCATGCGCGCGGTGCCGAGCTGGCCCGCCGCACCCGCGGCCGGCGAGAGCAGCGAGCCGTGCGCGAACGTGTTGCCGGGGAACTGGCCGCTCGCCGGCACCGGCTTGTACTGGAGCCAGTGGTTCGCCATCGGCATCGCCGTCAGCGCCGCCGAGGGCGCGGGAGCCGCGCTCGTCGCCGGGTCCGCGTCCACCGGAGTGACACCCGCGTAGACGTACGCGTGCTCGGTCGCGAAGTTCGGGACGACCTGGTCGCCAACCACTTCTTGCTCGAGGAAGCGGCGCTGCGAGAGCAGGCCGAGGAAGTTTGCCGGGTCCGCCGGATCGAGCACGATGCGCGCGATGCCGGAGAACTGCAGGTAGGCCGGCGACGTCTTCCACGTATCGGTCGTGCACAGGCCGGTGCCCGCCTGCGGGTTCCACTTGTCGCCCTGCAGGACGCCGGCGTCGATCAGGCCGTTGACGAGCTGGCAGCGGATCGCGAGGCTGTCGGTGTGCTCGAGCACGTCGATCAGGCCGCCCGCCGCGACGTTGAGCACCGACGCCTTCACGCGCGGCGACACCGCCGTGAAGATCGTGCCGATGATGCCGCCGAGCGACTGGCCCATGTACTCGATCTTCACCGGATCGACGTGGAGGTTGCCGGTGGAGTTCGAGCTCGCACAGCTCGTCGCACCGCACGCCGCGATCGCGTTCGACAGGCGCTCGAGGTCGAGCACCGTCTGGCGGATGTTGTCGCGCGTCTGGCCGAGGTTCGTGCTGAGGATCGGCGCGAAGCACTGCGGCGCCGCCGACGGGTTCGGCGTGCCGCTGCAGCCCAGCGACGCGTCGTTCGACGTCTGGATCGCGCGGCTACCGCTCGCCACGAAGTCGATCGCGACGGCCGCGTAGTGATTCGCGGTGAGCTGCGGGCCGATCGCGAACAGGTCCGTCTTCGAGCGCGTGAGGCCGTGGCCGAAGATGACGGTCGGATAGCCGTTTGCCGGCACCTGGCCGACCGGCACGAACGCGAGCACCTGGAGGATGCCGCCGCCCTGCGCGGTCGGATGCACGGGGTCGCTCCACTGGCCGGGGATCATCGCGCCGCCCGAGAGCGGGTTCGGGCCCGGCACCTGGTAGTCATCCGCCGCGAGGCCGCCGGCCATGATGTCGCCGACCGCCGCGCAGCCGACCTGGCCGCAGACCGTCTTGCCGGTCTGGTAGATCTGCGCCGGCGTGCAGCCCGTGCCGCACACGGACGAGCCGAGCGCGATCTCGAGGAAGCAGACCGCGCCGCTCTCGCCGCCGTTGCACTCGCTGAACGGCTCCGCCGCGTAGTCGTAGCCGTTCGGGCACGAATTCGGATCCTTGTTGCACACGATCGACTGCATGCCGAGCAGCGGCGTGTTGCCGAGCTTGCTGGCCGGGCTGCCCGAGACCATCGGATCGAGCGGATCGGTCGTCGTCTGCGTGTTGACTTCCCACGCGACGAGCACCTTGCTGCGATCGTTGCTCACGATCGGATCGAGCAGCGCGAGCGCCTGCGCCTCCGCTTTCCACAGCTGGTCGAGGCCGACGATCTCGATCTGATCCGGCACGCCGTTGCCGTTCGCATCGGCGCCCGGCGCGAGCGGCGTCTGCTCGGAGAGGATCGTGCACGAATCGGGCTGCGCGTAGTTGCAGCCGTCGGCGAGCTTCACCGGATCGGTCGGCTGACGCACGAGCGCCCACGTCGACGAGGGCTGGTACTCCGCGCCGTTCATCGTCTTGATCCCGGAGAGCAGCGCGACGGTGTACGTCGCGTGCTCGTCGAGCGGCACCTTCGGCACGATCGTGATCGCGTTGACGGTCTTCGGATTCGAGCAGTCCGACGCGCTGAAGCGCAGCGCGGTGCTCGGCTGGACGAGGACGTCGATCGGCTTCGGCGTCGCGAGCGCCATGCCGTCCTTCGCGCGCTCGAACATCTTCACGGTGTCGGGCGTGAGCGTCGACATGTCGACGTCATCGGTGATCGTCACCTGCATCGCCGCTTCGTACGTGCCGAAGCCATCGAGCTGGTTGAGCGTGCCTTCGCGCACCGCCTTCGAGGCCGGGCCTTCACACGCGGTCGCGGGCGCGTTCACCTTGCCCGTCGTCGGATCGAGCACGAGGTTGTTGGGAAACGGAATGACCGCGTTCGCGGGATCGAACTCGATCGTCGGACCGTTCGAGAGCTCACCCGGGCCTTCGCCCGGATCTTTCTTCACGTCGGGACAGCCGCTCATCGCGATGAGGAGCGAGCAAGCCAGCCACTTCTTCATGGCGGGCAGTATAGGCATCGCCTTTCAAATGCCACGAGAGATCGCTCACGCACTTCGATCGCGAAACAGAGTTGCTGAAGACTGTGTGGTGCGCGCTACGTCTATTTCTCACGCATTCATGCGTGCTGTGCTTGAGCGCTCGCTTTGCGCAAATCCACATGTGCGCCCTTCTCGCCAGGGTCCGCGAGCTGCGCCGCTCCGGCGTCCCCGTGCTTGCGGGCGTCGGCGAGCACGTCGTTGATCTCGGCGCCGACGAGCAGCGCCACGCTCGATAGCCACAGCCACGTCAGGAAGATGATCGCGCCGCCGAGCGTGCCGTACGTCGCCTCGTAGCTATTGAAGTGCGAGAGGTAGAGCCCGAACAGCGCGCTGATGCCGAGCCAGAGCAGCACGCCGATCACCGCGCCGGGCGTGAACACGCGAAACGGCGCGTCGGTGTTCGGCAGGAACTTGTACGCGATCGCCCACACGAACATGACCAGCACGCCCGCGCCGACCCAGCGGCCGATGTTCCACACCGTATCGAACTGCGAACCGAGACCGTACCGCTCGCCGAGCCACGTCCCGACGTACGGGCCCGCGACGAGCAGCGCCAGCGCGACGACCGCGATCAGCGCGACCGCGACCGTGACGCCGATCGCGATCAGCTGCCGGCGCAGCCAGCTGCGCGTCTCCTTCTTGTTGTAGACCGTGTTGAGCGCCGCCATCAGCGACACCGCGCCACGGCTCGCGCTCCACAGCGCCACGACGACGCCGAGGATCGCGAAGCCTGCGCCCGTCGCGCTGATCAGCGCCTCGACCCGCCCTGCGATCACGTCGCGCACGCTGGGCGGCATCGTCTCGGTCGCCATGGCGAGACCCTGGCGCACGGTGTCGGTCGGGATGACCAGCAGCGCGAGCGACAGGACGAAGATCAGCATCGGAAACAGCGCCATGACCGCGTAGTAGGCCATCATGGCGCCGGCATCCTGGACGTTGTCGTCCATGAACTGCGACCCGAAGTTCTTGAGGAAGCGCCCGGCCTTCATGACTCCCGCGCGGTTGCAGCGCGTATGCCCGCTCCCTTACGAAAATTGCGGAGCGTGAACTGTCGCGATCTCGATGGTGTTCCGCGACCGAATTGTCGTCGGGGTGGTGTATATCGCCCCGCGATGCGCTCCCTCCCCCTCCTCCTCGTCCTCGCCGCCGCGTGCGGCGACGGCTCGAAAGCCAAGCCCGACGCCGGCAGCCACCCGGCAGACTCCCAGCACGCCGACACCTCGTCGGCGATCGACGCGAGCCCCGACTCGCCGGCCGAGCCAGGTGACGGCATCGCGGCCGCGCTCGCCTCGCCCGACGGCACCGGTCTCTCGCTGCCGATCCACCACGCGACGGTCACGTACATCAAGCCGCAGCTCGGCAGCATGACGAACGATCCGGCGGGCTTCACGATCCAGGCCCAGCAGACGGGCCCCGGCCTGTTCGTCTCCGTCGATCCGTCGACGCTGACGCCGGCCCCGGTCGTCGGTGACGTCGTCGACTTCACGATCACGCAGATGGGCACCGTTCACATGGAGCGCCGCGCCCAGGCCGTCGACAGCTTCACGCGCGTCTCGCAGGGCGCCGACGTCTCCGCGCTCGCGACCGACGTCTCGTCGGCCACCGACCTCGTCTCGAACATCGCCGCGTACGACGCGCGCGTCGTCAACGTCACCGGCACGTTCGCCGATGCGCCCGCGAGCAGCGGCTCCGGCTTCCAGAAGATGACGCTGACCACCGCCGGCATCACCGGCGACACGAACCTCCAGCTGCGCGCGCCCGCGACGGTGATCGACGCCAACGACATGGTCGCGACGTGCCAGATCCAGGCGCACGCCGTCCCGGTCGGCCGCTTCGACGCCACCGCCGAGATCGGCGTCTACAGCGCGAGCGACTTCACGCTCGGTAGCTGCCCGGCGCCCGCCGTCGTCAGCGCGACCGCACTCTCGGCAACCTCGGTGCGCGTCACGTTCTCGCGCAACCTCGACGCGAACACCGTCATGGCGGACGCGTCGCAGTTCACGGCGACGGGCCTGACGTTCTCGAATGCCGTCGTCGCGGGGCGCACCGTCACGCTCGACACGACCGCGCAGACCGCCGGCACCGACTACGACGTCGTCGTCGCGAACACGGTCAAGGACCTGCTCGGCAGCGCGCTGGCGACCACGCTCGACACGCACTTCGCGGGCTTCGTCACGCTCGCGGGCGTGCGCATCAACGAGATCAACGCGAACATCGCGAGCAGCTGCGACCTGATCGAGCTCCGCGTGATCAGCGACGGCTCGATGGCCGGCTTCAAGCTCACCGAGCGCACCGGCAACACCGGCAGCGGCGAGCTGTCGTTCACGTTCCCGGCCGGCTTCAGCGTCCACAAGAACGACTTCATCGTCGTCCACACCGCGAGTGCCTCGACGACCTGCAATCCGGGCGGCGCGACGGCCGAGACCACCGCGGTCGACGAGCAGCCGACCTCGACGTACGGCAAGAACTACGACACCGCGTTCGACTTCTACTCGACGGACAACGGGCTCACGAACACCGACAACGTGATCACGCTGTTCGACGGCACCGGCGTGATCGTCGACGCCGTGCTCGTGAGCTCGGATCCGGCGTGCACGTCGGCGGCGAGCGGCTCCGAGACCGCGGCCGCGACCGTGCTGCTGCAGAACCAGTGGGCGCCGCCGATGTCCGCGACGGACACGTACCTCGACGCGAACTTCTGCGCGAACGCGGCCGACGACCTCAACGCGACGGGTACGGCCTCGACCGGGACGTCGATCCAGCGCCTCAACGACGCCGACACGAACGTCAAGGCCGACTGGACGACGGGCGCCGGCGCCGCCTCGACCTGGGGCGCGCTCAACGCCGGCCAGGCCGCGCTCTAAGCGCGTCGAGCGGCCGCACGCCCCGCGCGTTTCGCGCGGCCCGGCGCTCTAGCGCGGGAACTTCGCCGCGAGCACGTCGCCGTCGCGCGAGCCGCAGACGACGACGTCGCCCGCCGCGTTCGCGGTCACGGCCTCGGCCGTCGTGGCGGGCACCGTGCCCTGCCACAGCTGGTGGCCGTCCGCGGAGTACAGGCGGACGGCGAGCGCGTCGCCGATCGTGCCCGCGACGATGATCGCGCCGTCGGCGCGCGCCGTGACGGCCCGCCAGGTCGCGTCGCCCGGCGTCTGCCAGAGCAGCGCGCCCGCCGCGTCGTACACGCGCAGCACGCCGCCGGAGACGACGGCCGTGCCGCTGCACGCCGCCGCCACATCGTCGACGGGCGCGTCGAGCTGCACGGTCGCGACCGGCTGCTGACCCTGGTAGCGGGTGACGAAGCCGCCCGCATCGCTCGAGCCTCCGAGGATCACGTCGCCGGACGCGGCCACGACGGCGCGGCGCGCCCGCGCGTTCGTGCCCTGCTCGACCTCCCACTGCATCGCGCCGTCGCTGCCGGCGAGCTGCCGCAGCCACGCCTGGCCGCCGACGTCACCCGCGACGACGAGATCGCCAGCCGCGGTGCGGGCGATCGACGCGTAGCGATCCGTGCCGTCGAGCTCGCTCTCGGCGAGCCACTGCTGCGCGCCGTCGCCGCCGACCTGCATGACGAAGTTGTTCTGCGCGCTCGGCGAGCCCGAGTACCACTCGCCCGCGAGCACGGCTCCGCCGCCGTCGAGCGTGATCACGCCGCGCGCCGCGTCCGCGCCTTCGCTCGGCGTGTGCAGCTCGAACGTCCACGTGTCCTTGTCGGTCGCATCGTAACGGCGCGCCCACGCGTTGCGGCCCTCGGCGAGCCGCTGCACCTCGCCCGCGATGACGAAGCTTCCGTCCTCCGCGAGCGCGACCGCGTGACAGGCATCGGCGCCATGATCATCGTCATCGTACGTCCGCACGATCGCGGTCGACCGCGGCGTGCGCAGCGGCTCGCCGGGCGCGCCGACCACGGGAATTTCCCCGACGACTGTCGCGGTGCCGCCCGGGTCCGTGACCGCTCCGCCCGGATCCGCGCCGGATCCGCTCGGATCCGTGGACGCGGGCACTGCCGACACGCACGACGCACAGAGAAACGCGATGGCGAGGACCTTCATCGGCGGAGGCGCTGTGCAAGCGCGAGGCCCTCAGCAAACATCGTGTCGGCCGCCACGCCTGCGCGTGACACAGCCGCGTCCGCATCGGATGACTTGTCGAGTTTGGACTTGTCAAGTTGTGACTTGTCATGTCAGGATGCGCGCGATGCACGAGGACTTCGTCGGCCGGCAGGCCGAGCTCGCGATGCTCGAGGACGCGTGGAGCAAGCGCGCGTCCGCGTTCATCCCGATCTACGGGCGGCGCCGGGTCGGCAAGAGCGAGCTGATCTTGCACTTCCTGCAGGGCAAGCGCGCGATCTATCACCTCGGCAAGGTCGCGCCGGCCGCGCTGCAGATCCGCGAGTTCCTGGTCGAGGCGAGCCGTGCGCTCGGCGAGCCGCTGCTCGCGTCGCTCGCCGCGACGGACTGGCGCGCCGCGTTCGATGCCGTCGAGACGCGCGTCACGGACGGCAAGATCGCGATCGTGCTCGACGAGTTCCAGTGGACCGCGGGCGCGAGCCCCGAGCTGCCGTCGCTGCTGCAGGAGCTGTGGGATCGCCGCTGGCGCAAGAGCAGCCGCGTGATGCTGATCCTGTGCGGCTCGTTCATCGGCTTCATGGAGCGCGAGGTGCTCGGCAAGCGCAGCCCGCTGTTCGGCCGCCGCACCGCGCAGATCCATCTCCGCCCGTTCGGGTTCCGCGAGGCGGCGCTGTTCCACCCGCACTGGTCGACGGCGAACCACGCGCGCGCGTACTTCGTGTGCGGCGGCGTGCCTCTCTACCTGCGCGCGTTCGACGGCCACGCCTCGTTCGAGCAGAACGTGCAGCAGAGCCTGCTGTCGGAGCTCGCCCCGCTGTTCCGCGAGCCGGAGTTCCTGCTGCGCGAGGAGCTGCGCGACGTCGAGAACTACCACGCGGTCCTCCACGCGATCGCGACCGGCCACACGACGACGCGCGAGATCGCGGAGACGACCGCGTTGCCCGTCCGCAGCCTGCCCTACTACCTCGAGCAGCTCGTCTCGCTCGGCTACGTCGCGCGCCGCCACCCGCTGACGGGTGTCCGCCCGAACGCGCGCGTCGTGCGCTTCGTGCTCGACGATCCGCTGCTCCGGTTCTGGTTCCGGTTCGTGTTCCCCAACCGCAGCTTCGTCCAGCACATGGGCGCGGCGCGCTCGTACGCGGATCTGATCCAGCCCGAGCTCGACTCGTACTTCGGCGGCTGCTTCGAGCGCCTCTGCCGCGAGGCGCTGCCGGCGATCTACGCGCGCGAGCGCGTCACGGCCGCGTTCACCATCGGCGAGTACTGGGATCGCAACGTCCAGATCGACGTCGTCGCCGCGCGCGACGACCACTGGATCGATCTCGGCGAGTGCAAGTGGGGCGCCGTCGGCTCGGTGCCGGCGCTGCAAGCCGAGCTCGATGCCAAGGTCCGCGCGTTCCCCAACCCGCGAGGCGACACGATCGGCCGCCGCCTGTTCGCACGCACCGTCCCCGCCTCCGCGCGGCGCGACACGGCACACCGCTGGTACTCGCTCGAAGACCTCTACGCGCTGTAACCGATGCGAGTAGAGTGTCGGCCATGACCGAGAACCGCCGCGAGCTCGAAGGATCGATTCACGTCGAGCTCGCCAAAGGAAGTACCTACGGCGACTACCTCCGGCTGGACGAGCTGCTGTCGGCGCAGCAGCCGGTCACGTCGGTGCACGACGAGATGCTGTTCATCATCCAGCATCACACGAGCGAGCTCTGGATCAAGCTCCTGCTCCACGAGCTCGACCTCGCCGTGCAGCTCGTCCGCGCCGATCGGCTCGAGGAGACGTTCAAGATCTTCGCGCGCGTCGCACACATCCAGCGGCTGCTGTTCGAGCAGTGGGCGGTGCTCGAGACGATGACGCCGAGCGAGTACCTGCAGTTTCGCGACGCGCTCGGCAAGGCGAGCGGCTTCCAGAGCTACCAGTACCGTGCGCTCGAGTTCGTGCTCGGCAACAAGGACGCGAACACGCTCAAGCCGCACGCTCACGACGCGCGCATCCACGCCGAGCTGTCCGCGCGCCTCTCGGCACCATCGCTCTATGACGAGTTCCTGCGCTGGCTCGCCCGGCGCGGCTACCCGGTCCCGGCCGACCGCATCGATCGCGACTTCACGCAGTCGTACACGAGCAGCCGCGGCGTGCTCGAGGTGTTCCGCACGATCTACGAGCACCCCGACCAGCACTACGCCGCCTACGACATGTGCGAGAAGCTCGTCGACGTCGAGGAGCGGTTCCAGCTCTGGCGCTTCCGGCACATGACGACCGTCAAGCGCATCATCGGCTTCGCGCCCGGCACGGGCGGCAGCTCCGGTGTCGGCTTCCTGCGGAAGGCGCTCGACCTGACGTTCTTCCCCGAGCTCTGGGAAGTACGAACGCACCTCGCAGCGCCCGCGAAGCGCTGACTCGCTCTTTGCGCAACGCGCGCACGAACGTCGCACCGAACGCAACGATTGCGCGATCGATCCGACCTTTGCAGGCACGGTACTCGCATCCTCACGTGCGGGTACGATGCAGTCGGCAACCCTCTCGGCTCCGGTGGGCGTTCGTGGTGACACCGCGACCAGCGCGCCGCCCTGGATCCTCCCGGCCGAGCACTTCGCGGCCGCGCTCGCGTTCTTCGTCATCGGCGCCGTCGCGCTGATCGCGCTCGCGCCGCAGCTCGCGTACGGCGTGTTCTTCGCACCGCAGGTCGTCGCCGGCGTGCACCTGTTCACGCTCGGCTGGATCGTGATGTCGATCTTCGGCGCGCTCTGCCAGTTCCTCCCGGTCGCCGTCGGGAGCCGGCTGCGCTGGGAGCCGCTCGCGCACGTCACGTTCGCGCTGCTCGCGACCGGGGCCTCGGGCTTCATCCTCGGCCTCGTCACCGCGCACCGCGAGATCATCATTGCCGGCGCGTGCACGCTGTCGGCCGCGTTCGTGCTCTTCGCGGTGAACCTCGGCGCGACGCTGGCCTCCGTCCGCGAGCGCTCGCTGACGTGGTGGGCGCTCGCCGGCGCCTCCGTGTTCCTCGTCGTGACGCCGCTCTACGGCGTCATGCTGCAGCTCGGCCTCGAGCGCGCGCTCGGCGTCCATCGCTTCCATGTCATCGCGGTGCACGCGCACGTCGCGATCGTCGGCGTCGTGCTGATGACGATCGTCGGCGTCGCGCATCGCCTGATCCCGATGTTCCTGCTGTCGCACGGCGCCGACGAGCGGCCCGCCTGGGTCGCGATCACGCTGCTGTTCACGGGAGCGGTCCTGCTCGCGTTGCCGATCGGCGGGATGACGCTCGATGCGGTCGGCGGCGTCCTCGCGGCGGGCGGCGTCCTCGCGTTCGCGGTCCAGGCGGTGCTGTTCTTCCGCGCACGCAAGCGGCGCGCGCTCGATCCCGGCATGCGTCTCGCAGGAGCGGGCATCGTGGGGCTACTCGTCGCGATCGCGGTCGCACCGCTCGCGTTCTCGCGCGGGCTCGCCGACATGCACCTGCTCGTCACGTACTTCTGGCTCGTGCTCGGCGCGCTGTCGTTGTTCGTCGCCGGCCACTACTACAAGATCATTCCGTTTCTCGTCTGGTACCACCGGTTCGGCCCGCTCGTCGGGACGCGCAAGGTTCCCAAGGTCGCCGAGCTGTTCTCGCAGCGCGCGGCCAGCATCGACGCGCTGCTGCTCGTCGGCGGCTACGTCGGCGTCGCGGCGGCGCTGTTCGAGCGCTCGATCGTGCTCGCACGCGTGTTTGGCGTGATGTTCGCGATCGGCGTGGTGATCGAAGTTGTCGCGATGGTCCGCATCGCGCGCAGGAGACCCGCATGAGCAATCCCGATGAAGAGACCCGCACTGCCGTCTACGCTGCCCTCGAGACCGTCATCGATCCCGAGATCGGGCTCGATATCGTCACGCTCGGCCTCGTGTACGAGGTCGAGGTCTACGACGGCGCCGTCGACGTCACGTACACGCTGACGACGCCCGGCTGCCCGATGGAGTCGGCGATCCGCGGCGGAATCATGAACGCACTCGCGGACGTACCCGGCGTCAAGGACGTGGACCCGCACCTCGTGTGGATGCCGCGATGGAACCCCGGCTTCGCGAAGGAAGGTGCGCTGTGAGCCCCGTCGACGCGGGCGATCGCGTCGCCGCCGTGCTCGCACGCGACGAGCGGCTGCTCGAGGTGTTCGTCGCCGCGTCGCCGACGTTCGAGAAGCTGCGCAACAGCGCGATGCGCAAGACGATGGCCAAGCTCGTCACCGTCGAGCAGGCGGCGCGGATCGCCGGCATCGACGCCCGTGATCTCGTCGCACGCCTCAACGCCGCGCTCGGCGGGACGGCGCCGGCCGAGGCACCGGTGGCATCGCTGCCCACGCTGCCGCCGCTCCCCGCCACGCTGACGAGCCTTCCGGCCGATCGCATCGTCGACTGCGACGTCCGCGAGGATCTGCGCGCCGGCAAGGAGCCGTTCCGGCGCATCCTCGACGCGGCCCGCGCCCTGCCGGCCGGCAGCGCGCTGCGCGTGCGCGCGATCTTCGAGCCGGCGCCGCTCTACGCGGTGCTCGCACGCCACGGCCTCGCGCACGCGACCGAACGCCTCGCCGACGATGACTGGCGCGTGTGGTTCTACCGAGATGCCAGCGCCGCGGCACCGGCCGTCGCGCCGATCACCACCGCCGCTCACGACGACAACGTGATCGTGCTCGACGTCCGTGGCCTCGAGCCGCCGGAGCCGATGGAGCGCACGCTCGAGGCGCTCGCCGAGATGCCGCGCGGCAAGACGCTCGTGCAGATCAACGTGCGCGTCCCGCAGTACCTGCTGCCCCGTCTCGTCGAGCGGGGCTTCGTCTACGACATCCGCGAACAAGGCCCTGACCTCGTTCGCCTGTTCATCCGTCACCGCGAAACCTAGAAGGAGTCACGAAATGTCTGTTGTCCTCGATATCCGCATCGTCCCGCCCCGCGAGAAGCATCCGACGATCTTCCGCACGTTCGACGCCCTCGCTCCCGGCGAGAAATTCACGCTGATCAACGATCACGATCCGGCGCCGCTGCGCCACCAGTTCGCCGCGACGCGAGCCGACAAGTTCGACTGGTCGTACATCGAGCAGGGCCCGGTGGTGTGGAAGGTCAGTATCGGAAAGCGCGCCTGACATGCTCGCGCTGAGCACGGAGGCCGTTCCCGGCCTCTCGCTCGAGGCGCTCGAAGCGGCGTGCCTCGCGCGCGGCCTCGACGGCCAGGAGCTCGTCGTGTTGCCCGGCGAAGACCCGGCGCAGCTCGTCGCCCGGGCGCGCGCCGCGAGAGCTCGTGTTGTCGCGCTCCGCGTATCAACGCTCGAGGAGGCGGCCGCGGTCGCAGACGTCTCTCGCGTGCTCGGGGCTCCCGTCTCGATCGCGGTCACGGCGCTCGCGCCCGCGCTGCTCGATCGCGTGGTCGCTCGGTTCGAGCACGCCGGAGGGCGGCTCGTGATCGGCCACGGCAGCGATCTCGACGGCGCCCTCGCCGCGATCGCCACCGTTCGCGCACGCGACAGCGCCGCGCTCGGCCTGGCGTGGGAGCTCGAGCCCGCCACGCTGCGCCTCGAGGTCGCCTCGGCCGTGCTGTTCGCGACGCGCGAGCTGCTCGGCGTCGTGCGCCTCCACGGCGGGGGACCGGAGCAGCGGCATCAAGACGGCCGCGGCGTCGGTCCGTTGCTCGGCGATCTCGCCGTCTCCGGCTACACGGGACCGATCGTGCTGTGCCCGTCCTCGCGCGAACCGGAGACGCTCGCACTCTGGTCACGGTGGGTCGACACGGCGGCGAGCTGCGGCTGCGGTCACGCGGCGAGCATGCGCGAGCACGCCCTCGACATGCGCGAGGTCGAGCCCCGAGACCGGCTCAGCACGATCCTCGGCGCGTACGCGAGCCTGATCCCCGGCGCGACGCTGCGCCTCACGCTCGACCACGACCCGATGTGCATGTACTACACGCTCGAGGCGACCGAGCCGGCGCGCAGCTTCGAGTTCACCGTCGTCGAGAGTGGCCCCGAGATCTGGCGCGCCGAGGTCACGAAGCGCTAGCGCGACGCTGCCTTGCCGCCTTCGTTCTCCCAGCGCGCGAGCGCTCGTTCGTCGAGGGCGGTCTGCTCGAGCCGCGCGACCTCGCGCGGCGGGATCAGCGACGCGAAGTACGGCGCGGGGCACTCGAAGCTCGCGAGCCCGGTGCATGGACCGAGCTCGTCGAGCAGGCGCTGGCTCTCTTCGATGATATCCAGCGACACCACGAAACACTCCGAGCAATCAGGACACGCGACATCGACCAGCAACATGGGCTGGCTCCTTTCGCGATCAGGTGAAGCATCGGACGTGCCGCGCGTCAGGGCTCGCCGGCGTAGGCGCGCAGCTTGCGCCACAGCGTGTTGCGCCCGACGCCGAGCACGCGCGCGGCCTCGAGCTGCGAGCCGCCACACGCATCGAGCACGCGCAGGATGTGCTCTCGCTCGACATCCGCGAGCGACCGCAGCGGCGCGCTCTCGACGGTAGCCGCGGGCCGCGCCGCGCCGAGCAGCTCCTCTCCGCGGAGCAGCTCCTCGGGAAGGTCGGGCTCGTCGATCAGCGGGCCCGTCGCGAGCGCCGCGCCGTGCTTCACCGCGTTCTGCAGCTCGCGCACGTTGCCGGGCCACGGGTACGCGACGAGCCGCGCCTTCGCGCGCTCGGTGAAACCTCGCAGGCCCGTGCGCTCCTCGCCGAGGAGATGACAGGCGATCGGCAGGATGTCCTCGCGGCGCTCGCGCAGCGCCGGCACCGTCACCGACAGCACCTTCAGCCGGTAGAACAGGTCCTGGCGGAACGCTCCGTTGCGCACGCGCTCGGCGAGGTCGCGGTGCGTCGCACACACGATCCGCGCATCGACGGCGAACGCCTCGTTCTCGCCGACGCGCCGGATCTCGCCATCCTGCAGCGCGCGCAGCAGCTTGGCCTGCAGCGGCATCGGCAGCTCGCCGACCTCGTCGAGAAACAGCGTCCCGCCGTTCGCCGCCTCGAACAGACCGCGCCGCGCGGTGGTCGCGCCGGTGAATGCCCCCTTGCCATGACCGAAGAGCTCGGATTCGAGCAGATCCGCGGGCAGCGCGGCGACGTTGACGGCGACGAACGGCCGAGCCGCGCGCGCCGAGTTCGCATGCAGCACGCGCGCGATGACCTCCTTGCCCGTGCCGGTCTCGCCGAGCACCGCGACGGGGGCATCGCTCGCCGCGAACCGCGCGACCCGCCGCAGCACGCGCTGCATCACCAGACTCTGCGCGACGAGCTCGGTCGTTCCCGCATGACGCGCCGCGAAGGGCACCAGCCCACACGCCTCGCACGGCTGCTTGCACGCATGTTCCACATGTTCCAATTTGGATCTCGCTCGGCTCGCGCGCCAGCGCATTCTTTTCGCGGACGGCGAGCACGCGGGCACTTAGGGCCTGGTACGGCGGCTGCTGTTACGTCGGTCATGACCAGCGAGCTAGCCGCCTCTCGAACCGTCGCCGAGATCGTCCTCGATCACTCCGAGTGCGGGATGGTCTTTCAGCGGCATCGCATCGACTTCTGCTGCCGCGGCGAGCGCACCATCGAGACCGCCGCGAACGAGCGCGGGGTCCCCCTCGACGACCTGATGCGCGAGCTGCGACAAGCGGTCGCAGACCGCCACGGCAGCGGGATCGCGATGCGCGAGCAGTCGACCGCGCAGCTGATCGATCACATCGTCACCAAGCATCACGCCTACCTGCGCAAGACGCTGCCGTTCGTCGTCGCGATCTCGGAGAAAGTCGCGCGCGTGCACGGCGAGCACAACCCCAAGCTCTGGGAGCTCTGCGCGGCCGTCGACGAGCTCGCCGGCCTCCTGATCCCCCACCTCGACGAGGAGGAGAAGACGCTGTTCCCGGCGATGCGCGCGAGCACGCGCACCCCGGCCCAGTCCCTCGAGCTCGCAGCGATGCTCGCCACGATGCAGACCGATCACCACGAGGTCGCCGCGCTCCTCGAGCGCATCCGCGCCGCGAGCGACGAGTTCGCGATCCCGAGCTGGGCGTGCGGCAGCTACCGCATGCTGTTCAAGGAGCTCCAGGCGATCGAGAGCGACACCTTCACCCACGTCCACCTCGAGAACCACGTGCTCGCGCCGCGCTTCGCCAAGCCGCGCGCGCAGACGTTCTCGCTCGCCGACGAGGCGGCCGCGCTCGAGACCACGCCGGCGTACGCGACGACCGGCCACGCCGCGACCACCCTGTTCCGCCGCGGCGATGCTCGTCAGCTCGTGATCGCGCTGCGCGCCGGCGCCCAGCTCGTCGAGCACCGCACGGAGCACGCCGTCGTCGTCCAGGTGCTCCGCGGCAACGTGCAGCTGCACACGCCGAGCGGCACCGTCGATCTCGCCGAGCAGCAGCAGCTGCTGCTCGACGCCGGCGTCGCTCACGACCTCGTCGCGATCGCGGCCAGCCGCGTGCTCGTCACGATCTGCTGGCAGGAGACCGCGAGCAGCTAGAAACGTGCACGCGGCACCTTGCTCCCGGTGGAGCCCGGCGCGCGCGTAGTAGGCTTCGCGGCGTGAACCGCATCGCGCTCCTGCTCCTCGTCGCGTGCTCGTCGCCACGTCCGCAACCCGCGAGCCCCACACCGCCACCCGCGCCGGCACCGCCCGCGCCCGTCGCACCTGCGCCTGCCGCCGCGAAGTCCGCGTATCCGGACGCACCGCCCGGCCCGGTCGTCGATACGCTGCACGGCGTCCGCGTTCCGGATCCGTACCGCTGGCTCGAGGACATCGACTCTGCGCAGACCCGCGCGTGGGTCGCGAAGGAGAACACGCTGACCGATGCCTATCTCCAGGCGATTCCGGGCCGTGATGCGCTGCGAGCACGCCTCGCCGAGCTCGCGAAGCACGAGACGTTCGGCCCGCCGATTCACCGCGGCGGCCGCTACATCTGGATCTATCGCGACGACCACTCGGATCAGCCGTTCATCGAGATGCAGACGTCGCTCACCGGACCCGCGACCACGCTCCTCGACGTCAACCAGATCTCCACCGACGGCAGCAAGGCGCTCGCCGGCATGAACGTCTCGCGCGACGGCAAGCTCCTCGCGTACGGCCTCTCCGAAGGCGGCGGAGACTGGCACACCTGGCACGTGCGCGACGTCGCGACCGGCAAGGACCTGCCCGACGTCCTCCCCGACATCAAGTACTACGGCCCCGCGTTCGACAAGGACGGCAAGGGTCTCTACTACAGCCGCTTCCCCGCGCCGGCGCCCGGCAAGGAGCTCACGGAGACCGACCACGACTGCAAGGTCTACTACCACCGCCTCGGCACGCCGGTCGCCGAGGACAAGGTCGTCTTCGCGAAGCCCGATCACCCGACGTGGCAGTACGACCCCGCCGTCACGCGCGACGGCAACTACCTCGTGATCACGATCGGTGACGGCGAGGTCGGCGATCGCGGCGTCGAGCAGGTCGCGGTGCTCGACCTGACCAAGCCCGGCTCCGCACCGATCGCGCTCGTCGACAACTGGGACGCCGAGTACGAGCTCGCCGGCACCAGCGGCTCGACGCTCTTCTTCAAGACGACCGCGAAGGCCCCGAACAAGCGCGTCGTTGCCACCGACCTCCGCAAGCCGGCCTGGCGCGAGATCGTTCCCGAGGGCAAGCTCGCGATCGAGAGCGCCTCGGTCGTCGGCGGCCAGCTCTTCATCACCGCGCTCCAGGACGCGCACACCGCGGTCACCGCCTACGACCTGCACGGCAAGAAGCTGCGCGACGTCGAGCTGCCCGGCCTGGGCACCGCCTTCGGCTTCGGCGGCGAGCCGACCGCGAAGGAGACGTTCTTCTACTTCACCGGCTTCACGACGCCGGGCGCGGTCTACCGCTACGAGCTCGCGAGCGGCCGCGTCACGCCATGGAAGCAGCCGAAGGTCGCGTTCGATCCCGACGCGTTCGAGACCAAGCAGATCTTCTTCCCGAGCAAGGACGGCACGAAGGTCCCGATGTTCGTCACCGCGAAGAAGAACCTCGTCCTCGACGGCTCGCACCCGACGATCATGACCGCCTACGGCTTCGGCGGGATCTCGAGCCTGCCCTACTTCTCGAGCTCCGACATCGCGTGGCTCGAGCGCGGCGGCATCTCCGTGCTCGTCAACATCCGCGGCGGCGGCGAGTACGGCGAGGCCTGGCACCACGCCGCATGGCGCGACCACCGCCAGACCGGCCTCGACGACTTCGCGAGCGCCGGCGAGTACCTGATCGCCAACCACTACACCTCCGCCGCCCACCTCGGCACGATCGGCGCGTCGGGCGGCGGCTTCCTCGTCGCGGCGGTCGCGCTGCAGCACCCCGACGAGTTCGCGGCCACCATCCCGCTCGCGGGCGTACACGACCTCCTCCGCTTCCAGCTGTTCGGCCAGGGCGCCGGCTGGCAGGGCGACTTCGGCTCGCCCGACGACCCGCACGACTTCGCGTTCCTGCGCACGATCTCGCCGCTGCACAACGTCCGCCCGGGCACGCACTATCCAGCAATGCTGATCGTCACGGCCGATCACGACGTGCGCGTCGCGCCGCTCCACTCGTACAAGCTCGCGGCGGCGCTCCAGGCCGCGCAGGCCGGCCCGAACCCGATCCTGCTGCGCGTGGAGACCAAGTCCGGTCACGGCGGCGGCTCGACGCTGAGCCAGAAGATCGAGCAGCAGACCGAGACGATGGCATTCTTCGCGGCGAACCTCGGCCTGAAGCTCTGACGAGCGAAGCGAGCCCTGGGCAAACGAGCGAAGCGAGCGCGCCCAGCAGGACTCGAACCTGCGGCCCTCGACTTAGAAGGTCGATGCTCTAATCCACCTGAGCTATGGGCGCGTAGAGGCGAAGGCCTGCTACCGGCACAATCTGCCGCATCCCCGGCGATCCCTCAAGCGCCTCGCCTCGCGCATCGCTAAACGAGGAGATACGCGGCCGCGCACAGCGCCAGGACGAGCGCGAGGACCGGAAGGAGCCAGCCGCGCGACGACGGCGCGATCGGGTAGACCGGCGTGCGGGCGAGCGCCCCGATCGCGCCCGAGATCTTGCGGATGACCTGCCGCGGCTGGCGCTGCGGGCCGTCGGTCCACGTCGGCGCGTCGCGGGCGGGCAGCGGATCGTCCGTCGGCTTGAGGGCGCGGATGATCGCGGTGTCGCGGCGGGTCTTCTCGACGAGCGAGCCGAGCTGCGTTGCCGAAAGCTCGGCCGTCGGCGCGCACCATTCACCAGTGGTGGGCATCCGGCGAGCGTACGCGGCGCGGGCGGCGGGCGGCGCGGCCTCACCCGGGCCTGGCGGTCGGGCGAGGACCTACGTTGGCGCGATTCGTGAGCGGGGCCCCTGTGTTAGGTTCCGCGCGATGCGGACGATCGCCTTGGTCATGGGAATCGGGCTGCTCGCAGGCGCCTGCGGCAGCAAGAACGAAAACGCCGGAGCTGAAGAAGCGAAGAAGGAGGCGGAGAAGGAGCAGGCCAAGAAGGTCAGCGATGGCCAGGCCGCGAAGAAGATCGACCCGCCCGTGCCGGGACGCGCGCACTTGCCGTGCTCGCAGCTCGTCGACCCAGCGCTGTTTCAGCAGGCGCTCGGCGAGAAAGATCCGATCGCGGTGGTGGACAGCAAGACGGAGCCGGAGGCGGCCGCGAGCTGCTCGCTCATGCGCGGCGGCAAGAAGCTGAGCGCGGCCGAGCAGGCGGCGCAGCTGAAGAAGGTCGGCCGGCTCGGCGTGCTGCCGGGAGACGAGATCTGCAACATCTCGACGTTCTGCTGGACGATCGAGAACGCGGACCGGTTCCGGAAGAAGTGCGCCGAGGTGAAGGAGAAGGACGACGACACGCTCGGGTTCTACTCGTGCGTGCTGATCGTCGCGCAGGGCGAGGATGACGTGAAGCGCTTCCGCTTCTTCGACGACGACACGAAGTGCATCTTCCAGGTGCGCGGCGGTCCGTCGAACGTCGACAACGATCTGATCGGCAAGTGCGCGAAGGCCGCGCACGATCTGATCGGCCCCGAGCAGATCAAGGTCGGCGCGGCGCCTGCGGCCCCCGCCGCGGGCTCGGGAAGCGGCGCCTAGCTCTTCGAGACGGTGAAGCCGGTCACGCAGCGGTACTGCTTGTCCTTGTAGTCCGTCACGACGTACTCGAGCTTCACCTGGTACTCGGAGCGGAACGAGGCGAACAGCAGCTGGATCGACGTGTCGGAGAGGTCGCGGCCTTTGCACTGCAGGCCGCCCCAGCGGTAGTTCGTGCTCGCCTTGTCGCTGTCGAGCCAGATCGCGCCGTGGAACAGCTTGAAGCTCGCGTCCCCGGGCTCGAGCACCATCAGCTGAGCGACGGAGGTCGTCGCGGTCGTGTCGGCGTGCGCGGGGAGTGCGTACGCGAGGGCAAGGCAAACGAGAAGGCCACGCATGGGCCCATCGTATCAGCGCTTGCGGCGTCGCATCACGAACGCGACCGCGAAGAAAGCGAGACCGATGTGGGCCCACGGCTCGCCCTGCCCGCTGACGCTGCAGCAGCCGCCCGAGTCGCTCGGCCAGCAAAAGCCGGCCTTCGCGTCGCCGATGCACATGAAGCCCGACGGGCACGTCGACGGCTCGTCGATCTCGCAGCTCTGGCTGCAACGTTTGCCGGCTGAGGTGTCGAGGCAGTTCCAGCTCTCGCAGAACTGGTCGAACGTGCACGTGGCGCCGAGCGTGCCGGTCGGCTTGGGGAACACGCACCGGCCGGCCGAGTCGCACGTCTGGTCCTCGATGCACTGGCTCGCCTCGGTGCACGGCGCGCCCTTGGTGACAGTGACGACGGGCGTCTCCGAGCCGACGCCGAGGTCGTCGTAGGCGATGACCTGGATGTCGATCACGCCGTCGGGGACGGTATCGGGCAGCGTGAACGCGTAGTCGCTCTCCGGCTGGCCGAAGCCGCCGAACGCGACACCGGGCAGGTCCGCCCACCGGCTACCGTTCAGGTAGACCTCGACGTGGGTCACGCCGCGCACCGACGACGCCTTCGCGTGGATGACGTCGCCGTTCGCGATCGTCCCCTGCGCGGCCGTCGGCGAGGTCACCGTCACCGACGGAGCGGGCGTGGTCACCGTGCCGGGCCCGAAGATGCCGAGCAGCATCGTGTGCGAGTTCTGGGTCGAGCTGCACTTGCAGCTGCGGACCTTGTCCTCGCCGCAGTCCGCGCGCCGGTTGCGGAAGAACTTCTCGCCGCCGCAGTCGGTGCGGTAGGTCATCGGGTCGTTGCACGCCGACGCGCCGTCCGTGTACTGGAACTCGTGATCGAGGCCGTACGCGTGCGCGCTCTCCTGCGCCGCCGTCCAGCAGACGTTGAGCACGCGGTAGTACGCCGGATGCTGGTTCGCGAACGAGAACGAGATGACGTTCTGCTCGGCGCCGCAGTTGTTCGCGAGCGGCGCGATGCCGAGGATGTCGTTCGCCTCGCCGACGTCGCCAGGCTTTCCGGCGATGATCGCCTCGTTGTAGACGGTGCCGGGCGCCGGCAGCTGGTCGGTGATCGTGAGCGCGTACGGCGAGTACACGTCGCGCATGCACTGGACGATCTGGTTCCACTCGCTATCGGCGGCGGCGCCGGTCTGCCCGGAGTCGTTCGCGAACTCGCTGATCAGGTAGCGGCCGCCCGGCAGGATCGACGTGTGCTGGTTGATGGCGTCGTTCGTGCCGTCGGAGACGATCATGCAGCCGCCGGTGCACCGGTTGAGGTACAGCACGGTCGCCGGCTTCGCGGCGAGCGCGGTCAGCGACTGCGGCGGTGTGGTGACGACCACACGCCGGCCGTCCGCGCCTGCGACGCCCCCGAGCAGCGCGAGCGCGAGGCACAGCCGGAGCATCGCCACATTCTAGCGTAACCCGCGAATGGCGGGCACCGGGTCAGCGGCGCCGGCGGCGGCGGGCGACGAAACCAAAGACGCCCAGGGCGAGCAGGCCATGCGCGTAGATTGCGTGCGAGTCGCTCCCGATGTTGCAGCAGCCGCCCGAGGCCTGCGGGAAGCAGACGCCTTCCGTGGCGCTCGTCGCCGCGCAGTCGTAGCCCTTGGGACACGCGTCCGTCGAGCCGACGACGCAGTTCGTCGTGCAGATCGTGAGGTCCGCGGTGCCCTCGCACAGGCCGCTCGTGCAGAACTCCGGGTAGTCGCACTTGTCGCCGAACTGGCCGGTCGGCGGCGCCCAGTAGCACTTGCCGGCATCGCACAGCTGGCCCTTCGCACACGTCGACGCGTCGGCGCACGGCGCGCCCTTCGTCACCGTGATCGTCGACGAGTCGGTCTCGACCTGGATGTCGTCGTACGCCTTGACCATGATGTCCATCACGCCGTCGGGCACGTTGTCGGGCAGGTTGATCGAGTAGCTCGTGTTCGTCTGGCCGGCCGCGCCGAACTGGTTGCCGGTCGCCTGCGCCCACTTGTGACCGTTGATGTACAGCTCGACGAGCGCGACGCCGCGCTGGGCGCTCGCATCGACCGAGATCGCGGCGCCGTTCGCGACGGTGCCACCGGTCGGCGACGTGATCGACACCACCGGCGGCGTCGTGATCGGCGTGCCCTCGCCGAAGATGTTGACCAGCTTCGCGTGGCTGTTCTGCGCGCTCGAGCACGTGTTGTTCGGACCGCAGCCGGGACGCGGCTGGGGCGGGAACTCGCCGCACTTCGCGACGCGGTTGCGGAAGAACTTCTGACCGCCGCAGTTCGGGCGATACGTCATCGGGTCGTTGCACGCGGGCGTGCCGTCGTCGACCCACGAGTACTCGTGATCGAGGCCGTAGATGTGCGCGATCTCCTGGGCCGCGACCCAGCACATGCCCCACACGCGGTTGTTGTTGTCTTCCTGCGCGAACACGTCGATCGACGACGTGAACGCGAACGCGATCGAGTTCTGCCGCGGCGAGCAATCGCCCGACACGATCGCGACACCGCCGGCCTGCGAGTCGTAGCCGATGTCCGCCGGCGCGCCCGCGATGATCTCCATGTTGTACGCGGACTGCGGCAGCGTGTCGGTGACCGTCACGTTGTACGGCGAGTAGACTTCCTTGACGCACTTCACCACGGCGTCCCACTCGCCGGGCTGCCACGCGAACTCGTCCCAGTGGGCCGGCTGAGAAGCGATCATCGACGTCGTCGTCGACGCGTCGTCGGCGGCGCCGGGCTTCACATCGCACCCCGGAGGCGCGCAGCGGTTGAGGTAGATCACCTGGCCGCTCAGCGCGCTCGTGGGCACGCCCTGCTGCGGCGGCGCGACGACGTACGACGCGTTGAACCGCGACGGTCCTCCTTCCGCGCCCGCGACCGCGGGAACAAGCAGAGCCAGCGCTACACCGACAGAACGAACGATCCGGACCATGGGGCCGGGGATACTACATGACCCCGCGAATCGTCAGCAGGAATTGTCACACGCCCTGTCAGATGCCTTCGAGGCTGCTGCTCGACGGAGCGCGGTGCGACACGACGCTTCCGCTCATCGCGAGGTTGCCGCCCGCCCACGCGACCTGGACCTGGAGGTCCGTGTGATCCGGACCGCGCGGGAACCGGATGCCCGCGATCGCATCGGCGACGCAGATCTGCAGCGACACGCTGTCCTCGCCGCGCGCGCGCTGGTTGTACGCGTGGCCGTCGGGGGCGACGCTGAGCTCGACGACGAGATCGGCGTCGTGCGTCAGCTGCGGCTTGCCCGAGCCGAACACGCCGGCGCGGTCGTCCCACTCCATGAAGCAGCCCTCGACGTTGCCCTGCGCGCCCTGGATCGCGGCGAGGATCTGCTTGTCCTGCGGCGGGCGCGGGGGCGGTTTGCCCTCCGCCGACTTCACGCGCAGCTGCGTCACCTGATCGGTCAGCGCGTCGATCTCTTCCTGCTTCTCGTCGAGCTCCTTCTTGAGCTTCTCGACCTCGTTCGCGTTGTTGACCGCGACGAGCTTCTTGCGCAGCTCCTTGATCTCGGTGTCCTTCTTGTTGATCTCGTCGATCAGCACGCGGACGGTCTGCTCCTCCTGCGGATCGACGCGATGTGGCGGATCGGGGCGGCTCATCACGGCCGCGGTCGCCGCGCCGATCAGCAAGAGCCCGATGCCCGCGGCGACCGCGAAGCGCGCCGGCGAGCGTTGCGCGGGCGGCTGGAGCTCGTGCACGAGCGCGGCCATCGTCGGGAAGCGCTTCGCGCGGTCGCGATCGAGGCCGCGCATCACGGCCTTGCCGATCGCCGGCGGCACGCGCGTCCCGTCGGGTGGCAGCGCGGCGCGTGCCCCGCTCTCGAGCATGGCGACGCTCGTCGCGCCCTCGAGCGGGTGCTTGCTGTAGAGCGCCTCGTACAGCGCGACGCAGAAGCTGAACTGATCGCTGCGCGCGTCGATGTCGGGACCGGTCAGCTGCTCGGGCGGCATGTAGCGCGGCGTGCCTAGCACGGTGCCGGTCGCGGTGAGGTCGGCGTGGAGCGGCGTCGTCGGCGTCAACGAGCGCTGCGCCTCGTCGGGGCCGAGCACGCTCCGCGCGAGGCCGAAGTCCGTCACGCGTACGCGCCCGTCGCCGCCGACGAGCACGTTGTCGGGCTTGAAGTCGCGGTGGAGCAAGCCGACCTGATGCGCGGCCTGCAGCCCGCGCGCGGCCTGGTGAAAGACCTCGAGGATCTCGCGCCACGTGCGCGGCCAGCGCTTGAGCCACGTCGTCAGGGTGTCGCCTTCGACGAACTCCATCGCGATGTAGACGTCGCCGTCGGGGGTCGTGCCGACGTCGTAGACGCCGACGACGTTCGGATGCGAGAGCTGGGCGATCGCCTGCGCCTCGCGCTTGAGCCGCGTGCGCGCCTCTTTCGCCGAGGGGCCGCGCAGGTTCGCGCGCAACAGCTTCAGCGCGACCTTGCGATCGAGCTGCGGGTCGTACGCCGCGAACACGACCCCCATGCCGCCCGCACCGAGCGTCGACAGCACGAGGTAGCGGCCGACGCGATCGCCGATCGACAGCACGGGGCGCTTCGCGACCTGGCTGTCCTCGTCGGGGCGGAACCGCTCGTGCTTGCGGGTCGCGGCCTGGCTGTCGTCCTCGGTGCCGGCGAGCATCGCGACGAGCGAGCGGCAGTCGCGGCAGGCGGCGAGGTGCGCTTCGACCTTGCCGATCGCGCCCGCCGACAGGCCCCCCGAGACGAATTCGGACGCGACGTTATCGTCGAGACACTCCACCGTTTCAGAAGGGTAGCGCACGGGACATTCCAACCGTTTGAAATGCTAGGACACCGCCCGAACGGCCGGGTTTCACTTGCATCCCAGGCGGTTACACGGTACCTACCCCCGCCTCCAAGGAGACGTTCCCCGTGCTGACCGACCTGTCCAAAGTTCGCAATATCGGCATCTCTGCCCACATCGACTCGGGCAAGACCACGCTGACCGAGCGCATCCTCTATTACACCGCGCGCATCCACGCGATTCACGAGGTGAAGGGCAAGGACGGCGTCGGCGCCAAGATGGATTCGATGGAGCTCGAGCGCGAGCGCGGCATCACGATCCAGTCGGCCGCGACGTTCTGCCAGTGGCCGCCCGACGCGAAGGCGAAGGCCGTCATGGCCGTCCCCGGCTCGCCGATCAAGTCGCAGCACCACATCAACATCATCGACACCCCGGGCCACGTCGACTTCACCGTCGAGGTCGAGCGCTCGCTGCGCGTCCTCGACGGCGCGATCATGGTGCTCTGCGGCGTCGCCGGCGTGCAGTCGCAGTCGTACACCGTCGACCGCCAGATGCGCCGCTACAAGGTTCCGCGCATCGCGTTCGTCAACAAGCTCGACCGCACGGGCGCGAACCCGTTCAAGGTCCGCGATCAGCTGCGCGAGAAGCTCAAGCTCCACCCCGTCATGATCCAGTGCCCGATCGGCCTCGAGGACAAGCTCGAGGGCGTCGTCGACCTGATCGAGATGGTCGCGTACACGTTCCACGGCGACAACGGCGAGCAGATCGAGCGCGGTCCGATCCCGACCGACCACCTGCACCCGCTCGCCTCGCACGGCGCTTCCGGCACGCTCAAGGAGCTGTGCGAGGAGATGCGCGAGCAGATGCTCGACAACCTCTCGCTCGTCAACGACGAGCTCGCCGAGGCGATGCTCGAGGACAAGGTCACGCCGGAGCTGATCCGCAAGTGCCTCCGCGACTCCACGGTCGCGCTGAAGTGCACGCCGGTGATGTGCGGCTCCGCGCTCGGCAACAAGGCCGTGCAGCTGCTGCTCGACGGCGTCTGCTCGTACCTGCCCGATCCGCGCCAGGTCGAGAACATCGCGCTCGATCTCGACAAGAACGAGGAACCCGTCGTCCTCGAGTCGAACCCCGACAAGCCGCTCGTCATGCTCGCGTTCAAGCTCGAGGACGGCCGCTACGGGCAGCTGACGTACATCCGCGTCTACCAGGGCCAGATCAAGAAGGACGACTTCGTCGTCAACGTCCGCAACGGCAAGAAGGTCAAGGTCGGCCGTCTCGTCCGCATGCACTCGGACGACAAGGAAGAGATCACCGAGGCGGGCGCGGGCGACATCTGCGCGATCTTCGGCGTCGACTGCAACTCGGGCGACACGTTCACCGACGGTCGCGTCAACTTCGCGATGACCTCGATGTTCGTCCCGAAGCCGGTCATCTCCGTCGCCATCAAGGCGAAGGACTCCGGCGCCGAGATCAACATGTCGAAGGCGCTCAACCGCTTCACGAAGGAAGACCCGACGTTCCAGTGCTACGTCGATCCCGAGTCGGCCGAGACGATCATCGCCGGCATGGGTGAGCTGCACCTCGACGTCTACATCGAGCGCATGAAGCGCGAGTACAAGGCCGAGGTCCTCACCTCGCCGCCGCAGGTCGCGTACCGCGAGACGATCACGAAGAAGACCGAGTTCAACTACACCCACAAGAAGCAGACGGGTGGCTCGGGTCAGTACGGCCGCGTGGCCGGCTATGCGGAGCCGTTCGAGGGCGACTTCGAGTTCGTCGACGAGATCAAGGGCGGCGCGATTCCGCGCGAGTTCATCCCGTCGTGCGAAAAGGGCTTCAAGTCGATGATCATGAAGTCGCCGCGCCTGGGCGTCCCGGTCGTCGGCCTGCGCGTCGCGATCAACGACGGTCAGAGCCACGCCGTCGACTCGAGCGACATCGCGTTCCAGGAAGCGGCTCGCGGCGCGTTCCGCGACTTCTTCCCGCGCGCGAACCCGAAGATCCTCGAGCCGATCATGAAGGTCTCGATCGAGGGTCCCGCGGAGTTCTCCGGCTCGATGCTCGGCCTGATCAACCAGCGCCGCGGCATCATCATGGGCTCGACGGAAGAGGACGGCAACGCGCGCGTCGACGCCGAGGTCCCGCTGTCGGAGATGTTCGGCTTCTCGACCCCGCTTCGCTCGGCGACGCAGGGCAAGGCCGAGTTCACGATGGAGTTCTCGCGCTACGCCGAGACGCCGAACAACATCACGGAAGAGCTGCTCGCGAAGGCCGCGAAGGCGAAGGAAAAGAAGTAAGTACGCCCTATGCATCGAAATTTAGCTGCTTTGGCAGGCCTAAATTTCGATGTATAAGATGGCAGTGTCGTCGACACTGCCACTCGAGCTGCCTGCCGTCCTCCAGGATCTCAACCCCTGGTGGACGGCGCCGCACGTCGTGCGACCCCAGCCGCCCGCGTTCCGGCGTCGGCAGGTTCGGGCCCTGGTCGAGCGGCTCAAGAAGCCGAGCCCGCTGATCCAGATCGTCCGCGGGCCGCGGCAGGTCGGCAAGACGACGGCCATCTTGCAGATCGTGGAAGACCTGCTCGCGGACGCCGTTCCGCCCACGCACATCTTCCTGCTGCGCTTCGACCTCGAGGTACTACGCGAGCGCGGGTTACTCGAGCTCGTTCGCTGGTACGAAACGGCGATTCTGAAACGCCCAGTCAGCGAGGGCGAGCGCCCCTTCCTGTTCCTCGACGAGGTCCACAAGCTTCCGCGCTGGAACGAGGAGCTCAAGCATCTGAGCGAAGTATCTCCGGCGCGCATTCTGCTGACCGGATCGTCGAGCGTGCTCGTCGCGAAAGGAGCACGCGAGAGCCTCGCGGGACGCGTGACGACAACGGCATTTCCACCCTTCGGTTTTCGCGAGGTACTCGAAGCCTGGCACCCGCATCTCGTCCCACCCGCCCCGCCGTTGCGATTTCTCGATCTCTTCGGTGACTCGCCCGATGAGCGCTTCGGCGAGATCGCGCGCTTCACGGCGACACGCCACCACGAGCTGGCGCAGCAACTCGATCGTTACTTCAGCCGGGGCGGCTATCCGCGCCTACATTCCGGCGAGGTCGATGATGACTCGTGGTGTGACTACCTGACCGAGACCGTCTTCGATCGGGTCCTCGGCATCGACATTCCGGACCTGTTTCCTGTCGAGCAGCCGCGCCTGCTCCGGCAGCTGTACGTTTCCGTCGCCCGCCGCACCGGACAGCAGATCAGCCAAGTCGACCTCGCGAACGAGGCCAATGCATCTGGCTTGCGTACGAACCAGCCAACAGTAGGGCGCTATCTTCACTATCTCAGTGACGCACTCTTGCTCCGCGAGCTGCGGCGATATCCTATCGCGAAGTCGACGAGCGCCCGGTTGCCGGTCAAGACGGTGCTGACGGATCTCGGTGTTCGCAACGCGATCTTCCGCGGTGCTCCTTCGCTGTGGCAATCGCCGCCCGACATGGTGGGCCCGCTCGTCGAGACCGTCGTGCAGACCGTCATCCATGATGTGGATATCGCCCTGCACTTCTATCGCGATCGCATCGACCCGAAAGACCGTCGCTCGGCATTCGAGGAAGTCGATTTCGTCGCCGAGCGAACCGACGGCACCGTGCTGCCGATCGAAGTGAAGTTTCGACGCACGATCAGCGGCGATGATCTGGTGACGACACGGCGTTTCGTCGACCGGTTCCGTGCGCCCGCTGGTTATGTCGTGTCGCGAGAGACAACGCTTCGCGACCTCCCGTTGCGCGTCGTACCACTCTGCGACTTTCTTCTCGGGTTCTAAATGGAGACCGCTGTACACCACTTCGCGACGCCGCCGGGGACCACGCGTCTGACGATCGGGCGTGCGAACGCGGACATCTTGCTCGATCAGCCGCTCGTCTCGCGCGAGCACGCGGAGCTCTTGTGGCGCGGCGACCGCCACGTGCTGCGCGATCTCGGCAGCGAGACCGGCACGTTCGTCAACGGCGAGCGCATCGAGGAGTGCGAGCTGCGGCCGGACGATGTGGTGCAGATCGGGCCGTTCCGGCTGACCTACGACGGCGACAGCCTCGACTCGTTCGACCAGCGCGGCGCGATCCGGATCGACGCGACAGCGCTCAAGCGCGTCGAGGCGGGGCGCGTGCTGCTCGACGACGCGACCTTGTCGATCGAGCCGTGCGAGCTCGTCGCGATCGTCGGCGGCAGCGGCGCCGGCAAGTCGACGCTGATGATGGCGCTGTGCGGCTTCCAGCCGGCGGACGCCGGCAAGCTCGCCTTGAACGGCGACGACTTCTACGCGAGCTACGACGCGTATCGCTCGATCGTCGGCTACGTGCCGCAGGACGACATCCTGCACCGCCAGCTCGGCGTGCGGCGCGCGCTGTACTTCGCGGCGAAGCTGCGGCTGCCCGCGGACACGCGCGAGGCCGAGATCGACGCGCGGATCGCCGAGGTGCTCGCGGCGGTCGACATGACCGCGCACGCTGACAAGCGCGTCGATCAGCTGAGCGGCGGCCAGCGCAAGCGCGTGTCGATCGCGTGCGAGCTGCTCGCCGATCCGTTGCTGCTGTTCCTCGACGAGCCAACGAGCGGGCTCGACCCGGGCCTCGAGCGCAAGCTGATGCTGACGATGCGCGAGCTCGCGAGCGGCGGCCGCACCGTCGTGCTGGTGACGCACGCGACGCAGAACATCAACCTGTGCGACCACATCGTGTTCCTCGTCGGCGGCAAGCTCGTTTACTTCGGGCCGCCGAGCCAGGCGTGCGCGTTCTTCGGCGTCAGCGACTTCGCGGAGATCTATGCGGCGACCGACGAGCCCGACAAGCCGGAGGAGCGGCCGGAGGCGTGGCAGGCGAAGTACAAGGAGTCGCTCCAGTACCAGAAGTACGTGATCGAGCGGCCGGGGCGCGCGCCCGCGACGCCGTCGCAGGAGCAGACCGCGGAGAAGGAGCGGCGCGCGAAGACGTTCGCGCAGTCGCGGTGGCGCCAGCTCGCGATCCTGACGCGGCGCTATCTCGAGCTGATGCTCGCCGACCGCAAGAACCTCGCGCTGCTGCTCGCGCAGGCGCCGGTGATCGGCGTGCTGCTCGTGCTCGTGTCGCAGGTCGACGGCATGACGGCCGGCCGCATCGAGGCGAAGAAGGTCATCTTCATGCTCGCGACCACCGGCGTGTGGTTCGGGGTGATCAACGCGGCGCGCGAGATCTGCAAGGAGGCGGCGATCCTGCGCCGCGAGCGGCTCGCCGGCCTGCACGCGAGCGCGTACCTCGCGTCGAAGTTCGTCGTGCTCTCCCTGCTCGTGCTCGTGCAGAGCGCGCTGCTGCTCGGCGTGCTCGCGATCCGCATGCGCTTCCCGTCGCCGGGCGTGATCCTGCCCGCGCCGCTCGAGATCTATCTGACCGTCGCGCTCGCCGGCATCGCGGGCATCTCGCTCGGCCTGTGCATCTCGGCGGCGTCGTCGACGCCCGACAAGGCGACCTCGCTGATCCCGATCGTGCTCGTGCCGCAGGTGCTGTTCGCCGGGATCATGTTCGCGCTGCATCACGTGACGCGCGTGCTCTCCGACCTCGTGACGAGCCGCGCCGCCGTCGACGCGCTCAGCTCGATCGTCGACCTCAACCGGCTCGACACGCCGCTGCCGATGCCACCAGAGCCAGACCACGCTCACGAGCCGCGCATCCTGCTGCTCGCGTGGGGGATGATCGTCGGGCAGGCCTTGCTGTTCGCGGCCATCGCGTGGTGGCAGCTGCACCGCCGGCGCCGGTAAGCCGGTTCTTGCCAGGTAGGTTCGACCGGCAGGCGACGTACCATCGCCTGATGAAGTCACTGCTAGCCTTGTTGATCGCCGTCTCCGCGGCCCCCGCGTTCGCGCAGGCGCCGGGCGAAGAGCCGGCCCCGCCGCCCTCGATCACCGAGCAGGGCACGCTCGAGGACGCGAACGCGGGCCGCGTCGCGGTCATGCCCACCGCGCTGACGCCGCCGAAGGGCGCCTTCTCGTTCGAGGACTACGAGCTGTTCTTCATCGCCGCGTCGTACGCGCCGACCGACAATCTCGTGATCAGCGCGACGACGATGGTGCCGATCACGAGCGACTTCTACTGGGGCATCGCGTCGGCGAAGCTGCAGGTCGTCCGCCAGGGCAACCTCCACGTCGCCGTGCAGGCGGGCGCCGCCGGCGCGCTGACGCATGACACGACGACGACCTACGACTCGATGGGCAACGTCATCGGCGAGACGAAGACCTCGAACGGCGGCGGCGGCTTCGATCTCGGCGGCGCGCTGACGTACTGCTTCGATCTGCAGTGCTACTCGCACGTGTCGGCAGCGGCGATGGCCGGCTTCGCGACGCACGACAACTCGTCGGTCCCGGTCGCGTTCATGGGCGGCCTCGTCGCGAAGATCGGCTCGAAGGTCCGCCTGATCGCGGAGGCCGACACCGCGCACCTGTTCGGCAAGATCAACGACCAGGCGAACGGCTTCCTCGGCTGGTACGGCCTGCGCTTCACGTCGCGCCAGATCGGCGTCGACCTCACGCTCGTCAAGCCGTTCTGCGGCAACGGCGACTGCGACAGCAGCACGTTCCCGCTCGGCTTCCCGTTCGTCGCGTTCTCGTATCGCAGCCTGTAGCGCTCGGTATGGTTGCGCGACCCCTTGCACTGCCGAGGCTTCCGGCTACTCGCCTTGCCATCGCCGACAAGTCCGCGTGACCCAAGGGCCCAAAGCGGGCACGCGGCGTGCTCGATGGGGCGACATGCGTCGCGCAGCTCTCCTCGTCCTCATCGCCGCCAGCTGTGTGTCACCCGCGGAAGACGACAGCGACCTGCAGCTGACTCCGCTGCCCGCGCCGGGCAAGGAAGACGGCCAGTACCACGCCGGGCTGCCGACGAACGTCGATGCGTCGCGCACCGGCGTCTGGAAGGTCACCGCGCAGTGGGAAGACAAGGATCCACAGACCGGCAAGACGTGGGACGAGCGCTACGGCGAGTGGATCGACTCGTTCGAGTGGACGCCCGGCGTCGACGGCTGGTCGACCACCTACAAGCTGACGACGCCGGAGGGCAAGGTGCTGCCCGCGCCGCAGCTCGAGTGTGCGGAGACCGCGCTGTTCCTCCGCATCGCGTTCGCGTCGTGGCACGGGCTGCCGCTGCAGCTCGAGGCGACCGACGGCCACCAGCGCATCTACTTCGGGCACTTCGGCATCCGCACCGCGAGCGGCCGCTACGCCGGCATGCCCGAGTTCGCGGTCCGCTACAAGGACTACACCGGCGCCGACCTCTCGAAGGGCTGGCCGCACGACGCGAACCTGCGCACGCGGATCATCCACGGCGGCGAAGACACGCAGCCCGAGCTCGGCGACGGCGCGACGTTCGGCACCTATGCCGACGAGGTCTTCCTCAACAAGCGCACCGCGTACTTCACGCTGCTCGCGCTCGACTACCTCGGCTCGGCGAACCTCGCCGACAGCGCGAACACGTACAACCTGCAGCCCGATGCCGTGCGCGCGGGCGACATCCTGCTCGAGCGCTGGCAGGCGAACGGCATCGGCCACACGCTCGTCGTCAAGGACGTCACGCCCGCCGGCACGACGAGCCTCGACGTGACGCTCGTCTCGGGTTCGATGCCGCGCCGCCAGGGCGTGAAGGCGTCGGGCGCGGCGTCGAAGGAGTACTTCACGGGCGACTACACGGGCGGCCCCGGCTACGGCAAGCTCGGCGGCGGCCTCAAGCGGTTCCGCGTCGCGAAGGCGCGCAACGGCTACTGGACGAACACGTGGGTCACCGGCGACGAGGCGCACTGGATCAACTCGACGGACATCGCGGCGATCGAGGCGCGGCCGGCGCGCTTCGAGCAGCTGCTCGGCGAGGTCCCGCTCGACCAGCAGAAGACCGAGCTGCTCGCGCAGATCGCCGACGCGCGCCATCACCTGTCGCAGTACCCGGCGTCGTGCGCGGCGCGAGAACAGCGCGAGAACGCATTCCGTGCGCTCTACGACGTCGAGGAGCGGCTCGAGCAGAAGTCGCCGTCGCAGGTCGATGCCGACCAGCGCAAGCTCGAGGACTACGTGTTCGCGCCGCTCGACTACAGCCACTCGATGACGTGCTGCTGGGATTCGTCGACGAGCGCGATGTACGACATCATCATGGCGGAGGCCGAGGCCGACAAAGCGGCGGCCGATGCGGCCCACGTGTGCACGGCCCCGGTCGTGTTCGAGGCCGACGCGAACGGCACGTACAAGCGGTGGGTCGACTACGCCGCGTCGATCAACCGCGCCGCTGACTGGCGCTCGTACAAGGACGACGAGAGCTGCAACCTGCACGCGGACACGCTCGGCGAGAGCGCGGCCACTCCCTACTGCTCGATGTAGTAGTAGGCTCGCCGCATGACGGCGACGATGATGGATGCTCCGCTGACGCTCGACTGGATCGCGGATCGGGCGGAGCGGTACATGGCTGGTGTGGAGATCGTGTCGCGGCGGCCAGACAGGTCGCTGCACCGGACCAACTTCGGCAACGTGATCCGGCGCGCGAAGCGCCTGGCGCGCGGGCTGATCGCGGGCGGCATCAAGCGCGGCGATCGCGTCGCGACGCTGATGTGGAACCACGCCGAGCACCTCGAGGCGTACTTCGGCGTGCCGCTCGCGGGCGCGACGCTGCACACGCTCAACCTGCGCCTGCATCCCGACGAGATCAGCTACATCGCGCAGGACGCCGGTGACCGCTGGCTGATCGTCGACGAGTCGCTGCACGCGTACTGCGACAAGCTCAGCTACAAGTTCGAGAAGGTCATCGTCGTCGGGCGCGACTACGAGGAGTTCATCGAGAGCTGCCCCGCGGAGGGGCCGCTGCCCGCGCTCGACGAGAGGGGCGAGCTCGGCATGTGCTACACGAGCGGCACGACCGGCAAGCCGAAGGGCGTCGTCTACTCGCACCGCTCGACGCTGCTGCACACGCTTGTCGCCTCGCTACCCGACGCGCTCGACCTGCGCCGGAGCGACACGCTGCTGCCGGTCGTGCCGATGTTCCACGTCAACGCGTGGGGCCTGCCGTACATCGCGGCGATGCTCGGCGCGAAGCTGGTGATGCCGGGGCCGCACCTCGATCCGGCGAGCCTGCTCGATCTGATGCAGAGCGAGCGCGTGACAGTGGCGGCCGGCGTGCCGACGATCTGGATCGGCATCCGCGATCTGCTCGACAAGCAGAAGTACGATCTGCAGCCCGGGCTGCGCATGATCGTCGGCGGCGCGGCCGCGCCCGAGCAGCTGATCCGCGACTTCGATCGCCACGGACTCTACCTGCTGCACGCGTGGGGGATGACGGAGACGTCGCCGATCGGGCTCGTCTCGCGGCTGCCGCCCGAGCTCGGGAAGCTCGACGAAGCGACGCAGTACAAGCTGCGCGCGAAGCAGGGCCTGCCGCCGCCGCTCGTCGATCTGCGCGTGCGCAACGAAGCAGGCGATGTGCCCCACGACGACAAGACGAGCGGCGAGGTGCTGATCCGCGGTCCGTGGATCGCGGGGAGCTACGTCGGCGGTCACTCGCCCGAGCGCTGGACGAGCGACGGGTACTTCCGCACGGGTGATGTCGCGCGCGTCGATGCGTACGATTTCGTACAGCTCACGGACCGCATCGCCGATCTGATCAAGTCGGGTGGTGAATGGATTGCGTCGGCGGAGCTCGAGAATGCGCTGATGGGACATCCGAGCGTGCGCGAGGCGGCGGTGATCGGGCTGGCGCATCCCAAGTGGGGCGAGCGGCCCCTCGCCGTCGTCGTGTTGAAGGAAGGTCAAGCGTGTACGCCCGAAGATCTGCGCCAACATCTGGCGGCGCGGTTCCCGAAGTACTGGCTGCCCGACGCGTTCGAGATGGTCGATGCGATCCCGCGCACGTCGGCGGGAAAGTTCAAGAAGACGGAGCTGCGCGAGCGTTTCAAGGGCTGGCAGTGGAAGTGAGACGCCTAACGAATGCCGTGCCGATCCGAACCTTGTAGACACGCGTAAAACGTCGTACGCCAATGGAAGTGGTCATGGTTTCGTCGGTGCGGACACTCGTCAAGAACGCGGTGTTCGATCGCGTCCCGGGGTTGCTCCGGAAGGGCCCCGCGGCGACGAAGCGAGTCGCGCTGACGTTCGACGACGGCCCCGACAGCCTGACGACGCGCTACCTCGAGCTGCTCGATGATCTCGGCGTGCCGGGCACGTTCTTCGTGTGCGGCAATCGCGCCGAGCAGCATCCGGAGCTCGTGCGCGAGTACATCCGCCGCGGCCACCAGATCGCCGGCCACGGCTACGACCACACGCGCTTCACGAAGCTCAAGCGCCGCCAGCTGCTCGATCAGCTCGAGAAGACCGAGCGCGCGATCGGCGGTCAGCTCAGCGGCCGTCCGTGGGTGCGCCCGCCGCACGGATCGATCGACGCGGCGTCGCTGATCTCGATGCGCGCGGCCGGCTACGTCGTCGCGATGTGGTCGGTCGACTCGTGCGACTACGTCGACAAGGATCCGATGAGCCTCGCCGAGCGCTGCGGCCCGAAGGTCGTCAGCGCGGGAGACGTCATCCTGTTCCACGAGGGCCAGGAGTGGACGCTCGACGCGCTGCCCGCGATCGTGACGTCGCTGCAGGCGAGCGGCCTGGAGTGCGTCACGATGCACGACCTGTTCGCGAGCTAGGCTAGGCGAGCCGCGCGACCAGCTCGCAGCTCGTGATCGCGACGTCGTCCGCGGCGTACGCCTGGAACTGCGGCGCGAGCGCGATCCCGTCGAGCGGAGCGCGGCGGCGGACGTGGATCGTGGCGTCGGCGAAGCCGGCCTCGCGGGCGAGCGCCGCGAACTCGGGCGCGCGCAGACGGTTCTGATGCAGGAAGGCCGTGTTCCAGCGCGCCCACTCGGCGTCGGAGAGCGCGAGGTAGTCGAGCGGGCCGCGCCGCGGATCGCCCTTGGCGTAGTGATCGGCGCAGTCGATCAGGTGAACGATCGCGCCGCCCGGGCGCAGGATCCGACGTGCCTCCGCGAACAGCGCGACGAGCCTCGCGGGCGGCTCGTGCTCGAGCACACTGCGCGACACGACGAGATCGATCGAGTGCGCGGGCAGCGCGGTATCGGCACCATCGGCGGGCGCGCGGTAGTCGATCACGTTGTCGCTCGCCAGCAGCAGCGGCGTGCCGCGCCCGACCGCGTGCGAGAGTGCGCTCTGCAGCGGCGCGATCTCGTCGGCGGCCCGGCCGCTATCACGCGCGATCAGCGCGATGTGGACGGCGAGCCGATCCGCGAGCTCGCGCACGAGCTCCTGCGATTGCCGGCGCTCGCGATCGAGCGCGAACACCTTGGCCGCGCCGGCGAGGTACATGCACGCGGCGAGCGTCGGGCAGGCGCCGCTGCCGAGCTCGACGACGCGCGCGTCGGTGATCGCGATGTCGAGCGCGTCGAGGCGCTGCGCGATCGCGTGCCAGTCATCGACCTGCAGGTCGACGAGCGCGCCGAGGTCGACGCTGCGCTGGGCGAGGCGCGCGTGGATCTGCCGGCCCCCGGGCACGAACCCGAGAGCACGGTCGATTGCCCCCTTCAGGCGCCAGTCCACCGTCCCATACTACCCCGCTCAGGCGAGGCGCGGACGCAGCCAGTCGATCAACGCGGGGTACATCTCGCGCGCCGCCCTGCTCCCGACGACCGCGCCGACGTGGCCGCCGGCCACCTCGAGGACGCTCTTGTCGGTCGCGCCGACGAGCGGAAGCAGCGCTTCCGCGGCCGCCGGCGGGCAGATCTGGTCGCGCGTCGCGGTGATCACCAGCGTCGGGCACGTGACCTTCTTCAGGTCCACCGGCTTGCCCGCGACACGGTGCGTGCCGCTGGCGAGCTGGTTGTCCTGATACAGGTCCTTGATGTACCGGCGGTATGCCTCGGCGGGGAACGGGATGTTGTCGCTCGACCACTCGTCGAGGGCGAGGAACGCATCGCGTCCCTTCGGATCCTGCGCGAGGTCGGGCATCGACACCAGCTTGCCGAGGTCGAGCGTCGGCCGCAGCGCGACAAAGCCGGCCTGCATCTGCTGCGGGACGACGTTGCCGGCATCGGAGATCGCATCCGCGTCGAACCACAGCGGCTCGACCATGCACCGCAGCTGGCCGCCGCGCACGAAGTCGATCGGCGCCGCGAGCGTCACGAGCGCCGCGATCTCGTCGGCGTGCTGCGCGACGTAGATCGAGGTCAGCGTGCCACCCATGCAGTAGCCGAGCACGCCGAGCTTGTCCGCACCGGTCTCGCGCTTCACGCGACGCACGGCACGCCCGAGCCGGCGAACGACCGCTTCCCAGTCGAGGTAGCGGTCCTCGTCCTGCGGCACGCCCCAGTCCAGGCACCACACGTCGAATCCGGCGCCCACGAGCGCCTCGACGAGGCTCGCGCCCGGCCGCAGGTCGAGCACGTACCAGCGATTGATCATCGACGGCACGAGCAGGAACGGCTTGCCCTTCGGCTTGCTGCTCTGCGAACGGAAATGGAGCAGCCGCGCCCCGCCCTCGAGCGCGATCTCGTCGCGCGGGGTCTGGGCGAGCGCGGGCGCCCGGCCGACCATGGGGCCGGCCGAGCTGATGGTCAGTTGCGGGAGGCCGAAGAAGTCTGCGGCCACGGAGGTCCACGCCCCCACGACCTCCCGCGAAAAGCCGATCGCGTCGATCACCATCACGCTCCCGGCGTCATCTTGCGCGCGGTCTCGAAGCCGAGCTTGCGAGCCTGCGACGACAGCTGGACGCCGTAGTTGATCGTGTCGTGCGCGAGCTTCGCCCACTGGTCGACCGCGTCGTGCGCGCGCTGCGCCATCTGGCCCTCGAGCGCCGCGAACTGCTCGGTGAACTGCTCCGAGCGGCCGAACGCGTCGCCGATCATCTTGTGGAACGCCTCCTGGCTCGCGAGCCACGCCTGCTGCGTCGACTGCCAGGCCTGCTGGCCGATCGTCCACGCCTGCATCGGGTCGAACGCCATGAACGGCGTGAAGCCGGGGGCGGCCTTCGGGGCGCTGTCGGTCTTGGGGATCTCGGTCTTCGGGGTCTGCTTGTTGTCGGACATTTCGTATCTCCTTGCCCAGCACTCTAAGCATTCTTTGTTGCGTTGCAACATGAAATCGTCCTCGGGATCGCATTTTTTGTCTTGCGCCGCACCACGAGCGCGATCTATGGATCCCCGCATGACGAGCAAGCCCTGGTGGAGAGAACCGACGCGTGCGCAGTGGGCCGCTTTCGCCGCTTCGTGGACCGGCTGGGTCCTCGACGCGATCGACTTCATGGTCTACGTCCTCGTGATGAAGCAGCTCGCCGCCGAGTTCGGCGTCGGGCTCGCCGCCGTCTCCGGCTCGCTCACCCTCACGCTGCTCGTCCGCCTCCTCGGTGGCGCGGTCGCCGGCTGGATGGCCGACCGCTGGGGTCGCAAGGTGCCGCTCCTGATCTCCGTCTTCGCGTTCGTCGCGTTCGACGGCGCGATCTACTTCTCGCACTCGTTCACGGCGATCCTCATCTTCCGGACCCTGTTTGGCTTCGCGATGGGCGCGCAATGGACCGCGGGCACCGCGCTCGCGATGGAGTCGATGCCGCCGCGCACCCGCAAGATCGCGTCCGGCATCCTCCAGGCCGGCTGGCCGATCGGCGTCATGATCGCTGCCGGAGCGGGCATCCTCGTCATTGGCGACCACGGCTGGCGCCCGATGTTCCTCGTCGGTGTCATCCCCGCGCTGCTCACGCTGCCGCTCTGGTTCATGTTCCCGAACACGAAGCCGGCGCCGCGCAACGCGGCGGCCAAGCGCTCCGCGATCAAGGAGCTCGCCACCCCCGGCGTCCCCCGCATGCTCGTGATCGGCGCGCTGATCATGTCGCTCGGGTTCATCGTCTACTACGGCCTGCAGACGCAGTACGTGTACCTGCTGCTGACCGAGCTCCACCTCTCGCCGAGCTCCGCGATGGCCCACGTCATGCTGTTCAACGCCGGCATGCTCGTCGGCTGCATCGCGGCCGGCGCCGTCGCTGCGCGCCGAGGCGTGATCGTCGCGCTCGTCGTGCCCGCGCTCCTCATGGTGCCCGCGCTGCCGTTCTACGTCGGCTGGATCCACGGCCCCGTCGCGCTCGCGGTCGGCGCCGTGCTCGGCGGCGCGTTCGGCGTCGGCTACTCGGGCGTCACGCCCGTCCTCACCACCTCGCTGTTCCCCGAGCACGTGCGCGCCCGCGCGATCGGCCTCGTCTATCACGTCGGCGCGTTCGTCGCCGCGTTCGTCCCGTCACTGATCCCGTGGCTCGTCAGCTCGACGCACTGGCACCTGTCGACGGTGATCGTGATCGTCGTGGGCGCCGCGCTGGTCCTGATGTCGGCGGCGATCCTCGTGCTGCGCAGCTACATCGCACCGTCCGACGCGCCGACGGCACGCATCGACGTCGAGCCCCGCGCGCACGCGCACGCCGATGACGACGCCGACCGCCCCGCCGCGCGCGAGCTGCACCCGGTCGCGAATGCGATCGTCGACCGCGAGGTCGCCAAGGCCGCCGAGCGCCGCGCGATCCTCGGCTGATCGCCGCACGGCGACCTCGATGGCATCGCCGCACGGCGACCTCGATGGCATCGCCGCACGGC
>CAYUNM010000009.1:0-28301 GCA_964446175.1 uncultured Kofleriaceae bacterium
CGGATCGTGTGTTCAGTCCGGAACCTGCCGATCTATGACCTACAGGCTCCTAGCGCGCGTTCGCTGGCGCGCGTTCGCTAGCGCGCGTAGTGGATGCAGCCGTTCAGGACGGCCGTGCCGCCTTCGCAGTGCTGCTCGAAGCTCACGGTCGCCGACATCACGTTGCCGCTGCCGTCGAGCGTGTTCTCGTGAACCTCGAAGCGCCCGGTGATCGTGTTGCAGCCACGGCCGTCGCCGCCGATGGAGATGCCGGGATGATCGGGCGACTCGAACGGATAGCGCTCGGCCATGTCGTAGACGCCGACATCGAGTGGGATGCCGAGCATCGACGAGTCGAAGTCGAAGTCCCACCACGCGCCCTGGTCCTGACCGGATGGCGTGACGTGGAACGAGAGGTGGTTCTGGGACGCGGTCGCGCTGAACGCGCCTTGCGTGACGAGCAGCGTGCCGTTGTAGATGTAGTCGTTGCCGTCGAAGAACATGCGATCGCCGCCACCGAGGCAGGACGCGGCCGTGTAGACACCGCTCGGCGCGACCAGCTCGGCATCGAGCTCGGCGACGACGACGGACGGCGCGGACGCGAGCGCGAGCGTCAGCTTGACGGGCCCGGTGCAGCCAGGCGTGGTGGCGCTGCACGGCACGAAGTAGCTCGTCGTGCCGAGTGCGCCGAGCGTGGGTGCGGCCGGCATGAACATGCCCGCGCCCGCTCGATCCGTGTTGAGCACGACCTGGTCGGTCGCCGGCGTGCCGTCGACGTTCGTGCCGATCGCGAGGACGGGAAACTTCGAATGGCCATCCGCCGGGATCTGATTCGTCACCGCGCGCAGCTGGTAGCCGCCGCCAGGCGGAATCACGTCAGGAGCGCACATCCCGTGATCGACGTGTGTCCCCGCACCGCAGACGACACCGGATCCATCGGACACGCACGCGCCGGCTTCGTCGTGCGTTCCCTGCCCACAGGACTCGCCCGTCGACTTCGACCCCGAGCAACCGACCACCAACAGCACGAAGAGCCAACGCATGGCGCGGCATCCTATGTATTTCGGCGCGCAGTTCAACTCATTCGTGGGACGACCTCTCGCACGCGAGGAACTCGCCGAGCTGCTCGCGCTCGCGCATCGTCGGCTGCACGCGAACGGGGCCGGACATGTCGGGCATGTCCGTGTTGCGCGCGTCGGGGCCGGCGGCAGCCTCCGCGTCGATCTCGGCGGCGTGCCCGCGGATCTCGGCTTCCGTATCGAAGTCTTGATCGGGCGGTGCGCCGTGCCGGTCGCGCGCGTCGCGTGAGTGACAGCCCGTGCAGTACGCGGCGAAGAATGGCCGCGCGAACGACGCGTAGGTCGGCGCGTTCGACGGTGGGCACGACGCGCCTGACGACGTGCTCGTGCAGGCGGCGAGCGAGAGCGCGATCGCGAACAGAGATGGCAGCGAGAGATCCATGGGGTCGCGCACAGCAACCGGCGCGCCATGGTTCGCGTCGTGCGATCACGCGTCGTTGCGCGGGCGCGTCCGGCCGGCGTCCGGTGCGCGGCCACGAGCGACCGCGTGGCGGACAGCCGGCCGTCAGCTCAGCGCAGCGAGCGGCGCCAGCCGGAGATCTCGGTCGACGACGGCGGCGGAACGGCATGGCCGTTCGTCGCGGTCGGCGTCGCGGCGGCGTGCGACGCGGTGCCGGCCTCGAGCGCGGCGGCGATGATCGCGGCGGTCAGCTCGCGCTCGTCGGCCTTGGGGTGCAGCTCGGCGGCGTTGCGGCCGATGAAGCCGGTGTCGTAGTCGCCCGCGACGAACGCGGCCTGGCGGAAGCAGCGGCGGTGGAACGCGAGGTTCGTCTCGATGCCGCGGACCTGATACTCGTCGAGCGCGCGGCGCATGCGGGCGATCGCGCGCGGGCGGTCCTCGCCCCACACGACGAGCTTGGAGATCATCGGATCGTAGTGCACGGGGATCTCGGCGCCCTCGTAGCAGCCGGCGTCGTTGCGGACGTACGGGCCGTCCGGCACGCGCAGGTGCGTGATGCGGCCCGGCGACGGCAAGAACTTCACCGGATCCTCGGCGTACACGCGGCACTCGACGGCGTGGCCGCGGCGGCGCGCGTCGAGCTCGGCCTGCGTGAGCGGCAGCGGCTTGCCCTCCGCGACGTCGAGCTGCCAGCTGACGAGATCGAGCCCGTAGATCATCTCGGTCACCGGGTGCTCGACCTGCAGGCGCGTGTTCATCTCGAGGAAGTAGAAGCTGCCGTCCGCGCCCATCAGGAACTCGCACGTGCCGGCGCCGACGTACTTCACGGCGCGACCGGCCGCGATCGCGGCGGCGCCCATCTTCGCGCGCGTCTCCGCGGACACGACCGGCGACGGCGACTCCTCGATCACCTTCTGGTGACGGCGCTGGATCGAGCAGTCGCGCTCGCCGAGGTGGACGATGTTGCCGTGCGTGTCGCCAAAGATCTGGATCTCGATGTGACGCGGGCGCTCGATCGCCTTCTCGAGGTACACCGTGCCGTCGCCGAACGCGGCGGTTGCCTCGCGCTGCGCACCTTCGAGCGCGGCCGGCAGGTCGGCTTCCTTGTGGACGAGGCGCATGCCCTTGCCGCCGCCGCCCGCCGCCGCCTTGAGCATCACCGGGTAGCCGATGCGGCGCGCCGATGCGAGCGCGGCCTCCGTCGTCGGAAAGCCGTTGCCCTCGGGGCCGTTGTCGCCGGGCACGACGGGCGTCCCGGCGGCGCTCACCGTCTTGCGGGCCTCGGTCTTGGAGCCCATCTTGCGCATCGCATCGGCGGACGGCCCGATGAAGGTGATGCCGGCGGCCGTGCAGGCATCTGCAAAGTCTTCGTTCTCGGAGAGAAAGCCGTAGCCGGGATGGACGGCATCGGCGCCGGTCTCCTTGCAGGCTGCGATGATCTTGTCGATCACGAGGTAGGACTGCGCGGCGGGCGCGGGCCCGATGGCGACCGCGTGATCGGCCATCTGGACGTGCGGCGCGAGGCGATCGACGTCGGAGTAGACGGCAACCGTCTCGATTCCACGTTCCCTACACGTGCGCATCACGCGGACAGCAATTTCGCCACGGTTGGCGACGAGGACGCGACGGATCGACGACGACATGCCGCGCAACTTACTACGAACTGTGTAGAATCACAGGCGGGAGAACGCCTTGGCCGATCCAAACACCCGTCAGGGGAAACGCACGCCGGTCACGCTCAAGATCAAGTTCAAGAGCGAGACTCTCGAGCAGTTCATCGAAAGGTATGCGGTTGACGTCAGTCAGGGAGGCATCTTCATCCGAACGAAGGAGCCTCTGGCTGTCGGCACGCAGATGAAATTCGAATTTCAGCTGCGCGACGCGTCGCCGCTGATCGCGGGCGAAGGAACCGTCGTGTGGACGCGCGAGAACGATCCGAGCCGCCCCGCGATCGCGCCGGGCATGGGCGTCCGCTTCGACAAGCTCGCCGAAGGCAGCCAGCAAGTCCTCGAGAAGATCCTCGCCGAGAAGGCGAAGCAGGCGCCGCAGCGCGCGCACACCGAGCAGACCAAGCCGCCGATGTTCGCGGACACGCCGACGCGCGTCGCTCCCGCGCCCGTGCAGGACGCGCTGCTCAACGCCCGCGACAGCAAGAGCAAGATCACGCGTTCGCGCGCGGACAGCCAGGAAACGCCGCTGCCCAAGCCGATGCCGTTCCACTCCGACGCCGACGAGTTCCCCGAGGAGGCGTTCGAGGAGGCGACGAAGGTCCGCTCGCTCGACGAGCTCGTCGCCGCGACCGCCGAGGCCGAGCCGAAGCCGGCGGCGACCGCCGTCATGCCGCTCGACGAGCTCGCCGCGCGCCGCACCAACGGCCGCGCCGACTCGACGCTCGCCGATCCGCCCTCGCCCAGCGAGCCGCCCGAAGCAAAGACGACCGAGATCGATCGCGAGAGCGCGCCCGGCCTGCCGAGCCCGCCCACCGCAGGCAGCGATCAGCCGGCCGGCCGCAAGCCGCTCGACACCTCGCCCTCGCCGCGCCAGCGCCGCCCGTCCGACGAGCAGAAGCCGGAGGCGCGCCCGTCGCGTCCGTCCGCACCGCCGTCGGAGACCGCCGCGAAGACCAAGCTCGGCGTCGAGCCGGCGAAGGCCGCCACGCGCGACGAAAAATCCGCCGCGCCGGTCGAGGCGACCGAGTCCACGCGTCCGATCAAGAGCGGCCCGAGCGCCGCGCCGATCATCATCGGCGTCCTCGTGCTCGTCGCCGCCGGCGTCGCCGCGCTCTGGTTCTTCGTGCTGCGCGAGCCCGCCGCCGAGAACGCCAAGCAGCAGCAGCAGGCCGGCTCCGCCGACGTGCTCACGCCGGGCAGCGCCGGCAGCGCCGTTGCGGTCGCCACCGGCAGCGACACCACCGGCAGCGCCGACACGATGACCACCGGCAGCGCCGGCAGCGCGACCGCGATGACCGGCAGCGCCGCCGCCGTCACGGGCGTCGACACGGTGATCTCGTCGCCGGCCCCCAAGGCGACGGTCGAGGTCGACGGCCAGTCCGGCCCCGCCCCGTTCACCGCCAAGCTCGAGAAGGGCAAGCCGTTCAAGGCGCACGTCACCGCGCCCGGCTTCCTCGCAAAGGACATCGACGTCAAGGGCGGCGAGAAGGCCTCCGCCAAGCTCGATCCGAAGCCGCGCGTCCTCTCCGTCTCCAGCGAGCCGCCGGGTGCCGAGATCTACATCGACGGCGTCGCGACGGGCCAGCAGACCCCGGCCGACGTGAAGATCGCCGCGACCAAGACGAAGGTCCGCGTCACGCTCCGCAAGGCGACGTTCAAGCCGCACGACCAGCAGGTCGACGTCTCGACGTTCACCGAGGACGACACCAAGCTCGCGGGCTCCGTCAGCGGCAAGCTCGACAAGGCGCCGGTCGTCGTCAACACGGGCGGCGGCACGCATCCCGCGGGCGGCGGCACCACCGGCTCGGCGACGCCCGCGAACGGGACCACCGGCACGTCAGGCAGCAACACGACCGGCGGCACCGGCACTGGCACGACTGGCACCGGCACCACCGGCACCGGCACCGGCACCGGCACCGGCACCGGCGGCACCGGCACCACCGGCACCGGCACCACCGGCACCACCGGCGGCGCGGGCACCACGGGCGGCTCGACGGGCACCACCGGCGGAGGCGCGACGGGCACCGGCACGACCGGCACCGGCACCACCGGCACCGGCACCACCGGCACCGGCACTTCCGGCACCGGCACGACCGGCGGCGGTACGGCGGGCGGCGGCGCGGGCTCGGCGAAGACGAGCGAGCCCGAGCCCGACTGGTCGAAGCAGAAGTAGGACGCGCGAGCCCGTGGGTGGGAGTGGTGTGGATGCGCGCGCGCCCCTCGGCGACAGTGGTGTGGATGCGCGCGAGCCCCTCGGCGACAGTGGTGTGGATGCGCGCGGGCGCGTGCGTGCGCGAGTGGGCGTGCATCTGCGCGTGACATTGCTCGCGACCGCGGCGCTTGCGATCTGCGCGTGCAGGCCGACAGGCTCGTCGACGAGCGCGACCGCAAACGGCAGCGGCGCGTCGACGCGCGCGGGTGGTTCCGCGGCGAGCGCCAGTGGCTCCGCGGCGAGCGCGACTGGTTCCGCGGCGAGCGCCAGTGGTTCCGCGGCGAGCGCGACTGGTTCCGCGGCGAGCCTTAACGGTGCGGCGACCGGCAGTGGATCCGCGCACGCGCCAGCGACGGTCGACGTCCGGCCGCCACCGATCGACGTGAAGGCCGCGATCGCGACGCTCCCCGCGATGAAAGGCGATCCGATGATCGCGCCCACCACCACCGGCGATGGGCGGCAGGTTCACGGCACGTGGTGCCTGCGCGGAAGCGGGGCGGACGGCGTCATGCGCGACCTCGCGGCGCAGCTCGAAGGCGCGGGCTGGACGAACGTGACGACGCGCGGCGACGCGATGAAGGCCGGCGTGTCGGCGGAGCGCGACGGGTATCGCGCGAGCTACGTCGTGTCGGCGTCCGCGGCGAACGCGTGCCGCGCGCCCGGACACTACTTCGCGAGCCTGACGATGTTCCGCATGAAGCCGTGATGCGGCCCGGTCGTACGTACGTCGTCCGTACCGACACGTGAGCCTCCCCGCCGCGACCCGTAATGACATTGTCATGACGGCGTACGTACCCGGCGCGCCGAGGGGGGGCCGATCGCGTGTACGTACCCGGTACGTACGCGGCGCTTCTCGCGCGGCGCGGGCGGCGCGCGCGGCGCGGGCGGCGCGGGCGGCGCGGGCGGCGCGACTAGCGCGCCATCGCCTTCATCCAGCGCGACGGGTCGCCGACGCGCGGCTTCTCGCCGCCACGCACGAGGTAGCGGACCGCCTGGGCGAGGCCGTCGAGCGTGAGCGCGTACATCGGGAAGACGGACGCGATGACCTCGATCGTGGTGCCCGCCCAGTAGCGGTCGGGCTCGGGGTTGAGCCAGGCCGCGCTGCGGAAGTGGTGTGCGAGGCGACGGAGCCACTCGATGCCGGAGGCGCGTGCCTGGGAGGCGTAGTAGAGCGAGCCGCCCGGGTCCATGAGCTCGGCCGGGTGCATGAGGGCGTCGCCGACGACGACGAGCTTCTCGTCGCGGTCGGAGGTCGCGAGGAGGTCGGCGGTGAGCAGGCCTTTGCGGAAGAGCGCGTCCTCGTAGACCGAGTTGTAGACGCAGTTGTGAAAGTAGTAGCTGCGGAACTTCGCGAAGCGGCCGGAGCGGGACGCGGCCGTGAGGAGCCGCGAGACGAGCTCGCTGTGCGGATCCATCGAGCCGCCGACGTCCATCAGGAGCAGGACCTTGACGCGGTTGCGGCGTGGGGGGCGGAAGACGATCTCGAGCTCGCCGGCGTTGCGGCAGGTCTCGTCGACGGTCTCGTCGAGGTCGAGCTCCTCGTGGGCGCCTTCGCGGCCGAGCTTGCGGAGCGCGCGGAGGGCGACGTCGATCTGGCGGACGTCGAGGACGACGTCGCGGCGGTACTCCTTGAAGCGGCGCTCGTCGGCGACCGCCATCGCGGAGCGGCCGCCGCCGCCGCCCAGGCGCATGCCGGTCGGGTTCTCGCCGCCCGTGCCGAACGGGGAGGAGCCGCCGGTGCCGATCCAGCGGTTGCCGCCGTCGTGGCGTTCTTTTTGTTCGCGGAGGCGCTGCTCGAACAGCTCGCGCAGGCGCTCGAGGTCGAGGGCTTTCAGGGCGTCGCGCTGTTCCTGGGTGAGGCCTTCGAGCGCGCGCGGGTTGGAGAGCCAGTCCTGGAGCTGCTTGGTGAGCTCGAGCGCGTCGGTGTGGACGTCCTTGAAGTAGGCGAGGAAGGCCTCGTCGTAGGCGTCGTAGAGCGCGATGTCCTTGACGCACAGGGTGCGGCAGAGGTGATAGAAGCCGTCGAGCGAGGATTCGTGGAGGCCGAGCGCCATCGCCTCCATCAGCGCCATCCACTCGTGCGTCGACACCGGAAGCTTCCGGCGGCGCAGCTCGAAGAGGAAGTCGATCAGCATTTACGCCTTCGCGCGCTTGCCGAGCAGCTCGACGTCGGCCTCGGTCTTGAGGAGGGTGCCGAGGAACGGGATGCCGTGACCGACCTTGGAGAGATCCACGCCCGCCTTCTTGAGCGCGCAGATCCAGTCGATCAGCTCGGAGGTCGAGGGTTTCTTGCGGAGCTTGGGCGTCGAGCGGAGCGAGAAGAACATCTCGAGCGCGTTGTCGAGGACGCGGTCGGTGATGTCGGGATGGTGGACGCGCACGATCTCGGCCATCAGCTCGCGATCGGGGAACTGGATGTAGTGGAAGACGCAGCGGCGCAGGAACGCGTCCGGCAGCTCTTTTTCGTTGTTCGAGGTGATCACGACGACCGGGCGCTCCTTGGCGCTGATCTCCTTGCCGGTCTCGTCGATGCGGAAGCGCATCGCGTCGAGCTCCAGGAGCAGGTCGTTCGGGAACTCGATGTCGGCCTTGTCGATCTCGTCGATCAGGAGCACGACGCGCGACGAGGCGGCGAGCGCCTCGCCCAGCGGGCCGAGCTTGATGTACTTGGAGATGTCGCCGACGTCGCCGCCGAAGCGCGAGTCGTGGAGGCGCTGGACGGTGTCGTAGACGTAGAGGCCGTCCTTGGCCTTGGTCGTCGACTTGACGTGCCAGCGGATCAGCGGCAGGCCCAGCGCCTGGGCGAGGTTCTCGGCGAGCAGCGTCTTGCCGGTGCCCGGCTCGCCGCGGACGAGCAGCGGGCGACCGAGCGCCACCGCGACGTTGACCGCGTGCTTCAGCTCCTCGGAAGCGATGTAGGTGGCGGTGCCGCGGAACTGGTCGAACGTCTCGTCGCCGACGATCTTGGACATCCCGCGAAGACTAGCGCTTTTTCTTGCCCTGGATATACGCGTCGCCGACGGCGTAGATGTGCGTGCCGGCGTGAACGATACCCAGCAGGCCGCCGATCAGCGGCAGCCCGCCGAGGAACGCGGCGGCGGTCGCGACCGAGACGACGAACACGCCGATCGCCTTGTCGGTCTCGCCGTTGATCAGCTGACCGACGCCCGGGATGAAGAAGCTCGCGACGGCCGGGACCACGCCATTGCCGTCACTGCCACCGGTCTTCACGAGCGCCTTCGACATGCGCCCATCATGGCATCAGAAGTGATACGAGGCACCCAAAAGGAAGAACAGGTAGTGCGACTTGAAAGTACCCTCGTTGACAGGGTTTTCGGTCTGCACGCCCGAGACGACGATCGGGTTCGTCGGATCGGGACCGCTGCGGACGGGGCGGCCGGCGTCGCCGGGCAGGCGCCAGCCTTCGACGGTGCCCTCGATGCCGTTGCCCGAGCAGCCCATGCCGGTACCCGCGGTCGGGTTGCAGGTACGGGGATCGGTCCGCGTGCCCTCGAGGATCACGCCGAAGCCGGCGTCGAGCGAAAGCTGGTTCATCTTGTACGACGCGCCCGCCGCGATCATCGTGCGCGCGGCGCCATCGACGTCCGCGCGCTCCCAGTACTTCTTCGCCGCGGCCGTGTCGTAGCCGATGCCCGCACGCGCGACGACCGCGTTCTCGCCGGCCGGGAAGATCCAGCTGCCGCCGAGGCGCGCCGAGTACGTGTCCTGGAAGCCGTGCTGGATCAGCTGGTCCTTGACGGGCAGGCCGTCCGGGTTCGACGTCGTGCCGACGATCGCGTCGATCGTCACGTGGTACGCGCTCGGGTCGAGGCACGTCGGGTCCTTCGTGTAGTCGCACGTCGCGGCCCAGTGCTCCCAGCCGAGCTGCAGCTCGACGTCGCCCTTCAGCTTGCCGTTCGCGTCGTTGATCTTGTAGCGGCCGGCGACCTCGGCGTGCATCGGGATCTCGACGTCGACACAGCCCTTGAGCTTGGCGGTCGTGCCGCCCTTGTCGCAGCGCGCGGCCGCATCGGGCGGCGGCGTGATCGCGACCGGCGCGCCGTTGAGCGTGACGCCCGGGCCGTTCGTCGTCACCGCGTCGCCCTTCGCGTGGATGTAGATCGGCGCCGTGTACGTCGCGGCGACGTCGATCGCGGGCGTCGGGTGGAACACCGTGCCGAGCTGCCAGTTGTAGATGACGCCCTTTGCATCGAGCGTGAACAGGCCGTCCTGCTTGACGTCCTCGGGGAAGTTGTTCGGCAGGCCCCACACCGCGACGGTCGACTTCAGCGTCGCGACGCCGCCGGAGATGCGCGCGCCGACATCGATCTTGTCGTTGATGCGATAGCCGGCCGCGATGCCGGGCAGGATGATCGCGGCTTCCTGCTCGATGATGTCGTAGCGCGTGGGCGGCGGCGCGCCTTCGTAGGACGTCGGGAAGTCGTAGCCGCCGTTGCTGTTCGGGACGAAGAACGGCTGGCCGTTGACGTAGTTCATGTTGCGGAACGGGTACGCGTTCGGCGCGTAGAGGCCGAAGGCGCCGTGCAGGCCGGGGACCTTGCCGCCGAGGTCGGAGACGACTGCGATCAGCGGGACCGGCTGCACCGAGCCGATGCCGAGCGGCGGCGACGCGTTGTTCTGGATGCCCGGGTAGCGCTGGCCCTCGTACGGGCGCGCGTCGTTCGGGATGTAGTCGTAGTCGCCGTTGCGCTTGAAACTCATCCAGTAGTCGATCGCGGAGATGCCGAGCTGGACGAACGTGCCGCTGCCCGCTGACGCGAGGCCGGCCGGATTCAGCACCATCGCCTCGCCGTCGCTCGACGACGCGACGCCGGCGCCCGCGCGAGCGGTCGAGATCGCACCCGCGCCGGGAAGGAGCAAGCCTCCCGCCGTCGCCGTACCCGCCATGCACGCAAGACCCGTAGCCACCAGAAGCTTCATAAGGGTGCGTCACCCTACAACAGCTGTGTGACTCGTTGAAGCGGCTTACGCCTGCGCAGGCTTTCAGGCGCCGGCCGCGCGGCGGCGCTGGAGATCGATGTGCGTCAGCAGGATCGCGACGGCGGCCGGCGTGATGCCGCTGATCCGCGACGCCTGCCCGACGCTGCGCGGCCGTACCTGCTCGAGCTTCTCGACGACCTCGCGCGATAGCCCGGGGATCGTGCGAAAGTCGAGCTCGTCCGGAACCCGGACGGCGTCCGCTTTCTGAAGCCGCTCCGCATCGGCCTCCTGACGCCGCAGGTAGCCCGCGTAGACGAGCTCGATCGAGACGCGCTCGAGCACGACCGGCGCGTGCGACGCCTCCGCGAGCCCGCCCGCGGCCGCGACTTCCTCGACGGCGCGCCAGTCGAGCTCGGGCCGGCGGTGTAGCTCGGCGAGCGTGACGCGGCGGCCCTCGATCGGCGCCGTGCCGTGACGGGCCAGCGCGTCGTTGACCGCCGGCGTGCCGGTGACGCTCGCGCTGTGCGCGCGAAGGTGAGCCTCGGCCAGATCCCGCTGCCACGCCTCGAACACGCGCCAGCGCTCGTCACCGACGAGGCCGAGCGCGCGGCCGATCGGCATCAGGCGGTCGACGGCGTTGTCCTCGCGGAGCAGCAGGCGGAACTCGGCGCGCGAGGTCAGCATGCGGTACGGCTCCTTCGTGCCGCGGGTCGTCAGGTCGTCGACGAGCACACCGATGTAGGCCTGGTCGCGACGAAGCACGAGCGGATCGCGGCCCGAGAGGGCGAGCGCCGCGTTCGCGCCGGCGATGAAGCCCTGCACGGCCGCCTCCTCGTAGCCGCTCGTGCCGTTGATCTGGCCCGCGAAGTAGAGCCCCCGGACCCGGCGCGTCTCGAGCGTGGGCTGCACCTCGCGCGGATCGATGAAGTCGTACTCGACGGCGTAGCCGGGCCGCGTCATCTCCGCGCGCTCGAGGCCGGGGATCGTGCGGATGAACGCGAGCTGGATGTCGAACGGCAGCGAGGTCGAGATGCCGTTCGGATAGATCTCGGCGGAGTCGATGCCCTCGGGCTCGAGGTAGATCTGGTGGCGGTCCTTGTCCGCAAACCGGACGATCTTGTCCTCGATCGACGGGCAGTAGCGCGGCCCGGTGCCGGCGATCTTCTTGCGATAGAGCGGCGAGCGCGGCAGGCCGTCGCGGATGATCGCGTGCGTCTGCTCGTTCGTGTACGTGACCCAGCACGTCACCTGCGGCAGCGGCGGCCGCTCGCGGCCCGCCCACTGGAACATCGGCGGCGGATCGTCGCCCGGCTGGACCTCGAGGCCGGCGATGTCGATCGTCTTGCGATCGATGCGGCACGGCGTGCCCGTCTTGAGGCGCGCGAGCGGGAACCCGTGCTCGGCGAGCGAAGCGCTGAGGCCCATCGCGGGCGCCTCCCCTGCCCGGCCGCCGGCCGCGCGCGCCTCTCCGACGAAGATCGCGCCGCGCAGGAACGTGCCGGTCGTGAGGATCACGGCGCGCGCGCGGTACGTGATGCCCATCGTCGTCGTGACGCCGCGAATGACGCCGTCCTCGACGAGCAGCTTCGCCGCCTCGCCCTGGCGCAGCGCGAGCCCCGGCTGATCCTCGAGACGCATGCGCATCGTGTCGCGGTAGCGGCGCTTGTCGGCCTGCGCGCGCGTCGAGCGCACGGCGGGGCCCTTGCTCGCGTTGAGCCGGCGGAACTGGATGCCGGTCTCGTCGATCACGCTCGCCATCTCGCCGCCGAGCGCGTCGAGCTCCTTGACGAGGTGGCCCTTCGCGACGCCGCCGATCGCCGGGTTGCACGACATCTGCGCGACCATGTCGAGCGAGCCGGTCAGCACGAGCACGCGCATCCCCATGCGCGCCGCGGCCAGCGACGCCTCGCAGCCGGCGTGGCCGGCTCCGACGACGATCACGTCGTACGCGTCGGGGTACTCGAACATCCGGCTCTGGGTAGCACGCCCCGGGCACCCCGTGGCAACGGCTTTTCGCGAGTCCTACGGGACGTCGGGGCAGTGCCGCTGCGGCGGCGCGGGCATGCAGACCTGCTTGCGCGTCGCGTCGCCGAAGCCGCAGAACGCGGACTTGCACTGCTCGCCGAGGTTGTCGCAGGGCTGGCCGTTGTCGCGGCGCGGCTCGCACCGGCGCGAGCCCGGATCGCAGAAGCCGTCGCGGCCGCACGACGTGATGCCCGGCTCGCAGCGCTGCCCGGTGCCCGGCACGGGCGCGCACTTGCCGTTGACGCAGGCGCCGTCGAGCCCGCACTCGCTCTGCGTCTCGCACGCGGCCCCGCGCGTCTTCGCCGCTTCGCACACGTGCGTCGTGCGATTGCAGTAGAGGCCCGCGTACGCGTCGCAGAGCAGATACACCGGCGGCGGCGGATCGGCGGGCAGCCGCATGACGGCCTGCGCGAGCATCTCGCCGTAGCACGGGCCGGCGCCGGCGGTCTTCGTCGTGCCGCGCAGCTGGCAGATGCCGCTCGTGCACGCGTACATGCAGTCGCTGTCTTCGCCGACGAGCTTGCAGTCGCGCGCGCTCGTGCACGCGGCGCCCGCGCTGCCCGGGTCGATGCCGGTGACCTGCGCGGCGTCGGCGTGCTCGGGCCCGGGCGATGGCGGCTGCGGCGGCACTGGCGCGCTCGGCTCGGGGCTGTGCAGCGGCGGCCCTTGCGGTGGCGGAGGCGGCGGCTGGCGCTTCTCGTTGCATCCGGACAGCGCGAGCGCGAGCAAGAGCAGCCAGCGCATCACTCGGTCTTGCCCTTGCCGCAGTCGTCGCCGTGCGGCTTGTCGGGCGCGAACTTGTAGACGTCGAGCGTCAGCCGGACGAGCAGCTCGCTCGGGTGCATGTTGTCGGGCGCCTTGCCCGTGTCCCACGACACGCCCTTGATGCGCGTCGAGCCGCACGTGTCGCGCAGCCCGCGCGGGTAGTTCGCGAGCTCGGCCTTCTTCGCGGCGATCTCGTCGAAGCTGCACACGCCGGGGTTGCCGCACTCGAAGCGGAACGTGTCGTACCAGCTCTTCGTCTGCGTGCCGAGCTCGCTGATCGTCCACTCCGCCGACACGCCGTTCGGATCGCTCGCGCGCAGCTCGACCGGCGAGTCGCCCGCCGGCAGGTCGACGTAGAAGCACGTCTCGGGCTGCTCGGCATTCTTGTAGAGCTTGTTGCCTCGGACGTCGGCCCACAGCGCCTGCGCGCTCTTGAGCCGGATCTCGAACCGCTTCTTGTCATCGGTCGGCACGCCGGCGTCCTCCGCGCCCGTCCGGCACTTGCAGTGATCGCCCGCGCACAACGGGCCCGCGAGCACCGCCTCGGTCGTCTTCCCCGGGGGCGGCCCGATCGCGATCTGATGACCGCTGCTGCCACACCCCGCCAGCGCAATAACCAAGGCAAGTCGCATACCTTCTTATAGGCAACCCATCCCGGAGATGGAAGGTCTGTGCTATGAGGCCCTCGTGACCCGCGCGATCATTGTCCTTGTCGTGGCCCTCGCGGCCGCGTCATGTGGCGGCAAGAACGGGGCGGCGTCCGTCGATTACTCGGTCTCGGCGCAGAAGAACTACGAGAAGGGCATGAAGGAGCTCGACCGGCAGGACTGGATTGCCGCGTCGAAGTACTTCGGCTTCATCAAGTCGCGCTTCCCGTACTCGAAGTACGCCGTGCTCGCCGAGCTCCGCCTCGCCGACGCCGAGTTCGGCGCCGAGCAGTACCTCGAGGCGATCGACGCCTACCGCCTGTTCATCAAGTTCCACCCGACGCACGAGATGGTCGCGAACGGCTACGCCTCCTACCGGATCGGCGAGGCCTACTACAAGCAGCTGCCGACCGACTTCTGGTTGTTCCCGCCGTCCGACGAGAAGGACCAGTCCTCGACGGAGGACGCGGCGAACGAGCTCAAGAGCTTCCTCGACAAGTTCCCGGACTCGCCGTACCGCGACAAGGCGAAGGAGATCCTCGCCAAGGTCGGCAAGCGCCTCGCCGATCACGAGTGGTACGTCGCGAAGTACTACTGGGATCGCAACAAGCCGATGGGCACCGTGCTCCGGCTGCGCCGCCTGCTCGAGCGCTACCGCGGCGTCGGCTACGACGAGGAGGCGCTGTGGCTGCTCGGCCGCGCGTACGTCGCCGTCGACATGCGCGATCGCGCGAAGCTGACGTGGCAGGAGCTCGTGACGAAGTATCCGAAGAGCGAGCGCGCCGGCGACGCTCGCACCGCGCTCGCCAGCTTGCACTGAACCGCGATTTTTCGGCCGCAGCGCCGGATGAGTTAAGCTGCGGTCGATGAGCAAGGTCGAGGAACTGATCGCGCTCGGCCGCGAGCACTATCGCGCGGGCGAATACGAGCGGGCCGAGCCCTACCTCGCCGAGGCCGCGTCAGCGCGGCCGTCGTTCCCCGATCTCTACAACATGCTCGGCGTCATCTATCACGCGCAGGGCCGGTTCTCCGACGCCGAGGAGGCATTCGAGAACGCGCTGCGCCTGAACCCGCGCTACACCGAGGCCGCGCTCAACCTCTCGGTCACGTACAACGACCGCGGCAAGTACGAGCGAGCGCGCGAGGTGTACACGAAGGCCGTCTCGGCGTCGGTCGGCCAGCCGAACGCGCTCGACCGCTACGCGCGCGGCAAGCTCGCCAACATGCACGCCGACCTCGGCGCCGCCTACGCGGGCCTCGCGATGTTCGACGAGGCGGTGCGCGAGTATTCCAAGGCGCTCGACCTGTGTCCCGACTTCGCCGACCTGCGCGTCAAGCTCGGCAACGTCTACCGGGACATGGGCATGTTCCACGCCGCTGTCGCCGAGTTCGAGCACGCGAAGAAGCTCAAGCCGGACTTCGTCCCCGCGCGCATCCACCTCGGCGTGACGATGTTCTCGCTCGGCCGCAAGGACGCCGCGATCGCCGAGTGGCAGGAAGTCTTGAAGATCGATCCGGCGAACAAGAGCGCGCAGCTCTACATCCGCATGGCGAACGACCAGAACGGTCCGCAGCCCGGCTCGGCGCTGCCGCGCTAGCTACTCGGCGCCCGAGCCCTGCGCGCGCTCGACGCCGGGCGGCATCTCGAGCACGACCGTGTAGTCGGTGATCGGCTTGGCGAGTGCCTCCGCGACGGAGCCTTCCTTGTCGTCGATCACCGAGCGCATCGAGACGACCTGCGCGATGCCGCGCCGCTTGATGCGGTTGACGATCGCGGAGTCGTGGCAGTGGCCGCCGCCTGCGAGGATGACGAGGTGGCCATCGGGGTGGGCCTTGAGCCACGTCGCGGCGGTGTCGGCCATCGTCTCGTCCCAGATCACCTGCACGGTGTAGATGCGGTCGGCGGAGGGCATCTCGGGCGCGGCGTCGTCGCTGCCGCTGCCGCTCCCGCTGCCTTCGCCGTGCTGCGGCGAGGGCTTGGGGTCCGTCGGCGCCGGCGCGTGCGCGTGGGCCTCGCTGCCGCCCATGTCCTCCATGAGCGCGTCGAACCACGCGCGGTGCGCCTTGTCGTCGAGATCGAGCTGCGGGATCTGGGCCTTCTCCTCGGCGGTGAGCGACTCGAGGCCGTGGTGGACGACCTTCTTCGTCAGCTCCTTGGCGGCGTTGAGCGCGAGCAGCTGGGCATGGTCGGCGAGCGCGGCGTGGATCGTCGGGCCGTAGAAGTTGTAGTCGTAGCCCCAGCGATCTTCCCAGCCGACGCGCGCGCGCATCGCGTCGTCGTCGATCTTGTGCGCGGCGAAGTCGTCGAGCACGCCCTGGAACGGGCGCTGCACCATCTCCATGCCGAGCGCGAACACCGGCCAGTGCGCCGCGAGGTGCTGCACGACGTTCAGCTGCATCCAGTGGTGGTGCGGGTTGTTGTGCTCCTCGCCGACGCACACCGCGCGCTGATCCGCGAGCTGGTGCCAGAACGCGGCCTCGTCGAGCTCGTGGCCGGCGCGATCGAGGACGTGGAATGGCAGCGCGGCCGCCTCGATGCCTCGCTTCGGCGTGGTCGTGGCCCCCTTGCCGACACACGCCGAGAGGATCGCGACAGACAGCAGGCGCGCTCGCATCCGGCGATGCTACACCACGGGCGCGTGGAGCTGCCGTATCTGACTGCTGACCTGCCCGGCACCGGGGGCGTTTTGCGTGCGCAGCCGGAAGACTTCGTCGTCGACGAAGTCCCTGCGTATCCGGCAAGTGGTGCGGGCGATCACGTGTTCGCGCGCATCGAGAAGCGCGGGCTCAACACCGCGCAAGCCGTGCAGCGCATCTCTCGTACACTTGGCGTCGCCGAGCGCGACGTCGGCGTCGCGGGCATGAAAGACCGTCATGCGGTCACGCGTCAGTGGATCTCGCTGCCGCCGCCGGTGACGCCCGAGCAGGTGCTCGCGTTCGAGGATCCCGACGTGCGCGTGCTCGAGGCCGTGCGCCACAATCACAAGCTGCGCACCGGGCACGTCAAGGCGAACCGGTTCGTGCTGCGCGTGCGCGACTGCGTGCCGAACATCCAAGATGCGCTCGAGCGCGCGAAGGCGATCCTCGACGTGCTCGCGCAGGCGCCCGGCGCGCCGAACTGGTACGGCGAGCAGCGGTTCGGCCGCGACGGCGACAACGCGGAGCGCGGCCGCCGCATCGTGCTCGGCGAGGAGAAACCGCCGCGCGACAAGAAGATCGCGCGCCTGCTCGTCAGCGCGCTGCAGAGCGAGCTGTTCAACCGGTGGCTCGCGGCACGCATGGCGGACGGGCTCTACGCGCGCGTGCTCGCGGGCGACGTGCTGCACAAGATCGGCGGCGGCATGTTCACGTGCGAGGACGCCGCGACCGACGAGGCGCGCCTGCGCAACGGCGAGCTCGTGCTGACCGGGCCGATGTTCGGCGTCGACATGCGCGCCGCGCAGGGCGAGGCCGGCGAGCGCGAGGCGGCCGTGCTCGCGCCGCTCACGCGCGAGTCGTTCGCGAGCGTGAGCCGCATCGCCGAGGGCACGCGCCGCGACGCGACGATCCTGATCGGCGAGCCGAGCGTCGCCGCGATCGATGGGACTCTGGAGGTGCGGTTCGCGTTGCCCGGCGGCGCGTATGCCACGGCGGTGATGCGCGAGCTGATGAAGTGCTAGCTTCGGGCCATGGATCTGTCCGGCCAGTTCGTCGCGTTCGCGCAGCTCGGCGCGAGCTGGGTGCTGTGGCTGCTCGTCGCGCTCAGCGTGCTGTCGATCGGCATCATGATCGAGCGCGCGCTGTGGATGCGCGACAAGACGCACGACGTCGAGCGGTTCGTGCGCGAGCTGAAGGGCGCGCTCGAGCGCGACGAGGTCGGCCGCTTCGAGGAGAAGTACAAGGACGACCCGGCGATCCCGGTACGCGTCGCGCTGCGCGGGCTCGCGGAGCGGGCGCGTGGTCCCGAGGCCGTCGCGGAGGCGATGCAGAGCGAGCGGCTCAAGTGGCGGCACGAGGCCGACAAGCACATGATCGTGCTCGGCACGCTCGGCAACAACGTGCCGTTCATCGGCCTGTTCGGCACCGTGCTCGGCGTGATCAACGCGTTCGAGCACCTGCGCCAGCACACGGCGGCCGCCGAGGACCGCACGCTCGATCTGATCGCGGAGGCGCTCGCCGCGACGGCGTTCGGCCTGCTCGTCGCGATCCCGGCCGTCATCGCCTTCAACTTCTTCACTCGCAAGATCCGCACGATGATGGGCGACGCGGACGAGTGCGCGCACACGCTGCTCTCGCTGATGCACGGCCCGAACGAAGGGACGAAGAGTGGCGGGAACTAGCAGCTACAAGGATGAAGACGACGCGGGCGCGATCGTCGACATCAACATCACGCCGTTCGTCGACGTCGTGCTCGTGCTGCTCGTCGTCTTCATCGTGACGGCGAAGCTGATCGTCGCGCGCGGCGTCGAGATCGACAAGCCGAAGGCCTCGACCGGCGGCGACGTGCAGTCGACGCTGCGCGTGTCGATCCAGCGCGTCGAGAACGCGCCGCCGAACCTCTACGTCAACGGCGACCTCGTCAAGAACGACGCCGATGCGATCGCGAAGATCAAGACGATCGCGGCCGCGCAGCAGAAGCCCAAGGCGATCATCGCGGGCGACACGAACGTCGCGTACGGCGGCGTCATGCACGCGATCGACCTCGTCCAGCAGGCGGGCGTGACCGCGATCGCGCTCGAAAACCAGCGCCCCTGAGCTAGGCTCTTCCCCGTGGCGCGCCCGCTGTACGAAGAGCCATTCGTGCTCGCGATGGCCGGCACGCTCGCCATCCACCTGATCATCGCGGTCGCGGGCGATGCGATCGTCGTGACGCATCCCTACATCCCGGAGAAGGATCCGCCGCACGTCGAGCTCGTCGACGTTCAGCTGCCCGAGCCTCCTCCCCCGCCGCCGCTGCCACCCGCTGCGAAAGCACCCGAGCCCGAGGTGAAGGCCCCGCCGGTCGCCCCGAAAGCCGTGCACACGCGGGCGACCGCCACGCCACCACCGGCGGTCGCGAGTGAGACACCTCCGCCGAAGACCGACACGCCCCCGCCGACCGCCGAGCCCGGCGGCGGGCCCGTCGTCGCGATGGACTCGCTCGGCCCCGATGCGACGGGCCACGTGCCGGTCGCCGTCGGCAAGATGCCGCAGGGCCACATCGGCCGCGGCGGCACAGGGACCGGCACGGGCGCGGGCAGCGGGTCGGGAGCTGGGGAGGCGCCGGCCCCGATGAGCGTCGCGACGATCAAGACGCGCGCGCTGCCGAGGGGCGACTACGGCTACATCGACGCCAGCCGCGAGTACCCGACGGAGGCCAAGCAGCTCGGCATCGAAGGGCCGGTCCGGGTGCGGCTCGTCGTCGACGACAAGGGTGCGGTCACCCGCGCGACCCTGCTGCCGCCCGGGCTCGGGCACGGGCTCGACGAGCTCGCGCTGCGCAAGGCCAAGGAGATCCAGTTCGAGCCGGCGCGCGATACCGAAGATCACCCGGTGACGAGCGTCGTCGTGTGGACCTTCAACATGACGCTGCCGAAGTAGTTTACAATTCTCTGCAATGCGCACTTTCAGGGGACCGGGGGCGGTCCTTTTCGGGCTCTCCGTGCTGCTACCGGCTGTCGTGCACGCGCAGTCCGCGCCACCGCCATACGACTCGGCGATCGACGTCCAGAACTTCAACTACTCGATCGGCCCCAAGCAGTTCTTCACGGTCGATAGCGCGGACATCGCCGACAAGAAGCAGCTCGCGCTCGATGCGGTGATCACGTTCATGAAGGATCCGTTCGTCGTCTACAACACGGACGGCGCGACGGATCCGAAGATCATGGGCACGCGCGACACCGTCATCTCGACGATGACGGCCGCGCAGATCACCGGCGCCTACGGCATCACCGACAAGCTGCAGATCGGCGCGAACCTGCCGATCGTGTTCTCGGAGAGCGGCGACGGCCTCGATCCCTCGACCGGCAAGGGCGTGATGGGCGGCATGCAGGTCACCGGCCTCGGCGACCTGCTCGTCGAGGGCAAGTACAAGCTCTACGACGCGAACCTGTTCCGCGTCTCCGGCATCGCCGGCATCACGCTGCCCTCGAGCTTCGGCAGCGACGGCAGCAAGTTCCTCGGCGACGATCTCCCGACGGGCCGCGTGCGCTTCGCGGCGACGTACACGACGGGCCGCCTCACCGTCGGCGCGACCGCCGGCGTCATCCTGCGCAAGCCGCGCACGATCTACGCGAGCACGATCGGCGAGCAGTGGACGTTCGGCGCCGCCGCGAACGTCGCGGTGACCGACAAGTTCTCGCTGATCGCGGAGGGCTACGGCCGCACGGGCCTGTGGGAGTTCTCGCTCGATCAGTCGCCGATGGAAGCGATCGGCGGCCTTCGCCTGATCGCGGCCGGCAAGCTCGCGATCACGCTCGGCGGCGGCGCCGGCCTCGACCAGGCGATCGGCGCGCCCGACGCGCGGTTCTTCGCCTCCGTCGGTTACGCGCCCGACCTCCGCGACACCGACCACGACGGCATCCTCAACGACAAGGACAAGTGCCCGCTCGTCGCCGAGGACAAGGACGGCTTCGAGGACGACGACGGCTGCCCCGACGACGACAACGACAAGGACGGCATCCTCGACTCCGAGGACAAGTGCCCGAACCAGTCCGAGGACCACGACGGCTTCGAGGACGACGACGGCTGTCCCGAGCTCGATAACGACAAGGACGGCATCCAGGATCTCGAGGACAAGTGCCCGAACGATGCCGAAGACGGCAAGCCGCCGCTGCCGAAAGACGGCTGCCCGGCCGACAAGCACGACAGCGATGCCGACGGCATCCCCGACAGCGCCGACGCGTGCCCGGAGCAAGAAGAGGACGTCGACGGCTTCGAGGACGGCGACGGGTGCCCCGAGCTCGATAACGATCACGACGGCGTGCCCGACGCGGCCGACAAGTGCCCGCTCTGCCCGGAGGACAAGGACGGCTTCCAGGACGACGACGGCTGCCCCGATCCCGACAACGACCACGACGGCATCGCCGACGCGGCCGACAAGTGCCCGCTGGAAGCCGAGACGTTCAACGGCGTCGCCGATGAAGACGGCTGCCCCGATACCGGCGGCATGGACTCCGTCGTCAAGCTCGACGGCGATCGCCTCGAGGTCACGAAGGTCCCGACGCTCGACGGCCGGAACCTGTCGCGCCAGGGCGAGATCATCGTGTCGCAGATGGCGCTCGCGATGAACAGCGCGCCCGAGGTCACGAAGTGGCTCGTCGCGCTCGGCCAGCCGAACGCGGGCGACGCGAAGCGCCTCGCGGACGCGGTCAAGGCAGCGCTCGAGAAGCGCGGCGTGCAGAACCTCCAGGTGATCGGCGCGACCGGCTCGCCGAAGATCGGCGCCGTCGTGCAGGAGCGCGCCGAGGGCGGCACCCCGCCGCCGTACTGCCCGGCCTCGCTGCAGGTGAAGCCGGACCCGGCGAAGATCACGCCGAAGGCGACGATGAAGGACCGCTCGATCGTGTCGCCGCCGGCCGCTCAGCCGCAGCAGAAGCCCGCCGACAAGGGCTCGGGCGATACCGACATCGACATGGGCAACTAGCCGCGCGCCCGGGCGGCTAAGGCGTGCGCGAGCCGGTGATCACCTTCGGGGGATCGCCGAGCTCGAGCGCCTGGATCGGGCCGTCGTAGAGCTTCGCGAGGCCGACGTCGATGCGCCACAGCGCGCCATCGCACTGCGCGTTGATGCCGGCCCGCTGCACCGTGTGGCCGACGACCATGCGCTTCGCGCCGACCGCGTGCAGCACCTTCTGCAGCTGCGCGCAGTCGACGTTGTCGCCGCCCCACGCGCGCGTCCACACCGGGCTCTCGTCGGAGGTCAGCGCGGCGGGCGGATCCGCCTCCTGCGCGTCGAGCCAGCAGCGCGCGTCCTTGTTGACCTGATCGAGCGCGTCGGTCCATGCGGGCAGCACGCCGGCGTGCGAGACGAGCGTGTCGCCGACGAGCGCGATCACGTTGTGCTTCGCCAGCTTCTTCGCCCACACGCCGCCGGGGCCGAGCTCGCGCTCGCGTTCGCCGTCGAAGTCGTGCATGCCGCCCGGCGTGACGTAGCGGAAGTCGTGCGCGGCATTCATCAGCTCGTGGTTGCCGAGCAGCTGCACGACCTGCCCGCCCGCCTTCGCGGCCTCGCCGTCGAGGCGCTCGAACAGCGCGAGGATCTGCGACTCGCCGTCGCCGCGGTCGAGCATGTCGCCGGTCTGCACGAGCGTGGCCGTGCCGCCGGTCCAGTGATCGCTCGCGTCGATCACGCCGGCCGCGCGGAGCACGTCGCGCGTCGCGCCGAGGTCGCCATGCAGGTCGCCAACGGCGACGACGCGCCCGTGCGGCTCGACCTTCAGCGGCAGTCCGGGGAGCGTGCACGCTTGTGGCTGCGCCGCCGGAGCCGGCGCTGCCGGTGCGGGCGTGGGCGCCGGTTCCGGGTGCTTGCGGTCACACGCGCCGGTAAACAGCAGCGCCGCTGTAAGCGCGCCGCGCAGGCCGCGTTCGAAGGGCATGCGTGTAGTTACCATGGCCGTCAGGCTCGGCGGCTGCGCGCCGCTCGCTCTGACCGGGTTCGCGATGCTCGGCGGCTGTGCGATGGGCGGTGCGATGCACCAGGCCACGCTCGTCGGCCAGTGCGCCGAGACCGACACCGCATGCTCGCGCCGTCATCCGCTCGCGCCGCTCGCGCTCGGCGCGCGCTTCCATCCCGACGTGTCCGCCGAGATCGCCGGTACCTCGACTCCGAACCTGCGCCTCGAAAGCGCAGCTCCGGACATCCTCTCTGTCGAGGCCGGCGATCTCGTCGCCAAGCAGCCGGGCGCGGCCGCCGTGCTGATCTCCACCGACGACGGCTCCGTCGTCGACTTCGTGCACGTGTGGGTCGCGCCGGTCACGCAGATCACGCTGGCCAGGCGCGATGGCGAGCGCGTCGAGGGCGCGCTCGGGCTCGCCGTCGGCGAGGACGTCACGCTCGACCCGGCGCTGTGGAACGGCGCGCAGCGGCTCTCCGGCGACGAGGATCTGCAATGGTCGATCAGCGACGACCACGCGCTCGCCGTGCTGCGCGATGGCTCGGCCGGCCGCCGCCGCCTCAAGGCGCGCGCGCCGGGGCACGCACAGCTCACGGTCGCGCTCGGCGCGTCGAAGGCGACGCTCGACGTGGAGGTGGTCCCGTGACCGCGCCGCGTGGTGTGTTGCCAGGAACTCGTGGGTGGCCCGGAGCTCGTGGATGGCTGCGAGCGCGCGGGCTGCTCGCGCTCGTCGTGCTCGCGTCGGTCGCGGCCTGCAACCCCACGCTGACCGTGCAGTCGCCGCAGCCGCCGGGACGCATCGCGCGCATGGATCCGGTGCGCACGTTCTGGGGCCTGCAGCGCTACCGGCTCGAGCTGTCGCGCGGCGTCGCGATCGCGATCACGTGCGACCTCGGCGGCCCGTGCGAGCACATGCAGGTCATCTCCGATGACCCCGCGATCGCGGAGGTCCGGCCGGCAGCGCTCGGCGTGCTGCAGCAGGGCGGCCTCTACGGCGAGCAGACGAGCTCGGCGCTCGTCGTCGTCGGGAAGGCGCCGGGCGCGACGCGCGTCCACGTGCGCACGAACGGCAAGCAGCGTGATGTGGTCGTCACGGTGGTGGCGCCTCCCGACCGTACCGCGCTCACTGCGGCGCGCTGACCCGGCTACTCTGGTAGCGACGACGCGGCGCGCCGCCGTGGTTTCGCCCGGTTGGCAGCGGCCTGCGCCTTGCTCCTACGGGAAGCGAGCACATGCTGGCCGGAATCGAGACCGCGATCGCGTTCCTGATCATCTTCGCGACGATGACCCGCGTGTTCGTCGACGACGAGATCGGCTAGGCGACTCGAGACGCTGTAGAGGCGCGAGGTCGTCACGCGACCAGGCGCAGCCGGAGCGCGGCCTCGTGCAGCGCGACGCCCTCGTGCAGCGCACCGCTCGCGACGCGCACGACCGGCACGTCGAGCAGCTCGACGACCGTCGCCAGCACGCGCGCACCGATCGCGATCGTGTCGTGGCGCGCGCTCGTGATGCCGAGCTGGGCGAGCTCGGCCGGCGTGAGGCCGTGCAGCAGCTCCGCGAGCACGCGCACGGTGCTACGGCTCATGCAGCCCGCGACCGAGCTCGTGCGCCGCAGCCGCCTCGCGAGCTTGTACAGCGCGCGTGCCGTGCCGGCGGCGAGGATGACCTCGTCGGGCTTGCTCGCCACGATCGCGGCGACGACCGGGCCCGCGATGCCGACGACGAGCGAGCGGATCTCGCCCGTCGAGAGGCCGGCGAGCCGCAGCGCGCCGAGCGGCAGCGACTCCATCACCTCCAGCCGGCCGCGCTCGCCGTCCGCGTTCGCCGCCTCGCGGAACACACCGGTCGCGACGGCCACCGGCCGCACGCCGCCGAGCGGCGCGAGCAGGGCCGCGACCGCGTCGAGCGCGCGCGCGCAGGCCTCATCGGGGATGCGCCCGAGCTCGAACGCGTCCTCGCCGAGCCGCACCCACAGCTTGCGGTCGCACACCGGCTCGACGTGCGCGCCGGCGACCTCGGCCTGCGGCAGGTGAAACGTGTTCGACCCCAAATCGAGAACGTCGATCCGCACGCTTTCGATGCTCGCACCCGCGCGCGACGCCCGCGCGTCACCCGCGTGACAGCACGGTCACGGGTTTTCGCGTCCGCTTTTCGGACGTTGCACGACCGTCGCGACGGGCAACGGCTCCGGATCGAGCGCGCGCAGCCGCTTTCCGAAGACGATCCGCCCCACGATGCCCGCGACGAGCATCCCGCCCCCGCCGATCAGCGCGATGAGGAACAACCGCTCGTCGTGAGCACCGGCGGCCTCCATCCGCTCCTCGCAGCCGCTGCTGCCGCCACAGCCCATCATCCCGAGGCCATTCACCGCTCCCCAGAAGACCGCGTAGGCGCCCAGCGCGAGTCCCCCGACCACGCCGACGGCGATCGCCCACCCGCTGCGCGATCGCCACCTGTGCAGCTCGTCGCGGCGCATCACGTGGCCGCCGGCGGCGCGTTCGACACGAGCCCGACCACGACGGTGATGTTGTCGTCGCCGCCGCGGTCGTTCGCCAGCTCGATCAGGCGCTGCGGCAGGCTGCGATACCAGGTCATCGCGATGATGCGCTCGAGCTCGCCGTGCTCGACGTAGTTCGACATGCCGTCGGAGCACAGCAGGAAGCAGTCGCCCGGCGAGACCGGCACGGACTTGAGGTCGGCCTCGGTGTCGCGCTCGAAGCCGATCGACTTCGTGATCACGTGGCGGAAGCGCGAGGACTTGGCCTCCGCCTCGCTGATCGCGCCGGCCTTGAGCTGCTCGGCGATCCACGAGTGGTCGTCCGTGATCTGGCGGAGCTGGCCGTCGCGGAACATGTAGCAGCGCGAGTCGCCCGCGTGGACGACGTGTGCCTTGCCCGCGTGCATCAGCACGGCGGTCAGCGTGGTGCCCATGCCGCGCAGCTCCGGCTTCTGCCACGCCGCCTCGAAGATCTGCGAGGAGGCGCGGCGGACGATGCTGCGCATCAGCTCGAGCGCCGGCGAGAACATCACGGATGCGCCGCCCGGCGGCAGCGGCTCGTCGGCGCCGGGGATCGTCGGCGCGAGGTCGGCGGAGTCCGCCACCGCGTTCATCTCCTCGGTGACGCGGACGCTGAGGTCCTTCTGCTTGCGCACCGCCCAGTCGAAGTCGCCGCGCGCCTCGCCGAGCTCCTTCGCGAGCAGCTCGACCGCCATGCGCGACGCGACGGCGCCGCCCTGGTGGCCGCCCATCCCGTCGGCGACGGCGAGGATCCCGGTGTCCGGATCGACGAGGTAGCTGTCCTCGTTACGCTCGCGCTTGCGTCCGGGATGACTCTGTCCCCACGCCCACAGCCTCATCGCTGCCCCCTACGGCACTGCTGCACGACTTACTGATACTCCGCCGAGCGCTCGCTGATGTTGCCGTCCTCGCAGCGGAGCAGCTTGCCCTTGCCGTCGACCTTCGTCAGCAGCGAGACCGGGCGCGTCCAGAGCTTGGCGGCGTTGCGGAGCGTGTCGCGCGACTGGCCCGCGTCGAGATCCGCGCCCTCGTGGATGTGGCGCAGGAGCAGCTCGCTGCGGTTCTCGAAGTTGCCGTCCTCGACGACGATCACCGGCTGGCCGCGGTTCGTGAGCATCTTCAAGAGCTGGTCTTTCACCTTCTTGAACTCACGGCTCATGATCTCCCAGTTGCCGGTGCGCTCCTGGAAACCGAACGTGTAGAACTTCTGCTCGATGCAGAACTCGAGCGTGAAGAACTCGTCGAGGAACGTGACGTCGTTGTAAAGCCGGCGGACCTCGAAGATCTTCTTACGGCCGAGGCCCGTGCGCAGGTCCCAGTTGCGCTTCTGCTCCATGTTGTCGCACTCGTCCCACTCCTTGCCGAACTGGCCCTTGTTCCAGCGCTCCTCGATGTTGCGATAGAGCTCGACGCCGAGCTTGTACGGGTTGAGCCGCCCCGGCGCCGTCGAGAGCACGCCCGAGCACGCATCCGCGTAGTCGATGACCTCGGCCGCGGTGAGCGCCTTCTCGGTGAGGATCTTCGAGTGCCAGTACGTGGCCCAGCCCTCGTTCATGATCTTCGTCATCGCCTGCGGCGCGAAGTAGTAGGCCTCGTCGCGGACGATCTCGAGGACGTCGCGCTGCCAGTGCTCGAGCGGCGCGTTCTCGATGAGGAACTGCAGCACGTCGCGCTGCGGCTGCTCGGGGAAGCGGCGGCGCTGGCGCTTGGCCTCCTCTTCCTTCTTCTTCTTCTGCGCCTCGAGGTACTCGGGCGGGTTGATGAACTGCTCCATGTAGCCCTTCGCGCGGAGCCGGCCGACCTCGGGCTCGGGCTCCTCGCCTTCGGGCTTCTCGCGATGGCGCACGATGTACGCGCTCATCGGATCGATCAGGTTCTCGAGCGACAGGCACGTGTCGACGAAGTCCTCGATCACGTCCTGGCCCCAGCGCGACATGTGGCGGCGAACGCGCGCGGCATGGTTCGCCATGCCGTCGATCATCTTGCGGTTCGTCTTGCTGAAGTAATAGTTGTTCTTGAAGAAGTCGACGTGCGCGCACACGTGCGCCATGACGATCTTCTGATCCGTCGTCGAGTTGCCCTCGAGCAGGTACGCGTAGGCGGGATTGGTGTTGATCACCATCTCGTAGATCTTCGACAGGCCCCACTCGTAGCTCTTGCTGAGCTGCTCGTAGTCCATGCCGAAGCGCCAGTGCGGATAGCGCGTGGGGAAGCCGCCGTACGCCGCGACCTCGTTCATCGTCTTGTAGTCGAGGACCTCGTAGAGGATCGGGAAGAAGTCGAGACCGAACTGGCGTGCGTGGCCTTCGATCTCCTCCTGGATGTCGCGCAGGTACGCGGGAAAGCGCTTCGGCGTCGCCATTACTTGCCCTTCCCGAGGAACTCCTTGATGGAGTCCATGATCGCGTCCTTGCCTTTGATCTCGCTCGTGACGACGCGGTCGTCCTCGTCGAAGTGCTCGGTCAGGTCCTTGATGAACTGGCCCGAGCCGTACGGCGACTCGACCTGTCCGTAACAGAACAGGTTGCAGTTCGGCAGCACGTCCTTCTTGAGCAGCTCGACGCACGTGTGCGTGTCGTCGACGGACCAGTTGTCGCCGTCGGAGAAGTGGAACGGGTAGATGTTCCAGATGTCCGCGGGATACTCCTCGCTGATCATCTTCGCGCACAGCTTGTACGCCGAGCTGATCATCGTGCCGCCGCTCTCGCGCGTCTTGAAGAACGTGTCGCGATCGACCTCCTTGGCCATCGCGTCGTGGATGATGTAGCGGCTCTCGATGCCGTGATACTGGCTGCGCAGCCACGTATCGATCCAGAAGCTCTCGATGCGGACGATCTCCTTCTGCTCGTCGCCCATCGAGCCCGACACGTCCATCATGTAGATGATGACCGCGTTTGACTGCGGCAGCGGCTCGCTGCGCCAGCTGCGGTAGCGCTTGTCCTCGCGGATCGGGATGATCACCGGGTTCTTCGCGTCGTACGTGCCCATCGCGATCTGGCGGCGCATCGCCTGGCGATACGTGCGGCGGAAGTGGCGCAGCGACTCGGGGCCCGTCGTGCGGATGCCCGAGTACTTGTCCTTCCACGCGACGATCTTCTCGGTGCCCTTGGGCTGGATGCGCGGCAGCTCGAGCTCCTCGCCCATGATCTCGGCGAGCTCCTGCAGCGAGACCTCGATGTCGAGCAGGTGATCGCCCGGGCGGTCACCGGCCTGCTGCCCCTGCCCCGGCTGCTCCTCGCCCTGCCCGAGCGAGTCGCCCGGCTCGCCGTCGCCCTGGCCGACGCCGCCCTGCTGCTTGTCGCCGTGCTTGAAGTGCGGGATGTCGACCTGCGGGATCGGGATCGCGACCGTGTCTTTGCCCTTCTTCGCGATCATCTCGCCCTGCGAGATGTACTTGCGGAGGTTCTGCTTGATCTTGCCGCGGATGATCTGGCGGAACCGTCCGTGATCGAGGTCGATCTTCTGGCTCATAGACCGCTCTCCCTGTCGCTG
>CAYUNM010000009.1:28401-98836 GCA_964446175.1 uncultured Kofleriaceae bacterium
CGCTCCAGGTCCGTCATCGTCCGCTCTCCCTGTCGCTGCGCTCCAGGTCCGTCATCGTCCGCTCTCCCTGTCGCTGCGCTCCAGGTCCGTCATACGGCTACGTCCGCGATCTCGCCACGCTCGTTGACGAAGCACAGGCGGCCCCCGTGGCGACGGGTCCGCTGCACCAGGTCGAGCAGCCCGAGGGCTCTCGACAGCACGTCCGCGTAGTTCTCGGTCTCCATCTCGGCGCAGAGCTTGGCCAGGAGCTGAGCGAGGGTGTTGTTCAGCTCGATGGTGACCGGACCGACGCCCATCGCGTCCATTACGACTTCACGTCTCCGCGGGCGAAGATCGACGCGACGAAGTTCAGCACGTCCGTCGCGCTGACCTCGTCGTAGCCGAAGTTCTTGATCAGGCGCTGCTTGACGACATCGATCTTCGCCTGCGTGTCGCGGTCGACGACCGAGCTGACCAGCGACGTGAGCTTGATCGAGTCCTTCTGGTCCTCGAACAGCTTGGCCTCGAGCGCCTTGTGGAGCCGCTCGTTGGTCTTGTAGTCGAACGTGCGGCCCTCGATCGCGAGCGCGCCGATGTAGTTCATGATCTCGCGGCGGAAGTCGTCCTTGCGGCTCTCCGGGATGTCGATCTTCTCCTCGATCGACCGCATCAAGCGCTCGTCCGGCTCCTCGTCCTGGCCGGTGTACGGGTTCTTGACCTTTTCCTTCTGGGTGTACGCCTTGATGTTGTCGATGTAGTTGGCGCACAGCTTCGCGATCATGTCCTCGTCGGCGCTGATCGCACGCTGGACCTCGTTCTTGACGATGTCCTCGTACTCCTGCTTGACCACGCTGAGCATCTCGGCGAAGCGCTTGCGCTGCTCGTCGCTGTTGATCAGCGAGTGCGAGCGCAGGCCGCTCTCGAGCTCGTTGAGCACCATGAACGGGTTGATCGCGCCGTCGGCCTTGTCGCTGACGAGCGCGTTCGCGATCTTGTCCTGGATGTAGCGCGGCGAGATGCCGTCGAGGCCCTCGCGGTTCGCTTCCTTGCGCAGCTCCTTGATGTTGTCCTGCGTGAAGCCCGGCAGCGTCTTGCCGTCGTACAGCTTCGCCTTCTGGAGCAGCGACAGCGAGTGCTTCTTCGGGTCTTCCAGGCGCGTCAGCACGGCCCACAGCGCCGCGACATACAGCGTGTGCGGCGCGACGTGCTTGCCGACCTTCTGCGTCGTGAAGTCCTTCGTGTAGATCTTCACCTCCTCGGACACCTTCGTGATGTACGGGATGTCGACCTTCACGGTGCGGTCGCGGAGCGCCTCCATGAACTCGTTGTTGAGGAGCTTCTTGTACTCGGCCTCGTTGGTGTGGCCGAGGATGACTTCATCGATATCCGTCTGCGCGAACTTCTTCGGCTTGATCTTGCGCTCCTGCGTGGCGCCGAGCAGGTCGTAGAGGAACGCGACGTCGAGCTTCAGGATCTCGACGAACTCGAGGATGCCGCGGTTGGCGATGTTGAACTCGCCGTCGAAGTTGAACGCGCGCGGATCCGAGTCCGATCCGAACGTCGCGATCTTGCGGTAGTTGATGTCGCCCGTCAGCTCGGTCGAGTCCTGGTTCTTCTCGTCCTTGGGCTGGAACGTGCCGATGCCGACGCGGTCCTGCTCGCTGAGCACGAGGCGGCGCACGCGCACGTGCGACATCACCTTCTCGAAGTTGCCGCCGTAGTGGCGCATCAGCTCGCGGAAGATCAGGCGGCACGCCGGATTGACGTCGCCCTCGACCTTGACGCGGAAGTCGTCGTTGCCGAGCGCGAGCTTGTTGATCGTGTCCTCGCGCCACTCGCGCGGGATCAAGCGCAGCGGCTCGTCGTGCATCGGCGAGTGGAAGACTTCGCTGCCACCGGCGAGCTCGGAGAGCGTGCCCGGCAGGTTCCAGTAGTACGTGTAGAGCGCGCCCTCGGGCGTGCGCGAGTACTCCTCGATGCCCTTCTTGAGCTGGCGCGCGATCGTCGACTTCGCGGAGCCGACCGGACCGTGCAGCAGGATGATGCGGCGCTCGGTGCCGTAGCCCTGCGCGGCGCTCTTCAAGACGTTCATGAGCCGCATCAGCGGCACGTCGAGGCCGAACACGGCGTCCTTGCCGCCGTGCGCTTCGTCCCTGAAGAACTTGTACCGGGTGAGCTTCTTCTTGTTGTCGATGTACTCCTCGACGCCGTGCGAGAGCACCATGTCGTACAGCCGCTGATACGCGTTGCGCGTGACCTGCGGGTTGCGCCGGACCAGGGCGAGATAGTCCTCGAAGGACCCCTCCCAGCTCAGCTCCTTGTACGTCGCGTAGTTCTGCAGCTCTGCGATCTGGGCGACCAGGGACATGGCCTCGACCGTACCACATGGTCCCTGTACGGGGAGTGCGCACGGAGTCGACAGATCACACTGTGCAAAACACTCACGTTGAACTCATCTTCCTCGACGAGAAAATGGTCCTATGCGGACCACTCTTCTTGCTTCGTTTCTGCTACTCGGCGCGTGCAGCGGCAGCCCTCTCGATCCGGGCGCGGGCGACTCCGCCGGCACCGGCACCAGCACCCTCCTCGTCAACGGCAACGCCTCCGCGCACGCGAACATCGCGAACGCGAAGCTCGCCTCGGACTTCATGACCGACGTCAGCGTGCGCGTCTCCCTGAACGGGCAGGACGTCACGACCGGCACGGTGACGATCAACAGCCGCACGATGAAGAGCCCGCTCGCGCTGACGTACGACACGAACAACGGCGGCGAGTGGCAGGCCTCGATCGCCGGCTACGACGAGGTCTACGAGCTGTCGGTCGTCTCCGGCCCCGACAAGGTCTCCGGCGTCATCGTCGATGGCCCCGACATCCACGACTTCACCGCGCCGCAGGCCGGCGCGTCGCTCGACTCGACGGTCGCGAACAACCTGACGTGGCAGCGCGGCACCGTCGCCGACCAGGCGTACTTCCGCGTCGGCGACCTCGACCGCCTCGCGATCCAGGACACCGGCACGTTCTCGATCCCGCCCGGCTCGCTCAAGGCCGAGAAGGATCAGTCCAAGCCGAACACGCTGCAGCTGACGCGCACGAACCAGGTCGTGCCGAAGGGCGCGGTCGCTGGCTCGTCGTTCTCGGTCTCGGTCGAGAACGAGCTCGACGTCGTCGCGCTGCCGAACCCCGCGCTGTAAATATCCTTGCGACCGGGACGCGCGTCGTGGCTCGTTCCGGACGTGAAGCGCGCGCTGATCCTCCTCGCCCTCGCCGCCTGCGAGCACGCCGACAAGGCGCCGCCGCGACCCGCGCCTCCACCGGCGCCGGCCAAGCTCGATCCGGTCCAGCAGGCGCGCGCCGAGTTCGAGGTCGTCTCGCCCGATCTCGCCGCCGGCACGAGCAAGGTCTACGCGCGCGGCGATTTCATGGCGAGCGCGAGCATCGAGGACCAGTTCGACGAGGGTGACTTCCTCGGGCGCATGATCACGCTGTTCGGTCCGCGCGACGACCACGCGTGGGTGCTGCGCCACAAGAAGACCGGTCTCATCGTCACCGCGTACGCCGGCACGAGCGGCCCCGCCTACGGCGCCGCGCTCCGCCTCGACGATCCCGCCGTCGAGAAGCGCAAGGCGGCCGATCCGCTGCTCGCCAAGAATCCGGCGGACCCCACGCAGCCGCTCGACTGGAGCGCGATGAAGACGTACTCGAAGCACCTCGGCGACGCGGAGGCAGGCCCCGAGCTCGCCGGCGTCGTCGCGCGCCTCGATGCGCTCGTCTCGCAAGTGCGGCCCGCGGACTGGGAGAAGACGGAGTTCTACGACGAGGAGCCCGGCGTCTATCGCATCGGCGCGAAGGGCGGCGAGTCGTTCAACGACGCCCTTCCCCCGCACGATGCGCTCGCGTTCCTGCTCCGCAATGCCGACGCCAAGGACGCCGGCGTGTCCGCCTACGAGGCCGTGCTGCTGTTCTACAGCGCGCACAAGGACGAGCTCGCGCCCGAGAGGCCGCGCGTGCTCGCGTCGTATCGGCGCTTCGTCGCCGCCGCGAACAAGGCGGAGCCCGAGATCCGCGACGCGCTGCTCGACGAGGCGCGCGCGCTGAAGCCGTAGTTGCTCGTCTACACCAACCCAACCCACCAACCTACCGAACGTCTACTTCATGAACTTGTCGACGTTCTTCTTGTGCTCTTCGAGCGTGCGCGCGAACACGTGGTTCCGCGCGTCCTTCGCGACGAAGTAGAGATAGTCGCTGCCGTCGGGCGCGAGCGTCGCTTCCATCGACGCGCGGCCGGGGTTGCAGATCGGGCCCGGCGGCAGGCCCTCGTGCTGGTACGTGTTGTACGGGTTGTCTTTGTCGTCGAGCTGCGCGCGGTGCAGGCGGTCGGTGACGTTCCACTGCTGGCACGCCGCCGACTTCTGCTGCGGCACCTCGCAGCCATAGCGGATCGTCGGGTCGGTCTCGAGGCGGTGCGGCTTGAACGTCGGCTGCGTGAGTCGGTTGATGAAGACCTGCGCGATGCGCGGGCGCTCCTTCGGATCGACGGCTTCCTTCTCGACGATCGACGCCATCGTCAGGATGTCGCGATCGGTCCACTTCATCTTGTCCTTGAGCGCGGTGGCGTCGCGGCCGTGCTTGCCGAGCAGGTCGTTCCACACTTCCTGGTGGTGCGTGATCAGGCGCTCGAGGACGGCGCGCGGCTTCTCGCCGATGCGGAAGTCGTACGTATCGGGGAACAGGTAGCCCTCGACGGTGTCGCCCGTGATCGCGTGCGCGGCGAGGAACTCCTTGTCGCGCGCGACGGCCTCGAGCTCCTTCGCGCTCGCGACGCGCGCCTGCTCGAGGATCGCGAACACCTCGAGCATGTTCTTGCCCTCGGGGATCGTGACCTTCGTCGTGACTTCCTTGATGCCGGTGATCAGCGTCTTGAGGATCTGCGCGGGCGTCTGGTTGTCCTTGATGAGGTACTTGCCCGGCTTGATGTTCGTCGTGTCGCCTTCCCACATCGCGTAGAGGCGAAACCAGGTCGGGCGATCGATCACGTGCTTGTCGGCGAGCAGCGACGCGACCTGCTGGATGCCCATGCCCGCCTTGATCTCGACCTCGACCTCGGTGCCGCGGCCGTCGTGGACCTCGTCCGGATACGCGAACGCACGGTGCACGAACCACCCGGCGATGCCGATGATGATCAGCACGCTGCCGATCACGACGGCGAGGGCGGTGCGAAAGCTGCGCTTGGACATCCGGCGGTTACGTTACTTCGATCGTTTGCGATCGAGCCAGGCCTGGAGGATCAGCGCGGCGGCTTGTTGATCGATCACGGCCTTGCGCTTGCCGCGTGACAGATCGGCATCGAGCAGCACCCGCGTCGCCTCCGCGGTCGTGAAACGTTCGTCCTGTTCGTGCAATTCCACCGCGGCGGGCAATTGTGCACGCAACGCGTTCGCGAATTCCTGTACGCGTTTTCCGCGATGCCCGATCCTGCCGCTCAGCTCGTACGGCATTCCGACGATGACGGCGCCGATGTCGAGCTCTCCGACAGCCGTCAGAATCGCCGACACGTCGCTCGCCGTACCGGCGCGCTGGATGACCTTGAGCGGGTGCGCGGCGATACCCGCCTCGTCCGTGACGGCGACGCCGATCGTCTTGCTGCCGACGTCGAGGCCCAGCGCGCGCTGCATTCGCACAACGTGTACCGCGCGGAACGGGCGAACAAACGCTGTTTACACGGGGGATTGCAGCGGCCGAAAAAATAAAGGCCCTGCAAGGGGGATTGCAGGGCCTGGGCGCAGAGTCACGGGGCTACTTGTTGCCTCAGATGGTGGGGGAGACCAGCGGGATGAGGGGGGAGGGAACCACTAGTCATCCATCGAGTCGAAACTTTCGATTCCGTGTCGCGCGTGCGATTCGATTGTCATGAACCGGGCGGTCGGTTCGGCTATTCCTTGGAACGTCCGAAGCGGCGTCTGGTTGCAGAGAATCATGAGCAAGCGTGGTGCCAGCCAAACGCGCGAGATCGACGACGCGGGATCAGGAGCTTACATAGGTTCACGTGTCGAAGCGGCAACTGGTGCTGTCACCTCGGGTTCTCGAACTGGCCAGTCTGGTGGCCACCCAACGAACTAGGTTCGTGGAGTAACGTGACTTCATGTCGGACGAAGCCCCGCCCAAGCTACAGGTCCAGCTCGACGAGGACATCGCGCAGGGCGTCTACGCAAACCTGGTTCTCCTGAATCACACGGAGAACGAGTTCGTCCTCGACTTCGCGTTCATCCAGCCGAGTAATGGTCGAGCCAAGGTCCGCACGCGCGTGATCTCCTCGCCGCGCCACACGAAGCGGCTACTGATGGCGCTGCAGAAGAACCTCGAGCGCTACGAGGAGAAGTTCGGCCGCATCGAGCTCGGCGCGGACGAAGATCCGATCGTTCACTGAACGGCGGGCTCGAGGATCTCGAACGTCGCCGCGTCCAGATCGAGCACGCAGTCCGCACCGAACGGGAGCGGCTCGTTCCGATCGCCGTGACCGACGGGCGCACCCAGTGCGCCAGGTGTGCCGGCGCTGTGGAGGCGCTCGAGCACAGTGCTCATCGCTTCCCCATCAGGCTCGCAGCGCGTGAAGTCGCCGACGATCGCGGCGCGCACCTTCGCGAGCTCTCCCGTGAGCGAGAGCTGCGTGAGGTAGCGATCGATCTCGTACGGCTTCTCGCCGACCTCTTCGATCAACGCGATCGCGCCCGCGAGCGGCAGCGGCCACGGCGTACCCGCGGTCAGCGAGAACATCGTCAGGTTGCCCGCGACGAGCGGCCCGCGATGACGACCGCGTCCGTGCACGCGCAAATTCCACGGCCGAACGCCAGGCGCGCGCGGCTCCGACAACATTGCGATCAGCTGCGCGATATCGCTCGCGGGCAAGCTCGCCATCTGCACGCCCATCGGGCCGTGGATGCCGCGCACGCCGGCGTGCCACGCCCACGCGAGCAGCGCGGTCGCATCGGAGAAGCCGACGATCGGTTTCGGATCGGCGCGCAGCGCGGCCGCATCGAGCTTCGGCAGGATGCGCTGGATGCCGTAGCCGCCGCGCGCGAGCAGGATGCCGCGAACGTCCGGGTCGCGCAGCATCGCGTTGAATTCGGCGGCGCGCACGTCGTCGCTCGCGGCGAGGTAGCTCGGCACGTCTGCCGCGCGGGGCCCCAGCACGCTCTCCGCGATCTTCAGCGTGAACGCATCGCCGAGCGTCGCGAGGCCCGCCTCGAGACGCGACGTGCTCAGCGGCCCCGCCGGCGCGACGATGCCAAGCGTCTGTCCACGCTCGATGCGCGGCGGGCGGATCGCGGTCACGCGCCGACTCTAGCGCGAATGCACGCATGGCCCGAAGTCCTCGGCGGACGCGCCACGCTCGATGCCCCCACCACGTGGCGCGCCGCCCAGGGTTTCGTCAGCGCTTCTTGCGCTTCTTCTTCGCCTGATTCGTCGGCGACTTCGTCTCGGGCTCGGGATCGTCGTCGATCGGCGCCGCGACGGTGTGCATCTCCGCGCTCGGGCGCGCGGTCGGATCGAGGCCGAGCGCGGCGAGATCGACGGCATCCATCATCATCGTCGCCTTGCCGTCGTCCTGGATCGCGTCCATGACGCCCGTATCCTTGCCGTCGTCGATGATCTCGGGGACGGCGACCTGCCCGCTCATCCGCTTGCCGACGATCGTCGTCGTGTCGAGCATCGGATCGGTGCGGCGCAGCTCCTCCGGATCGGGATCGGCCTCCGTGACGCGCGCCTTCCACCAGTCGGCGCTAGCGCGCGAGTTGTCGAGCGCGGGCCGGACGAGCATGCCGGGCGTGACGCTCGCGCCGGTGACCTGCTCGTGGATCTCGGCGACGACGGCCTCGATCGACACGCCCTCGTCCGTCGCGATCGCCACGCGCGTGCCGACCGGCATCGGCGTCGGCATCTCGACATAGCCACTCGACGGCTTCACCTGGACCAGCTTCACGCGGCGGGCAAGTGCCAAACCGCGGTAGCTGAGGTCCACGAGGCTGTCGTTCATCCCGCGAGTAGTCTATTACAGTCCGCGGCCGTGGGTCTCGTCGATCGACTGCGACAACTTCGCGCGAAAGTCCCCGAGGATGACCTCGACGGGCGGACGCAGGCGCTCGTCGTCCAGGGCAACGAGTTCGGCTTCGACCCGTTTGGCCTCTCGAAGGCGAACCTCAAGTACGCGATCACCGTCGCGCGCTGGCTCTATCGCGTGTACTTCCGCGCGGAGGCGCACGGGATCGAGAACATCCCGGCGTCGGGGCGCTGCATCCTCGTCTCGAACCACTCCGGCCAGCTGCCGTTCGATGGCCTCGTGATCGCGGCCGCGTGCTTCCTCGAGCCGAAGCAGCCGCGCCTGGTCCGCGCGATGGTCGAGTTCTTCGTCCCGACCGTGCCGTTCGCGAGCTACCTGTTCTCGCGCTGGGGCCAGATCACGGGCACGCCGGAGAACTGCCGCCGCCTGCTCTCCGCGGAGGAGGCCGTGCTCGTGTTCCCCGAGGGCGCGCGCGGCATCTCCAAGCCGTTCTCCAAGCGCTACCAGCTCGAGGAGTTCGGCAAGGGCTTCATGCGGCTCGCGCTCGAGACGGGCGCGCCGATCATCCCGGTCGCCGTCGTGGGCGCCGAGGAGCAGGCGCCGGCCGTCAACCTCAAAGGCGTCGCGAAGCTGCTCGGCATGCCCGCCCTGCCCGTCGTGCCGTACCCGCCGTTCGTCGCGCCGTGGCCGCTGCCCGTGAAGTACCGGCTCTACTTCGGCGAGCCGCTGACGTTCACCGGCGATCCCGACGACGATCTCGACGAGCCGGTCAAGACCGTCAAGCACCGCATCGAGTCGATGCTCCACATGGGGCTGCGCGAGCGCGAGCATGTCTTCTGGTGAACCGACCGAGCGTTCGATCCCGCGGCCGCGCAAGGTCGTGATCACCGGCATCAGCGGCCGGTTCGGGCGCATCGTCGCGCGCCGGCTGCATCACGAGCTCGGCTGGAGCATCGTCGGCCTCGATCGCCGCCCGATGCACGGCCGCCCCAAGGACATCGAGCTCCACCAGGTCGATCTGCGCAGCAAGAAGGCGCGCGACGTGTTCCGCGCCGGCGACATCGACGCGCTCGTCCACCTCGGCGTCATGCACGACCCGCGCGCGCGTCCCGCCGAGATCTACAGCTGGAACATCACCGGCACGACGAAGCTGCTCGAGTACTGCCAGGCGTATCGCGTGCCGAAGGTCGTGCTGCTCTCGTCGAGCAACGTCTACGGCCCGCGCCCCGACAACCCGCAGTTCCTCACCGAGGACGCGCCGCTGCTCGCGGCCCAGCGATTCCCCGAGATGCGCGATCTCGTCGAGATCGATCACATGTTCTCGACGTTCCTGTGGCGCGCCCGCGAGATCGAGACCGTGATCCTGCGGCCGGTCCACATCGTCGGGCCGGTGCACAACGCGCCGTCGAACTACCTGCGCATCCCGCGGCCGCCCGTGCTGCTCGGCTTCGATCCGATGGTGCAGCTCGTCCATGTCGACGACGTCGCGGAGGCGGTCGCGCTCGCGCTCAACCCCGGCCGCCGCGGCATCTACAACATCACCGGGCCCGGCGAGGTCCCGCTCTCGGCGATCCTCGCCGAGCTGCGTCGCGATCCGCGACTGATCCCACACCCGATGGCAAAGCCGCTGCTGCGGTTCGCGTTCGCGCTCGGCATCTCGAGCTTCCCGGTCGCGGAGCTCGACTTCATCCGGTACGTCTGCATGGTCGACGGTCGACGCGCAGCGGCAGAGCTCGGCTTCCGGCCGCGTCATGGCCTCCGCGAGACGATCCACGCCGTGGACGATCCCGTCTGATGGACCTGGATTGCCCCATCGTGCCGTATCCCAGCGCCACACCAGGTGTAGCCGGCCATTCACACCCTCGAGAACCGCTCCCGGACTGACATCTACACACCTCGGAGCAACCTGCCCGCGTCTGCCAGGTCAGATTGTCGCCGGCGTCGTTTTTTCGGGCATTTTTGTCAGATTCTCGGCGAGAGTTCCCAACAGAACTTCGTCGCGTGTCGAAACGTTAATGAATAATCAACCGGTTCGATCCCGTTGCCGCGATGGCACGGCGGCTGCTTTCCGAACCGTTCACCGCTCGCTCTCACCTGGTTGCATTCCCCGTCGCTACGCTCCAGGTCCTTCAAAGGAACGCACCCCATGAACAAGCTGCTCCAATCCCTCGGTCTGATGGTCGCCCTCGCGACCACCAGCATGCTCGCCGGCTGTGAGCTGTACTTCGGCAGCCACGACCACAACGGCGGCGGCACCTGGAACTACTGCGGGTCCGATGGCTACTACCAGTGCCACGGCGACAGCTGCACGTGGGTCTCGCCGACCTGCCCGGCTCCGGGCTCGAGCGGCAGCGGCTACGAGTGCACCTCCTCCACGGACTGCGCCGCGGGCTGCTACTGCGCCAACGGCACGTGCAACGAGGGCGGCTTCTGCGCGACCGACTCGGACTGCGGTCCGGGCTACCACTGCAACACCGACCGCTCCTCGTGCGAGCCGAACGGCGGCTCGGGCTCGGGCTCCAACACGTCGTGCACGACCGACGCGAATTGCCCGGCCGGCCAGGCCTGCGAGAACAGCACCTGCACGGCGACCTGCGTCTGCTCGACCGACGCGGAGGCCGCGGCCCAGGGCTTCGGCTACTGCGATGAGCTGCGCCAGACCTGCATGCCCGGCACCGACCCGGCCGGTACCTGCGGTGGCGTGCCGGACGCGAGCTGCACGGCGCAGCAGCCGACCTGCGCGGCCGGCGACGTCCCGCTGCTCTCGAACGGCTGCTGGAACGGCCAGTGCGAGGCGGCGACGCAGTGCGCGGTCCCCCCGGTCTGCGAGCACATCAACGACGAAGCGAACTGCCTCGACCGCAACGCGGACTGCTCGGCGACCTACACCGGCATCAACTGCCACAAGGCCGACGGCACCGCCTGCCACTCGGGCGACACGGGCTGCACGTGCCAGAGCTTCCAGTTCGCGAAGTGTGTGACCAAGCAGTAGCGACCGTCTCTCTCTGGTGATGTCGTGGCGGGCCTCCGGGCCCGCTTCGGCTTTCGGGGCTTCGCCCCGCTTTCCCCCATGAGGTGCGTCGTGCTGCGCACGCCGGCGCTTTCGGGGGATCGTCGGGATCGAGCGCCATTCTGCGGGATCCTTCCGGCGGGCGTCGGCTGTAGGCTGCGGGCCATGGGCTTCTCCTTCGCCGAGACAATGGCCGGCACCGTCGAGTGGGATCGCGATCCCGGCAAGCAGCACCCGTTCAGCTTCGAGATCAGCGTCCACGCCGACTCGACGCGCGAGCACATGAAGACGGGAGTCGCCGACATCCGCGGCGTCGTCCACGCGCCGCCCATCGCCTCGGCCGCCGACGCCGAGGGCACGATCACGATCCGCCCGCTCGGCCAGCGGATCATCCGCTACGAGCTGATGTTCACGGGGGACGACGGCAAGCGCTACGAGGTCGTCGGACAGAAGGACATCAAGTACCGGCGATTGCTCGAGACCTGGACCACGCTCCCGCTCGAGATCCTCGACGAGGAGCACCGTCGCGTAGCCACCTGTTTGACCAGGTTCGATCTGCGACGTCAGGGACTTAGCTTTCTAAGGTCGTTCCGACCCGCCTGATTGGTGGTAAGAACCCTAACCCGCTCGGGAATCCACCATGAGTTTTCTGCAAAAGATCTTCGGCTCCAAGAACGCGCGCGAGCTGAAGAAGCTCCAGCCGAACGTCGACCGCATCAACCAGCTCGAGTCCACGCTCAAAGCCAAGAGCGATGCCGAGCTCAAGGCGATGACCGCCGAGTTCAAGCAGAAGCTCGATAACGGCGCGACGCTCGACGACATCCTGTGCGAGGCGTTCGCCACCGTCCGCGAGGCCTCGGTCCGCGTGACCGGCATGCGGCACTACGACGTCCAGATGATCGGCGGCATGGTGCTGCACTCCGGCCGCATCGCCGAGATGCGTACCGGCGAGGGCAAGACGCTCGTCGCGACCCTGCCGACGTACCTCAACGCCCTCGAAGGCAAGGGCGTCCACGTCGTCACGGTCAACGACTACCTCGCCAAGCGCGACTCCGAGTGGATGGGCCGCATCCACGGGTTCCTCGGGCTCTCCACGGGCGTGATCGTCCATGGCCTCGACGACTTCGAGCGTCAGCGCAACTACAACATGGACATCACGTACGGGCAGAACAACGAGTTCGGCTTCGACTACCTGCGTGACAACATGAAGCAGTCGCCGGACCGCATGGTCCAGCGCGGCCTGCACTACGCGGTCGTCGACGAGGTCGACTCGATCCTCATCGACGAAGCCCGCACGCCGCTGATCATCTCCGGCAGCGCGGAGCAGTCGGCGGACCTCTACGTCAAGATCGACCGCCTGATCCCGCGCCTCAAGCGCGAGGTCGACTACACCGTCGACGAGAAGGCGCACTCGGCGATGCTGACGGATGACGGCGTCGAGAAGATGGAGCAGCTGCTCGGCGTCGACAACCTGTACGAGGCGTCGAACATCCAGCTCGTGCACCACGTGCAGCAGGCGCTGCGCGCGCACACGCTGTACAAGCGCAACGTCAACTACCTCGTCGAGGACGCGAAGGTCGTCATCGTCGACGAGCACACCGGCCGCAAGATGCCGGGTCGCCGCTGGTCGGACGGCCTGCACCAGGCGATCGAGGCCAAGGAAGGCGTCACGGTCGAGGAAGAGAACCAGACGCTCGCGACCGTCACGTTCCAGAACTACTTCCGCATGTACAAGAAGCTGTCCGGCATGACCGGTACGGCGGATACCGAAGCGCAGGAGTTCTTCGAGATCTACAAGCTGCACGTCAGCGTGATCCCGACGAACAAGCCGATCGTTCGCCAGGACCTCCCGGACCTCGTCTACAAGAACGAGGCCGGCAAGTTCCGTGCGGTCGCCAAGGACATCGAGGAGTGCCACGAGCGCGGCCAGCCCGTGCTGGTCGGTACGGTCTCCGTCGAGAAGTCCGAGGTCGTCGCCGACTTCCTGCGCAAGAAGAACATCCCGTTCAACGTCCTCAACGCCAAGCACCACCAGCGCGAGGCGTCGATCGTCGCGCAGGCCGGCCGCAAGGGCGCGATCACGATCGCGACGAACATGGCCGGTCGCGGTACCGACATCCTCCTCGGCGGCAACCCCGAGGCGATGGCGAAGGACGCGCTCGCCGAGGAGAAGGCCGCCCACGAGGCCGCGCAGGCCGAGCTGCCCGAGGATCAGCGCACCGAGTTCGACGAGACCAAGCGCCTCGAGGAGCTCACCGCCTCGTTCAAGAAGCAGTGCGAGGCCGAGCGCGAAGAGGTGCTCGCCGCCGGCGGTCTCAAGATCGTCGGCACCGAGCGCCACGAGTCACGCCGCATCGACAACCAGCTCCGCGGCCGCGCCGGCCGCCAAGGCGACCCGGGTGCCTCGCGCTTCTACCTCTCGCTGCAGGACGACCTGCTCCGCATCTTCGGCCTCGACCGCATGAGCGGCCTCATGGAGCGGCTCGGCCTCGAAGAGGACGTGCCGATCGAGTCGCCGATGGTCACGCGCTCGATCCAGAACGCGCAGAAGAAGGTCGAGGGCCAGCACTTCGATCAGCGCAAGAACGTCCTCGAGTACGACGACGTCATGAACCAGCAGCGCAAGACGATCTACGCGCTGCGCCGCCAGATCCTCGAGGGCCGCTATCACCGCGAGCCGACCGAGGACGAGGCGAAGGTCGGGTTCGTCCCCGAGCCGGTCAGGGAGTCGGGTGACTGGACGCCCGAGACGCTCGAGCCGGACCTGAAGCCCAAGGTCGCCGACATGATCGAGGTCGTGAAGGCCAAGGTCCGCGAGCGCACGCTGCGCCAGCAGATCGAAGGCGGCGAGACGCTCGCCGATGCCGACAAGACCTGGCTCGACACCTGGACCGCCGACAAGCGGAACAACGGCAACCCGCTGCCCACCTCCGACACCCGCCCGGGCTGGCGCATCCTGCGCGCCGAGGTCTGGCGCCAGTGGGGCGCGCTGCTCGACCTCGAGAAGCGCTTCGACAAGGAGTCGACCGACGACCTGGTCGCGTACTGCACGACGCAGGTCGCCGCCTCGATGATCCAGCAGCGCGAGCGCCTCTACGACCTCGCGCACACGCAGATGGCCGCCGTGATCGAAAAGGTCCTCGCGGCCGACATGGTCGAGGACGAGTGGGACTGGGACCAGCTCAAGGAAGCCCTCCAAGAGCAGTTCAACATGCCGCTCGAGCTCAAGCACGGCACGCCCGACGAGGTCGCCACGCAAGTCTGGCCGCCGGTCGAGAAGAAGCTGGGCGAGCGCGAGAAAGATCTGTCGCGCGAGTGGCTCGCGTACTTCGTGCGCCACTTCTACCTCGAGGAGATCGATCAGCAGTGGATCGAGCACCTCAAGACGATGGACGCGCTCCGCGAGGGCATCGGCCTCCAGGGCTACGGCCAAAAAGATCCCAAGAAGGAATACAAGAAGGCCGGCTTCACCCTCTTCACCGAGATGATGGACCGGATCCAGGAGAACGTCGTCTCCAAGATCTTCCGCGTCCAGATCAAGCGCGAAGAGGAAGCCATCCCCGCCCTGCAGGCCAAGCAGCGCCAGATGGTCGAGCGCGGCGTCGCCGACAAGAACGAGGACAACCCGGAGGACGGCGAGGAGCAGCAGCAGGACCAGCAGAAGCGTCCCGCCGCCGCCGCCCGCACGGCGGGTGACGGCGCGGTCACGGCGCCGGTCAAGCGCGAGCGCCCCAAGGTCGGCCGCAACGACCCGTGTCCGTGCGGCAGCGGCAAGAAGTACAAGAAGTGCCACGGCAAGGACGAGGAAGCGGCGGCCGAGGGCTAGCCGCGGGGCTCGAAGCGCGCGCGTCGATCGGCCGCATGACGGCGCAGCGCGTCACGCCAAGTGTGTGACATTGCTCCATTGATCTTCGTCGGGCGCGGGCAGAGGATGCGCGCATCCACATGCGAATCGGCGTACCCAAAGAGATCAAGACTCAAGAATTCCGCGTCGGCATGACGCCTTCCGGTGTCGCGACGCTCGTCGCGCGCGGCCACCAGGTCAGCGTCGAGCAGGGCGCGGGCGCGGGCTCCGCGATTCCCGACGAGGCGTACGTCAAGGCGGGCGCGAAGATCGTTCCGACGAAGGAACAGATCTGGGGCGACAACGACATGGTCGTGAAGGTGAAGGAGCCGATTCCGACCGAGTACGCGCTCATGAAGAAGGACCTGCTCCTCTTCACGTACCTGCATCTGGCGGCGGCGCCGGAGCTCGGCAAGGAGATGCTGAGCCGTGGCGTGAATGGTGTCGCGTACGAGACGATCGAGCCGACGCCCGGCGATCTGCCGCTGCTGACGCCGATGAGCGCGGTCGCGGGACGCATGAGCGTGCAGGCCGGTGCGACGTATCTCGAGCGCGAGAAGGGCGGCAAGGGCGTGCTGCTCGGTGGTGTTCCGGGCGTCAAGCGCGGGCGCGTGACCGTGATCGGCGGCGGCGTGGTTGGTCAGAACGCGGTGAAGATGGCGGTCGGGCTGGGCGCGAACGTCACGGTGCTCGATGTGAACCTGAAGACGCTCGCGTACCTCGATGACATCTACGGCGGGCGCATCAGCACGCAGTACAGCGATCCGCTGAGCATCGAGCGCGCGGTTCACGAGAGTGATCTTGTCGTCGGCGCGGTGCTGCTGCCGGGCGCGCGCGCGCCGCGGCTCGTCACGGCCGCGATGATCAAGCAGATGGAGCCGGGCTCGGTGATCGTCGATGTCTCGATCGACCAGGGCGGCTGCGTGGAAGGCGCGAAGCCGACCTATCACGACAACCCGACGTACGACCTGCACGGCGTGACCGCGTACATGGTCGCGAACATGCCGGGCGCGGTGCCGCGCACGTCGACGTACGCGCTGACCAACGCGACGATCAAGTACGCGGTGGCGCTCGCCGATGGCGGCCTCGAGAAGGCCGTCGCTGCCATCCCGCACATCGTCACGGGCATCAACACGTACAAGGGCACGGTGCCGCACGCCGCGGTGGCCGAGGCGCTCAACGTCGCCCACACGCCGTTCAAAGCGTAAGCGAAACGCCCACTTGCGCATCAGCGCGACGTGGGAACAATATGGGGGTGGGGACCGGTAGTACCCATCGAATGCTCGCCTCCAGGCACAAGCGCACCGAGTTCGAGCGCCAGGCACTGGCGCACCTCGACGCGCTGTATGGGGCGGCCTATCGCCTGACGCGGAACGCGCGCGACGCCGAGGATCTCGTCCAGGATTCGCTGCTGCGCGCGTATCGGTTCTGGGACTCGTTCCAGCAGGACTCGAACTGCAAGGCGTGGCTGCTCCGCATCGTGACGAACACGTTCATCAACGAGTATCAGCGCAAGAAGCGCAGCCGCGAGGTGCTCGATGCAGCGAGCGCCGAGCAGGACGCCACCGATGGCGTGCTCGTGCAGGCGGCGGCCGGGGACAAGCAGTCGCCCGCGCAGATGATGCTGAACAACAGCGTCAGCGATGATGTTCAGCGCGCGCTCGACTCGCTGCCCGATGATTTCCGCACGGCGGTGATCCTCTGTGACATGCAGGGGCTGTCGTACAAGGAGATCGCGGAGATCATGGAGTGCCCTGTCGGCACCGTGATGAGCCGGTTGTTTCGTGGACGGAAGTTGCTCGCGGCGGCGCTGCGCGATTTCGCGGTCGCCGAGGGTTACGTGAAGAGCGAAGACAAGACGATCGACCTCGAGAAGTACCGCGCCACCCGTAAGGCGCGTGAGGGTTCGCAATGAGTCTCTGTGAGAGCATCGATACTCTGGCAATGGCGTATCTCGACGACGAGCTCGCCGGTGAAGAGCGGCACGAGCTCGAGGCTCACCTGACGGAGTGCGCGGCCTGTCGCGCGCACGTCGATGGCGAGCGCGGGGATCAGGAGCTGCTCAGGCGCGCACTCGTGGCGCCGCCCGCACCGGACATGCTGCGCGCGAAGATCGCGCGGGCGCTCGATGGCGAGGATCGCGTGGCGCGCCGGCGGTGGTCGCAATACCTGCTGCCCGGCAGCGCGATGCTCGCGGCGGCGGCCGCGATCGCGGTGTTCATCGGCGTGAAGCCGGCGGACGAGCGCGAGGTCAGCCCCATGGCGCGCGCGGCCGTGAAGCAGCAGATGCGGCAGCTGCCGATGCAGCGCGATCCGCAGACGACGAGCTTCTTGCACGCGAACTTCGAGCTCGATCCGCAGCCGAACGACAACCTGCTGGGCACGGCACTCCTGCCCGGGGGCGTCAACGGCCACGACGGCGCGCTGCTCGCGTATCAGATGGACCTGGAGGGCCGGCGGTTCGTCGCCAAGGTCATCGCGGTCCGCGACGTCGGCGACGACGAGATGCAGGACGGCGACGGCGTGAAGATCGGCGACCGCACGATGCACGTGCTCCAGCAGGACGGCCAGACGTTCGTCACCTACGTGGATTCCCGACGCCACAACGGGTTCATCTACTACGCGCCCGACATCAGCCCGAACGAGCTGGTCTGGCTCGCTGGCAGCGGTCTGCTTCCGCCCCGGTAACTGGGATATGATCGCGTCGGGGCATGAACCGACGCGTTCTCTTGATCGACGCCGACACCGGTTTCCGCGACACCCTCACCAGCGAGCTCGCTCGCTACAAAGGTGTGGTCGTGCTGACCGAGCCCGATCCAGATCGGGCGCTCGCGCTGGCGGCCGCGGATGCGCCGTCGCTGATCGTCATCGCCGTCGACGAGCCCGACAAGACGGGCTACAAGGTCTTCCAGAAGTGCAAGAAGGGCGCGCTCTCGAAGGTGCCGATCTTGCTCACGACGTCGAGCGTCAGCGCCGATAGCTTCGCGAAGCATCGCGGCCTCAAGACGCACGCCGACGAGTACATCGACAAGCGCGACATGAGCGTCCACGAGCTCGTCGGCAAGGTCGACAACCTGATCGTGCTCGGGGAGCCGAGCGAGGACGAGGTGTCGATCCCGGTCGAGGACGAGATCCCGATGGAGATCGCCGATGGCGATGTCGTGCTCGACGAGACCGTCGCGGCGGACGACGGCGCCAACGAGTTCGTCCACGAGGCAGCCACCGTCGGTCCCGGCTCGGGCATCAAGCTCGATCAGCTCGTCGATGCGGAGACCGATGCGGCGTTCGCATCCCTGCTCGGCGGCGACGCGCCGGAGGTGGGGCCCGCGGCGGATGCGTCGGCGATCCCCGAGCCCGTGCCGCACGTCATCGAGGACCACGCCGAGCCCGAGCCGGAGCCGGCCGCGCCGAAGATGGCGCTCACCGACATGGAGAGCGTGCCGACGCCGGTGCACGACGACGCCGCGCCGCCCGATGACTTCGAGACCGTGAGCCGGATCGCGGACTCGCAGGCGCCGGTCAGCATGCCGGCGATCGCGGTCAGCGAGTCGGCGATCGTCGTCAGCGAGCCCGCGATCGTCGTCAACGCGCCGCCTCCGCTCGAGGAGCCGCTGGACCTCGAGGAGCCGGCGCCGCACGAGGAGCCGCATCCGTTCGACGAGCCGCTCGCGCCGGCGCCCACGCAGGTCGCCTCGACGGTGACGCTCGAGTCGTCGCCCGCGATCATGCTCGACGACGCCGAGCTCGAGCCGATCGACGAGGATGTCCCCGTCGAGCTCGCCGACGACTTCCCCGGCGACGAGCCGCAGCCTTACGAGCCCCCGGCCGAGCCCGCGCGCCCCGCCGAGCCCGCACCTCCGATGCGCGCGCAGAGCGAGCCGGTGATCACGTCCGCGCCGCGCCCCGGGCGGCAGACGCAGGGCCCGCGCCCCGTCGAGACGGCGGCGCCCGAGGTCCACGAGGCCGCGACGGTGATGGCCGCGCCGCTGGCCGTCGAGGAGCCGCGTCCCGAGCCGCGGCCGGTGCGTGGGCCGGGCAGCGGCTCGCATCCCGCGGTCGACCTCGGCCTCGACGCGGTCGCGCAGGACGCCGACCGCGAGCAGAGCGGCGTGTACGACCGCAAGTCGCTGCGCAAGATCGGCGAGCTCGAGCGGCAGATCGCGCAGCTCAAGAACGAGCTCGAGCGGGCGCGCGCGCAGGCCGAGTCCGCGACGAAGGGCGGCGGCCGCGAGGCGCAGTTCCTCAACCTGCGCGAGGCGAACCTCGCCAAGGAAAAGGAGATCAAGCAGCTGCGGGTCGATCTCGATGCGCAGACGAAGCAACTCGCCGACCTGCAGTCGCGGATCGATCAGGTCACGCACGCGAAGACCGCGCTCGAGGCGAAGAACAGCCAGCTCGAGGAGCGGCTGCTCGAGGGCGGCAACCTCCAGAAGCTGCTCGCGGCGGCCGAGGAGCGGGCCGCCGGCCACGAGGCCGCGCACGACAAGACGAAGAGCGAGCTCGCCGGCCTGCGCAGCGAGCACGAGGCCAAGCTCGCCGATCACGCGACGCAGCTCGCCCGCCTCGAGCAGGACGCGACGGGCAAGGTCGCCGCGCTCGAAGCCGCGCGCGCCGCGCTGGAGCAGGAGCTGACCGCCGAGCGCGAGCGCCGTACCGCGAGCGCATCCGAGGCCGAGCGCACGCTGCGCGCCGAGCGCGAGCAGCTCGTGTCGCGCCACCAGGCGGAGGTCGAGCAGCTCCGCAGCGAGTCCGAGGCCGCGATCGCCGCCGCGCGCAGCGAGGCAGATGCCGCCGTCGCGGCCGCCCGCAGCGAGGCCGGTGGCGCGATCGCCGCCGCGCGCGAGGACGTCGAGCAGAAGCTCGCCCACGCGAAGGCCGACGCCGATGCGAAGGTCGCCGCCGCCCGCGACGAGGCCGAGCAGAAGGCCGCCGCCGCGCGCCAGGACGCGGATGCGAAGATCGCCGCCGCGCGCGCCGACGCCGAGCAGCAGGTCGCGGCCGTGCGCGAGGAGGCCGAGATGAAGGTCGCCGCCGCGCGCGCCGACGCCGATACCGCGCTCTCCAAGCTGAAGGCCGACGCCGATGCCGCGCTCGCCAAGCAGCGCGCCGACGCCGACGCCGCGCTCGCGAAGGTCCGCTCGGAGGCCGACGCCGCGCTCGCCAAGCAGCGCGCCGACGCCGAGGCCGCGCTCCTGAAGGCTCGCACGGAGTCCGAGGCCGCGCTCGCGAAGGTCCGCTCCGAGGCCGATGCCGCGCTCGCCGCGCAGCGCGCCGAGGCGGAGGCCGTGCTCGCGCAGCAGCGCGAGGATGCCGAAGCGACGCGCATCGCGCTGATGAACGAGGCGGTCGAGGAGGTGCGCCGCGCGAACGCCGCGGAGCACCAGGAGATCGTCTCCGGAATGGAGAAGCGGCACGCGAGCGAGATCGTCGCGCTGAAGGCCGACCTCGCCGAGGCGCGCTCGAACGGCGAGAAGACGGCCGCCGATCTGCGCGTCGCGCACGCCTCGGAGATCGAGCAGCTCGCCGCGAAGCACGCCGCCGCGATCGAGTCGATCGAGGAAGAGCACCAGGACCAGCGCGAGCGCGAGGCGCAGTCGCACTCCGCGGCGCTCGCCCAGCTCAAGCAGCAGCTCGACGCCGCGACGGCCGGCCACCAGGCGCAGCTCGCGACGGCGAAGCGCGAGCTCGACGACCTGATCGCGCAGCACGAGGCGCACAAGGGCGAGCTCCACGCGCAGCACCAGAGCGCCGTCTCCGAGCTGCAGGCGCAGCACGAGGCCGAGCGCGCGAAGCTGCACGACGACCGCGAGCAGCTCATCGACAGTGCGCGCCGCGCCGCCGAGTCGCACCGAGTCGCGCTCGCCGACGCGCAGGCCAAGCACGAGGCCGAGCTCGCGTCCGTCCACGAGACGGCGCAGCGCGAGGTCGGCGAGGCAAAGACCGCGATGCTCGCGCTCAAGAAGACCGCCGACGAGGCGATCGCGAAGCTCCACGCCGAGAAGGCCGAGCTCGAGAAGGCGCACGCCGCGGCCCTCGCCGAGCAGAAGGCGACGCACGAGCGCGCGCTCGCGGTCGCGAACGGCGACTTCCTCAAGCAGAAGGCCGTCGCCGATGCCGAGCACGGCCGCGCCGTGACGGCGCTGAAGGAAGAGCACGCGGCGAAGCTGGGCGAGCTGGCCGCCGAGCGCGACGAGCTCAAGCGCGGGCTGTCGTCGGCGCGTGACACGATCAAGCGCTCGGAAGGCGAGCTCGCCTCCGCCGTGCAGACGATCGCCGACCGCAACGCCGAGCTGCGCGCGCACGCCGCCGCGATCGCCGAGCGCGACCAGCGGATCGCCGACCTCCGCAAGGAGATCGAGGCGATCGAGGCCGAGAACACGAGCTACCAGGAGCAGGTGCTCCGCGCGTACCAGAAGATCAAGACAGACGAGGCGATGGTCGCGCGCGCACGCAAGGCGATGGCCATCGCGCTCACGGTGCTGGACGATCAGGGCAACCCACCGAAGGTGGACGGGCCGGGATTCCCTCCCGGCCCCGGCGCCGACAAACCGCCCACGTCGTAGTGCGCACCGGGATCCTGCTGCTCGCAGTGGCGGCGTGCGGACGCCTCGGGTTCGAGGGCGGCCCGGGCGAGGACGCGCGCCCGCCGGACGACGCGACCGGCTCCGCCGGGCCCGTGCGCTGGGCCGTCACGATCGGCAACAACGTGCGCTTCATGCCGCTGGCCGGCACCGCCGGTGCGCCCGTCATCGCGTACGCGTTCAACGGCTCCACGACGATCGCCGGCCAGCCGCTGACCGGCACCGCGACGAACCTCAGCAGCGCGGTCGCCCGCTTCGACGCGACGGGCTCGCTCGTCTCGGCGACCGTGCTCGACGCGTCGACGACGTGCGACCTCCGCGGCATCACGATGCGCGGCGACACCGCGCTCGTCGCGGGCCTCGCGTTCGGCAACGGCGGCGGCGGCGCCTGCAACGTGTCGGCGGCGCGCCAGGATCCGATCATCCTGTCGGTCGATCCCGCGGGCATCGTGGCGCGCGTCGCGCTCGGGACGGCCAGCGGCTCGAACGCGCAGGCGTGGAACGTCCGCGTGCTGCCCGACGACACCATCCTCACGTCCGGCATCTACTCGATGGGCCTCGCGTTCGGCGCGACCGCCCTGCCCGCCGCCGGCGCCGACCCGAACGGCTACATCGCGCACCTCTCCGATGCGCAGCCCGACGCGCTGTGGGCAATCGGCATGACGGGCGGCATGCAGGTCACGGCCGGTCCGATCGCGCTCGACGGCAGCGAGCTGTGCATGCTCGGCGGCTACCAGGGCGCCGGCCTCACCGAATTCGGCAAGGCCCTGCCCTACGTCGGCTCCGCCGATGCGCTGCTCGCGCGGCTCGACGCGACCGGCACCGCGCGCTTCGTCCGCGGCTTCGGCTCGCCGGGCCAGGACTCGTACTTCAACGAAGGCTCGGTCGCCGCCCTCGGCGGCGGCTGCATCGGCTCGATCGCCGCGCCCGGCGACGTCACGATCGACGGCACGCTGCTCCCCGCGAGCGACGGCGCCGGCATCGTCGCGTGGTTCGACAGCACGGGTGCGCTGACCGGCGCGTATCGCCTGCCGAGCACGGCGGAGCTCGCCGTCGTCGGCACGCGCGTGATCGGCGCCTACACCGTCTCGGCCCCCGTGACGATCGGCGGCACGACCTACACGCCGCGCGGCGAGGACATCGTCGTCGTCGAGCTCTCCGCGAGCGGCCCGACGCGCCTGCTCGGCGTCGTCGGCGGCGACGGCGATCAGAGCATCATCCGGCTCGCCGCGATCGGCCCGTCGACGATCGCGATGACGCTCGCCTCGGCCGGCGAGCTCGAGCTCGGCTCGACGGAGATCACGAGCGCGCCGAACGACCGCGTGCTCGCCGTGCTCGGGATCTAGCGCGTCGGGCTCGTGGCCTGGCGCCGGAATCGCGGCACGAACGCGGGGACGCGCTCGCGATACGCCTCGTACGCCGCGCCGTGCGCCCGCGCGAGCCCGCGCTCCTCGAACGCGACGCCGATCGCGATGTAGAGCGTCATCGCGGCCGCGAAGACGAGGTGCCCGATCGTGCCGTCGGGCGTCGCCCACAGCCAGAGCATGAGGCCGCTCATCATCGGGTGCCGCACGTGGCGATACAGCGAGCGCTCGACGAACCGCACCGGCGTGTACGGCACGCCGCGCGCGAACATCCACACCTGCCGCAGGCCGAACAGGTCGAAGTGATCGGTGAGGAACGTCGAGAAGAGTGCGATCGCTGCCCCGAGGCCCCACGCGCCCCACACGAGCGCGCGCAGCGCCGGCGACGTCACGTGCCACACGAGCCGCGGGTCCGCGCGCCACTGCCACATCATCAGCCCGAGCGCGGCGCTCGCGACGAGCACGTACGTCGAGCGCTCGATCACCGCGGGCAGCGCGCGCTTCGCCCACGGCCGCGCGAGCACGCTGTGCGACACGCCGAACAGCGCGATCCACGCGAGGTCGATCCACAGCGTGCCGGCGGGCGCCGTATCGACGCCGCGCACGATGCCCGCGTTCGAGGCGAACAGCGCGAGCGCGGCGAACACCGCGCCGAACGCGAGGTAACAGGCGACGCCGTACGCGAGGACCACCCACCGAGCCATGCGCCGAAGCTAGCAGAGCCGCGCCCGCGCGGTGCTTGCTGGCGCACGTCGTGCCGTGAATGGCGCTAGCCGTGCGCGGCGCGCGCCGCGTGCGTGTCGTGGCCCTGCTTCCACAGCGCGCGCTCGATGCCGAGCAGCAGCGGGCCGAACGTCGCGCGGTCGAGCGCCGAGACGACGAAGCCGCCCCCGTGCTGCGCGAGATGGTCGGCGTCGCCGGGCTCGAGCCGATCGGCCTTGTTCCACACGAGGATGCGCTGCTTCTCGGCGAGGCCGAGATCGCCGAGGATGCCGTCGACGGCGCGGATCTGCTGGTCGCGATCCGGATCGCTCGCGTCGACGACGTGGATCAACAGATCGGCGTCATCCATCTCCTCGAGCGTCGCGCGGAACGCGGCGACCAGCTCCTTCGGCAGGTCGCGGATGAAGCCCACCGTGTCGGTGATGATCACCTCGCGCTCCTGCGGGAAGCGCAGCCGCCGCGAGATCGGATCGAGCGTCGCGAACAGCTTGTTCTCGGCGAGCGCGTCGCCCTCGGTCAGGCCGTTGAGCAGCGTCGACTTGCCGGCGTTCGTGTAGCCGCAGATCGCGATGATCGGCAGCTCGCGCTGCGAGCGCTGCTTGCGGCGCAGCCGGCGGTCGTCGGCGAGGTCTTCGAGGCGCTTCTCGAGCAGGTGGATGCGTTCGCGCGCGCGGCGGCGGTTGATCTCGAGCTTCGTCTCGCCGGGACCGCGCCCGCCGATGCCGCCGGTGAGGCGCGACATCATCGTGTTCTTCTCGATCAGACGCGGCAGCGCGTAGCGCAGCTGGGCGAGCTCGACCTGCAGCTTGCCGTCCCGGCTCGTCGCGTGCTGCGCGAAGATATCGAGGATCAGCATCGTGCGATCGAGGACCTTCATGTCGGTCGCCTCGCTGATCGCCCTCGCCTGCCCGGGCGTGAGATCCGGGTCGAAGATCACGACCTCGGCACCGAGCTGCATCGCGCGCAGCAGGATCTCGTCGAGCTTGCCTCGGCCGACGAGGAACTTCGGGTCCGCCTCCGGCCGGCGCTGGATGATCACGTCGAGCACCTTGACGCCCGCCGTACGACACAGCTCGCGCAGCTCGGCGACGCGCGCCTCGCTGTCCTTCTTGCCGCCGAGCGCGACGTGTACGATCAGTGCACGGTCCTTGCCGCGGTCCGTCGCCGCGACGCGGTGCGCCCGGCCGAACTGCTGCTCGATCCGCGCGATCAGCTCGACGAAGTTCGTGCGCGGCGCCGTCGCCTGCTCCGCGGGCAGCTCCACGGGGGCCGCATCCGGCACCATGTGCGCGATGAACAGCTTGCCGGGCCGTCCGGCCGCGTCGACGGCGACCGCCGCCACCGCGTCGAGGCGCAGCAGCGCGAGGTCGGTCAGGTCGTCGCGCGTGAGCGGCTCGCCACGTAGGTGCGTGTGCACCAGGCGCAGACCGCGGAACCGGCCGGCGCCGCCGCGGATACGGCCGAGCTCGGGCAGGAAGATCTTCGACGCATCGCCGACCATGACGTGCTGCACGGCGCCGCGCCGATCGATCAGCACGCCGACCTGCCGGTGCAGCTCCGCCGACTGCTGTCCCAGCTGGGACGCTAGCTCGGGACTGACGACTTCCGTCGGCGCCACGCGCCTCCGGTACAGCCTCTCCAGCGCCTTGATCTCGCTGGCCTTCAATCCTTGTGTATTGCCCGTGACCTCTTCTTGCACGCGTGTGGAATCTACCCGTTGCGAGCCCCTTCGCCACGGATATAGTCACGAAGGTGAAGGGTCGGTTTCGCGCGCTCGTCGCTCATCCTCAGCCCGAGGCACTGGGCGAGCTGGCCGAGCTGCTCGGCTCCGTCGGCCTCGCGGTCGAGACCGCGCGCTCGACGGTGGAGGCGCTCAACAAGCTGCGCTCGCAGCCCGCGCACGTCATCGTCGCGTTCCAGAACGCGGGCGCGTTCGACGGCGTCGGCCTGCTCGAGGCCTCGATCCTCCACGCCCCCGAGGCGCTGCGCATCGCGCTCGTGTCGTCGCCCGACGAGGCCGTCGAGCTCGACTACCGTCCCGCGCACGAGGGCACGATCATCCGGCTCGTCGCACGCCCGTCGGAGCGCAGCCGGCTCGTCGCGCTCGTCGGTGAGGGCGTCAAGCTGCTCAACCTCGTCGAGCAGCAGCGCGAGCTCGTCCGCAAGCTCTCGCTCGACCAGACCAAGCTGCAGCGCCGCGAGCTGCTCCTCGATACGGTCGTCAAGGAGCGCACGAAGGAGCTCGAGGAGTCGTACGAGAAGCTCAAGGCGGCCAACCGGCAGGCGCTGTTCGGGCTCGCCGAGGCGATCGAAGCGAAGGACCCGTACACGAAGGGCCACTGCGGCCGCGTCGCCGCCTACTCGCTCGTGCTCGCGCGCGAGGCGGGCTATCCCGCGGACGGCCTCGAGACGCTCGAGTTCGGCGCGTTCCTGCACGACATCGGCAAGATCGGCATCAAGGACGCCGTGCTGCTCAAGCCGGGCCCGCTCGACGAGAACGAGTGGATCCACATGCGCGAGCACCCGGTCAAAGGCTACGAGATCGCGTCCAAGATCGAGATGCTCAAGCCGATCATCGGCGCCGTGCGCAACCACCACGAGCGCTGGGACGGCACGGGCTATCCCGACAAGATGGTCGCCGACGCGATCCCGCTCGCCGCGCGCATCGTCGCGATCGCCGACGCGTACGACGCGATGGCCACCGACCGCCCGTACAAGGCGGCGCTTCCGCTCGAGGAGTGCGAGGCCGTGCTGCGCAAGACCGCCGGCAAGATGTACGACCCGGATCTGATCGAGGTCTTCGTGTCGCGGCACGTCGGCACGCTCTATCGCGACGACTACGCCGATCTGCCGTACGAAGACGGCCGCGCGGCGAGCAACTCCGAGTAGCGCGCGTCAGTGCTGCGGTGACTGCTGGCGCAGCAGATCGCGGATCTGCGCGAGCAGTGAAGTCTCCGTCTCCGGCGGGGGCGGCGCTTCCTTCTTCGGCGCGAGCCGGCGCATCGGCGCGACGATGAGGTAGTAGACGACCGCCGCGATCGTCACGAACGTGATGATCGCGTTGATGACGGCGCCGAAGTCGAAGACCTGACCCATCCAGTGCATCTTGCCGCCCGACACGCCGCCGCCGAGGAAGATGTTGATGAGCGGTTGCAGCAGCGAGGTCGTGATCGCCGTGACGACGGCGGTGAACGCCGTGCCGATGACGACCGCCACTGCGAGCTCGACGACGTTGCCGCGGAGCAGGAACTCACGAAATCCCTTCGCCATAGGTATTCTCCTGGCGGAGACGCCATGCATCCCGTGCGCCAGCGCAACGTCAGCGCGGCGTGACGGTGACGCCGCCCCACTCCTCGGGTGCGGTATCGCGCAACGTCTGGTTGAGAATCCATTGGTGGCCAAATGGATCGGTGACCGCGGCCTGCCGCTCGCCATACGGCCAGTCGGCGATCGGATCGGCGAGCGTCGCGCCGGCAGCCACCGCGCGGTCCACCGTCGCGGCGCAGTCCTCGACCTTGAGCATCAGCTGGTGCGAACGGTCTGCGCTCGGAACGCGGCGGCCCGGCCGCACCTCCGCGACCACGAGCTCCGCGCCCGCGCCCGGGATCCCGAGCTGCGCGCGGTGGCCCTCGCCGATCTGGACGTGCTCGACGAACCCGAACGCGCGCGCGTACCACGCGACCGCGGCGCGAACATCGGAGACGGTGAGGACGGGGGCGAGGCGCGCGTGCGGAGCGGAGCGGTTGGTCAGCATCAGGCGCGAGCGTGCACCAGCGTGGCCTTCGAGTCGCCGAACTGGACGTCGATCTTCTGGCCGGCGACCGCGGTGACGACCCCGCGGCCGAGCTTGGGATGATCGATCGCGTCGCCGACCGCGAACGTCTCGCGCGGGCTGTACGTGCGCGCCGCGACCTCCGCCGCGCGCCACGCCAGCGGCACGAGCTCGGCCAGCGCGTCGACGAGCATCGCGACGACGCTCTCCGCGACCTTCGAGGCGCGGTCGTCACACACGCGCGCGATCGCGACCTGGCGCGGCGTCAGCGCCAGCGTGACGGGCTCGTCGATGCGGGCGGCGGCCGGTGGCGACGCGCGCTCGAGCACCGCGCGAGCACGATCGATCGCGGAGCTCGCCACGCGACCGATCACGTGGTCGCGTGCCTCGCCGAGCGCGCGCTGGATCGCCTGCGACGCATCGAGCGGCACCTTCGGCTGCTTGAGCATGCGCAGGCCGCGATCGTCGAGCTGCGCGGTGATCTTGCCGAACGCGGCCACGTGCTCGGGCGCGCAGCGGGCGCGTGCGTCCGTGACGATCGCGTCGCGCAGCCGCGCGGGTGCGAGCTCGGCGTCGAGGCCGTGGCCGAGTGCCGCGGCGACCTCGTCGCGAACGGCGGCGGGAAGCTCGATCGTGCGATCGTGCTCGTCGGCGAGCGTGAGGTCGAGCGCGCCGAGCACGCAGTCAGCGACCTTGCCGGGGCGTGCGTTGCGCGGGCCGCCGCCATCGAGATCCGCGGCATCGAGCCGGGCCGCGAGCGCGGCTTGCACGTCGCGATCGTCGTCGAAGCCGGCCGGCAGCTGCGCGAGCACGCCGTCGAGGCCGTGGCGCTCGAAGACCTCGGGGAGGCGGAGGAGCAGCTCGCGCGCGAACGCGTCGCCGGGCGTGCCGGTCTTGCGGCTGTCGAGCAGGCGCACGGCGAGGTCGGTGATCGCGGGCAGCGCGCGTCGCGGAAAGGTCGGCATCAGCGTTTCTTCTCCAGGTCGGCACCCTTGAGCACGTACACCGACGGCTTGTCGGCCCACGGCAGCAGGATCGGCTCGGCGTCGTCGGCGGGTTCCTCGGCGTACGTGTCCTTCGTGAAGCCGACCGCGGGCTGCGGCACGATCACGAGCTTGCCCTTGTCGACCTTGTACGTCGACGACAGCACGTTGCCGCCGAGCTCCTTGCGGATCTCGATGTTCTTGAGCGGCGAGAGCTGGCCGCTCCACACGGTCCACAGCATGAGCACGTCGCGCGAGCCGCCGTTCCCGGTCTGCCGCACGACCGCCGCGATCACCTGTTGCCCGTGCGGGCCCAGCGGCAGCAGCTCGATGCGCGACGGCTTCGCCGGCATCGACACGTACGCGAACTGATCGGTGAGCACGCCGATCACCGTGCCGCCGGCGACGAGGCGCTCCTTGCCCTTGCGATCCGGATCGAGATCGACGAGCTCGTCGCGCGTGAGGTCGGCCTTCGCGAGGTGAACGGTGTGCAGGAAGTCGTCGAGCAGGTCCTTGCGATCGGAGAGCTCGAGCGGCTGCGCGATCTCGAGGTCGGCGTCGTCGCCGCCCGTCGCGCGATCCGCGTCGTGAAAGACGATCTTGACGTCGATCTGCGGCGTCGATCCGGAGAAGCTCGCGATCGCGGCCGCGGGTACGCGCGCCTCGACGGAGAAGCCGTTCGGCTGCAGCGAGTCGCCGAGCTGTGCGGGCGCGCCGGTCGAGCGCGGCTTCGCGATCGACGTGCCGGGATACACGTCGAACCGCATCGGCTTGCCGCCCGCGGCGAGCGAGAACGACACGTGGTCCTCGTGGCCGTGCCCCGACGGGACGCGGACGATCTTGTCATCGACGACCGACACCGCGAACGCGAGGTGCGTGCCGTCCCACGCGCACCGCAGCGCGATCTGCCCGTCGGGCGCGGCGCCGATGCGCGCGGTGGTCGGGACATCGCGCCAGTCATCGAGGATGCCGTCGATCACGAGCTCGTCCGTCGACTGCAGCGCGCACCGTAAGGCACCCGACGCTGGATCCGCCGGTTGTTCCGGCGGCGCGGGCGGCGGCGTGGGGCGAGCGGCTTCGCGCGGGGCAGATGGCGTCACGGGCGCGGCCGGCGGCGGCGCGGCAGCGTGACCTCCACATGCGGCGAGGATCCACACGGCTCTCCTCATCGGTCGGGGAGGCTACCAGGAATGTTTCGGCGCCTGCAGCTGTCTTGACGTCGAGGGAGCCCGTGTCCACGTTGCCCGGACCCATGCACAGGATTTCGCTGCGGCGCTTGCTCGCCGTGCTCGCCCTGTCCGGATCGCCGGCGGCGACCGCCGCGGCTGCCACGCCGAGCGCCGAGCTCGATGCGGACGTCCCGATCGATCGCGAGAACCTCGATCCGTGCGATGCGGCATCGATGCTCGGCCGCCAGCTCGCGCACGCGCTGTGCGAGCAAGCCCCGCTCGAGGCGACGCACCTCGCGACGACGTGGGCGCTCAGCGAAGACCCGCTGCGCCGGATCGCGATCGCGTACGCGCTCGAGTTCCCGTTCCGGCTCGTCGGCGACGACGTCGTGCTCGACCACCTCGCGCGCGACCCCGATGCGAAGGTCCGCGCGGTCGTGGCGCGGGCGGCCTGGGTACGCCGGCCGACGCTCGGCACCGACATCGTCGACCGCCTGACCGCGGATCCCGACCCCGAGGTGCGCGCGAACGCACGTCACCCGGGCCGCGCCTAGCGGGGCGTTACCCGGGCGAGAACCGATGTTCTCGTCGAACCGAGGGCCCCTCGGAGTACAATGGCCCCGTGCGCGCCGTCCTGCTCGCAGCCTGTCTCGCCGGCTGCGTGGGACTGCTCGGCTGCTACAGCCCCGTGCCACCGGCGGGCGCGGCGTGCGGGAGCGGCGGCACGTGCCCGAGCGGCCTCGTCTGCGCGCCGCTGACGTACACGTGCGAGCGCATGGCGGGCGATGCGGCGGTCGATGGCGCAGTCGACGTGCCGGATGGGCCGCCCGGCGATCGTGACGGCGACGGCGTGCCCGATGCGCGCGACAACTGCCCGGCGGTCGCGAACGCCGACCAGCACGACGAGGATGGCGACGGCGTCGGCAACGCCTGCGATAACTGCCCGGCGACGGCGAACCCGGCGCAGGCGAACACCGATGGCGACGGGGTCGGCGATGCGTGCGATCCCGAGCCGGGCGCAGCCGACCACATCGCGCTGTTCGAGGGCTTCGACGCGCCGCCCGCCGGCTGGACGCTCGACAGCAGCATCACCGTCGTCGGCGGCAAGCTGCGCGTCCCCTCGTTCGCCATGGCGCTCGCGCCGCTGGTCTCGGATCACGGCTGGGTCGAGACGGCGTACACGATGACGGCGCTGCCGTCGACGACGGACACGTATCGCTCCGTCGAGGCCGTCGCCGAGGTCGGCTCGACCGGCACGGTCGGCGGCTACCGCTGCGGCCTGTTCGACAACCCGCAGATGGCGAGCACGCGCGACCTCGAGGTGCAGATGTTCGTCTCGCCGTACTCGATCAACGGCCAGTACCAGCTCGGCGCGAGCTTCCAGGTCGGCGAGTCCGGGCACCTGCGCCTCGCCTACAGCAGCGCGAACCTCGACTGCAGCGCGACCTCGCCGCCCGCCGACGCCGCGGCCCCACCGCCCGAGGTCCGGACCGGGAACCCGGGGCTGCATACCCAGAATCTTCAGGCGGATTACGCCTATCTCGTCGTCTACGAGCCAGGTCCCTAACATGCTATAGGGACCGTCTGTGCTGGAGACTCTCGCCAAAGGCTTTCGCGCCGCTCGCCAGCGGCTGACCGGCGTCGCCGAGCTCACGGACGACGTCATCGACGAGGCACTCCGCGACGTCCGGCTGTCGCTGCTCGAAGGCGACGTCGAGTTCCGCGTCGTCAAGCGGTTCCTCGAGCGCGTCAAGGAGGCTGCGCGCGGCAAGCAGGTCGAGCTGCGCGCGAAGAGCCAGGAATACGGCACGCGCACGATCACTCCGGAGCAGGCGTTCGTCGCGATCTGTCAGGACGAGCTCATCAAGATGATGGGCCCGGTCCAGACCGAGCTGAAGTGGGCGAAGAAGGGCGCGACCGGCATCATGGTCTGCGGCCTCCAGGGTTCGGGCAAGACGACCACCGTCGGCAAGCTCGCGCGCTACCTCGAGAAGACGCACAAGAAGAAGCCGATGCTCGTCGCGGCGGATATCTACCGCCCGGCCGCCGTCGAGCAACTCAAGACGCTCGGCCGCCAGCTCGACATGCCGGTCTACTCGGCGGAGGGCAAGGATCCGGTCGCGATCTGCCGCGAGGCGAACGAGCAGGCCGCGACGAAGGGCTGCGACGTCGTGATCTTCGATACCGCCGGCCGGCTCGCGATCGACGAGCCGCTGATGCAGGAGCTCGAGGACATCGACAAGGCCGTCACGCCGGCGAACATCTTCCTCGTCCTCGACGCGATGACCGGTCAGGACGCGGTCAACGTCGCCGATACGTTCAACAAGCGCCTCAACCTCGACGGCGTGATCATGACCAAGCTCGATGGCGATGCCCGCGGTGGCGCGGCGCTGTCGGTCAAGGAGATCACGGGCAAGCCGATCAAGTTCCTCGGCATGGGCGAGTCGCTCGACAAGCTCGAGGAGTTCCGGCCCGAAGGCCTCGCGTCGCGCATCCTCGGCATGGGCGACATCGTCGGCCTGGTCAAGGACTTCGAGCAGGTCGTCGACGCGGAGAAGGCGGAGGAAGACGCCCTCCGCATGCTCAAGGGCAAGTTCGACATGCAGGACTTCCTCGAGCAGATCCGGCTCATCCAGAAGATGGGCTCGCTCAAGGATCTGTTCGAGAAGCTGCCGTTCTTCTCGGGCGGCCTGCCGGAGGGCGTGAACCTCGACGACAAGGAGCTCGTCAAGATCGAGGCGATGATCTCGTCGATGACGATCGAGGAGCGCACGAATCCGCAGGTGTTCGTGACCACCTCGTGGGAAGACTTCGCGACGACGAGCGGCAAGATGGCGAAGCGCCGCCGCGCCGACTTCGACAACCGCCGCGTCGTGCGCATCTCGAAGGGCTCGGGCCGCGGCGAGCAGGAGGTCCGCGACCTGCTGCAGAAGTTCGCGCAGATGCGCCAGATGATGGTGCAGCTCGGCGCGTCGACGGGCCTGATGGGCAAGATCCCCGGCTTCAAGCAGTTCAGCCAGATGAAGAAGCTCGCCGGCATGGACATCAACGCGCTGATGGCGGGCGGCGGCGGCCTGCCGCCGGGCCTCGAAGGCATGGCGGGCGGAATGCCGAACATGCCGAACCTGCCGGGCGTGCCGGTCGGCAACCTCCCGGGCATGCCGAAGGGCTACACGCCGCCGGGCACGAAGAGCCTCGTCGGTGCGCAGCGCAGCAACGACAAGCAGAAGGCGCGCGACAAGCGCAAGGCCGAGAAGGCCGCGCGCAAGAAGAACCGCCGCTAGCGGTTGGCGTCGTCACCGCCGCCGCGGGTTGGCTCGCGCGCGGCCCTGCCCGCTCGGCGAGGTGGGCGTGGCGCGATCGGATTTGTGGCGCCGCGAGCGCAGCCGTAAGGTGGCTGCATGGCGCGCGACCGGCTCACGATCAGCGACGGTGTCCTCGAGCACCTGCGCCGCGCCGGCATCCTCGAGCCGCAGCCGCGCGCCGGTGGGCTCGAGCCGCAGGGCCGTGCCGGCGTGCCCGCGCCCGCGCGCGAGCTCACGACCGACGAGTTCTTCGCGTTCTGGCGCACCGTCGCGGCCGCGAACGACAGGCCGGACCTCGGGCTCTCGCTCGGGCTCGCCGTGTTCGGGCGCTCCGTCGCGGCGCTCGCGGCGCAGCAGGCCCCGACGCTCGGCGATGCGCTGCGCACGCTCGGCCGGTACAAGCGGCTGACGTGCCCGGAAGACGTGCTCGTCGAGGTGCAGGACGGCGAGCCGAGCGTGCGCTTCGACTGGACGCTCGCGACCGGCGAGGTCCCACCGCTCGTCGTCGACGCGGTGTTCGCCTCGCACGTCGCGCTCGTCGCGCGCATGACGGCCGGCCGGGCCGCCCCCGTGCGCGTCGAGCTCGCACGCAAGCGCCAGCACGCCCAGCTGCTGCGCTCGCACTTCCGCTGCCCGATCGTGTTCGGCGCGCCGCGCGATCGCATCGTGTTCGCTCCGGGGGCGCTCGCGACGCCGATCGTCACCGCGAATCGCGCGGCGTACGTCCAGCTCGTGCCGGGCCTCGAGGCGCAGCTCGCCGCGAAGCGGACCGTCCTCGGCGACGTGCGGGTCGCGATCGCGCGGACGATCAGCGCGGGCGCTCGCCCGAGCATCGAGACGATCGCGGCCCGCCTCGACACCAGCCCACGCACGCTGCAGCGCCGCCTCGGCGAGGCGCGCACGACGTTCCAGGACCAGCTCGACGACGTTCGCCGCGTCGCCGCGCGCCGGCTGCTCGCGCAGACGGAGCTGCCGCCGATCGACATCGCGTTTCTGCTCGGCTTCGCCGAGCCCAACTCGTTCGCGCGCGCGTTCCGCACCTGGGAACGCACGACGCCGCTGCGCTGGCGAGCCGCCCGCAGCTGAAAGGATTCCATGTCACGTCAAGAACCGATCCCGTCGGGACTCGGTGCGCAGACGACTGCGCGCGAGGCCATCGGCACCATCCGCCTCGACGGCAAGACCGCGATCGTCACCGGCGGCTACGCCGGCCTCGGCCTCGAGACCACGCGCGTGCTCGCCGCGGCGGGCGCACACGTGATCGTGCCGGCGCGCGACCGCGCGAAGGCCGAGAAGGCGCTCGCGGGCCTCGCGAACGTCGTCGTCGACGCCCTCGACCTCGCGGCCCCCGCCACGATCGACGCGTTCGCGGAGCGCTTCGGCGAGCGCCCGCTGCACCTGCTCGTCAACAACGCGGGCATCATGGCGGTGCCGCTGTCGCGCGACGCACGCGGGCTCGAGTCGCAGCTCGCGGTCAACCACGTCGGCCACGCGCAGCTATTCGCGCGGCTACTGCCGGCGCTGCGGCGCGCGGACGGTGCGCGCGTGATCGCGCTGTCGTCGCGCGGTCACATGCGCTCGGCGTTCGACTTCGAGGATCCGAGCTTCGAGCGCCGCGCGTACGATCCGATGATCGCCTACGGCCAGTCGAAGACGGCGAACGTGCTGTTCGCCATCGAGGTCGACCGCCGCTACCAGCGCGACGGCATCCGCGCGTTCGCGCTGCATCCCGGCGTGATCCTCGAGACGGACCTCGGCCGCCACTTCCCGCCCGCCGAGGCCGAGGCGATGATCGCACGCGCGCGCGCGATCGGCAGCATGAAGACCGTCGAGCAAGGCGCGGCGACGACCGTGTTCTGCGCGACGAGCCCGCTGCTCGAGGGCCGCGGCGGCGTGTACTGCGAGAACTGCGACATCGCGCCCGTCACGACCGAAGGCCACACCGGCGTGCGGCCGTACGCGATCGATCCCGCGCTCGCCGCGCGCTTGTGGACGTGGACGGAGCGCTGGTTCTAGAGCGCGGCGACCACGATGCCCGCCGTGTCGTGCGTGATGTCGATCGCGACGACGCGCTCGCCGTCGAACGTGAACCGCAGCGCCGTGTGGAGCTGACCGGCCGGCGCGACGATCGCGCCGGGCACGCCGTCGAGCAGCGCCGGTGCGAGCGCGGCGTGCGTCTGGCCGTGTGCCTCGGAGTACGCGACCGCGCTCGTCGCCCAGGTGCGCGCGCCGTGCAGCGTGCGGCCGCCGGCGCGCACGACGACCTCGGGATCGAGCGCCGCGACGATCGCCTCGATGTCCCGCGCGCGCAGCGCCGCGATGACGCGCTCGACGGTCGTGCGACGCGAGGCCAGGAGCGCCTCGTCGGCCGGCGTGCCTCGCACGCGGCGGCGGGCCCGGCTCGCGAGCTGGCGCGTGGCCTCGGGTGACTTGCCGACGATGTCGGCGATCTCGTCGAACGGCACGCCGAACACGTCGTGCAGCACGAACGCGATCCGCTCCGCCGGATCGAGTGCCTCGAGCACGACGAGCATCGCGAGGCCGACCGTCTCGGCGAGCTGCGCGTCGTCGCGTGGATCGGGCGTCGTCTCGGCGGGGGCGCGTTCGATCGGGACCTCGCGGCGGCGCCGCAGCACATCGAGGCACACGCGCGCGACGACCGTCGTCAGCCAGCCGGTGAGGTTCGCGACCGCGCCCGTGTCGCTGCGCTGCAGGCGCAGCCAGGCCTCCTGGACGGCATCATCCGCCTCCGCGGCCGAGCCGAGCATCCGGAACGCCACCTGCCGCAGGTGCGGGCGGCTCGCTTCGAAGGTCGCTGTCACATCCGTCATGGCTACCTCGTCATCAGGGTGACGAACGACAAGCGTTCGATGTGACAAGGAGTCTCTCTCATGAAACCGCGTATCTCTACCATCACGAAAGTCTTGCCCGAGGCGATGGGGCCCGCCCAGGCACTCGCGAAGGTGCCCGACAAGATCCTGCCCGAAAAGCTCCGCCACCTCACCCATCTGCGCGCGAGCCAGATCAACGGCTGCGCCTTCTGCCTCGAGCTCCATCACAGCATGCTGCACGACGACGAGTCGCCGCAGCGCATGCTGACCGTGGCGGCCTGGCGCGACTCTCCGTTCTTCACCGACACCGAGAAGGCCGCGCTCGCGCTGACCGAGGCAGTCACGCTGATCTCGAAGGACGGCGTGCCCGATGCGGTGTGGGACGAGGCCAAGAAGCACTTCGACGAGCGGCAGCTCGCCGCGCTCGTCCTCCACGTGACCGTCGTCAACGTGTGGAATCGGCTGAACGTGGCCACGCGCCAGGTCGCCGGCAGCGGCTGGTGAGGAGAGCGAGCGAAGCTCGCGGGGTGTAGGGGTGGGGTGGGCTTGCACCACGGGCCTCGCGAAGCAAGGACCCGGGGTGAGGTAGTCTCGCGCGCATGGCGCGCGCGGCCGATTTCGATCTAGCGAAGGAGCTCGCGAGGCCGAGCTTCACGCCCGGCCAGCGTGACGCGCCCGCGCTCGTGGACCTCGTGATCGCGGATCACGACAAGGCGGCCGCCGTGCTCGCGCGCCTCGGCGACGTCGCGCGGACCGCGATCATGGACCGGATCGCCGGCGTCACGGACGAGGGCGGCCGGGCGCGGCTCGTCGGTGCGCTCGGCCTGCTCGCGCGCGGCGGCGACGCGGCGGCCCGCACCGAGCTGCTCGCGCGCGTGCGAGACCCCGGTGTGCGCGTGCGGCGGGCCGCGGAGACCGCGCTCGGCAAGCTCCCCGCCGACGACGAATCGCGCGCGGCCCTGCTCGCCCGCCTCGACGCGGGCGACGCGCCGCCCGACGAGCTGCGCACGCTCGCGGAGGCGCTCGGCAAGCTCGGCGGCGAGGCCGTGCTCGCGCGGCTGCGCGGGCTCGATCCGAAGGGCGATGCCGAGCTGGCGCGCCGCCGCGATCGCGCGCTGCTGATGATCGAGCGCGATGCGGGACGCTCGGCCGAGTCGACGATCGACGCGAGCGTCGCGCTGCCGTTCGCCGTGCGCCTGCACTGCAAGGCCGGGCTCGGCGCGCTGCTCGCCGAGGAGGTCGGCGTGCCGCCCGAGGCGGATGCGTGGATCGAGACGCGCGTCGCGCGCTGGGATGCGCTGTGGGCGTGGCGGCTGTGGGCGACAGCCGGTCTGCGCGTGCCGCTGCCCGCGGCGGGCCGCGACGATGCAGCGGTCGCGCGTGCGATCGTCGAGACGCTCACCTCCACCGGCGTGCGCGGGCTCTTGCGTGCGATGACGCGCGGGCCGGTTCGCTGGCGGCTCGGCTTCCCGAGCGGCCATCGCCGCGCGCTCGTCTGGCAGATCGCCCGCGACGTCGCGGCGCGCGCGCCCGAGCTCGTCAACGACCCGACGCAGACCGTGTGGGACGTCCTCGTCGAGGAGGGTGCGCTCGAGCTCGTGCCGCGGCGCGCGGACGACCCGCGCTTCGCGTGGCGCGTCGCCGAGGTGCCCGCCGCCTCCCATCCGACCGTCGCGGCGGCGCTCGCGTTCGTCGCCGGTGCGCGTGCGGGCGAGCGCGTGTGGGATCCGTTCTGCGGCTCGGGTGCGGAGCTCGTCGAGCGCGCGCGGCTCGGGCCGTGCACGCTGCTCGGCACCGATGTCGACGAGACCGCGCTCGCGGCGGCCCGCGCGAACCTCGCCGCCGCGAAGGTCGACGCCACGCTCGCGCTCGCCGACGCGCGCTCGCACGCGCCGCAGCCGGTGGATCTCGTCATCACGAACCCGCCGCTCGGCAGCCGCGTGCAGGTCGATGCGGCCGGCCTGCTCGTCGCCGCCCTGCCCGGCTTCGCGCGCGCGCTCGCACCCACCGGCCGCCTCGTGTGGATCACGCCGGCCGCGAAGCAGACGAACGCGGCGGCAGAGCGGCTCGGCCTGCGGCTCGCGCGCGACCTCGCCGTCGATCTCGGCGGCGTGCGCGGCAGGCTGCAGCGCTGGGAGCGCTGAGGCCCTAGCGATCGCGGACGACGCGCGCGGTCGGTGCGTCGGCGTCGCGCGCCCGCCGCAGCGAGAACACGACGAGCAGGATCACCGCGATGCCCACGCTGCCCCACGCGCACGCGAAGTAGCGCATGCCGCGCGAGATCTGCTCGGCGAGCTGGGACGCCTTCGCGGAGACCGGCCCGTCGGGCGTCGCGAGCACGGTGCGGATCGCGAGCGACTCGAAGACGGCGACCAGCGCGAGCACGAGCACCGGCAGCGCGCGCACGTGCGAGCCGCCTCGCCCCGTGCGCACCACCCAACCGGACCACATCGCGATCGCGATGATCGCGAACGCGAAGGCCGCGAACACGCCGGGTGACGCCACGTGCCAAAGCTATGCGAAGATGACCGCGCCGTGCGACGTGTCGTGACGCTGATCGTGCTGACGCTCGTCGCGCTGCTCCCGTGGGAGCTGTTCGCGCTGCGTGCGGGCGCCGCGAACAACGCCGCCGGCCTGCGCGTCCAGCTCGGCCTGGGCTGGGCGCTCGGCGCCACCGCGTGGATCCCGCAGCTGTGGCTCGTCGAGCCGCGCCCGGGCGCGATCAAGCCGGTGCTGCGCGCGGCCGCCGCGATCCTGCTCGGCGCGCTCGCGGGCGGCGTGCCCGCGCTCGGCTTGCTCGTGCTGTTCGCGCTGACCGCACGCGAAGGCAGCCCGGAGGCGAGCGCCGCCGCCGTGCGCGCGCACTGGAAGCCGGTCGCGCTCGCGGTCGCCGCGCTGCTCGCCGTCGATCTGCTCGCGCCGCTCGTGCTGCAGCTCGCGCTCGTGCACGTCCCCGCGAAGAAGCCGCCCGCTGCCGCGTTCGCCGCGGGCCGCACGTTCCTGCGCGCGCTCGCGATCGTCCTCGTCGTGTGGTCACCGATCGCGGCGACGCTCGTCGCGCGCACGCGCCGCGCAGGCGCCCACGCGGCCGCGTAGGTGCGCCTCGGATGCACCTAGATGCCGAACGCGCCGAGCGCGCGCCGCATCTCGTCGGCATCGCGCGCCACCACCGCGCGTGCGGGAAGCACGGCGGGTGCCTCGTTCGCGCGCGACGGGTAGTAGATCGCGCCGCGCCAGCCGGCCTCGACCGCGCCGATGATATCCGCGGTCCACGAGTCGCCGACGTGCACCGCATCCTCCGCGCGCCCGCCGAGCTGCTCGAGCGTGTGGGCGAAGATGCGCGGATCGGGCTTCTCGATGCCGATCACGCCGCTGTCGATGATCGCGTGGAACTCGCGCGCGAGCCCGATCTCCTCGAACAGCGCCCGGAGTCCGCCCTCACTGTTCGACAGCACGGCCACTCTCACGCCGCGCGCCGCGAGCTCCTTCGCCAGGTCGATCACCGGCGCGATCGGCCGGCGCCACAGGTTCGCGCGGGGCTGTTCGTCCCGCAGCCAGGCCGCGAGCGACTGTGCGTCGCGCACGCCCGCTCCCGCGAGCAGCGTGCTCATCAGCTCGGTCCACGGGTGCCCGATCCCGGCCGCGTTGAGCTCGTCGTAGCGCTTCCACGCGGCGGGAGCGCCGGCGGCCAGCGCTGCAGGGGATACATCGACGCCACGCTCGCCGAGGCGACGCGCCAGGAAGTCAAGGTCAAGGTCGACGAGCGTTTGCCCGGCGTCGAACGTCACGACCGCGGCCATGCCCGCTTGTACCCCGGCCGGGTATACTCGGGAAGTGAGCGCTGACCAGCCCGTCCCGGGCGTCGTGGTCGTCTGGACGGGGGCGCAACCCACAATCCAGGTCTTCCGCGCACCCGCCGCGGGGCTCGTCATCGGCCGCGAGCTGCTGCAGCAGACGAGCGACGATCGCATCAGCCGCCAGCACGCGCGCGTCGTGTGGAAGGACAAGCGCTTCGTCGTCACCGACCTCGGCAGCCGCAACGGCACGTACGCCGGCGGCCACGCGCTGATCGACCGCGAGGTGACGGTGACGCCACCCTCGGTCGTGCGCACCGGCCGCACCGTCAGCGTGCTGCTCGAGGACGTCCGCCGCTTCGAGGGCGCCTCGATCGAGACGCGCCACGACGCGATCGTCGGCGCCTCCACGCACCCGCTCTGGCTGCAGGTCGAGCAGCTCGCGCAGGCCGGCACGAACCTCTTGATCCTCGGCGAGCCCGGCAGCGGCAAGGGCCGGATGGCGCGCGGCTATGCGCGCGTGCGCGAGCGGCCCGAGGCGGTCTTCAACCCGACGATCCAGGCCGTGCCGCTCGAGCGCATCGCCGGCCCGAACATCGAGACGCTGATCCTCGAGCAGGTCGGCAAGCTCGGCGCCGCGAACCAGGCGACGCTGGCCAAGCTCCTCGACACGCGGCCGAACCTGCGCATCGTCACGACGGCCGTCATGCCGCTCGAGCACCTCGGCCTCCCGCCCGAGATCGCCAAGCGGCTCGCGCAGGCCACCGTGCATCTTCCCGCGCTGCGCGACCGGCCCGACGAGATGGCGTTCCTCGTCCACGACGCCGTCAAGCAGAGCGAGCCCGGCCTGCAGATTCACTCGACGCTGATCGAGGCGTGCCTGCTGCGCCCGTGGCCCGGCAACTCGCGCGAGCTCGTCAGCGAGGTCAGCCGCGCCGCGCACACCGTCGCGTCGCAGGGCAAGAACAACATCCGCGGCGAGGATCTCGACAACGACGCCGGCCACCTGATGGTCGGCGCGCCGACGCTCAACGCCGCCGTGACGCCGACCGCCGTCGGAAAGCAACGCAAGAAGCGGCCATCCACACGGCCCAGCTGAGCCCCGCCGCGTCGCCTCCGGCCGAGCAGCCGGCGCCCTTCTTGCCCGGATCCGTGATCGTGTCGCTGCCGCCACCGCCGCCGCCCGTGTCGCTGCCGGAGCCGGCGTAGTCGACCGGCGTCAGGCGCACGGCGTCGAACACGAGCTGGACGTTGTCGGTCTCGGCCTCGCCGGTGTTGTCGGCGAGGTGGATGTACTCGTCGCTGCCGCCGCCGAACGTGAAGTCGCCGAGCGCCTGCCAGCCATCGACGGCCGTCTGATCGATCGTGACGCTCGTATCGCCGCCATCCGTATGCACGACGTAGTCGGCCTGCTTGCTCTGCGCGTACGCGGCCGCCGTCGACACCTCGACGTGGTAGCGGCCCGGCGTCGCGAAGCTGAGGTTCCACTGGCCGAAGTTCTCCTCGGCCGCGTTCGCGGTCGTGTGCGTCCAGGTCAGGCCGCCGTTCTCGCCGGCGTCGGTGACGTGGCGCATGCCGATCGACGGGCCACCGTTGACGAAGCACGTGCTGCTGTCGTCGACGATGCCGCCGCTGCTCGGCACCGCATCGCACGGCGCGGGCGGCATCGCGGGCCCGAGGAACGCGGTCAGCGACGCCATGTCGCCGTTCCAGCGATCCATGTCGACGTTGCCGGAGATGCCCGCGACCGACCCGGTCGACGAGTACTGCCAGAACGCCCAGTTCGGCCACGCGTCGGCGATGTTCGGGCACGTCGCGCTCGTGTACTGCGCGTGCCACAGCGGCGATGCGCTCTCGTCGGCGCCGCCGACCGAGTCGCGCCAGAAGTAGTAGCCCGTGTAGACGATCGGCGGCCGGCCGATCGCCGCCTGCACGTGCTTGATCCACTGATCGACCTTCGCCGCGACCTGCGCCGCCGACAGGCCGTCCGCGGCCTCGACGTCGATCACCGGCGGCAGATCATCTGCCTCGAGGTGGCTGCCGATCTTCGACAGCAGCAGGTCGGCCTGCGCGATCGGATCCTGCCCCGGGCGGAAGAACTGATACGCCCCGTGCAGCACGCCGGCCGCGCGCGAGCCCGACCAGTTCGAGTCGAACTTGCTGTCGATCGAGCCGGTTCCGTCGGAGACGCGGATGAACGCGTACTGCACGCCGGCACCCTTTACTGAGGCCCAGTTGATCGTCCCCTGATAGACGGAGACGTCGATGCCTTTGACAGTCGGCCCGACACCACACACGGTGGCGCCTTGCTCGATGTCTGCTTCGATCGGGGTCGCGGGTTGCGCGCAACCGACCACTGCCAGCAGCAGGAGTGCCCTCACGCGCGCGTGCTAGAGCAACCCGCGATCCAGCACCTAACCGCGCGACATGTGGTTGTCGCACATGTCGGCAACCTGCAAACGATCGTGCTCAGTGCTCGTGCGCGTGAGCAACCTCTGGCCCATGCGCGTGGGCATGATGCTCGAGCTCGCACTGATGGACCTCGATCGTCAGGTGCGCGATCGGCAGCGCGTCGAGCACGGCCTCGCGATACTCGCCGATGTCCCGCGGGGTCGCCGTGACCAGCGAGACGATGCACGAGCGGCGGCCCGGACCGAGCTCCCACACATGTAGGTCGGCCACCCTCACGTCATCGATCGCCTCGAGCTTTCGCCGCACCACGGCCTCGTGCTCCGGCGACGACACGACGTCGAGCAGCTGCCGCGCCGCCTGCCGCGCGAGGCTGCCGGACCACCAGAGGATCACGCCGCCACCGACGAAGCCCATCATCGGATCGAGGTACCAGATGCCGGCCCACCAGCCGAGCGACAGCGCCGCGATCGCGAGCAGCGACGTGAACGCATCCGCGAGGATGTGGATGTACGCGGCGCGCAGGTTGAAATCGAGCGTGCCGGCCTTCGGCGTCGGGCGCGGATGGTCGTGGTGGTCGTGGTCGTCGTGGTCGTGGTGGTGGTGGTCGTCGTGCTCGTGGTGGTCGTGGTCGTGGTGATCGTGGCCGTGTCCGTGATCGTGGTCGTGGTCGTGCCCGTGCCCGTGCCCGTGATCGTGGCCGTGTCCGTGATCGTGATCGTGGCCGTAGTGATGGTGCGCGCCGAGCAGCAGCGCCGAGACCATGTTGACGACGAGGCCGAGCGCGGCGACCGGCAGCGCCTCGCGATATGCGACGGGCGGCTTGTGGATCAGGTGCTCGATGCCTTCCTTCGCCATGAAGAGCGCGACGACGCCGAGCAGGATCGCGCTCGTGAAGCCGGCGAGCGCGTAGATCTTGCCGGTGCCGAAGCTGAACGCATCGTTCGTCGCGTGGGTGCGCGCGTACCAGTACGCGACGAGCGTCAGGCCGAGCGCGCCGACGTGCGTGCCCATGTGCCAGCCGTCGGCGGTCAGCGCGACCGACCCGGTCAGCGCGCCGACGATCAGCTCGCCGGTCATCATGATCGCGGTGATCGCGACGACCCACTTCGTGCGGCGCTCTCCCGACCGGTTGTGCGCGAGCTCGCGATCGTGATGCGCGTGCGCCGAAAGATCATGAGCCTGCATTCGCTCCGCGGAGCTTAGCAGGCCCATGATCCGTGCGGCTTCGTACTAGCGACGGCTCTGGTCTTCACCCTGGCGCGGGCTGCGCTGGGTGATCTCGCCCTGCTCGTCGGTGTCCTGGCCCTCGTCCGTCTCGTCGGTGTCGAGGTTCTTCTGGACCTGACGGTTCTCGTTGCCGATGTCCTTGTCCAGGTTGTTGTTCATCCCGCCCTGGCCTCGGTTGCCCGACTGCTGGCGGTTGCCCTGGTTCTCCTGCTCGTTCTGACGCTGCGGCTTCTGCGAGACCTGGCCCTTGTTCTGGTTCTGGTTCTTGTTCTGGTTATCGGCCATACGACGTGCCTCCCGTTGGTGTGTGACTGGGACTAGTGCAACGCCCATGCCCCCGGCTTGCTGCACGGTTGCACCGATGCACGCGAGTGCTCGCGCGACGGTGCGCGCGTACGCCCGTCACTCAGCCGCGGGATGACACTCGGTGCAGCCGAAGCCCTTCGGATTCTCCGGCGTCCACTCGGGCTGCTGGAGGATCTTGGCCATCGCCGGCTTCACATCGTTCTTCATCCAGTCGATGTCTTCCTTCTTGAACTTCGACCAGTCCGTCGATTTCCCGATCTTCGGCAGCTCGGGGTTCGGCATGTCGAAGTGGCCCTTCTCGGCTTCCTTGCCGTGGCACGTCTGGCATCCGAAATCGGCGTACGCCTTCGGGTCGTGATTCTGGAACACCGGCTTCATCGCCGGCACGACCTTCTCCTTCATGAACTGCGCGCGCTGATCCTGATCGAGATCATCGAACGGCACGTCCGGAAGCGGCTTGGTCGCCTCCGCACCCGAGCCCGCGGGCGGCGTCGGCGTGGTGGTCGTCGTGGAGGACTTGCCGCCGCACGCGGCGACGAGTGCGATGAGAAGGAGTCGCTTCATAGCGCGGGAAAATCGCGCGAGCCGGGTTCGCAGACAAGTTGCTGTCGCGCAACTCACCGTATCTGAACAGGTCCGGGCCATTGGACCGCCGCTCCACAGGCATGGTACGCACGACAACGGGCCGCCAAGCGCCCGCGATGAACGACACCGCCACACGAGCCGACCCAACCGGCCACTCACTTCACAACGCCCCCGGGCACAGCCAGGGGCCGAAGTCGACCAAGGAGCTCGCCTGGCTCTCGCTTGGCGCGCTCGGCGTCGTCTATGGCGACATCGGCACGTCGCCGCTCTACGCGATGCGAGAGTGCTTCGCGCCGACGAACCCGCACCGGGCCACGGTCGACGTCGAGAATGTCCTCGGCGTGCTGTCGCTCGTCGTCTGGTCGCTGGTCCTGATCGTCATCGTCAAGTACCTCGTGTTCGTCCTGCGCGCCGACAACAAGGGCGAAGGCGGCACGCTCGCGCTGGCGGCGCTCGTCGCGCAGAAGTCCGAAGCCCCGCGCACGCGCCTCGCGATCCCGATCTTGCTCGCGCTGTTCGGCACGGGCCTGTTGTTCGGCGAAGGCATCATCACGCCGGCGATCTCCGTGATGTCGGCCGTCGAAGGCCTGTCGGAACAGAACGCGGAGTTCGCCGAGCTCGTCGTCCCGATCTCGGCCGCGATCCTCATCGGCCTGTTCTGGGTCCAGCGCTACGGGACCGGCCGCATCGGATCGGTGTTCGGCTGGATCATGCTGCTGTGGTTCTTCGCGATCGCGGCCGTCGGCGTGCCCTACATCGTGCGCTACCCCGCCGTGCTCCAGGCGCTCAGCCCGCACCACGGCGCGATCTTCCTCGCGACGCACGGCTGGCGCGGCTTCTGGCTGCTCGGCTCGGTCGTGCTGTGCATCACCGGCTGCGAGGCGCTCTACGCCGACATGGGCCACTTCGGGCGCTCGCCGATCCGCATCGCGTGGTCGTTCGTCGTGTTCCCCGGCCTCCTGCTCAACTACTTCGGTCAGGGCGCGCTGTACCTGCACGAAGGCACCAAGGTCTCGAGCCCGTTCTACGACCTCGTCAGCGGCGGCCCGCTGCTGATCCCGATGGTCATCCTCGCGACGCTCGCCGCGATCATCGCATCGCAGGCCCTGATCTCGGGCGCGTTCTCGCTGACGAACCAGGCCGTGCAGCTCGGCTACCTGCCGCGCGTCACGGTCGTCCACACGTCGCACAAGAACGAAGGCCAGATCTACATCCCCGAGATCAACTACCTGCTGATGGTCGCGTGCGTCGCGCTGGTGCTCGCGTTCGGCTCGAGCTCCGCGCTCGCGGCGGCGTACGGCATCGCGGTGACGGGCACGATGATGATCACGTCGTTCCTGTTCTTCCGCGTCGCGACGAAGAACTGGGGCTGGCACATCGCGGGTGCACTCGCGCTGTACATCCCGCTCATCGTCATCGACACCTCGTTCTTCTCCGCGAACCTCGTCAAGGTTGCCGCCGGTGGCTGGTTCCCGCTCGCGGTCGGCACCGGCATGTTCGCGATCATGACGACGTGGTGGCGCGGCCGGTTCGAGCTATCGAAGACGATGGAGACCGGCACGATCCCCGACGAGCTCTTCCTCGCCGACATCTCGAGCAGCGCGCTGCCTCGCGTTCCCGGCACGGCGGTGTTCATGTCGTCGGGCACCGACGGCATGCCGAACGTGCTGCTCCATCACGTCAAGCACAACAAGGTGCTGCACCGGCAGGTCGTGCTGCTCTCGATCATCACGGAGAACGTGCCGTTCACGGTCGGGAACTCCGCGCTGCAGGTGCGCGAGCTCAAGCACAAGGAAGACGGCGAGAAAGAGGTCACGCTCGGCTTCTATCGAGTGATCGCGCGTGTCGGCTTCATGCAGCAGCCGAACGTGCCGAAGATCCTCACGCGTTGCGAGAAGAAGGGCTTGCAGGTCAACAGCGCCGACACGACCTACTACCTCGGCCGCCAGACGCTGCTGACGACGGGTTCTTCGAAGGTTGCGCGCTGGCGCAAAATGCTGTTCACGTTCCTCGCGCGTAACTCGCGTCCGCCAACGGCATTCTTCAACTTGCCGCCGAACCGCGTCGTCGAGCTGGGTTTGCAGATCGAGCTATAAAGAACCCGTAAAGATTGGCCGCTCACCGTCGGTGCGAGCCGCGGACGCATGATGCGCGTGGTAGGTGATGCGCACAGCCAGAAATGAGCGAGTCCGTCGCTGGGCCGGCGTTACAGCGGCCCCAGGCGAGTGCCCACGCAGCGCCCGCGGCAACAGGCTCCCACAAGGAGCTGGCCACGCTGGCGCTCGGTGCCCTCGGCGTCGTGTACGGCGACATCGGAACGTCGCCGCTCTACGCGATGCGCGAGTGTCTCGGCATCTCGCCGGACCGTCCCCACGCGGTGACGCCGGCCGATGCCGCGAACGTGTTCGGCGTGCTCTCGCTCGTGTTCTGGGCGCTCACGCTCGTCGTGTGCGTGAAGTACCTGGCGTTCGTGCTGCGCGCCGACAACCGCGGCGAAGGCGGCATCCTCGCGCTCGCCGCGCTGCTCGACAAGAAGACCGAGCGCCGCACGCGGCTCGCGATCCCGATCCTGCTCGCACTGTTCGGTGCGGGCCTGCTCTACGGCGACGGCGCGATCACGCCCGCGATCTCGGTCCTCGGCGCGATCGAAGGCCTCTCCGAGCAGAGCCCGGCGCTCTCGTATCTCGTCGTGCCGATCTCGGCCGGCATCCTGATCTTCCTGTTCTGGATCCAGCGCTACGGGACGCACCGCATCGGCGCGATCTCGGGCTGGGTGATGCTCGTGTGGTTCGTCGCGATCGGCGCCACGGGCCTCGTTCACGTCGTCCATCACCCGACCGTGCTCGGCGCGATCAGCCCGCATCATGCGGTCATGTTCCTCGCGAACCACGGCACGCACGGCTTCTTGCTGCTCGGCGCGGTCGTGCTGTGCGTCACCGGCGGCGAGGCGCTGTACGCGGACATGGGCCACTTCGGCAAGCGGCCGATCCGGTTCGCGTGGTTCACGATCGCGTTCCCGGGCCTCCTGCTCAACTACTTCGGCCAGGGCGCGCTGTATCTCGACAAGGGCACGAGCGTCGGCAACCCGTTCTACGGGCTCGTCTCGGGGCCGTTCGTCATCCCGATGCTCGTCATCGCGACGGCCGCCGCGATCATGGCGTCGCAGGCGCTGATCTCGGGCGCGTTCTCGCTGACGCATCAGGCAGTCCAGCTCGGCTACCTCCCGCGCGTGACGGTGATCCACACGTCGCACAAGATGGAAGGCCAGATCTACATCCCCGAGATCAACTACCTGCTGATGGTCTCGACGGTGACGCTCGTGTTCGCGTTCCGTTCCTCGTCGAACCTCGCGTCCGCGTACGGCATCGCCGTCACGGGCACGATGGGCATCACGTCGTACCTGTACTTCCTCGTGTGCCGCCGCAACTGGCACTACTCGCTGCGCGCCGCGCTCGCCCTGTTCATCCCGTTCGTGCTGATCGATCTCGCGTTCTTCTCGGCGAACGCGGTCAAGATCGCGGCCGGCGGCTGGTTCCCGCTGAGCGTCGGCGCCGGCGTGTTCGCGATCATGACGACGTGGTGGCGCGGCCGCTACGAGCTCTCGGCCGTCATGGAGAGCGGCACGATCCCCGACGCCGCGTTCCTCGAGGACATCGCGCACGCGCCGCTGCCGCGCGTCGCCGGGACGGCGGTCTTCATGTCGTCGGGAACCGGCGGCATCCCGAACGTGCTGCTCCACCACGTCAAGCACAACAAGGTCCTGCACAAGCAGGTCGTGCTGCTCTCGATCGTCACGGAGAACGTCCCGTTCGTGCTGCGCGAGTCGTCGCTGCAGGTCCGCGAGCTCGGCAACGGCTTCTATCGCGTCGTCGCGCGCGCCGGCTTCATGCAGGAGCCGAACGTGCCGAAGATCCTCGCCCGCTGCCAGAAGCACGACCTCGTCGTGAACCTTCCCGATACGACCTACTACCTCGGCCGCCAGACGCTGATCACGCACGGTCGCGCACCGCTCGCGCGGTGGCGCAAGCAGCTGTTCGCGTTCCTCGCACGCAACGCGCGCCCGCCGACCTCGTTCTTCAACCTGCCGCCGAACCGGGTCGTCGAGCTCGGCCTGCAGATCGAGCTGTGATCTTGATGCGATCTTGATCTGGCGCTCGGTCGCCTTGATGGCAATCCGATCCGACCGGGAGCTATGCCGCGATGGTGGATGAAGAGCGCGCGCTGTGTGTGCTGCTGATCGCGATCTGCGCTCCGGTGGCGATCGCAGCGTTCGCGAGCGGCACACGCTTCGGCGCCGGCCCGACCCTGGCGGCCGTGCTCGCGGGCCTCGGAGGCCTGGGACTGCTCCGGCGCGACCGTCCGCTAATCCCGCGCGCGCGCTGGCGAAAACACGACTGACAGCGACTCGGCCTTCCGGGAGGTAACGTGCGCGCGTGCAGGTATCGCCGATGATCGCCGGGTCACCCCTGCGCGCGTACGTGCGTGCGCTCGCGGCGGTCGCGGCGGCAACGACGATCGGGCTCGCGGTCGCGCCGTACACGAGCCACGCCGACCAGGCGATGCTGTACCTGCTCGGCGTGGTCGTCGCCGCGCTCGGCGGCCGCGGCCCTGGCCTCACGGCGGCTGCCTGCTCCGCGATCGCGTTCGACTTCTTCTTCGTAGAGCCGTACCACACGCTCGCCGTCACCGACCGCCACTTCCTCGTGACGTTCGCGGTGATGCTCGCCGTCGGGATCGCGATCGGCGGCCTCGTGACGCGGATCCGGCGCGTCGAAGCCGAGAGCCACGAGCGCGACGTGCGCGCGCGCGCCGAGGAAGTTCGCAGCACGCTGCTCTCGTCGGTGTCGCACGACCTGCGCACGCCGCTCGCCGTGATCACGGGCATGGCCACCGAGCTGCGCGAGCGCTCCGTCGGCAAGGATCGCGAGTCGCTCGACACGATCGTCGACGAGGCCCAGCGGCTGTCGCGGATCCTGACGAACCTGCTCGCGATCACGAAGGTCGAGACCGGCGCGCAGCCGCGGCGCGAGTGGATGCCGCTCGACGACCTCGTCGGACCAGCGCTCGAACGGCTCGAGCCGGAGCTCGCATCGCGTCCGGTCGCGCTGCAGATCACCGACGAGCTCGCGAACATCGACCCGATCCTCGCCGAGCAGCTGCTCGTCAACCTGCTCGACAACGCGGTCAAGCACACCGAGCCCGGGTGCGCGATCGAGGTGCACGCGCGCCGCGAGGGTGCGTCGGCCGTCATCGAGGTCTCCGACCGCGGACCGGGCTTGCCGCCGGGGCCGCCCGATCAGGTGTTCGCGAAGTTCTTCCGCGGCCGCACCGCGGGCGCAGGCGGCATCGGGCTCGGCCTCGCCGTGTGCCGCGCGATCGCGGCCGCGCACGGCGGCACGATCGAGGCGGTCCGGCGCGAGGGCGGCGGCACGACGTTTCGCGCGACGTTCCCCGACGACGGCGCGCCGCCCGCGCTCGCCACCACCCCGGAGCTGGAGGTCGCGTGACGCTCGCCGCCGATACCGTGCTCGTCGTCGAGGACGAGCTGCCGATGCGTCGCTTCCTGTCCGCCGCGCTCGAGAGCCACGGCTTTCGGGTCGCCGCCGCCGGCTCGCTCGCCGCTGCCGAACAGCTCGCGACCGAGGTGCCGCCCGCCGCGATCCTGCTCGACCTCGGGCTCCCCGATGGCGACGGCCTCGCGCTCGTGCGCGGGCTACGCGCCTGGTCGTCCGCACCGGTGATCGTGATCTCGGCACGCGATCGCGAGGACGACAAGGTCACCGCGCTCGATGCCGGCGCCGACGATTACCTCACGAAGCCGTTCGGCACGAACGAGCTGCTCGCCCGCCTGCGCGTCGCGCTCCGCCATGCCCGTGCTCAGCGCGCCTCGGACGATCCGGTCCTCGAGATCGGCGCGATCCGCATCGATCAGGCCCGCTACGAGGTCAGCGTCGACGGCAAGGCCGTCCACCTGACGCCGACGGAGTTCCGGCTGCTCGCGCTGCTCGCGCGCCACGTCGGCAAGGTGCTCACGCACCGCCAGCTGCTGCAGGAAGTGTGGGGGCCGCGCAACACGCACCAGACCCACTACCTGCGCGTGCACATGGCGGCGCTGCGCCGCAAGATCGAGCTCGACCCGGCGCGCCCGCGCTGGATCGCGACGGAGCCCGGCGTCGGGTACCGGCTGCGCGACGACCACTAGCCCGAGCGCGAGCCGCTGTTCCCGGCAAGCTTCACGCTGCACTCGCTGCAGATGCCGTGCGTGATCGACGCATCGGTGTGCTCGGCGAGATATTGCTCGAGGCTCTGCCAGGCGCCGCGATCGTTGCGGAGCTTGCGACACCACGCGCACAGCGGGATCAGGCCTCGCAGCGTGCGCACCTGGGCGATCGCCTCGCGCAGCTCCGCCTCGACCTGCTTGAGCTTCGTCACCTCGGCGACGTGCGCGACGAACCCGTGCACGGTGCCACCCTCGATGTGCGGCACGTACGTCGCGAGGCTCATGCGAGGTGGGCCGCCCGCCGGATCGGGAATCTCGCGCTCGAACTCCTGATGTTCGCCACGCAGCGCCGCCTCGATGTGCGGCTGGTTGAGCGGATAGATCGGGCCCAGCAGCTCGCGCAGCGTGATTCCGATCATCCGCTCGGGTCCCTTGCCGAACCACCGCAGGTACGCCTGGTTCGCGAACAGGCACCGCTGATTGCGATCCCAGTACGCGAGCATTCCCGGCGACGATTCCACCGCGATTCTCATCGCGTCGAGGTACGACGGCACCCTCGAATGCTCCCACGAGCGTTCGCGCGACGGACGCGCAAAGGGTTCACGGGCGCGACGCAAAATGCGCACGGCGTTGGCTGACGACTTCTTGACCTGCTCTTGCGGTGTCCTTGATCCGCCTCCCGGTACGAACGACGCACTGGAGCGTGTCATGCATCTCGATCGTTCGTCCCCCATGCGGAAGCAGCGCAAGCTCTCGTTCGAGCCCGAGGACCTCGTCCTCTACGCGCTGATGATCGGGATCGGGATCATTCCGGTCTCGATCGCCATCCTGACACGAGTGCCGTTCGGGTTCGACGCGACGCTCGGCCTGATGATGGTCGTCGTCGGCGCGCTCGGGCTGCTCTATCACCGGCTGCGCGCGCGTCCGTGATCGTCAGGCTGGCGGAGCGGCGGTTGCCGGCTCGCGCATGCGGTAGCCGACGCCGGCCTCGGTGAGCAACCACTGCGGGCGCGCCGGATCGCGCTCGAGCTTGCGCCGCAGCGCGCCCATGTGCACACGCAGGTAGTGAACCTCCTCGACGGCATTGGGTCCCCACACGTCGCGCAGCAGCTGGCGGTGCGTCAGCACGCGGCCGGGGTAGCGCGCGAGCTCGAGCAGCAAGCGAAACTCGATCGGGGTCAGGTGAACCTCGCGCCCCTCGACGGTGACCGCGTGGCGCGGCTGATCGATCCGGATCGGCCCGACCTCGATCACGTCGGGAACCGGCGTGCCTCCGACCCGGCGAAGCACGACGCGAATGCGCGCGAGCAGCTCGCCGGCACCGAACGGCTTTGTCAGGTAGTCCTCGGCGCCGGCGTCGAGCGCGCTGACCTTGTCGCCCTCCTGTCCGCGCGCGGACAGCACGATGATCGGCGGGCGCCCCTCGGGATCGAGGCGGCGGAGCACGGTGAGACCGTCACCGTCGGGCAGGCCGAGATCGAGCAGGACGAGCGCGGGCCGGCTGCGGGCGACCACATCGAGCGCCTCCGCGACCGAGCCCGCCTCGACGACGGTGTGGCCGTGCCCCGCGAGCGTGGTGCGCAGGAAGCGCCGCAGCTGCAGGTCGTCGTCGACGACGAGGATCAGGCTCACGGCGCGAGCTCCCGGACCGGCAGCCGCTCGAGCTCGTCGCGTGCCGGGCGCCTCGCGCTCGGGTGCTCGGCCAGCAACTCGATGCGAAAGCGCGCCCCCACGCCCGGCACGTTCGCGACCGCGACACGGCCTCCATGCGCCTCGACGATCGCGCGCACGACCGCGAGCCCGAGGCCGGCGCCCGGCGCGGCGGACGCGCGCACGAACTTGTCGAACAAGGTCGCGCCGAGCTCGGCGGGCACGCCCGCGCCGTGATCGATGACGTCGAGGACCACATGCGCGCCGTCGCGCCTCGCGTGCAGCTCGAGCGGGGGCGCACCGTGCTTGACCGCATTGTCGATCAGGTTGATCAACACCTGCTCGAACAGCACCGGATCGACCGGCACGCACAGCTCGGGCGGGATGTCGACGTCGACCTTGAAGCCACCGAGCGCGCCCTCCATGCGCGTCAGCGCGCCGCCGACCAGCTCCTCGACGGGGATCAGCTCGCGATTCGGTACGAGCCCGCTCTCGACCTTCGTCAGCTGCAGCAGGTTGCCGAGCACGCGCTCGAGCCGGCGGGCATCCTCGACGATCTGGCTCGAGAGATCGCGCCGCGCGGCCGCGGGGAGCCGGTCGCCGTCGTCGCGGAGCGTCGTCGCGGCGCCGGTGATCACGGCGAGAGGCGTGCGCAGATCGTGCGAGACGGCGGAGAGCAGCGCGTTGCGCATCTCCTCCGTGCGGACCCGCAGCGCGGCTTCGCGCGCCTGCTCGGCAAACTTCACGCGGCCGAGCGCGAGCCCCGCCTGCCGCGCGATCGCCTCGATCAGCGGCACCGCCGCCCCACCCCGCCGCCGCGGATCCTGCTTCGCCTGCACCGCGATCACGCCGACCGCATCATCGCCCGAGACGAGCGGCACCGCGAGCACCCGCGCGCCGGGCAGCGTGTCGGTGCCCTTGCCCGCTGCCTGCTTGTGCTCGAACGTCCACCGCACGACGCCGAGCTCCTGCGGCGCCAGCGGCATCAGGCCGGCGACGGCGGTCAGCGCGCCTGGCTCGTCGGGATCCGGCACGAGGACCGACGCGGACACCGGAAACGAGGCCTCGAGGTGCTCGACGGTGACCGCGGCGACGTCGCCGGGCGCCCCCGCTGCCGCGATGTCACGCGTGAAGTCCAGGAGCGCGTGCGTGTGGCGCTCGCGGATCAGGGCGTCGCGCTCCTGGCCGCGCAGCCGCGTCGTCAGCGTGCTGATCGCGATCCCGGCTCCGAACATCACGCCGAACGTCATCAGGTACCGCACGTCGGTGACCGCGAACGTGTACTTCGGCGTCACGAAGCAGAAGTCGAACGCCGCGACGGCCAGTGACGCCGCGACGAGCGAGGGGCCGCGCCCGGCGAGCGATGCGAGCGTGATCGCGATCAGGTACAGCATCGTGACCTCGGCGATCGTCGCGTAGCGGGAGACCACCATGCCGGCCGCCGTCGCCAGCGCGATCGCCAGCACGGCCCACCCGTACGCGGCCGCGGTCGCGCGCTCGCGCGGGATCGGCGACGCCGGCGGCGGCGGCCCTTGATCGACGGGCGCGATCACGTGGACCTCGATCGCACCGGAGCCGCGGATCAGCGAATCGAGCAGGCTGCCTCGCACGAGGTCGCGCCACCGCGGATGCGTCGGCTTGCCCGCGACGATCCTCGTGACGTTCGTCTCGCGCGCGTGGTCGAGCAACGCGCTCGCAACCGTGCGTCCGGTCAGCCGCACGACCTCGCCGCCGAGCGATTCGGCGAGCCGCAGGTGCGCCTCGACGCGATCGCGATCCTTCTCGCCCAGCGGAGGCGCACCGATGAGCTCGACGTGCGCGGCAGCCCACTGCGCGTGCAGGCCCTCGGCGATCCGCTTCGTCGCGCGGATCAGTCGCTCCGAGCCCGGCGACGGCCCGACACACACGAGGATGCGCTCGGCGGTCGGCCACGTCGCCGAGATCCCCTTTTCCTTGCGGTAGGCGAGCACCTCGGCATCGACACGCTCCGCCGTGCGCCGCAGCGCGAGCTCGCGCAGCGCGTGCAGGTTGCCCTTGTGGAAGAAGTTCTGGACCGCGCGCTGGGCCTGCTCGGGGACGTACACCTTGCCCTCGGCGAGGCGCTGCAGCAGCTCGTCGGGCGAGATGTCGACCAGCTCGATCTCGTCCGCGCGCTCGATCAGCGCATCGGGGACGGTCTCGCGCACGCGCACGCCCGTGATCTGCTGGATCACGTCGCCGAGGCTCTCGACGTGCTGGACGTTGATCGTCGTGTGGACGTCGATGCCCGCATCGAGCAGCTCGAGGACGTCCTGCCAGCGCTTGACGTGCTTGCTGCCGGGCGCGTTCGTGTGCGCGAGCTCGTCGACGAGGATCCGCCGCGGCCGTCGCGCGAGCGCAGCCTCGAGATCGAATTCCGCGAGCGGCACGCCGCGGTGGTGGAGGATGCGCCGCGGGATCGCCGGCAATCCCGCAACCAGCTCCTCGGTCTCGCGACGGCCGTGCGTCTCGACGACGCCGATCACGACGTCCTCACCGTCGCCGTGCGCGCGGCGAGCCTCCTGCAGCATCGCGTACGTCTTGCCGACGCCGGGCGCCGCCCCGAAGAAGATCTTCAGCCGAGCGCGGGCAGCCCGCGCCTCCTCCGCCTTCAGGCTCTGCAGCAAGGCGTCGGGATCGGGGCGGTCGTCGCGATCATCCATTCGGCCTCGGCGGACCTAGCCTGGCATCGAGGTCCCGGTTCAAGAGTAGGACATTGACGCGCGGCTCGCCGAGAATTCCGAGCGTGCGCCCCTCGACGTGCGCCTCGACGATCGCGCGGACCGCGGCATCGGTGGTGCCGCGCCGGCTCGCGACCCGATGCACCTGGTAGTACGCGGCCTCCGGGGAGATGTGCGGATCGAGGCCCGAGCTCGACGCCGTCACGAGGTCGACCGGGACCGGCTGCTGGTTCGCCGGATCGGCGGCCAGGAGCGCCTCGATCCGCGCCGCGGCCTGCTTCGTCAAGGCCGGGTTCGGACCGAGGTGGCCGCGGTCATCGACGAACCCCGACTGCGCCTGGTTCGTCCCGGTCGAGTTCGACGCGTCGTAGTGTGGCTCGGCGGTCGGGCGCGACCAGAAGTACGCGGGGTCATCGAACGGCTGGCCGATCAGCTCGGAGCCGACGATCCTGCCGCCCCGATCCTGGATCAGCGAGCCGGTCGCCTGGCGCGGGAACAGCACGGCCGCGATGCCGTCGATGACCAGCGGGTACGCGAACCCACACAGCACGGTGAACGCGAGGAGCGACACGATCGCCGGACGCAGCGTTTCCTTCATGACACCCCCATCGCGGTGAGCAGCAGATCGATCAGCTTGATGAACGGAAACGGCAAGATCAGCCCGCCCATCCCGAACACGAGGATGTTCCGGCGCAGCGTGACCGCGGCCGGAGCCGCGCGGACCTGCAGGCCGCGCAGCGCGATCGGGATCAGCGCGATGATGATCAGCGCGTTGAAGATGACGGCCGAGAGGACGGCGGTCGTCGGCGAGTGCAGCCGCATGATGTTGAGCGCGTCGAGCTGGGGATAGGTCGCGACGAACGCCGCCGGGATGATCGCGAAGTACTTGGACACGTCGTTCGCGATCGAGAACGTCGTCAGCGCGCCGCGTGTCATCAGCATCTGCTTGCCGACGCTGACGACCTCGAGGAGCTTCGTCGGGTTCGAGTCGAGGTCGACCATGTTGCCGGCCTCCTTCGCGGCTTGCGTCCCCGAGTTCATCGCGACCGCGACATCGGCCTGTGCGAGCGCCGGCGCGTCGTTCGTCCCGTCTCCGGTCATCGCGACCAGGTGTCCCTTGTCCTGGTAGTCGCGGATCATCGCGAGCTTCGCCTCCGGGGTGGCCTCGGCGAGGAAGTCGTCGACGCCGGCCTCGGCCGCAATCGCGGCGGCGGTCAGCGGGTTGTCGCCCGTGATCATCACGGTCTTGATGCCCATCCGGCGCATCTCGCCGAACCGCTCCTTGATCCTGTCCTTGACCACGTCGGCGAGCTGGACGACGCCGAGCACGGTCCCGCCGTCGGCGACGACGAGCGGCGTCGCCCCCTTCTTCGCCACGCTCTCGACCTGCGCGCGCACGTCGCCGGGCAGCCCGGGCCCCGGCCGGTGCGGATCGCCCAGGTTCGCGATGTGCCTGCCGATCGCGTCGCTCGCGCCCTTGCGGATCGATCGGCCATCGAAGTCGACGCCGCTCATCCGGGTCTGCGCGGTGAACGGCACCGGCCGCGAGCCCTGCGGGACGGTCACCGCACGCCCGAGCTTCGCGGCTCCCAGTGCGACGATGCTCTTGCCCTCGGGCGTGTCGTCGGCCAGCGACGCCATCACGGCGGCCTCCGCGAGCTGGTTCTCGGTGATGCCACTTGCCGGGTAGAACGCGGTCGCCTGGCGGTTGCCGTGCGTGATCGTACCGGTCTTGTCGAGCAGCAGCACGTCGACATCGCCGGCAGCCTCGACCGCGCGCCCGCTCGTCGCGATCACGTTCGCCTGGATCATGCGATCCATGCCCGCGATGCCGATCGCGCTGAGCAGGCCGCCGATCGTCGTCGGGATCAGGCACACGAGCAGCGCGACGAGCACGGTCAACGTCACCGTGTGCGCCGTGCCGCCGTGGGCGGCCATGTCCCTCGCCGCGAACACGCTGAACGGGTACAGCGTGACCGTCACGAGCAAGAACACGATCGTGAGCCCGGCGAGCAGGATGTCGAGCGCGATCTCGTTCGGCGTCTTCTTGCGCTTCGCGCCCTCGACCATCGAGATCATGCGATCGAGGAAGCTCTCGCCGGGCTTGACCGCGATCCTGACGATCAGCCAGTCGGAGAGCACGGTCGTGCCGCCGGTGACCGCACTGCGATCGCCGCCGCTCTCGCGAATGACCGGCGCGCTCTCGCCGGTGATCGCGCTCTCGTTGACCGAGGCGACGCCCTCGACGATCTCGCCATCTCCGGGGATCACCTGCCCGGCCTGGACGAGCACGACGTCACCGGGCCGGAGCTGAGACGACGGCACCTCGCGCGTCGGCGCAGCGCGCGTCGGCTCGGCGAGCACGAACGCCGGGACATCCTTGCGTGCCTTGCGGAGCGCATCGGCCTGGGCCTTGCCGCGGCCTTCGGCCATCGCCTCGGCGAAGTTCGCGAACAGCACGGTGAACCACAGCCACACGCTGACCGCGGCGATGAACCCGGGGCTGGCGTCGCCGGCGCCGCCCGCGAGTGCCTGCACGAACAGGATCGTCGTGAAGATGCTGCCGACCTCGACGACGAACATGACCGGATTGCGGATCATGCGACGCGGATCGAGCTTGCCGAACGCCTCGCGGATCGCGCGGCCGACGATCGCGCCATCGAACAGCGGACGAGCAGTGACACGAGGATGCGTGCTCACGGAGCACCTCCATGGAGGGCGAGGTGCTCGGCGATCGGACCGAGCGCGAGCGCCGGAACGAACGACAGCGCGCCGACGAGCAGCACGACGCCGACGAGCAGCACGACGAACAAGGGGCCCGTCGTCGGCAGCGTGCCCGCCGACGGCGGGACGAGCTTCTTGCGTGCGAGCGAGCCGGCGATCGCGAGCGTCGGGACGATGATCCAGTAGCGCGCCACCCACATGCAGATCGCGCCGGCCGTCGCGAAGAACGTGCCGCTCGCGGTCAGCCCCGCGAACGCCGAGCCGTTGTTGTTGCCCTGCGACATGAACGCGTACAGCACCTCCGAGAAGCCGTGAGGGCCGTGGTTCGCGAGCGCCTTCGTGTACGTCTCGTCGGAGAAGCACGCGAGCGCGGTGCCGATCAGCACCGCCGCAACGGGCACGAGGATCGCCCACGACGCCATCTTCATCTCGTAGGCCTCGATCTTCTTGCCGAGCAGCTCCGGTGTTCGCCCGACCATCAAGCCGGCGATGAACACGCCGACGATCGCGAAGATCAACAGGCCGTACAGCCCCGAGCCGACCCCGCCGAACGACACCTCGCCGAGCGCCATCAGGAAGATCGGCGATAGCCCGCCGAGCGGCGAGTAGCTGTCGTGCATCGAGTTGACCGAGCCGTTGCTCGCCGCGGTCGTCGTGGTCGCCCACAAGGCGGAGGCCGCGATCCCGAACCGAGCCTCCTTGCCCTCCATGTTCCCGTGCGTCTGGTCGACGTGGAGTGCGCTGAGGGCGGGGTTCGGCTCCGCCTCTTGCTGGTACGACAGCGCGACGAACGGCACGAGCAGGATCCCCATGACGACCAGCAGCGCGACCCCTTGCCGCCGGTTCCCGACGAGCCGTCCGAACGTGAAGCACGTCGCGCCGGCGATCAGCAGGATCGCGAGGTCCTCGATGAAGTTCGTCCATGGCGTCGGGTTCTCGAGCGGATGGGCCGAGTTCACGTTGTAGTAGCCGCCGCCGTTCGTGCCGAGCTGCTTGATCGCGACCTGCGAGGCGACGGGGCCGACGGCGATCGGCTGCTCGGCGTGCGACTGTACGAGCTGCGCGGTCTCCGTGCCGTCGAACGTCTGCGGTACGCCTTGCTGTACGAGCAGCGCCGCGAGCGCGATCGAGAGCGGCAGCAGGATGTAGAGCGTCGAGCGCGTGAGGTCGACCCAGAAGTTGCCGATCGAGTCGGCATGCTTGCGCACGAAGCCGCGCGCGAGCGCCACCAGGACAGCCATGCCGGTCGCCGCCGACACGAAGTTCTGCACGCCGAGCGCGGCCGACTGGACGAGGTGACTCATCGTCGACTCGCCGCCGTACGCCTGCCAGTTCGTGTTCGTGCCGAAGCTGACCGCGGTGTTGAAGGCGACGCGCGGATCGACCGCCGCGAGCGCGTTCGGGTTCTCCGGCAGGTACCCCTGCAGCCGCTGCAGCACGTACACGAGCACGATCCCGAGCACGTTGAACACCATCGCGGCGAGCGCGTACTGCTTCCACGATTGCTCGTGCTCCGGGTCGACGCCGAACAGGCGATACAGCAACCGCTCGAGCGGGCCCAGGACGCGCTGTGCGAGCCGCGCCTCGCCCCGATAGACGCGCGCCATGTACGCACCGAGCGGCACGCCGAGCGCGACGAGGACGACGCCGTAGAGGATGATCTGCGCGATTCCGGTGGCGGTCATTGCAGCTTCTCCGGACGGAACAGCGCGATGAACAGATAGACGAAGAGCCCGACCGACAGGATCGCGGCGAGCCAGAACAAGGTGGTCACGGCATGGCCTCCATCACAGCCGGTCGAAGTAGCGAACCATCGCGAGCGTCGTCGCGAAGAGAAGCGCGATCACGGCGAGGTAGATCAGGTCCATCATGTGCCCTCCTTCAGAACCACGCGGTGACTCCGAGCGTCAGCGTGTCTTGCGCGCGACGGTTGGGAACGAACGCCATCGTCGTCGGATCGCGCGCGACCTCGCCGCCGAAGTAGGCATCGGAGGCCGCATGATCGTGGCGGACCTCGAGCCGCACCGAGGCGTGATCGATCGGCTGGTACGCGAGCGTCGCGGTGCCTTCGGCGACCCACGTCACGGGAAAGAAGATCGCGGCCGCCGCGAGTCCGTTCCTCGCGGGCACCCACTCGTAGAAGTAATCCGCGCGAGCCGCCGCGTAGAGCGCGGGCGTGATCTGGAGCTTCGCGTACGCGGCGCCGCCGGCCCACGCACTCGTCCCGATGTCGTTCGGCTCGACCCCGGCATCGGCGTGCGCCGCGAGGCTCAGCACGTCGGTCGCCGCGGTCTGGACAAATGCATCGAACAGGTTGCGCCACGCCGCGCCCTCGCGAGCGCCGTCGGCGCGCTCGACCCCGCCGAAGTAGAGCAGCTGCGCGGTCGTCGTGCCGCTCGCGTAGGACGCCGACAGCGCGACACTGGGATACCCGTTGTTGTCGACGACCGAATTCCAGCCGTTGTAGACGTGGAGCTTCGCGGTCCAGCTCTCGGCGAACGGACGCGAGACGGTGACGCCCGTGTGATAGAACGGCAGCGCGAAGAACAGGTTGGAGCGCGACCAGTTCCAGTTGTCCTTCACCGGGATCACCTCGGGACCGATCGGCGAAGGGAATAGCCCGGCCTCGATCACGACCGCGCCAGGCGCCCTCGCCGAGATGGTCGCCGCCTGGACGTACTTCCACAGCTCGCCTGTGCTCGTGTCGACGCTGCTCGTCCCAGGGCTGGTGGGCTCCGCGAGGTAGTAGCTCGCCGGCGTGTGCCCGGCCTGCACGACGAGACGGACGGTGAGTGGACCTTGCTCGGCCTTCACGTCGAGCGCGACGTTCGACAGCGTGAGCGTGCGGCTGCGGTTGTCGAAGCCACGGAGATTGGTGATCCGGTTCGACGCGTCCTGGAGCTGCAGCTGGTCGTACTCCTCGAGGTAGCCGCCGATCGTCACGGTCGGCGCAGCCGCTGCGGGCGCAGCGGCGGGCGGCGCAGGGGATGCGACCGGTGGCTCGACCGGCTGCGCCATGACCGACGCCGGCACCACGAGGGCGGTCGCAATCACCGTGAACGAGAGGCACTGCATCGGCGCCGTGATCCGTAGCGCCGCACGCGTAAAGACCACGTCAAGGTCGCGGTCAGTTCGCGTAAAGGGCCGCCGCACGCGCAGGCAGCCGTGCAGCGCATGTGCCACGGGACGCCGCGCGTAGCACCGCGAAAGCTATCAGGAGCGCGGCAGCTCGACGACGAACGCGCTGCCTCGCAGCGGCGCGGGCTCGACGCGGATCGTTCCGCAGTGCCGCTCGACGGCGAGCCGGCAGAACGTCAGGCCGAGGCCGCGGCCGGCCGAGTCGTCGCGGGAGACGGGCGTGCCGGTGCGCGTGTACTTCGCGAAGATCGCCTCGCGCTGGTCCTCGGGAACACCGGGCCCCTGATCGATGACGCGGATCTCGATCGCATCGGCGTGCTCGCGCGCCTCGAGCGCGACGACGCCGTCATCCGGCGTATAGCGGAGCGCGTTGTCGAGCAGGTTCTGCAGGACGCGGCGAACCAGCTCCGCATCGAGCTCGACATGTCGGTCGGCCAGCTCGTGCGTGACCGAGATGCGCTGGTCGCGCGACGCCGCGAGCGGCAACATGAGATCGACGACCTCGGCGAGCAGCTCGGGCAGCGACACCGCGACCGGTTTCGTCGTGAACGTGCCATCCTCGCTGCGCGTGACGTCGAGCAGGTTCATCGCCATGCGATGGATCGCCTCGGCCGCGGTGTGGACGTTCTGCCACTGACGCTTCGCCGTCTCCGGCGTGTCCTTCGAGCGCAGCCGCATCTTCGCGGATGTCATGATGCCGCTCGCCGGGCTCTTGAGGTCGTGCACGAGCAGCGCGGCGAGCTCGTCCTTGTGACGCTGCACGCGCTCGAGCTCGGCCGTGCGGTCGGCGACGCGCTGCTCGAGCGTCTGCAGCAGCTCGACATTCTGCAGCGCGATCGACGTCGAGTCGGCGAGCGCCGACAGCAGCATGATCTCGCGCTCGGTCGCGCGGTGCTCGGTCGCCCAGTACGTGCCGATCGCGCCGATCGGATCGATGCGGCGAATCGGCACCATGACGAGGCTCTTCACGAACGTCGGGCGATAGGCGTCGTGCGGGATGCGCGCGTCGGCGTAGATGTCGGGGATCGCGACGGGCTCGCGGTGCAGCATCGACCAGCCGCTGATGCACGCCTCGAGCGGGAACCGCTGGCCCTTCCACAGCGGTGCGATCGCATCCTCGTCGGCGTAGAAGCAGCGGCCGTTGTCGCGCAGCACGAACGTCGCGCCGTCGGCGCCGGTCAGCTCGCGGGCCGCGCTCCGCACGATGGACATGACGCGGTCGAGGTCGCGCGCGAGCGAGAGCTCCTGCACGATCGTCAGGAGGCGCTCCATCGGGTGCCCACCGAACATCACCTACACTATCGACACGATTTCGGGCGCCGTCACGCGCAAACCGACCGCAATGCTTGCGCAGCTACGACGCGGCCAGCTCGGGGACGAAGATCGGGCCGCTCGGCTGCAACATCGCGAGCTGGCGCAGGCGTTCCGTCGCGAACTCGCCGGCGAGCGCCTCGTACACCTTCGGCATCAGCTCGCGGAACGCGGGGAGGATCCGGCTCTCCTCGTGCTCGGCGTGGTCGCGGACGAGATCGCGGAGCCGCTGGATCGAGTCGCGCCACTGGGCCGAGTGCGGCTGCGAGGTGACGAGCGAGACGAGCGCCTGCTCCTGCGCGCGGTGCTGCGCGTGAGCGTCCTGCACGAGCGCCTCGAGCACGCGGTCGGCATTCGCGCGAGTCAGCGCCTGGTACAGCACGATGTCCTCCGCTTCGGCGTGGGCGGTGAGCCCGAGGCGTACGCCGTCGAGGGTCGTGCGGATGTCTACGGCGGACTCTGCGGCGAGCAGCTCGTCGAGAGCGAGCTCGAGATCGTGATGGTCGCGATGCAGGAGCGTCAGAAAATCCGTCGTCATGGTGTGATCGGTGCTGCAGTGTGAATGCCCGGTGAGGCAGGTGTTGCCAGGTTCACACGGGCTTCATTCGTGCGAGGCCGCGTACAGAGTGGGCGCCCGAAACACGGACTTTTCGGCGCGCTCAGGCGCCAGCGTGCAGCGCAAGCGTGCGCCCGCGACGCGGTCGGGCGGTTCCCCCTGAGATATCATCGCAGTGGATGCGGGCAGCCATCGTCGGCGCGTTGCTGGTCGTCGGCCTGCTCGTGCTCGCCGCGCTGCCGCATCGCGATCCGCTGGCGCCGGATATCGACCACGGGCTGACCGCAATGGGCGCCCCGCTGCCGCCCTCGGCGCATGCCGTGCTCGGCACCGACGATCTCGGCCGCGACGTGTTCGCACGCGTCAGCGCGGGCGCCGCGACGTCGCTCGAGCTCGCCACGCTCTCGACGCTGCTCGCGCTGCTGATCGGCCTCGCCGTCGGGCTCACGGCCGGGTACGCGGGCGGCGCCGTCGACAGCGCGCTGATGCGCCTGGTCGATCTCGTGCTCGCGTTTCCGTTCCTGCTGCTCGCGATCCTGCTCGCCGCCCTGCTCCGCGAGGCCGAGCTCGCCTCGTCGACCGCGCCCGTCGTGCTGACGCTCGGTATCGTCGGCTGGACGACCACCGCGCGCGTGATCCGCGGCAAGACGCTGGTGCTCGCGAAGAGCGAGTACGTGCTCGCGGCGCGGTCCCTCGGATGCTCGCCGGTGCGCGTGCTCGTGCGGCACGTGCTGCCGAACGTCGCCGGGCTCGTCGCCGTGCTCGCGGCGCTCGCGTTCGCGCAGAACCTGCTCGCCGAGAGCGTGCTGTCGTATCTCGGGCTCGGGCCGCCGCCGCCCGCGCCGACGTGGGGCCGCATGCTCTACGAGGGGCGCGCGTACTACCGCTCGGCGCCGTGGCTGACGATCGCGCCCGGCCTCGCGATCCTCGCGGCCGTCGTCGCGTTCAACCTCGTCGCGGAGGGGCTGCGCGAGCGCTTCGACCCGAAGGAGCGCACGTGATCGTCGTGCGGCTCCTGCTCGCGCTCGCCATGCGACTCCGGCCGCGGAGCCACGGGAGCGTCGCGGTGCTCGCGGTGCTCGCGGTGCTCGGGCTGGCCGCGTGCAACCCGCCCGATCGCTCGCCGCACTGGCGCGCCGCTGGCAGTGCGCAGCCGCACGACGGTGGCACGCTGCACCTGTCGATCAAGGACGAGCTGCCCACGCTCGATCCCGCGATCGCCTACGACGACGTCTCGAGCTGGGTGCTCCACTCGATCTACGCGACGCTCGTCGACTTCGACGGCAAGCTCGCGCTCCACGAGCGGCTCGCGGCGCGCTACGCGATCGAGGACGCTGGCAAGACCCTGCACTTCTGGCTCCGCGACGGCATCACCTACGAGGACGGCCGGCCGATCGTCGCGGCCGACTTCAAGACGAGCCTCGAGCGCGTGCTCGCGATGCCCGCGTCGCCGTTCGGCCAGTACCTCGCGTCGATCGACGGCGCCGACGCGATGCTCGCCGGCAAGGCGACGACCTGCGCCGGCATCGAGGTCCGCGGCGATCGCGAGCTCGTGCTCCACCTCGCGCACCCGGATCGCCTGCTGCTGCCGTCGCTCGCGATGTCGTTCGCGGCGCCGCTGCCGGCCGCGTATCTCGCGAAGGTCGGCGACGACCTGCGCCGCGCGCCGCTCGCGTCGGGCGCGTTCCGGCTCGGCGCGTGGGACGAGGGCCGCCGGCTCGTGCTCGTGCGCAACCCGCACGGAGCGCCACACGCGTACCTCGACGAGATCGACGTGCTCGAGAGCATCCCGCGCGACACGCAGTTCCTGATGTTCGAGCGCGGCGAGCTCGATGCGGCCGACCGCCTCGCCTCGGCGGACTACCTCTGGCTCGTCGAGCAGAAGGCGTGGCAGCCGTACATCCACCGCGCCGTCGGCCTCAACGCGTACGGCGTGCGCATGAACACGCGGCGAAAACCGTTCGACGACCGCCGCGTCCGCCAGGCGCTCAACTACGCGCTCGACAAGGACCACACGGTCAAGCTGCTCAACGGCGCCGCCGTGCCGTCGCACGGCATCCTGCCGCCGGGGATGCCCGGCCGCGCCGACCTCGCGCCCTACCCGCACGACCCGGCGAAGGCGCGCGCGCTGCTCGCGGAGGCCGGCTATCCGCACGGCTTCGACGTCGAGTACGTGACGTTCCCCGACGAGGAAGCCGAGAAGGTCGCGGCGTCGCTGCAGGCGGATCTCGGCGAGGTCGGCGTGCACGTGCGCGTCGCGCTGATGTCGCTGTCGGCGTTCCAGTCGGAGGTGAGCCGCCCCGACGGCGCGCCGTTCTCGTTCTGGTCGTGGACCGGCGACTTCCCCGATCCCGGCAACTTCATCGACGTCAACTTCGCGTCGCGGATGATCGCGGACCAGAACAGCAACAACAACACGTTCTATTCGAACCCCGCGCTCGACGCCGCGATCGACGCCGGCGACTACCCGCGGGCCGAGCGCATCCTCTACGACGACGCGCCGTGGATCTGGAACTACCACCGCGAGAACGTCGAGGTGACGCAGCCGTACGTGAAGGGCTACGAGCCGCACCCGGTGTGGGGCCGCGACTACACCCGCGCGTGGCTCGACCTCGGCCCCGACGGAAGGCCGGTGCCGCGATGATCGCGCGCCGCATCGGCTGGTCGATCGTCGTCGTGTGGTTCGTGATCACGGCGACGTTCGCGATGATCTCGCTGATCCCCGCCGACCCCGCGAAGACGATGCTGGGCCCGCACGCGACGCCGGAGCTCGTGCAGCGCGCGCGCGCGTACTACTGCCTCGATCGCGGCTTCCTCGGCCAGTACGGCTGCTACGTCGGCCACCTCGCGAAGGGCGACCTCGGCGAGAGCTACCGCACGGGGCGGCCGGTCGCGTCGATCCTCGCGTCGCGCCTCTGGCCCACCACGCAGCTCGCGCTCGCCGCGATCGTGCTGCAGCTGCTCGTCGGGATCCCGCTCGGCGTCCTCGCCGCGCTCCGCAAGAACCGCTGGCCGGATCGCGCCGCGACGTTCGCGGGCCTCGTCGGCCAGAGCGCCCCGACGTTCTTCGTCGGCACGCTGCTGCTCTACGTGTTCGCGCACCGCTTCGGCTGGTTCCCGATCGGCGGCTACGGCGGCCTCTCGCACCTCGTGCTGCCCGCCGCGACGCTCGCCACCGTCGGCGTCGCCTATTACGCGCGCACGGTCCGCAGCGAGCTCGTCGACGTGCTCGGCGAGGACTACATCCGCACCGCGCGCGCGAAGGGCCTGCCGGAGCGCACGGTCATCATGCGCCACGGCCTGCGCAACGCGCTCGGGCCGCTCGTCACGCTCGCGGGGCTCGATCTCGGCGTGCTGCTCGGCGGCGCGGTCGTCACCGAGTACATCTTCGCGTGGCCGGGGATCGGCCGCGAGGTGCTGCTCGCGGTCGTCGAGGTCGACATCCCGCTGATCCTGGGCGTCGTGCTGGTGTCGGCGATCGCGATCGCGCTCGCGAACCTGCTCGTCGACCTCCTGCTGATGCGCCTCGATCCGCGCCTACGCCATCCGTAGCTGCGCCTCGAACGCGTCTTCGAACGTGTCGTCGAGCGACTTCACGCGATCCTTGCCGAGCACGTCCTGCGCCTTCGGAAAGATATCGCCCTCCTCCTCGGAGACGTGGTGCTGGACGCGATCGACGAGCATGTCGAACGTCTCCGCCCACTGCACGTCACCTACCGGCATCGAGTCGAGCTGCTTGATCAGCGCCTCGAGCTCGCCCGCTTCCTGATCGTGGTGCTCGGCGAGCGCACGCGTGCGCGGATCGTAGTGCAGCTCGCGGTAGATCACTTCCATCTCCGCGCGCTCGTGCGCGAGCAGCTGCGCGCGCACCGTCGACCACAGCTCGGCGCGCTTCTCGATCTCGTCGGAGCCCTTGATGCGGTGAAGCAGGCCCGACGCCTTGCCGTGCTGTTCCATCAGCGTGCGGAACACGCCGCTGAGGCCTTTTAACGCTCCCTTCATCACCTTCGCCTTACCCATTCCCTGCGAGATCAACTCATCCGTCTTGCTAGGCATGTCTAAGTCCTCCTGCCCGGAAGTGGTGCAGATGGCGTTCCCACCAGATACAAAGGTCCTGTAGTGCCAGACGCCGATCGCCACGCACGCGCACGACATTTCGTGATCCTCCTCGGGTTCGTCAGCCTGTTCGCGGATCTCTGCTACGAGGGCATGCGCTCGGCGATCGGCCCGTACCTCGCATTGCTCGGCGCGAGCGGCACGGCGGTGGGCATCGTCTCTGGAACGGGCGAAGCGGTCGGCTACGCACTCCGCTATGTGTCGGGATCGCTCGCCGATCGTACGCAAGCCTACTGGCTGATCACGATCGCGGGCTACGCGACGAACCTCGTCGCCGTGCCGCTGCTCGCGCTCGCCGGCACGTGGCCGGCCGTCGCGGGGCTCGTCGCGCTCGAGCGCCTCGGCAAGGGCTTCCGCTCGCCCGCGAAGTCGACGCTGACCTCGTTCGCGGCGAGCGACCTCGGCGCCGGCAAGGCGTTCGCGATCAACGAGGCGATGGATCAGGCGGGCGCGCTGCTCGGGCCGCTCGCCGTCGCGGGCGTGCTCGCGTGGAAGGGCCGCACGCTCGCCGGCTTTGGCTGGGCGTTCGTGCTGCTCTCGATCCCGGCCGCGCTCTCGGTGCTCGTGCTGCTCCGCGCCCGGCGCCTGTATCCCGATCCGCGCTCGCTCGAAGGCGAGCGAGGCGACGAGGGCGGCCGCCTCGGGCCTTCCTACACGGCCTATCTCGTCGGCGTCGCGCTGATCGCGATCGGCCTCTCCGACTGGCCCCTGCTCGCATATCACCTCGAGAAGCAGCACGTGCTCTCGGTGCAGTGGCTGCCGATCGCGTACTCGGCCGCGATGGCCGTCGACGGCGTCGTGTCGCTGGGCGCGGGCCTGCTGTTCGACCGCAACCGCGCGCGCGGCGGCACGGGTGCGGCGGTGCTCGCGATCTTCGTGTTCGCGGGGTGCGCGTACGGCCTGCTCGCGTTCACGACGAGCTTCACGATCGCGATCGCGGGCATCGCGCTGTGGGCGCTCGTCCACGCGGCGACGAACTCGATCGGCAAGGCGATGATCGCCGCGATCGTCCCGCGCTCGCAGCGCGGCCGCGCGTACGGCGTGTACTACGTCGTGTTCGGCCTCGCGTGGTGGGGTGGCAGCGTGATGCTCGGCTGGCTCTACGACCACGACCGCGTCGACTGCGGCATCCTGGCCGCCATTTCGCTCGTGCTCGGAGCGGGTGCGGTGATGTGGTCCGGGCGGCGCGTGAAGTCCGCGTGATCGTTCTGGCGCCCGGCTCAGCGATCCTCCGGGTCGCGGGGCACACGGACTGCAACTCCGATGAGGCATGCTCGGCCGCCACGACCTCGTCGAAGAAATCCGCGTGCGGGCCGGCGCCGTGGAATTGCGCGCCTGCCTCGCTGTGCCCCAGGGCCCTGTCGGGCTCGTGATCTTCGCGCAACCGGCCGCTGCCAGCACGCGAACGCGCTACGTGGCGGAGGCGCTCCGTGCGCGCGGTCTTGCCACGCTGCTCGTCGACCTGCTGACGGAGCGCGAGGAACACTTCGATCGGATCGACTCGTCGCTGCGCTTCGACATCGACATGCTCGCCGAGCGCCTGCTCGCGGTGACGTCGTGGGTCACCGACGAGTCGAGCCTCTCGCACCTGCCGCTCGCGTATCTCGGCGAGGGCACCGGCGCCGCCGCGGCGCTGTGCGCGGCCTCGCGCAAGGCGGATGTGATCCGCGCCGTCGTGTCGCGTGCGGGCCGCGCGGATCTCGCAGGCGCCGCGCTGCCGATCGTCCGCGCGCCGACGCTGTTCATCGTCGGCGGCAACGATCACGCGGTGCTCGAGCTCGACCGCGCCGCGCTCGACAAGATGACCGCGCTCACCCAGCTCGCGATCATCCCCGGCGCGAGCCACCACTTCGACGAAGCCGGCGCGCTCGACGAGGTCGCCCAGCTCGCCGCCGAGTGGTGCATCGATCATTTCGCGCGCGCGCTGCCGGAGGCGCCGTCGCGGCGCGGCGCGTGGGGCCGCCAGTTCCGCGATCGCCGCGCGGCCGGAGAGCGCCTCGCGGGCGCCCTGCTCCACCTCGCCGGCCGGCCGCTCGTCGTGTGCGGGCTGCCGCGCGGAGGCGTCACGGTCGCCGACCCGATCGCGAGCGCGCTCGACGCCCCGCTCGACGTCTGGCTCGTCCGCAAGCTCGGCATGCCGATCCAGCCCGAGCTCGGCATGGGCGCGCTCGCGGAGGGCGCGGCGTTGCTGCTCGACGACTCGACCGTGCGCTGGTCCGGCGCGACGCCCGACGAGCTGCTCGGGATCGTCCACCAGAAGGCGGCCGAGATCCGCCGCCACGCCCAGCTGTACCGCGGCGATTCGTCGCCGCCCGACGTCCACGGCAAGACGGTGATCCTCGTCGACGATGGTATTTCCACCGGTGGAACACTGCGTGCCGCCGTCCGCGGAGCGCGCAAGCGTGGCGCCGCCTGGGTCGTCGTCGCGGCGCCGGTCGCCTCCGCCGAAGCGGCCGCCGCGCTCCGCCGCGAGGCCGACGAGGTCGTCTGCCTGTCCCTGCCGCAGAACCTGATGTCCGTGAGCGCCTGGTACCAGGATTTCCACCCGCTCTCCGAGTCCGACGTCCTCGACGTCTTGCGCGAGGCACAGCGCCGTACCTCCAGCGGAATGCACCCCGACGGCAAAATCCGCGCGGGCGCCTGAACGCGCCGCAAACGCTGCGATACGTAGACGGCGCATCGAGCACTTGCGCTGGCGCGCCTGCTGCAATTCGCGGCAGTCATGAGGACCGCTGCGTCTCCCCGCGATCGCCTGCTAGCCCGCCGCACCGAGCTGCTCCACCGCTACCGTGAAGCCATCGCCATGGCCGAGGAAGCGGCGACGGAGCGCTCGCCCGAAGTGATCGACGCCGCCAACGACCAGTGGGATCAGCGCGTGCTCTCGAGCTACGGTGACGCCGAGACCCGCCAGCTGTCCCTCGTCGAGGCCGCGCTCCGCCGCATCGTCGACGGCACCTACGGGAACTGTACCCGCTGCGGCACGCACATCAACAAGGCCCGCCTGGAAGCCGTCCCCGAAGCGGCGCTCTGCGCGTCGTGTGCGAGCTGGCTGGAGAAGAAGCGCGCGTAAGTTCTGCTACGTTCCCGCGGTGACAAAGAGTGGCACCAAGGGACGCGTCCTCGTCGTCGACGACGAGGTCAACGCACGCACGGCTCTCGAAGGCTTGCTCGGCGACGAGGGCTACGACGTCGCCACCGCGGCCGACGCGTTTAAGGCGCTCGGCAAGTACGAAGCGTTTGCGCCGCACGTCGTGATCACCGATCTCCACATGCCCGGCATGACGGGGATCGAGCTGGTCAAGAAGCTGCGCGAGCAGGAGGACGGGCCGGAGGTCATCGTGATGACGGCCGCGGGCGGCGTCGCTTCCGCGGTCGACGCGATGCGGGCCGGCGCCACCGACTACCTCGAGAAGCCGCTCGAGTTCGACGAGCTGCTCGTCACGCTCGACAAGCTGTTCGAGCAGCACCAGCTGCGGCGCGAGGCCCGCATCCTGCGCGCGCGCGTCCGCGAGCGGTTCAAGCCGACGAACATCGTCGGCGACAGCGAGCCGATGCGGCGCGTGTTCGAGATCGTCGACCAGGTCGCCCCGAGCAAGGCCACCGTGCTGATCACCGGCGAGAGTGGCACCGGCAAGGAGCTGGTCGCGAACGCACTCCATCAGCGCTCGCAGCGCGCGAGCGGCCCGTTCGTCAAGGTGCACTGCGCCGCGCTCGCCGAGACGCTGCTCGAGAGCGAGCTGTTCGGCCACGAGAAGGGCTCGTTCACCGGCGCGCTCGCGCGCAAGGAAGGTCGCTTCGAGATCGCGAGCGGCGGCACGCTGTTCCTCGACGAGATCGGCGAGATCTCGCCCTCGATCCAGGTCAAGCTGCTGCGCTTCCTGCAGGAGCACGAGTTCGAGCGCGTCGGTGGCACGGAGACGCTCAAGGTCGACGTCCGCGTGATCGCCGCGACGAACCGCAACCTCCAGACCGAGGTCGCGGTCGTCTGCTGATACGGCGACCACCGAGATCTACTCTCCTTCCCCACGCGCCGCTCTTCCGCTCTCCGCGAGCGGCCCGACGACATCACGTCGCTCGCCT
>CAYUNM010000009.1:98846-120950 GCA_964446175.1 uncultured Kofleriaceae bacterium
TCCAGACCGAGGTCGCGGCCGGCCGCTTCCGCGAGGACCTCTTCTACCGCCTCAACGTCGTCGCGATCGAGGTCCCGCCGCTGCGCGAGCGGCCCGACGACATCACGTCGCTCGCCTACTTCTTCCTGCAGCGCTATGCGGGCGAGAACGGCAAGACGATCGAAGGCTTCACGCCCGACGCGCTCGCGATCATGCGCACCTACGACTGGCCGGGCAACGTGCGCGAGCTCGAGAACGCCGTCGAGCGCGCGGTGGTGCTGACGACGGGCAAGCAGATCGAGCCGCGCGCGCTGCCGGCGCAGATCGTCCCCAAGGCCGCATCCTCGACCGTCCCGATCATCCCCGGCTCGACGATGGAGGAGATCGAGAAGTACGCGATCCTCGAGACGCTCAAGGCGGTCGGCGGCTCGACGTCGAAGGCGGCCGCGATGCTCGGGATCAGCACGCGCACGATCCAGTACCGGCTGCACCAGTACCAGCAGGCGCCGCGCTCGGATACTGCGGCCGTGAAGAAATCCGGCGGCGATCCGACCTGACCTGTGAGATCGGCGAGCGCGGGTTGCGCGCGGGCCCGCCCTTCGGTCCAATGCGCGTGATGAACGGAACGGTCACACGCGCCGCGCTCTGGGGACTGGTCCTGACCGTCCTCCTCGGCGTGCTGATCGTCCTCGGGTCGCGCAACCTCGCCCACTTCGACGCCGCGCTCGTCGGCTACACGTTCGCGACCCTGTTCGCGACGTTCGGGATCACCTACCGCTACGCGATGTGGCTGCAGCGTCCGCCGACGCGCATGTACTGGCGGCGCGGCTGGCGCGCGTTCCTGTCGCCGCGCGCGTTCGCCGGGAACCTGTGGCGGTTCGGCAAGCGCGCCGTCGTCGAGGTCGCCGCGAACCGCTTCATCTTCCGCCGCGACAGGCTGCGCGGCCTCGCGCACCTGCTGCTGATGTGGGGCTGCCTGCTCGGCGCCGCGATCACGTTCCCGCTCGTGTGGGGCTGGATCCACTTCGAGACCGTGCCCGGGCACCTCGACATGTACCGCACGTACCTGTTCGGCTTCGCGGCCGGTGACTTCCCGGTCGACTCGGTGCCGGCGTTCATCGTGTTTCACGGGCTCGTGTGGGCCTCGTTCCTCGTGCTCGCCGGCGTGATGATCGCGTTCCGCCGCCGCATGAACGACCGCGGCGCCGAGGCCGTGCAGCAGTTCGGCGAGGACATCCTGCCGCTCGTGATGCTCGCCGCGATCAGCGTCACCGGGCTGATGATCACGATCAGCTACACCTGGCTGCGCGGCTACGCGTACGACTTCCTCGCGATCCTGCACGCGGTCACCGTCATCGTGACGCTGTTGTGGCTGCCGTTCGGCAAGTTCTTCCACATCTTCCAGCGCCCCGCGCAGCTCGGCGTGGGGTTCTACAAGGACGAGGGCGCGCGCGGCGAGCAAGCCCGCTGCAAGCGGTGCGACAAGCCGTTCGCGTCGGCGCAGATGGTCCGCGATCTGATCGCGGTCGAGCGCGACCTCGGCTTCCGCTACGAGATGGCGGGCGCCGCGAGCCATTACCAGGAGATCTGTCCCGCCTGCCGGCGCGCGCTGTACGGGCTCGCCCAGGGCGCTCTGTGGACCGAGGTGACGTGATGTCCAAGCTCCCTGTCGACGATCTCGCGATCACGCGCGCTTTCGGGCCGCACCTCTCGCCGCGCACGCGCGGAGGCACGGAGGAGGCCCCGGACCGGCTCGTCAAGACGCACTGCTGCTTCTGCGGGCAGCAATGCGGCATCCAGCTCAAGGTCGCCGGCAACGAGGTGATCGGCTTCGAGCCCTGGGAGGACTTCCCGTTCAACCGCGGGATGCTGTGCCCCAAGGGCGTGAAGCGCTACCTGCAGGGCTCGCATCCCGATCGCCTGGCGAGCGCGCTGCGGCGCGATCCGGGCGCCACGGGCGGGTTCTCGCCGATCGGGTACGACGCGGCGATCGCGGAGGTCGCGCGCCAGATCGGGCGCCTGCAGAAGGAGCACGGCAACGGGTCGATCGGCGTCCTGTCGGGCGCGAGCCTGACGACCGAGAAGGCCTACCTGATGGGCAAGTTCGCCCGCGTGTGCCTGAAGCCGCCGTTCATCGACTACAACGGCCGGCTGTGCATGGTCAGCGCGGGCGCGGCGAACAAGAAGGCGTTCGGCATCGATCGCACGACGAGCCCGTGGTCCGACATGGTCGGCACCGACGTGATCTGGGTCGCCGGCAGCAACGTCGCGGAGTGCTCGCCGATCACGACGAACTACATCTGGCAGGCGCGCGAGATGGGCGCGAAGGTGATCGTGCAGGATCCGCGGATCACGCCGATCGCGCGCACGTGCGACCTCTACCTGCCCGTGCGGCCCGGCCGCGACGCCGCGCTGTTCGCGGGCGTGCTCGGCGTGCTGATCGAGCAGGGCTGGATCGATCGCGACTTCATCGAGGCGCATACGAACGGCTTCGACGCGGTCGCCGCGTACTGCAAGGAGTGGCCGCTCGCACGCGCGGCCGAGGTCAGCGGTGTTCCCGAGCGCTCGCTGCGCAAGGCCGCCGAGCTGTGGGGCACCGCGAAGTCGAGCTTCCTGTTCCACGCACGCGGCATCGAGCACCACTCCGACGGCGTCAACAACTGCCTCGGCGCGATCAACCTCGTGCTCGCGACCGGCCGCATCGGCAAGCCGAAGAGCGGCTACGGCACGATCGTCGGGCAGGCGAACGGCCAGGGCGGGCGCGAGCACGGGCAGAAGTGCGATCAGCTGCCCGGCCTGCGCGACATCTCGAACCCCGACCACCGCAAGTACATCGCCTCGGTGTGGAAGGTCGACGAGCGCGACATCCCGGGCCCCGGCGTCGATGCGTACGAGCTGTTCCGCAAGATCGACGCCGGCGAGATCAAGGGCCTCGTCGCGATCTGCTTCAACCCGAAGATCTCGCTGCCCGACAACCAGTTCGTCACGCGCGCGCTCGACAAGCTCGAGTTCTTCGTCGCGATCGACTTCTTCCTCAGCGACACGGCGCGCCACGCCGACATCGTGCTGCCCGGCAGCTTGCAGGAAGAGGACGAAGGCACCGTCACGCAGGTCGAGGGCCGCGTCATCAAGATCAACAAGGCCGTCGACTGTCCCGGCGAGGCGCGCCAGGACTGGCGCATCATCCAGGACATCGCGCGAGCGCTCGACCGCCCGCACGGCTTCCAGTTCGACGGTCCGCGCGCGATCTTCGAGGAGCTGCGCGTCGCGAGCGCGGGCGGCATCGCCGACTACTCGGGCATCACGTACGAGAAGATCGAGTCGCAGATGGGCGTGTTCTGGCCGTGCTACGCGCACGATCCGAAGACGGGCGAGGCGACGCCGGACCATGCCGGCACGCCGCGGCTGTTCGAGCCGGGCAGCTACAACCCGGTCGCGAAGGGCGCCGGCCCGTTCTACTTCCCCGACGGCAAGGCGAAGTTCAACGTCGCCGAGTACCGGCAGGCGGTCGACGATGCGTCCGAGGAGTACCCGCTGTTCCTGACGACCGGCCGCGTCGTCAGCCAGTTCCTGTCGGGCACGCAGACGAGGCGCATCGGCCCGCTCGTCAAGCAGTACCCGGAGCCGCGCCTCGAGCTGCACCCGCGGCTCGCCGAGAAGCTCGGCATCGCGGACGGCGAATGGGCGACGTGCGAGACCCGGCGCGGCGCGATCACGGTCCGCGCGCAGGTCGTGACGACGATCCGCCCCGACACGGTGTTCATCCCGTACCACTGGGCCGGCGACAAGAGCGCGAACCGGCTCACGGTGGCCGCGCAGGATCCGATCAGCAAGATCCCGCAGTACAAGGTGTGCGGCTGCCGCGTGAAGCGAGCCGACGGACCGCCGGCCTACGCCGCGGAGAGGGAGCCGCAACAGTAATGCCCGTCCCGAGCCAGCTGGAGTTCTTCGTCGATCCGAGCCGGTGCATCGGCTGCCAGGCCTGCGTGCAGGCGTGCACCGAGTGCGACACGCACAAGGGCGACTCGATGATCCACCTCGAGTACGTCGACCGCGCGCACTCGATCCAGACGGTGCCGGTCGTGTGCATGCACTGCGAGCAGCCGACGTGTGCCGAGGTCTGCCCGGCCGACGCGATCAAGCGCACCGGCGACGGCGTCGTGCAGAGCGCGCGCAAGCCGCGCTGCATCGCGTGCGGCAACTGCGTCGTCGCGTGCCCGTTCGGCGTGCCGGAGCTCTACATCGAGCGCGCGATCATGATGAAGTGCGACATGTGTTACGATCGCACGTCGATCGGCAAGAAGCCGATGTGCGCGACGGTCTGCCCGAGCCAGGCGCTGTTCTTTGGCACGCGCGACGAGGCGCTCGCGCTGCGCCCGCAGTCGGTGCCGACGAACAAGTTCCAGTTCGGCAACCAGACGATCACGACGAAGGTCAACGTGATGGCGCCGCGGCGCGCCCTGCCCTCGCACGTCGACGTGACCGCCGCGATGGCCGACAAGCCCACGACGCGCGGCCTCAAGCTGCCCGTCATCGACACGGCGGATCCATTCGCCGAGGTGGAGGTCTGACATGGCGTACGACCCTACGCGCGATCCCGAGGACCACACGGTCGGGCCCGATCACAAGCCGCTGCACGAGCAGCCTCGCTGGCGGCGCGACTTCGCGACGGACTGGCCCGAGGACAACTTCGTCGCGCGACGCGACTTCGCGAAGTTCCTCGTGCTGACGAGCGGCGCGTTCGTCGCCGGCCAGGCATGGATCGCGGCGAAGAGCCTGATCCGCGATCGCCGCTCGCCGCCGGGGCGCGTGAAGATCGGCTCGCTCTCGGAGATCCCGCCGGGGAGCGCGGCGATGTTCGCGTACCCGACGCCGCAGGACCCGTGCCTCCTGATCCGGCTTCGCGACGGCCGGCTCGTCGCATACAGCCAGAAATGCACGCACCTGTCGTGCGCGGTCGTGCCGCAGGTCGACAAGGGCATCATCAAGTGTCCGTGCCACGAGGGCATCTTCGACCTCGCCACGGGCCGCAACCTCGCGGGGCCGCCGCCGCGCCCGCTGCCCGCGATCGAGCTCGACGTGCAGGGCGACGAGATCTTCGCGACGGGCGTCGTGGAGCGCACCGTATGATCAAGCCGCAACGCCAGCTGACGCGCGCGCAGCGGACGATCGTCGTCACCGGCGTCTTGTGCTTCGTGCTGATCCTCGTCGTGCTGCAGCTGTGGCTGCTCACCGCGACGATGAACGCGTACCTCGGCGGCGACGACGGCGCGGTGTGGCCGGCGCTCGGCGCGAGCACGGTGTGCCTCGCGCTGAACCTCGGGCTGCTGCGGTATCTGCTCAAGCGATGACGCAGCCGGCGCCGCAACCTCCTCGAGCGACGGAGCCGGCGCCCGGCGGGCTCGCGACGATGCACCCGGCGTACTTCGCGCTGGTGATGGCGACCGGCATCGTCTCGCTCGGCTGCGAGCTGCTCGACCTCCACCCCATCGCGGTCGCGCTGTTCGCGCTCAACCTCGCGTTCTATCCGCTGCTGTGGATCCTCACGGTGGCGCGCGTCATCCGCCACGGCGCGCGGGTGCGTGCGGACTTCACGCATCACGGGCGCGCCGTCGGGTTCTTCACGACCGTCGCCGCGACGTGCGTGCTCGGCTCGCAGTGCCTCGTCATCGGGCACAGCCCGACCGCCGCGCTCGCGCTGTGGATCGCCGGCATCGCGCTGTGGGCGGGCCTCGTCTACTCGGTGTTCGCGCTGCTCACCGTGAAGCCCGACAAGCCGCCGCTCGCCGAGGGCATCAACGGCGGCTGGCTGATCAGCGTCGTCGCGGCGCAGTCGGTCGCCGTGCTCGGGGCCCAGCTCGCGCCGCAGCTCGGCGAGACGGGCGTGCTGTTCTCGCTCGCGATGTGGCTCGGCGGCGGGATGCTCTATTTGTGGATCATCTCGCTGATCTTCTATCGCTACACGTTCTTCACGATGAGCCCGTCAGACCTCGCGCCGCCGTACTGGATCAACATGGGCGCGGCCGCGATCTCGACGCTCGCCGGCACGATGCTCGTCGCCGCCGCGCCGCACTCCCCGCTCGTCCAGCAGATCCTGCCGTTCGTGCGCGGCCTGACGCTGATGTGGTGGGCGACCGCGACGTGGTGGATCCCGATGCTGCTGATCCTCGGCGTGTGGCGCCACGTCGTGCGGCGGTTCCCGCTCCGCTACGATCCGCTGTACTGGGGCGCCGTGTTCCCGCTCGGCATGTACACGGTGTGCACGTACCGGCTCGCGCACGTCGTCGAGGCCAGCGCACTCGGCGCGATCCCGCGCGTGTTCGTGTTCGTCGCCCTCGCCGCGTGGACCGCGACGGCGCTCGGCATGCTGTGGCACCTCGCGCGGGCTACGCGGCCGGCACGATGACGCGCGCGCGCGTGCCCTTGCCGGCGGAGCTCGTGACGTCGATCGTGCCGCCGTGCGCCTCGACGATCTTCTTCGCGAGCGTGAGGCCCAGGCCGACGCCGCCGGTCTCGCGGGAGCGGCTGCGCTCGCCGCGGAAGAACGTGTTGTAGATGTTCGGCAGGTCCGCGGTCGCGATCCCGATGCCGCGATCGACGACCTCGAACTCGACGCCGGCCGGATCCTTGCGGACCGCGAGCAGGATCGGCGCGACGGTCTCGGGCGTGTACTTGTGCGAGTTCTCGAGCAGGTTGTCGATCACGCGGCGGAACATCACCGGATCGACCTCGATCTCGGGCAGCGTGCGCGCGATCGACAGCTCGAGCGGGCGGTCGGGGTGACGCGCACGCATGCGCTCGGCGGCGGCGTTCGCGATCGCGTCGGGGGCGGTGCGCGTCTTGCGCAGCGGCATCGCGCCGCGCGTGACGTCGTAGCGGAGCGCGGTCAGGATGTCGTCGACGATCACCTCGAGCTCGGCGACATCGACCGCGATCTCGCCCAGCGACTTGCGCGCGCGGTCACTGTTGCCCTCGCCGGCGAGGTCGAGCGCGACCCCGATCCGCGACAGCGGCGTGCGCAGCTCGTGAGCGACGTTGGCGAGCAGCTCGCGCTCGTTCGCGAGCATCGACTCGATCTGCGCGGCCATGTCATCGACGCGCCGCGCGAGCACGCCGAGCTCGTCGTCGCGCGTGAGGCCGCTGCGGGCCGCGAGATCGCCGGCGGCGAGCGCCCTCGTCGTCTCGGAGAGCTTCTCGATCGGACGGACGAGCCAGCGCGCGGTCAGCAGCGATCCGCCGACGAGGATCACGCCCGCGACGGCGCCCGTGAGCAGCGGGCCGAACGGCACCGCCTCGTGCTCGTGGGGCGGCGGAGGCGTCATCGTCGGGCCCGCGACGTGATGGTGGCGGTGCTGCGGGCGCGTGAACCAGAAGATCACGACAGCCGCCGCGCTGACGAGCGCGAGCTGGACGACCGCGAGCAGCATCATGCGCGAGGCAAGCGTCTTCATGGCTCGGCCGACGCGAGCATGTAGCCCTCGCCGCGGATCGTCTTCACGACGCGCGGGTTCTTCGGGTCCTCCTCGAGCTTGCCGCGGATCCGCGAGATCAGGACATCGATCGAGCGGTCGAACGCGTCGTCGAGCGTGCCGTGCACGATCTGGAGCAGCTGCTCGCGCGTCAGCACTCGCCCCGCGCGCTGGGCGAGCGCGGCAACGACCGCGAACTCGTTCGTCGTCAGCGAGACGGGGCCGCCGCGCAGCGTGACCTCGCGCGTGCCGAGATCGATCACGAGCGCGCCGACCTCGATGCGCTCCGGCCTGGGGCCCGCCTCGCCCCGCGCGCGCCGCGCCTGGGCACGAATGCGGGCGAGCAGCTCGCGCGACTGGAACGGCTTGCTGACGTAGTCGTCGGCGCCGCCCTCGAGGCCGCGCACGCGGTCATCGGGCTCGCCGCGCGCCGTCACCATGATGATCGGCACGTCCTGGCGCGCGCGGATCTGCCGGCACACCTCGAAGCCGTCGATGCCGGGCAGCATGAGGTCGAGCAGCACGACGTCGGGACGGATCTTCTGCACGTCGGAGACGGCCGCCTCGCCGCGCGGCACGACATGCACCTCGAGCCCGTGCGACTCGAGATACTCCGCCGTCAGCCGCGCGAGTCGCGCGTCGTCCTCGACATACAGCACCCGGATCACGCTCACGGCCGCAGTATTCCACCCGCTGCGGCACGTGGCGTGGCGCGAAACCGACTGAAACAGTGCTAGTCGAGCATCTGCTCGTCGTGCGGCTCTTCCTGCTCGGGCATGTGCTCGACCGGCGGCGCGACATTCTCGTCGACCCAGCCCGCATCGGCCGCGCTCTCTTCGTGCGCGATCATGCCCTCGTCGACCGGCGTCGGCGCGGGCTTCTTCGCGGCCGGCTTCTTCGCGGCCGGCTTCTTCTTCGGCGCCGCCTTCTTCGCGGCCGCCTTCACGGCCTTGACCGGCTTCTTCGCGGCGGACTTCGCCTTCGCGACGAGCTTCTTCGCCGGCTTCTTCTTCGCGGCGGCCTTCGCCTTGCCCTTGGACGCAGTCTTCTTCTTCGCCTTGGCCATGCGCGAAAGATAACTCAATCGCCGTCGAGCGCGCGGTCCTCGCGCTTCTTGCGACCCGGCCTGGCGCCGCCCAGCCCCTCCAGCTTTTTACGCAGCGTGTTGCGATTCAGGCCCAGGATCTCGGCCGCTTTCACTTGGTTTCCGCCGGTATGCGCGAGGACGAGCTCGAACAGGGGCCGTTCGACCCGGGCCACCACGGTGTCGTAGAGATCGTGCACCGGGTACCCGTCGATCCGGGCCAGCAGGGCCCCCAGCTTGGCCTTGACCATCTCCTCGAACGCGAGATCTTCCATCGGGACGCGCTGGGCGACCTTGGGCAGGACCTCGTCCACGTCGCCCGCCTCGATGCGCGACCGCGAGACCCGAACGACGAGCCGGCGCGCGATCGACTTGAGCTCCGCGACGTTGCCCGGCCACGGATAGGCGCCGAGGCGCTCGTGGGCGCGCGTCGAGATGCTCGGCTTGCCGCGGCCGACCTCCGCGGAGTAGTGCTTGACCCACCGCTCGAACAGGATCGGCAGGTCCTCCGCGCGATCGCGCAGCGGCGGGACCTCGATCTTGCGCGGCGCGAACAGATCGTAGAAGTCGCGCGAGACGATCTGCGCCTCGACCGCGTGATCGACATCGACGTCTGCCGTCGCGACGACCTGACACTCGCACTCCGCACGGTCGCGGATCGCGCGCTTCAGCGTCTTCTGCGACGGCGCCGACAGATCGCTGACGTCCTTGACCAGCAGCGTGCCGCCGGCGGCCGCCTTCAGCGCGCGGCGCGCGCGCTCGCATGCATCGTCGCCCGCGTGCACCGGCACATCGGCACCCTCGAACGTCGGGCGCACCGCGACGAACCTTCCGGTTGCCCGCGGCGAGGCCTGGTGCAGCACGCGTGCGACGAGCTCGCGCCCGACGCCGTGCTCGCCCGTGATCATCACCGGCGCCTCGCCGTGCGCGTACTCGACGACCTGCGCGGCGACCGCACGCATCGCCTGGCTCTCGGCGACGAGGAAGTCCTTGGCCTTGAGATGAGGCCGCAGCATCAGGCGGCCTCGCCGGTCTCGAATGTCGCGTCCATCTGCCCTCGCTCCCCCTCCGGCGACAATCCAAGCCGGCGCTGCCGCTCGATCAACTGCGTGAAGTAATCCTCGACGAAGCCGCGCGCCGTCGCGAGGTCCGGGGCATCCCAGACCTTGAGGCGCAGTGCATTGCAGCCGTAGAGGCCGCGCGCGTACCACGCACACGCCTTGCGGACCTCGTGCAGCGTACGCGGGCCGCTCTTGAGCTTCTCGATCAGCTCGATGTGGCGGCGGTACACACCGAGGCGCTCCTCGAGCGTCGGCGCGCCCGGGTCGGGGCGGCCCTGCGTGACCTCGCGCAGCCGCGAGAACAGCCACGGGTTGCCGAGCGCGCCGCGGCCGATCATGACGGCGTCGCAGCCGGTCTGCTCGCGCAGGCGCAAGAAGCCCTCGACGTCGACGACGTCGCCGTTGCCGATCACGGGGATGTGCGCGGGTACGGCCTCGCGGACGAGGCGGATGATCTCGGGGTCGCTCTTGCCCGAGAAGCCCTGGGTGCGCGTGCGGCCGTGCACCGTGATCATCTGCGCGCCCGCCTCGACCATCGCGCAGGCGAAGTCGGGAGCGTTCCGGTTGTCCTGGTTCCAGCCGGCGCGGTGCTTGACCGTGACGGGCACGTTCGCCGGCACGGCCGAGACGACCGCGCGCACCAGCTCCTGCGCGATCGCGGGCTCGCGCATCAGCGCGCTGCCGCACTCACCGGCGACGACGCGCTTGGCCGGGCAGCCCATGTTGATGTCGACCAGCGACGCGCCGATCGCGACGGCCATGCGGGCCGCCTCCTGCATCTTCTCGGGCTCGCGGCCGAAGATCTGGACGCCGAACTGGCGGCCGCCCAGCGACGCCGTCATCTTGCCGGCGGTCTTCTTGTCGCCGCTCGCGAGCGCGTGCGCGGACAGAAACTCGGTGATCGTGAAGCCGACCCCGAGCTCCTCCGCCACCGTCCGGAACGGCAGGTCGGTGACCGCCGCCATCGGAGCGAGGATCACCGGCGTGTCGATGACGACAGATCCGACGCGCATGACCGAGGGTATTTACAGGATGCGGATCGAAACGTAAACGCCGACGTAATCCCAAGCGCTCACGCGGGCTTACTCCCGGTGATGCCTCGTAGATCCTCGGGTTCGTTGACGTTGACGAACGCCCGCAGGCCCGGATCGACGGCGCGCACGGCCGCCTCGTCGACCCAGCGCACGTGCAGGCGCTCCTCCGTGAACAAGCCGGCGACCTTGTTGCGGCGCGCCTGCAGCCGGCGCTCGACCGCGGGAGCGGCGCGACGCGACAGCATGCACGTCAGCGGCTCGGGCAGGCCGTGGAGGCGAAATGCGACGGCCTCGTCGAGCACGCTCGCGGCGGCGAGCGCGAGGTCGAGCACGTCGCCCGAGATGTACGGCATGTCACCGGCGACGACGAGCAGCCACGGCGTCTGCATCGCGCGCAGGCCGGCGGCGATGCCGGCGAGCGGTCCGACGTCGGGCAGCACGTCGCGCACGCAGCGGTGGCCAGGGATGTCGTGCGCGGTCGCGACGAGGATCTCCTGCACGCGCGGCGCGAGCACGTGGACCTGCCGCTCGAAGATCGTGCGCCCCTCGACGACGATCTCGTGCTTGGCCGCACCGCCCAGCCGGGTGGCCTTGCCTCCGGCGAGGATGAGGGCGGTGACCTGATCGCGCACTACTTCAACAGCGCTTCGACATCGTCCTGCGCGGGAGTCGTGACCTCCGGCCCGCCAGGCGACAGGTAGACCGAGACCTCGCTGCGCACGCCGAACTGCCCGGGGAAGTAGAGGCCCGGCCCGACGGTGAAGCCGGTGCCCGGCGTCAGGATGCGCGTGTCTTTCACCTCGAAGTCGTCGAGGTCGGCACCGCCGCCCTGCAGGTCGTTGTCGATCGAGTGACCGGTGCGGTGCATGACCTGCTCGTTGACGCCGGCCTTCTTGAAGAATGCGCGCGTCGCGTCGTCGACCTCGGCGCCGGTGACCGGCCGCATCTTGCGCGCGCGGTCGGTGATCAGCACGAGCGCCTGGTCGCGCGCGAGCGAGACCGTGTTGAACGCCTTCGCGACCGACTCCGGCACCGTGCGATCCGCGTACGCGACCCAGGTCTGCGCGGCGTAGATGCCCTCCGGCTTGTCGAGCTTGACGGCGATGCCGAGGACGATCACGTCGCCGATGTTGATCGGCGCGGTCTTCGCCGCCGTCGGCACGTAGTACGGATCGGCCGTGTTGACGCCCGCCGCGACCACCGGCGGCGGCCCCGCGAGCCCGCGCACCATCATGCCGTGCATGATGCGCTGCTGGACCTCGTACTCGGTGACCGGTTGCTTCGCGGCGAGGCGCTGCGAGATGAACGCGAGCGCGTCCTTGCGCAGCTCGACGAGGTGGTGGACGGCGACGTAGTGCGCGGTGCGGCCCGCGTCGCCCCAGATCGCCTTCGTGTACTGCACGAGCGTGTCGCTGCTCCGCACGGCGACGCCCGCCGCGCGGATCAGCTCGACGGTGCCCGCATCGACGCGCGAGATGTTCGGCACGCTCGCCTTCGGGCTGTACTCGATCGCGATCGACTTCACGCCCTTCAGCAACGCCGCGAGCTGCTTGCCGAGGTCGCGATAGCCGAGGTACGTGAGCTTCTTGCCGGGCAGCTTGTCGAACAGGCGCTGCTCGCTGACGTGCACGAGGGCGACCGGCTCGCCGCGCGCCGGGATCATGTAGAACCACGCGCGCTGCGGGTGGCCGTCGGGCGCGACGAGGCGCACCGCGATCGGGTTGGAGCCGTCGCGGTCGTAGAGCAGCCAGCCGTCGAGGCGCTGCACGGCGAGCAGGCCCTGCACGGCCGTGAGGTCGGAGAGGCCGACGCGCGACGGGATGCCGGGCGCATCGTTGGGCGCCGGCGCATACGGATCGACGGGGGCGGCCTTGGGCGCCTTCGGATCGACCTTCGCGGCCTTCGGATCGACCTTCGCCGCATCGGTCTTCGCCGCGGCGGCATCGGTCTTCGCCGCGGCGGCATCGGTCTTCGCCGCTGGGTCCGGTTTCGGATCCGCATACGGATCGACGGGCGCGGCATCCTTCTTCGGCGCGGGCGCCTTCTTCGGTGCCTTCGTCGGCGTCGGTGCCTTCTTCGGCGCGGGCGCGGGCGCGCCGGGCGCAGGCGCAGGTGCCGGTCCGGGCGCCGGCTGCGCCTGGGCGACCGCACACAACGGCAGGACGAACGCCAACGCGAGAAGCTTCATGGGCGGACCCTCGTGAGCTCGGCGACGAGCTCCTCATGAATAGCACCGTTCGTCGCCACTGCTTCTCCGCTGTGCGGATCGAACGTGCCGCCCCGTGTGTTCGTCACGGTGCCGCCGGCCTCGCGGACGATCAGCGCGCCGGCCGCGACGTCCCAGGGCTTCAGCTTGCGCTCCCAGTAGCCGTCGAGCTTGCCGGCCGCGACGAGGCACAGATCGAGCGACGCGCATCCCAGCCGGCGGCAAGCTCCGGCACGGCGCTGCAGCGCGTCCCACTCGGCGAAGTTGTTGTCGGGCGAGGTCGCGAGGTCGTACGGAAAGCCGGTCGACAGGATCGCGCGCTCGAGCTTGTCGATGACCGAGACGCGATACGGCTTGCCATACTGGTCGCTCGCGCCCTTGCCGGCCTGCGCCTCGAACCACCAGCCGAGCTCCGGCGCGTAGACGACGCCGAGCTCGATGCCGGCGGGCGTCTCGAGCGCGATCGAGATCGACCAGATCGGGAGCCCGTGGCTGAAGTTGACGGTGCCATCGATCGGATCGACGAGCCAGCGGCTCTCGCCCTCCCCCGTCTGCCCGCGCTCCTCGCCGAGGACGGGGATGCCGCTCGGCTCGAGCGTCTGGCGGATGCAGTCCTCGCTGCGCAGGTCCCACTCGGTGACCAGATCGCGCGGCGTGCCCTTCGCGCGGATCTCGGCGGCCGTCGCGCCACGGAGCAGCGCCGCGGCGGCGCGAACGGCGGCACGCGCGTGGTCGATCATCATCCCGCGGGGATTCCTCGGTCAGAGGTCGAGGCGCATGGCCACCTGCCCCGCGCCCTTCACCGCCGTGAACGTCTCGCTCGCCGCGACGAGCTTGGAGAGCGTCGACCGGTCGACGACGCGGAAGCCGAACTTCGCCGCGAAGAAGTCGCTCGCGCTCTCGGTCAGCAGGTAGATGCGGCGGACGCCGCGCCAGCGCGCCTGCTGGACGGCCATGTCGGCGAGCATCCAGCCGTAGCCGGCGCCGCGCGACTCCTCGGTGACGGCGAGGGCGCGCAGGATCGCGTCGTCGTTGAGGACCTCGAGGGCGACCGTGCCCGCGATGCCCTGCTCGTTGCGCAGCACGAAGAACGACGGGAACTGATCGTCGCGCGCCGGCTCCTCGGAGAGGCCGACGCTGGCGAGCAGCGCGCGGACGTCGGCCATGTCCTCGCGGCGGGCGGGGCGCATCGCGTCGCCGATCGCATCGAGGAGCTTGTCGTGGAAGCCGTCGAAGCTGCCGCTCGACAGCGCGACGACGACGTCGCCGGGCGCCGCGCTCTGGGCGAGCTGCTTGACGATCGAATCGACCTCGGCGACGTACGCGGACTTCGTGCCGCTGCGGTGCAGATCGAGCGCGAGCTTCTCCGGATCGAAGCGGTCCTCCTCGGGGATCTTCGACGGATCGAACATCTTGCCGACGATCACCTCGTCCGCGTGCGCGAACGCCTCCGCGAACTCGGCCTGGAACGTCTTGCGGCGGCTCGTCGCGGAGCGCGGCTCGTAGACCGCGATCAGCCGGCGCTTCGGGAACCGCTTGCGCAGCGCCTTTAGCGTCTCGCGGACGGCGGTGGGATGGTGCGCGTAATCGTCGAGGACGGTGACGCCGCCCGCGATGCCGCGTAGCTCCTGCCGCCGGCGCACGCCCGCGAAGCTCGCGAGGCCGCGCTGGATGTCTTTGACGGGCACGCCGCGCGCGTGACAGACGGCGATCGCGGCGACGCAGTTGTCGACGTTGTGGCGGCCGACGAGCAGGGTCTCGAAGCGCTCGAAGCGCTCGCCCTTGAAGAACACGTCGAACGCGACGCGCCCGCTCTTGCCGACCTCCATGTTCTCGGCCCACCACGTGACGTCCTCGGGCGGGTTGTCGGCGTCGTCGAGCACGGCGTAGCGCTCGACCTTGCACTGCGCATGCTTGGCGACGGCGAGCGCGTCGGGCGACTCGGCGCACACGACGAGCAGCCCCTCGGTGGGGATGGCGGTGACGAGCTTCTTGAACGTGTCGCGGACCGCGTCGAACGACGGGAAGATATCGACGTGATCGAGCTCGACGCTCGTCAGGATCGCGGTCTGGGCGCGGTAGTGCGCGAACTTGGGGCCCTTGTCGAAGAACGCGGTGTCGTACTCGTCGCCCTCGATGACGAAGTCCTGGCCCTGGCCGAGGCGCCAGCCCTGGCCGAGCGCGACCGGCACGCCGCCGACGAACAGCGACGGATCGCGGCCCGCCTCGAGCAGGATGTGCCCGACGAGCGAGGTGGTGGTCGTCTTGCCGTGCGTGCCCGCGATGACGATCGAATGCTTGCCGTCGAGCAGCTTGTCGCCGATCACGGCCGGGAACGACGTCAGCGCGATGCCCTTGGCCTGGGCCGCCTTCACCTCGACGTGATCCTTGCCGTGCACGTTGCCGACGACGACGAGCTCCGGCCCCCAGTCGAGGTTGTGCTCGCCGTACGGCTGCATCACCGGCACGCCCAGCGCCGCCAGCTGCTCGCTCATCGGCGGGTACACCGCGGCATCCGAGCCACGGACGTCATGCCCCGCTGCCTTGAGCAAGCCCGCGACAGCGCCCATGCCCGTCCCGCCGATGCCGATGAGGTGCACCTTCACGATCGTCGCGGACCGTATACAAGTGGCGCTGTGACGTAAAGCCCTGTCGTCTAAGAAGATCAGGTAGGATGGGTAGTCGTGGTGGACGCTCGGCACGAGAGGAGGCAGCACTTTCGAGGCAAGTCACGCCCTGGTCGGGTGATGGCGATTCGCTTCAAGGGGCCCGCCCATCGCGAGTGGGTGCGCGCGGAGACACGCAATATCGGCGTGGGAGGCGCATTCATCGCGACCGCCGAGGTGCAGCCGGTGACGACGACGCTGATCGTCGAGCTCGAGCTGCCGACGACGGAGCAGGTCTTCACGCTGCCCGCGGTCGTGCGCTGGGCGGCGAAGGACGGGATGGGCGTGCAGTTCGTCGGCGTCGACGTCGACGTGCTGCTCGAGCTCAACGACTACTTCGCGACGCTCACCGGCATCTAGGATGCGCGGGTAGACGCGTCTCGCGTCACCGAGATCTGACGTCCGTCGACTCGAAGATCTTGTCGGCGCTCGCCGGCACGAACCCCTGGAACAGCGAGCCGTCGGGCAGCGGGTAGCGCCGCGCGAACTCGTAGTAACAGCTCGGGATCCGCAGGTGCTCGCCGGCGAGCTCGACGACGATCGAGTCCGCGAGCGTCGAGCTCTGCTCGAGCAGCTGCGCCGGCGTGCCCTTGATCGCGCCGCCGCTCGTGTTGAGCGCGAACCCGTGGTCGGCGAGGAACGCGTCGAGCGACGGCAGGTCCGGGAACGTCGTCAGCGCGTTGACGAGCACCGTGAAGTGATTGACGCGGAACCCGAACGCGGCGACCCACGCGGCGTACTCGCTCTCGATCAGCAGCGTCTCGTACTCGGCGCGGCGGCAGCTCCATGGACGGCCGCTCCACGGCAGCGGCGCGAAGCCCTTCGGCAGCTGCATGACGAGCCGCTCGATGATCTGGTTCGCGCCGGCCGACAGCTCCTCGACGCACAGCTCGCTGATGAACACCTTCGGCAGCGCGGGATCGGCGTGCTTCCAGTAGCGCGCGACGAGCTTCTTGTCCTCGAACCGGTAGCGATCGGACTGGAGCTCCCAGCCGAGGGCCTCGAACGGCCGTGCGAGCTGCGCCATGCCGATCCCCGGCAGGTTGTACGTGCGCAGCGCGACGTGGTCGTTCTTGACCGCCTCGCCGCGCTCGGCGAGCAGGCGGTGGATGCGCTCCGCCTGCGGCGTCGTCGCGACGTAGTCGCGCCAGAGCGCGTCGAGCAGCTCGTCCCGAGTCACTGGAGCTTGATCGGGAAGCTGATCGTCGTCTTGGGCTTCTGCGACGTCGGGAACCGCGCCTTGTCCATCGCCTTGTCGATGCACGTGCCGGTTGCCGTGTTCGCGAAGTCGCCCTGCTGCTCGTAGCGCGCGACGGTGCCGTCGCCCGCGACCGTGATCTTGAGCTTCGCCGTGCCGGCGACGCCGTTCTTCTCGAAGCACTTCTGCGCGGCCTCGACGACCGGCTTCATCGCGTCGCTGATCATCGCCGGCGTCAGCTGCTCGACCTTCGGCGCGTCGGCCGCGACCGCCTCGACGGCCTTGCACGCCTGCTTGTCGGCGGGCAGCGAACCGGACTGCGGGCTCGACGCGATGATCGTGCCGTCGCAGGGCGAGTAGACGCGGTAGCCGACGATGTCGAGCGTGACGGTCTTCGCATTCGGGCCGTCGACGGCCTTCGGCGGGACCTTGACGAGCAGCTGGACCTTCGGCGAGCCGACGGCCTTGAGCCACGCCTTCGCGGTCGCCTCGTCGGAGAACGCGCGCGCGTTGTCGTAGAGCTTCTTGCTGCCGCCGGTGACGACCCACGACTTGCCGTCGAGATCGACGCCCGCGCAGCGGATGCAGGACGACAGCGTCAGCGCGATCGACTTCTTCTTTGCATCGTACGCGCCGATGTCGAACGCGTCGGCGTCTCCGTCGACGAGCAGCGTGGAGCCCGCGAGCTCCTGCGCGCGCGCGTCGCGCACGTGCTTGCACTGGCGATGCTGCGTGTCGTCGCCCTGATCGCACGGCGCGGTGAGCGCCCACACGACGTTCTCGATGCGGCGCACGCGCTGTGCACTGTCGAAGTCATCGGCGCGTGCGGCGGTCGCGACGAGCAGGATGCCGAGGGCGAGCGCGCGCATCACTTGAGCTTCTGCGTCAGGTAGGACTTGAGGCGCAGCTCGGCATCGACGGGATCGTTGACGACGATCGGCACCGTCTTCTTCAGCTCGTCCTCGAGCTCGGCGTAGAGCGCCTTGCGCATCGCCGCGTCCTCGGTGAGCTGCTGCGGCGTGCGGCCGCGAACGGCCTGGTCGCCGAGCTTGCTGCAGTACGACTTCAGCTTGTCGTACACGCCGCCGCCGAGGAACGCCGTGATCTTGTCGGCCTCGTTCGCCATGCGATCGAGGTTGACCTCGGCCGTCGTCGACAGACCGGCGCGGTCGTAGCCCTGCGAGAGCTGCGAGCACACCCGGAGGACCATCACGTCGTCGATCACGCCGATGCCCTCGTTCCAGTCGGGGATCAGATCCATCTTGCTGACGAGGTACTGCAGCGCGCCGCCGGCGAGCTTGCGAGCGTCGAGGCTCGCCTTGTCTGCCTCGAGCAGCGCCTTGAGCGCGTCGATGTCCGCGCGGATCGTCTCCGCCCAGCCCTTGAAGACGTCGATGTGTGCCACGAGACCCTCCTGCGCGGACCGTACACCAAGGTGTAGGATCAGTGCATGCGCTGCCTCGCATTCGTGCTCGTGCTCGCCGCGTGCAGCGGCGACTCTCCAGCGAACGTCGACGCCGACCCGCGCGGCCCCAAGTGCGCCGGCTCGGCCTACGACTCGTGCGCGACCGAGCACGACTGCATGCCGTCGGCGCCGATGTGCCACACGTTCCAGTCGCAGGGCTTCCAGGTCTGCACGACGGTGTGCACCGCCGGCGGCGGCGGCAGCGACTGCCCGACCGGCGGCACGTGCAACGCGATGGGCCTCTGCGTGCCCACCGCGGCGAACATGTGCCACCTCTAGAGCCGCGCGGCGGGGAGCGCTAGTTCGACAGCAGGTTCTGGATCAGCTTCGTCGACTCGCCGCCGGTGATCATCACGGACACGGTCTTCGTGATGTTCTGCTCCGTGTTGACGAACGTCACCTTGTGCGCGCCCGCCGGTAGCTTCATCGCGCGCTGAGGCGTGGTGAGGCCGGTGTCGGTGCCGTCGACCCAGATCTGGCAGGGCGGCTTGCTCGACACCATCAGCGTTCCCTCGCCGCCCTCGGCCTTCGGCGCCTCGGCCTTCGGCTGCTCGGCAGGCGTGTCGAAGCCCGGATCGACGATGCCGCCCGACGGCGCCGAGCTCTTCTTCGCGTGCGACACGCGCGCGGGCGTCTTCGAGGCGGTGGCCTTCGGCGCGGCGGCCGCCTTCGGCGTCTCGGTCCTCGCGGTGCCGCCCTTCGCGAGCGTGATCTCGAGCTTCTGCGCCTTGTTCGGATCGAGGTGCGCGATCTGCGTCGGGCGGCCTTCGAGCGTCAGCACGACGTCGTAGCTGCGCGACGGATCGACCGATGCGGCGACCGGCGTCGTGCCGAGGAACTGCGTCTTGCCGTTGTCGACGAGCATCACGGTCGCGCCGGCGGGCTTGCTGTCGATGCGAACGTCGACGAGCTTGACGACGCCGTGCGCGCTCTGGACCTCGTGCACGACCGGCGCGGTCTCCGCGATCGCCGCGACCTTGGCGGCAGCGACGGGTGCGGCAGGTGCAGGCGCGGGCTCGGCGACCGCGGCCTGTGCCGGGGCGGCGGGCGCGGCGGCGGCCACCTGGTCCGCAGCGGCCGGCTCGCTCGTGCCGCTGCCGACGATCTTCTGCTCGTTCGCGTTCGGGTGCGGCGTCATCGCGGCCTGGTCCTGAGCGGGCGCGGCCGCCGGCGTCGGCGGCTCGGGCTGCACGCCACCCGCGCTCGCGGTCGCGGCGTTCGGCGACTCCGTGCTCGGCGCGGTGGCGGTCGCGGTCGTCGCGGAGGCCGCCTTCTGCGCGGGCGCGGCGACGTGCGTGACGCCCGGCGCGACCTTCTTGCCGTGGTGCGCGAACACGACGTACGCGACGCCGGCCGAGACGACCGACAGCACGACGAGCGGCAGCAGCACGCGCTTGATCGCGGCACTGTGATCGCGCCGCTTCGCGGCGGGCTGCGTGCCAACCCACGTCTCGTCGATCTTCTCGACGGCGCGGCTCGCCTCGAACCAGTTATCAGCGGAGACGGAGTCACCGGTCTTGTCGATCGCGGCGCGCTCGTACGCGGGAGCGCCGTAGACGCGCTGCTCGAACGGCGCGGCGACGGGCGCGCTCTTCGGCGGCGTCGTGCGCGCGACGGGGATCGCGTTCGCGGGCGTCGTCTTCACGGCCGGCTGCGACTTCGGCGTCAGCTTCTTCGTCGGCGGCTCGGCGGCGGGCGCGCGGAGCTGCGCGGGCGGCGGCAGCGTGGCGGCCGGAGCCTTCACCGGCGGCTTGCTCGCGACCGGGGACGCCGCGATCGCGGCGAGCGGATCGACGGCGGGCAGCTGCGTCGACGCGCGCGCCGGATCGACGGCCGCGTGCTGGGCCGCCGTGCGCGGCGGCGGCAGCTTCGCACTGCTCGGGCGCGGCGGCGGCGGCGTGCTCGCGCCAGTCGGACGCGGCGGCGGCGTGCTCGCGCGGACCTGCGCAGCGCGGGCGTTCGGCAGCGGCGGAATCGACTCCGTGCGCGTCGGCGGCGCGGTCACCATGCGGACCGGCTTGCCGTTGTTGAGATGGAGCTGCGACGTCCCGGTCGGCGCGCGCTCGAGCGGCTGCGGCGAAGGTGCGCGGGCCGGCTTGGGCGCCGCGAACAGATCTTGCGCGGGCTCATCTCCGCGCCTCGATCCGTTCTGGACCAGGCTGATGAGCTCGTTGACCGCGGTCGACTCGGACTTCGCCATGCGAATAACTCCCCGGTACGTCGCCGTGGATGGTTGCGAACGAGGTTCGTTCGGACAAGGGAAATCCACCCACAGCTGCCACAGCTGCCGCGATGTCGGGGTCTCAGGTGACGTACAGTCTGCGCAGGGCGCGGGGTTCTAGTCGGGTAAGGCTGCGAAATACCTGTTGACGGTTACGTGACCATACATATAACGTAACGTCACAGATGGGGATCGACACCACGTTTGCGGACCTGCAAAGGCTCGCGCTGTGGTTAACGACGACGGCGGACGCGGAGCCGTCCGGGGTCCGGACAAAGCCTGTCTCGCCGCTCCGGGTCGAGCGGCTCGTCCACCGCCTGGGGGCGACCTGCGTCCCGCTGCTCGGCCGGGAGCTGTGTCACGGCGATCCGCGTCGCCGGGATGCGGCGCGCGCCGCCCTCGCCCACCTCGCGACCACCGATGCGCGCCCGCGCGTGATCGGCGAGCTGCGCCGGATCGCGGCGAGCGCCGCCGCCGATGACGGCAAGGTCTGCGCGCTCGGTCTGCTCGCCGAGCTCGGCGAGCGCGGCACCGCATCGTTCGCCGATCCGCACGCGATCCAGCGCCGCAGCGCGCTCGCCCTCGCCGCGCAGCTCGACACGCAGGCCGATGTCGCCGCCGCGGCCGACCTGATGATCCGCCAGCTCGCGCCCGACGATCGCCTGCAGCTGCTCGCGGTCATGGTGCAGGCGGCCGCGCCCGCCGCGCAGCGTCTCGCGGCCGAGCTGTGTGTGCGCCTCGATCTTCCCGCCGAGCACCGCGAGCGCATCAACGAGATCGTGTTCGGCGCGCCGGACTGCGATGCGGCCGAGGTGTGTGCCGCCGTCGACGCGCCCGCGGCGCGCCCGCCGCGTCCCACGCACGTCGCGATCCTCGTCGATGCAGCGGCGCGCCTCGTCGTCGTCGCGAGTCGCAAGGTCGCGGGCGAGCGCCGCTGGCGTCGCTTCGCGGTCCTGATCCATCGCGATGGCCACATCGAGGACTGCCTGCACGAGGACGCCACCGACGATCACGCGCCGCTGATCGCGAACCTCGTCGCCGATGGCTACCGCGTCGCCTCGAGCGACCTCGAGCGCGCGCGCGGCATCGTCGCCGCGGCCGCCCGCCAGACTGCCACCGCCGGCCTCTCCGCCGACGAGCCAGCGCGCCTCGCCGGCGCGTACTACCTCGGCCGCGACCTGCTCGACCTCGGCGATGCGCACCTCGGTGGCCGCGCGCACGCGCATCCCACGTCGTCGACGCTCGGCCGCGCCGTCGAGCTGATCGCCGATGGCGAGCCCGCGCGCGCCCAGATGTTGCTCGCGCGCTGCGCGAAGGACTCCGCCGATGCGGTCGCCGCGCAGGCGGCCGCGCTCGTCGCGCAGGGCAAGCTCGCCGAGGCGCTGCCGCTCCTCCACCGCGCCTGCGAGCTCGAGAGCCAGTTCGCGCTGCACTACTGGAACCTCGCTTCGGTGCTGCACCAGCTCGCCGACCGCGACGGCTGCATGGCGGCGCTGCGCCGCTTCCTGCACGCGAGCAGCACGCCATCGGGCCTGATCGCCGATCCGGATCAGCCGGCGCGCGTCGGGCTCGCGCATCGCATGGTCGCCGACCTGCAGCGTGCCGCGCGGCTGTATCGCACGCCGCGCCGCCGCGTCTCGAAGAAGCGCGTCACGCGCCGCCGCGCGCGCTAAGGAGCGCTAAGGAGCGCTAAGGAGAGCCGACCAAAGGCCGGCCGGGTG
>CAYUNM010000009.1:121050-138844 GCA_964446175.1 uncultured Kofleriaceae bacterium
GCGCTAAGGAGCGCTAAGGAGCGCTAAGGAGAGCCGACCAAAGGCCGGCCGGGTGTTGGACTCGGTGGGCCGCGGCCGCGGCGAGCGAACCGAACAGACCCGGACGGCGCTACTTCATGTCGGTGCGCTTGCTGAGCGTGTAGCCGAACTTCATGCGCGCGGTGCCCGTGCCGTTGCCGTTGATCTTCTTCGGCAGCTTCCACTGCTTCGCGTGCTCGACCGCGCAGGCCGCGACGCCCGCCATGTCCTGCTGGCCGCCCTTCGGGTCGCTCGAAGCGCCCGTGATCTGGCCCTGCGCGTTCGCCTCGAGGTTGAGCGTCAGCGCGCCGCCGAGCTTGGGGTTCGCGGCGAGGAACTGCTCGTAGCAGGCCTGGATCTCCTGGTTGTGTCGCTTCACGAGCGCGCCGATCGCGTCCTTGTCGTAGGTGCCGGCGTCGTGCTTCATCGTCTTGAACGAGCCCTGCAGGAAGCCCATGTCCTTCTCGGCTTGCTGGTGCGTCTGCTCGTTCATCGTGATCAGCGGGACGCTCGCCGTGTAGAGGTCGAGCGCCGGCTGGTAGAAGCGATCGTCGTGCGCGGTCGCGTAGAGGATGTGGAAGAGGCGCGCCATGATGTAGACGCTCTCGACGACATTCTCCTTGTCCTGGTTGCTGCACTTCGTGCCGCACGCCGGCAGCGCCTTGAGCGCCTCGAGCGCGTACTTCGCGGCCTGCTCGGGGTTGTCGAGGCGAGTCGTGTAGTCGCCCTGCTGGTACTTGATCACCGGCAGGTCGTTCGGCGGCACCTTGCTGCCGATCGTCGCGAGCGCCTTGTCGAGCGCGGCGACACCGTCGGCCCAGCGGCCCGCGAACTGGTACGACTGCAGGCCGAGCTTCGCGTAGAGCTCGTACATCTGGTCGGGCCCCTTGCCGTAGATCGGCGAGAGCTGGCCGACCGCATCGCCCATCGAGACGGGCGTGCGACCCGCGAACAGCATGACGTCGCGATCGAGCGCGTCGCGGCCGGCGCCGTTGCCCCAGCCCTTGAGCGCCATCACGATCGCGGGCCACGCGCCCGCGGTGTCGCCGGTGCGCCACTTCGCCCACGCGGTCACGTACGCGAGCTCGGGCGTCTTCTCCGTCGGGTTCTCGCCCTGGATCGCGGCCATCGCGTCCGCGTTCTTGAACTGCAGGAGGCGCGTGTACGCGAGCCACGCCTTGTTGAACTGGAGGTCCTTCGACTTCGGATCGTTGGCGACGAGCGCGGCCCACGCCTTCTCGGCGTTCGGGATGTCACCGAGGATCAGCTCGTAGCTGCCGAGCATGCGCAGCGTGATCTCGTCAGCCTTGCTGTAGTCCTCGCCGCCGATCGAGTCGCGCAGCGCCTGGCGCGCCTCGGTCAGCAGCTTCTGCGCGTCCGCCGGCGTCTCCTTGCTCTTGTGATAGAGCATCGTCGCGAGCAGCGCGGCCTGCGCCTGCTTCTGCACCGAGTCCTTCGTCTTCTCGACGACCGTGCGCTGCTTGACGATCTGCGCCTCCATCTTCGCGCCGGTCAGCGGCTTCGCCTGGCCCTTCGGCTCGGCGAGCGGCATGCCGGGGGTGCCGAGCGCCTGCGGCTCGAACGCGACGCCCTTGATCTCGATGTTCGGAACCTCGAACGAGACATCGCCGGCCGCGGTCGGCTTGCTGCCCGCCGCCGCGCTGCCGCCGCCACCACCGCCGCCGGGAGACTCGGGACCCTTCGCGGCACCGCCGCCGCACGCAACGAGACCGAACAGAACCATTGCAAGGGAGCTACGCATGCAGCGTTGTGTACACCCAAAGCCCGCGCGCTCGCCAGGCGGCGGTGTTATCGTCGCGCGGCAGTGAAGAGACTGGCCTGTGTTGTGTTGATCACCGCGCTGGGTGGCGGGTGCGTGGTCGTCAAGGCGCATCAGCGCGGCGACCTCGCGAAGCGCGCGATGACCAACGATCGCGATACCGGCGAGGCGCGCTTCCAGGAGCACGCGCACGTGTCGCGCGAGGGCGCCAGCGGCGGTACCGGCGAGCCAGGTGGCGGATGCGGCTGCAACTAGTCGCGGTCGCGCTGCTCGTGTCGGCCACGGCGCTCGCCGACGGCGAGCTGTCGATGCGCGGCGTCTACTACAAGGAGCGCTCGACGCGCGTCATGCAGCCGATGCTCGACGGCATGTTCGAGGTCGGCGCGCGCGGCGTGCTCAACGCGCACCTGCTCGTCGATGCGATCACGTCCGCGTCGGGCGCGTCGGGTGCGGTCGGCGCGAAGCCGTTCACCGAGCAGCGCTACGAGGCGGGCGCCGGCTACACGCAGGAGTTCGACGGCCCGGCCGGCTCGATCCTCGACCGGATCCGCGTCGGCGGCGACGGCAAGTTCTCCGACGAGAGCGACTACCGCTCGATCTACGGCGGCCTGCGCAGCGAGGCCGATCTCGCGCACCGCAACGCGACGGTCGGTATCGGCGGCGGCCTCTCCGTCGACAAGGTCGATGCCTCGGGCTCGCAAGGCCCGCTCGGCGGCATCGCGCTCCTGTGCCCGGGCGATGCGTCGGCGACGAGCACGTCGTGCCCGCTCGACGTCTACAACGCGTACGCGAAGGTCTCGCAGATCACCGGCCGGGACACCGTCGTCGGCGCGAACTACGAGATCGCGTACCTCGACGGCTACCAGTCGAACCCGTATCGCCAGGTCGCGGTGCCCGAGCTCGGCACGTACGTCCCCGAGCGCCACCCGTTCACGCGGACGCGCCAGGCCGCCGCCGCGAGCGTGCGCCACTTCTTCCCGCAGTCGCAGACGACCGTCGTCGCCGCGTATCGCTACTACTGGGACAACTGGCACATCCACGCGCACACGCCGGAGATCCGGCTGATCCAGCAGGTCGGGCTCCACGCCGACGCCGCGTTCATGTACCGCTACTACCGGCAGACAGCGGCATACTTCTGGCGCCCGTTCTATCCGGATCCGATGACGCTGTCGAAGCCGTATCTGACCGACGATCCGAAGATGTCGCCGTTCGACGGCCACACGCTCGAGGCCAAGCTCGGCGTGTTCGGCGAGGCATTCGATCTCACGGGACGCTGGGCAGGCGCGCGTTTCGAGGGCATCCTCGAGTACGTCATCCAGCACAACAGCTTCGGCAACGCGGTGGTGGCCCATGTGGCGCTCACTCTTCCTCTCGAGTACTAGCCTCCTCTGCGTCGTCGCCTGCAGCGACGACGGCGGCTCCTGCGGCCCCAAGGGCGCCGCCGAGTTCGGCCTCGTGGCAACGAACGGCAGCGACGTCTCGATGACGTTCGGCAACTTCTCGAGCGGCGCGAACAACGACTGCCCGGATCCGGCCGCGCCCGCCGGCGTCATCAGCCTGACGCTCACCGGCCAGCAATCCGGCGGCACCGGCATCGTCACGTTCTGCATCCCGCGCCCCGACACGCTCGCGACGACGCCCGGCCGCCTCGGCTTCGACGTGAAGATCATCGACCTCACGGGCGACAACAACAGCTGCACGCTGAAGTTCGATTCGACCACCGTGCCGAGCGGCACCGTCACGTCCGACGGGCTCTGCAAGAACGGGCAAGACAAGGCAGGCTACGCGCTCGGGTTCAACGCGCACGTCGTCTTCACGCGCACGTGCGCCGGGACGAACGACAGCGTGCCGGCCGAGCTGACGGGCACCGTCGCCGTGTCGGCCCAGTAGCCGCCTCGAAAAACTGCGAGGTGGCAGCGCGAAATCGCGGAGCTGCGAAGGCACGGCGTGTGAACTAGCGCACGGCGTGAAGCTCGCCATCCTCGCGCTCCTCGTCCTGCCCGCTCTTGCCAGCGCCGACGATACGGTCCCGAACGTCGGCGACCTCCACGTCGGCGTGGCGGACTTCGCGCTCGGCGGCGACGCCTCCGCCGTCTCCGGCGGCGGCTTCTTCGCCGACGCGGAGGCTGGCTGGCGCCTCGGCTCGTTCGATCTCACCGGCTTTGGCGCGTACGCCACGCGCCTCGTCGTCGGGAGCTACGACGACGGCTTCGGCGCGATCGACAAGCGCGACTATCGCATGCACGTGATCGACCTCGGCGCGCGCGCGACGCTGCGCGGGAGATACGCGTACGGCGGCATCGGCCTCGCGTTCGAGAACGAGATCGACAGCGGAACCTCGCAACCCCCGTCGGGCGCGATGCAGCAGATCAACGAGAGCGATCAGCACGTCGCCGGCGAGCTGCGCCTCGGCGCGATCATCCAGCACGTCGACATCAGCGGCTCCGTCACCGTCGCCTCCGCGTTCGGCGACTCGCTCGCGACGTTCCGCCTCGGCGTCGGCTACCGCTTCTGAGCGTGGCGCTGCACGAAGTCGTCGATCAGCTCGCGCGCGATCGACAGCTTCGGCGGCACGAGCGGCAGCTCGTCGGGCGCGAACCAGCCGGCATCCGCGATCTCCGTCGCATCGGCGACGATCTCGCCGCCCGCCCAGCGCGCGGTGAAGCCGATCATCAGCGAACCGGTGAACGGCCACGGCTGGCTGCCGAAGTAGCGGATGTCGGTGACGGCGACGCCGGCCTCCTCGGCGACCTCGCGCGCGACCGCGTGCTCGAGCGTCTCGCCGACCTCGACGAACCCGGCGAGCGTGCTGTAGAACGGCCTCGGGAACCGCGCGTTGCGCGCGAGCAGCGCCCGGCCGTCGCGCTCGACGAGCATGATCACGGCGGGCGATAGCCTCGGGTACGCGCCGTGGCCACAGCGCGTGCAGGTCCGAACGCGCTCGGTCGCGCTGCGCTCGGTCGGCGCGCCGCAGCGGCCGCAGTGGCGATGGTCGCGATCCCACGCGGTCAGGCCGAGCGCGCGGCCCGCGATGCCGAACTCGTCGTCGGAGAGCGCACCGAACAGCTCGCGCAGCGGCACCGGATCGCCGGCGGGCGCGCGGTCGGTCGCGAAGCACGGCTCGCCATCGAGGTCGCCGAGGTAGAGCGCGGCCTCGTCGATCTCGGCGATCGGGATCGCGGGCCGGCCGCCCTCGATCACGACATGCAGCGATTGTTCGACGACCGCGAACACGCGGCCGCGGCGGGCGCTGGTCGCGATACCTGGTGCGAAGGGCATAGCGCTCGCCTACCACGCGTCACGCCGAGCGGTAGGGGCCGCCCGGAGCGAGCTGCAGCTTGTCGCGGATGCCGTCGGCGAGGCGGGCCGCGCCGGTCTCGGCCTCGCGCGCCTGGTCGCCGGAGAGCCGCAGCGCGGCGAGGCGCAAGAGGCCATAGGCGGTCGCGGCGCGCTCGAGATCGTCGGTGCCGAACTTCGCGACCTCGTCGGGAGACTGCCCGTTGGAGATCAGCGCCCACTTGTGATCGAGCTCGAGCTTGATGCCGTCGGCGAGCTCGCCGGGCAGCAGCTTCGGATCGCAGCGCGTGCCGAACGCGAGCTGGTTGAGGTCGCTGCGGCGCTTCGCGGCGTCGGTCGAGACGTCCTTCCATGCCCACGCGAGCGCGGTCACCGAGACCGCCGCGACCGCGATCGGCAGCCCGACGAGGCCCGCGATCCCGGCCGCGCCGAGGATCGGGCCCCACGTGCGCGCGTAGCCGGCGACGACGGACTTCGCCGACAGCTTCGTCGTGTGGCCGACGCCGTTGCCGGTGACCCACATCGCGGAGACGGGGAACAGCGGGATCCAGTAGACGTGCGCGAAGCGCGTCAGCGCGTACTGCCCGTCGCGCTGGTCGACCTTGCCCGCCGTGCGCGTGCCCCAGATGACGATCATGCTTAAAAGCTGAGCTTTCGCACGGTGGCGACGATCGGGCGCAGCGCGTCGCGTGCCGTCTCGCGCAGCAGCTCGGACTGGCTGATCATGCCGGCGGCGGCGGGGCCGAACGTGTAGTAGGTCTCGACGGCGAGCTCGCCGAGCGCGGTGCGCTGGAGGAAGGAGTCGCGGAAGTGGCGCAGCATCTCGACGTCGTTCGCCATCAGCGAGCCGTACGCCGCCGTCGCGACGAAGCACGCGTCGACCTCGCCGACCTTGGCGTCCGCGGTCGTGACTTTCAGCGACGCGACGCCGCTCGTATTGAAGCAGTTATCCGCGGCGCGGATGCCGATGTAGTACTGCGTGGCGGGCAAGAGGCCGGTGATGTCGAGCTCCTGCATCTGGCCCGCGGCGACCGGCGTGACGTTCGCGGTGAACGGCCATGCCGTGTCCCAGTTCGCTTCCGTGACCGGCTGCCCGACGAGGTAGCGGACGTCGTAGCGCTGGACGATGCCGGTCACGCCGTCGTCGCCGGGCGCGGTGAAGCCGACCTTGACGTCGCTCGACTGGATGTCGAGTGCCTGGAGATCGCCGGGGTCCGCGGGCGGCGTCGAGTCGAGCTCGACGTGCGAGGTCAGGCGGACGCGGTTGCCGTCCGTCATGATCTGCAGGCGCGAGGCGCCGGAGCCCGGCGTGCTCGTCTCGATCGTGTTGTCGGGCGGGCGGATGTTGCCGTCCTGGCCGAGCGGATCGCCGTAGCCGACGTACTGCGCCGTGCCGACGGTGTGATCGGCGAGATCGACCGTGAACGGCAGCTTGTAGACGAGCGACGGCTGCCCGAGATACGGGATGCCGTACTCGTTGTAGATGATGCCCTTCGCGGGCGGATAGCTGTTCTCGTTGTAGGTCGCGTTGAGGTCGAACGCCTTGTTGACCTCGATCCACATCACGTAGTCGCCCTGCGGCAGCGCCTGCGGGAACGCCCACGACAGCGTCGCTTCTTCGCCTTCGCGCGGCGTCGCCTGCGAGACGGCGTCGAACGGGTTGACCTGCTTGTAGCTCGTGACGCTCGCCGAGTCGTTGTTCGTGCGCGCGACATCGGTGCGCGGCGGATACAAGGTCTCGGGCGCGCCGGCGGGCACCGCCTGCGTGAACTTGCCCTTGTCGGTGAACGCGGCGGTCGCGCACGTCAGCGTGTCGACGGCCGTGCGCCACTTCGTCTCGTTCTGCTGCAGCGGCTGGCAGTAGTGCTGCTCGTGCGAGCTCTGGTTGAACGGGTGGCTGAGGTTATTCTCGCCGCACTGCACGTAGCCCTCGCCCGAGCCGCCATCGACGGTGAAGCAGTCCCGCGGATCGGCAGGCGCGTTCTGGAACTCGACGACATCGAACGTCTTGCCGTGGCGATGCGCCCACACCGGGAACGTCGAGATGCGGCGGCCGTACGGCCACATCGGGCCGCTCTCGAAGTCGTAGCGGCCGGGCCGGTTGCCGAGGCCATACCGGCCGGTCTGCGCGGTGATGTAGATCGTGTCGACGTACGTGCCGTCGGGCTTCTCGACCCACGCGACGATCTGCGGCGCCTCGTCGAGCATCAGGCTGGTCGCGGCCTGCGGCTGCAGATTCACCGCGACCGTGTGACAGACACCCGCGCCATCGGCGAGCGCGGCCACCGGCACGAGCGCGAGCGGCACGACGAGAGCACGAAACACCGGGACCATCGCGCCGATTATTGCGTGTGGACGGGCGCCGGCAAAGAGGGGACTCGCGCGCAAAAAGGGACGATCAATGTCACACCGTGCGCGTAGGGTCCGGGCGTGGCTCGTACGCCAAGCGCCGAGTATCTCGTCCTCGACATCGAGACGATTCCCGATACGGAGCGCTGGAACCGGCCGGAAGAGCCCAACGCCGCGGTGTTCCCGCCGACCTGGGCCCACCGGATCGTGGTCATTGGATGCCTGTGGCTCGACCATGGTTACCGGCTCAAGCGCCTCGGCGTGGTCGGCGACCCTTCCGGCGGCGAAGGCAGCGCGGACGACCGCGAACGCGCCCTGCTCGAGGACTTCTCGCGGTTCGTCGGCCGCGCGCGCCCGGTCCTCGTCACGTACAACGGCCGCGCGTTCGACCTGCCGGTGATCGCGCTGCGCTCGCTGTGCCACGGCGTGTCGCTCGGCTGGTACTACCGCGAGAAGAACGTCCGCTACCGCTACAGCGAGGAAGGCCACCTCGATCTGTGCGACTGGCTCGCCGATCACGGCGCCACGCGCTCCGGCAGCCTCGATGCGGTCGCGCGCCTGATCGGCCTGCCCGGCAAGGTCGGCGTCGACGGCTCGCAGGTCGAGGGCCTGTTCCAGGCCGGCCAGCTGCCCGCGATCCAGCGCTACTGCCTCGCCGACGTGTCGCAGACCGCGCTGCTGTTCCTGCGCTTCCGCCTGCTGCAGGGCATGCTGTCGCCCGCCGAGTATCAGGCCGCCGTCATCGCGCTGCTCGACGCGCTCGCCGCCGATGGTAGGGTCACCGAGGTCCTCGAGGGCACGAATCGCACGCACCTCGTCGGGCCGCAGCCCGCGCCGTGAGTACCCTGCCCCGCCGGTCCCGTTCGCCTGCGCCCGATGCGCCCGATGCGCCCGATGCGCCCGATGCGCCCGATGCGCCCGACGCGCCCGATGCGCCGACGATCGAAGCGCTCGGCAAGCGCCGCCTGCCCGCGAGCTTCTTCCACCGCGACGTGCTCGTCGTCGCGCGCGAGCTGGTCGGCTGCGCGCTCGTGCATCGCCGGCGCGCCGGGATGATCGTCGAGACCGAGGCCTATCACGGCCCCGAGGACGCCGCGTCGCACGCGCGCTTCGGGCCGACCGCACGCACGAGCGTGATGTTCGGGCCCGGCGGCATCTCGTACGTCTACCTCTGCTACGGCATCCACCAGATGTTCAACATCGTCACCGGGCGCGAGGGCGAAGGTCAGGCCGTGCTGATCCGCGCGATCGCGCCGCTCGTCGGGCTGCCCGACGATCCGAGCGTCGGGCGCGGTCCCGGCAAGGTGACGACGGCGCTCGCGCTGGACCGCCGCCACGACCGGCGCGACCTCGCTCGCGGTGCGCTGTTCGTCGCGGCGCACGCCACGCCGCCGCGGATCGCGACCGGTCCGCGCGTCGGGGTCGCGTATGCGGGCGCGTGGGCCGCGCGCCCGTGGCGGTTCTGGTGGGACGGGCATCCCGCGGTCTCGCGGGCCCCCGCGCCAGCGCGCGAACGCAACCCCGCGCGCGAACCGCGGGCGCCGCGACGAGCTAAGCGCGGACCTTCTTGACCGAGTCGACCTTGCGCAGGCGCTGGCGAAAGAGCTCCTCGCCGAGCTTCTTGCGGTCGCGCGACTTCGCGGGACGGTAGTGATAGTGCGGCGCGCGGCTGACCGTGACGAGCTCGCTGACCTGCGGGACGCGCAGCTCGCCGAGCCAGCCTTTGACCTCGGCCTCGAGCGCGTGGCCATCGGCGAGCCACACGACGGTCTTGTGCTCCGTCAGGCGCAGCGTGCCCTTGTGCTGGCGCACGTAGATCGACAGCTCGAGGTGGCCGTTGCCGAACAGCTCGTCGTCGTGCTCGTCGAGGAAGCGGATGATCTTCTTCGCGTTGATGCGCGAGGTGAGCCACACGTCCGTAGCCCCCGCGTCCTCGAAGTGATCGAGCACGCGGACCTCGAGGTTGTCGCCGGCGGGGAGGCGCTCGATCATCGACAGGAACAGCTCGCCGACCTGGTCGGCCGCGACCTGCGCCTCGATCGCGAGCAGCTTCTGGGCGCGCACCGTCCAGCCGGGGCCGGCGCCGGTCAGCTGTGCGGCGCCCGCGAGCGAAGGCAGCACGCCGGTCGGCCAGCGGAAGGTCGCGAGGTCGGCGGGCGCGGCGCCCGCGTCGACGACGTGCCCCTTGCCGACGGACTCGCCGAGCGGGATCGCCTTGTCGGGCGCGTGATCGACGGCGATCGGCCAGCTGCCCGGCACGTGGGCCTGCGCCTCGGCGATCGCCTGGCCCATGTGCTCGCCGCTCGCGGCGACGAGGACCGGCGCGCCGGCTTCGCGCGCGAGCGCGACGTGGTACCAGGTGCGTTTCACCCGGACTGTTTAGCTCAGAAATCGCTGCCGAGGGCGAAGCCGAGCGTCACCGTCGAGAGCTGCGCGTCGATCGCGCTCGCGGACCGCAGCTCGGACTTGGGCTGCAGGCGATAGAACTCGTAGCCGGTGTCGAGCCAGAGCGCGGCCGTCATGCGCGGGCCCACGTGCGTGAAGAACAGCGGCCACCAGAGCAGGCCGAGCACGGAGCCCTTGCCCTTGAGCTGGATGCCGGCGCCCGCGCCGAGCCCGCGGCCGTTCCAGCCCTCGAGCGCCTGCGTGCCGCCGCCGAGCATCGCGCTGCCGCGCAGGTACACCTCGAGGTGCGGCGCGACCGGCTGGATGTACTTGATGTTGAGCCCGCCGCTGATGAGGTCCGACGTGTTCTGGTAGTCGAGCGACGTGTTCATGTGCCCGGCGAAGTACAGCTCGTACGCCCACTCGTGGCGACGCAAGCCGAGGCCGGCCCGTATGTTGACGCCATCCGTCATGTAGGCCGACAGCTCGTCGTGGACCTTCGTGCCACCGAGGCCCTCGAAGTAGTAGAGACCGTCCGCGCGCGCCGACGCGGCAGAGGCGAGCACGACCAGCAGCACCATCCAGCGAACCATGCGCCGACGATAAGCAACGGACGGGCCGCCGCACCAATGACAGCGGATCAACGTGTTGGCGCGACTGCGGAGCGGAGGTCGCGACAGCGATGTCGCGGATCCGAGGCGCGCGCGCTACCCGGTGGTCCCGGGCGGCTTGAACTGGATGACGACGACGTCGACCTTCTGGTGGACGAGCCCGCCGAAGCCCGGGTTCGCGGCAAACCCTGGCCCCGAGGGCGTGAACACGGTGCCGAACGGCGCGTCCTGCGACACCCACACACCGCTCGTGCTGGTCGCTCCCGACACGAGGCCGGTGCGGCTCGCGTTGAGGTACTTGACCGTCGTCATGCTCGAGGACGGGATGATCGTCACGCCCGAGATCGGGTTGCCGAGGTAGTCGAGGGCGATCCCGACGACGAGGCCCTGATCCGGGAACGACGGCGTGCCGATCGCGGCGAGCACCTGCGCGAGCGTCGACGGCGACAGCCGGATGCCCGGCAGGTCGAGCGGGTTCGCCATGATGTTGTTCGTGCAGGTCAGCGCGGGCGTCGTGGCGGCGCCGTCCTCGAGGACCTCGATGCAGGCGGCGTTCATCAGCATGAGGTCGACATCGCCCTGCCAGCTCGGCACCGGGCCGATCGTCGCGCGCGACAGCAGGTGCGTCTGCGACGGCAAGAGCTGGTACTCGCTCAGGCTGCCGGCAAACGTGGGCTCGCCGACGGAGACGAGCAGGCTGTCGGCGGTCGCTGGTGAGACGCTGACGGCGGTGTCGAAGTCGTTGACGCTCGCCGTCACCGCGAGCGAGCTCTGGCCGGCGCAGCTGCGGTCCTCGAGCGCGGCGAGGTTCGTGCAGCCGAGCGTCACGAGCGTCTCGGTATCGCCCGGGTGATAGAACGCGCGGCCGCCGACCGCCGGATCGGGCGGGCACACCGACGGATCGGGATCCGTGCACGGCTCGGTCGCCGCGATCGGGAAGTTGTCGGCGCCGAACTTCGCGGCCGGGCACTCGTAGTCGCCCTGCGCGTTCGTCGCGAGCTTGTCCTTGGGATAGACCGCCATGTCGACCTCGAGCGTCTGCGCCTTGACCGGGTTGGCCGGCAGCGGCAGATCGACCTGCGCGATCGAGCAGAGCGTCTTCTTCGTCGTGCCTTCCGCGAGCGGCTTGCAGACCGACACGAACGGCGCGGTCGGATCGCCCGGCGAGAAGATGCGGATGCTGAGGTAGGCGTCGCACAGCATCGTGACGTCGGAGCAGGTCATCGCCTTCGTGCCCGTCGAGCCGACGCATGCCTGTGTGTCGCCCTGCGTGATCGTGAACTTCAGCGACATCGGCGGTGGATCGCCGCACGCCGCGAGCGCGAGGAGGAGGAGCCACTTCATCGCGAGCTCGTCGTCGTCGGGGGCTGCCACCCGGCGTTGGTCGAGGTCTGGATGTACGTGTCGCGCGTCGCGTAGAGCACGATGCCGACGACGACGATCGTCGCGCCGATCGCGGCCGAGCCCTGGACCCACGACTTCTGCCACCACGGCTCCTCGAGCGGAGGAGGCGGCGGCGTGAACGGGATCGCGAGCCTCGGCTCCTCGGGCTTCTTCGCCGGCGCGAGCGGCACGAGCAGGTCGGTGGGATCTTGATCGTGATACGCGACGAAGTCGGAGAAGCCGGGCGCGCGATCGCGCCAGGTCTGCACGGCGAGCCCGCCGTCGCGCTGGTCGATCAGCACGGCATCGTGGACGTCGAGCAGCTTCGCGAGCTCCTGCATGCGGCCGGCGCGTGCCGCGGAGTCGGGCGACCTCGCGAGCGCGAGACGAGCGCGCTGGACCTGCAGCTCGGTGCTCGCGGCCTGGTCGGGGATCTCGAGCGTCGTGGCCTTCGGCACGACCACCGCATCGCCGCGCGTCACGCGATCGGCGCCGGTGAGCTGCACGACGTGCTCGCCGCCGCCGACGTCGAACGTGCCCGGCGCCGTGCCGCGCTCGACGCCGTCGATCCACGCCTGGCCGTGCCCGATGATCTGCAGCTTCGCGGTGTCGCTGCGCGCGGGGTTGTCCGCGTAGAACTGGACGATCTCCGGCAGGTACCGGCCGGGATCGAGCTGACGCATCGGGTCGAGCCGGTGCACGAGCGCGAACGCCTGTGCGGCCTCGTTCTTCTGCGACAGGCCGAGCAGTGCCTGACCGAGGACGAGGGTGGCGTCGGCGTAGAGCGGGAGCGCGGTCGTCGGCGTGACCCAGGTCAGCTCGCGGCGCGCACCCTCCGCGTTGCGACGCGCGGCGTTGTAGTCGTACTGCGCGAGCGCGTCCTCGGCCTGCTGCAGATCCTTGGTCGCCTCGCCGAGATGCTGCTTGTCCTCGTCGACGAACTCGCCCTCGAGTGCCGCGTCGAGCGTCGCGTTGCCGAGCGAGCGCAGTGCCCAGTGGACCTGCAGCTCGTCGTAGAACCTCGTGCGCAGCTGCTTGGCCGCCTCGTCGGGCGAGAGCGCGACGACCGCGACCTTGCGGCGGTCCTGTGGCTGAGCGCCCGCGACGGCCGCCAAGGCCGCACAGACGACTGCCACTCGGGCCGGCAAGCCGGTCGACATTCCCTTAGTATAGGGCACCTTGCGAGGGGGGCCCAAGCTCGGTTGGGCCCGGGGGAATGGGTCACACCGCCACGCGCCATGGACGAGCCGGTACAAAAATCCCTCGAACGCTACGACGTGCTGGACCGCATCGCGGTCGGCGGCATGGCCGAGGTGTTCCTCGCGAAGGCGTACGGCGCCCACGGCTTCGAGAAGACGCTCGCGATCAAGCGCATCTTGCCCGAGCTCGCACGCGATCCCGAGTTCGAGGCGCGCTTCATCGCGGAGGCGAAGGTCGCGGTGCGGCTGTCGCACGCGAACGTCGTGCAGGTCTTCGACTTCGGGCGCTACGGCGAGTCGCTGTTCATCGCGATGGAGTACGTCGACGGGCTCGACCTCGCCGCGCTGCTCCGCAAGTTCAAGGACGAGGGCCGGCTCGTGCCGCTGCCCGCCGCGTTCCACATCGCGATCGAGATCATGCGCGCGCTCGACTTCGCGCACACGCACAACGTCGTGCATCGCGACATCTCGCCGTCGAACATCCTGATCTCGCGCGCCGGCGAGGTGAAGATCGGCGACTTCGGGATCGCCGTCGCCGCGTCGCCGCACAAGAAGGCCGGCGGCACGGGCCCGCGCAAGGTGATGGGCAAGTGGCGCTACATGTCGCCCGAGCAGACGCGCGGCGACACGCTCGATACGCGCAGCGACATGTTCTCGGCCGCGAGCGTGCTGTTCGAGCTGTTCACCGGCGAGAAGCTGTTCCCGGGCGACGAGGCCGAAACGATCATCAAGAACATCGACTCGATGCCGATCCCGCGCGCGAGCGCGCTGCGCTCCGGCCTGCCCTCGCGGCTCGACGAGATCCTCGCGGGCCCGCTGTCGCGCAAGCCGATCGACCGGCCGTCGCGCCCGGCGACCGTGCTGCGCTCGCTGATCGAGCTCTCCTACGAGTCGAGCATCATGGCCACCGCGCTCGATGTCGCGGAGGCGGTCGCGGCCGTGCTGCCGGCGAAGCGCACGCCGGGGGCGGCGATGCTCGACGATGTCATCCGCAAGCAGCTCGGCGACGCGAAGGACAAGAGTGTCGCGCGGCGCACGGCAGTGACCGATGGCAAGCCGCCGTCGACGGCGACCGTCGAGCGCAACGAGGTCTCGACCGGCCTGTTCCGCAAGATCTCCGACGACGGCATCTCGCGCCTCGAGGAGGTCGAGGTCGATCCGACGAACGTGCGCCGCGACCTGTCGGAGCACGAGATGCCGAGCGCGTCGAGCGCGGACTCGGGCCTGCACAAGCTGCTCGACGCGTACAAGGATCCCGACCGCCGCACCGAGGTTGGCGGCCCGCCGACGGGCGCCGTGCCGAAATCCGATCCCGACGCCCCCTCGGGCGAGCAGCCGCCCGAGAAGAAGCGCGCGCAGACGAAGACGGGCTCGAAGACGAAGTCGAAGTCGATCACGGCCGAGCTGCCGGGATCGCCTGCGCGCTGGCCGATCGCGCTCGCCGTGCTGCTCGTCGCGGGCGGCGGCGTCGCCGCGTGGCGGCTGATGCGCACGGACTCGCACACGGCCGCGCCCGTCGTGCGCGACGCGGCGGTCACCGCGACCGACGACATGGGCCAGCTCGAGATCGATCCGGATCCCGAGGGTGCGACCGGCACGATCACCGGCGAGGACGGCGTCGCGCACCCGTTCGGCCCCACGTCGCACGCGAAGAAGACGCGGCTGCGCGTCACCGCGAACAAGGACCTCAAGATCCACCTCGAGGCGCCCGGCTACACGCCGCTCGATCGCACGGCGCGCGTCGAGCCGAACGTCGTGATGTCGATCGCGCCGTCGCTGCAGAAGGCGCGCGCGACGCTCAAGGTCGTCACGACGCCGCCCGGCGCGCAGGTCACGCTCGGCGGGCGCCTGCTCGGCGAGACCCCGCTGACGGCGATGGACCTCGATGCGGCCAGTGGGGTCGAGCTCGTGCTCGCGCATACCGGCTACGAGCCGACGCGGATGAAGGTCGACCTCGCGCTCGGCAAGACCTCCGAGGTCAACCAGGCGCTCAAGGAGCTGCCGAAGCTCGGCGCCGTGAAGTTCCGCGTGCTCGGCACGGTGACGTGGGCGAACGTCTACTACAAGGGCAAGAACCTCGGCCGCGACCACACGCTGCAGGGCGCGACGACGTTCAAGCTTCCCGTCGGCAAGCAGCAGCTGACGTTCGACAACCCCGGGCACAAGAAGGTCACGATGACCATCGACGTGACCGGTGCGCCGCAGACCGTCGACGTTCACCTGTAGCGCGGGGGCTCCTACTTGCGCTTCTTGCGGACGACCTCGACGACGACGTCCCCCGACACCCGCGTCCGGCACGACAGCCTCACTTTCGTGATGTGATAGACGTTCCCGAGGTGCTTGCGCTCCTCGTCGGTGTACGGCGACAGGTGCTCCGCCCCCGCGAGGACCTTCACGCGGCACAGCCCGCACGTGCCCTTGCCGACACACGCGGTCTCGATGCCCGCGGCGACCTTGGCGCCGGCCTCGAACAGCGTCGTGCCCTCGGCGCACTCGATCACCGTGCCGTCGATCGTCACCTTGGGCATAGCGAACGCAGGTGCTCGAGCAGCTCGACGAAGTCACGCGGCTCGGTCAGCGGGTTCATCACCGTCGAGCGGAGCCAGTAGGTGCCGTCGAGCTGCGTCCCGACGATGTAGAACCGCCCGTCGCGCACGCACGCCTCGCGCAGCGCCCGGTTATCCGCGCCGCGCAGCCGGTAACACACGATGTTCGCCTCCGGCCGCAGCGCGAGCTCGAAGTCGCCGCTCGCCGCGATGACCTCCGCGAACCGCGCGGCCAGCTCGAACAGCCGGTCGACGACGTCGCCGAACCAGCCCTCGCCGTGCTGGCGCAGCGCCGCCCACAGCTCGATCGACATCATCCGCTTCGTGCACTCGACCGTGCGCTGGCCCAGATCCCACCACGTGTCGCGAGGCGCGCCGCCCGCGAACAGGTACGACGCCTGCTGCGCGAACGCCTCGTACACGTCGTCGGCACGCTTGAACAGCACGGCGGTCACGAGCGCCGGCATCATCATCAGCTTGTGCGCGTCCCACACGATCGAGTCCGCGCGCGCGATCCCCGCCAGCTTGCCGCGATGCCGCGCCGACAGCAGCGCCCCACCGCCATGCGCCGCATCGACGTGCAGCCACAGCCCGCGTCGCTCCGCGAGATCCGCCAGCTCGTCCAGCGGATCGAACGCCCCGGTCGCCGTCGACCCGGCGGCCGCGACGATGCCGATCACGCGGTCATCGCCAACCGCGTCGAGCGCCGCCTCGACCGCCGCTGCGCGCAGCCGGTGCTGGCCATCGACCGGCACCGTGATCACGCCCGCATCGCCCCACCCCATCACGCGCGCCGCACGCGCGACCGAATAGTGCGAGTCGCTCGACGTGATCACGGCGAGCTGCCGCTCGGTCCCTCGCTCCCACACGCCGGCCTTCGCCTGCCGCATCGCGAGCAGCGCGGTCAGGTTGCCGAGCGAGCCGCCGCTGGTCAGCGTGCCTCCGCCCGTCACCGCGCCGTCGGCCGCGACATACCCCGCGCGCTCGCACATCCAGCGGATGACACTCAGCTCGATCGGTACGGACGCCGGGCCCATCTCGTACACGCCGGTGCCGTTGTTGAGCAGCGCGGACACGAGCTCGGCGAGCGCCGCGCCCGGCAACGCCGGCGCGACCTGATGACCGAGGTACCGCGGGTGATGCAGCGCGGTCGACGCCGCGACGACGCGCGCCAGGTCATCAGCCAGCGATGAATCGCGCGCGCCCTCTTCGAGATCCGATTCGTTCGTGCGCGCTTCGAGCGCGCGCAATCCATCCGCGGCCCACGCGTCGCGCGCCTCCGCCGGCTCACGCCACGGCAGCACGCGGCCCTCGCGCCGGTGCATCGCCGCGAGCGCATCGGCGAGCCGGTCGATCAGCGCATGACCGTCGCGCCGGAACCGCTCGGGGTCGTAGGCCTCCGCGATCGCTGGCGGCACGCTGGACATCGGGCACACAATAGCGCGGTGCAGATCGCGATGCTCCTGTTCGACCAGCTCACGCAGCTCGATCTGACGGGGCCGCACGAGGTCCTCGCACGCCTTCCCGACGCGACCGTACACCTCGTCGCGAAGACGCGCGCCCCCGTGCGGTCCGAGACCGGCCTTGCGATCCTGCCCACCGCGACGTTTGCGGACGTGCCCGGTGACGGCGGGGTGCGCGGCGACGGCGGGGCGCGCGGCGACGGCGGGGCGCCCGTCGACGTGCTGTTCGTCCCGGGCGGCTGGGGCCAGGTCGCCGCCGGCGACGACGCGGAGACGGTTGCATGGGTGCGCGCCGTCGGCGCGACCGCCACGTGGGTCACCTCGGCGTGCACCGGCGCGCTGCTGCTCGGGGCGGCCGGCCTGCTCGAGGGCTACCGCGCGACGACACACTGGGCGTTCCACGACCTGCTCGCCCTCGTCGGGGCGACGCCGGTGCAGGAGCGCGTCGTCATCGATCGCAACCGGATCACCGGCGGCGGCGTGACCGCCGGCATCGACGCGGCGCTGATCATCGCGGAGCGCGCGTGCGGACGCGCGGTCGCCGAGGCGATCCAGCTGCAGCTCGAGTACGACCCGCAGCCGCCGTTCGGCGCGGGGCATCCGCGCGGCGCGGACCCGGCGCTCGTCGCAATGGCGCGCGAGCGCGTCGCCGCCCGCTACGCGGCGCGCAAGCACCAGCTGCAGGGCCGGGGCCGATGACCTGCCGCGAACGCCTTCGATGACGCACGAACCACCATGGCAGGACCGCGTGCGCGCGCTGGTG
>CAYUNM010000009.1:138944-161499 GCA_964446175.1 uncultured Kofleriaceae bacterium
GCGCAGGCGCAGGCGCAGGCGCATCCACATGCCGAGGACCTCGCGCTCGCGTTCGGCGTGGCGCATGGCGAGCCGGCGGCCCTCGCGCGGTTCGAGGAGGTCGTCGCGCCCGAGCTCGCCGCCGCCGCGCGGGCCATCGATCGCACGCCGGCCTTCGTCGACGAGATCGTGCAGGAGGCGCGCATCAAGCTGCTCGCCGGCGAGCCGCCGCGGATCGCGAGCTACCGGGGGACCGGCCCGCTGCGCGCGTGGGCGGCGATCGCCGCGCGGCGGCTCGCGATCAACGCGAAGCGCGATGGCAAGCCGGCCGGCGATCCGCTCGAGGAGGTGATGGATCGCGAGCCCGATCCCGAGCTGCGGCACCTCAAGCAGCTGTATCGCGGCGAGCTGCGCGAGGCACTCGCGGCGGCACTCGCCGGCCTCGGCGACCGCGAGCGCACGGTGCTGCGGTTGCGCTTTGTCGATGCGCTCGAGCTGGCGCAGCTCGCGGTGCTGTATCGCGTGCACGAATCGACGGCGTCACGGTGGGTCAGCGCCGCGCTCGAGGAGGTGGCGACCGCGACGCGCAAGCACCTGATGGCACGGCTCGCGGTGACGGCGGCGACCGCCGAGAGCGTCGCGCGGATGGTCCAGAGCGGCCTCGACCTGAGCGTCGCTCGTCTGCTGCGTTAGCTCGACTCCCGATCTTTTTTTGCAAGCGGCGACCGGAACCGTGTCGAGGAGGCGGAGGAACCCATGCTTCGCTATGCCCTGCTTGCCTGTCTCGCCGCGTGCGCCGTCGAGGACGCGCCCGCCACCACCGCCGAATCGGCGGACCTGTCGCTCGGCTTCCAGCGCGAGCGCATCACCGGCGACATCTATCACTACACGCTCGTGCTCCCGGTCGGGACGAGCCCGAACGCGCGGCTCGCGGTGCATCGCGTCGTGCGAGAGCTCGCTCCGTTCGTGCCGCGGCCGACCTCGCATGCGGCGATGCTGCTGCACGGCGACTTCGCGACGTTCACGACGAGCTTCGTGCCGGGGATGGCGCCGTATCTCGCCGCGCACGACATCGATGTCTGGGGCGTCGATCGGCGGTGGACGCTCGCGACCGATGACACGTCGGACTTCGGCGCGATGGGTGCAGACCAGGAGGTGGGCGACATCGCGCGAGCGATCGACCTCGCGCGCGCGGTGCGCGGGGCAACGGGAACAGGCGGGAACAAGCTCGCGCTCGTCGGGTTCTCGCACGGGGCGGAGCTCGCGTACGACTACGCGGCGAGCAACGGCCGCGGGATCGATGGCGTCGTCGCGCTCGACTTCTTCGGCGCGTTCGCGCCCGGCGATGCCGACCTGCGCGCCGCGACGTGCGCGACCGCCGATGACGAGTACCAGTACGTCGCGAGCGGGGTCGTCGACGCGCCGAACGACTTCTTCATCGCGGCGGGGCAGCTCGATGCGAGCGCGCCCGACGATCCGTCACCGCTGCTCGACGGCATGACGAACCGGCAGGTCGTGCTGCTGCTGCTCGGCCAGACGTACACGTTCGCGCCGTTCACGCCGACGTATCGGCTGCTCGAGCCGACCGCGGATGGCAGCGCGTTCGCGCACGTGAGCGAGCCGGTGGCGGATGCGTGGCTCACGGAGGCGCCGCCGCACGAGTCGATGCTCGAGGCGGCCGACCTCGACGCCCTGCTCTGCCATGACATGCCGCTCGCGAACATCCGGGTGCCGCTGCTGTACGTCGGCGCGAGTGATGGCATCGGTGCGTACGGGCTCTACGCGACGACGCAGGTCGGCTCGCAGGACGTGCGCTCGTTCGTCGTGCCGGGGTATGGCCATGGCGATCTGCTGTTCGCGGAAGATGCCGCGCAGCAGGTGTGGCAGCCGCTCGCGGCGTGGCTCGCGCACCACTAGAATCGGCCGATGATCGCGGCGAGCCCCGCCTGCCTCACCGACGACGAGCTGCTCGCGCTCGCAGCGGGCGAGCTTGCCGACGCGCCGGCGGCGGAGGCGCACCTCGCGACCTGCTCGACGTGCAGTGCGCTGCTCGCCGCGGCCGTGCGCGAACGGTCGGCGCGCGAGTGGGACGCGCTCGTCGGCAAGACGCTCGGGCCGTACGTGCTCGAGGCGCAGATCGGAGCGGGCGGCATGGGCGCGGTGTATCGCGCGCGCGATCCGCGGCTCGAGCGGGCGGTGGCGGTGAAGGTGCTGACGGCAGCGAACCCGGCGGAGGCGCGCGCGGCGGCGGCGATCGAGCACCCCGCGATCGTGCGCATCTACGACGTCGGCGAGGTCGATGGGCTGCACTACGTCGCGATGGAGCTCGTCGAGGGCGAGTCGCTGCGCAGTGCGCTCGCGGCCGGGCCGATGGCGGGCGCGCGCAAGCTCGTGGCGGCGCTGGTCGATGCGCTCGTCGCGGCGCACGCGCGCGGCGTGATCCATCGCGATCTCAAGCCCGAGAACATCGTGCTGACGCGCGACGGCGTGCGCATCCTCGACTTCGGCCTCGCCCGCATCGACGGCGCCGTGCGCGACCAGACCGAGCCCGGCACGATCCAGGGCACGGCGGGGTACATGGCGCCCGAGCAGGCGCGCGGCGAGCCCGCGGATGCGCGCGCGGATCTGTTCGCGGTCGGTGCGATCGCGTACGAGCTCGTCACCGGGCGCCGCGCGTTTCCGGGCGCGACGGCCGCCGATCGCCTGTCGGCGACGCTGCGCGACTCGCCGACGCTCGACGACCCGACGCCGGGCTCGACCGCCGACGCGACGGTCGATCCGACGCTTCGCGCGATCATCGCGCGCTGCCTCGCGAAGGATCCGCGCGAGCGGTTCCAGACCGCGGCCGACCTCGCCTGGGCGCTCGGAGCCACGCGATCCGCTCCGAACGGCGAGCAGCCAGCGCGCGGAGAGCGAGCCTCCGAGCACGGCGCGCCGACGGTGTCGCGGCGCGGGCTGATCGTCGGGGCCGGCGTCGCGGCGACGACCGGCCTGCTCGGCTACGTGCTCGGCACGCGCCGGCGCCCCGCGGCCGCGGCGCTGCCGAAGCTGCGCCCGCTCACGCACCGCAACGGCCGCGTCTACGGCGCTCGCTTCACGCGCGATGGCTCGCGGGTGGTGTACGGCGCGGCGTGGGATCTCGATCCGATCGGCGTGTTCGTGACGGAGATCGAGACCGGCGATACGCACGCGCTCGACGTGCCGAGCGCGGATCTGCTCGCGGTGTCGTCGCGGGACGAGCTCGCGCTCAGCGTCGGACATCGCTTCGTCGATCATCAGAGCGCGCGCGGACACCTGACGTTGCTGCCACTCGCCGGCGGCGTGCCGCGACCGCTCGCCGATGACATCCAGGCCGCCGACTTCTCGCCCACCGCGCCCGACCGGATCGCCGCGATTCGCGCGGTCGAGACGGGCTTCGTCGTCGAGTTTCCGCTCGGCACGGCGATCGCGCGCGACGACGGATGGCTGACGTACGTGCGCGTGTCGCCCGACGGTGGGCGGGTCGCGTACTTCCGGCATCCGCAGACCGACGACGACGAGGGCGCGCTGTGCGTCGGCGACCGCGTCATCTCCGATGGCTGGGCGAGCCTCGCCGGCCTCGCGTGGGATCCGCGCGGCGACGCGCTGTGGTTCACCGGCTCGCGCGACAACCTCGTCAGCTCGCTCCACCGCGTCACGCTCGCCGGCGACGTCACCGACATCCAGGTGCCGTCGATCGGCCGCATGCGCCTGCTCGACCTCGCCGCCGACCGCCGCGCGCTCCTGACGAGCGACGCCTGGCGCCTTCGCTCGATCGCCGGCGAGCGGGATCACTCGCGGTCGGAGATCTCGTACGTCGCGGATCTCAGCGCCGACGCGTCGACCGTCGTGATGGGCGAGCTCGGCGACCTCGACGCGAGCAATGGCACGTTCCTCGTGCCGTATGCGGGCGGGCGCGCGCTGCGCCTCGGCCCGGGCGCGCCGGTCGCGATCTCGCCGAGCGGCAAGCGCGTCGCCGCGAACGTGCAGAGCGCGACCCACCTCGTCGTGTACTCGACGGACTCCGCCGACACGCCGCACATCCCGACGCCCGGCTTCGTCGGCTACGGGCGCTGGCTCGACGAGATCACGCTGCTCGTGCTGTGGAAGAACGCGCTGTGGCGCATCGGCGCCGGGGTGCCGGTCGCGGTCGCGCAGGACGCGGGCCGCTTCGCGCTCGACGGCGCCCGCGCGCGCGCCGCGTACGTCGATCCGGCCGGCGTGCTGAAGGTGCTCGTGCTCGCGACCGGCGCGGTGACGACGCTCGCGACGCCGGGCCGCACCGCCGAGGTCTGCGGCTGGCTCGCGACCGGCGAGATCGCGCTGCGCTCGACGACGACGCCGATCGAGATCGACCGCGTCGATCCGCAGTCGGGCGCGCGCACGCATCACATGACGGTCCAGCCGCCGCTGACCGGGCTCAAGGCCGTCGATACGCTCGTGCTCCACCCCGACGGCGTGCACGTCGCGTACAGCTACGGGCAGGAGATCTCGCAGCTGTTCGTCGCGACGCCGCTCACTCGATCGGGTTGATGATCTTGACGTCGCTGCCGCCGACGAACGCGTACGAGCCGACGTTGTAATAGCCGTAGACGCTGAGGCCAAACGGCTGGTCGGCGCTCACCGTGTGGTGGCCCTCCGTCGCCGGGCACGTGATCTGGTCGTACATCGTGCCGTTGACCATGCCGATCGGCCCCGAGTAGCAGCCCGATTGCTCGGCGCCGAGGAGCGGTTGCCCGTCGAGCACGACGTTCGCGTTCGTCGGCTTCGCGAGCACGATGTAGTTCGACTGGAACGTGCCGGGGATCAGGAACACGTAGTCCTTGCGGAACTGCTCGGCGGCCGGCATCAGCAGCTGCGACGGGTCGCCGATGTAGCCGTGCTTCACGAAGTGCTGCGGCACGAGGTACGTCGCGACCTCGACGGGCAGGTCGCTCGTCATCGCGAAGCCGGTCGTCGCCGCGAACGTGTGCTGCTGGTTGCGGTTGATCACGAAGTGGTCGTTCGGCGGCGGCAGGTTCGTCGTGACATTCGTGTTGTCGAGCGTCGCGACGACGCGCACGATGTCCGGCTCCTTCCACCCCGTCGAGTCGGTCGAGCGGACCGGCGAGCGTGCGATCGCGAACTCCTTGCCGAGTGCGGTGACCGGCAAGAGCTGCTCCTCGAGGTGGTCGGTGCAGCAGATGTCGTCGGTCCCGCTCGGCATGGGGTCCCAGTCTGGCGGGTAGACGACGTTGTCGGCGCCGCCGAACCCGATGCCGCGCTCGCCCGACGTGAACACGACGACCGGCTTGTCGGCGTGGATCACGCTGCCGGTGAAGTCGCCGTCCTTGGAGAAGTCGCACTGCATCGGCTGGTCGCTCTCGAGGTTGACGACCGTGTAGCGCGAGACGTGCGGGATCGTCAGCGGCGTGTTCTTCGGCGTCGCCGCGATCGCGAGGCCGGAGTCGCCGCCGCTCGCCGCGATCGGGTGCGATGCGGTCACCGTGATCGTCGTGTCGTCCTGCACGGGCACGACCGTGATCGACGAGTGATCGGGGAGCGACTTGTCGGCCGCGATCGGTGCGCACGGGTTCGCGGTCGGGTATCCGATGATCACGTAGTCCGCGCCGACGGCCTGGATCGGGATCAGCGTCGAGGCGTCGTTGCTGTACTGCTGGATGATCGGGTTGAACTGGTAGACGACGACGGGCCCGTTCGTCACGACGTGAAACGCGTGCGGCGACACGAACGTGCCCGTCCCGCTGTTGGCCATGTACATGCCGTTCTGGCCCATCGAGCCGTCGACCTCGCGCTGGGGCAGATCCACACGGCTCGCCGTGTGCGGCGGGACGGTGGCGCTCGCGACGGCGTGCTCGTTCAGCGGCTCGCCGACGCGCGCCATGTCCTCGGTGACGGTCACCGTGACGTCGTAGTCGTTGTCGTTGGCCACGACGACCGCGAACTGCTGAGAGGCGGCGTTGCTGATCGTCGTCGCTTCGTTGTCGAGATCGGCGGCCCAGAAGTCGCAGCCGACGTTCGACGGAAAATCCAGCGCGGCATCGCACGGCGTCTTGCACACGCCCATCGAGCACACGGTGCCCATCGGGCACGACGGATCGCACGTGACCGCGCTGCCCCCGCCGTCACCGCCGCCGGGTCCGCCGTGGTGCCGCCCGCCTGGGCCACACGCGGCGAAAAGTACGCAAAACGCAACCTGGACTAGCTTGCCCCTCATCGCGCGCGAACTTGGCGCACACGGTGAGCGGCCGTCAACAACAAAGACCGTCAGCTCTGGGCCGGGCCTTCGCCCGTCTCATCGCCCGCTACATCGATCACGCTGCGATCCGCGAACGCGCACCACGCGAGCAGCTCGAGCAAGTAACCCTCGGCGGCGCGCATCTCGCCCGCGGCTACCGAGAGGGACGCCATCCACGACAGCGTCTTAGCGCGCGGGCGGAGATCCTGCTCCAGCTCGCTCGCGGGATTGGGAGAAGTCGTCGTCGCCATGACTTCCCCTTGTTCACGGACGGTGCCAGTTCGCCTCGCGATTCGCTGCCTCGCAAGTCCGCGAAAGCGCTCGTTCGAAACCGTGCGTGGGCGCTCACGGGCGCGAGTGCGCCAGCTACGGGCTCTCTCGCCGGAACAACCAGAGCGAAAATGCGGGCACAGCGAGCGGTGAGCCCGCAGGGTAGCGTTCTTCTTCGGTGGCAAAACCGCGCTCCGTGTCGAGGACGCGCCGCCAGCTGACGCCCCACCGCCGTTCGGGCAGGGAGATCGTCCGACCCTCGGGATGCGCGTGAAACACGAGGAGAAACGAGTCGTCGAGGATCGGCTCGCCGTGCTCGTCGGGAACGAGGATCCCTGCCCCGTCGAGGACGACCTGGAGCGACCGCGAGAGCGCGGTCTGCCAGTGCTCGTCGGTCATCTCGTCACCCTCGGGCGTCAGCCACGCGATGTCGGGCAGCGCGCCGTGCGACGTCGTGCGGATCGGCCGGCCCTGGAACCAGCCGCGCCGGCGAAACACCGGGTGATCGCGCCGCAGCCGCGCGAGGCCGCGCACGAACTCGAGCAGGTCCTTGTCGGCGCTCTTCCAGTCGAACCACGAGATCTCGTTGTCCTGGCAGTACGCGTTGTCGTTGCCCTGCTGCGTGCGGCCGATCTCGTCGCCGCCGAGCAGCATCGGCACGCCTTGCGACAGGAACAAGGTCGCGAGGAAGTTCCGCTGCTGGCGCGCGCGGAGATCGTTGATCTCGGAGTCGGTCGTCGGCCCTTCGGCGCCGCAGTTCCACGAGCGGTTGTGGCTCTCGCCGTCGCGGTTGTTCTCGCCGTTGGCCGTATTGTGCTTCTCGTTGTACGAGACGAGATCGCGCAGCGTGAAGCCGTCGTGCGCGGAGATGAAGTTGATGCTCGCGTGCGGGAAGCGCCCGCCGGTCTCGTACAGATCCGAGCTGCCCGTGAACCGCAGCCCGAGCTCGGGCAGCGAGCCCGGCTGGCCGCGCCAGTAGTCGCGGATCCAGTCGCGGTACTTGCCGTTCCACTCCGACCACAGCGGCGGGAAGTTGCCGACCTGATAGCCGCCCTCGCCGACGTCCCACGGCTCCGCGATCAGCTTCACGCGCGAGACGACCGGATCCTGCTGGATCAGATCGAAGAACGCGCCGAGGCGATCGACCTCGTGCAGGCCGCGCGCGAGCGTCGCCGCGAGATCGAAGCGAAACCCATCGACGTGCATCTCCTCGATCCAGTAGCGGAGCGAGTCCATCACGAGCTGCAGCACGTGCGGGTGCCGCATGTTGAGCGTGTTGCCCGTGCCCGTGTAGTCCATGTAGTAGCCGGGCGCGCCGCCGACGAGCCGGTAGTACGCCGGGTTGTCGATGCCTCGCATCGACAGCGTGGGCCCGAGGTGGTTGCCCTCGGCGGTATGGTTGTAGACGACGTCGAGGATCACCTCGATGCCGGCGCGGTGCAGCGCCTTGACCATCTGCTTGAACTCGGCGACCGGATCGCCGCCGCTCGCGTACTGCGGATGCGGTGCGAAGTAGCCGATCGAGTTGTAGCCCCAGTAGTTGCAGAGGCCCTTCTCGAGCAGGAAGCCGTCGTGGACGTACGCGTGCACCGGCATCAGCTCGACGGCCGTGATGCCGAGCGCGCGGAAGTGCCGGATCATCGCCGGGTGCGCGACGCCGGCGTACGTGCCGCGCAGGTTCTCCGGCACCTCGGGGTGCAGCTGCGTGAGCCCCTTGACGTGGCACTCGTAGATCACCGTGTCGTTCCACGGCGTCTCGAGGCGGCGATCGTTGCCCCAGTCGAAGTAAGGCGACGCGACGACGCTCTTGAACGTGTACGGCCCCGAGTCGTCGAGCGACGGCTGGCCCATCGGATCGCCGTCGAAGCCGAACAGCACCGGCTGCCACTCGAGGCCCTCCGTCACCGCGCGCGCGTACGGATCGACGAGCAGCTTGTGCGGGTTGCAGCGCAGGCCGCGATGCGGGTCCCACGGACCATGCACGCGATAGCCGTAGCGGGCGCCCGGGCCGACTTCCGGAAGGTACGCGTGCCAGATCTGGCCGATGCCGCGCTCGAGGTCGTAGCGGTGCTCGCGGCCATCGAACAGGCACAGCTGCACGCGCTCCGCGACGCTCGAGAACAGCGCGAAGTTCGTCCCGTAGCCGTCGTAGGAAGCGCCGAGCGGGTACGGCTTGCCGGGCCAGACGCGCCGGCCCTTGGTCGTCATCTGGGAAGCTTACGGCGCCAGGGCGCGCTCGGGAACGAGGGCGCGGCTGCGGCGCAGCGCGAGGACCGTCTCGATGCGCTCGGGGCGGCCCCAGTCGCTCCACTCGACGTCCTGCATCTCCATCGCGGCGAGGCGCGTCGGGGCGCGCTCGAGCATGTCGCGCGAGAAGCTGACCGGCAGGTACGCGCGGTAGATGTACTCGATCGCGTCCTGCTCGTCGTCGGTGCCGACGAGCGGCACGAACGACTCGAGGATGTCGAGCAGCTGCGGCTCCGTCGCACGGCCCAGCTCCCAGAGAGCATCTACGGTGCCGCAGGTGACCATCGTGTTCCACAGCGCGCCGGCTTGCCGCAGCTCGGAGGCGAGCTGAACCGACGGCTTCTCGACGAACCCGACGACGGTCTTGACCTGCGGCACCTCGGTGAGCGAATCGCCGAGGCTGAGGTAGCCCAGCTCGGGGTCGGGCTCGGTCGGCGTGGCGCCGAGGATCACGACCTTGTCGCGGATGCGCGCCGCGACGCCGCGCGCCGCGCGCACCTGCTCGATGTACTTGCCGGCGGGGGCAACGTAGTGGTCGGTCGGCGTGATCGTGACGATCGCGTTCGGCGTCCAGCGCTTGATCATCGCGAGGGCGACGTACAGCGCCATGCCCGTATCGCGCGCCGACGGCTGCCGGAACACGTGGTCGCACCGGCCGGCGAGCTGGGGCATCGCCATGTCGTGATGGTGCGTGCCGATGACCGTCATCGTGCGCGACGCCGGCGTCATGCGGTTCATCCGGTCGAGCGTGTGCTGCAGCATCGAGCGGCTGCCAAGCAGGCAGCAATACTGCTTCGGCAAGCGCTGACCGAACCGGCGCTGGACGTACTCGGCGAGGCGAACGCCCTCACCACCGGCCAGCGCGAGCGTCCAGTCGAGGTGACAGGCATCGCTCTCGATGGGATTGCTGGCAGAGGTGCGAAGCGGACGGGAATCGGCAACGAGCATTGTCCGCCACGCAATGCGGGACTCGTGCCGTACGACGCACAGCGTGCGCCCTAGGCCGCACGCCTAGACGGCCACCGGAACGAGCACTTGGACGTGATCGCGATCCCTCGGCACACACGGGAGCGTGCGTGGTCGCATGGTGCGCGCTGTCGCACGTGCGCCATTCACTCGGTCGAGATTCGCGGTTCGTTTTTCAGTCGAGCTTCGCGGCATGCCCACTGCACTCGGCATGCCTCGGAGGTCGTGACACGCGATCGCACGCACGAGCTGGCCGAAGCGATCGGGAGCGGGGACGCGATCCTGTTCACGGGGGCCGGCTTCTCGGCGGAGGCATGCTGCCGCGCGGGCACGGCGCTGCCGGACTCGGCGCAGATGGCTCGCGACCTGTGGGCGATCTTGTTTCCCGGCGAGGAGCCCGACGAGTCGACGCTCGCGGACCTCTACGACATCGCGCTGGTGCGCGCTCCTGACGCACTCCGCGAGTACGTGGCTACCCACCTGCGCCTCGGCGACGCGCCACTGCCCGACTCGTTTCGCGCGTGGTTCTCCGCCCCGTGGCACCGGATCTACACGCTCAACGTCGACGACCTCGAGGCGGCGGTCGAGCGTCAGTTCGATCTCCCGCGACCGCTCCGCACGGTCTCCGCGCTCGCGACCCCGCCGCCCGCGATCGATGGCGCGCTCGACGTGATCCACCTGAACGGGATCGCAGGTGACGTCGCGAAGCAGGTGACGTTCTCGACGATGCAGTACGCGGCGCGCCTCGCCCGGCGCGACAAGGCCTACGAGCGGCTGGTCGCCGATCTCGACTCGCACGCGATCGTGTTCGTCGGCACCAAGCTCGACGAGACGGTGCTGTGGCAGCACCTCGAGCTCGAGGGCAGCGCGCCCGACGAGCGGCCTCACTCGTTCATCGTCACGCCGGCGCTCTCGCGCGCGCGGCAGATCCTGCTCGAGCAGCACCACATCCACTGGGTGCAGGCGACCGCCGCCGAGATCGCGGAGCGGCTGCTCTAATCGCGGCCCGGATTCGCGAGCCCGAGGCGGTGCAGCATCTTGTGGATCGACATGCGATCGATGCCGGCGGCGCGCGCGGCGGCGGAGATGTTGCCGTCGTGCTGCGCGAGCAGGCGCGAGATGTAGCGGCGCTCGAACTCGGAGATCACGTTCTGCTTGGCGTGCTTGAACGGGATGCTGACGTCGACGGGGACCGTCATCATCGCGTCGGAGCTGGTCGCGGTCTGCGACGGCGTGACCGTGATCGACGGCTCGCTGCGCTTCTCGGGGACCGGCGCGCGGCGCAGCGCGTCCTCGTGCTCCGGCGACTCCGCGAGCAGCACGGCGCGCTCGATCACGTTGCGCAGCTCGCGCACGTTGCCGGGCCAGTCGTGCTTCATCATCAGATCGATCGTCTCCTGCGCGATCGACGACGTCTCGCCGCCGGGCGTGGTCGCGAGGATGTGCTCGATCAGCAGCGGCAGGTCGTCCTTGCGCTCGCGTAGCGGCGGGACGTGGACGCGCGCGACGGCGAGCCGGTAGTAGAGGTCCTCGCGGAAGCGGCCGCGGTTGACCTCGACGCCGAGATCGCGGTTCGTCGCGGCGACGATGCGGACGTCGACCTCGATCGTCTTCGCGCCGCCCACGCGGCGAACTTCCTTGCGCTCGAGCACGCGCAGCAGCTTGGGCTGCATCGCGAGCGGGAGCTCGCCGATCTCGTCGAGGAATACGGTGCCGCCGTGAGCGCGCTCGAACGCGCCGGCGTAGTTGTTCGTCGCACCGGTGAACGCGCCGCGCTCGTGGCCGAACAGCTCGGACTCGATCAGGTTCGGCGGGATCGAGCCGCAGTCGAGCACGACGAACGGCGCGTCCTTCTGACCGCGCGTCGAGTGATCGTGCAGGGCCTCCGCGACGAGCTCCTTGCCGACGCCGGTCTCGCCCGTGACGAGCACGGTCGTATCGGTCTTCGCGAGCTTCTCGAGGCGCGCGAACAGCTCGCGCATCTTGACCGAGCGCCCGATCATCGAGCCGTACCGGTCGGTATCCGCGAGCTCGATCTCGACGGACTCGCCGAGCGGCTCGAACTTCATGCGCGTCGAGCCCATCGCGATCTGCGCGCCGGGCGTGATGTAGACATCGTTGATGCGCAGGCCCGCGACGTACGTGCCGTTCGTCGAGTCGAGGTCGCGCAGGCGGTAGCCGCGGTCGTCGAGGCGAATCTCGGCATGAAGCCCCGACACTTTCGAATCGGTGAGCTGCACGTCGTTGCCGCGCCGCGCGCCGATCCGGATCACCTGCGCCTCGATGTCGCGCACGAGTCCGGCATCTGGACCGCTCGTCACTTCTACGCGGACGCGCCGCAGGCGAGCGCTCGTCGCGCGTCCTCCGACGTAGGTGACCCAGGTACCTGAACGCAGGTCGTCGACCGCCATGTGCGGCGGCACGTTATCACAACGTCCGGATTTCCATAGCTTGGCGGGCCACGCGAAGGATTCTCAGGCCTTCGGCGCAAAAAACGGCACGCCGGGGGGCATCAGGCCGACCGAGATCGAGAGCGCGGTCTCCTTGCACACCGCCATGTGCCACCAGCGCGACGGGATGTAGAGGAAGTCGCCGGGGACGAGCGTCGCCGTCATCAGCGGCGAGGTCTCGGCATGGAAGCCGGAGAAGTCCTTCGGCGGGAACGGCGTGTCGGCCTCGACGGTGTTCGGGCGGAAGTAGTAGTCCTTCACGCCCGCGGTCTGCGCGATGAACACGTCCTCGAGATCGTAGTGCCAGCCAAAGCCGTGCGTCTCGGCGGGCGTCGCGAACACCTGGACCTGCGGCGTGCCGGGCAGCTCGTGAAAGCTGTCGGCGACCGCGCGCAGTCCGGCATCGGCGCGCTCCGTGAACCGCATGCCGAGGCCGACGCCGATCCGGAAGTAGGCGCGCAGCTCGTCGAGATCGCGCGGCACCGGGTACGGCACGTGCTGGCCCTTCGCGCACACGATCGTATCCGCGCCGACGGCGAGCACGCGGCCGAGCGCGTCCCAGTCGAGCGTCGCGAGCGAGCCCTTCGCGCTGCCCGGCTGTGCCCACGCGCCCTTCTGGAAGTGCGTCGCGCGGAAGTCCGCGAGCGTCAGCGGGGCGATCCAGTCGCGCAGCATCGCGCGTTGGTTAGCACGTATAGTCGGGGAATGGTTCCGTCGGACCTCGTCAAGCTGACCGAGATGGATGCCGCGTGGGCAACGCGCGGCTCCGGGGCGCGCCTCGATGCCGTGCGCCGAGCCGGCCGCCGGTTGCGCGAGCGCGTGCTCGCCGGCGGCGCCTCGCGCTGCGTGCGCACGATCGATCTCGCGACGTTCCCGTACCCGACGCGCTACGGCCTGCAGGGCGTGGCGGCCTCGCCGGCGCCGTTCGTGTTCATGCGCAACCGCATGCAGCTCGTGCAGGTCGTCGCGGCGGGCGGCCGCACGGTGACGATCCTCGTCAACCCGACGGACCCGGATCGCTCGAAGGCGGCGCCCTACTTCGCGCGGTTGATCGAGCGCTACGGCGGGACCGCGAGCAAGCTGCTCTCGCAGATGCACTCGTCGATCGAGGCGGCGCTCGCCGGCTGGGGCGTGTCGCCGGAGCAGATCGACTACGTCACGTTCGATCACCTGCACGTCCAGGACGTGCGCGGGCTGCTCGCGCCGGGCCCCGGCGGCCGCGCGTATCTGCCGAACGCGAAGCTGCTCGCACAGAAGGCCGAGCTCGACACGCTCGCCGCGATCCATCCCCTGCAGGTCGAGTGGTACATCCCCGAGTGCCTCGCGGGTGTGCCGGCCGATCGCATCATCGCGCTCGACGGCGACTACCTGATCGGCGGCGGGTTCGCGATCGTGCGCACGCCGGGCCACACGTGCGGGAATCACACGCTCGTCGTCGTGACCGGCACGGGCGCGTGGACGATCAGCGAGAACGGCGTGTGCGTCGACGCGTATGCGCCGGGCGTGTCGAGGATCCGCGGGGTCGCGAAGCACGCGCGCGACGCCGGGGTCGAAGTCATCCTCAACGCGAACACGCGCGAGGCGACGCTCGATCAGTACACGTCGATGGTGCTCGAGAAGACGCTCGCGGACGGTGTGCCCGAAGCGCCGGAGTGGCCGCAGCACTTCTCGTCGAGCGAGATGGTGCCGCACGTGCTCGCGCCCGGGCTCGCGCCCACGTACACGCACGGGGCGATCACGCACGGCGAGATCGTCGCCGCGCGCGCCGCCGCGTACGCTCAGGGCGCGTAGACCTTCCAGTTGTCGATGTACGAGCCGTCGAACGAGTCGATACGGATGCCGGCCGTACCCCACGTGAACGTCGAGTCGGTGACGCTCATCGCGAAGCTTCCGTCGAGCCACAGCGACAGCTTGTTGCCGACCGCCTCGAACCGGATCGTGTGCCACTTGCCGGCGGCCGGCGCGCCGTAGTGCGTGTTGGCCTTGAGCGCCGTGTACACGCCGCACTGCTTCTTCTGGATCTCGACGACGCCGTCGGCGCGCCACGACGCGACGTACAGGTCGTACTCCGTGCGGTAGCGCAGGAAGGCCTTGAAGCCCGGGTTCACGCCGACCGAGAGCGGCGCCTTCGAGTAGTAGAAGTTGAACGACGTGCCGGTATCCGTCCACTTCACCGGCGAGGTACCGCCCGACGTATACGCCTTCGCGAACGAGCGATAGGAGCCGTCGCTCGTCACCGAGATCCTGCCGCGGTTGCCGCTGCTCGTCGTGACCGCGGTCAGGCAGCCCGCCGTGACGTCGAGATAGGGCCGCGCGCTCTTGTTGCTGCCGCACTCGACGGTCTTCGGCAGGCTCGTGCCGTACCCGTTGAACGCTTCATCGCCGCTCGGATACGACGACGACGGTCCGCGCCACGGATACCGCGCGACGGTCCCGCTCGGGCTGCCGCTCGTGACGAACGGCGTGTAGACGCTCGAGTTGTACGACGGACACGACAGCGCCTGCTCGGTCGATTGCGTCACCGCATCCGACCCGGCATCGCCGCCGTCGTCCTCGTCACCCGAAGTGTCCGCGATACAGCCGGCGCTCAGTGCCATCCCCCCCAGGACAGCAACGAGCGCCAGCCTCTTCCAGAGAGGCTTGTGTTCCACCGCCGGGCAGTCTTCATGGCGAGGCGCTGCCACGCAAAGACAAAACGTCAAGAGAAGGCCCGAAATCGTGTCAGCACGACCCTGAGTGCACATGTCGGGTGTTGCGATTCCGCGCGCTTGCGACGGCGCGTTCGTTGCTACTCAAAACGATCATGTCCGCGATCGTTTCGCTTCTGCGCGTGATGACGCTGCGCGACGCCGACGCGATCGTGCTCGAGCCTGGCCGCATTCCGCAGCTCCGCCGCCGCGGCAACGTCGAGGCGCTCGCGATGCCCGCGCTCGAGCCGCAGCTCCTCGCTGACTTCGCGCAGCCGCTGCTCGCCGGTCAGTCGCTCGCATCGGGCCCCGTGATGGTGACGTTCCGCGACGGCGACACGCTGTACCCGGTGACGCTCGAGGAGACGGCGGCCGGGCCGCGGATCGTCGTCCGTAAGCCATCGATCAAGAAGCCGGAGAAGCCGCCCGCCGCGCCCGCGCCCGCCTCTGCGCCCGAGCCGGTCCATGACGCGGCACCGCCGACGACGACGACGACGACGCCGATGACGACGCCCGCGCCGCGACTCGCGGACCTGCTGCGCGCGGCGGTCGAGACCTCGCACGAGCGCGGCGCGAGCGACCTGTTCGTCTCGACGGGGCGAGGCGCGAGCATCAAGCGCGACGGCCGGCTCGAGACGCTCGACATCGCGATCGATGACGAGCAGCTCGCGGCGTGCGTCGGCGAGCTCGCGCGTGGCGGGAGCGCGGACCTGTCGCTCGAGTGCGGCGGCGTGCGGTTGCGCGTCAACGCGTTCGTGCACCTCGGCGGCAGCGCGATCGCGGCGCGCCTGATCAAGGACGCCGTGCCCGGCCTGGCCGAGCTCGGCCTGCCCGACGAGGTCGCCTCGCTCGTCGAGCTGCGCGACGGCCTCGTCGTCGTGTGCGGCCCGACCGGCTCCGGCAAGTCGACGACGCTCGCCGCGCTCGTCGATCTGCTCGATCAGCGGCGCGCCGCGCACGTGATCACGCTCGAGGATCCGATCGAGTACCGGTTCGCGGCCCGGCGCTCGCTGATCCATCAGCGCGAGCTCGGCACCCACGTCGCGACGTTCGCCGACGGCCTGCGCGCGGCGCTGCGCGAGGCCCCCGATGTCATCCTGCTCGGCGAGCTGCGCGACCGCGAGACGATCAGCGCCGCGCTGACCGCCGCCGAGACCGGTCACCTCGTGCTCGCCACGCTGCACGCGCCGAGTGCGGCCGGCGCGATCGATCGCATCGTCGACGCGTTCCCCGAGACGCAGGCACGCCAGACGCGCGGCCAGCTCGCGGGCTGCCTGCGCGCGGTCGTCACGCAGTACCTGCTGCCGAAGCGCAGCGGCGGGCGCGCGCTCGCGGTCGAGCTCGTGCCGGTCACGCCCGCGGTCGCGAACATCGTCCGCAAGGGCGAGCTGCAGACGCTGCCGACCGCGATCCAGAGCGGCCGCGAGGCCGGCATGATCCCGCTCGAGCGCTCGCTCGCCCGCCTCGAGGGCGTGGTCGCGCCGCAGGTCCTCCGCCGCGTCGCCGCCGATCACGATCTGCTCGGCTCGCTCACGAATCGGCGCTGACAGACGGCGCCCGCCGAGCTCCTACAGATCACGCGGCGCGCCGAGCCCGAGCTTCTTCGCGACGCGAGGCGCGAGCACGCCGCGGTGGCACGTGTCCACATCGGCCTCGTAGCAGAGCAGCGCCGCGCGATGGCCGCGCACGGCCTCGGCGACGATCGCGACCGTCGCGGCGGGCAGGTGCGTGCGGTACTGCCCGATCGGATCCGGATCCTTGCGGAACGGGTTGCCCGCCTCCCGCAGGTGCACGTACTCGATGCCGGCGGCGCGCAGCGCGTCCCCGAGCGGCGTCTTCGAGAAGCCGCGCCGGCGCGAGAGCGGCAGCGCGCGGATATCGATCAGCCGGTCGACCTTCGCGGCGGCGAGCGCCGCGAGCAGCTCGTCGAGCTGGCGGCCCTCGTAGCCGACGGTGAACAGCGCGGTGCGCACGTCGGTTGCTTTAGCACTCACGGCTTCTTGAAGCGGGCGCGATCCAGCCCGTGGCGCACCGCGAGCGCCCACAGGTTTTTCCGATCCATGCCCGCCGCGCGCGCCGCCTGCGCGAGGTTGCCCTTGTGCACGCGCAGCAGCTCGGTGAGGTACGCCGACTCGAACGCGTCGATCGTCTCCTGCTTGACCTCGCGGAACGGGCGCGTGACATCGACGCGGCCGCGCGAGCTCGGGCCCGGCGCGGGCAGCGCGAGGTCTTCCTCGTCGATGTGCGTGCCGCCGGCGATCACCATCGCCTGGTGGATCTTGTTCTCGAGCTCGCGCACGTTGCCCGGGAAGTCGTACGCGGCGAGGCGGGCGAGCGCCGCCGGCCGCACGCCCTCGACGGGCTTGCCGAGGCGCGCGCGGTACTTCTGTACGAAGTGATGGACGAGCAGCGGCATGTCCTCGGGCCGGTCGCGCAGCGGCGGCAGGTGCATCGGGAACACGTTGATGCGGTAGTAGAGGTCCTGCCGGAACGAGCCGCGCGCGACGAGCTGGTCGAGATCGCGGTTCGTCGCGGTGATGATGCGGACGTCGACGCGGCGATCCTGGTCGTCGCCGATGCGGCGGAACTCCTGCGACTGCAGGACGCGCAGCAGCTTGGCTTGCAGCGGCAGCGGGAGCTCGCCGATCTCGTCGAGGAACAGCGTGCCGGTGTGCGCCGCCGCGAGCAGGCCTTCGCGATCGCGAGTCGCATCGGTGAACGCGCCGCGCACGTGGCCGAACAGCTCGTCCTCGAGCAGCTGCTCCGGGATCGCGGCACAGTTGACGACGACGAACGGCGCGTCGTGGCGCGGCGAGCTGTTGTGGATCGTGCGCGCGACGAGCTCCTTGCCCGTGCCGCTCTCGCCGAAGATCGCGACGGTGACATCGGTCGCGGCGACCATCGCGATGCGGTCGTACAGGTCCTTGATCCACGACCCGGCACCGATGATCACGTCGCTCTTGCGCGGGCGCCGCCCCGCTCCGCCCTCGCGCTCGGGAACCGCGCGGTTGATGCGGAACACGAGCTCGGCGCCCTGCAGCGGGCGCGTGACGACATCGGCTGCGCCGCAGCGCGCGACCTGAGGGATCGCTTCGGGGCTGCTCGCGATGACGAGCACGCGCGCGCCGCCACCGGCCGCCGCCAGCTCGCGGACGAGCGCGGTCGTCGGGACGGGATCGCCGTCGAGCAGCACGACGTCGAACGGCGTGCCAGCGGTGTGCGCGGCGCGCAGCTGGCCGATCGCGGCCTCGCGCGACGACCACGCAACATCGGCAGCGCTGTCACCGAGGAGGTCGGCGATCGCGTCGCGCGCGGCCGCGGCCTTATCGACGACGAGCACCCTCGGAGCCATCGCGTCGAGCATACCCCCGCATGCAGACGGCGTCGCCCACGATCCGCGCCGTGTTGCCCGGCCCTACCAGTCCTTCACGTTGTCGCTCGGACGCCCGGTCGCGTGGCGGCGCGCGCTGTCGCGCTGCAACCGGCGCGAGTAATCCTCGAGATCGTCGAGCTTGCCGTCCGTCGGCGTCTGCGGACCTTTGCCCTGACCGCGCTCGTGCGTCGGGCGGCCCTTCTGCCCGTTCGGCGCGCCCTGCCCCGAGCCGTTCTGCCCGTCGGCGTTCGAGCCGTTCTGCGCCGAGCCTTGACCGCCATTGCTGCCGCTCTGCGGCTGCGCGGAGCCCTGCCCGTCTCCGTTCGAGCCGTTCTGCTGGCCGTTCGAGCCGTTCTGCGGCCCGTTCGAGCCGTTCGAGTTGCCGTTCGAGCCCGCGTTCGAGCCCTGCTGGCCTTGCTGACCCTGCTGCTGGCCCTGCTGGCCCTGCTGGCCTTGCTGCTGGCCTTGCTGGCCTTGCTGCTGACCTTGCTGGCCCTGCTGGCCTTGCTGTCCCTGCTGTCCCTGCTGTCCCTGCTGACCTTGCTGGCCCTGCTGACCTTGCTGACCCTGCTGTCCCTGCTGTCCCTGCTGCTGCTGTTGCTGCTGCTTGTGCCGGCGGCGCAGCGCGAGCTCGAGGTTGATGCGTGCGTCGTCGAGCGTCGGATCGTCGCGCAGCGCTTGCTTGTAGGCCTGGACCGCGTCGTCGACCTTGCCGCCGTCGAACAGCGCGTTGCCGCGGTTGTAGTCGGCCTGGCCGCGAACGTGCGGATCCTTCGCACCGCCCGCTTGCTTCAGATCCTCGAGCGCGCGGTCGGTCAGCGCCTGCTTGTCCTTCGGATCGGTCGCCTGCTTCGCCTTGCCGAGCTCGGCGGTACCGCGGTCGTACGCGAGCCCGTCGGGCTCGACGCTCGGATCGTGCGACGCGCGATCGTAGGCGGCGAGCGCGTCGTCCCAGCGGCCCTCGGCGGCGGCGCGGTTGCCCTCCTCGACATCCTTGTTCGGCGAGCGGAATGGATCCCACGCGGCGAGCGCGAGCACGAACGCGAGATAGCGGCGCTTCACGGCTGCTCCTCCGGGTGGGCGCGGCGGCGGCGCGTCGCGATGATGGCCTCGATGACGAACAGCATGAACGCGGCGAACAGGAACGGCTGGAACACGTCCTGCTTGCGGTCGATCTTCTTCATCGCGAGGCCGCGGTTGACCGCGCGCAGCGCTTCGACGAGCGGCTTCGGATCGACCTCGCCGCGCCCGCCTTCCGCGAAGTAGCGCCTCTCGTCGCCGCCGGTCGCCGCGATCGCCTGCATGCCGGCGTCGTCGCGCTTGCTGACGACGGTCTGGCCGTCAGCGGCGTGCTTCGGCGTCGGCGTGCGCTTGCCGTCGCCGTCGATCTCGTAGACGACGCCGCCCGCCGGCGTGCCGAGCCCGACGACGAACACGCGGATGCCGAGCTGCTTGGCCTTCGCGACCTCGCCCAGCGTCTGGTCATCGACGTCGCCGCCGTCGGTGAAGATGACGATCGCGCGACCGCGCTCTTGCTTCGTCTCGACGACCTCGGCCTTCGGCTTGTCCTTCGGATCGAGCGACTGCCCGGGCAGCGGATCGCCGCCATGCCCGCGCCGCGCGATCGACGCGCAGATGCCGTCATCGGTGTAGTCCGGCCGCAGCAGGCACCGCCCGACGCGGAACACCTCGAACAGGTTCGAGCCACCGGGCAGGTCCGCCGGCCCGAGGTCGTAGAGAAAGCGCGCGGCGACCTCGTGATCCTCGGTCAGCGGGAAGTGCGCGGCCGCGCCGGCGAACACGACGGGCGCGATGCGGTCCTCCGGCAGCTCGTCGATCAGCGCGACCGCGAGCTCGCGCGCGCGCCCGAGGCGGCTCGGCGCGACCTTCTTCGCCTTCATCGCGGCGGTCGCCTCGACGTCATCGACGAGCATCGACTTGCTGACGTCGACCGCGACGACGAGATCGAGCCCGCGCAGCTCGACGTTGCGCTTGCCGACCATCTGCGGGCGCGCGAGCGAGAACACGAGCAGCGTCGCGGCGAGCGCCTGTAGCACGACCTTGATCGCGCGCCGCCGCGGCGAGGCCGTCGCCATGACCTTGCCGAGCACGGGCAGCTCGCCGAGCCGGCGCGTCAGCTGGCCGCGCCGCACGCGATCGTAGAAGTAGAGCGCGACGACGAACGCGCCGGCGGCCGGCGACGCCCACGCGAGCCACGTGTACTCGAAGCTCATCCCGGGTTCTCCTTGCAGGAGGCCCGGGATGCAAGCCCACCCAACCCGACCACCCGCTCCCTTCGGTCGCGAAACCTCACGGGAGCCTCCGCAACCGCCCGTAGCTCAGCAGCAGCTCGAGCGCGATCAGGATCCCGGCGAGCGCGGCGAGCGGCACGAACAGCTGCTTGTCGGGGATGCGCTCGGTGACGGTGCGCTTCGTCGTGTCGAGCTTGTTGCGCACGGTCTGGAAGCCGCGATCGAACGACTCGTAGTCGCTCGCGCGGAAGAACTCGCCGCCGGTGAGCATCGCGATCGAGCGCAGCGTCGCCGGGTTGACGCTCATGCCGCCGCCGAACAGATCCGTCTCCTCGCGCCCGACGAGCAGCGTGTAGACCTTGACGCCCATCTTCTGCGCGACGCGCGCCGACTCGTCCGGATCGAAGCGCGTGACCCAGTTCGAGTCGCCGTCGGAGAGCAGGATGACGACCTTGCTCTTCGCGTCGCTGCGGCGCAGCTGGGCGAGCGCGAGGCCGAGGCCATCGCCGATCGCGGTGCCGAGCTCCGGCACGTCCCCGATCGCGAGGTCCGCGACGATCTGCTCGAGCAGCTTGGTGTCCTGCGTCAGCGGGCACTGCAGCATCGCCTGCTGGCCGAAGATCACGAGCCCGATGCGGTCGTTCTTCGTGCGCCGCAGGAAGCGCCGGATCACGCGCTGCGCGGCGTCGAGGCGGTTGTTCGGCATGTCGATCTCTTCCATCGACTTCGACATATCGACGACGAGCATGATGTCGATCGTGTCGACCTCGTGCTTGACGGTGCGATACGTCTCGGGGCGCGCGAGCCCAGCCGCGAGCGCGACGAGCGCGAGCACGCGCAGCACGCCCGGGAAGTCCGAGAACCACGCCGCGGCGCCGCGCGCTCCGACGAGCCCGACGCTGGAGAACCCGAGCGTCGCCGCGCGCCGCCGGTGCACGTGAAACGCGACCACGCCGACGAACGCCGCACCGGCGACGAGCACCAGCGCGTGCGGGTTCTTCCACACGATAGGCTCGCCAGCCTTCTCGCTCTGGAGAAAGCGCCGCATCGCGTACCAGCCGATGCCGCCGAGCACGAGCGTCACCAGCCACGGCCACGCCGCGCGCAGGATCTTCTCGGCGCGGCTCACGCGGCCTCCTTCGAAGCGATCACCGTCGTCTTCATCACGACCTCGCGCGCGCCGCCGAGCACGTCGTTCGCCTCCGCTTCGGTGGCGCGCATGCCGCCGTACTTGACGAGGTCGCACCGCGACAGCCACGCCTCGACGAGCGTCGCGTCGGCCGCGCTCGCGCGCTTCGCGAGGCCGCGCATCAGCTCCGAGGTCGTCAGCTCCGCCGTCGGGAAGCGATAGCGCGCGGCGAGGTAGTCGCGGATCACGGTGACCATCTCGGCGTAGCCGAGCTTGCGGTCGTCGTCGCGCGCGAGCACGCCGGACTGCTCGATCGAGAGGAGCCGCTCGAGGGCGCGCTCGCTCGTCATGTCGAGGCGCTGGGCGCGTGCCGGGGCGAGGCCACCGACGAGCGTGCGCACGTGATGGCGGCGCCGGCGGCGCAGCAGCCAGAACGTCAGGCCGCCCGCGACGACGACGAACACGCCTCCCCCGACCCACAGCCACGTCCAGTCGTTGCCCTGCAGGCGCACCGGCGGCGCGTTGCCGCGCATCAGCTTCGGATCGTCGGTGTCGCCGAGCACGCCGTTGACGCGCAGCGGGATCGAGTTCGTCAGCACCTGGCCGCCGTGGCCGTTGATCGTGAACGTCACCGGCACGCCGGGAATGCGCAGGTCGCCGAGGTCCCACGCGACGACGTCGAGCTGCCACTCGCGCACGCGCTTGCCGTCGGCGCGGACGTGGTCCTCGCTCGTCGTCTTCTTGATCTCGAACGTGTCGCCGAGGTCGAGCCCCGCCGGCAGGTTGACCTCGACACCCGTGTTGTAGACCGCCGTGACGAACAGCGTGAACCGGCTGCCCAGCATCAGCTCGGTCGGGCTCGCGGCCGCGCTGACCTGCGGCGCATCGACATCGGGCGGCAGCTGGATCACGACCGCACTGCCCGCGCCGCTGCCTGCACTGCCCG
>CAYUNM010000009.1:161599-165791 GCA_964446175.1 uncultured Kofleriaceae bacterium
GCACTGCCCGCGCCGCTGCCTGCACTGCCCGAGCCGTCCGCGTACGCGACGGCCGACAGCAGCACGAGCACGAGCGCGACCTTCACGCGTGCGCCATCCTCTTCGCGCGCGCCTTGAAGAACGCGATCAGCGCGTCGACATAGGGCCGGTTCGTATCGACCTCGACGATGTCGAGGTTGATCCGGCGCAGCATCTGGTCGCGCAGCTCGGCCGCCTTCCGCGCCCGCTTCGCGAACTCGCGGCGTGCGTGCGACGACGTGTCGACCTCGACGACCTGCCCCGTCTCGAGATCCTCGAGGAGCACGAGCCCGACATCGGGCAGCTGCTCTTCCAGTGGATCGCGCACGACGACCGGCACGATCTCGTGGCGCTGCGCCGTGATCCGCATCGCGCGCTCCCAGTCGCCCGCGCCGAGAAAGTCCGAGACGAGGAACACGATCGAGCGCCGGCGCGCGACCTTCGCGAGGAAGTCGAGGCCCTTCGCGAGATCGGTGCGGCGCGACTGCGGCTCGAACGCGAGGATCTCGCCGATCACGCGCATGACGTGGCGGCGGCCCTTCTTCGGCGGCACGTAGCGCTCGACCTTGTCGGTGACGATGTAGAGCCCGACGCGGTCGTTGTTCTTGATCGCGCTGAACGCGACGACCGCCGCGAGCTCCGCCGCGATCTCGCGCTTCGTCGAGCCGCGCGAGCCGAAATAGCCCGACGCGCTCATGTCGACCATGAGGTTGACCGTGCGGTCGCGCTCCTCGACGAACTGCTTGACGTGCGGCGCGTTCATGCGCGCGGTGATGTTCCAGTCGATCGCGCGGACGTCGTCGCCGGCGTAGTACGGGCGCACGTCGCTGAACACGAGCCCGCGCCCCTTGAACACGGCCTGGTACTGACCGGCGAGCTGCTCGTCGACGAGACGCCGCGACGCGATCTCGATCTTCTTCGCCTTCTTGAACAGCTCGGCGGTCGAGAGCGCCATCAGGGCACCGGCAGGTACTCGAAGACGCGACGGACCACGTCGTCCGAGGTGACCTCCTCGGCCTCCGCCTCGTACGTGACGACGACGCGATGCCGCAGGACATCGAGCGCGATCGCCTTGATGTCGTCGGGCGTGACGTACGCGCGGTGGCGGATGAATGCGTGTGCCCGCGCCGCGATCGCCAGCGACAAGGTCGCGCGCGGCGACGCCCCGTACTCGATCAGCGGCGACAGCTCCGCGAGCCCGTACTCGCGCGGCTTGCGCGTCGCCTGCACGATGTGAACGATGTAGTCGCGCACGCGGTCGTCGATGTAGATCGAGCCGACCACGCGGCGCGCCGCCCGCACCTGATCGATCGTCGCGACCTCGCGCGGCGCCGGCGGCTCGAGCGTCGTCATGCGATCGAGCATCGCGCGCTCGTCGGCGGCGGTGGGATAGTTGATCCGCACGAGCAGCATGAAGCGGTCGAGCTGCGCCTCGGGCAGCGGGAACGTGCCCTCCTGCTCGATCGGGTTCTGCGTCGCGAGCACGAGGAACGGATCGGGCAGCGGCTGCGTCGAGTCGCCGATCGTCACCTGGCGCTCCTGCATCGCCTCGAGCAGCGCGCTCTGGACCTTCGCGGGCGCGCGGTTGATCTCGTCGGCGAGCACGAGGTTCGCGAACAGCGGGCCACGCTTCTGCGTGAACTGCCCGGTGTGCATGTTGTAGATGATCGTGCCGGTGATATCCGCCGGCAGCAGATCCGGCGTGAACTGGATGCGCGAGAACGACGCGTTGAGCGTCTGCGCGAGCGTCTTGACCGTCAGCGTCTTCGCGAGGCCCGGCACGCCCTCGATCAGGCAGTGCCCGCCCGTGAGCAGGCCGATCAGGACGCGCTCGACCATGTCGCGCTGCCCGACGACGACCTTGCTGACCTCGGCGAACACGTCGTCGAGAAACGCGCTCTCGGAGTGCACCTTCTCGGCGAGGGCCGAGATGTCGACCGGCGGCGCGGGCTCGGCGGGCTTCCCGGGGGTCAGGCCGCCAACGTCGAGCTTCTGGGGGACCGGATCGCGCAAGGTATCCATGAAAACCCCTCCAACGATGTCACGGATTCCCGCGAGGTGCCCGCACCAGGTGCGATATGGTCACCCCATGCCCGACTCGCCGCCCGTCGCGCCGGACCCGGTCGATTTCTCGACTCATATCCTGTCGCTGGCGTCGTCCGCGCTGATCGCGCTCGGCAAGATGCCGGACCCGAACGGGCAGCCGCACCCTCTCGATCTCGACACCGCGCGGTACCTGATCGACGTGCTCGGCATCCTCGAGCAGAAGACCAAGGGCAACCTCGACGAGGCGGAGGAGAAGCTGCTCGGCTCGCTGATCTACGACCTGCGGGTCGCGTACGTCGACGCGCAGCCGAAGAAGAAGGCATGACGCTCGCGGCCCGCGCTCCGCTGTGGCTGGCCGGGCTCGTCGCGCTCACGAGCGGGTGTCGCGAGCGCGAGCTGCCGGCCGATGCGCGCGCCGCCGCGACGACGACCGCGCCCGCGAAGCCGCAAGCCGCTCCCGAGTCGCCGCGCATCCTCTACAGCGGTGGGCCGAGCTCGTTCGTCGATCTCGTCGCGCGGAGCAGGCATGGCGTCGTCGCGATCCGGGCCGGCGCGCCGGTGAAGTCGGGCCCCGCGGCGATGTTCCCGGGCGCCCCCGATGCGGTCGCCGACGTCGCGCTCGGCACGGGCTTCCTCGTCGAGAACAAGGGCGTGTTCGTCGTCACGAACGATCACATCGCGGCCGCGGCAGCGGACCTCCACGTCGTGCTGCCCGACCACACGGACGTCCCCGCCAAGCTCGTCGGCCGCGACACGCGCCTCGATCTCGCGCTGCTCTCGATCGATGTCCCGCGCCTCGTCCCGCTGCAGATGGGCAACTCCGACGACCTCCAGGTCGGCGAGTGGCTGCTCGCGCTCGGCGATCCGTTCGGCGACGAGGTCACCGCCTCGGCCGGCATCGTCTCCGCGACGGGCCGCGAGGCCGCCGCGTCGCTGCTGCAGGGCGCCGCGATGACGTACCGCATGTTCATCCAGACCGACGCGCGCATCCACCGCGGCAACAGCGGCGGCCCCGTGCTCAACGCGGCGGGCGAGGTCGTCGGCGTCGCGGTCGCGACGGGCGATCGCACCGGCGAGCTGTCCTTCGTGATCCCGATCAACCGCGTGCGCGAGATCTTCGACGCGCTCCGCGACTACGGCCAGGTCGCGCGCGGCTGGCTCGGCGCGATGGTCAAGCCGGTCACCGCGGACCTCGCGGCGCAGGTCGGACTCCCGCAGCCGCACGGCGCACTGATCACGGAGATCAAGCCCGCCTCGCCCGCGGCCCGCTCCGGCCTGCGCGCCGGCGACATCATCATCAAGTGGGGCGACCGCGAGGTCGACGACAAGTCGCTGCCGTGGATCGTCGCCTCCAACCCGATCGGCAAGGCCGTCTCCGTCACGGTGTGGCGCAACAAGGCCGAGCTGCCGATCCCGGTCGTCACCGAGAAGATGCCGCAGTGACCGAGCGGCCCGCGCGTCCAGCTGCCGAGCGCGCGACCGCGGACCTGCCACCTGCCGGTCTGTCGTGGGCAGCCTACGTCGCACGCTGGGTCGACGACTGCGGCGGCTGGCTCCCGCTCGCCGATGCGCTGATCGCACGCGCGCGCGGCCGCTTCGACGTCCCCGACGATCCGCAGACCATCGAGCGCGGCCTGCGCCGGCTCGCGCGCCGCGAGCACAAGCCGGGCGGCCAGTACGGCCGCTGGATGCTGCGCCTGTTCGGCGTCACATCCTCCGTCGAGCAGTGGGTCCGCTGGCTCGGCACCGGGCACACGCGCTTCGCCGACCTCCCCGCCGGCCTGCGCCTCGAGCAGCTCACGCTCTGGAACCGCCCACCGATCTCCGAGACGCCGCTCGTCGCCTGGATCGAGCTCGGCATCGCGCACGCGCACCACAGCCGCCTCGACCACGACGCCTGCGATCACTGGCTCGCCCGCGCCGCGCTGCGCGCCGCCGCCGCCGGCCCAGCCGCCGAGCTCGAGCTCCTGCTCGCGCAACTCGAGACCGAGTCCGACGCCCGCCGCCACGCGACCGCCCCCGCCCGCCTCGCGGCCGCGGAGGCGCTGCTCGCACACGCGGACCCGGCGAACCCGAGCACGAGCACGAGCACGAGCACGAGCACGAGCACGAGCACGAGCACGAGCAC
>CAYUNM010000009.1:165891-172007 GCA_964446175.1 uncultured Kofleriaceae bacterium
CGAGCACGAGCACGAGCACGAGCACGAGCACGAGCACGAGCACGAGCACGAGCACCAGCACCAGCACGAGCACCAGCTCGAGCCCGAACGCGAGCACGCGCAACCTCGACGACGCGGACGTCTATCGCGCCCGCCTCGCCATTCAGCGCGCGGTGCTGTGCACGCGGCCACCAGCCGGTGAGGCGATCGATGTCGCGGGCGCGCGCGTGCACTACGCCGCGATCCCCGACTCGCCGGTCCCGTACGTCGCGTGCTCGCGCGCGCTCGGCCTGGCCTACTGCGCGTGGTCGCTCGGCGATGCGGCGGAGGCTGCCGCGTGGGCCACCCGCGCGATCGACGAGGCCGGCGACGGCGGCCTGGTCCGCCTCCGCGTGCGCGCGCTCAACATGCTGTCGCGCATCGTCGACGGCGAGCGCGCCGCCGAGGTCAACGCGCGAGCGCGCCGGATCGCGACGATGCTCGAGGACGAGGAGCTGCTGCGCCGCGTCGCTCAGAGCGCGCCGCGCTGACCCGCGAGTCGCTCGCTGCGCCCCGCGCCGAACGCCTGCTCGCCGCGTTCGAGCACCGTGCGCCCCGCGCCGAACGCCTGCTTGCCGCGCTCGAGCACCTCGCGCGCGGGCGCGGCGTCGCCCCAGCCGAGCACGTGCGTGCGTCCGATGCCCCAGTAGCTCGCGAACCACAGCTCGAGCAGCGCGCGCGTGTTCGGATATGCCGCGTCGAGCTCGGCGAGGTCGTGCAGCCGCGAGAACCCGCACGCCAGATCCGCCTCGAGCGGCACCGCGACGAGCTTGTCGTCGTGCTCCGTCACGCGCCCGTCCTCGTCGACATCTCCCATCTCGAGCACGCCGATCAGGCGCGTCGGTGTCACGCGGCCGCGCTCGATCGCCGCGCCGAGCACGATGATATCGAGCGCGTCGCCGTCGTCGGCGAGCGTGCGCGGCACCATGCCGTAGCTCACCGGGTACGCGAGGTAGTCGATCGCGCGTCGCGCGCCAGTCTCGCGATCGTGCTGCCAGTGCAGCCAGCCGTCGCCGTCCGCGACCTCGAACTTCGCCGTCGTCCCCGCGGGGATCTCGATCACCGCCGTCACGCCGCGCGCATCCTCCGCCGGAAACCCGCGCCCGAAGTGCTCGGCCGCGGCGACCGTCTCCTCGTCGAGCGCCACCGCCGCCCGCGCCACCGGCGCTCCACCGACGACCGGCCGCACCGGCACGCGCGTACACGGCCACGCCGCCATCAACACCAGACACATCCATCTCATTCGCTTCACACGTCCACCGGTACGCCCCGCGCGACCGGCCCGCCAGGACACGATCTCGGACATCGGTCGCAACCGCGCGCCGCCCCGCGTGTCTGCCGTGCGTGAGCGATCCGGCGCTCGACGCCTTCGTCACCTCCAACGGCGACCTTCGCATCCGCGGCGCGTTCCGTCTGCTCGGCGTGCTGCTCACGGCCGTGCTCGTGCTGCCGCTGACCGTCGACACGCTCGAGGTCTTCCACGAGGGCATCTACCTGATCTACCCGGGGCCGTTCGCCGCCTGCTGGCTGCTCGGCGAGCTCGCGGTCCTGCTGCGCCGCGTGCTGCGGCCTCGCGTGCCCCACATCCCGGTCGCGCGCGTCGTGCGCAGACCTGCGACGCGGCTCGCGCTTCGCTGACTCGCTCCCAGGCGACCGGGATTCCGGCTACGTTCCGGGCGATGAGAGGTGGTCGGCTCAGGAGAAATGTCGCGCGCGGCATCGCGATCGCATGGGCCGCCGGGCGCGTCCTGTTCATCACGTGCGCCGCGCTCGCGCTGATCTCGGCCGCCGCACCCACGCTCGAGGTCTGGCTCGGCAAGCGCCTGATCGATCTCGTCATCGCCCACGACGAGCGCGGCGTGCTGCACACCGCGATCGTGCTCGGCATCGTGCTCGGCACACATCGCGCGCTCGGCAACCTGCGCACTCACGTCCACGACACGTTCGCGCAGCGCGTCGTCGCGCACGTGATGACCGAGTTTCTCCGCAAGGCATCCTCGGTCGACGTCGGCCACATCGACAATCCCGACTGGCACGACCTCGCGGCGCGCGCACGTCGCGACAGCAGCTGGGTGCCGGGCGGCATGACGTTCATGAGCTTCGAGATCCTGTCCTCGACGATGGCCGTCCTCGGCATGCTCGGCCTGCTCACCGCGATGAATCCGGGGCTGAGCGGTCTGCTGCTGCTGTCCGTCGTCCCGTCGCTCGTGTTCCAGCGCCGGATCAACCGCCGGCTGTTCGAGCTGAACGCCGAGCTCACGACCGCCGAGCGCGAACGCGACTACATGACGACGCTCCTCGCCGATGCCGCGCTCGCGAAAGAAGTCCGCTCGTTCGGGCTCGCGCACCACTTCCTCGGCCGCTTCACGACCCTCACCGACGCGCAGCACCGCGAGCGCGACGCCCTGCTCCGCGCTGCGACCTGGTGGGCGTTCCTGTCAGGCGTCTGGGCCACCGCGTGCCTCGCGGGCGCCTACTACGTGCTCGGCGCGCGCGGCCTCGCGGGCGAGCTCACGCCCGGCGCGATGGCGGCCGCGTTCGGTGCGTTCGCGCTGATCGCGGACCACGCGGGCGCGATGGCGTTCCAGTTCAGCCAGCTCGAGAAGTTCGCGATGTTTCTCGACAACCACATCGCCTTCATGGCGACGGAGCCGCTCCTCCCGATCGCCGCGCCCGCGACGCCGCTCCCACCGGCCCTGCCCTCCGGCGTCGTGCTCGAGCGCGTCTCGTTCACCTACCCGCGTGCCACGCGCCCGGCGCTCGCCGGCGTCGACCTCGAGATCCGCCCCGGCGAGCTGGTCGCGCTCGTCGGCGAGAACGGCGCCGGCAAGACGACGATCGTGAATCTGCTGTCGCGCTTCTACGATCCGAGCACGGGCCGCGTGCTGTTCGGCGGCGTCGACGTGCGCGACGCGGACCCCACCGAGCTGCGGTCGCGCATCGGCGTGCTGCTCCAGGACTTCGCGAAGTACCAGCTGACCGTGCGCGAGAACGTCCAGCTCGGCCGCATCGACCGCGCCGCCAGCGACGCGGCCATCGACGTCGAGCTCACGCGCGCCCTCGAGATCGCGCGTGCACACGCCCTGCTGGAGCGCGGCCTCGACACGCGCGTCGGCCGCCTGTTCGACGGCGGCCACGAGCTCTCCGGCGGCGAGTGGCAACGACTCGCCGTCGCGCGCCTGGTCTACCGCGGCGCCGATCTGTGGATCCTCGACGAGCCGACGTCGAACCTCGACCCGGAGGCGGAGGCCGCGATCTTCGCCGAGCTCAAGCAGCAGCTCGCCGGCCGCATGGCGATCGTGATCTCGCATCGCTTCTCGACGGTGCGCGTCGCCGACCGGATCTACGTGCTCGAGGCCGGCCGCATCCGCGAGGTCGGCACGCACGACGAGCTGCTCGCGGCGCGCGGCCGCTACGCGGAGCTGTTCGAGGTGCAGGCCGCCGGCTACCGGTAGCGGCGCGCTCGATGGCTTCGGCGACTGACTTGAGCTACCGGTAGCGGCGCGCTCGATGGCTTCGGCGACTGACTCGAGCTACCGGTAGCTGCGCGCTCGATGGCTTCGGCGACTGACCTGAACGAGTCAATCTCGAGCCCGAGGCGCTCGGACCCGAACGCGAACCCGGGTGAGCGCGTCGTTGCCGCTAGTTGAGCTGGTCTTCCGCGGCGCGCAGGAACTTGGCCAGGATCGTCTTGCGACCGGCCTCCGGGAACTCGACGATCACCTTGAGGTCCTTGCCGTCGGCCGAGACCGCGACGACGCGCCCGAGGCCGTGCAGCGTGTGCGTGACCTGGTCGCCCGTGCGGAACTGGAACGGGCTCCGCGGCGGCGGGCTGTCGGCGTCGAGCTGGTAGACGGGCTCGCCGTCGTCGTGCGTGCGCTGGTCGAAGTCGTCGTGGCTGCCGCGCGGTGGGCGGCTGCCGCCGACGTGGCCGGGACGGCGCGAGCCCGCGCGGGCGCCGGCGTTCCAGTTGCCGTCGACGATCGCGGGGGCTTTCGGCGTGAGGCGCGGCGGGCGCGGCGGCTCGGCGAGCACGTTCGGCGGGAGGTCGTCGAGGAAGCGCGACGGGCCTTGCAGGCGGATCTCGCCCCACACGCGGCGGGTGCGCGCGTGCGTGAAGATCAGGCGCTCGCGGGCGCGGGTGATCGCGACGTACGCGAGCCGGCGCTCCTCCTCGAGGGCGGCGTCCTCGGAGACGCCCTCGCGCTCGCGCAGCGACGGGAACAGGCCGTCTTCCATGCCCGTCAGGAAGACGACAGGCCACTCGAGGCCTTTGGCGATGTGGATCGTCATCAGGACGACCGCGTCCTGCTCGCCCGACTGGTCGGCGGGCGCAGTGAGCGCGATGCGCTCGAGGAACGCCTCGACCGACTGGGGCTGGTCGGATTCGTCGTCGAAGTCGGACGCGATCGTGACGAGCTCGGCGAGGTTGTCGAGGCGGTCGCGCGACTCGGCGCTGTCGTCCGCCTCCAGCTTCGCGCGCAGGCCCGAGCGATCGACGACCTGGATGATCGTCTCGGCGACCGAGGCGCCCTGGGCGATGACGTCGTTCAGGCCGTCGAGCAGCTCGACGAAGCCGTGGAGCTTCTTGCGCGGGGCCGTGCCGATACCGGCGACCTCACCGCGCGCGGCGAGCCGACCCGCCTCGAGCATCGTGCCGACACCGGTGCGGGCGGCGGCACGGAGGCGGTCGACCGTGGCATCGCCGAGGCCGCGCGCCGGCACGTTGACGACGCGCTCGAACGCCGAATCCGCCGCCGGGTTCGAGAGCAGGCGGAGGTAGGCGATGACGTCCTTCACCTCCTTGCGCTCGAAGAACGAGACGGCGCCGATGACCTTGGCCGGCACGCGCGCGGCGCGCAGGTGCTCCTCGAGGACGCGCGACTGGGCGTTCGTGCGGTAGAGGATCGCGATGTCCGACGGCGAGTACGGGCCCTCGTCGAGCAGGCGCCGGATCGACTGCGCGACGAAGTACGCCTCGCCGCGCTCGTCGCCCGCCTGGTAGACCTCGAGCGGGTCGCCGCCGCCCTGCTCCGTCCACAGCGCCTTCTCGTGGCGGTCGCGGTTGAGCCGGATGATCGAGTTCGCCGCATCGAGGATCATCTGTGTCGAGCGGTAGTTCTGCTCGAGCTTGACGACCGTCGCGTCCGGGAAGTCGCGGTCGAAGTCGAGCAGGTTACGCGGCTCGGCGCCGCGCCACGCGTAGATCGACTGGTCGTCGTCGCCGACGACGGTCAGGTTGCGCGTCGCGCCGGCGAGCTTCTCGACCAGCTCGTACTGCACGCGGTTCGTATCCTGGAACTCGTCGACCAGCACGTGGCGGAAGCGCACGCGCAGCGAGCGCGCCGGCTCCTCCTCCGCGAACAGCGCGAGCGTCTTGAGGATCAGGTCGTTGAAGTCGACCGCATTCTCCTTCGCGAGCTGCGCCTGGTAGAGCGGGAACACCTGCTCGACCACGTCGTCAAACGCACCGGTCTTCACGGCGCGCGGATCCAGCCCGCGGTTCTTCGCGCGGTCGAAGCGCGACAGGATCGTCCGCGCCGACACTTGCTCGTCGAGCCCGGTCTCCTTCAGCAGCTTCTCGACGAGCTTCATCTGATCGTCGTCGTCGAAGATCACGAAGCTCTTCGTCAGCCCGACGTGATGCCCGTACTTGCGCAACAGCCGCGCGCAGGTGGCATGGAACGTCCCGATCCACATCGCGCTCGCCGCCCCGCCGAGCAGCTGGGCCAGCCGGTTGCGCATCTCGCCGGCCGCCTTGTTCGTGAACGTGACCGCGAGGATCGACCACGGCTCCGCGCCCGTCTCGACGAGGCGCGCGATCCGGTTGACGAGCACGCGCGTCTTGCCGGTGCCCGCGCCGGCCAGGACCATCAGCGGCCCGTCGCCGTGTTCCACGGCGGCGCGCTGCTCGGGATTGAGAACCACGCGTTCCACCCCGGCTATCTACCACGCGCCTACGACACTGCTCGTTCGCGCAGCCCCGCCCAACGACAACCGAAAACGCGAAGGGCCCGCATCGCTGCGAGCCCTGTCGGCGCACCTCAGAACCCCGTGGCAAGCGCCGAAGGCGCGCTAGCCACGCGGGTCTGACGAAG
>CAYUNM010000009.1:172107-175263 GCA_964446175.1 uncultured Kofleriaceae bacterium
CTCGCATGCGGCCGAAGGCCGCATCGCGTGCGGAGCACGCGCGGCGCGCAAAGCGCGCCGGCGAGCGCCCGTCAGAACGTCAGGCGCATGCCGAGGCGGCCGTAGGCCGGGGCGTAGCGCGCGCTCGTGTTGTGGAAGTTCGGGTTGCGACCGATCGGCGTCGACGTCTCGTCGCCGTTCTGGTTGAGCTCCTTGACCCAGATCAGGTCCTCGTACGTGCCGCCCGAGACCGGGTTCGCGTTCTGGACCTCGCCACCGACGCCACCCGCCGCCAGCTTGACGGCCGGCGCGTAGGTGTTGTCGACCGCGGCCGTGCCCTGGCGGTTGTAGATGTTGTAGATGTCGACGAAGAACTCGAGCGTCATGCCCTTGCCGATGTTGCGACCGTAGCCGACGTGGAGGTCGAGGCCGTGGTCGAAGTCGGTGCGGCCGAGCTCGCCGCGCGGCAGCAGGAACGACTCGTCCGGTCCGTAGAGGTAGTGCGCCGCGAGCGCGTTCTCCGGGATACCGGAGAGGGCGCGGAAGCGGATACCGGTCGTGAGCGAGCCGGCCTTCTTGAGGTCGAACGTGTAGTAGCCGTCGAGCTTGATGTAGTGCGGGCGATCCGTCGGCAGCGGGCCGATGTGGTTCGAGAGCAGCTCGATGAGGTCGTACTGCGACGAGATGTTCGGATCGACCTGACCGTTGTCGTACGAGACGAGACCCGGGTAGTTACCTTCCGTACGCGAGTACGTGTAGCTGCCCTGGATGTAGAGCGCCTTGCTGAACCGGCGCGTCAGCGTGAACTGCAGCGCGTTGTAGTCGCGGCGCGGCTTGTCGAAGATGCGCGAGCCCTGGAACAGCTTGAGCTGGTTCTCGAGCTTGGCCTTCTCCGTCGGGTCGTCGGTGCGGTTGATGCGGTCCTGGAGGGCCTTCTCCTGACCCGCGTCGAACTCGCCCGGGTTACCGATGATGTACGTCTGCGCGCCGTCGGTCGAGAAGTCCTCGATCACGCGGCCGAGGCGGCGGTTCTGGTAGGAGACGCCGACCTTGAGGTCGTCGAGGATCTCGTACTCCATGCCGCCGATGATCTCGTCCATGTACTGCGGGGCGATGCCCGGCTGGACGTACACGCCGCTCGCGCCGATCAGGTTCTCGGCGAGGCCGGCCATCGCGTTCGAGTTCGCGCAACCGATGCCGTCCGGGCCGCCGATGTTGTTGTCCTTCGGACCGCACTGGCTCGCGCTGAAGATCTGGCGATAGGTCACCTCGCCGCCGAACGAGCGGTCGTTGATGTCCATCGGGATCGACTCGTAGAAGCGGCCCCAGTGGGCGTAGATCTTCGAGCGACCTTCCTTCGTCCAGTCGTAGAGGAGGCCGATGCGCGGCGCCCACATGTTCGTCAGCGACATCGCGTTCGTGCCGAGCTTCTCCTGCGTCAGCGGGTCGACCGTGTTGCGCAGGAACTCGGCGTAGCGGAGGCGCTGCTCCTCGTAGCGGAGGCCGACGTTGAGCGTCAGGTTCGGCTGGATCTGCCACGAGTCGCGGACGTACGCGGCCCAGTTGAGCGTCTCGCCCTGCACCTGCGTACCCGGCGAGCCCGGAGAGCCGCCGAGGTAGTCGCACTTGTACGGGATGACCATGGCGCCGCCGGTCTTGCTCGAGCCATTCGGATCGGGCGTGCGGCACGTGTTGTCGAACCGCGGGTCGGTGTTGTTCATGTCGGTCAGCTGGACCCAGCGATTGACGTACACCTGGCCCGGACCGACGAAGTTCTGGACGAACGCGCCACCCGAGTAGAGGCGAGCCTTGTCGGAGAGGTTGTCCTCGCCGTCGATGCCGGCCTTGATCTCATGGCTACCAGCCGCCTTCACGCGCTGCGTGATCGACAGCTTGGCGGAGCGGCGTTGCTCGGTGTCGCGCTGGATCGAGCCCGGACCGCCGATGACGTAGTTACGGCTGTCCATCGGGCAGTTGATGATGCCCGGGTACTTGTCCGTGGCGGTCATGTCGGTGCAGCCGTTGATCGTCGCCGGCGACTCGCTGTCCTGGCCGTTCTGGCCGAGGTGCGACCAGTGGCCGAGGTCGCCCTGGTAGAGGACCTGCAGCGGGACGTTCTCGAGCGTCGGATCGAGCGCGTCGGTCTCGACGTGATCGCGGTGCCAGCCGACGACGGCCTCGACCTCGGTCTTGTTGTCGTTGAACTTCGACGTCCACTTCGCGGAGACGTCGCTCGTCAGGTCGCTGTACTGGCTGCCGTTGACGGCCGGGCCGAACAGGCCGGGGCTGCGGCCCGCGCTCGGCTGCGCTTGCACGCTGATCTGGCCCTGGTGCTCCGGGGTGACCGCGTAGTTGATCTTGCCGAGGGCGTTGTACGTGTGGCCCGACGAGCTGCGGACTTCCGTATCGAGGAGGTCCGTGATGTAGAAGCCGGTCTTCGGATCGATGTCCGGGACCGTGTCCGCGAACGCCGGATCACACGTCGAGATCGTGCCGTTCGGCAGGACCTTGTGGCAGTCCGTCTGGCTCTTCGTGTAGCGCGTGTAGTCGACCTGCGAGAACGCCGGCGCGAAGCCGACGAAGAACCAGGCCTTGTCCTTGATGATCGGACCGCCGAGCTCGAAGCCGAAGTCCGCCTGGTACGCGATGTCGCCCTTGGCGTCGATCGAGCCGGCGTTGATCGGCGTGGTCTTCGCGGCCGCGGTCAGCTGACCGGGCTGCCAGTAGCCGAACACCGAGCCCTTGAACTCGTTGCTACCCGACTTCGTGACGACGTTGACGACGCCGCCGGTCGCGCGACCGAACTCGGCGTTGTAGCCACCGGTGATGACCTCGATCTCCTCGATGAAGTCGTTGATCACCGGCGAGCCGACGGTGCCGAACGTCAGGCCCGTCGTGTTGACGCCGTCGACGTAGTACTGGTTCTCGAGCGACGAAGAACCCGAGAACGACACGCCCACGCCGTCGCCCTGCGAGCCGGCCGCCGCGCCGAGCGTCGACTCGAACGTGCGTCCCGGCACCGGGATGTTCTTCATGTAGTTCTTGTCGATCGTGATGCCCTGCGTCGTCGACGTCGGGTCGATCGTCGGCGCGGTCGCCTTGACGTGAATCGTCTCGCCGCCGGCCTTCTCCTGGTTCAGCTTCTGGCTGACCGAGACGACCTTGTTGACGCCGACG
>CAYUNM010000010.1:0-113748 GCA_964446175.1 uncultured Kofleriaceae bacterium
GGCCCTAGGCTCAGTTGCGAAGCGGCTCGAGCACGGCCCGCACGGCATCGGCCAGCGTCGCGAGCGAGTCGAGCGTCACGATCGGCACGTCGAGGTCGAAGGCGGCGCACGCGCGGCGCACGACGTCTTCCGTGAGCCCAGGCGTGTCGCGATCGAGCACGATGACGTCGATGGACTCGCGTGCGAGCGCCGCGTGAACTGCCGCCTCGAAGTCCGCGCGCCGGATCGCGGCGACGAGGTTTCCCTCGCGCAGCGCAGCCTCGATCGGCTTCGCATCCTCGGTCCACGGCTGGACGAGGAGGACGACGATCTCGCGGCGTACGGCTCGGGACACGGGCTGCGAAGTTTCGCAGCGCCAGCGCACGGCGTCTTGTGGCGGAGCCGCACATGTGCGTTAGGGCTCGCTCTGGGAAGAGGTTCCCCTAGAAGAACTTTCCAGAATCTCGTGTCTGCGTGTGCGTTCTTGCTACAAGAGGATGGATGGCACCCCCGCGCTCCGGACATGCAGATGCCTGGTGCATGGCAGGCCCGCCGCGGCCGAATGCGGGCAAGCTCGCCGCGCAGGCGTGGCTGGGAGCTCGCGCGTTGTTCGCGCCAACGCTGACGCCATGGCACGTCGAGATCTCGCTCGGCATCACCGACGAGCCGGTCACGCCGCAGCTCGATGAAGCGCGCGACACGCGCTTCCGGATCGAGATCTACTCCGAGGAGTGGGGCGTCTTCTTCTGCCACGCGGGGCAGAGCTCGTGGATCCGCGTCACCGATGTCGCGTTCGTGCACCGCCGCGACGACTTCAAGTTGCTCACGCGCATGCCGGCGCTCCGCAACGTCGGGATCCTGCTGCACTGGATCGAGCTCGAGCACGGCCTGCGGTTCCGCCGCAACAAGGCGCTCGTCCGCTCGAACGTGCCGAAGGCGCTGGTCGCCGCGCAGCAGTGGCTCGTCACGCTGTGACGCTCAGCGCGCCGCGCTGACGCCCCACCGCCGCAGCTTGCGCACCAGCGTGCTGCGATCGATCCCGAGCACGCGCGCCGCCGCCGCGAGGTTGCCGGCACACGCCTCGACGACGCGCAGCACGTGCTCCTTCTCGATCTCGGCGAGGGTGCGCGCCAGCTCGGGAACCAAGGTGAGGGTGTCTCGGCTCATCCAGCTCGGTACGATGATCCACGCTACATGAACGCCGCGTGAACTTCACTGTACGAAGCATGCACAGACCGCGAGCTAGTGCAGGTCGCCGTCAGTCGGCGGCGAGAGCTGCAGGTAGACCTGCATGTTCGAGCCGTTGTACTCGGGCTCGACGATGCCGCTGACATTCGTGAACGACTGGTTCGTGACCGGATTCGTACACGGGTACCCGCAGCTCGGCAGGCAGTACGTCAGCGTGTTGTAGAACGTGAGGCCGATCGCGAGCACCTGACTACCACCGCTCGCCTCGAAACCGTCGTACGTCGTACCGGCGCTGCCGTTGGAGCCGGTGCAGCTCGCGGTGAACTCCGCCGCGGTCGTGCTCGACACACGGAACGGACCGCCGGTGACGTGCACGTACGCGCCCTTGTACGGGTCGGCCGCGGGCGCGGCGAGCTGCGCCTTGGCGATCGTCGCGGCGTCGACATCGACCGCCATCGGCGTCATCGTCTGACCAGTCGAGGTGATCGTGGGCGCATCGATCTCGAGGTTGGGCTGCGCGCCGGTCGGCGCCGTCGAGAGCAGGAAGCTGCTGAACGAGCCCGTGACGTCGACCACGGTGCCGACCGCGAGCGCATCGATCTGCTGCTGGGTCATCGCGCAGTTCGGGTGCGTGCCGCCGTAGTTGCAGTACAGCTGGATGCCGCTGTACTGGCCACCGCCCTGGTCCTGGACCCAGACATGGCCGTACTTCTTCGACGACACGTGCCCCGTCACGACGACGGACTTCAGCGTGACCATCGTCCCGTTCGTGGGCTGGTTCATGCGGATCGCCTTGATCGTGGTGACCGCGCCGCTACCCGAGCCGTTGTTGGAGCCACTTCCGTTGCCGGGCGCATCGGGATGGGAGCCCGACGAGCCGGAATCCGAACGACAAGCGACGAGCAGAAGAACGAGAGCGAACCCGTGACGCATCGATGCCTCCCTGAAAGCGAGGTCGCGCGGTACCACGTCGCGCGCGAAGCCGAGCGTTAAGAAGCCATCACGAGGCCAGACGCCGGTGCAGACCGCCTCACCGCGTGATCGTTCCGCGCTTCACGAGGGCGTGTACTAGGCGGCGTGCGTCGACTCGGAGCTCGCGTCCGCGGTCGCGCGGCGGCGGCGCACCGTGAGCACGACCACGCTCGCGACGAAGGCGATCGCCCCGAGCGCGAAGATCGTGTCGCCGATGACGCGCAGCCAACGCAGCGTGTCCATCGCGCCGGAGTGCAGGAACTCCGCGCTGCGCGCATACCAGTAGCCGTGCTCGACGGCGGCGTACGTCTGCAGCAGGCCGACCGGCAGCACGCTGATCACGACCATCGCGCCGAGCCCGAGGTTGATCGCCCAGAACGCCACCTTCAGCAGGCGATCGGGCCACACGAGGTCGGGCTTGAGCGACTTCACGGTGAACAGCACGAGCCCCATGCCGAGCATGCCGTACACCCCGAACAGTGCGGTGTGACCGTGCACCGGCGTCGTGTTGAGGCCCTGCATGTAGTAGAGCGCGATCGGCGGGTTGATCATGAAGCCGAACAGGCCGGCGCCGACGAGGTTCCAGAACGCCACGGCGATGAAGAAGTAGATCGGCCAGCGATATGCGCGCATCCACGACGTCGAGCGCGTGTGGCGCCAGTTCTCCCAGGCATCGAAGCCGAGGAACATCAGCGGCACGACCTCGAGCGCCGAGAACACCGAGCCGAACGCGAGCGCGATCAGCGGCGTGCCCGAGAAGTAGAGGTGATGCAGCGTGCCGATCACGCCGCCGCCGAGGAAGATGGTCGCCGCGAGCACGCTCGTGCGGCCGGCGGTCTTCGCGTGCACGAGGCCGAGGCGCGCGAACAAGAACGCGATGATCACCGTCGCGAACACCTCGAAGAAGCCCTCGACCCACAGGTGCACGACCCACCACCGCCAGTACTCGGCGACCGCGAGGTTCGTGTGGCGACCGGCGCCGAGCGCCGCGAAGTAGAAGCCGCCGATCGCGACGGTCGAGAGCAGCAGCATGATCAAGAGCGGGCGCTGCTCGTCACGGCGGCGCAGCGCGGGCCGCAGCGCGCGTGCGACGAGCACGACCCACAGCACGAGGCCAACGAGCAGCGCGAGCTGGAAGATCCGGCCGAGGTCGATGTACTCGTAGCCGCTGTGACCGAACCACCACGTCGCGTCGGCGCCGAGCGAGCCGTGAACCGCGAGCAGCTCGCCCGCGAGCGAGCCGAGCACGACGACGAGCAGCGCGACGAACAGCACGTTGACGAGCAGGCGCTGCCCGCGTGGCTCCGCGCCGACCGACGGCGCGATCGCGAGACCGGCCGCGAGCCACGCCGTCGCGATCCAGAAGATGCCGAGCTGCACGTGCCACGTGCGGCTGACCGAGTAGGGGAGGATCTTCGCGAGCGGGATCCCGTAGAACGACGCGCCCTCGACGCCGTAGTGCGCCGTGATCACGCCGACGAGGATCTGCAGGATGAACAGCAGGCACACGATCCAGAAGAACTTCACCGTCGCGAGCTGCGAGCGCGTCGGTGCGGCGCCGAGCATCGGATCCGTCGTCGGCAGCTCCGCCGGGCCTTCCTCGCGCCGCCGCGCCGCGTGCCAGAACGCGAGCCCGCCGATGCCGGCGAGCAGCACGATGATGCTGACGCCGGTCCACACGATCGTATCCGGCGTCGGCTCGTTGCCGATCAGCGACTCGTGCGGCCAGTTGCTCGTGTAGGTGACGTGATCGCCGGGCCGATCGGTCGCGGCGGCCCACGCCGTCCAGAAGAAGTACGCGCACAGCGCGCGCGCCTTCGCGACGTCGGTGAGTGCGCCCTTCGGCAGCGCGTACTCGGCGCGTCCCTCCGCGAACAGCCGCGTGTAGTAGCCGACGTTCGCCTCGATGGCGCGTGCGCGCTGCGGCGACACCGTGATCGTACGCGCGTGCGGGTCGTACGTGTTCTGCCGGTACTCCGCCTTCAGATGATCACCGACGAGAGGCTGCATGAACACGAGCTCGCGGTGCAGCCAGTCCGCCGTCCAGTCAGGGGCGACGTACGCGCCGTGGCCCCAGACCGAGCCGAGCTCCATGCCGCCGAGCCCGCGCCAGACATCCTGACCGCGCGCGATGTCGCCCGTATCGAACACGACGCGCCCCTCCGTGGTCACGACGCGATCGGGAATCGGCGGAGCCTCCTGATAGATCCGTGCCCCGACGAAGCCGAGCACGCCGAACGACACGATCAGGACGAGGGAAAATCCGATCCAGAGGCGACGCATATCGCCCCGCGCTTGCAGCGAGCGCGCCAGCTACGCTTCGAGCGGCTGCACGCCGAGGAGCACCTGCTCCTTGTCGACGGCATCGAGCCACAGCAGCAAGCGGCGCGTCTCCTTCGGCGAGACGTCGATCTCGATCACGCGGCGCACCGGCTTGCCGGCGAGCGTGCGTGCGAGATCGCTATCGCACGTCGACCACGCGCTGGCGAGCGGCGTCGACTTGACGGGCAGGCCCTCGACCTCGACGTTGACGCCCATGACGAACTTCGCGAACGCGGGGTTCGCAACGAGGATCTTGCCGGTCGGCGTGAGCATCGCGAGCGGCAGACGGCACGCATCGAACGAGATGCGCGCGAGCTCGTCGCGGCGGTTCTCGGACTTCTGCTCGATGACGACGCGGCGAGCGGGACCGCCGGCCGGGCGCTTCTTGCCGATGCCGAGCATGTCCATCACGGTCTTGAGCTCGTAGATGAACGCGGCCATGTCCTTGTGACGCTCGGAGGGCCGCTTCGCGAGCGCGTGGAGGACGAGGTTCTCGAGCGCGGGATCGAGCCCGTCGGGGATCAGCTGCGACGGCGGCTTCGGCTTCTCGTCGAGGTGGCCGGCGAGGATCTTCTGCACGGGCCCATCCCACGGCACCTGGCCGGTGAGCAGCTCGTACAGCAAGATTCCGACGCCGTACACATCCGACGACGGCGACGCCGGCTCGCCGCGGATGCGCTCGGGCGCGACGTAGTGAGGCGTGCCGGAGAGCGACGTCGACGCGCGCGGACCGGTGAGCGGGCGCGCGAGGCCGAAGTCGAGCAGCTTCGCGACGAGGCGGCTGCGCTTGCCCTCGAGCTCCTCCTCGGTGATCAGGATGTTCTCGGTCTTGATGTCGCAGTGGACGACGTTCTGCTTGTGGATGTAGTGCAGCGCCTCCGCGACCTGCAGCACGATCTCGCACGCCTTCTTGACGCTCAGGCGCTTCTCGCGGAACAGCAGCTTGTGAAGGGGTTCGCCATCGACGAACTCCATCACCATGAACATGCCGACCTTCTCGTCTTCACCGAAGTCGACGACGGACGTGATGTTCGGATGCGACATCGCGGAGGCAAAGCGCGCCTCGCGATAGAACAGCTCGCGCGCCTCGTCGGTCTCCGCGACCTGGCTCGAGATGATCTTCAGCGCGAATTGCCGCGACAGGTGGATGTGGTTGACCTCGTAGACCTTGCCCATCCCGCCCTGGCCGATGCGCTTGACGATCTGGTAGCGGCCGCCGATCAGCGAGCTGTGCTGCGCGGTGTGGACACGCTGCAGCGCGCTGCGCGCCGGCGGCACCGGCGTGTACATGCGCGACGTGTTCGGCGACGAGCGGCCGCGAACCGGTTTCTCCTGCGAGGTGACGCGTCCCGGGCGCGGGCCGGTCGGCACGACGCGCGCGCCGGTCACCGAGTCACGGCCCGGGACGAGCGCGCGGTGATCGACGCGCACCTCGCTCGAGTCCTCGAGGCGGCCGACCTCGGGCAGGCGCGGTAGATCGTCCGTCGCGGGGCGGCGGAGCCTGCCGGAGTCGTCATCGGCCGGCGGGGGCGGCAGCGGCAGGACCGGAGGCCTGCGTGGAGTGCGCTGATCCGCCACGGTCCAATGGTACACCAAGGAGGATGGAGCTGTGGTCGAGCGCGAGCTACGAGCCGCACCTCCTGTCGTTGCCGTTCGCGTTCGCACCGGCGGCGATGCTCATCGTGATCGCGTACGCGCTCGTCATGCGCGGCGAGCCGAAGCTGCGCGCGTGGCTGCTCGTGCACTTCGTCGCGCTGATGCCCTACTCCCTCACGGTGGCCTTATCGCCATCGCTGCGGTCGCCGGCGGCGGCGCTCACGGCATTTCGCGTGGCTGGCTCGTTCATCCCGCTGGCGGCAGCCGCCGGAGCGGGCTTCCAGCTCACGATGCTGGGGAAGCGCGGCGGCTGGACGGTGTTCGTGTGGGCGGGTGTCGCAGTCGCGAGCGCCTGGGCGATCATCGGGCTGACCACGGGCTACATCGTCGTCGACGTGCACTACCTGCCGGCGGGGCTCTGGTACATCACGGCTGGCCCGCTCGTCTGGCTGACGCTGACGTGCACCCTGCTGACCGCGCTGCCGAGCTTCACGCTGATGACGCTCGCCGCGATCCGCGAGCGGCCGGGCGAGGAGCGCCGCCAGCTACGCTGGGTGCTCGTCGCGAACTTCATCACGTACTCCGGGCTGACCGATGTCGCGCTCGCGTACGGCGTCGGATGGTTTCCGCTCGGCTGGTTCCTGTCGGGTGTCGGCAGCGTGCTCGTCGCGCGGGCCCTCGTCGTCGAGGATCTCCTGCGCGTGCGCGCGATCGATACGACCGCACCGCGCCTCGTGCTGCACTTCTCGGTCGCCGTGATGTTCGCGTGGGTGACACTCGGCGTGCTCGGCCGCGCGACGTGGTGGGGCACCGGCATCGCGCTCGCGATGTGCTTCCTCGGCGTGCGGACGATCATCGCGACGGTCGGGCTCGTCAACCGCGGCGCCCGCGGCAGCGAAGGCCCGCTCGAGCGGCTGCTCGACCAGCTCGTGCTGCGCGCGCGTTCGCTGACCGGCGAGCCGGAGGTGGCGCGGCTCGCGATCGACGTCATCGAGCTCGGGCTCGGGGTGCGCGTCGACGTGCTGATCGCGCAGGCCGAGGACTACGGCTGGACCGACGCGAGCGGCGCGCGCCTGCCCGACGACGCCGCACCCGATCCGTTGCTCGGCGCGTGGCTCGGCGAGCAGCGAGGCGCGCTGTGGCCCGAGCATCCCGGCGTGCCCGACGACCTGCGCGAATCGATGCGCTCGCTGCTCGCGACGCGCGGCCGCACGCTGCTGCCGGTCACCGCGCAGGACGAGCTACTCGCATTGATCATCGTGCCCGCGTCGCATCCGGTCCGCGGGCGCAGCCTCGCCTTCCTCGAGCAGGCGGCGGTGCGGCTCGGCGAGGCGCTCGTCCACGCGCGCATGGCGCATCGCGCGGCGCAGCGAGCCGCTCTCGCACGTGAGGTCGAGCTTGCCGCGGTCGTCCAGAAGCAGCTGCTGCCTCAGCCGGGGCCGCACGTGCTCGGCGAGCTGACGTTCGTCGGCTCGTGGCTCCCCGCGACGCGCTGCGCGGGCGACTTCTGGGGCGTCTACCCGCTCGGCGACAAGCGCGTGCTCGTCGCGATCGGCGATGTCACCGGGCACGGCGTCGCGTCGGCGACGGTGACGGCGGCTGCGGCGGCGGCGTGCGATGTCGCGGTGCGCCGCCACGGCAGCACGCTCGATCTCACGCAGCTCGTGACGATGCTCGACGCGGCGGTGCGGCGCGTCGGCGGCGGGCAGCTCTCGATGACGTGCTTTGCGGCGATCCTGGATCCGGATGCGAGCGAGGTTCGCTTCGTGTCGTGCGGTCATACGAGCCCCTACGTCTGCCGCGCCGCCGATGACGCGATCGAGCTCACCGCGCTGGTCGGCCGCGGCAACCCGCTGGGCGGCGGATCGGCTCCCGCTCCGAAGGTCCAGCAGAGGTCGTTGCGAGCGGGCGATCTCGTCGTCTGGTATACGGATGGTGTGATCGAGGCGAAGGATCCGGCTGGCGAGCCATACGGAGACCGCCGACTGCAGCGGATGCTGCGCAAGCTCGATCGCAACCAGCTCACCGCGTCCGCGGTCCACACGGTGATCCATGCCGCGATCGCTGCGCACCGGGGAAGCCGTCCCCGTGGCGATGACGAGACACTCGTCGTCGCGCAATGGGCTCCATCATGAAGTTGCGCATCCTCAGCTACAACATCCACAAGTGCATCGGCGGCGTCGACCGCCGGTACGAGCCGGCGCGGGTCGCGGAGGTCATCCACAAGCTCGATGCCGACGTCCTGCTGCTCCAGGAAGTCGACAACGGCGTGCCGCGCTCCAACGGCGACAGCCAGCACGAGGTGCTCGGCGATCTGCTCGGGATGAAGCACCGCACGTGGTTCCCGAACGTCGACGTGCGCGGCGGCGGGACGTACGGCAACGCGATCCTGAGCCGCTATCCGATCATCGAGAGCACGAACCTCGACCTGTCGATCCGCTGGAAGAAGAAGCGCAGCGCCCTGCACGGCGTGATCCGCGTGCGCCACGACGACGTCGACCGCACCGTGCACCTGTTCAACATGCACCTCGGGCTCGCGCGGTTCGAGCGCAAGATCCAGCTCCGCATGTTCCTCGACAGCCACCCGTTCTCCGGCCTGCACCACGAGACGCCGGTCGTCGTCGGCGGCGACCTCAACGACGTCTACGGCCGCCTCGGCGAGCTGCTGCGCCCGGCGGGGTTCCGCGGCGTCGAGCGCCGCCCGCTGACGTTCCCCGCCTGGGGCCCGATGCGCGCGCTCGATGCGATCTTCGTGCGCGGCGCGGTCGACTTCATGAAGCTGTCGCGCTGCGACTCCGAGCTCGCCCGCCGCGCGAGCGATCACCGCCCGCTCGTCGCCGAGATCCGGCTGCAGGCGCACCAGCTGCATCACGCGGGGCCGCACGAGGCCAAGCCGCCGTCGCCGCGCCCGTGAAGGTCGCGGTTAGCCGTTGCGGAGCGGCTTGTACTTGATGCGGTGAGGCTGGTCGGCATCCGTGCCGAGCCGGCGATGGCGATCCGCCTCGTAGTCGGCGAAGTTGCCCTCGAACCACTCGACGTGGCTGTCGCCCTCGAACGCGAGGATGTGCGTCGCGATGCGATCGAGGAACCAGCGATCGTGGCTGATGACGACCGCGCAGCCCGGGAACTTCTCGAGGCCGTCCTCGAGCGCGCGGAGCGTATCGACGTCGAGGTCGTTCGACGGCTCGTCGAGCAGGAGCAGGTTTCCGGCGCGCTTGATCATCTTCGCGAGGTGCACGCGGTTGCGCTCGCCACCCGAGAGGATGCCGACCTTCTTCTGCTGATCCTGGCCCTTGAAGTTGAAGCTCGAGACGTACGAGCGCGAATTGATCGAGCGCTCGCCGACCTGCATGAAGTCGACGCCCTCGCTGATCTCGTCGTAGATCGTCTTGTTGTCGTCGAGCGCGTCGCGGCTCTGATCGACGTAGCCGAGCTTCACCGTGTCGCCGATCCTGATCGTGCCCTTGTCCGGCTTCTCGATGCCCATGATCATGCGGAACAGCGTCGTCTTGCCGGCGCCATTCGGGCCGATCACGCCGACGATGCCGCCGCGCGGCAGCTTGAACGTCAGGTTCTCGATCAGCAGCCGATCGCCGAACGACTTGTACACGCCGTCGAACGAGACGACCTCGCCACCGAGGCGCGGTCCGGGCGGGATCACGATCTCGAGCGCGTCGTCGCGCTTCTCCTTCTGCGCCTCGGCGACCATCTCCTCGTAGCGGTTGAGGCGCGCCTTGCTCTTGGCCTGGCGAGCCTTCGGCGACAGCCGCACCCACTCGAGCTCGCGCGCGAGCATCTTGCTGCGCGCATCGGCCTGGCGCTCTTCGTCCTTGAGGCGCTTCGCCTTGAGCTCGAGCCACCCCGAGTAGTTGCCCTCGAACGGGTGACCCTCGCCGCGATCGAGCTCGAGGATCCACTTCGCGACGTTGTCGAGGAAGTAGCGATCGTGCGTGATCGCGACGACCGTGCCCTTGAAGTTCTCGAGCGTCTTCTCGAGCCACGCGACGCTCTCCGCATCGAGGTGGTTCGTCGGCTCGTCGAGCAGCAGCATGTCGGGCTGGCTCAGCAGCAGGCGGCACAGCGCGACGCGACGCTTCTCGCCACCGCTGATCTTCGTCACGTCCGCATCACCGGGCGGGCAGCGCAGCGCGTCCATCGCCATGTCGACCTGGTGGTCGAGCTCCCACGCGTTGATCGCCTCGATCTGATCCTGAAGCCGGGACTGCTCCTCGAGGAGCTTGTTCATCTTCTCCTCGGACATGTCCTCGCCGAGCTTCATCGAGACTTCTTCGAACCGCTGGAGCAGCTTGCGCGTCTCGACGACGCCCTCCTCCACGTTCTCCTTGACCGTCTTGTTCGGATCGAGGTGCGGCTCCTGCGCGAGGTAGCCGATCTTCAGGCCCGGCGCCGGCCACGCCTCTCCGAGAAAATCCTTGTCCTCACCCGCCATGATGCGGAGCAGCGTCGACTTGCCGGCACCGTTGTTCCCGAGAACACCGATCTTCGCGCCCGGATAGAACGACAGCCAGATGCCCTTCAAGATCTCGCGCTTCGGCGGCACGAGCTTGCGGAGATCCTTCATCACGAACGTGTACTGGGCGGTCATGGCGGCCGGTTATACCCGTGCGGCGTCTCGTCGGCTACCCTGGAGTCCGATGGCCTATCGCGGGGACGATGGCGGCCAAACCCTCGACGCTCCTACGGGGGAAGGCGACGTGCGCGCGACCTTCGCCGCCAACCACATCGAGCTCGCGGTCGCGGGCCGCACGCTGCACATCCAGGACAAGACGCTCACGCTCGTCGACGCCAAGCAGCGCCGCATCTCGCTCGAGCTCGCCGGGAACCTCGTCGTCGCGCGCGACGTCCCGCGCGAGGACATCGGCATCTGGCTCGAGCTCCCCTCGCCCACCGGCGGCGGCTCCGCGTGGCGACGCGTGTTCGGCGTCGAGCCGGTCTCGCTCTTCGATCCCAAGGGCCTCGCCGCGCTCAAGAGGTTGGACGCGCTCGCGCAGCGCCTGCGCGCCGCGCTCGCCGACCTCGCCGGCGACGTCACGCGCGCGATCGAGATCGGCCGCGGCCTCGACAAGGTCCTGCTCGCCGATCACGGCGACCGCTACGTGATCTACGCCCGCCGCCTGTTCCGCGACCGCGCACGCTTCGCGCTCGCGATCTATCGCGACGGCCGCGTCGTCGTCCCCGACGGCAAGGAGCTCCGCCAGTTCCGCGTGACCTCGCGCTTCGGCATCACCGTCCGAGGCGACTACGTACGCTTCGCTGACCCCCAAGGAACCGATCTCGGCCGCGTCGCCATTCCCTGGATCGCGGCCGAGGATCGCGACGAGATTGCGCGCCGTCTCGGCCAGTTAGTCCACCACGCCTCCCCGTCAGACCAGGTTTGACATCCTGCGCCGCATGCCCACGTTGTAGGCATGCTCAAGTCCTGGCGGCTCGGAACGTTCCTCGGCTTCCCCGTCGAGATCAACGTCTCGTTCCTGTTCCTCCTCGGCCTGGTCTTCATCGCGTTTGGCGGTCTACCGGGCGTCCTGCTCGTCACGCTCGTCTTCGCGTCGGTCGTGCTCCACGAGCTCGGCCACGCGCTGGTCGCGCGCCAGCTCGGCGTGCACGTCTCGGGCATCGAGCTGTCGTTCTTCGGCGGCGCCGCCAAGATGGTCCAGCTCCCCCGCACCGCGAACCACGAGCTCGCGATCGCGGCCGCTGGCCCCGCTGTCTCGCTCGCGCTCGGCGGCCTCGGCCTCGGCCTCGCCGCCCTCACGCACTTCCCGCTCTTCGCGTGGCTCGGCTACACGAACCTCGTGCTCGCCGGCTTCAACCTGATCCCCGCCCTCCCCATGGACGGCGGCCGGATCCTGCGCGCGCTGCTCACCCGCAAGATGGACTTCGTCCGCGCGACGGACGTCGCCGTGAAGGTCGCGCGCGTGGTCGCCGTCGCGTTCGCGCTCTACGGCCTGTTCGCCGGCGCCTACCAGCTGCTCGTCCTCGCGCCGTTCCTCTGGCTCATGGGCACGCGCGAGCAGATGCTCGCCCGCATGATGGCGGACAACTACGCGTACACGCGCGACGGCTACACCGAGCGCACCCCGCGCTGGGAGGACCCGCGCACGGGCCGCTGGAACGACGAGCCGAGCGCCCGCTGGAACGAAGACGCCCCGCGCGGCTTCGGCTTCCGCGGCGCCGCGCCGCAGCCGCGCCGCTTCACGATCGTGCAGCGAGGCGGCCGCCTGATCATCGAGGAGGTCTAGCCGCCCGGTTTCGCTCAGGGAGCGAGCGACTCGTCGGTGGCCGGAGGCGTCGGCTCCGCGCCGGTCGCGGCGGGCGCGGCGTCCAGCAGCTTCGTCTCGAGCGCGCGGGCCGCGTCTTCGTCGCCGATCACCCACTCGTCACGCGAGAAGAAGTAGAACGTGCCGCGCGGCGCGGTGATCTCGAGGCAGAGCGTGAAGTCACCGACGCTGCAGCGGCTGACCTTGGTGTGCCAGGTCGCCTTCCAGCTGTTCTGCGGGAACTCGACGGCGAGGTCGTCTCCTTTGCGGTCGAAGCGGAAGCCGTCGAACTGGGCGTGCCAGCGCGAGCCGAAGTGGAGGAAGCCGATGTTCGTCTCGTCGTGGTCGTGCGTGAGCGCGACGAAGGCCCGCACGAGCTCGCGATCGTGCTTGGGCATGTGATCGATCCAGAAGCGATCGGTGACCTGGAACCGGTTGTCATCGGCGTGATGCCGATGCGTGAGCTTCCAGCCGCCCGCTAGCAATCCGGAAACGCCGACCGCGACGAGGATCTTCTTCATGCGATCAGCGTATCGCGAAGCGCAGCGATGCGCTGCGAAGACCTAGCCGGTGCGGCGGTACGCGTCGGGATCGAGGTCGAAGCGGCGGAGGAGGCGGTGGATCTGGGCGCGCGAGGTGTCGAGCGACCGGGCGACGGCGGCGAGGTTGCCGCGATGGGTCCGGAGCAGCGTGATCAGCTCCTCGCGACGCGCGACCTCGACGGCGGCGGCGGGAGCGCGCGAGGCGACTTGTTCGGGGAGGTGATCGAGCGTGATGCGGGCGCCGGTCGCGACCGCGGAGGCGGCGGCGAGCGCCTGATCGAGCTCGCGGATGTTGAGCGGCCAGCGGTCGCGGCACATCGCCCAGGCGGCGGCGGGCGAGAGGCCGAGCGGCGTGGTCGGCGCGTGGCGGCCGAGCGCGGCGGCGACGAGCGTGCCGAGATCCTCGATGCGGTGGCGAAGCGGCGGGAGCGTCGCGCGGAGGCCGGCGAGGCGCGCGTAGAGATCGACGCGAAAGCGACCAGCCTCGACCTCGCGCTCGAGATCCTTGTGGGTCGCGGCGATGAAGCGCACGTCGACGGGCTGGGGCGCGGTCTCGCCGACCGGCACGACCTCGCGCTCCTGGAGGACGCGGAGCAGCGTGCCTTGCGCGCCGAGCGGGAGGTCGGCGATCTCGTCGAGCAGGAGCGTGCCGCCGTGGGCGCTGCGGATCGCGCCCGCGCGATCGTCGACCGCGCCGGTGTACGCGCCGCGGCGCTGGCCGAAGAGCGTGGCGGCGGCGAGCGTCTCGACGAGTCCCGCGCAGTTGACGGAGACGAAGTCGCCCGGGCGCCCCGAGAGCTCGTGGATCATGCGCGCGGCGACCTCCTTGCCGACGCCGCTCTCGCCGAGGAGGAGGACGGAGACCGTCGACGGGGCGATGTCGGCGAGGCGGCGGAGTGCTTGCTCGACCGTCGGGACGACCGAGAGCGAGCCGGTGAGGTCGTCGGGCGTGGACGGCGAGACCTTGAGCGTGCGGAAGCGCAGGAACGTCTCGCCGATCTCGATCCAGTCGCCGTCCTCGAGGACCTTTTGCGGGACGCGCTCGCCGTTGACCGAGAGGCCGTTCTTCGAGCCGAGGTCGCGCACCTGCCAGCCGCCGAGCGAGCGCTCGACGACCGCGTGCTCGACGGAGAGGTGCGGATCCGGGAGGCCGAGGCGCAGGGTCGCGTCGGCGCGCGCGGCGAGCGGCTCGCGTTCGCGGCCGAGGATCGCGCGCTCGATGCCGCGCAGGAGATGGCGCGTGCTCGCGCGCGGACGTCCTGAATCGAGGACGACGAACAGCGCGGCAACGGAGATGTGATCGTCACGGCCCCGCTCCGGCGTCAACGTCAACGTGTCGGCCACCTCTCTGATGATACGTCCGGAGAGCTGTATCCCGGTGCGTATCATTGGGTGCGACACGCGTGTGTCGCACGTTATTTTGCGTACGCGGCGTCGGCGCCGAGCTGCAGGATGACGTCGAGCTGCAGGTCGGGGAATTTCGCTTTCAGCTTCTGCTGCACCTCGGCGGAGGACCTGGACGAGGCGACGGCGGCGTCGAACGCTTCGAGGTAATCCCGCGTCTGCTCGATGCCGGCGGGCGAGTTGTCGAGCTTGGGATCCTTGTGGCCCGCGACGACGGTGGTGGGATGGAGCGCGGCGAGGTCGTCGAGCGTCTTGATCCAGGCCTTGCGCTGCTCCGGCTTGGTGTTCGCGGTCCACGGATGGACGCCGCGGAACACGATGTCGCCCGCGACGACGGTCTTGATCGACGGGATCCAGACGTAGGAGTTGTCGACGTCGTCGCCGGTGACGCCGCCGTGAATCTCGAGCGTCTGCCCTTCGAGCGTGAGCTCGGGCCGGGCGAGCGCGGTCGGCAGGACCGGCGCCGACGGAATCAGCGAGCCGTACATCGGCGACCACTGCGCGACCTTCGGCTTCGCGGTCTTCTTGATCTCGGCGAGCGCGGAGGGCAGCGCGACGAGCTTCGCCTTCGGGAAGGCCTGCTTGATCACGGCGAGGCCGAAGTAGTGGTCCGGGTGGTAGTGCGTGATGTAGACGGTCGTCAGGTTCTTCTTCGACTCGAGCAGCTGCGCGACGAGGCGGTGCGCGTCCGCGAGATCGAACTGCGCGTCGACGAGGATCGCGTCGTGCTCGCCCGAGATGATCGTCGAGTCGACGAGGAAGCCGGCGGGCGACGCGGTGTACACGCTGACCTCCAGCGGCTTCGGATCGGCGTGCGCGGTGGAGGCGACCAGGACGGAGGCGGCGAGGAGCGTCTTGATGTTCGTCATGCGCAGCAAGCTACGCATCGCGCTGTTCGCCGGCGAGGTCAGGACCGGCGGCGTGATGGTAAAAACGTGCTCGCGGCGCGAAACTCGAGCGGTGTCTGGCCCGTGCGCTGGCGGAAGAACTTCACGAGATTGGTCGGTTCGTCGAAGCCGGTGCGGTCGGCGAGCTCCTTGACCGAGAGCGCCGTGTGCGCGAGCAGGCGCTTGTGTTCGAGGAGAACTCGGTCGTCGATCGCCTGCTTCGTCGACTTCCCGGTGTGCGCGACCAGCAGCTCGCCGAGGCGGCGCGGCGAGATGCCGGCCTCCTTCGCGTAGTACGAGACCGCGCGCGTGCGGGCGAAGTCGCGCTCGAGGATGGTGAAAAAGCGCGCCAGCTCGGGGACCGGCGGCGTGCCGGCGTGCACGAGGCGCTCGAGCCGGAGCAGCACGGCGCGCAGCAGTGCCTCGAGGAGCGCCGGCTGCTGCGCATCGAGCGGACGCGCCTGCTCGGCCGCGAGCTGGTCGGCGAGCGCGAGCAGATCGGGCGCCGCATCGCCGAGCGCGACCGCGGGCTCCGCGAGCGATGGCGACAGCGCCGGCGGCGTGCCGGCGAGGAACGCGGGCTCGATCAACAGCAGCCAGGCATCCGGGCGCTTGTCGACGGCCCCGGCGGCGGTGTGGACGAACTGCTGCACGCGCCCGCGCGCGACGATCGTCGCGTACCCGGCGCCGAGCGGCACCGGTGCGAAGTCGATCACGTGCGTGCCGCGCCCGCGCGTGCCGAGATAGATCGTGTGGAAGTTCGGGCGCTGCGGCGTGACGATGTCGTAGCCGTGGCGCTCGGCGCGCGCGTAGAGGTCGTGCAGCGTGAAGATCTCGAAGCCGAGCCCCGGCTTGAGGTTGTGCTGGAACGGCAGCTCGCGGATCGCCGGCTTCACGGCTACTCGACGGGCCGGCCGATGTCGAACAGCACCTTCCAGCTGCCGTCGGCCTCGTGCTTCCAGATCGTGCAGTACGTCAGCTTCTCCGGCCTGCCGCCGGGCTCGGTGAACGTCGCCGCGCCGAGCGTGAAGCCGAGGTCCCCGCGCGCGCCGCTCGCGACCGGCTCCCAGCGCAGCGCGCCCGCGCCGAGCGTCTTCGCCGCCGACGTGCGGACCTCGTCGAGGCCCTCGACGCGATGATCCTTTCGCCACATCGCGCCGTGCTCGTCGAAGTGCTTGACCCAGCCGTCGACGCCGTCGCGCTCCGCATCGGCCGCGAAGTCCCGGTCGGCCTTCTCGATCGCGTCGACGTGCGAGGCCGGCGCGGGCGCCATGTCGAACGCGACGACCGGCTGTCCCGGCGGCGCGAATTCCCCGCGCCAGCCGCCCGGCGTGCGCGTCAACGTGACCTGGTCGAACACGATCTGATCGTTCGTCACCTTGTGCAGCGCGAACGTCTGCGGCCTGTCACCGTTCTCGAGCGACGTCAGCGCACCGTGCTCGATGTAGTTGACCTCGAACCCGCTGTCGTCGATCGCGACGCCCCACAGCACGCCGCCCACGGTCATCCACGTCGCGTCGAGCTTCGGCGACTGCCAGTGGCCTTCGAGCCACTCCATGCCGGTCGCGGCCGGCACCTGCGCGTGCGTCGCCGGCTGCACGGGAGCCGTGCATGCCGCGAGCAGCACCAGGCATCGCTTCACGGCTTCTCCGCGACGAACCGCACCAGCTTGGTCTTGCGCTGGCCGGCCCAGTCCGCGTGGTCCTCGACATCCTCGGCGCGCAAGATCTTCCAGCCCTGGAACGCGGCCTTCAGCTTGTCGAGGTCCCAGCCGCCCGCGCCGCCCTTCGCGAGCTCGCTATCGGACGCGAAGTACTCGGTGACGAACAGGCCGCCCTTCTTCAGCGCCGGCTTGATCTTGTCGATCATCTTCATGTCGTCGCCCGCATAGATCATCGAGATCAGGTCCCACTTGTTCGTGCCGAGGTCATACGTGCCCATGTCGTGCTGCACGGTCTCGACCTTGAGCTTCTTGTTCGCCGCGTCCTTGCGCGTGAGCTCGAGCCCGACGTCCGACGTATCGAGCGCCGTCGCCTTCCAGCCCTGACTCGCGAGGAACACGACGTTGCGGCCCTGCCCGCTCGCGAGATCGAGCGCCGTGCCCGGCTTGCGGCCCTTCACCGCTTCGACGAGCGTGCCGTTCGGCTTGCGGTTGAAGTGGCCGTTGACGAGCCAGCGGTCCCACCGCGCGCGCTCCATCGCCTCGCCGGTCGGGTCCCACTGCCAGAGCGCGAGCTGCCAGCGCGTGCCATTGCGCACCCAGACGAGCGTGCTCGCGCCCTGCTCGTCGTAGGCCGGCTGATCGCCGTCGGCGGGGACGTGCTCGACGCCTTCGCCGATATAGACCGCCGAGTTGCCGCCGCGATAGACGCGCTCGTCGGCGTACGTGCGCGAGTGGATCGGCGCGTGGCGCGCGGCGCGGTTCTTCAGCGTCTGCAGCTGGAGATCGCGATCGGAGAACCGCTCCTCCTCGTACGAGACGTAGCTCGGCGCGAGCACGTCCTGGATGTCGGTGACGCTCGCGCGATCGAACGCATCGAGGAACGCGTGGCTGCGCGCCTTGACCTGCGCGTCGTCGAGATCGGGAGCGACCTCGGGCGCGCGCGGCGCGGGCGGCGGCGGCGGGCACGTCAGCGGCGCGAGCGGTTTTGGCGCGGCGCAAGCGACCAGGAAGGCTAGCAAGTAGGGGACTCGCATTTCGTGCGCACGTTACTGCGAAGTTGGTGTATGAGGGCCGGAATGGGGCGGTTCGAACCCACGGCGCAACTCGAGAGCGGCGGTTACAGCGTCGCCTCGCTGCGATGGGAGACCCAGCTCGGTGCGCTCGGGCCGAGCGACGGGAGTGCGGGCGCGGCCTCGAACGTGCCGAGCGCGCTGAGCGTGGTGCGCCACGCGAGCCTGTACCTGCCGTTCCCCGACGAGATCGAAGAGGCGTTCGCCGTCCTCGAGACGCACGCGCTGCGCGACGGCCAGCTGTATCCGGTCGCACTCGCGACGCTGCCGTTCCTGTTCGCGACGCTGCGCACCCCGACGCCGCTCGGCGAGCGCATCGCGGATCTGATCGCGCGCTACACGGCCGCGTCGAGCACGCTCGAGGAGCTGCTGCGCGCGCGGTTCCTCGATCTCGTCGTCTCGCACGCGAAGGACATCGTCGGCTGGCTCGGCGCGTACGACCACGCGGTGTGCGCGATCGCGCTGCGCGTCCCCGAGCTGCGCACCGACCTGCTCGCCGCGCTCAGCAGCGCCGAGGCGATCTCGCCGGTCGTGCTGCTCGCGCTGGTCGATCTCGCGGCGGCGCCCGGCCGCACGCGCGATGCGGCGCTCGTCATGATGAACAACGAGGACGAGACGATCCGCATGTGCGCGGCCGCGTTCCTCGCGCGCTACGGGCAGCGCACGCCCGAGTCCACCACGCGGATCGTCGAGGTGTTGACGCCGCAGGCGCCGGCGCGGCTCGCCGCGTACGTCCGCGACCTGTGGACGCCCACCGTCGAGCGCCCGGCCGTCGCGCCGAAGCTGCTCACGGCCGAGGTGATGTTCGCGGGCGAGAAGGTCGTGCTCGTGCGCGCCGGCGAGCAGCGGGTCGCGCTCCCGTGGGAGAACGCGAACCTCGAGCGCGGCACGCAGCTGCAGATCGGCATCACCGTGCACGGCGAGCCGGTGCTCGCGCTGCTCACCGACGACGCCGGCGCCGTGCGCGTGATCGAGTTTTGACGAGCGGAAAGCGTCGGCGTGCGAAGCACGACGCTCCCTACCGCGAGGAATCCCGCGCAGCGGGATAGCTAGCGAACGCTCGACGCGCGCGCCGACGCGTTCTGGTTCGCCTTCGCGGCGGCGATCGCGGCCTCGACCATGCGGTCCTGCTCGGCCGGCGACTTCCAGCGCTCCTGGACCTCGGCCGACAGCGTGTCGATCGGATCGAAGTACAGGAAGAAGCCCGGCTTGACCGAGGGCGCCGCGAACACGCTGATGCCGGTGTCGCGGTCGTAGTGCTCGAAGCTGTGCGCGACGCGCTTGCCGCCGCCGCCCGGCGCGTCGACGACGAACGTCGGCGTGTGGAAGCCGGCGGTCACGCCGCGCACGGCCTTCTCGATGTCGAGCGCGGTCTGCAGCGTGGTGCGCAGGTCCTCGACGCCCTTCACGAGGTCGTGGACGTAGACGTAGTACGGGTGCACCTGGCAGTGGCCGAGGCGCTTGACGAGCAGCTGCATCGTCGCGACGGAGTCGTTCACGCCGCGCTGGAGCACACTCTGGTTGCGTACGATGATGCCGCGCTCGAACACGCCGTCGAGGGCGCGCTTCGTGATCGCGGTGATCTCGTTCGGGTGGTTGAAGTGCGTGTGGAGGACGACCTCCTTGTGCAGCTTGCGGCCGCGCTCGACGACGGCGGTCAGCGCATCGACCCACTCGGTGTCCGTGATCAGCTTCATCGGCATCACGGCCGGACCCTTGGTCGCGAACCGGATGCGGCGGATGTTCGGCATCTCGAGCAGGCGGTTGCCGATCAGCGTGATCTGGCGCGCCTTGAGCTGGTACGAGTCGCCGCCCGAGACGACGATGTCCTCGAGCTCGGGCCGCTCGCTGATGTAGCGGAACGCCTTCTCCCAGCGCTCTTCGGTCGCCTTGAGCGACACCTTGTCGACGACATCCGTATCGACGCCGACCGCGTAGCTGCGCGTGCAGAACCGGCAGTAGACCGGGCACGTATCGAGCGACAGGAACAGCGCCTTGTCGGGATAGCGGTGCGTGAGGCCGGGGACCGGCGCATCGGCCTGCTCGTGGAGCGAGTCGAGCGTCAGCTTCGGGTGATCGGGCAAGAGCCGCGACGCGACCGGCACGAACTGCCGGCGCAGCGGATCGTTGTACGGATCGCTCCACTCGATCAGCGACAGCAGGTACGGCGACACGCGGATCGACATCGGCGAGCGATGGAAGCCCTGCTCGACGTCGTCGTAGAACGCCTTGGGCACGAGGTCCTGCACCGCGGCGAGCAGCTTCTGCGGGTTCGTGATCGTGTTCTTCGCCTGCCAGCTGTGATCGAGGAACGTGGCCTCGTCGACGGTGCGGTAGGCGGGGATCTTCTGCCAGAACGCACCGTCCAGGAGCTGGCGGTGGTGCAGCGTCGCAGGATCGACGCGCGGCTTGATGTGCTGGATCGTGTCGTCGGCACCGGGCTTGGTGCCGAGGGTCTTGAGCTGGTCCATGGGGCGGAGTCCTCGCGAGAAGTCGTTACAAGGTCGGGTGAATGCCGGCCTACGCGACGTCAGGCTGGTGCGGGACGGAGCCCAGGTACCACATACCCGATCGATATCATGTCAGTGCGATCCGAACCACCCCCAGATCGTCGGCATGAAGTCCGCGCCGTAGCTCGGGATATGTCCGACGCCCTGCAGCGTCCAGAGCTCGACGTCGAGCGGCGACGTGCACGCCGCGATCTGGCTGTGGGTCTCGGCGCCGTCGACGTTGGCGTCGAGATCGTAGGTCGGACCGTCGGTGAACGTGGCGCCGCAGCCGTCGAGCATCGCCCAGGACGACACGCTCGGCATCGCCACCGAGTACGGCACTTCCATGTCCTGGTCGCCGTGCATGTGCAGCAGCGGCACCTTCTTCGATGGCGCGCATGGGGTCGTCGGGTACGCGCCGGCGAGCACGACCATCGAGTCGACGAGGTCGGCGTGATCGCAGGTCAGGCGGTACGTCATGTAGCCGCCGTTGCTGTGGCCCATCACGAGCACGCGCGAGATCGTGTAGTTCGCCTTCACGTCCTTGATGATGTTCGCGAGGTACGTGTCGTCGTCGACGCCGGTATGGTCCATGTCGCAGCACGCAGGGTCTGCGTTCCAGAACTGGTGGCCCATGCTGTCGGTCGTGCCGTCGGGCGCGATCACGAACGCCTTGTCGCCGCTGACGAGCGACCGCGCGTTGAAATACGACTCCTGGATGAAGCCGTTGACGCCGTAGCCGTGCAGCACGACGACGAGCGGGTACGCCTTGCCCTCGTGGTAGCCGCTCGGGATCTCGAGGTTGACCGGCCGGTCCGCGGTGCCGAACGTCTTGGGCGGCGGCGAGCTGCTACACGCGGCGAGGAGGACGAGGATGGCAAGGCGCGTCACGGGAGCGACGGTCGCACAGGTGCCGCCCGCACGCTAACCTGAGATGTGACGCCTCTGCGCCCCCCGGTGAGGACTGCCCCGACCCGTCAGGTCGTCGTGGCGGCGCTCGCGCTGGTCGTGCTCGGGGCGATCGGCGCCGTCCAGGCGGGGATCACCGGCGGCAACTTCATGTTCGACCTCGAGCAGACCACGCCGGCGCTCGCGAAGGTCAAGCCGGCGCTGCCCGACCCGCACACGCCGCGGCTCGCGCGCCGCGTGTTCGTCGTGATCATCGACGGCCTGCGCACCGACAAGAGCTACGAGCTGCCATTCCTCGACGAGCTGCGGCGGCGCGGCGTCGATACGGAGGCGCAGTCGCACTACCCGACGTGGTCGCGCCCGAACTACGTGTCGATCCTGACCGGCGTGCCGCCGACCGCCAGCGGCGTGCGCACGAACCACCACTCGACGCCGGTCACGCTCGACTCGCTGATGGATCGCGCGCGTGCGGCCGGGCTGCGCGTGGCGAGCGCGAGCGACTACGACGTGCTGCCGCGCCTCTTCCTGCGCCCGCGCGATCCGCAGCTCGCCGCCGAGACCGAAGACCTCGACATCGACATCGACGCGATGGACGACACGGACTCGACGGAGGCCGTGCACGCCGCCGACGCGCCGCTGCAGTCGCCGTTCGACGACGCGCGCTACGCCCCGTGGCCCGGCGGCTTCCCCGAGGCGGGTGCGCAGATCGCGGCCGGCAACGCGGATCTCGTCGTGATGCTCGTCGGTGCGGTCGATGCAGCCGGCCACGCGCACGGCGGTGACAGCAAGGAGTACCGCGAGGCCGCCGAGATCGCGGATCGCGCGCTCGCGCGGGCTCTCGGGCGCGTCGACCTCTCGCAGGATGCGATCGTGATCACCGCCGATCACGGCCACACGGGGCGCGGCGGCCACGGAGGTCTCGAGCCAGAGGTGCTGAACGTCCCGCTGATCATGGCGGGGGCCGGCGTGAAGCCGGGCGCGGAGTCGTTCGATGCGCACCTGATCGACATCGCGCCGACCGTCGCCGCGCTGCTCGGCATTCCCGCGCCGGGGCACGGCCTCGGGCGCACGCTCGTCGAGCTGCTGCAGCTCTCGCCGCAGGACGCGAGCGCACGCGAGATCGCCGACGACCAGCGCCTCACGCTGACGCGCGCGGTCCTCGCCGGTGCGCAGGCGCGGGCCGAGGTCGACGTGCTGCAGCGGCGCGCGCTGCGCATCGCGCTCGTCGTCGGCGGTGCGCTGCTCGCGGCGGGGCTCGCGTGGCTGCTCGTGAAGCGTCACGTGATGAAGTTCGACTGGCGCGTGCTGCTCGTCTCCGTGCCCGCGTTCTTCGTCGTGTACTACGCGCTGATCGGCACGCTCGGCCAGCGGTTCTCGCCGTCGCTGCTGCCGGCGCAGGGGCACCTCGCGTGGGCGATGGCGAAGTACGGCGCGATCGCGATGGTCGTGCAGCTGTGCGCGAGCATGTGGGCGCTGCGCAACCAGGGCAGCCTCGCGCAGCGGCTCGCGAAGGCGAACGCGATCGCGTGGACCGGCTTGATGCTCGCGATGATCCCGGCCGGGCTCGTGTGGTCGTTCTTCCCGCCGCCGTACGTCAGCGTGCCCTCGCCGGTGTGGCTCGTGATGATCCCGGCCGTCGAGGTCGCGGTCGCGTGCGCGGCGGTCGACGTCGCGCTGACGCTGCTCGTCGAGGTGATCGTCTTCGCGGCGCGCGCGTGGCACCGCAATCACGAGCCTATGGCGTGAAGTCGTGCTTGCCGTCGAGCGCGCTCGCATCGATGCGCGCGAGCACGAACGGATCGACGAGATAGAGCTGGTCGCCGACCGGGAAGATCCGGCGCGGGCCGGTCGAAGGCGTCTCGATGCCGAGGTCGAGCGTCTCGACCGTGCGGTCCGCGATCGCGACACGTCCGATCCCGCGGCCGATCATCTGCTGGTTCTCCGTGCTCAGCGCGACGATCGCGAAGTACACGTAGCCGTTCGCGAGCTTCGCGTCGACGCACGCGAACTTCTGCGTCGAGAGCAGCGTGGTCGGCTTCGGCATCGCCGCGGCCGTGTCGTACACGAAGATGTTGCAGCTGTTGATCGAGCAGTTGAACGAGCCGCCGCCCATCGGCTGCACGCACGACTCCGTCGTCGACCACGCGATCTGGTGATCGTCGGTGTCGAGGCCGTACGGCGCCTGCCCGTTCTGCGACGAGCTCGCGAGCTTCGTCGCGACCATGTCGGCGAAGCGCACCTGCACGAGGTCCCAGGCGCCGCCGCTCGTCGGCTGCGCGACGTAGGTGAACGACGCGCTGTTCGCGACGAGGCAGCGATCGAGCCCGCCGCAGCTCGGCGTCCACGGGGCGCCGGTGCCGGTACTGACCTGCATGACGTAGCCGGAGCCGTTCGAGATCGATCCGACGCCGCCGTTCGGGAACGTCGGTGCGGTGACATCGAGGCCGCCCGTCGTGTTCACGTTGTTGACGGCGCCGACGTAGACATCGCTGCCGAGCGTGAACATGCCGAGCGGCATCTCCATCCCGTTCATCGACGGGAACGTCGCGTGGCCCGGCTCGACGAACAGCGACGTGGTGCCCGCATCGTTGTACGCGTAGGCGACGCCGGAGCCGGTCGCGACGAGCTGGACATGCGAGCCGCCGACCGTCTCGCCCGCGGAGCCGATCTTCTCGAGCGTGCCGCCGGCGAGCGGATACGCGAACACGCTCTGCTCCGCCTGGATGTTGCCGCCGCCGCCACCGTGACACGACCCGCCGACCGGCTGGTACGGCAGGAAGCTGACGTAGACGTGGTCGCTGCCGAACGCGACCGGCCCGATGTACGTGCCCGCGTTGCAGCTCTGGCCGGGCTCCGTCGAGAACAGGATCGTCGCGCCGCTCGGTGCGGTCGGCGTGGGACCATCGCCGAAGCACGCGCTGACGACCGCGACGCCGCCGACGAGCGCGATCGAGAGCAGCTTCTTCACCATGTGAGGCTCGTCCGCAGGCCGAAGAGGAGGGTCAGGTACTGCTGCGCGTTGTTGTTGTAGCCCTGGTCGTGCGCGGCCTCGTCGCCGAGCGCGGTGACCGATGCATCGACGTAGCCGCCGACCTGCCAGTTGTCCTTCGCGCCGCGCGGCCGGTAGTCGACGCCCGCGTGGATGTTGCCGACGATCGCGGGGAACATCTCGTGTACCGACATCTGCGCGACCCCGCCGACGTACGGCGTGTACTGCGTGAAGCCGAACCGGAAGCCCGGCTCGAGCCCGATGTACGGATCGATCGCGGAGTCCGGCAGCACGTGGACGAGCAGCTGCAGCCCGGGCATCAGATAGCGGCACTCGGTGAACTGGTTGCGCGGCCCGAAGTCGTACGGCGTGGAGGGCACCGCGCCCGGCATGTCGAAGCCGCACGCGTTGCTCCTGTCGATCTCGCCTTCCTCGACGAACAGGCCGAAGTTCGTCCGCTTGCCGAACCGGAACGCGATCTCGCCGCGGATCACGGTGACGAGCGGGTTCTCGCGCCGGAGCTTCACGCCGCCGCCGAGCGCCACCCCGACCTCGTAGCTCGGCCGGTCTTCGGCGGGCGCCGCGACGACCTGCTTGATGACGATCGGCTCGGGCTCCTTCTCGAGCGGGACGTCGATCGAGCGGAGCTCGTCATCGCCGACGACGATCTCGCTCTGATACGGCCGCATCCCACCGGCCACGACGCGCAGCGTGTGCCCGCCGCTCTTCACCTTCGCCTCGTAGCTGCCCGTGCCGACGCGCTGCTGGTCGAGCAGGATCTCGGCGTTCGGCAGCGTCGTGATCTTCAGCGTGCCCTCGTGCACGACCGGCTTCGGCGCCTCGACGACCTGCTTGTCGAGCACGGGGATCTCGATCTCGACCTTACCGGGCGTCGTGATCGAGACGGTCTTCGTCCAGTCCTGGTACCCGGCGGCACTCGCGACGATCGTGTGGTCGCCCGGGTCGAGCGGGATGTCGGTTCCGACGAGCACGGTGATGTCGGCGCCATCGCGCTTCACGACGAGCCCCGGGATCAGCTGCTTCGGCGGCGCGAGGTGCAGCTTCGCGAGCTTCGGCTCGAGCGCGGCGGCGCGGCGCCTCGCGACATCGACGCGCGCATCGGCGAGCTTGCCCGCGAGCTCGACCGCGTCGGTGAACTCCGCCCACGCCGTCGCCGTGCGGCCGATCTTCTCCTCGCAGTCCGCGGCGTGCAGCAGCGCGCCGAGCTTCGGATCGGCGTGATAGCTCGCCTCGTACAGCGGGCACGCCTCGACGAGCTTGCCCTGCTTCGCGAGCTCCTCGGCCTGCTTGTAGGCGGCGGTCGCGGTCGCCTCGTCGGCGCGCGCGTTGGTCGCGACGAGCAGCAGGAGCGCGGCGAGCTTCTTCACAGCCGGCCTCCGAGGTCATCACCAGCTGGTGGCTTCGGCGCGCCCGCGTCGATTGACGGCGTGGGCGTGTGATGCACGACCGGCGGCGGCTTCGGCGTCGCGTGCGTGGCCGCATGCGTGTGCGGTTGCGGTTGCGGTTGCGGTGCCGGTGCCGGTTGCGACGGCGACGGTTGCGCTTGCGGTTGCGGCGGCGGCGGCGACGGTTGCGCTTGCGGTTGCGGCGGCGGCGACGGTTGCGGTTGCGGCGGCGGCGACGGTTGCGGTTGCTGCTGCGGAGACGGTTGCGGTGGCGGTAGGGGCTTCGGCGGCGGCGGCTGCACCGACGTTGCCGCGGCCGGCGAAACCTCCGGCGAGCCCGCCGGCTCCTGTGCGGCGCTCTTCGCTCCGCCGCGCGTCATCACGATCACGACAACGCCGAGCACGGCGATGCCCGCGACGATGCCGCCGACGAGTGCGGGCCGGCGTGCGCGTGTCGCATGGATCTCGGCGGCGCTCGCGCCGAGCGTGGTCATCGTCGGCGGAGGCACGGCCGGCAGGTTGGGCGTCGGGCGCTCTGCATCGGGCCGCGGGGACTGCGCGCGGATCGGCCGCGAGTCGCGGGCGACGGCAGCGGGGTCCGTGCCGTTCGCGATCGCCTCGAGCTCGCGCGTCACCTGCCCCATCGACACGCAGCGATCCGCGGGATCTTTCGCGAGCAGGCGCAGGATCAACGCGTCGAGGTCAGGCGAGACGTCGGGGTTGAGCGAGCGCGGCGACGGCGGCTGCGTGTGCGCGTGCTTCGTGTACGCCTCGGGGATCGTCGCGGCGACGAACGGCGGCCGCCCGCACGCCATCTCGAACATGACGCAGCCGAGCGAATAGGCGTCCGCGCGCCAGTCGACCTGCGACGAGTCACTCCACTGCTCGGGCGCCATGTACGCCGGCGTGCCCATCGTGCCCGACGTCTTCGGCGAGGCCATCGTCCCGCCGGAGAGCTTCGCGATGCCGAAGTCGAGGATCTTCACGCGCTCGCCGCTCGCGCGCTCGTCGTCGTGGACGAGGTAGATGTTGTCGGGCTTGAGATCGCGATGGATGACGCCCTGACGGTGCGTCGCCTCGAGCACGCTCGCGATCTGGCGCGAGACGTCGAGCACCTGCGCGGGCGGCAGCGGTCCGCGGTCGAGGCGCCGCGCGAGCGACTCGCCCTCGAGCAGCTCCATGATCAGATACGCCTGCGACTTGTGAAAGCCGCTGTCGAAGATCTTCACGGTGCCGGCGTGCTTGATCTTGCTGACGATGCGCGCCTCGTTGAAGAAGCGCTGCACGTGATCGTGATCCTCGGAGATGTCCTCGTTGAGCAGCTTCACCGCGACGGGCGTCTGCAGATCGCGATGCTCCGCGCGATAGACCTCGCCCATCCCTCCGCGTCCCAGACGCTCGACGAGGCGAAAGTTCCCAATGACGTCGCCGATCACCCAGCGACGATTCTATCACCTGCGGCCGAGCTTCACGGGGCGGTCGGGATCGGGCAGCGGTGGGGTAGCGACGACGGACGTGTCCTTACACTCGGAGCCCTTGTCGGTCGTGATCTGGGGGCGGAGTGCATACGAGTGATCGAGCCACACGCGCTGCACGTCTGGATCGACGCCGTGATCGGCCATCGTCTCGCGCAGGATCTGCAAGCGCCGCTCGAAGTGCCCGCCGAAGATCGGCGACTTCGCGTGCGCCTCGCGCATCGGCCGTCCGGTGTACTTGATCTCCTTGCCGCCGAGGAAACCCGCCGTGAACTCGTACTCGCGGTCGATCAGGTGCTGCTTGTTCTTGCCCTGGAACAGAAAGCCGATCATCAGATCGCTGAAGATGCGGTCGTAGAAATCGCTGATCACGGCGCGCAGCTTCTCGGCGCCGATCTTGTCGAACACGTTCACGAGACCTCCACGGGTTGCCCCGACAGCGCACTCGTTCCGCTCAGGGCGTCGGTGCGCGCGGGATCGATGATGTCGTTGATGCTCGCCCCCGCGACCGTGCGCGCGACGCCGAGCCGCACCCCTTCGCGCCCGTGCCCCCAGCCATGCGGCACGCTGACCACGCCCTTCATCATCGAGTCGGTGATCTCGACGGGCAGCTCGATCGCGCCGCGGGTCGTCGTCACGCGCGCGCTGGCGCCGTCGGCCAGCCCGCGCTGCGCCGCATCCTCGGGATGCATCAGCACCGTGCAGCGCACCGGCCCCTTCACGAGGCGCTCGCTGTTGTGCAGCCACGAGTTGTTCGAGCGCAGGTGGCGCCGCCCGATCATCACGAGGCCCTGCGGCTGCGCGGCACGCTCGAGCCGAGGCAGATCGTCGAGGTAGATCCGCGGCGCGAGCTCGATCTGCTTGTCGCGCGTGCCGAGGCGTCGTGGCAACCGCGGCTCGAGCGGCCCGAGATCGATCCCGTGCGGCGCCTCGCGCAGCTTCCGCATCGTCAGCTTGTGCGGCCCGATCCGCAGCCCCATCTCGAGCACGCCCTCGGGGCCGACCGCCGCGAGCGCCTTCGCGGCCAGCCCCGCGCCGACGGGCAGCTTCATCCGCGCGAACAGCTCCGCGTAGATCTCCCAGTCGTGCCGCTGATCAGGCTTGCGCTCGAACACCGGCGCCGAGTACTTCGCCACGTTGCGGACGCTGAACGCGGCCAGCGCGACATCGTAGTGCGCCCGCTCGAGCGCGCTCGTCGGCGGCAAGATCACGTGCGCGAGGCGCGTGGTCTCGTTGACGTACGGATCGACGCTGACCATGAAGTCGAGCCCGCGCAGCGCCGCCTCCAGGCGCGGCCCGCCCGGCGCGCTCAGCACCGGATTGCCCGCGCTCGTGATCAGCGCGCGCACCTGGCCCTCGCCCGGCGTCTCGATCTCCTCCGCGAGCACGCTCATCGGCAGCTCGCCGCCGAACTCCGGCGCGCCCGACACCCGGCTCCGCCAGCGCGCGAACCCACCGTCGAAGCCGAGCCACTTCGCGAGCGGCAGCGGATCGATCGCGGGTGTCGTGAACATGAGCCCGCCGGGCTCGTCGAGATGCCCGGTCAGCGCGTTGACCGCGTAGCACAGCCACGCCGCCAGCCCGCCGAACTCCTGCGTGCACACCCCGATGCGCCCGTACACGACCGCCCGCTTCGTCGTCGCGAGCGCGCGCGCGAGCGCCTCGATCTCCGCCCCCGCCACCCCACACGCCCGCTCCGCCTTCGCCGGCGTCCAGCTCGCGGCCGCCGCGCGCAGCTCGTCGAGCCCGCGCATCGGCAGCCGCCCCGGGCGCGCCAGCCCCTCCGCGAACACGACATGAATCATCCCGAGCAGCAGCGCCGCATCCCCACCCGGCCGCAAGAACAGGTGCCGGTCCGCCTTCTCCGCGGTCTCCGTGCGCCGCGGATCGAGCACGATCACCTTGCCGCCGCGCGTCTGGATCGCCTTGAGCCGCCCCCGGATATCGGGCGCCGTCATGATGCTGCCGTTGCTCGCGAGCGGATTCGCTCCCAGGCACACGAACAGGTCGCACCGGTCCACATCCGGCACAGGCATCAGCAGCTGGTTCCCGAACATCGTCAGCGCGGCCAGCATGTGAGGCAGCTGATCCAAGCTCGTCGCCGAGTACATGTTGCGCGTCCCGAGCGTGCGCAGCGCGAGCTGCCCGTAGGTCAACAGCCCGAGGTTATGCGCGCTCGGATTGCCCTGATACACCGCGACCGCGTGCTTGCCATGCCGCTTGCGCACCTCGCCGAGCCGCCGCGCGACCAGCTCCAGCGCCTCCTCCCAGCCCGCCTCGCGCCATGTCGCGCCCTCGCGCACGAGCGGCTGCCGCAACCGATCCGGATCGTGATGCAGATCCGCGAGCGCCGTCCCCTTCGGGCAGATGTACCCGCGGCTGAACGGATCCTGCTCGTCGCCGCGCACACCGACCACCCGGTCGCCCTCGACCTCCACGGCCACACCGCAGGTCGCCTCGCACAGAGGGCACGTCGCGAATCTCGTCTCGCTCACGCGGCGAGCTTAGCCCCGCCCCCACCGCCGGGCGAGCGCCGAATCCGCCCGCGAAGCTCGCATTTTCCGTCGACGAGAGGCGCCCGATAGCCCCCGGTCCGCTCGCAACCTAGTAGCGCGCGCGAGCCCGCGCCGCGACATCCTTCGGCACCACCGTCTTGCCCACCGGCGCCAGCGCACACAGCGCCAGCTTCACGTGCTGCACGGCAAACGGAATTCCGATGATCGTGATCGCGTTCGCGATCGCGGCCGCGATGTGCCCGAGCGCGAGCCACCAGCCCGCAACCAGGAACCAGATCACGTTGCCAAGGAACCCGAGCGTCCCCGTCCCCAGGTCGCGGCGACCGGTCAGCTCCTCGCGATCGATCGCATCCCGCCCGAACGGCATGAAGCAGAAGCTGCCGATCACGAACGCCGAGCGCGCCCACGGCAGCCCGACGATCGACAGCGCCATCACGACCGCGACGAGCCACCACGCGAGGCCCATCCACACGCCGCCCAGCACGAACCAGATGATGTTCCCGATGAGTGCCATCGCCATCAGCATAACGACGACCGCGTGGCGCGCCAGAGGCAACCGCCGGGTGTCGCGGGGTGTCGCGGCCTGCCGCGCGGCGGTCGCAGCGGGGCGCGATGCGCGGTTCGGGCGGAGGCGCGTGCAAATGGCGCACGTGCGTTGCGCGCGATGGCGCGTGCGGCCGGGGAGCGCGACGCGCGCGAGCTAGGGCCGTGATCGAGCCAGCGGGTCGCAACCACCCGTGCTCGAGCAAGCCACCACCACCGTGCTCGAGCGAGCCATGAGGAGAGCGCCTGGCTGCTGCGCGCGCGTGATTGCCGCGAGATCCTGCCAGCGCCGCAGCGGCCCACGAGCCGCTGCGCTCCGCAGCTCGTGATCTCGGTACGATATCGGCGCTTTCTACCTTGCACCATGAGGCAGGCGTGCTTACCTGTGATGCATGGGGCGGGCGCGAATGCGACATGTGCAGCAGAAACTGTTCAAGCAGCGCGGCGGCAAGCGACGAGGCGCCGGGCGCCCGATCACGCCGGGGCGGTATCACGCGAGCGAGCGGCATCGTACGCGGCCGGCCATCACGAAGGCGACGCCCGTCCACATCACGCTGCGTGTCGTGCAGGTGATGCAGGCGCTGCGGACGCGCGATGCGTACATGGCGATCCGGCGTGCCATGTGCTGTGTGTATCGGCGGCGCGACTGCCGGATCGTCGGTGTGAGCATCGAGCAGTCGCATGTGCACCTGCTCGTCGAGGCGCACGACAAGGTGGCGCTCGCGCGCGGCATGCAGGCGTTCGAGATCTCGGCCGCGAAGCACCTCAATTCCGTGTGCTCGAAGGGGCGCGCGCAGCGGCGGCGCGGCACGGTGTTTGGCGACCGCTACAACGAGGAGGTCATCACGAATCGGCGGCAGGCGCGGCACGCGTGGAGCTACGTGCTCAACAACTGGCGCAAGCACCGCGAGGATCGGGTGCCGGAGCTGCGCGCATTCGCGATCGATCCGTTCTCGAGCGCGTCGAGCTTCGATGGCTGGGCGGGGCAGGTGCACGGGTGGCCGCCGACGTACGAGCCACTGCCCGTGCATGCGCCGGGCAGCTGGTTGCTGCGCACGGGTTGGCGGATGTATGGGCTCGTCGATCAGCGCGAGGTGCCTGGGGTGCCGCGGCGCCGCTCGGTTGGAGGACGGCAGCTCGGCGGGGACTGGTAGCGCCGCTCGGTTGGAGGCCACAGCGCCGCTCGGCAGGGGTCTGGTAGCACCGCTCGGTTGGAGGAACGCGGCTCGGTAGGGAGTGGTATCGCCGCTCGGTTGGAGGACCGCAGCTCGGCGGGCGTGTGGTAGCGCGCGCTGGCTGCGCTGCACGCCGCCGGCGGCGGCGGCGGCGGCGGCGGCGGCGCTACTGGAGCATCGCGGCCAGCTCGGCCATGTCGAACGGCTTGTCGAGCCGCGGATTCGAGACCTGCTCGAGGAACGTGCGGGCGCGGTCGGTGAACGCGCCGGCGGAGATGAAGATCACGCGGCTCTGGAGCGCGGGGTCGATGTAGGCGAGCGCGTCGTAGAAGTCCATGCCGGTGAGGTCCGGCATCATGAGGTCGCAGAGGATGTGGTCGAACTGCTCGCCTCGGCGGAGGCGGACGAGGGCGGCGCGCGCGGAGGTCTCGGCGGTGACGGCGTGCTCGGGAAGGACGCGGGCCAGGAGGGTCCCGACGTGCGGTTCGTCGTCGATGACCAGGACGCGCTGCCGGCGCGCGGGGGCCCCGTCGGCGGAGACTGTGGTGGTCGCGGAGGTGGAGGGGGCGCGCGGGAGGCGGACGCGGAAGGTGGTGCCGGGGGCCGTGTCGACCTCGATCTCGCCGCCCATCGAGACGACGATCGTGCGGCAGATCGCGAGGCCGAGGCCGGTGCCTTCGCCGACGGCTTTGGTCGTGAAGAACGGGTCGAAGATGCGCGAGACGTGCTCGGGGGCGATGCCGGAGCCGGTGTCGGCGATCTCGATGATGGCGCGGCCGGCGGCGTCGGTGGTGGTGGAGACGCGGATGGTGTTGCGGGCGACGTCGCCTTCCGGGATCGCCTGGGCGGCGTTGATGATGAGGTTGAGGAAGAGCTGCACCATGCGGCCTTCGTTGCCGAGGACGGCAGGGACCGGGTGGAGATCGCGGATGACCTGGGCGCGGTGCTTGATCTGGTGGTGCGCGATCTCGAGGCAGCGGGTGAGGATCGTGGCGGGGTCGATCGGCGTGACGCGATCTTCGTGGGCGCGGGTGAGGGCCTGGAGGTCGCGGACGACGGAGCGGACGCGTTCGGTGCCGTAGCGCGTTTGATCGACCATCGTGCGCATGCGCTCGAGGCGCGGCTGGTCGTGCTGGAGCTCGCGATCGAGGAGCTCGAGGTTGAGCATGATGTAGGTGAGCGGGTTGTTGATCTCGTGGCCGACGCCGGCGGCGAGCGTGCCGACGGAGGCCATGCGCTCGGAGGCCGAGAGGCGGTCCTGGAGGCGCTTGCGCTCGGTGATGTCGACGGAGGTGCCGGTGTAGCTGGTCGGCGTGCCGTCGGCCGCGCGCGCGGAGACCTTGCCGGAGGTGAGGAGCCAGACCCAGTCGCCGGCGGCGTTCTTCACGCGGTGCTCGACGCGGTGGAGCTTGGACTCGCCGGCGCGGTGCGCGATGAACGAGCGCGCGAACTCGGCGAGGTCGTCGGGGTGCATCTGGTTCGCCCACCACTGCGCGTCGGTGAAGGGCGTGCGCTCGAGGTCGTAGCCGAAGCGCTCCATCCACTTGCGGTCGTAGATGACGGTGCGCTTGATGGGGTCGTACTCCCAGACGCCGATCTCGCCACCTTCGATCGCGAGCGAGAGCCGGTGCTGGCTGCGCGCGAGCTCGATCGCGGCCTCGCGTTCCTGATTGACGTCGCGCTGCGTGCCGTAGTGCCCGGTGATGCGTCCCTGCGCGTCGTAGATGCAGGCGTAGGCGCCTTCGACCCAGTGCGGGCGCTCGCTGTCCTTCATCGCGAACAGCGAGTGATGGACCTGGCCCTGGTCGTAGAGCACGCGCATGTTGCGGCGCCAGCTCGCTTCGGAGTGCATCCAGCGATCGCGCGGCACGGTGCCGAGCACCTCGTTGCGCGGGCGGCCGATCTGCACGCACATCGCCTCGTTGATCGCGGTGATGCGCAGGTGCTCGAACGCGTAGCCGAGCAGCGCGTCGTGATCGCCGTTGGCCCAGTCGATCGGCTCGTCGAGCGTCATGAAGAAGACGCCGTCGACGTGCTGCGAGAACAGCATGTCGAAGCGCTCGTCGCGCGGACGGCTCTCGACGGCGAGCGTGTGCTCGTCGAGCGGCGTGACCGTGTACGCGAGGTTCTCGGCGTCGAGCTCGACGGGGCGGCCGCTCGCGAGCGCCGCGCGGCAGACGGAGTCCCAGCGCGGGTACTCGGCCGAGACGGCGCGCAGCGAGCCGGTGTTGCCGCCGAGCCGTGCGACCGCGGCGTCGTTCGCCCAGAGGATGAACAGCTCGCCGGAGGTGGTGCGCTCGAGCAGCGCGGTCGGATGTGCGCGGGTTTGCGCCAGGCGCACGAACATCTCCCCGACGTTCACGGAACCATTGTTACCACGGTATGCTCGCGGCTCGGGATGGCGACTGCCCTAGCGCGCTCGGAGCCGTTGACCGTGGCTCAGCTCCTCGAGCTGCATCCCTGGCCTGCAGAGTTTGCGAAGGAGAAGCGGATCGAGCGGCTGTGGACGTTCGAGCTACCTGGAGCTCCACGCGACCTGTGGCCGTTTATCTCGGATACGTCACGCATGAATCGCGCGCTGCGTACGGCGGAGATGACGTTCTCGGAGAAAGCCGGAAAGCGGTATGGCACCGCGACCGTCGCGGGCGTGAAGCACGAGTGGATGGAGGTGCCGTGGAACTGGGTCGCCGAGCAGTGGCTCACGTCCACGAGGATCTACGAGCGCGGCTTCATGCGCGTGATGTACGCGATCCACCGCCTCGAACCGACGCCGACCGGTACGCGCCTCTACCTGTATTTCGGAGCGGTGCCGCGCGGCGCGCTGTACGCGGCGGCACTTCGCCTCGGGTTTCCCTCGCTCGAGCGGGCATATCGCCGCGTGCTGCCCGCGCTCGCCGCGCAGCTCGATCGGCTGCGGCCGGAGGTGCTGCAGCTGCCGCCGCCGGCCTTGTCGGAGGAGGCGCAGGGGCGACTCGAGGCGGGCCGCAAGCAGCTCGTCGCCGAGGGGCTCGACGCGCGCGCGGTCGATGCGCTCGTCGACTGGATCCGCACCGGCGACGACGCCGATCTGCATCGCATCCAGATCCGCGAGCGCGCGCGCGTCTGGAAGCTGCCGGAGATCGAGGTGCTGCGCTGTGCGCTGCACGCGACGCGCGTCGGTCTGCTCGATCTCAGCTGGGACACGATCTGTCCGCACTGCCGCGGCGTGCGCGACGAGACGAACAAGCTCAGCGCGCTGCAGGCCGAGGGTCATTGCGAGGCGTGCCAGGTCGACTTCACGACCGACAGCCTCGAGGCGGTCGAGGTCACGTTCCGCGTGCACCCGTCGGTGCGCGAGGTTCCGGAGCGGCTGTACTGCAGCGCGGAGCCGGCGACGAAGGAACACATCCGCGTGCAGACGAGCGTCGCGCCCGGCGCGAAGGCCGTGCTGCATCCGCGGCTCGATCCCGGGCGCTACACGGTGTGGGCCGGCCATCGCGGCGGCTGGTACCTCGACATCGAGGAAGGCGCGCCGGGCGAGCTGACGTACGAGGATCATCCGGAGGGGACGATCGTGAAGGCGTCGCCGGATCCGGCGGTCACGTTCGTCAACGACGGCAGCGAGCCGGAGACGTTCACGATCGAGCGCGCGACCTGGAGCGATCTCGCGCTGCGTCCGGGCGCCCTGCTCTCGTTCCAGGAGTTCCGCGATCTGTTCAGCGAGGACTACATCGGCGCGGACGTGAAGCTCGCGGTCGGCGAGCAGACGCTGCTGTTCACGGATGTCGTCGGCTCGACGGCGTTCTACGCGTCGCGCGGCGATCCGGCGGCGTTCGTCGAGATCAAGAAGCACTTCGACGAGGTGTTCGCGATCGTGACGAAGAACCGCGGCGCGGTCGTCAAGACGATCGGCGATGCGGTGATGGCGACGTTCGTCAACCCGGTCGATGCGGTGCGCGCGAGCCAGCAGATCCACCAGACGTTCCATCCCAAGCGCACCGACACGCCGATCCGGCTGCGCATCTCGCTCAACACCGGTCCGTGCATCGCGGTGCGGCTCAACGCGAACGCCGACTTCTTCGGCGGGACCGTGAACATCGCCGCGAAGCTGCAGGCGCTCGCCGAGGGCTATCAGATCGCCATGAGCGACGCGACGTATCGCGCGACCGGCGTCGCCGAGTACCTCGCCGGCGAGAAGGCCGAGCTCGAGCAGCTGACCTACGAGTCGAAGGCACTGCGCGAGCCGGTGAGCGTGAAGCGATGGTCCGTGTATCGGGATTAGTGTTGCTGCTGGCGGCCTGCGGCGACAACGCCGCGCGCGCGCCCGATCCGCACTGCGCCGACTGGCATCAGTGGGGGAACAACGCGCAGCACACCGGCGCCAGCTGCGCGACCGGGCAGCCGCTCGAGCACGTGCTCGCGGATGTCGTGTTCGATCCGCTCGTGCCCGACGAGGTCGCGGCCGCCGATGGCGATCTGATCGTCCATTACCAGGCACCGCTCGTCGACGGCGACCGCGTGTTCATGCTCCGCAAGGGCGGCACGTTCACGCCGTGCGTCGAGGACATGGATCCGACGATGCACTGCCGCCACCCCGAGGATCTGTACCGGTTCGCGAGCCAGACGTGGTCGGAGGTCGGCTATCGCTGGGAGGCGGGCGCGCTCGTCGAGCAGTGGACGTACGAGAGCAGCTGGAAACCGCCGCCCGGGCGCGAGGTCGTGTTCCAGCCGGTGATCGCGGGCTCGCGGTTGGCGGTGCCGATCGCGAGCGGCGGCGTCGCGTTCCTCGACGAGACGGGGCACGTGGTGCGCGAGACGCGCCCATTCGGCCACGACGCGAACACGTACGTGATCGGCGCGCTCGCCGCGTTCGGTGACAGCGTGTTCTACAACGCCGCGGCGTTCGATCACGACGATCCGAACGGGCGCGCCGAGGTCGCGACGCTCGTCGAGATCGACGGCGACGGCCGCGTGCGCACCGCACGCTACGACGAGCTGGTGCCCGACGCGCCAACGAAGTGCTACGGCGCCTACGATCCCGTGGCGACGCCGCCGCCGTGGCCGGTGATCGTCGATGGCGTCGTGCAGAAGCCGCCGCTCGTCGACTGCGGACCGCAGGTGCCCGGGATGAACCAGGCGGTCGCGCTCGCGTCCGATGGCACGCTGTACGTGGCGACGCACGCGCAAGGCGTCGCGCGCTACTCGTACGTGCTGTCGATCAACCCCGGCGTGTTCGACGTCAACTGGGCGGTGTCGCTGCGCGATCGCCTCGCCGACGGCTGCTTCGTCACGACGGGCTGCGCCGATGGCGCGCCGACGGGCGTCGAGCCGCAGACCGGGATGGCGCCGGCGCCGGAGGTCACGGATGACTCGACCTCGTCGCCGGTCGTGCTGCCCGACGGGCGCGTGCTGTACGGATCGTGGTCGTTCTACAACGGCGATCGCGGCCATCTGTTCGAGCTCTCGCGCGCCGGCAAGATCGAGGGCACCTACGACTTCGGCTGGGACCTCACGCCGGCGGTCGCCGTGATCGACGGCGCGACGCGCATCGCGGTCAAGGACAACCACTACGGCTTCAACGGCCCCGGCGGCCCGTTCGACCTGACGATGCTGAACGAGGGCTTCGCGTGGCAGTGGCAGTTCCGCAGCACGAACACGCAGAGCTGCGCGCGTCAGCCCGACGGGAGCGTGACCTGCACCGACGACCACCCGACCGGCTTCGAGTGGTGCATCAACGCTCCCGCGATCGACGCGGCGGGCACGCTGTACGCGAACAGCGAGGACGGCAACCTGTACGCGGTCGGCAAGGACGGCCAGCTGCGGGGGAACCTGCTGCTCGACACGGCGCTCGGCGCCGCGTACACGCCCGTCGTGCTCGATCGGGAGGGCCGCGTGTACGCGCTGAACGCGGGCCACCTGTATGTGGTGGGCGGGAGCCCCTGAACAACGACGGCGTGCGAAGCACGACGCACACCAACAGGGGTGAATCCCGCAACGCGGGATAACTGAGGTATAGCGGGCTCGTGGAGTCCGAGCTGTTACGTGCCGACCTCTCGCGATTGATCGGAGCGTTGTGGAGCGCGGTCGCGACGCTCGGCGGCGGGCGCGTCGAGGCGATGTGCCGGCGGCTCGGCGACGCGGCGTACGCGCTGCGCGCAGGCCGGATGGACCGGCGGGCGTTCGCCGGCGAGATCGAGGCGCTGAGCGAAGACGACATGGAGGCGGCCGCGCGCGCACACGCGCTGGAGTGCCACCTGATGAACACCGCCGAGGAGCGCGAGCGGCTGCGGGCGCTGCACGCGCGCGGCGACGATCCGGCCGATGGCGCGGCGGCCGCGATCGACGGGCTGATCGAGGCCGGCTTCCGCGACCGCGACCTGCACGCGCTGTTCGACCGCGCGCTCGTGATGCCGGTGATCACCGCGCACCCGACCGAGTCGCGGCGGCGCAGCTCGCTCGATCACCTGACGCGGATCGCGCAGCGGCTCGACGAGCATGGCGACGCGCTGGAGGCCGAGGTGCTCGCGCTGCACGCGACAGAAGACGCGCGCGTGCGCCGGCCGACGCCGCTCGACGAGGTCGAGACCGCGCTCGAGGTGTTCCGCCGCTCGCTGCTCGAGGTGACGCCGAGGCTGTATCGCACGCTCGAGGATCGGCTCGAGCTGCGCCTCGGCGGGACGTGGCGCCTGCCGACGTTCCTGCGCTGGGGCTCGTGGGTCGGCGGCGACCGCGACGGCAACCCGAACGTCACGGCGGCCGTCACGCGCGCGGCGCTGCAGCGCCAGCGGCAGACCGTGCTGACGCGGTACCTGCACGATGTCGAGGAGCTCGGGCGCGTGCTGTCGATCTCGGCGCTCCGCGCGCGCAGTGGCTCGCTCGACGAGCTGATGGCCGCGATCGAGCACGATCGCGAGCGGCTGCCCGAGGTCGCGGCGCACGCGCGGCCGCGCACCGCACACGAGCCGTGGCGCGAGAAGCTGTGGTACGTGCAGGCGCGCCTGCGTGCGACGCTCGATCACGGCGAGCACGGGTATGTCGATGCGGCGCGCTATCGCGCGGATCTCGCGGTGATCGATCGAACGCTGCGCGCAGCCGGCTTCGAGAAGGTCGCGAACCAGGAGCTGCGCGATGCGCTCCGGCGCGTCGATGTCTTCGGGTTTCACCTCGCGTCGCTCGATCTGCGGCAGCACTCCGGCGTGCACGACCGCGTCGTCGGCGAGCTGCTCGCGCGCGGCGGGCGCCCCGGCTACCTCGATCTAGACGAGGCCGGCCGGCGCCGCGTGCTCGGCGACGTGCTCGCGCAGCCGATCGCGCCGGTGCGCGACCGCGAGGCGCTGACGGCCGATACGCGCGAGCTGCTGTGGACGCTCGATGTCGTCGGGCGGGCGCGCCGCGAGCTGGGAGCGCGCGCGTGCGAGCGCTACGTCACGAGCTTCACGCGCGATGTCTCGGACCTGCTCGAGGTCGTGTTCCTCGCGCGCGCGGCGGGCCTGGCGCCCGGCGAATTGCGGCCGGTGCCGCTGCTCGAGCAGCTCGAGGACCTCGACCGCGCCGAGGAGATCGCGCGCGGGATGCTCGACAACCCCGTGCTGCGCACGGAGCTCGGCCCCGCGCCGAATGGCGCAATTGGAGATGGGAAGCGAGGCGAAGCCGAGCTCGAGGTGATGGTCGGTTACAGCGATTCGGGCAAGCAGGTCGGCTATGTGGCGTCGTCGATGGCGCTGCGGCACGCGCAGCAGGCTCTGGCGCGCGTCGCGAGCGAGCACGACGTGCTGCTGACGATCTTCCACGGCCGTGGCGGTGCCCTGGGCCGCGGTGGCGGGCCCGCGAGCGATGCGATCCGCGCGCAGCCGGCGCAGGCGATCCGCGGGCGCATGCGCGTGACCGAGCAGGGCGAGACGGTGACCGCGCGCTACGCGAGACCCGCGATCGCCGAGCGAGATCTCGAGCTGACGCTCGCCGCGATCCTCGGCGCCGCGGCAGCGGAGCGAGTGCCTGACGAAGATCCGGCGGCCGAGCAGCACCTCGCGAAGGCGGCGGATGCGGCACGCGCCGCGTACCTGTCACTGACCAGCGACGAGGATCGCCTCGCGCGCTACACGGTGGCGGCGACGCCGATCGAGGACGTCGCGCACCTGCCGATCGGCTCGCGCCCGACCTGGCGCGCGAAGAAGATGTCGCTCGACACGCTGCGCGCGATCCCGTGGGTGTTCTCGTGGACACAGAGCCGGCACGGCATCCCGGGCTGGTTCGGCGTGGGCACGGCGATCGAGTCGCTCGTCGCGCAGATCGGCCCCGAGGCCACGCGCCACCTGTGCGAGCAGTCGCGGTTCTTCCGCGCGCTCGTGCGCAACTGCGAGGTGTCGCTCGTGCGCAGCGATATCGATGTCGCGCGCGAGTACGCGCGGCTCGCCGATCCCGACGCGGCGCAGCTGTTCCAGCTGATCGAGGCGGAGCACGCGAAGACGGTGCACGCGCTCCGCGACACGCTCGGCATGACGCCGCCGCTCGCGAGCCGCGCGTATCTCGTCGCGTCGGTCGAGCGGCGCAACCCGCACCTCGACGTGCTCTCGCACATCCAGATCGAGGCGCTGCGCCGGCGGCGCGCTGGCCAGGGCGATGCGGAGCGGCTGACGCGGATCGTGTTCACGACGATCGGCGGCATCGCGGCCGGCCTGCAGACCGCCGGCTGAGCCTACGGCATGAGCTCGTCGCAGCTGCACGAGCCTGTCAGGGCACGAGCTCTTGCAGGAACGCGAGGCCGTCCGCCTTGCCCGCGATCAGGCCCGCGACGAGCTTCGCGCTGTGACGCGCCATCGGCGGGCCGTCGGCGGCGATCTTCTTGAGCGCGGCGAGCGAGGCCGCGCTGCCCGCGTCGGTCTTCGCGAGGGTGACGAACGCGGCGGCGGCGGTGAGGCGGCGCATCGCGTGCGTCTCGCTGTCCTCCATGAGGTCGGCGAGCTTGTCGGGCGTGTTCGTCTTCGCGTACGCGGCGGCGAGCGCGGGCAGCATCGCGGAGCGCACGTCGTGCGACGGATCGTCGAGCAGCGGCTCGAGCAGCTGCACGCTGAGCGCCGGATCGCGATCGACGAGGCCGACCGCGGCGGCCGCCGCCTGGGCGCGCTCGCGCTCGAGACGCGAGGCGAGCGAGCGATGCAGCCGCGCTACAACCGCTTCCTTCGGCGCGACGCGCGCGATCGTGGTCAGCGCGAGCTGGCTGAGCTCGGGATCCGGATCGCGGACCGCGAGCGACAGCGCACGATCGAGGACCTGCGGATCGATCTTGTCCTTCGCGAGGTGCTCGAGCGCGGCCTTGCGCACCGACGGATCGGCATCGGCGAGGGCCGCCGACAGCGTCGCCGCCGCGCGCATGCCCGAGCCGAGCGCTGCATCGACCGCCGCCACGCGCACCAGCGCCGAGCTGTCCGCGATCGCGATGCCGACGAGGTCGGCGGCGCCGATCTGCTTCGCGGCGCGCAGCAGCGCGAGCTTCTCGCCCTCGTCCGCGCGCTCGAAGAGCTTGCTCATCGCGGTCGATGCGCTCTTCGGCGCATCGGGGCCGAGCGTGCCGATCGCGCGGATGCCGATCAGGCGGACGTCGCGGTCGCTATCGTCGAGCAGCGCGACGAGCGCATCGGCGATGCCGCCGCCGACCTTGCCCTTGCCGACCGTCATCGCGAGCACGCGTGCCGCATCGGCGCGGATCTCGCCGTCCGGATCGCGGACGAGGCGTGCGGCGATCGCGGCCCCGTTCTTCGCCGGATCGGGCCCATCGGCGACGCACGACATCACCGCGCGTCGCACCTCGACACTCGGGTCATCCGTCGACCGCGCGAGCGCGCGCCGCGCATCGGGCGAGCCGGCGAACGACGCCGCGCACAGCCCCTCGACGCCGATCGGATGCAGCGCCGGGTCCTCGGTGTTCTTCGCGGCGCTCGCGAGGTACTCGATCACGTAGCCGGGCTTCTTCATCGCGAGGTGCGCGAACACCTTGGCGGCATCGCGCCGCGGCCGGCCCTTCTCGCGCCACAGCTGGGCGATGCCGTCGACGGCGACCGGCCCGCTCGCGCCCGCGATCGCCGTGTTCGCGAGGCCCTCGGCGGCGCCGATGCGCACGTTGTAGTTCTCGCCCTTCGCCATCTTGATCAGCTTGTCCTGATAGACGCGGCCGAGCTTGCCCGCCGCCTCGGCGGCTGCCGCGCGCACGTCGCTGTCCTCGTCCTTGAGCAGCTTGTCGAGCGCGCCCGTCGCGGCGTCCTTGTTCGCCGATGCGACCTCGCCCCACGCGAGCGCCGCCGCGACCTTCAGAGGCTTGTCGAGCTTCTTGTCCTCGAGCATCGAGGCCAGATCGCCGCCCGCGCGCACCGGATCGAGCTTCGCGTAGACCGGCAGCGCGGCGGCCCGGATCGCGACCGAGTGCGACTGGAATGCGGCGCGCGCCGCGTTCATGACGTCGTCGGCCTTGCCGGGAACCTGATCCATCTGGCGCAGCAGATCGAGCGCGAAGATCCGCGCATCGGCCGGCGCGCGCTCCTGCGAGATCACCGGCAGCAGCGCGGCGACGGCAGCGGCGCCGTCCTTCGCCATCGCGGCCTTGATCTGCTCCTTCGCGTGCTCGCGCATCGGCGCGGTCGCGTCGGCATCCTGCAGCACCTGCACGGCGTTGCTCACGGGCGGGCCACCCTCGTCCGTCGATGCCGCGACCGCGACCTCGACGAGCAATTCGCGACGCGCCGATGCATCGGGGTCATGCGCCAGCGCGCTCTGGAACAGCGCACGGCCGCGATCGCCGAGGTTGCGCACGGCCGAGAATGCGATGCGGCGCAGCTCGGCGTCCTGCGACGTCAGCGACTGCACGAGCGTGTCCTGGTAGACGTCGCGGCGCTGCGCGGCGGCACCGGCGGCAGCCACGGCGGCGCGCTGCACGGCCGGCGACGGCATCGCGAGCGCGGTCTCGACCATGTGCACCTCGGCCGGCGTGCCGCGCGCGATCGGCCGCAGCGCGGTGAGCAGCTCGGCGAGATCCTCGGGATCCTTCGCCGCCTTCTCGAGCGCCTGCAGCGTCTGCTCGTTGCCGGTCGTCGCGTAATCGACGAGGCCCGCGAGCTGCGGCGCCATCATGCCGGTCAGCTCGGAGTCCCAGCTGCTCTTCGACGAGACGATGTCGCGGTCGTCGATCTTCTTCCAGACCTCGGGCTTCACCATCGAGCGCGTGAGGCCCGTATCGGCGAGCTCCTTGCCGTAGCCGCTGCCCGGCATCCACGAGAACGCGCGCAGCCCCGAGCGGCCGCCGCGCACGACGACGTGCTCGCCACCGGCGCGCGGCGCGAGATCGAAGAACGCGTGGCCGCGCAGCGACACGAAGATCGCGATCAAGATGATGATCGGCACGGCGGCGATGCCGGCCGCGATCATCATGTAGTAGCGCTTGCTCGAGTTGATGACGTCGACCTCGGCCGGCGTCACCGGCGCGATGCCCTCGGTGCGCAGCGCCAGGATCTCGCGCAGCGTCAGCCGCTGCTTCGTCTGCGTCTTGCTGCCGAGCAGGTCGAACGCGCGCTTCGCGGCCGCGCGCGCCGCCGCCGTGTGCTCGCGCACGCGCGACATCAGGACCTCGTGGCGCAGCATCCACGCGGTGCCGCTGCCGTCGGCGCGGACGATCACGCCGCGACTCTCGAGGATGCCGAACGCGGTCTGCGCGAAGCCGGGATCGAGGTTGATCCGGCGGATCACGGCATCCGCGGGCCGTGGCCCGTACGTGCCCTGCGCGAGCTCCGCGCACAGCCGCAGGCCCGAGCGCTCGTTGCCCGTCGCGGCGCACGCGGCGTGCAGCCACGCGTTCTCGAGCTCGGTCGGGCCGCCCGCCGACTGGAGCCCCCCCTGCGACGTGATCCTCAGATCGCGTATCGCGAGCGCCGAGATCTGGAGATCCGCCGCGAGCAGGCCACCGCCGCGATCGAGGCCGCGCACGACCGCCTCCGCGAGCGCCGGATCGGCCGCCACGCCCGACAGCGACAGCACGCGATCGAGGATCTGCGCCGCCGCCGGTCCGGGGATCCGCGGCAGCTCGTAGCGGTTGCTCGGCGGGAACAGCGAGCCGGTGCGCCGCTCGAGCGCCGCCAGCCCCGCCATCCGCTCGCTCGCGCATACATAAAGGAAGCGCGCGCGCCCCGCGGAACGCGACACGACCTTCGTGAACAGATCCGACAGCTCGTGCGTGACGCGCTCGTCGACGCACGCGAGATCGACGTCGTCGACGACGAACACGAACTGCTGTCCCTGCACGGCGTTCGAGACGGCGCGCGTGATGAACGCGACCGGCAGCTCGCCCGCATTCGGCTGGATGCCGAACGCCGACAACCCCGCCGCGAAGCTCTGCGCCGGGGCGCCGAGGTCCTCGCACGCGAGCGCGACGATGCCGTGATCGCGCAGATGCGGGATCAGGCCCGCGCGCACGAGCGAGGTCTTGCCGACCCCTGGCTCACCATAGAGAAGACCCGCACGGAAACCGTCGGCCGTGACCATGCGCGCGAGCTCGTCGCGCTCGGCCTCCCGGCCTTGCCACACGTCCCGCTCGGCTTCACCGAACGGATCCAGTCCCCGCAGGGGCGATACCGTGCCTGGATAGGTCGCGACCGCCACGCCCGGACAATAACAAGGATGCGCCGCGTTGGGGCGGCTATGCTCGACGCATGCGAGTTCTTCGCGCCGTGCTCGTGCTCGCCGCGTGCGGTCACGGCCCGCCGCGCGGACCCGCGAGTCCGAGCGGAGACGAGCTGACGCTCTATCGCGACGTCACCGTCGTGCGGCAGCGCGTCGACGTGCCGGGCACCTTGCACCTGCGCGTCCCCGAGGGCGTCACCGCGAAGGACGTGCTCGTCCTCGACGGCGGCGCGCGGATCTCGAGCGGCGAGCTCGGCGATCTTCTCGTCGAGACGCACGGGCGCCAATCGGTGCTGCTCAGCTACATGACGAGCGGCGTGCACTGGGACGCGAGCTACACGCTGACAGCCTCGGCCGCGCGCGACCGCGCCGTGCTCGCCGGCTCGCTCGCGATCCACAACGCGACGGGCACCGTGCTGCGAGGCCACGCGCGCGTCGTCGACAGCGAGCTCGCGAGTGCCGCGAGCGACGATGCCAAGCCGCGCGACCTCGGCGACCTCGTCGTCAAGCCCGGCGACTCGCGCGTCCGCCTCGTCGAGGGCGAGCCGCGGCGCATGCGCACCGTGCTCGTCTACGATCCGATCGGCACGAAGCTCGACAACCCGAGCTCGATCCCGCTGCGCGACCCGACGCTCGGCGTCAGCGACCCCGTGTCGCCGAACGTCAGCGAGAGCTTCGAGATCGCGCGCGACGAGAGCGAGACGCGCAACCTGCCGGCCGGCCCCGCGAAGCTGCTCGAGGCGGGCCACGTGCTCGCCGAGACGCGCCTGTTCGACGCCGCCACGCGACGCTCCGACGTGCTGACGATCGACATCGGCACGGCCGAAGGGGTCACCGGCAAGCGCGAGCGGCGCGAGCTCACCGACGAGCAGTCGCGGCGCCGCATCGTCGAGGAGTTCGTCATCGAGATCGACAACGCACGCCCGCGCTCGGTCGACGTGCTCGTCCGCGAGCACCTGTATCGCGGCCAGAGCTGGGCGGTCGCCTACCAATCCGTCCCCGATGTCCACATGGACGGCGCGCAGGCCTTCACGATGCGCACGCGCGTCGCGCCGCGCGGTCAGGTGAAGATCATGTACGTCGTGGTGTACACCTGGGGCACGTGATCGCGCAGGTCTCCGAGCTCACGATCCAGTACGGCAAGCGCACCGCGGTCGACGGGCTCTCGCTCGAGCTCGCCGCCGGCGAGATCGCGCTGCTGCTCGGCCCCAACGGCGCCGGCAAGTCGACCACCCTCGCGGCGATGGCCGGCGTGCTCCTGCCGACGGCGGGCTCGATCACCGTCGAGGGCCAGGACGTCGCGGCCGCGCGCGGCAAGGTCGGCTTCGCCGATCAGCCGCCGCAGCTCTACGACTTCTTCACCGTCGAGGAGCACGTCGGGTTCGTCGCGGAGGCGCGCGGCGCCGATGCGGCCGCCGTGGCAGCGCTGCTCGACAAGCTCGGGCTCGCGAAGATCGCGAAGCGACCGTGTCGCGAGCTGTCGTTCGGCATGCGGCAGCGCGTCGGGCTCGCGGCGGCGCTGGTGGGTCCCGTGCGGCTCGTGCTGCTCGACGAGACGCTCAACGGCCTCGACCCGCACGCGGCCCGGGCCGCACGCGCGACGCTGCGCGAGGCGGCCGATGCCGGCGCGGCGGTGCTGATGTCGACGCACCTGCTCGGCGTCGCGGAGCGCCTGTGCGACCGCATCCTCGTGATGGATCGCGGCAAGCTCGTCGAGGACCGCCGCGGCGACGCGGTCAAGCAGCTGCTCGCGCAGGGCCACTCCGCCGTCGAGGATCTGTACGTGTCGCTGATCGCGGACGCGGGGGTCGAATGACGACGCGGCAGCTGCTGCGCTGGATGCGCCTGCACGAGCGCCGCCAGCCCGGCCTGCCGTCGCTGCTCGTCGGCGCGATCGCCGGGCTCCCGCTCGCCGCGTTCGTCTACTGGCGCGGCTCGACGCCGGGAGCCGCGAGCAGCGCCTGGCTCGTCGTCGCGACGCTCGCCTACGGGTTCGCGTTCCTCCGCGTGCCGTTCCACCTGTACTGGCGCAGCGACGCCGCGCTCCTCGCCCAGCTCCCGATCGGCGGCGGCCCGCTGTTCGATGCCGCGCTGTTTCGCTGCGCGCGCGCCGCGCTCGCCACCTTCCTCGCGACCGCGATCGCCGCCGTGCCGCTCGCGCTGCTCGATCCGTACGCCGTCCACCAGGCGACGCGCCAGGTCTCCGCGACGCCGTTCGTCGGCGACGTCCCCGCGCTCACGCCGCTGACGTTCTTCTTGCACCACGTCGCCTTCGCCGGCGTGCTCGCGCTCGCGGCAAGTGCGCTGATCCCGGGCGTCGTCGTGTGGGCGGCGTCGCTGCTCGTCGGTCGCTCGGTCGCGGACCGCGCGTCCGCCGGCACGATCCTCGGCGCGATCCCGGGCGCGGCCGGCGCGTTCATCCTCATCTCCGAGATCCTCGCCGCGCCGTGGCTGAGGGGCGACCTGCTCGACGGCCGCTCCGCCGCCCTGCTCTTCGGCGTCTCGGTCGCGAGCCTGGCGGCGCTCGCCGGCGCGCGTCACGCGGCACCGCGCGTCATGGACCGCGTCCTCCGCGACGTCTCCGCGCTCGACCGCCAGCGCCTCGCCCACGTCGAGATCCGTCCACCGACCGCGCTCGAACGCGCGATCGCCTCGCTGCTCGGCACCGCCGCCCTGCCCTACCGCAAGGACGCGCGCCTGATGCGCCGCCGCTACCCGATGGCGTTCGCGCTCGGCGCGCTCGCATTCCTCACGCTCGCGATCATGGGCCTCGCGCACGCCGCCCTCCCCTGGCTCGTCGCCGTCGCGGCTGCCGCCGCGCTCTACGCCGCCACGCTCGCGACCCGCCTCGCGCGCCCGCCGATCGAGTTGCCGCGCCTCTCGTCGACGCTGCCGATCACCGCCGCTGCGCGCCGCCGCGCAAAGCTCGCCTGGGTCGTGTCGTGGTCGCTCGTGTTCGTCGGAGCGCCGCTCGCGTTCGCGCTACTTCGCGCGCCCTGACCGTGGCACGCGCGCTGCACTCGTCGCGAGCCATGCCTCGCATCTCGGACCCGCTCGAGCTCCTCACCCAGCAGCACGACGACCTGCTCGCGCTCCTCGACGCGCTCGCCTCCCCGAACGAGGCCGAGCGCGCCCGCGCCCTCGACAACCTCGCCGACGAGCTGCCCGACCACCTCGCCGCCGAGCAGGAGCTGCTCTACCCGTGCGTGACCGGATACCTCGCGCAACCCGTCCGCGACGAGCTCGTCGCCGAGCACACCGAGATCAAGCGCGCGCTCGCCGACCTCCTCTGGTTCGGCCTCGACGACACCGAGAGCCCGCGCCGCATCGCCTACCTCCGCACCCTGATCGAAGGCCACGCGGCCTACCAGGATCACGAGCTGTTCGAGAACGCCGCGGAGACGCTCGCCCCGCTCGACATCACGATCCTCGGCAACCGCCTCCACGCCTGGTTCGTGACCTCGGTCGCCCAGGCCGCCTGACACCTTCCGGAGCGTGCGTGGCGCCGCACACCAGCGGGGCGAACGCGCGCACCTTGCGCCGGGCGCTCACGTCCCGAGCAGGACGTTCGCGATCACCTGCCGCTCACTTCCCGAGCAGGTCCTTCGCGATCACGGTCCAGTCCTGCTCGCCGTGGCCGCGCGCGAGCATCGCATCCATCGCCGCCGCGACCCCGGGCAACACCATCAACCCCGCGCCCTTCGCCTCGCCCTCCATCAGCCGCGCGTCCTTGCGCGCCATCGCCAGATCCCAGCTGGGATGATCGTAGTCGCCCTCGATCATCCGCTTGTACCGCGCACCGAGGCTCGCCCCCGGGTTGAAGTGCTCGAACAGCACCCCGACCTCCGCTGGCCCGACGCCCATCGCCTTGCCCAGCGCGATCATGTCGGCGAACCCGCCGGCGAGCGCCATCAGGAACAGATTCCCGAGCAGCTTCATCGCGCTCGCCCGCCCCTCCTCCGCACCGAAGTCCACCAGCTTCCCGGTCATCGTCGTCAACACCGGCGTCGCCTCGTCCACGATCCCACGGTCCCCGCTGACCAGCATCAACCCCGTGCTCTCCGCCGCGTTCTGCGGCCCCATGAACACGGGCGCATGCAGGTAGCGCACGCCCTTCGCCCGCCACTCGCGCGCCCGCCGGCGCGCGCCCTCGACGCTCGTCGTCGTGTGGTCGTACACGCGCGCCCCGGCCTCCAGCTTCGCCGCCGCCAGCGTCGAATCGACCGCCGCGTCATCGCTGACGATGACGTGCACGCGCGTCGCACCGCGCACCGCCGCCGCCGCATCCGCGAACGCCTTGCAGCCGTCCGCCTCGAGGGCCTGCGCGCGCGAGTGCGTCCGGTTCCACACGTGAACGGTCTCGCCCTTCTTGCGCAGTGCGCGCGCGAAGCCCGAGCCGAGCAAACCAGTTCCAAGGACTGCGATCATGCGCGCAGCGTAGCGCCCCCGGCCCCCGCGCGCGCGCCACCCGCGCCGGGAGCGGTAGCGCGCGCGTCACTCGGACGAGAAGACGTGCAGCGAGCGCGCGCGCGTGCGGACGGCGGGGCCGGTTCGCGCGAGGTCGAACAGGCAGACGACCTCCGTGCGGTTGCCCGGGTCGACGTTGACGATGAAGCTCGCGACGTTCGCGAGCACGAGGTAGAGGCCGAGGCCGGCGCCCGGATCGTCGGGGTTCGGGCGGCCGTGGTCGAGGCGCGCGCGACGGACGTGGTCGATCACGTCGCGCTGGCGGAGGGCGCCGAAGCGGTCGTCGACGGAGACCGCGATCTGGTAGCCGTCGGTTGCCCAGCGCAGCAGGGCGCGGTGGACCGGGGGCGCGGTGGTGCCGACCGCGATCATCGGCTGGGATTCGCGGGGCGCGTCGATCAGGGCGTTCATCAGGAGCTCGTCGACGACCGAGGCGATGCGGTGGATGATCGGGCGGCGCGCGCCGATCGATTCGGCCCAGGTGGAGACCTCGGCGATCGCGGTGCGCTTGCCCGCGTCGTTGTCGACGGCGCGCTCGTGGGTCTGCGCGGAGGCGGCCAGGTATTTTTCGAGGCCGAAGAGGTCGCCGGTGACGAGTTTTTCGGAGGTGATCCGAAGCTCGCGAGAGCGCGGATCGCCGACGAGGTGCGAGACCGGGGCCTCGTGCATGAGGGTGATGAGGGCGTCGTCGTCCAGATCGTCTCCTACGACGACCACTGGGATCGGCACTTCAGTAAGTGCGATGCCGGCGAGCTCGCGCGTGGCGCGATCGACGACGAGCAGGGCCGCGTCGTCGGTGGACGGCGGGAGGTCGTCGAAATGCTCGACGGTTAGGCCGCTTGCGCCGAGGGTGGCGGTGACCTGCGCGCGGATGGAGGGGTCGCGGCTGACGCAAAACGCTCGCGACGACGCCATCTGGTATGCCCAGCGTACCGGCCGGTGTGGGATGGGGTCAACGTAGAAAACGCTGCGTGTGGCGAAGGTTAGCGAGACCCGGTACGATCGGCGTTCGCATGGCGGATCCTCCACCGATCCGGCGGCCCCCGACCCGGCCGCCGCCGATCCCGCGCGCTCCGTTGTCGGCGACGGCAACCGCAGCGGCAGCGGCAGCACCCGCCAAGACGGATGTCCTGGCGGCGCAGGCGGAGCCTCGCGAAGATCTCGAGGACACGAAGAATCTCGAAGCGCCCGATTCCGGGATGCTCGTCGAGCACATGCTCGAGCTCGTCGCGAGCGAGGCGGAGGCACTGCTCGCGGGCGACGATGGCGATGGGCGGCTCGCGGAGCTCAACGTGCGGACGGCGTTCGCGAGCTGGGATGGCTTGCGCGAGCTCGCGGAGGCGATCCGGTATCTCGAGCTGGCGGAGCGGCATCCGCTCGCGCCGCGGCTGCGGCTGATGGCGACGCTGCTCGATGAAGCGGCGCTCGCGGCGGCGGAGCCGCGGCTCGGCGAGAGCATCGCGATCCTGGTCGAGCTCGCGGAGACGTGGCTCGTGCGGCATGGCAAGCCGGAGCGGGCCGCGGTGCTGTGCGACCGGCTGCTCGACGAGGACCTCAAGCCGCACGTGCGCGCGCACGTGATCCAGCTCGCGACGCTCGCGCATGCCGCGTGCGGCGAGTGGACGCGCGTCGTCGATATACGCAAGGCGGCGCTCGGTCCGAAGACGGCGCCCGACGAGGTCGCGGCGACCGCGGCGCTGCTGATCGATCGCGGCAACGATCCGGTGGCCGCGCTCGAGGCGTGCTGGGCGGCGATCGAGCGACTCGACGGGATCGGCGATGACACGGTGACGCAGCCGGCCGCGGCCGTGACGCGCGTCGGCGTACTGCGCGTGATCGATGTCGCGATCGATGCAGCGGAGCGGACGGCGGATGCGCGGCTGATCGAGCTGATGGACCGGCGCGCGGAGCTGGTCGCCACGCTGTCCGGCGGCGGGCTCGAGACGCTCGCGACGCGCCACCACGTCGCCGCGACGCTGACGCGCGACGAGCAGCACGCCGAGGCCGCGAAGCTGTGGACGCAGCTCGCCGACGATACGGTCAGCGCGCACCCGCTCGCCGGCAAGCGCATCGCGACACTCGGCGCCGCGTTCGCGGCGGCGGCGGCGAAGGATGCGGCGCTCGCGCTCGGCGCGCGGCGGCGCCTCGCGGATAGCGAGTCCGTCGAGATCGCGGCGTGCCATGCGTGGCGCGCGCTCGAGCTGGCGGCGGCGGGCGCGGATCCGAGCGCGGTGACGCAGCTCGCGCAGGCGGTCGTCGACGTGGCGGACACGCCGCAGGCCGAGTGGTGGCTCGACGTGCTCGAGGTCCGGACGCCCGGCCAGGCGATGCTCGCGCGGCTCGAGGAGCGCGGCGGGCTCGCGCTGCGGTGGGCGGCGATCATCGCGGAGCGGCTCGGGAAGCCGGAGCGCGCGATCGAGCTGTGGCGGCGGGCGATCGCGGGCGGGCTCGGCACCGAGCACGATCATCTCGTGCGCCTGCTGCGCGGCGGCGACGAGGACATGCTCGCCGAGGCGTACACCGCGTGGGCGAAGGCGGAGACGGATCCGAAGAACCAGGCCGTGATCTGGTGCGCGCGCGGCATCGTCGATCTGATCCGCGGCGACTTCGTCGAGAGCGAGGAGTCGCTGCAGCATGCTGCCGACCTCGATCCGAAGGATCCGTTCTGCCGGGCCGCGCTCGCGGCGGTGTATCGCGCGGGCAAGCGGTACGAGTTCCTGGCGCGCGTGCTCGCCGAGCTGTCGACGTCGTTGACGAGCCGCGAGGCGCGGGCGGCGGCGGCGCGCGAGTACGCGGAGCTGCTCGACGAGCACCTCGGCGATCACGCGGGCGCCCGCACCGCGCTCGAGCGGATGATCGCGGAGCGCCCCGACGACGACGACGCGATGATCGCGCTCGCCAAGCTCTACGACCGCGACCAGCAGTGGCCGAAGTCGATCGAGCTGCGCAAGAAGGCGATCGCGCTCGCCCCGACACCCGAGAAGCGCGGCGAGCTGTGGCTCGACATCGCGGTGCGCGAGGAGCGTCGCGGCGACATGAATGCGGCGCTCGCGGCGCTCGATCGCGCGGCCGAGACCGGCACGCACAAGCCCGAGGTGCTGCGCGAGCAGGCGCGAATCCATCGCCAGGCCGGCCGCAACGACCGCGCGCTGCAGCTCGCACGCGAGGAGCTGACGCTCGACGTCGGCCTCGCGCGGCGCACGCAGCTGCAGATGGACATCGCGCAGCTGCTCACGCTGCTCGACCGCGAGCCGGAGGCGATCGTCGCGGCGTATCTCGACGTGCTGTCGATCGAGCCCGACCAGACCGATGCCCTCGCCGGGATCGAGGTGCCGGCACGCAAGCTCGGCATGTGGGACGAGCTCGCGCGGGCGTTCCGCGGCGCCCCGCAGACGCCGCGAAATCTCGAGACGCTCGCCGAGGCGCTGTCGAAGATCGCCGAGTGGTCGGAGCTCGCGGACGTTCGCCGCCGCCAGCTCGACGCCGCCGTCTCGATGACGGAGAAGGCACAGCGCGCGAGCGAGCTCGCGAAGCTGTACGAGCAGGAGCTCGGCGACAACGACTCCGCGATCCGCATGCTCGTCATCGCGCAGGCCGCGCAGCCCGACGAGGCGCGCCACAAGGACCTGCTGCGCCTGCTGCGCGGCGCCGAGCGCTGGCTCGAGATGGCGAGCGTGCTCGAGCGCGAGCTCAAGCTCGTGCCGCCGGAGCAGACCAAGCGCCAGGTCGAGATCCTGCTCGAGCTCGGCGAGCTGCGCGCCGACAAGCTCAACCGTCAGGCCGATGCGGTCACCGCGTACGAGTCGGTGCTCGAGCGCGATCCGAAGAACCCGGTCGCCACCGCGCGGCTCGAGATGCTCTACGAGGCGCTCGGCCGCGAGCGCGAGCTCGCGCACATCCTCGAGGCGCGCGCCGAGACGATCATCGAGCCGCACGAGAAGGCGAAGCTGCTCGCGCGCGTCGGCGGCCTGCGCGCGAACCGCGGCGACATCGAAGGCTCGATCGCGGCGTACACGTCGGCGTTCCGGCTCGATCCGACGAACCGCGAGGTGTTCACCTCGATGGAGCGCGTCTGCTACAAGTCCGAGCGCTGGGCGGCGGCGATGCAGCTGTACGAGATCGCGATCGCGCACGTCGAGAGCGGCGCCTCGCGCGCCTACCGGCTCGGCGATCTGTACGCGCGGCGCGGCAACGTCCAGCTGAGCTTCCTCGGCCAGATCGAGGCCGCGATCGCGTCGTTCCAGAAGGTCGTCGAGGTCGACTCGGCGCCGCAGAACGCGATCAAGTCCCTCGAGGACATCTGCCGCACGCGCAACGACTGGATGCCGCTGCTCCACGCCTGGGAGCGCCGCGCGGAGACGCAGAAGGATCCGGCGCGCAAGGCGGAGGCCCTCCGCAACGCCGCGAAGCTCGCGAAGGACCAGCTGCGCGATCCGCGCCAGGCCGTGCGCCTGAACCGCAAGCTGCTCTCCGTCGATCCGACGGACTCGATCGCGCAGGCCACGCTCGAGGCCTACTACGAGGACACGCAGGACAAGTCGGGCCTGATCGACCTGCTCAAGACGAAGCTCCAGCACGCTAAGCCCGCCGACACCGTCGAGATCCTCAAGCGGATCGCGCGCGTCTCCGAAGAAGGCGCCCGCGACGTCGATACCGCGACCGAGCACTACCAGAAGATCCTCGAGCTCCAGCCGGAGAACCGCGAGGCGCTCGACGCGCTCGGCCGCATCTACGAGTCGACGGAGCAGTGGGCGGAGTTCATCGACGTCACGCGCAAGCTGATCAAGCTGACGAACGACCGCAACACGAAGGCGCTGCTCTACTTCAAGTGCGGCTCCGTCATGGAGGCGAAGTTCGGCCGCGAGATGGACGCGATCCGCTACTACGACGCCGCGATCAAGACGACGCCGAACTGCCTCCCGGCCGTTCACGGCCTGCGCGACCTCTACCGCCGCCGCGAGGAGTGGCCGCGCGTCATCGAGACGCTCGAGCTCGAGGTCAAGCTCTGGGCCGAAGACAAAGAGCGCGCCGGCGTGTTCGCGCAGATCGGCCGCATCTACGAGAAGCAGCTCGGCGATCCCGAGCGCGCGATGCAGTACTACGACAGCGCGCTCGCCGTCGATCCGGACTGCTTGCCGGCGAACCAGGCGCTGTTCGAGTACCACTTCGATCGCGCCGAGTGGGACAAGGCGCAGCCGATCGGCGCGGCCCTCGCGCAGAAGGCGATGCGCGACGGCGATCCGGCGACGCGCAGCGAGTTCTATCGCAAGCGTGGCGTCGTCGCGCGCAACGTCGGCGATCCGCGCGCGGCTGCCGACTCGCTGATCACCGCGCTCGAGGTGCGCCCGATCAACACGATCGCGCTCGACGACCTCAACGCGCTCGCCCGCGAGCAGCCCGAGGTCTGGGACTTCGACACGACGTACAAGGAGCTCGAGAAGGTCTACAAGAAGCGCGACGACGCGAACGCGCTGCTCGCCCGCGTGCACGTCGGCCGGGCTTCGCTCGTCGAGCGCGAGGGTGATCTCGACGGCGCCGCGCGCTACTACCACGAGGCGCTGCAGCTCGCCCCGACCGATCTCGTCGTGCTGAACGCGCTCGTCGAGTTCCACTCGAGCATGCGCAGCTGGCGCGAGGCGATCGCCGCGATCCAGCAGTTCGTCGACGCGGGCGCCTCGTCGCAGGACCGCCTAGCCGCGCTGATGCGCCAGGCCGCGATCCACGCCGATGGCGAGATGGACGCGCAGCGCGCGATCGCCGTGCTCAAGCACGTGATCCAGACCGAGCCTTCGCACCAGGACGCGTACTACCTGCTCGCGCAGCAGCAGTTCCTCGTCGGGCGCTACAACGACGCGCGCGCCTCGATCGACCGCGTGATCGAGCTCGCGACCGCCGCCGGCCAGGCGCTGATCCCCGAGGCGCTCGCGCGCTACTACTACTACAAGGGCCGCATCCTCGACGCCGCGGGCGACCAGCGCGCCGCCGCGCCGCAGTACCGCCGCGCGATCGAGTACGACCCGGGCTACGCGCCCCCTGCCCTCGTGCTCGCGCGCCGCGCCGCCGACGGTGGCGACCAGCGCCAGGCCGAGGCCTTGCTGATCGAAGCCGCGCACGCCGCGATGGGCCAGGGTGGCCCGCGCGCCGCCGTGCCGCTGCAGCGCGGCCTCGCGCGCATCCTGCTCGCGTCCGGGGACCGCCCGGCCGCGATCGAGGCCTACCGCGGCATCCTCAACGTCGAGCCCGATGGCGCGAGCGATCGCGTCGCGCTCGCCGAGATCTACGCCGTCGACGATCCGGGCCGCGCGATCGGAGAGCTCCGCAAGGTCCTCGACCGCGACATCCACCACGCGCCCGCCTACCGCCTCCTCGCGTCGTTCTACTCGCGCACCGGCGACACCGAGCGCGCCACCCGCGTGCTCACCGCGCTCGACCTGCTCGGCTTTGCCGAGGAGACCGACCGCCAGACCGCGCAGCGCCTCCGCGCGACGCGCACGAACATGCCGCTGCGCCGCGGCCTCGACGACGCCAACCGCGAGCGCCTGCTGACCACGACCGCCGCGCGCGAGCCGCTCGGCGAGGTGTGGAACGTGTTCGCCGAGGAGCTGACGTCGCTCGTCCCGCAGCCGACGCTCGGCGAGAACCTCGTCCCGCTCGCATCGCTCGGCCCCGACTCGCGGATCACGCAGATCTCGGCCGAGGTCGCGACGCTGTTCCAGGTCGATCCCGAGGTCTACGTCGGCGACAAGGTCCCCGGCCTCTTCTACGCGACCGCGCACCCGAGCCAGATCCTCGTCGTCGACCGCTCGCTGCTCACCGAGAAGGAAGGCCCGCTGCGCTTCCTGTTCGGCTACGCGTACGAGGCGATCCGCGGTGGCTACGCGGTCCTGCTCCAGCTCGGCGCCCGCAACCGCCGCGAGATCGGCCAGGTCCTGCGCGAGCTGCTCTCCGGAGCGGAGCCGCAGGGCGTGGCCGCCGAGCTGTTCCACAACGCCGGCCCGCGCGCGGCGAAGGTCCTCGAGCGCCACGCCGGCACGCGCGATCTCGACCCGGGCGCCTGGATGGACGCCATGCTCGCGGGGGCCAAGCGCGCTGGCCTCGTCGCTTGCGATGATTTCGCGGCCGCGATCTGGATGGTGGCCCGCCTGGCCGGCGAGGCCCTCGCGACCCACGACGACACGACCGCGCTCGGCGCTGTCCTCGGCGGCCCGGACCTCGTCCGGTTCTACCTCTCGGACAACTACCAGCTCATCCGCGACCTGCTCGCACTGCCCATGTAGGCAGGTTGATTACTGAACCTCACTGGATCGCGGACGCTGCTCAGGCTAGAGTTGGTAGCTGAACGGGTGATGTAACAGTCACTACCGTCCTTACGTTATGAGCCAAAAGTTCCAGGCGTCGGTGCAGCATCGTGGTGACGTGAGCTACGTAAAGCTCGGGGGCGTCATCGACGAAGACAACGAGCTGAACGATCTCGTCGACAAGATCCCGGCCGGTACGGCGGTGATCGACCTCGGCGAGATCGAACGGATCAACTCGTGTGGCGTACGTGACTGGGTCAACTGGCTCAGCAAGCTCGAGACGAACGGAACACGTTCCGTCCTCGTCGAGTGCTCGCCCGCGATCGTTGCCCAGATCAACCTCGTCAACAACTTCACCGGCAGCGGTGTCGTCAAGAGCTTCTACGTCCCGTACTTCTGCCCGGAGTGCGACGAGGAGAAGGTCTTGCTCGTCGAGGCCAGCGACATGGGGCCGCCTCCACACGAGCCGCCCACCTGCCGCTGTGACGAGTGCGATCTCGTCATGGACTTCGACGACATGCCCGACAGCTACTTCGCGTTCCTCGCGAACCAGAAGAAGCTCGCCGAGCCGGAGCAGATCAACGGCGCGATGCAGGAGATGGCGCGCGGCTCCGACCAGGGCAAGGGCAAGGTCAAGTCGCGCGCGAGCCAGCCGAACCTCGGCGGCCCCGCGTCGAGCGCGCCTAGCGTGCCGTCGCTGCCGTCGATCCAGAAGACGAGCACCACGCCATCACAGGCTGGCGCGAAGACCACGTCGAGCGGCCCGCGCCTCCCGACGAAGGCGCCGAGCAAGCCGCCGAGCAACCCGCTCCTCGCGGGCAAGCCGCCGAGCACGCCGAACATGAACCCGGCGATCTCGATGCGCATGTCGAACCCGTCGAACAGCCAGCTCGCGGCGCCGGGCAAGAGCAACACGCTCGTGTTCGCGCTGATCGGCGTGCTGATCGCGGCGATCGCCGTGCTCGCGTACGTCGTCCTGACGAAGTAGCGCTACAGCGTCGCGCCGGCCTGGCGCGGCAGCTTCCACCAGACCCAGGTGGAGAACGCGACGCACGCGATGATGATCGCGTCGAGCGCGTTGAAGTGCTTCGACCACAGCGAGAACGAGAGCTCGCCGACGACGGTCAGGCCGCACGCGATCGGGATGAACAGCGTGCGGATGCGCTTCTTGAGGAAGTGTGCCGCGCCGTACTCGGTCGCGGCCATCACGCCGAAGCCGAGCGCGATCAGCTTCGCGATCAGGGCGGCGTGGTTCGCGGTGTCCGCGAGGTTGTCGTCGTGGAGGCGCTCGCCCGCCTCGCCGAACGCACCGGCGAGATGCCCGCAGACCAGGATCGTGCCGCCGAGGACGGCATTCAGGAGTGCGGCCAGGCCGAGCGAGGCATAGCCTAGCCACGCGAGGACCTTGGACATCGGGTCGGTGCTGTCGTCGTTCATGCCCAGCAGGAGCCGGGGCGGGCATGGGGGTCGCATGAAATCGACCGACAGACTGCATGTCTGGTGAGGCCTCCGGACAGCGGGACCTGCGGTACAAACCCGCCGATGGCGGAAAATCGGGTCCTCGCGGGGGAGCGCATCTCCCGGGCGCAGCTCGACGCCGCGGGCACCCCCGACGAGGCCGCGATCGAGGCCGCGCTCGGGGCACTCGACCACGAGCAGGCCGCGATGCTCGCGCTCGCGCGGGCGCGCAAGGAGACGGTGCCGACGCGGCTGGTCGCGCGCATCCTGCCCGGCATCGAGTTTCCGCCGGTCGCGCTCGCGCTGGTGGCGATCGCTCCCGAGAAGGCGGCGCTGCTCGATGTCGTCGAGAGCCGCAACTTCCCGCCGACGAAGGACGCGAGCGAGCTCGAGGCGATCGCGCTGTACGCGGCGTGGAAGGCGGGCGCTCCGGTCGAGCGCATCAAGCCGGAGCTGCGGCGGCTCGCCGCGCGCGCGATGACGGCCGAGGGGTACGGCCTGCTCGCGACGGTGGCCGCATCGATCGACGACGCGAACGTGAGGGCCGCGTGCAAGCCGATCGCCTCGTTCGCCAGCGAGTACAAGAAGCAGGTCGCGCAGGACGATGCAGCGATGCACGCGTCGATCGACAAGGCGATCGCGTCGCTGCCGGCCGAGGTCGAGAGCACGGTCGGCGGGTTCACGGTGCGCGGCGCCAAGCAGCCGGGGCGCAACGACCCGTGCCCGTGCGGCTCGGGCCTCAAGTACAAGAAGTGCTGCGCCGACAAGCCGGTCGCGACGCCGTCGCCGATCCCGGGAGTCGCCTGGGAGGACTTCCTCGGCAAGGACGCGGGCCGCATGGAGCCCGAGCACGTCCAGGCGCTCGCGCCGCGCGATCTGGCGCGCGTCGATCTGACGAAGCTCGAGCTCAAGCCGCTGACGGTCGCGATGCGCCGGTTCGTCGACCTGCGCGCGTTCGACCGCGCCGAGCAGTGCATGGCGGCCGCGCTCGCGAAGAGCCCCGAGCACCCCGACGACTACCGCGAGGAGCTCGTCCATGCGCTGCTGACGTGCGGCGAGATCGAGCGCGCGCGGCCGTTCGTCGAGGCGATGACCGACAAGCGGTTCTACGACCTCGAGCTCGCGGTGCGCGACGGCAAGGATCCGTGGCAGGCGCTGGTCGCGCGGCTCCGCCAGACCGCCGGCTCGACCGACAAGCTCGACGACGTCGACCTCGCCTACTCGCTGCTGCGCGCCGAGCCGCTGCTCGGCATCTACATGGCGCGCGCGTGCATCGGCACGCTGCATGTCGATGATGCGGACCTGCTGCTCGAGTACGTCGAGGACGCGCGCGACAAGCTCGGCCTGCCACCCACCGACCCCGCGTGGGACGTGCTCGACGCGCTGCGGATCAAGACGAAGCGCTCGCGTCCCGAGCCGGCGAAGCCCGACGACGAGCTCGCGGCGGCGCGCGCACGGGCCAGCGATCTCGAGCGCACGATCGACGCGCTGCGCACCGAGCTCGCGGATCTGCGCACGCGTCCGGCGGCCGAGCTCGTGCGCGCCGCTCCGACGGAATCCGGGCTCGAGGCGCGCGTCCGCGAGCTCGAAGGCGTGATCCGCGAGGGACAGGCCGAGCGCGCCGAGCTGCGCAGGCAACTCGCGAAGCTCGACGCGGAGCGCGAGGCGGTTCGCAAGCCGGCGCCGACAACGGACGACGACACGGCCGACGAGGGCGACGACCTGCCGCTCGGCAACCGCGCGATCACGCTACCGCGCTTCGATCGCAAGTTCGCCGACGCGCTCGCGGAGGTGCCCGCGCCGGTCGCGGCGGAGGCGGTGCGCACCGTCGGGATCCTCGCGTCGGGCGACGGCTTCGCGTGGCGCTCCGTCAAGCAGGCGAAGGACATGGCGCGCCAGGTGCTGATGGCGCGCGTCGGGATCCATCACCGGATGCTGTTCCGCGTCGAGGACGGCGTGATGGACGTGCTCGATCTGATCACGCGCGAGACGCTGATGACGACGCTCAAGCGGCTGAGGGCAATGAGATGAGCTTGAAAGACGCCATCCTCGAGAAGCTCTACGTCGAGCTCGCGAAGTTTCCCGGCGTCGCCACGAAGAACGACCTCTACCTCGCGCTGTCCTATGCGGTGCGCGATCGCCTGCTCCATCGCTGGGTCGCGTCCGCGCGCGACATCCTCGAGCGCAAGAAGCGCACGGTGATCTACCTCTCCGCCGAGTACCTCATCGGCCCGCAGCTCGGCGCGAACCTCATGGCGCTCGACCTCGAGGCGGAGGCGCGCGGGGCGATGCGAGCGCTCGGCACGTCGCTCGACGAGATCGTCACGCACGAGGAGGAGCCCGGCCTCGGCAACGGCGGCCTCGGGCGCCTCGCCGCGTGCTTCATGGACTCGCTCGCGACGCTGAACATCCCGGCGGTCGGCCACGGCATCCGCTACGAGTTCGGCATCTTCGACCAGGACATCCGCGACGGCTGGCAGGTCGAGCGCACCGACCGCTGGCTGCGCAGCGGCAACCCGTGGGAGGTCCGGCGCTACGAGAACGAGATCACCGTCGGGTTCGGCGGCCACACCGACGGTTACCGGTGGTACCCGGAGCGCTTCGTCAAGGGCGTGCCCTACGACGTGCCGGTCGCCGGCTACGGCACGCCGCAGACGAACTTCCTGCGGCTGTGGTCCGCGGTCGCGACCGAAGAGTTCGACCTCGACGCGTTCCAGGTCGGCGAGTACTGGCGCGCCGTCGAGGCGAAGATCCACAGCGAGAACCTGACGAAGGTCCTCTATCCGAACGACTCGTCGCCCGCGGGCAAGCAGCTTCGCCTCGAGCAGCAGTACTTCTTCGTCAGCTGCGCGCTGCAGGACACGATCCGCCTGATGCGCCTCGCGGGCGGCACGATCGAGCAGCTGCCGGACCTCATCGCGGTCCAGCTCAACGACACGCACCCCACCCTCGCGATCCCCGAGCTGATGCGCCTGCTGATCGACGTGCACGGCCTCGGCTGGGACGCCGCCTGGGACATCACGCACCGCACGTTCGCGTACACGAACCACACGCTGATGCCCGAGGCGCTCGAGACGTGGCCGCTGCCGCTGATCCGCCGGCTGCTGCCGCGCCACCTCGATATCATCTACGAGATCAACCGCCGCTTCCTCGACGACGTCCGCCGGCGCTTCCCGAACGACGACGCGCGCGTCCGCCGGATGTCACTGATCGGCGAGGACGGCGACAAGACCGTGCGCATGGCGCACCTCGCGACGGTCGCCTCGCACCACGTCAACGGCGTCGCCGAGCTGCACTCGCGCCTGCTGCGCGAGACCGTGCTCGCCGACTTCGCCGCGATGTACCCCGAGCGCTTCACGAACGTGACGAACGGCGTGACCCCGCGCCGCTTCATGGCGCTCGCGAACCCCGGCCTCGCCCACCTGATCACCGACGCGATCGGCGACGGATGGTTGACGAACCTCGACCGCCTCCATGATCTCGAGCCGTTCGCCGAGGACGCCGCGTTCTGCGACAGCTGGCGCGCCATCAAGCTCGCGAACAAGCGCGCGCTGGGCGGCTTCGACCCCGCCTCGCTCCTCGACGCGCAGTGCAAGCGCATCCACGAGTACAAGCGGCAGCACCTCAACCTCCTCCACGCGATCGCGCTCTGGCAGCGCGGCTCGGCCGTGCCGCGCACGATCCTGCTCGCCGGCAAGGCCGCTCCCGCCTACTACAAGGCGAAGCTGATCATCCGGCTCGCGCACGGCATCGCGCACGCGATCGCCGCGAACCCGCGCGGTCTGCAGCTGCTGTTCGTCCCCGACTTCTCGGTCAAGGTCGCGCAGCGCATCTACCCCGCCGCCGATCTCAGCGAGCAGATCTCGACGGCCGGCATGGAAGCCTCCGGCACCGGCAACATGAAGTTCACGATGAACGGCGCGCTGACGATCGGCACGCTCGACGGTGCGAACGTCGAGATCCGCGAGGCGGTCGGCGAGGAGAACTTCTTCCTGTTCGGGCTGACCGCCGAGGAAGTGCTCGCGCGCAAGCGCGCCGGCTACGACCCGCGCGCCTCGCTCGATCCCGAGCTCGGGCACGCGCTCCACCTGATCGGCGACGGCGCGTTCTCGAACGGCGACCGCGACCTGTTCGCGCCGCTGCTCGACGATCTCTACAACCGCGATCCGTTCCTCGTGCTCGCCGACTTCCGCGCGTACTCCGACGCCCAGGAGCGCGTCGCGACCGCGTGGCGCGACCCCAAGGCGTGGACGCGGATGTCGATCCTCAACGTCGCGCGCTCCGGGCGCTTCTCGTCCGACCGCTCGATCCGCGACTACGCCAGGACGATCTGGCGCGTCTAGCGGTGCGCGGTTCGAGCGCGCGTGCGTCGATCTAGCGGCGGCGCGTGTCGAGGTGGACGAACAGCGAGTCGAGATGGTCGTCCACGCGCAGCAGCGCACCCTCGTCCCGCGACCTCTGGCGGCGCGTCGCCGGAAGCTTCTCCGGGCGCGTCCCCATCGGTCGACAATCCTCCGCCGCCTTCATGCGCGTGTACCTAACGCGCGCGACGTGACGCGTCAAGTCAACGCGCCAACAAGCTGGATCTACGACAGATTCAGCTGCCACGACACGCCGAACTTGTCGGCGACCCACGTGAACAGCTGCGAGAAGCCGTAGTTCGCGACCGGCATCAGCTCCTGGGCGCGGAGCGCATCGGCGAGGCGGCGCAGCTCCTGTTCGGACTCGCACTCGACGAACAGCGAGGCGGCCGGCGTGAACGTGAAGGCGTGGTGGATCGGGCTGTCGGTCACCTGGACCTCCTGACCGGCGAGCGCGAACGAGCCGCGCATGACCTTGCCGGTCTCTGGATAGCGCGCGGCGACGGTCATCTCGGCGCCGGGGAACAGCGACGTGTAGAAGCGCATCGCTTCCTCGGCCTGGCCTTCGAACATCAGGAACGGGCGAACGGACGTTGCCATGCGGCGAGACTACCAGTGCTCGCGCAGCCATTGTTCGACGCGCTTCGCGAGCACGAGCGAGGTCACGCGCGTCGGCTCGGGGATCGTCAGGCGCAGGTGCGGGTGCTCGATCGCGATGCGCGGGCGCGCGGCGAGGACATCGGCCATCGCGGCGGCACGCTCGGCGGCGGCGGCGAGCCGCGACAGCTCGCGGTGATAGATGTCGAGCGTGAGCACGCCGTCCTCGAGCGACCAGCGCGAGCCGAGCTGGCGGACCTCGGCCGCGAGCTGATCGGGCGCGAGCGGCTCCGCGCGATCGAGCATGGGGGCCGGCGTCTCGCGCTGCGGGAGCACGGACGCGAACGCCTCGATCGCGCGCTGCACCTGCTTCATCGACTGGTAGCGGTCGGCTGCGTCCTTCGCGAGCAGCTTGTCGACGATCATCTCGACGAGGCCCGGCGGCGCATCGGGGCGCGTGAACGGTGCCGGGCGCTCCGTGAGGATGCGGGTCAGGAGCGCGTGGGCGGTGTCGATGTCGAGCGGGTAGCTCGAGCCCGGCGCGGCCGCGAACGGCACCTTGCCGGCGAGCATCTCGTAGAGCACGACGCCCAGCGCGTAGATGTCGCAGCGGCGGTCGATCGCGTCCGGCGTCAGGATCTGCTCGGGCGCCATGTACTCGGGCGTGCCCGTGACCGTGTTGCCAACGGCGGTGCGATCGCTCGCGGTCAGGATGCGCGAGATGCCGAAGTCGATGACCTTGACGTGGTCCTCGAGGTCGAGCTTGCGTACGAGCAGCACGTTCTCGGACTTGAGGTCGCGGTGGATGATGTCGGCCTGGTGCGCGGCCTCGAGCGCCGACGCGATCTGATACGCGATGCGAAGCGCGCGCGGGATCGAGAGCGCGCCGTTGCCGTCGATCTCGGAGGCGAGCGACGTGCCCTCGAGGAACTCGAACACGATGTACGGCGTGTCGGTCTTCGTGAAGCCCATGTCCGTCGCTTCGACGATGTTGGGATGACCGAGCGTGCCGGCGGCGAGCGCCTCGTTCATGAAGCGGCGGATCATCGTGGCGTCGGCGGCGTACTCGCCGCGCAGGATCTTCAGCGCGAAGCGGCGCTTGATCAGCCAGTGCTCGGCGAGGAACACCGTGCCCATGCCGCCGGCGGCGATCGGTCGGACGATCTTGTATCGCCCTTCTACGACCTCGCCGATCTCGACATCCACGCGCCAGGAATATCACGGGCACGTGTAGGCATTCAGTCGACCCCGTACAGCTCGATTCCGCCGAGGATCACGACGCTGCAGATGTCAGCGAACGCACATTCATAGCCTCCGGTGATGATCGGCCCCACGCCCGCGGCCGTGTGGGGCCAGTAGGTGCGATCACCACCGAAGCGCAGACTCCCGACGAGCCAGCCCGCATTGCGCGAGCCCGTCGCGAACGCGTGCTCGTAGTCGGCGCGCACGCCGAGGTGCACGGGGCCGAGCGGCTGCTCGATCCACAGGCCGCCGCCACCGCCGACCTGCGCGCTGTCGAAGCCTTTGACGAGCGCGATGCCGCCCGAGATCCCGATCATCGCGCGCCCGAGGCGGAGCGCCGCACCGACGGGACGCAAGGCCACCGCGTAGTGCGTGTTCGCCCAGCGCGCCGTCAGCGCCGCGTGCCAGCCGAACGGACGCGGACGCGCGATCGCCACCGCGAGATCGCCGCCGAAGTGCAGCGAGCTGTCGTCGAGGCTGCGCGAGATGCCGCCCGCGAGCTCGACCGCCTGCGTCCAGCCGCGTGGATCGCCGGCGAGCGTGCCCGCGTAGATCGGCGGCGCGGCGACGGCGGCCCCGCCCGTGTGCGCGTCGAGCCAGGCGAGGATGTCGTCGCGAACTTCCTGGCCGCGCGGCTCGTGCACGAGGTCGTGATAGAGGCCGGGATAGATCCGCAGCGTCTTGTCGCGCGCGCTCGCCTGCTCGATCAACATGCGCGAGCCGGCCGGCGCGGTGAGCTTGTCGGCGGTGCCGTGCAGCGCGAGCAGCGGCATCTGCAGCCGCGGCAGATCGGCCCAGATGCGCTCGATCCCGTCGACGAGCCCCGCAGCGGTGCGCGCGGGCGCGGGCGGCTGCGAGACGAGGGGATCGACATCCATCGCCTTGCCGGCCGCCGGGTCCGACGAGAAGTCGTGATTGGCGAGCTTCAGCGCCGGGAAGCCGGGCGTCAGCGCGCCGCTCATCCGCGTGACCGCGAGCAAGAGCGGCGGCGCATCGATCGCGAGCGCCGGGCCCGACAGCACGAGGCCGGCGACCGGATGCGGAATATGCTGCATCGCCGCGGCATTCGCAGGCCACCGCGGATAGATCTCGGCGGCGCGCGCGGCGATCGCGCCGCCCATCGAGTGCCCGAACAGAAACACCGGCTTGTCGTCCTCGCGCTCCTGCACGAGATAGAGGAACTGCACGAGGTCCTCGACGTAGTCGTTCCAGTCATCCGGAGCGACCCGCGGGCCCGCGCTCTGGCCGTGGCCGCGCAGATCGAACGCCCACACGCTGTAGCCGCGCGCGGTCAGCTCGCCGGCGAATTGCGCGTAGCGCGCGGAGTAATCCTTGAGCCCGTGCATGATGACGAGCACGCCGCGCTCGTCCCCCTGCGCCGGCCAGTGGCGCATGTATAAGTGCGTGCCGTCGCGCGCGACGAACTGCTCGGCGGTCGAGCCTGCCACGGGCGCGACATCTGGACGCACGGGCAGATCTGGGGTGTGTGCGCACCCCACACATACCGCGCCGGCGACGAGGCCGGCACGGATCACACGGTCAGGCCCTTCTTGTAGGCGAGGAGCTCTTTCTGGGTCTTCAGTAAGAGCTGGTTCGTCTCGAGCAGCTCCTTGGTGCGCATACGAACCTGGTTCGCCAGGCGCTCGCGCTCGCGGGCCTCGGTCTCGAGCATCTCCTGGTACTTCACCTGGACGACCGCCTCGTCGGTGACGTTGCGCTGGATCTCGAGCGCGCCGACGTTGTGGCCAGCCTCGTCGGTGATCGGCACCGCCGAGAGGATGAAGCGCAGCCGTTGCGTTTCCCCTGCGACGTTTCCGGAGATCTCGTCGAGGCGGACGTGTCGGTTGTCGGCCCAGCACTGCTGCGCGATGCAGGCATCCTTGCAGATGTTCAGTTCCAGCACCTCGTAACAATGCTTGCCCTTGAGGCCTCGGGCGACGGCGCGGGGTAGGAGCGCGAAGAACGCTCGGTTGAAATCGACGATCCGACGCTCCGTGTCGACGATGAAGTAGCTGTCGACGATCGCGTTCGAGACCCTCTTGAACTCCGTCAGGAACTGCGAGAGCGCGTCCACATAGCAATGCTAGCACCGCTGGGATACTCTTGGCGGTGCATGGCCAAGAGGGGCGGGCCGAGCATCTCGGTCAAGATGATCTTGACCACGACTTTATTGATCGTGGTCACCGTCGTGGGTTCCGGTTTTCTCAACGTCGTCAACGTGCGACGAGAGCTGGATAAATCGGCGAACGAACGTATCCAGGACTTCACACAGGGGCGCATCACCCTCGGCGAGCTCGGGACACCGCTGTTCGCCCGGGCGATGGAGCAGCTGCTGATCGACCACGGTCGAGACGCAGACATCCAGCTCGTCGTGCAGTCCACCGTCGCGGGCGACACGAAGGACGCCCGCAACGGCAAGAAGGACCTGGGCCTGGCGCTCGCGCTGGTGCTCGATCCGAACCAGAACGTGATCGCGGCCTGCACGGAGGGCGCGAAGCTCGACTGCAAGCCCGGCAATCACCAGCCGATGAGCGGCGCGTTCGGGCCGGTCGCCGTCGAGGCGTGGCAGAAGTCGCTCGCGGCGTGGAAGGCGGCGAAGAAGGGCGAAGCGCTCGTCGAGACCGATGTCACGAGCAGCGGCGCCAAGGTCGCCGTGTTCGCGTATCCGGTGTTCGTCGGCGAGGCGCCGACCGCCGCCGGTGCGCTCGCGCAGGACCCGCCGGCCGCGCGACAGGGCTACGTCGTGCTCGGCTACGACATGGCGCCGGTCGACTGGTTCACCCAGGAAGCCGCCGATCAGAAGGCAGCCGCCTCGACGAAGACCGCGATCTACACCGGCGCCGTCGGTGCGTTGTTCGTGTTGATCGGCACGCTGCTCGCGATCTTCCAGGGCCTCTCGATCAGCCGCCCGATCCGCGCGCTGACGTGGAAGGCCGACCAGATCGCCCGCGGCGATCTCGATGCGCGCGTCGAAGTGACGAGCGGCGACGAGATCGGCCTGCTCGGCGAGAACTTCAACTTCATGGCCGACCAGATCGCCATCCTGCTGCAACAGACGGCGGAGAAGGCGAAGATCGAGCAGGAGCTCGAGGTCGCCAAGGCCATCCAGGAGACCCTGGTGCCGAGCGACGCGCCCGTGAAGAAGGGCACGCTGACGTTCGCCGGCTTCTACCAGCCGGCCGCGCAGACCGGCGGTGACTGGTGGACGTGGGCGGAGCTCGCCGGCGGCAAGATCCTCGTCGTCATCGGCGACGTCACCGGTCACGGCGTTCCCTCCGCGATGATCACCGCGGCCGCCAAGGCCTCGTGCGACGTCGCACGCTACGTGCACGACGACGACGTCACGGTCACGCGCCTGCTCGAGCTGATGAACCACGCGATCTTCGAGAGCGCGCAGCGCCGGTTCGTGATGACGTGCTTCGCGTCGATCATCGACACGAAGGCGCGCACGATCACGTACGCGAACGCCGGCCACAACTTCCCGTACCTGTTCCGCACCGGCGAGGGCAACAAGGGCGAGTTCGGCTCGCTGATGATTCGCGGTAACCGCCTCGGCGACGACCGCGACTCTCGCTACGAGGCCAAGACGACCGACCTGATGCCCGGCGACGTGCTCGTCTGGTACACGGACGGCATCGTCGAGTGCGAGAACACGACCGGCGAGGAGTACGGCGAGAAGCGGTTCCGCGCGAGCGTCCGCAAGGCGTCGTCGCTCGATGCCGGTGAGATGCGCGACGCGATCATCACGGACGCCGGTACCTTCTTCGCCGATACCGCCCGCAAAGACGACATCACGATGGTCGTCGGGAGGATCCATTGAGATTTGTAGCTGCCGCAGCAATCGTGTTCGTCGCCAGCTCGGCGTACGCGGCCGTCGAGGACGATCTCCGAGACGGCGACAAGTACTTCGAGGACGGCGACTGGAAGCGCGCCGCCACCGCGTATGACCGCGCGATCAGCAAGGCGCCTTCGCAGGTGTCGGCCGTCGCGTACGGCAAGCGCGCCGCGATCTACATCATCCTCAAGGACTACAAGGGCGGCCTCGACTTCATCGCCCAGGCCAAGACGCGCTATCCGAACGCTCCCGAGATCATGGAGCAGGAGGCGCTGATCCTCTGGGAGACCGAGAAGCGCGACGAGGCGATCAAGGTCGCCGAGAAGGTCGTCGCGGCAAAGCCGGCGGCGTTCTCGAACCAGCAGCTGATCGGCCAGTACTACGCGACGCGCGACCCGGTGAAGACCGCGGCCGCGTACGAGGCATATCTTCAGTACCGGCCGTCCGAGCTCGAGGGCAAGGACGTGCTGCCGCGCATCCAGCTCGGCTTCGCCTACCTCGCGAACGCGCGCAGCGTGCTCGGCGACGGCGACGAGGCCCGCGCGAACGCGCTCTACAAGAAGGCGGCCGATCAGTTCGATTACGTCGAGCGCAAGCTCGGCAAGAAGCCGAACGCGATGGTCAACGCCGAGAACGGCCTGTGCGCCGCGTACTCGGGTCTCGGCCAGTGGGACCGCGCGATCAACACGTGCGAGCGCCAGATCGGCGATCCGCGCCGCATCGATGCGTCGGGCTCGGTCTGGTACAACCTCGCGACCGCGTACCTCGCGCGCCAGCAGCCGAAGAAGGCGCGCAACGCGGCGAACGAGTTCGTGCGACTGCGCAAGAGCGAGGCGCGCGGCCACATCCTGATCGGCGACACCTACTTCGCCGACCGCGACTGGGGCAACGCGCTCGACCAGTACCTGCAGGCCGAGAAGCAGCTCAAGCCGAACCAGGCACGCGAGCAGGTCATGCTGTCGATCCGGCTCGGCAAGACGTATCGCCGCCTGCCGGCGCCCGCGAACGGTCCCAACCCGAACCTGACCCTCGCGATCGACAAGCTCACGACCGCGTTCAACGCGAACCCGGGCTCGCTCGAGCTCGCCACCGAGCTCGGCGGCGCGTACCTCGAGGCGAAGCAGGACGCGAAGGCGACCGCGCTGACCGACAAGCTGCTCTCCGGCGCCGACATCGCGAAGGCCCCGCCGAACCAGCGCGCGCAGGTCCTCGAGATCTCCGGCAAGTCGCTGTTCAACCAGCACAAGCTGAAGGAAGCGCGCCAGCGCTTCGAGGCCGCGCAGCAGATCCGCGCGAACGACATCTCGATCCAGCGCGAGCTGGTGATGACGATCAACGAGCAGGCGTTCGAGGCGATGAAGGAGCCGAAGGCGGCGCAAGGTCTGCTCGACCAGGCGCTCGCGATCGATCCCCAGTCGCCGACGACGCTGACGAACGTCGCCGTGCTCGCGATCGACCGCGGCGACTGCGACAGCGCCCAGAAGCAGCTGACGAAGGTGCGCGGCATCCGCGGCAGCGACGCCGTCGCGACGGCCCGCCTGCTCGCGCGCACGTGGCTGTGCGTCGCCAAGCCCGACGTCAAGAAGGCGGCCGCCGCCTACGCCGACGCCGAGAAGGAAGCGAAGAAGGCGAACGCGCAGCTCGCGCTCGCCGAGATCTACACGGAGTGGGCGCCGCTCACGTGGGATAGCGACCTCGGCGGCGCGATCGACAAGCTCGAGATGGCGGTGCAGATCGCCGCCAGCGATCCCGACGTCGGCCCGGCCGCGAAGCGCAACCTCGCGCTCGCGCTGTACCGCCGAGGCTGGGCGTCGATGCGCGCCGGCAAGTCGTCCGATGCGGCCAGCGACTTCGATCGCGCGACGCGCGACCCGAGCGTGCTGAAGGGCACCGAGCCGCTGGCGTTCGACTTCTCGTTCGCGGTCGCCCAGCTCGATGCGGGTAACACGACGGAGGCCGCGAAGCTGTTCAAGAGCCTCGCCGCCAAGGGCAACCAGGCGACGTACCTCAGGGGCCCCTACGCGAAGGTCGGCTCGCAGTTCTTCGCCGCCTACGCGACGTACCGCGGCTCGACGGGCGCTGCCCGTGCCTCCGCCTGCGACGACTTCGCGCGGCTCGAGTCCGATCTCGGCGGCAAGGCGCGCGAGCTCGCCGCCTCGTGCTGGGAGATGGTCGCGTACGACGACTGGAAGTCCGGCAACCAGGCCGGCATGCTGAAGGCGCTCGCCAGCGCCGAGAAGACCGCGACCGCCGACCAGAAGCGCCGCATCGATCTCGACCGCGCGGCGGTGAACCTGAGCAAGGGCGACCTCGGCGTGCTCCAGGGCATGAACGGCAACCCGCCGGAGTCGCTCGTCGACCTCGGCATCGTCTACGACATGCTCGGCAAGCCGCGCGAGGCGTACGACGAGTGGAACAAGGCCAAGGCCAAGGGCGTGAACGCCCCGGGCCTCCAGAAGTGGATCGACGCGAAGAAGAGGATCTATGGCTACTAAGTCTCTCCTCCTCGTCTGCGCCTTCGCGGGCGTCGCCGGCGCGCAACCCGCGGGCGGCAAGATCACGGTCGGCATCTACACCCCGACCGTCGAGTTCGGCACCGCGCAAGCGCGTCTCCAGTACGTCCAGGGCCTCGCGAAGGCCATCGAGACGAACACCGGCATCAAGACGGAAGCCCAGTCGTACGCCTCGATCAGCGCGCTCGAGAGCGCGAAGGTCGACTACGCGATCGTCGACGGCCCCTGCTACGCGACCCACTCGTCGTGGTCGCTGCTCGCGGATGCGAACATCGGCGGCTCGACGAGCCGTCCGTGGGCGCTCTACACCGCGACCGGCACGACGATGCAGGACCTCAAGGGCAAGAAGCTCGTCTACGTGCAGTCCGGCTGCAACGACGCCGGCTTCGTCGACAACGCGATGCTCGAGTCCGAGGTCGACCCGGGCTTCTTCGGCGGTCGCGCTGGCGAGAAGGACCTGACGGGCGCCGTCGCCGCGGTCACGTCCTACAAGACCGCGCAGGCGGTGTTCGCACCGGTCGGCGCCGCCAAGGGCCTGACCAAGGTCTTCGACACGGGCAACGTGCCGAACCCGGCGTTCGTCGAGATCGCGGGCGCGCAGCCCGCCGCGGTCACGCAGAAGGTCGCGGCGGCCGTCATCGGCTACGGCGGCGGCGGCGCGATCTCCGGCTGGACGCGCCCCGATCGCTCGCCGTACCAGGTGTTCGCGTCGCGCCTCGGCAAGGTCGTCAAGCAGGGCATCCTCGCCAGCCCCGACCCGGTCCGGATCGACGCGCGCGACGTGCTCTCCGAGCCGACGACTCTCCGCGACTACGCGACGGTCGCCGTCCGTCATCACTTCGTGCGTCCGCCCGGCGATCGCATGGAGTAACGCTCGCGGATCGCGAGACGCTCCGCGTCTGGCGCAGCGCTCCACGTGTCGGGAGCGCACATGAAGATTCATTACGCGCCGCGCTCGCGGCTTGACATGCCGCGCCTCGAGAGCAGAGTCGATCTCTGTTCCACAGCAAAGCGAGGTGCGAGAGTTGTCTCCAGATACAGAGCTTGTCGTCAGGATTCTCGTCGGTACGGCGCTCGGTGGCATCATCGGCTACGAGCGCGACATTCACGGTAGACCCGCCGGCCTCCGCACCCATGCGCTGGTCGCGCTCGCATCGGCGACGTTCATGGTCGTCTCGACGCACTTCGTCTACTATCAGCACTACGGCGAGCACGACTTCACGATGGTCGACGGCTCGCGCATCGCCGCGTCGGTCGTCTCCGGCATCGGGTTCCTCGCGGGCGGCGCGATCCTCCGCACCGGTGTCTCGATCAAGGGCCTGACGACCGCCGCCGGTCTCTGGCTCGTCGCGGCGATCGGACTGTGCGCCGGTGGCGGTATGTATGTCGAGAGCGTCACGGCGACGGTGGTCGGCGTGATCGCGCTGACGCTGCTACGCCGGTTCGAGGACAAGGACGACCGCGTCAACCGCCGGCTCATCCTCACCCTCACCGATGCCGCGCGCCCGACCGACGCCCTGATCGAGGCGCTCGCCGCGCTCGACCTGATCCCGACGATCGAAGGCTGGCAGCGCGATACCGAGCAGCGATCGATCACGATCGCCGTGCGACTGCCGCGCGATCAGGGCGAAACCGCGCTCGTGCACGCGCTCGAGGCCGAGCCCGGCATCGCGCGCATGCAGCTCGAGCCAGCGGCCTGACCGCGCCCGCGCGCTCCGCCCGCGCGCTCCGCCCGCGCCCGCCCGATGCGCGCCTTACGGCTGCGCCGCGACGCAGCTACCACCCGCATCCGGGTGGCTCGTCTCGAGGTGACACACGTAGCCCGTCGGGCACGCGTGGACGTTCGCGATGAAACCGCCGCAGTGAATGTCCTCGGGACGGATCATCTGGCAGTGATGCGACCCGAAGTTGCACTGCGGCACCTCGTCGACCGCACCGGGTGCGCTGAACGTCGCGCAATCCGCATCGATCTGGCACGCCGGCCCGACGGGCGCGAGCTCCACCGTGAAGTGCGCGCTGCTCGTCCAGTAGTCGCGGAAGACCACGTAGTGCGTCGCGCTGTCGTTCGCCGGCAGCGTCACGCTGACGTGCGAGTCGAACGTCGTGTCGTCCGCATCGTCGTTGCTCGCGACCACGCGAAAGTCGTTGTCGAGCACCCACGCGACCGCATCGCCGCCATCCGTCGACCGCACCCACACGTCGACCTGATCGCCCGCGCTGCCCGCGAACTTGAACGCGCGGTACCGCGGCGTCCTCGTGTACCTCGTCGACGAGCTCGTCTGACCATAGTCGAGCGACCCGACGATCTTCATCCGCGTCGAGAACGAGTCCGACTTCGCATCGAGGCCCGCAAAGTCATCCGTCACGGCCGTCTTCGGCTGCTGCGCGCACGCCGCGAGCACCACCACACCACAAGCAAGAACGTTACGCATAGGCGCGGCCAAGTAACGCAGCCCCCGGCGCGACGCAACGGCTACTCCGCTAGCCACCCCGCCCCAGCCGGTACGCGGCCTTCAGCACCTCGTGCAGCGCGGCCGCCGAAGCCGCCCAGCCGCCTCGCGCCCCGAGGCGCGCGACCTCCGCCGGGTCGTACGGCTGGCGCAGCGCCAGCACGAGCGCGTCGGCGAGCGCGTCCGGGTTCTTCGGCGGCACGAGCTGGCCGAGCGTGCGGTCGGTGATCAGGTCGGGCACGCCGCCGACCGATGTCGCGACGACGCGGCGGCCGCTCGCGAGCGCCTCGAGCACGACGTTCGGCGTGCCTTCGGTGTGCGAGGGCAGGACGAGGAGATCGGCGGCGGCCATCCACGTCGGGACCTGCTCGAGCGGCTGCGGGCCGACGACGCGCACGCGCTCGCCCAGCGGCGCGACCTGCGCCTCGACCTCGCCGCGGAGCGGGCCGCCGCCGACGATCGCGAGCGTCGCGTCGGGGACGTGGCGCACGACCGATGACCACGCGGCGCACAGGTCGAGGATGCCCTTCTCCGGCTTGAGGTTGCCGACGTAGACGGCGAGCGGCCCCGGCGGCAGGCCCAGCACGGCGCGCGCAGCAGCGCGGTCGCGCGGCTGGAACAGTTCCCCGTCCACGCCGTTCATCACGATCGCGATGCGGTCGCGCGGCACGCCGAGTGCGGCGGCTTCCTCGGCGAGCGGCTTGGAGACGGCGACCACGCGGGCGGCGCGCGGCAGCGCCCACGACAGCAGGCGGCGCGGGCCGGGGAGCTTGGCGATGCTGTTGATGTCGGAGCCGTGCAGCTTGACGACGGCGGGCACGCCGAGCAGGCGCGCGGCGACGACGGCCGCGAAGCCGTCGGGGTACGCCCACGAGCCGAGCACCACGTCGACGCGGCCGCGGTAGGGCGCGACCGCCGGCGCGATCGATGCGGCGTAGAGGGGCCCCCAGGTCGCGTGCGCGAGGCGCGGGAAGAAGAGCGTGCGCGGGTGCGTGACGTCGAGGCCGGCGATGTGCTCGCGGCGAGGCACGCGCGCGAGGCGGCCGGCGGAGGACCAGCGCCCGAGGAGGCCGGCGCCCGGGAACCACGGGATCGTGGCCATCACCTGGAGGTCGCAGTGGTCGGCCAGGGCGGCGAACTGCTGACGGTTGAACGGCGCGGAGAGCGGCTCGGCGGCGTTCGGGAAGATCTTCGTGATCGCGAGGACGCGGAGCGGGGCCACTAGAGGTTGAAGACCTTGTCCATGCGCAGGAGCTTGAAGATCGCGAGCGGTTGGTCGCGCGCGCCGGCGATCGTGATCGTGCCGCCGCCGGAGCGGACGCCCTTGTAGAGCTTGACGAGGGCGGCGACGCCGGAGCTGTCGATCAGGTCGAGGCCGGAGAGGTCGACTTGCACGTGCGCGGGCTTGGACGCGAGCAGGCGATCGATCTCTTCGCCCAGCTGCGGGGCGGTGTTGATGTCGAGCGAGCCGCGAACCGTGAGCTTCGTCTCGTGGGACGTGCGCTGGATGTCGAAGGCGGGTGACGGCATTCAGCTCCTCCCGGAGGACGCGGCGCGGGCCGCGGGCAAACGTTTGCAGAGACGCCAGAGGTTGGGGGGGCCTGGTTCGTACGTCATCTCGTCGAGCATGGTCTTGGCGATGTGAATACCCATCCCGCCCTCGGGCAGTGAGGCTTCGTCGAGCTCGGTGGGGAGCGGCGCGACCTCGTCGATGTCGAACGGGCGGCCGGTGTCCTTCACCTCGATCACGAGCTCGCGATCACTCGGGGTGATGCCGATCTCGATCAGGCCGCCGCCCTTGCGCTGGTACGCGTGGATCGCGACGTTGTTGAAGATCTCGGCGAACGCGGAGACGACCGCCGTATCGAACGGATCGCGGACGTCATTGTCGAGCAGATCAGTCGGATCTCGCTGGGCGCTCGCCGAAACGAGCCGGGCCGCTTCGGCGACGAGCCGCACCGCGATGCCGCGGTAGCGGAGCGTGCCGGGCACGGTCAGCCGGATCGGGGCGGCCATGGCTACAACATACACGCACGTTCGCGTGCGTGGTACACACGGTCATGCTTCGCAGCGTACGAATCGCCAAACGCGCGATCGATATGCTTGGCGCGGCAGTCGGGCTCGCTGTGACTGCGCCGCTCATGCCCGTCATCGCGGCCGCGATCTACATCGAGTCGCCCGGCCCGATCCTGTTCCGGCAGCGCCGCGCCGGCAGCCTCAAGCAGGTCACCAACGCCGGTGGCCGCAAGACGCTCGTCTTCGACGAGTTTCACATGCACAAGTTCCGCACGATGATCCCGGACGCCGAGGCGAAGACCGGCGTCGTCGTGGCCGGTGCGGATGACCCGCGCATCACGCGCGTCGGCAAGTTCCTGCGCAAGTCGCGGCTCGACGAGCTGCCGCAGTTCTGGGACGTGCTGCGCGGCAAGATGAGCCTGGTCGGGCCACGCCCGGAGCGCCCGGAGCTGCTCAACGACCTGAGCTACGCCATCCCGCTCTTCGAGGAGCGCATGCGCGACGTGAAGCCGGGCATCACCGGACTCGCGCAGATCTCACTCGGCTACACCGGCTCGATCCCGGAGGGCAGCGAGATCGCCAAGCTCGCCTCGACGCTGCAGAACCCGTGGCAGCTCGAGGAGACCAAGGGCTCCCTCGCCGACGACATGCGCATCAAGCTGCTGTACGACCTCGCCTACACGGCGAGCCTCGAGCGCTTCGATACGTTCCTGCGGACCGAGCTCGGCATCATCTTCAAGACGCCGCTCGTGATGCTCAAGATGACGCAAGGGCGCTAGCGCTACAGTGCGCGCGCACGCGCGGTGTTGCGGCGTCGCCGGCGGTGCTACGTTGGTGGGACCGCGATGGCCGGGCGGCTCGACAACGACGACGGATGGTTCGAGTCCGAAGCCTCGACTCGCACCTTGATGGTCGCCGAGCTGCAGCGGATCAAGCGGCGGACGATCGTGCGGCCCATCCCCGTGCTCGTGCTCGCGGCGCTGCTGACGAGCGTGATCATGTACAAGATCGCGACGAAGAAGCGGATCGTCGAGGCGGAGATCGTGCTCGCGCTGTCGGAAGGCAACCTCGCGCCCGACCATCGCGACCTCGGCATTCCCGTCGACCACCTGCGCGACTACGTCGGCACCGATCTGCTGCCGCGCACGAAGATCGAAGGGATCATCGAGCGCCGCGATCTGTTCCGGCTGCGCAAGAAGCTCGGCATGGACTTCGCAGTCGAGGAGCTGCGCTCGAACATGGAGATCGCGGTCTGGCACAACTCGTTCCTCGAATACGATCAGGGAGCGCGATCCGCCCGCATCGGCATCACGTACGGTGACGTCGATCCAGACCTCGCGCTCGAGGTCGCGCGCGACCTGGCGCAGACGGTCGTCGAGTCGGCGGCCGAGCGGCGCCGGGAGCAGGCGGCCGCGATGATGCGCCAGCTCGACGCGATCCACGAGCACCTCGCGCGCCAGCTCGAGGACGTGCGGCACCAGCAGGCGTCGAAACAGCTCGAGCGCGATCGCGCCGTCGCGAAGGGCCAGAGGAGGATCGCGGAGGCACTCGATCTCGAGCTCAACGCGCTCCAGCGCGAGGCGGGTCAGCTCGACGCCGAGATCGAGGCGGTCGTGAAGAGCTCGGATGTCGGGATCGCCGCGAACGGCCTCGACATCTCGCTGAACATCGTCGAAGAGCACCGGCCGGAGCGGCCGGAGTCGCACGCGTTCATCATCATCCTCATCGGCGTGGTCGTCGGGCTCTGCTCGCTGATCGGTTCGGCGCTCCTGGTCGGGGCGTTTGATTCCCGCGTGCACGACACCGACGACGTCGCCCGGCTCGGACTTCCGATCCTCGGCCATGTGCCTGGATTCCCAGGCGACAGCGTTGGATCGCTGGCGGCACGTGGCGCCCTGCGGCGTCGTGTACCATCGTTGCTTCGATGGCGATCTCAACGGTAACCCCGCGCGACAGGCTGCAGCGCCTCGTCGATCTCGGCCGCAAGACGCTGAGATACTGGTGGCTTGTTGCCTTGTTCGCGGTCATCGGCGGCGCCCTGTCGCTCGTGTTCGCGTTCACGCGGCCGCGCCAGTACCAGAGCGAAGCGGTGCTCAGCTATGGCGAGCAGATCAAGACGAACGTCCTGACGAATCGCCAGCAGGAAGTCGATCGCAACATCGGCGAGCACTATCGCGAGCTGCTGCTCGCGCGCATCCAGCTGGCGAAGGTCGTCGCCGATCCGAAGCTGAATCCGTTCCCCACCGAGAAGGATCCCGCGATCGCCGTCGACAAGCTGCGGGCGCAGATCAAGTTCAACGGCGCCGGCACGACGTTCCGCATCACCTACACCGATCGCGATCCCGACCGCGCGCAGGCCGTGAACCTGCGGCTGACGAAGCTCTTGCAGGAGAAGGACATCGAGGTCTCGAACGCCTCGGCGCAGGCGACCGTCGGCTTCGCGATGCAGCGCAAGACCGCCGCCGACGAGGCGCTCGGCAAGGCACAGCAGGCGTTCGCGGGCTTCCTCGTCGCGCATCCCGAGTTCGCCCAGGACGCGAACAGCCAGAACGGCGGCGAGGGCGCGGCGGTCCGCAAGAGCCAGCGTCCGGCGTCGTCGAACCCGCGCCTCGACGCTCTCGAGCGCCAGCGCGCCCGCATCCAGGCCCGCCTCGACGCGCCGCCCGATGCGCCGCCGGTGCGGATCCCGGCGCCGCCGTCGCCCGAGAAGATCGCGGCGGATGCAGCCGTCGCCGACGCACAGCGCGAGCTCAACTCGGCGCAGCGCGAGCTCGAGGACGCGCTCAGCAAGTACACCGACAAGCACCCCGCCGTGATCAACGCGCAGCAGAAGGTCGCGGCCGCGCAGCAGAAGCTGCGCCACGCGCAGGCGAGCGTGCCGCCCGATACGGAGACCGCGATCGCGCCCGCCACGCCCGCCGACCGCTCGAAGCTGCAGAAGCAGCTGCAGGAGCTCGAGGGCCAGATCGCCGACGAGCAGAAGCGCGGCAAGGGCGACGCCAGCGCGCTCGACGCCAGCGCGAAGCGACTCGTCGATCTCGAGGCGGACTACGCCAAGCTCAAGCACGATGTCGACGAGGCGCGCGATGCGAGCGAAGGCGCCGCCGAGAGCGCCCGGCGCGCGGCGCTCGATGCCGACCAGAAGCTGAAGGAACAGGGCCACCTCAACGTCATCGATCCGGCGAACAAGCCGGTGCGTCCGAGCGGGCCGGGCAAGACGATCTTCCTGCTCGCGGGCATGGTGCTGTTCCTGTCGCTCGGCATCGCGACGGCGATCGGCCTCGCCGTCATCGACGACCGCCTCTATCGCCGCGCCGATATCGATCAGCTCGGCATCGCCGTCCTCGCGGTGATCCCGCGCGAAGAGCACCACAAGCACGCGAAGCCCACGAAGCCGATGAAGGAAGCCGCATGACGAAGCGCATCACCGGCCGTTTCGGTGACAACCCCAACGTGCCCGCCGCGCGTGGAGCGCCGCTGCCGCTCGTCACGCAGCCGATGATCGCCGTCGACGATCCGGGCGCGACGCGCGTCGATAACCCGCTCCAGCGCGTCGATCCGGCGCTCGCGGGCGCCATGTTCAGCAAGCCGGCCGCCGTGGCGACGCCGCGGCCCTCCCCCGCCGGCCCGCCGCCCGAGATCGGGCTGACGCAGCACGCGCTGCCGCAGGAAGACGTCCTCGACCATCGCCTCGTCCTCGCGAGCGATCCCGATTCCGAGCGCGCGGCGGCGTTCCGCGTGCTGCGCCATCACCTGCTCGAGCTGGGCCGGCCGCAGGTCGTCATCGTGTCATCGCCGCAGCACGGCGACGGCAAGACGACCGTCGCGATGAACCTCGCGCTCGCGCTCGCCGAGTGCGGCCGCGCGAAGGTCCTGCTCGCCGAGACGCACGTCGCCCGCCCGCAGCTCGCGACCGCGTTCCGGCTCGTGCCCCCGTGGTGCTTCGCGGAGCAGCTCGCCGCGCACCGCCACCAGCCGATGCTGCCGTGGTCGCTCGTCGAGATCCCGCAGCTGTGGCTGCACGTCGCCGCGGTCTCGCCGAAGATCGACAAGTCCCAGCTGCTCGATGCGCCCGCGTTCGCGATCGCGATGGAGCGCCTGCGCACCGCCGGCTACGAGCACATCGTCATCGACGCGCCGCCCGTGCTCGGCTCCGCGGACGTGAACCTGATGGCCGACGCCGCCGATGCCGTCGTGCTGGCCGTCCACGCGCGCCGATCGACGACGCGCGACCTCCGCAAGGCGATCGAGCAGATCGGCGCCTCGAAGGTCGTCGGCACCGTGCTCGTCGAGTAGCTCGTCGGCTCGGCTGGCTCGCTCGGTCAGTACCGGCGCGCGAGCATCACCGGCATCCCGCCCGACGGCGCGAACGTGATGCCGCGCCGCACGAGCTTGATCCGCTTGCCCGGCGCGTTCGCGAGGTCGACTTTCGACAGGATCGTCGCGAGCACGATCTTCATCTCGTAGCTGGCGAACGCCATCCCGAGGCAGCGCCGCACGCCGCCCCCGAACGGGAAGTACGTCGTCGGATCGACCTTCTTGCCGACGAAGCGGTTCGGATCGAAGCGCAGCGGATCCGGCCACAGGTCGGGGCGGCGGTGCACGAGGTAGATGCACGCGAGCGCGACGGAGCCACGCGGCATCGCGATGCCGCCGATCGTCGCGGGCTTCGCGAGCACGCGGCCGACCATCGGCAGGATCGGCGTCAGGCGCAGCGTCTCCTTGATCGCGGCGTCGAGCAGCACGAGCTTGTCGAGCTCCTGCGTGCCGACCTCGCGGACCTCGGCGCGGATCCGGTCGTGCCACTCGGGATGCTCGAGCAGGTGATGCACCGTCCACGCGAGCGCGGTCGCCGTGGTCTCGTGGCCGGCGACGAGCAGCGTGAGCATCTCGTCGCGCAGCTGGTCGTCGGTCATCGGCGCACCGGCCTCGTCGCGCGCCTCGAGCAGCATCGACAGGATGTCTTCCCGGCCCTGCGTGCCCTCGCGGCGGCGCGCCGTGATCAGGTCGCGGATCAGGCGGTCGACCTCGAGCTGGGCGCGCACGAGCTTGGCCCACGGCAGCAGGCGGCCGAGCGGGCGCTCCGTGACCTGGCGGATGTTGTCGGCGTACTCGGGCGGCGTCAGCAGCAGCACGGCCGTGCCGAGGCGCGAGGTGCCGAGCGTGGTCCAGCGGACGAGCGCGTCGCGCAGCGGGCGCATGCGCGGATCCGCCGAGCCGACGCCGAACACGGTGCGCATGATGACGTCGAGCGTGATCGCCTGCGTCGACTCGTGCAGCGAGAACGGCTTGCCGCTCGGCCAGCGGTCGACCTCGTGCGCGGTGACCTCGCGCATCGTGTCGCCGTACGCGCGCATGCGATCGCCGTGAAACGGCGGCAGCATCAGCCGGCGCTCGCGGAGGTGGCGATCGCCGTCGAGCACGAGCAGCGAGTCCTTGCCGAGCACGCTGCGGAGGATGATGTTCGCCTCGCCCGCGTGCAGCGTGTCCGGATCGCCGGTCCACAGATCGCGCACGGCGTTCGGCTCGGCGAAGATCACGATCGGCGCGTCGGTGCGCGGCAGGTGCATCGTGAACGCGTTGCCGAACTTCGCGTGCAGCGCGTCGAGCCACGGCAGCGGCGTCGCGAGCCAGCGCACCATGTTGTAGAAGCGCCTCGGCTCCGGTCCCGGCGGCAACGCGTGCTCCATCCGCGCAGCTTAGCGCGCGACGTAGCCGAGCGTGATGAATCCGGTCAGCGGGGCGACGGGCGTCGCGAGGATGTCCGCCGTCGCACCGGCCACGCGCGACGGCCGCACGCCACCCGGCAGCGCGAGCTCGTCGTCGCTGCGGTTAAGCAGGTTGTCGAGCTGGACGTCGAGCTCGAGCGAGCGCCAGCGATGCCCGGCGACGAGCGTGACGAGCACCGCGTTCTCGTGCGCCGACGCGCCGACGCGCTCCTCGAGCCCCAGCGCGCGCAGCGTGACGAAGCTGCCGCGGCGCATGGCGGTCGCGCCCGCCTTCGCGATCAGCGCCGGGAACAGCGGCGCGACCTCGGCGGCGAGCCCGGTCGGCTGCGTGCCCGCGCGCCGCGCGAGCGAGAGCGAGGCATCGAGCGCGAGCCATGGCACGACGTGCGCGTCGACGCGCGTCTCGAGCCCGTAGCGCCACGACGACGGCACGGTCACGGCCTGCGCCGCATCGGGCACCCACGCGACCTCCTCCTGCTGCCAGCTCGCGTACGCGCTCGCGGCGGCGTGCACGTGCGAGTCGGGCGCGACGACGATGCCGACATCTCCGGCCCACACGCGCGGGATCGCGCGGATCGCGCCGGTCGCCGCCGTCGCGTGCGTGTCGCTCGAGCGAAAGCCGCCGCCACCGCGCAGCAGCACCGCGACGTGGCGCGACGCGGGGATCGTGATGCCGAGCTTCGGCGAGATGCGGGCGCGCGCGGCCGTCGCGGTCAGCGACTTCGTCGACGTCGCCGTCTCCGGATCGAGGTCCTCGTCGTCCCACGTCAGCTGGTCGAGGCGCACGCCGGGCTCGATCGCGATGCCGTGCACGACGCGCTTGCCCTCCGCGTACACCGCGAGATCGCGCACGTGTGCGGCCGTCAGCGTGCACGGGTTGTCGACCTCGAAGCAGGCGTCGAGGCGCCGCCGCCGCTCGTCGTGCCACAGGCCGGTGTTCGCGTCGTCGGCGCGGGCCTGCACGCCGATGCGAATGCCGCCGCGCCGGTAATAGCCGTGCGCGCCATAGGTCGTGCGGCCGTCGTCGTGCTCGAGCTGGTCGCCGTGCTCCGTATCGCGCAGGAACAGCGACTGGTTCGTGAAGATGCGGTCGCTCGACTGCACGAGGTAGCCGTCGAGGTGCCACACGGCGCCGTGGCGGTCGCGTGTCGTCAGCGCGAGGGACGCGCTCGCGCGCATCGTGTCGCCGCCCTGCGTGGGATCCTCGGCGGAGTACGCGCCGAGCCGGCCCGCGCGAACCTCGTCCTGCGGCAACAGGCCGGACTCGGTATAGCGGCCGCTGAAGAAGTCGACGTGCGCGCGAAATTCGCCGCGCTCGCCGACCCGCACCGTGTACGTGCCCATCATCGCGCCGCGCCGCATGCGCTGCGGGTTCGTGTACGGGCCGTCGGAGATACCGACCTCGGCCGCGAGCAGCGCCTTGCCGCGCGGCAGATCCGGCGACGCGAGCCCGGTCAGCCGGTAGAACAGCCGGCGCAGCCGCCGCGACAGGAGCGGCCCCGCGAGCTCGCTGCCGGAGGTCAGCCGCACCTGCGCGCCGCCGCCGAGAAGCGCGTCCAGGGTGCGCAGCTCGAGCGTGCCGGCCGTCGCGAAGTCGCCGTAGCGCGCGGCGTACGGCCCCTCGAGCAGCGAGAGCGAGGCGATCGCATCCGGGATCAAGACATGCGTGTTCGCGTAGCCGTGATCGACGCCGTGCCCGGGCGCGTTCAGCGGCACGCCGTCGGCGACGACCGCGAGCTCGGTGCCCTGCCGCGCATCGTAGCCGCGCACGAGCAGCCGGTCCGCCTGCCCGCCTCCCGCGACGAGCAGCGCGTACAGGCCCGGCAGGTCGCGCAGCAGATCGATCGGCCGGCCGTTCGGCGCGTCGTCGAGCGTCGCGCGATCCACCGTGCTCGAGGTCGCGGCGGCGAGCGGCGCGTCGTCATCGGCGTGCGCGGCACGCGCGAGCACGCACACGATCGCGAGGCGCGTCAGTACGGACATGTCGAGTAGATCGCGCGGATGTGCTCGAACAGCGGCTCGAGCGCCTGGTCGGTCGCGGCCGTGCGCGCGCCGAATGGATAGGCGTAGATGTGCATGGCGTAGCCATCCGCGGTCATCGCCTGGTACGCGGGCATGATCTCGTCGGCGATCCACGTATCGACACCGTGCGCGCCCGAATAGTCGGCGGCGTTGTAGTGGTGCGTGCCGTGATACTCGATGTCGTGGCCGTCGGCCTGCAGCTGGCGCAGCTGCGCCTTCGCGGTGTCGGCGAGGTACGGATACTCGCTGACGAAGAACGTCACGCGCGCGCCGTAGTGCGCGAACGTGTCGCGCAGCGACGTCCAGCCGGCGAGATCGCGGTCGTCGAACGCGAGAGCGAGGCTGCCCGGCACCTCGCCGGCCGCGAGATCGGAGTACGTGGCGAACTTCATGCCGCGATCGACCACGCCCGCGAGCGCGAGCTCGACCGTCGACGGATCGACCGTCTCGTTCGGCAGATCGCCAGGCTTGTGCGCGTAGAGCAGCACGGTCGTGCCGTCGATCTGCGCGCGGTCGAGGGCGCCGCCGATCGCGTCGAGGCTGGCGCTGCTCTTGTCGTCGATCGTCATCCCGCACATGACGAAGCGAGGCGCACCGCGCGTGTAGATCTCGTCCATGTCGACGAGCGTCGCATCGCAGGCCGCGAGCATCACCAGTGCGAGCACGACGCGCACGCGCCGATAGTACTAACGGCATGCCGCGAGCGCGAGCAGCTGGCGCCGCGCGTCTTCCCATGAAGACTCGTCGGCAGGCCACGCCGGGGTCCCGCTCGCGTCGCCGAGCGCGCGCGGAATCATCTTCGCGGCGAGCGCGGCGGTCTCCGCCGGGTGGCACTTCTCGGCAAGCTGCAGCAGCGCGCGGTCCTCGTAGCCGCGGCGAAGCGCCTCGAGGCGCAGCGAGGCGTGGCAGCCGGGCAGCGCGAGCACGCCGTCGAGGTTGCCCTGGTCGTCGCCGTCGTCGAACGAGGTCGCGTCACGCGTGATGTCGAGCGCGCGCGGCGGCTTGTCCTTGTGGTTGTGGCGGTCGTGCCAGTAGAGCGCGTCCCACACGTACCAGACGGGGATGCGATAGCGGTACGCGATCCAGCCCCAGGTGCGAAGCGCGGGATCGACGGCATCGACGACCATCGAGCCGGCCTCCGGCGGGCGGCCGTTGTAGGTCCAGCGCCGGTGCGTGTCGCCGGTGAGGTGCGCCGCCTTCGGCGAGATGTAGAGGTCGATCAGGTCGCCGTACTCCGGGCGCGGCGCATCGGTGACCGCGTAGAGGAACTTCCCGCCGCCGGCCTCGCGCACCATCTTCGCGAACGCGATCACCTTCGCGACCAGCTCCGGCGTGCGCGGCTCGTCGATCGGCACCGCGAACACCTCGCGATCCGGCGCCTGCGCGAGCCACGCGCTCACGTCGTCGGACGATTCGACCACGGCGGGCACCCAGTGCGTCGGTACGAGCGACTTGCGGGCCGCCCACGCCGCCGGCGGCAGATCCGGCGACAGCATCACGCCGTGCTCGGCGAACATCGCGATGCACGCGCGCTCCGCATCGTTCGGCGCATCGAGCGTGCCGCCGAGCTGGCGCGGATCGTAGTAGGCCCAGACGTCGAGCGGCAGCTTCGGCAGCTCGACGGGCTCGACCGTCAGCGACACCGGGATGTGACGCCCGCCGACGATCAGCTCGCCCTGCGCGCTGGCGGTCGCCGCGATCGTGAAGTACGCGGGGTCGCTCGCCGGTGTGGCCGCGGGCACGAGCTCGTCGGGATAGTCGCCCGCGCCCCGGCCGCCCGCGTACATCTCCGTCGAGGCGTGCAGGACATGCGCGGGCCGCACCTCGTAGCCGGTCGCGCCCGGCAGCTTCAGCTCGACCGGGCCGCCACCGCGATGGAGCACCTGGAGCCCGAGGACCTCGCCGCGCGCCGCGACGAGCGTGACCTTGGTGCCGTCGAAGAACGGCGACCGTTTCGGGACAGGGTCGCCGGCGCGCAGCCGCGTGGATTCACCCACGATCTGGAGGTCCGGCCCCGGATCCGGATGCTTGCACCCGGGCAGCAGCGCACACGTGGCAACGCAGCACATCACGAGCACGCCCGCGTCCATTGCTTGCCTCGTCATGCGCCGGATACCTTGGTTGCCTGCAGTGAGCACGCCGATCGTTGCCTTCGCCAAAGACTGGCACGAGGATCCCACCTCGAACCACCACGTCCTGCGCGAGCTTGCCAGAACACGCCGCGTCTTGTGGCTCAACTCGATCGCGACTCGCACGCCCAAGCTGTCGAGCGGGCGCGACCTCGGCAAGATCAAGCGCAAGCTGCGCGAGTTCGCGAAGGGCCCCGTCAACGTCGAGAACGATCTGTGGGTGATGTCGCCGCTCGCGCTGCCCCTGCCCCACTCGGCCGTCGCGCGCGCGATCAACCGCCAGGTCCTGCGCGCCACGATCCGCGCGCTGCGCCTGCGCCTCGGCATCAAGGACTTCCAGCTGTGGACGTTCCTGCCGACGACGGCGGACTACGTCGGCACGCTCGGCGAAGGCGCCAGCGTCTACTACTGCGTCGACGAGTGGTCGATGTTCGACTACCTCGACCGCGACGCGACCGTCCGCCAGGAGCGCGACCTGCTCGGCAAGGTGGACGCGGTGTTCGCGATCAACCAGGCGCTCGCGGATGCGAAGCGCGCCGTGAACCCGCACACGTTCGTCTCGCCGCACGGCGTCGACCACGCGCTGTTCGCCCGTGCGCTCGACCCCGCGCTGCCCGAGCCGGCGGACCTCGCCTCCATCCCGCATCCGCGCCTCGGCTTCTACGGCACGCTGCAGACCTGGGTCGACTTCGAGCTGCTCGCGCACGTCGCGCGCGCGCGCCCGGCCTGGCAGATCGTCCTCGTCGGGCAGCAGCTCGCCGATACCTCCGCGATCCGCGGCCTTCCCAACGTCCACCTGCTCGGCCAGAAGCAGCACCACGACTTGCCCGCGTACTGCAAAGGCTTCGACGTCGGGCTCATCCCCTACGTGATCGACGAGCGGATGACGTACGTGAATCCGCTCAAGCTGCGCGAGTACCTGTCGGCCGGGTTGCCCGTCGTCTCGACGCCGGTGCCGGAGGTGCGGCGCTACGCCGACCGAGCGCACATCGCGGCGACGCCGGCCGACTTCATCGCGGCGTGCGAGGCGGCCCTGCGCGAAGGCGGCGCCAGCGACCGCGCGGCACGCAGCGCGGCGATGAAGCACGAGACCTGGTCGGCGCGCGTGGCCGAGGTCGCGCGCACCGTCGACGACATCTTCGAGAGGAAGCGCAGATGACCACGCTCGTCACCGGTGCCTCGGGCTCGCTCGGGCGGGCGCTCGTCGCGCGCCTCCTCGCCGCCGGCACGCCGCTCCGCCTGTTCGACCGGCGTGCCCCGGAGACGCGGCTCGCGGGCGTCGATTACGTCGTTGGCGATCTCGGCGATGCGGCCGCCGTCGACGCGGCGGTCCAGGGCACCGACACCGTGATCCACGCGGGCGCCGTGATGAAGGGCACCTGGGACGAGCACAAGCGCGGAACGGTCGATGGCACGCGAAACGTCGTCGAGGCGTGCCGCAAGTACGGCGTGAAGCAGCTCGTGCACATCTCGTCGATGAGCGTGATCGACTGGGCCGGCAACGACGGCGGCCCGGTGAACGAGCAGGCGCGCCTCGAACCGCAGCCCGACAAGCGCGGCGCCTACACGCGGGCGAAGCTCGAGGCCGAGCAGATCGTCGTCGACGCCGCGAAGGCCGGCCTGCCCTGCGTGATCCTGCGCCCGGGCCAGATCTTCGGCGGCGGCATCCCGCTGATCAACGGCGCGGTCGCGCGCAGCGCGGGTGGCCGCTGGCTCGTGCTCGGCGACGGCAAGCTCGAGCTGCCGCTCGTCTACATCGACGACGCCGTGCACGCGATCCTCGCCGCGATCGACAAGCACCTGACGCACGGCGAGATCATCCACATCATCGACCCCGAGCGCCTGACGCAAGCAGAGGTGCTCGCGGCTGCCGGCGGCGCGAGGCCGATCGTGCGCGTGCCGCGCGGCCTCGTGCTCGCGCTCGGCAAGCTCACGGAGCTCCCGCTCGCGGTGGTCGGCAAGCAGTCGCCGCTCGCCGCGTACCGCCTGAAGAGCGCGCTCGCGCGGCTCCACTACGAGAGCGACCGCGCGCAGGCGCTGCTCGGCTGGCGGCCGCAGGTCGGCGTGCGCGAAGGCATCCGCCGCCTCTCGTCCTAGCCGTCCGCTGTTGCCCGTTCCGCGCGCCCCCTCAGGCCATCGCGCGCAGGTGCTCGGCGAGCCGGTAGCTCAGCGCCACGAGCGTGAGCCCGCTGTTCGCGATGCCGGCGGCGCGCAGGATCGACCCGTCGCAGACGTACGACCCGGGCAGCTTGCTCACGGCGAAGAACTCCGGCGTCGTGTCGCCCGGCATCGGCACGAACTGGTTCGCGGTGCCCGAGTGGTGCGCCGCGTTGCGGAACTCCCAGTCGGGGACCGGGAGCACCTTCTTCTCGAGGATGTCGTCGGCGTACTCGGCGAAGAACTTGTCGACGCTCGCGGAGTACGAGCGCAGCTCGCGATCCGTCACGTGCCAGTTGAGCGACGGGCGCTTGCCGTCGCGCATCTGCAGGCCGCGATCCGCGAGCGGCGTCTGCTCGCCGAGGATGAGCACGGAGTAGTAGTCGCCGCGGAAGCCCATGCGCGTCTTGAACAGGATCGCCTCGCGCACCGCCTCGAGGTTGCCCAGGAGCATCATGATCTTCTTGGGCGAGAACGGATCGTTGCGCAGGTCTGACAGGATGTAGCGCGCCGGCCCGCTGATCGAGCTGAGGCGCATGTCGATCGCCGGCCGCAGGTACACGACCGTCTTCAGGTCATCCGTCTCGTAGATCAGGCCGGCGCGGATCTCCGCCGACAGCGTCGTCGTGCACGAGATCGCCTTGAGCTTGCTGTCGGGCTTGAGCTTGACCTTCGCGACGTACGCCATCGGGTGGTCGTGATAGCCGGGCACGAAGCCCTGGTCCTGGCCGAGCGAGCGCGCGAGCAGCACCGGCGTGCCGAGGCCACCGCCCGCCGCGACGACGAAGTCCGCCTCGAGCTGCTGCGTCCCGCCCTTGCCCGCGATCTCCACGAACCCGCCGCGCCCGCTCGCCGCCGGCACGATCCGCTGCGCACGCCCGTACACGACCGCGATGTCGTTGCCCGGGTTCTTCTGGTTCGCGAGCCGCCACACGTTGTGCCGCGTCTGGGGCAGCACCATGTGCGCGACCGTCGCCTTCCCGCTCGCGACCGCGGCCTGGTTCGTGTCGCGCGCGCGGTTGCACTCCTGGAGCTCCGACGGCGACAGGAAGAACGACCACGCCTTCTGGTAGTACGGCTCCATCCCGCGCGGCTCGATGCCAGCTTTGCGCAGGTCCTTGTCGTCGAGCTCGATCAGCGCGTTGTGCCAGTAGTTCGTCGTGCCGCCGAGGCCTTCGGCGCGATTGATCGACGTGTTGAGCTCGCCGGTCGTGCAGTCGACATCGCTGAACAGCGGCTTCTTCTTGTGCCCCTGCTCGACGACGGTCACGTCGAAGTCGTTGCGTAGCAAGGTGGCCACGACCGAGCCACAGAGACCGGCGCCGATGACAACTACGCGTTTCTTCATGCTGCGAAATTCCTGGCTGCGGCAATTCTTGTCACGCACTGCGTGCGGGGACAACGCGATGGCGTGCCCGTGATCGCGTGAGATCCGAGCGAACCCGTCTCACGATCCACTTCGGGAGCTTACGCCGAGCGGCACGCGCGCTGCACTTACCGGCGGGATGCAACGTGCGCTCGCGCTCGGCCTGATTCTCGGCGGTTCCGCGACCGCGCGCGCGGACGTCACGGTCGGCGTGCAGCTGACGCCGGATGGGCGGATGCTCGCGCAGCGGCTCGGCGTGTCGCCGGACGAGCTCGCGACGCGGCTGCGCGACCGCGTGGAGAGCGTGATGGGCGCGGATAGTGCGTCGCTGCAGGCGTTCTCCGATGCGGCGGTGCTGTCGAGCCACGGGCTCGGCGTCGATTACGTCAGCGTGCCGGAGTCGTTGATCGTCGGCGTCGCGGCGAACGCGGCGAGCGCGAGTGGCGACGTGCCGGCGTCGATCGGCGGCGGCGTCGCGGCGAACGTCGCGCTGATGGCGGGCATGAACCTGTCGACGTGGCACCTGCCGCGGTGGACCGTGTACGGCAGCGGGTTCTATCGCAGCGAGACGATCGATGGCGTCACCGGGCACATCACGAACGCGGCGGCGCACGTGCAGTACGCGCTGATCCCGGCCGGCGAAGGCGGTGTCGCGCGGTGGACCGGCGTGCAGCTGACGACCGGGCTCGAGCTGACGCGGTGGACGCTCGGCACGACGCACGCGATGGCGACGACGTTCACGGTGAGCGGCACGCAGGGTTCGGCGAAGCTCGGGTACGACGCGATGGGCAGCTTCCAGCTCGGCTCGAGCTCGCTCGCGGTGCCGGTCGAGGTCTCGTCGGGGATCCGGGTCGCGGTGGTGAGCCTGTACGCGGGCGTCGGCATGGATCTGACGCAGGGCCAGGGCACGCTCGACGCGCAGCTCTCCGGGCCGCTGCACGATCAGGACGGGCGCACGCTCGGCAGCGTGACGATCAGCGGGCACGACAGCAGCGGCGCGAGCCCGTTCACACCGCGCGCGTTCACCGGCGTGCAGCTCGACGCGTGGAAGCTGAAGGTGTTCGGGCACGTCAACGCGACGGCGGACTCGGCGGCGAGCGTCGGTGTCGGCGTGCGCGGCGTGCTGTGAGCGTCAGGGCTGCGCGACGCCGGTGAAGAACGCCTTGCGGATCGCGCGTCCGCACAGGACGGACTTGTAGTACGGGGCGTCCGCGAGCGTGCCGTTGCCCGAGGTCAGATCTTCGCGCGCGACGATGCCGTAGTAATGCTTCGTCGCGTCGATCCACGGGTAGAAGCCGAACTTGCCGGGGCTCGAGAACGCGCCGTCGCCGGTGGTCGGCTCGTCCTCGATCCAGTGACCGTACGAGTAGTGCCAGGCGAGCGGCGATGGGCTGTAGTGGGCCATCGGGCAGCTCGCGGGAAGCGTGCAGACGGCGTCACCGCCGAGGTGATCGTGGATCGCGAGCCCGCCGGAGAGGATCTTGCGCAGGAACCGCGCGTAGTCCGACGCGCTCATCTTCATGCCGCCCGCCGGCTGCGGCTGGGTGAACGCGACGGTGAGATCCGCGCCGAGGACGCTCGTGTAGGCCGCGGCGAGGGCGACGTCGTTGTCGCTTCCAAGGCCGAGGTCCTGCGCGTAGCCTTCGAAGTGACCGCCGCTGTAGGAGAAGTAGCCGACGTCGGCGGGCGTCACGTCGCAGTTCGTCGTGCCGCTGCCCGCGAGGCCGGTCTTCGTGCAGCAGTCGTCGACGGTCGACACGCCGGTGCAGGTGCCGAAATTCGTGCGGCCGCTCTGCATCTCCATCGCGGCGCGATCGATCCGCGAGAGATCCGACGCGAAGCGCTCGACGACGTACGCGCCCCACCACAGCTTCGACGCCGACGCGATGTTGAGCTGCGTGGTCGCCTTGATGAGGCCGGTGCCCATCGAGCCGGAGACGATCGCGCCGGAGGCGTCGCCGATCTCCCAGTAGAACGGGACGATCGCCATGCAGGCCGCGCTCTGCGTGGCCGTTTGCATCGCGGCATCGGAGCCGGAGGCTGCGGTATCTCGCGGCGAATCGCCGGGCGGCGCATCGACGCCGCCGGAGCCGGTCGTCTTGCCGCACGCCGCGATCATCCACAGTGCAACCAGTCTGGTCATCGCCAGGCCTGCCACAGCAAGCGACATGCCACGCCGCAGTGCCGGATTTCGCGACTACCCGCCCGTGGATGAATCGCGCTTGATGATCTCGCGGGCGATGCGCATGCCGTCGAGCGCGGCGGAGACGATGCCGCCCGCGTAGCCTGCGCCTTCGGCGGCAGGATAGAGCGCCGCGAGATCGGGCGACTGCAGCGACTGCGGGTCGCGCGGCACGCGCACCGGCGACGACGTGCGGCTCTCGACGCCGACGAGCACCGCCTCCTCGGTGAGATAGCCGCGCATCTGGCGATCGAACTGCTGGATCGCCTCGCGCAGTCGCTGGGCGAGCGGCAGGCCGAGCGAGTCGAGGACCTCGGCGACGTTCGTCGCGGCGAGGCCGGGCTGGTAGCTCGTGCGCGGCACGGTGGAGGAGCCGCGACCGGCGACGAAGTCCGTCGCGCGCGTGGCGGGTGCGCGGAGCTCGCCGCCGCCGGCCTCGGCCGCGGCCTGCTCGAGACGGCGCTGCAGCGCGACACCCGCGAGCGGATCATCTGACTTCAGATCCGCGAGCTCGATCGCCACGACGAGACCGGAGTTCGCGAACGGCGAGTCGCGCCGCGAGAGACTCATGCCGTTGACGACGAGGCCGTCGCGCTCCGTCGACGCGGGGACGATCCATCCGCCCGGGCACATGCAGAACGAGAAGGCGCCGCGGCCGTCGTCGGGGGTGAACGCGAGGCGGTAGGCGGCGGCAGGGAGCTTGATGTGACCGGCGGCGCGGCCGTACTGGATGCGATCGATCAGCGGCTGGGGGTGCTCGATGCGCACGCCCATCGCGAACGGCTTCGCTTGCAGACGCACGCCGGCGCGCTGGAGGAGCGCGTGGACGTCGCGCGCGGAGTGGCCCGTTGCCATCACGACGGCGCGGCCGGTGATCTCGCCGCCGTCGGCGAGACGCACGCCGATCGCGCGGCCGTCGCGCACGACCAGCTCGGTGACGCGCGCGCCGAACCGGATCGACGAGCCGACCTGCTCGAGCGCCTCGCGCAGCGAGGTGATGACCTTCGGGAGCTTGTTCGAGCCGATGTGCGGGCGCGCGTCGACGAGGATCGTCGCCGGGGCGCCGTGGCGCGCGAGGATCTCGATCACGTCGCGGACGTCGCCGCGCTTGTGCGAGCGCGTGTACAGCTTGCCGTCGGAGTAGGTGCCGGCGCCGCCTTCACCGAAGCAGTAGTTCGAGTCCTCGTCGACGACGCCGTGCTGCGTGAGCCCCTTGAGGTCGCGCCGGCGGGCCTGCACCGGCTTGCCGCGGTCGAGGACGACGGAGGGGATGCCGGCGCGCGCGAGCTCGTACGCGCAGAACAGGCCGGCCGGGCCCGCGCCCACGATCACGACCGGCTCGCCCGCGGTCTCGCGCAGCGGTGCGCCCCCGAGCGGTGTGTTCGTCGCCGCGCCGACGATGAGGTGGAAGCGCACGCGGCCGCGCCGCGCGTCGATCGAGCGCTTGCGGACCTCGATCTGCGGCAGGCGCTCCGGCGTGATGCCGATCTGCGCGGCGAGCTTCTTCACGAGCGCCGGCAGGTCGTCCGCCTCGTCGAGCTCGAGCTCGAGGGTGTAGTCGCGTTCTGGGTCGAACTTCACTGCTAGTTGATGTCCTCGTCCGAGGGCTCTTCCCTTGCCTCTTCCTCGTCCTCCACGTCGTCGAGATCGGGCGACCCGGCGCGGCGGCGCTCGAGCTCGTAGGTCGCCGTCCCCTGATAGTGCGCGAGCCACTCCTTCGCCGTCTTCTCCTGCCAGCCCCAGCGCTCGCCGAGCACGTGGAACATGCCGCCGATCAGGCGTTCGTCGTCGGGCGGCGCCTGCAGGAGCTCCCACTTCACGTGGAAATTCGAGTGACGCAGCATGCGGTCGAACAGCGCGATCACGTCCTCGTCGATGTTCTCGCGCAGGATCGGCAGCGCGGTCTCGAGAGTGCGCGTATCGGGATCGAGGAGGTTCGCGCCGCCCTGGCGCGCCCGCGAGATCACGTCATGACACGCGTCGACGATCGCCGGGTACGCATCGCGCAGGCGGCGGCGGCCGGCCTCCGCGACCAGCGTCGCGCGCCCGACGACGTGCGGATCACGGATGCGGTCCGCGAGCTCGTCGTCGGAGAGCGCACGGGCGGCGGCGCGATCGAACGTCGGCGCGGCAGGCATCGGCTTGCCGCGCAGATCGAGCAGCGCGTGGGCGCGCGCGCGGATATCGCCCTCGGTGAAGCGGGTCAGCCAGACGAGGTCGTCGGGATCGACGAGCTCGGGCACGACCTCCGCGACGCGCAGCGCGACGCGCAGGTTGCGAACCGTGTAGTCGTGATCGTAGTCGAGCGACGTCAGCGCCTCGTGGAGCAGCGGCGCGAGATCGCGCGGCGGCGCGTCGACATCCGCCGTCGGGCTCGCCAGCACGAGCGCGGCGTGGCGCGCGAGCTGGGCGGTCGCGTCGTCGCGCGCGGAGTCGGTCGCGGTCAAGCGGCGGCGAGCCTCGGCGCGCCGCTCCGGCGGCAGCTGCCGCGCGACGCGGCCGTACGCGAAGTGACTCTCGGCGTTGAGCTCGCCGTCGTTGCGCTCGCGGATCGTCGTCAGCAGCTCGCCGAGCACGCCCTCGTCGAGCGCGCGCGGCTCGGGCGACGCGGCGAGGCACGCGGCCAGCGCATCGGCGGCGACCGGGCGCGCCTTGTCGTTGTGCGGGCCGGGCGCCGCGACGACGCGCGCGAGCGCCGGGATGGCGGCCGGGTCGCCGATCGCGCCGAGCGCCGCGGCGGTGGCGGCGATGAACTGCTCCTTGCCGATCGAGTCGAGCGAGCTCTTGATCGTCGTCTCGTCGAGGATCTTGATCAGCGCCGGGACGGCCGGCCGGTGGCGGAGCGCGCCGAGGATCTCGACGACCGCGCGCCGCCGGTGCTCGAACTTCTCGGGCTGCTCGAGGACCGGCAGGAGACGCTCCGCCGCACGCGGATCGAGGCGGCCAGCCGCGGCGCGGGCGCGGAGCAGCTCGCCCGCGTAGATCGCGATCTGACGCCCGCGGTCTTCGTCCTCGTTGCCCTCGGCCTCGTCGTCGTCCGCGTCGTCGTCGTCATCCTCGTCGTCCTCGCCGCCCTCGTCGCCGCCGTCGTCGTCCGCGTCGTCGTCGTCGCCCTCGTCCTCGTCCTCGTCGAGCGCGACCTCGTCGTCGGAGGCGTCATCCGCGTCCGCGCGGCCGCGCTCCTCGTCGTGATCCGCGTCGCCGTCGTCCTCGCCGTCGTCCTCGTCGTTGTCCTCGTCGTTGTCCTCGTCGTCGTCCTCGTCGTTGTCCTCGTCGTCGTCCTCGTCGCCTTGCGGGCTCGCGATCTCGATCGCCAGCTCGCGCAGCATCGCGCCGACCTCGCGCGGCGACCAGTCAGTCTGCGCGGCGAGCCACGCATCGACGGCGCGCTCGCCACCGCCGGCGAACACGCGTAGCAGCGGGTTGCCGCCGAGCACGAACGGCTCCTCCTCGTCGCCGAGCTTCTGGACCATCGTCGCGCCGCCGAAGCGCGCGTGCACGACCGGGACGACCTCGTCGAGCTTGCTGACGACCCACAGCAGGTGATGCACCTGCTCCTCGGGCGAGCACGGGACGGAGAAGCGATCGACCCACAGGTGCGCGGCGTGGCGCGTGCGATCGATCGTCACGGCCGCGTTGCGATAGCGCCCCGCGTACGGGGCGAGCCACAGCGTGTGAAAGCCGAGCAGCACGGTGCCCTCGCCCGGCGTGTACGGCCCGGCGAGCTTGAACGCGATGCCGAAGTCCTCCCAGTCCAGCTCGTCGAGGATCGCGGGGTAGCCGTCGACCGGGAAGCGCGTGCTCGAGACCTGCGGAGGCGGCCCCTGCGTCCACGTCGCGTCGTTGCCGCCGGCAGCTGCGGCGCTCGCGACGTCCTCGAGGTCGTCGTCGAGCTCGTCGTCCTCGGCGGCGTCGTCGCCGATCTCGCCGCTGACGACGTCGTCGCCGCCGTCATCCGCCCACGGGAGCTGCGTCGTCTTCGTGATCTCGTCGGTGACGCTCGTCGCGCGGCCCGGGACGGTCATCGCGCGCGCCGGTCGCGCGATGGAGTCCTCGTCGTCATCGTCCTCGGCGGCGGCGTCGTCGCCCGCCGCGTCCACGTCGGCGGCGTCGTCGTAGAGGCTCGTGCCGGTCTGGAAGAACCACGCCTCCTCGATGCCGACCGCGTCGGCCTGATCGACGAGGCGGCGCTGGGCGCCGGTCGCGTGGCCGGCCTCGGGCGGCAGCCACGGCATCCCGACGAGGCGCATCGGCTCGTCGAGCGGATCCGGCAGCTCGGCGATGAAGCCCTCGGCGTCGGGCACGAGCGGTGCGAGGTAGCGCAGCACGCGGACGAGACCGTCGCGATCGATCGTCTCGCGCAGGCGCACGACGAGGAACGCGAACGCGGTCTCGCCCTCGAGCGGCCCCATGCCGTGCACGACGACGCTCATCGCGTGCACCTCGCGGCGCGCGTGCCGCCGTGACGCGCCACCTAGTTGCCCTCCTGGCGCGCGTGCCAGTCGCGGAACAGCGCCTTGAACTCCGGCCAGTCGAGGATCGGGCCGAGATCGTGATCGACCTCGACCTTGCCGAGGTGCGGGTACTCGTGCTGCATCGCGAGCTTCACCTGCTCGAACGCCTTGGCGTAGTTCCCGACCGCCGCATAGGCGCACGCCGCCGAGTGATAGATGTACGGGTTCTCGTGCGCGACCGGCTGCGCGCGATCGGCGATCTTCGCCGCCATGTCGTACGCCTTGCCGGCATGCGCCTGGACGCACGCGTTGTTGAGCGCGCGCAGGTAGTTCAGGCGGTCGGCGCCGGTGTCGGGGATCGGTAGCGCGAGCAGGCGCTCGTAGACGGCCGTTGCCTGGAGCGGCTCGTCGGCCTGGATCACCTTCCACGCGAGCTCGGAGAGCAGCGGCAGGTCGCCGGGCAGCTGCGGCGCGAGCCTCGCGATGCGATCCGGCGCGTGCTCGAGCAGCGCCTCCGTGAGCTCCGCGTAGAGCTCGTGCGGAATCTCCTCGCCCGCCGCGCCCTGGGCGAGCATGCGGTCGACGACCTCGACGAAGCGCGCGTGCCCGGCCTTGCCCATCCGCGTCGTGATGTTGAGCCGCACGCCCGGTGCGAAGCCGCGGAGCAGCGCGAGCAGCTGCTCGATCGCGCCCGCGATGCCGGCCTTCTCGGCGTCGAGCAGGAGCATCGCGTGCGTGAACTGCACGTCCTCGTCGTCGGGCGAGAGCCGCAGCGCCTTCTCCGTCATCGCGAGTGCCGTGCTCAGCCGATCCGGCGGCGGGAGGTACTCCTCGTCGGCATCCTCGTCGTCGTCGACGTCCTCGTCGGCGATGTTCTCCGCCGCGACGAGCTCCGCCGCCTCCTCGGGATCCGCGACGCCGCGCGCCTCCACCGCCTCGCCGGACTGATCGCGGATGAAGCTGACGCTGACGACGATCTCGAGCGCCGCCCACGCATCGAAGTGATACGTGCCGGCAAGGCCCGGCGCGAGCCGCCGCTCGACCTCCGCGACGACGTCCTTCGGCAACGTCAGCACGAGCTCGCCGTTCTCGCGGCGCTCGTAACCAGCCTCGACGCCGGGCCGCAGCGTCAGCGTCGCATCGCGCCCGCGCAGGGTGTAGGCCCGGCCGTGCCGGAGGCGGCCTCGCATCGCACGCGGCAGCGCGGCCGCATACAGCGCGCCGAGCTCGATGCGCACGTGGCCGTCATCCGTCGTCAGCGACAGCTCGCCGGCAAACGTCAGGTCCTCCGACGAGCCCTCGGCCTCGACGCGATCACTCGCCTCGCGCCGGATCTCCGGATCGCTCAGCACGCTCGGGCGCGTGAGGTCGGTGATCAGGAACGGCAGCTTCTTGCGCAGGATCTCGACGAGCCCCGTCGTCGACCACTCCTGGATCAGCCGGTACTCGTCGTCGGTGATGCCGACGACCTCGAGGAACCTCGCCTTGCCGAACGGCGAGTCGATCTCGCGCAGCTCGGGATCCTCTGCGAACAGGACCGCCGTGAGCAGCGTGTCGTGGCCGAGCGCGATCGGCCCGTTGAGGCCCATCTTGTGGCCGGCGTCGAAGCGGTTGCCCGTGCCGAACACGTAGCGCGCGAGGTTCTGCAGGAAGTTGAGCGCCCACGTCGGGACGTCGGTCTCGTCGGGCGCGCGCCGCAGCCGCAGCGACAGCTCGAACCCGAAGCCGCTCTCCGCCGGATCGTCGGTCTCCTTGACGAACAGATCGGTGAACCCGTACGTGATGAAGTGAAAGTGCGGCTGCGGATCGGTCCGCAGATACACGCTGATGCCGTGCAGCGGATCGTTGCCGCCGAGCATGTACGGCACGACCGTTCCGAAATGCGCGTGCGGATCGCTCTTGCCGTACAGCGGCTCGAGCGCGCGATCGATCGCGTCCCAGCCGGGCGACTCCGGCTCGCCGCCGCCACCCGCCGGCAGCGCGTCGTCGAGGCGGTCGTTGCGCACGAGGCTGCCGACGAGCACCGCCTCGAGCTCGGGTGCCAGCTCGCTCGCCAGCATCGGCACCGCGATCTCGCGGTCGTCGTCGCCGAGCTCGCGTAGCTCGTCGAGCGCGGCGAGCTGCCCCGCGAGGTCGCTCGTGTCGAGCTTCGCGATCAGCGCGCGATGGGCGACGCCGTCGTCGAGCCAGCGCCACGCGAGATCCTTCCACTGCCCACGCGGCGTGCGCTCGAGCTCCTCGGCGACGGCCTCGCGCCGCGATGCCTCGGCCTGCTGCTTCGCGGCCGCCTCGATGCGGCGCGCGTCGGCACGCCGCGGATCGAGATCGAGCGCGCGAAACGCGGCGAGGTGGCTGCGCACGTCGCGGATCGTGCCGAGCTCGTTGCGCCCGTCGCGCAGCTCGTCGATCAACGCCGCCGCGTCGCGCACGAGCCGCGAGCGATGGCGCCGGCCGATCTCGAGGTAGCGCGCGAGCTCCGGCTCGTCGAACAGGAACGCGCGCCACATCGAGTACAGCGCGGTCGGGATGAACTTCTCGCACGCCTCGAAGCGCGCCGGCAGCTGGTCCTGCGGCACGACCTGGTTGAAGTCGGCGTTGAACAGGCGCGGGATGTCGGCGACGTCCGTGACGCCGTCGTTCTTGAGCAGCGCGACGATCCAGCGCGAGCGATAGAAGAAGAACTCGGTGTCGCGGCGCTTGGCATCGAGCTTCTCGAACTCGGGATCGTCGATCGAGAAGTGCCAGGTCGGCGAGATCCGGCCCGCGAGCTTCGCGAGGCCGCTCGCGTAGCCGTCGTCGGAGACCTGGCCGCCGTCGTGCGCCTTCGACAGCGCGCACAGGTAGATCAGCGAGTCGAGCGAGTCGGCGATCACGCCCGTGAATGCGCGCGTCTCGTGATCGTGATGCAGCACCTGGCGCGGGCCGTCCCACTCGTAGAGCTCGAGGTGATACGTGTCGCCGTTGCCCTGCGAGCCGATGCAGAACGCGCCGCAGAACGCCTCGACGAGCCCGGTGCCGAGGAACGCTTCCTGATCGCACGCGAGGAGCCGCTCGAACAGGTTCTTCGCGCCCGCATCGCGCACGAGCGGCGCCTGCAGCGTGAGCTCTTCGAGCACGTCGCTCGCATCGCGGCCGCGCAGCGCATCGAGCAGCCGCTTGACCTCGAGCGGCATCATCACGCCGTACACGCGCTCGAACGCGGCCGCCTCCGACGTCGGCGCCGGCGTCGCATCGCTCTTGCCGAGATACTCGAACAGGCCCTTGCCGACGAAGCCGTCGGGGCCCGGCGCGAACACGACGTCGAGCGGCTTCGCTCCGCCGAACACGTTCACGCGATCCGCCCACGTCGCATCGCCCGGCGGCGCGACCTTCGCGATCAGGCCCGCGTCGCCGCCGACGAGCACGCCGCCGCCGAACCGCTCGATCGACCACAGGTGCGACGTCAGCTTCGTCTCGAGCAGCCGCCACGTGCGGCCGTCATCGGCCGAGACCAGCACGACGCCGCGATCTCCGACGGCGACGATGCGCCCATCGGTGACCGTGCCGACCGCCTCGAGATCGACGTCGACGCCGCTCTTGACGCGCGTGAACCACTGTCCGTCGGGAGAGCGCGCGATGAACCCACCGTCGCCGGTCAGCACCCACGTGCCGAGCTTCGTGGTGACGAGCGATGTCAGCGGCTTCGTCGCGCCGGTCGCGGCCTTCGTCACGCCGCCTTCGCGCCAGCGATACACGTTGCCGTCGCCGCCGAGCACGACGATGTCGCTGCCGACGACGTGCACGCTCGCGAGGCGCGCGGTCGTACCGAAATCCAGGAGCGACGTCCGCTCGCCGAGCACGCGGCCCGCGTAGCCCTGGTCGCCGACGACCCACACCGCGCCGTCGGGCGCGAGCGCCAAGGCGAACAGGCACGCATCGGTGCCGGTATCGAGCTGCTTCCACGTGCGGCCGCTGTCGCGGGAGCACGCGAGCTGGCCGTACTCGCCGCATACCCAGAGCGCGTCGCCGACGGCGAGGATGTCGCGCAGGCCGAGCTCGCGCGGCGTCGGCAGCGGCTCGAAGTGCCGTGCGTTCGACGACGCGCACACGAACGGGTGACGCGACGACGTGCCGCCGGTCACGACGAGCAGCTCGTCGGTCAGCGCGAAGCTGGCGACGTATCCGATCTCGTCGCCGGCGTCCCGGAGCACGGTCAGCTCGAGCTCCCCAGTCATCGCTCGCGACATCTTCGCTCGCCTCTCGCCGAAGATCGCGGGAGTCCGGGTGAAAAATCACGGCGGGTCGTTGGCGTCCCAGTAGTCGAGCTCGGCCTGCACGATCGCGGAAAGCTCTTCACCGCGGCCGCCCTTGATCGCCCACAGATAGTCGGTGAAGAAGTTGTTGCGCACGCGCTCGGTCCCGTGGTGCGGGTCGGCGAGGATCTCCTCCGGCAGGCGCGGAGTGCCGCCGTGCTGATGGCAGCCGATGCAGTTCGTCGCCGCGTTGCCGGTGCCCTGCTCGAGGTACGGGTTGCTGCACCACGTCGGACCGCCCTGCCCCGCGTAGACGGCGGCGAGCGCATCGCCGAGCGTGCCGGCGTACGAGCCGCGCGGATCCGGGTCGCCCTCGACGTACGTCGTCGCGACGCACATCTTGTAGTTGCGCCACACGCCGGGGAGCGGTGGGCGGTCGGCGCCGAAATCGTCGCCGGGGTGCGGCGACCACCACAGCGTGATCCACAGCCAGTGATCGAGCTCCTTGCTCATGATGTGGAGCGCCGGCAGCCGGAAGACCTGCCCGCCGGGCAGCTGCACCGTGTAGATCGCATTCTCGGCGGGATCCGCGCCGCCGTCGGGATCCCACGTCGCGCTGCCGGCGAGCCGCTTTCGCATGCGCGCAGCGGACGTATCGAACGTCGCGAGCGGATCGCCGAGCACGCGCTGCCAGTCCGCCTTGACGAGCACGGCATCGCGCGGCATCGCGCCGTCGAGGCAGGTCGGATCCGCGACGTCCTGCGTCGTGTACGCGACCTCGACATCGACCGCCTCCGCATCCGGCGCGACCACGCCGACGTAGATCGGCCCGCCTCCGTCGACGGTGCAATCGCGCCCGCGACAGTCCCAGTCCTCGAGAGACGGCGACTCGCCCCGCCGCACGAGGACCTCGTCGCTCGCCGTCACGTGCACCTTCGCCGCGCCCGCGAGGTACGGCCCGACAACGCGCATCTCGCACGCGTCGATCGCGACGTGCTCGCGCTGCACGACCGGCGCGCCGAGCTTCGTCGCGTCGTCGGCGTACGCCGGCGGATCTGTCGCGACGCGGCACGCGAACTGCCGCGCGTACGACTCGACGAGGTGCTTCGTCGCGCCCTCGCTGTAGCCGACGCGATACACGCCGCCGAGGCCCTGCGCCTCGCCCTGCGTCTGCACGGCGGCGAGATAGTCGAGGTAGCGCTGCTCCGGCCAGTCGGCGAGGCCGTCGAGCGCGGTCGCGTTCCAGGCGAGCCCGGCCGTCGCGTCGATCGGCGCCCGCATGCGGCGCTGCTCGGGCGTCAGCGCGCGAAACAGGTGCTCGAACGTGCGCTCGAAGTCGTCGCGCGCGTACCACGTGGCCCACGCCGGCACGCTGTACGACGGCAGATCGCCGAGCGGGACCGGCTGGACGACGCGCGACACGATCTGCCACGCGGCCGCGCGCCGCGCCGCGATCGAACCGGCGAGCTCCTCGTCGCGCGCGGCGAGCCCGAGGTCCGGCACGTACGGCGCGGCCATGCCGATCGCGCGGCGGTCCTGCACGGTCGCGGCCTGCTGCAGGCGGCACGCCGCGAGGCGGTCGGTGATGTTGTCACCGCATCCGACCAGCAGCAGCAGCGCCCAGGCCCGCACGAGGCGAGCCTACCGCTTTACGCGAACGCTTCGACGGGAATATCGATCGCCGTGCGGTCCTCGCGGGCGATCAGCTGCGCCTTCGCGGCCACGCCCGGGAGCACGTTCGTCGCGAAGTACTGCGCGCCGAACACCTTGCCCGTGTAGAACGCGCGGTCCGGGTGCTCCGCCGGGAGCTTGTCCAGGGCGGCCTGCGCCACGACCGCCTGCTCGAGGAGCAGCCAGCCGACGGTCGTCTCGCTCATCATCTCGAGGAAGCGGTTCGCGACGGTCGGGACCATCTCGACCTTGCCGCCGCCGAACCACTGCATGAACTTACCGCCGGTCGCGGTCATCGCCTCCATCGCCTGCGCGAGCACGGCGATCGAGTCCTTGAGCTGCGCGTGCTCCTTGTTCTTCGCGACGAAGCCGCCGACGTCCTTCGCGAACGCCTGGATGTTCGCGCCGCCGCGCTGCATCAGCTTGCGGCCGACGAGGTCCATCGCCTGGATGTGGTTCGTGCCCTCGTAGATCGAGAAGATCTTCGAGTCGCGGCAGTACTGCTCGACCGGCCAGTCCTTGAGGTAGCCGGCGCCGCCGTAGACCTGGATCGCCGTCGCGCAGATCGCGAACGCCTGGTCCGAGCCGTACGCCTTGACGAGCGGCACCAGCAAATCCACCTGGCCCTGGTGGTAGTCGATCTGCTGCTGGTCGCCGCCGCTCTTCTGCAGCGCGTTGACGCGGTCGATGTGCATCGCGAGCTTCACGACGAGCGCGCGCAGGCCTTCGACCTTCGACTTCATGTCGAGGAGCATGCGCTTGACGTCGGCGTGCTCGATGATCGGCACGCGCGGCGCGGTCGCGTCCTTCCACTGCTTGATCGAGCTGCCCTGCTTGCGGTCCTTCGCGTAGTCGAGCGCGTTGAGGTACGCCGAGCTCGCGATCGACAGGCCCTGCACGCCGACGCCGATGCGCGCGTAGTTCATCAGGTGGAACATCTGGGACATGCCCTTCTGCTCCGTCGTGCCGACGAGCTCGCCGACGCACTGGCCGTCCTCGCCGAACACGAGCTGCGCCGTCGCCGACGCCTTGATGCCCATCTTGTGCTCGATGCCGGCGACCTTGACGTCGTTCGGCGTGCCGTCGGGGCGCTTCTTGCCGACGATGAACAGCGACAGGCCCTTCGTGCCGGCCGGCGCGTCGGGCGTGCGGGCGAGCACCATGTGGATGATGTTCTCCGCCATGTCGTGATCGCCGCCGCTGATGAAGATCTTCGTGCCCTGGATGTCGTACTTGCCGTCGGCGCGCTTCTTCGCGGTCGTCGTGCAGCTGCCGACGTCACTGCCGGCCTGCGGCTCGGTCAGGCACATCGTGCCCGCCCACTTGCCGTTGAACATGTTCGCGACGTACGTCGCCTGCTGCGCCTCGGTGCCGAACGCGAGGATCACGTCGGCCGCGCCCTGCGTCAGCGCCGGGTACATGTTGAACGACGTGCACGACCCGCACATGAACTCTTCGACGAGCATCGCGAGCGTGAACGGGCCCGCCTGACCGCCGTGCTTCTCTTCGATCGCGAGCGTGCGCCAGCCGGCCTTGAACAGCTCGCTCCACGCTTCCTTGAAGCCGGGCGGGACCTTCACCTGCCCGTTCTCGAGCTTGCACCCCTCGGCATCACCGAGCGAGTTGATCGGACCCAGATACTTCTGAGCCCAGCCGTAGGCTTCTTCGATGACGGCGAGCACTTCGTCCTTGCCCCAGTTCGCGTAGGGGCCTTTGCCGAGGAGCTCCTCGAGATGGAACTGCTCGAACAGCAGGAACGAGAGGTCGCGGAGGTTGGCCTTGTAATAATTCTGCTGCGCCATGGCGGAGTCCTCTCTGCTGAATGAACCGTCATTCATTTTATGGCCGGACTGATGCGCCGCGTCAAGGTGCCCCGGTGATCTCCGCGAATTCTCGCGTCATGATGCAGGGATGGCGGCGACCACGACCTGCGACGACTGCGGCAGCAAGGTCAACGAGCAGGCCTGGAAGTGCCCGCACTGCGGTGCGAAGCGGCAGAACGTCGCGCGCGGAAAGCTGTCGAACGAGGAAGTTCGCGCGCTGATCGCGACCGACGCGTCCGTGAAGGATGACGAGGGCCGCAGCATCTCCGAGACGCTGCTGTTCCCGCATCCCGAGACACGCGGCGCGGCGCGAACGACCGAGATCGTGCTGACGGTTCTGTGCGCGCCGCTCGTGCTCGTCGGCATGGCCGCGATGGCGTTCGGCCGCCGCAAGATGCGCTTCCTCTACAAGAGCGTGCGCGGCGAGAGCATGTCGGCGTTCGTGATGACGTTCTTCGGCAGCCTGCCGTTCTACTACGTGCTCTCCGCGATTCACGCGCCGTCGGCGTTCTACCTCGTGCTCGCGTCGATCACGCTGCTGTGGATCCGCGCGTACATCCGCGGCCGCACCTCGGCGTGGAAGTCGCGCGAGCTGAACCGGCTCGTCAAGGCGGAGCAGCAGCGTGCGAGTCAGCCGGCGCTGCCACCCGCGCGCGCGAAGCAGGTCGCTCGACCGGTCAGCGGGCCCGTAGCGGTGGTGCCCACGCCGCCTCGGGCCGATCCTCCACGCGCCGAGCCGCAGACCCCGGCTGACGACGAGCCCCGTCTGCTGCGGTGAGCGAGTCGCCGACCTGATCGATCGGCAGCGCGCCCGGCGCGACGAGGCCCGCCGCGAGCAGACGCCGCTCGACGCGACGCGCGACGAGATCGAGCGCGACAAACTCGTCGTACGGGATGTCGAGGTGCATCAGGCGCTGGTAGCACTGCATCAGGCGCGTCGGCAGCAGCAGGCCATTGTCGGCGTGCGATTCGAGGAGCTGCGTGATCCGCGACAGCTCGTCGGCGACGGACTGCGCCTCGGGCGAGGCGACGAGGTAGGCGTGCTTGTCGAGCTTCGTGCGGCCGAACATCGCGCGTACGCGAGCGACCGTCGTCGGATTGCCGCGCAGCAACAGGTCCGCCGGATACAGGTAGATCTGCAGGCCGTCCGAGGTCACGCGGCGCAGCGTGCTCGACACGAACGGCGCCACGGCGCCGCGCGCGAGCGTACGCATGATCGTCGTCGCGATCACCATGTGCCCCGGCGCATCGCTGACCTCGGGCCGGAACCCCGCGCGCTCGCACGCCTCGGCCAGGCACTCGAGCACGGTGGCGTACATGCCGTCGTGAGGCTGGAGGTACACGTGCTCGTCGGACCAGCGGCGAACGATCGCGGCGATCTTGATCACCGGCACCGTCACCACGACGACGACGAACGCCGCGAAGAACCCGAGCGCGATCGGATAGCCGTTGACCGCCGAGCGCGCGAGACCGCCCTTGTGGTTCGGCGCCGCGAGGTGCACGAGGATGCCGACGAGCACGGGCGTCAGCACCGCGAGCGTCAGCCAGACGATCCGCAGCGCCGTCGCGCCGACGACGTCGTGGAGCGGCACGAACGCGATCACCCATGCCGCGACACGCGGCGCGAACGCGCCGAGCACGAACAGCGGCCACGCGAGCGACGCGACGAGCGCGATCGTGACGAGCACCTGCGCGCGACGCTGCAGCTTCCCGAACAGCGCGGTGATGGACCATCCGAAGATCGCCTGGATGATGTTGTTGATCTTCCTGGCCAGAAAGCTGAACAGCACGGAGATGATGGCCATGCCGGGAGCTGCTGCAACGCGCGTTCCCTACGAATACCTCGCGAGGTAGCGCGTCATCTTCAGCTTTCGCTTCGTCGCCGCCGACGACATGAAGCGCACCGTGCCGAAGATCGGGCGCTCCGGCCCCCACGGCCGGTCGAACAGCCCGAGCGTCCACAGGATGCCGGCGTAGGAATTCGGATCGCGTCCGTCGACGGCGTACTTGTTGTTGAGCTCGACCATCGTCGCGAACGCGCGCTGCGGCGTCGCGGACCATTCGAGGATCTTCTTGCCCCACAGCATGCGCAGGTAGTTGTGGATCCGGCCCTCGCGCAGGAGCTGGCGCTGCGCGGCGTTCCAGATCGCGTCACCGGTCGCCGCCTGCTCGAGCTCGTGCGGCGTGTAGCGCTCGGGGCGCGGATCGTCGGCGTGCTTCGCGAGCGTCGCGCGCGCCCACGCGGGCAGCGCCGCATAGCGATCGTGATCCGCGCGATGAAAGCAGAAGTTGTGCGCGAGCTCGCGCCACGTGACGAGCTCGTCGCGGAAGCCCGGATCGTCCACGCGCGCGAGCACCTCGTGCGCCGAGACGTGACCGAAGTGCAGGTACGGCGACAGCCCGCTCGCCGCGTCGGCATCGGGATGACTGCGCTCGCTGTAGCGCGCCGCCCGCCGCGCGACGAAGTCCTCGAGCTGCTCGTGGGCTGCCTCGCTCCCACCGCGATACGGCGCCGGCGTCACGGCATGATCGATCGGGATCGACGCGAGGTCGCGCGCGCTCGGCCAGCGACGCATCACTCTGCCGGGGTCAGCATCGCGCACCACGCGAGGCACGCGAGCGAGCGGCGCGTGCTCCGGTTGCATCGAGAGGTGCGGCATCGCTTGCCATGCGCGTCGAAACCAGCGCGCCGCCGTGAACGCCTTGTCGAACGCGCGCAGCGGAAAGATGCCGCACCCGTCGACGGTCTCGACCGTGACCGGCAGCCTCGCCGCCGCCGCACGTACCATGCGCGGCAAGAAGAAGCCCGGCTGCTCGTCGGTGACGACGCAGCACGCACGCGCGGCGAGTGCCTCGAGCAGGCCCTTCCCGGCCCCCGGCTCGGGCTCGATGTACGCGAGGTACGTGATGCCCGCCGCGCCGAATGCCTTCGCGTTGGCGGCCATGCCGTCGAGCACGAACGCGTGGTGACGGTCGCTCGCCCACCGATAGCCCGCGCGCAGCGGCTCGAGCACGAGCAGCGGCCGCCCGAGCTCGCGCGCCCGCGCCAGCGCATGATCGAGCGCGAAGCTCCATGTCGAGCGGCGCGCCGCGATCATCCAGTACAGGACGTGATCGCCATTCGCCCGCACGGGCCGATCATTCGCGCGCTGGACCCGGAGCTCCACATCGCTTCGATGCCGCGCTGTGAATCCGGTTACAAGGGGACCACTCACCCGCCGCGGCAGCCTTTGTTGCCGAAAGGTGGGAGCCCGTGATGAGCCACGACGGGTGAGCGTGTCGGGCATGTAGACCGGCGGCGCGCGGTAGATGTTGCCTGCGAAATAGTTCGAAACGTATCGTCGCCACTATGCTGAAGGACAAGGTCATCGTCGTTACGGGCGCGAGTCGCGGTATCGGCGAGGCAATCGCACGCGCGTGCGTCGAAGCCGGTTCGCGAGTCGTGCTCGCGTCACGCAAGCAGGCAGATCTCGACCGCGTCGCCGGCCCGCTCGGTGACAAGGCGCTCGCGGTCGCCTGCCACACCGGCAAAGCCGAGGACGTCGAGGCCATGATGGCCCGCGCGGTCGAGAAGTTCGGGCGCGTCGATGGCTACGTCAACAACGCGGCGACGAACCCGTACTTCGGTCCGCTCGTCGACACGCCGGACTCCGCGATCGACAAGACGTTCGAGGTCAACGTGCGCGGCTACCTCTACGGCGCCCGCGCCTTCGTCAAGCACGCGCGCACGCGCGATGGCGGCGGCTCGATCGTCAACATCGCCAGCGTCGCCGGCATCCGCGCCGCGCCGATGCAGGGCATCTACGGCGCGACGAAGGCGGCCGTCATCAGCATGACCCAGACGCTCGCGTTCGAGCTCGGCGGCTCGAAGATCCGAGTCAACGCGATCGCCCCCGGCCTCGTCGAGACGAAGTTCGCGGCCGCGATCGTGCAGAACCCGATGCTGCGCGAGCACGTCGTCAACCGCACGCCGCTCGCGCGCCACGCGCAGCCGTCCGAGATCGCGGGCGCGGCGGTCTACCTGCTGTCGGATGCGGCGTCGTTCACGACCGGCTCGGTGATGGTCGTCGACGGCGGCCTGACGTCGGTCTGACGCTTCGATCCGCGTCGAAACGAATTCGCGCTATTACCGGCGCATGAAGCAGCACGAGTACGCGGTCGCGCTGGCGTGGGAAGGCAACACGGGGCGCGGCACCGCCGACTACGCGTCGTACTCGCGGCGGTTTCGTGCCGCACCAGGCGGCAGGCCCGCGACGATCGGCAGCGCTGACGCCACGTTTCGCGGCGACGGGCGGCTCCTCAACCCGGAGGAGATGCTCGTGATGTCGCTGTCGTCGTGCCACATGCGGCCGCACGGCGCTCGCCGACGAGCTCGGCCTGACGCTGCCGCACGCGACGCGCCGCGCGTGAACCACCGATTCGCGGGGTCAACGCTTCGCGAGGCCGGTGCTGATCGTCGCGACGAGCGACGGATCCTTGTCGATCGCGGCGGCCCACGCGCGCGCGACCTCGAGGTAGCCGGCCTCGTCGAGGTCGAACTGGCGCAGCGCCTCGCGCGGCTCCATCGCGGCGAGGTCGCGGAGCAGCGCGATGTAGTCGGAGACGCGCGCGACCGGCGAGTCCTTGACGACCTCGCGATCGACGAACGCGGGCGGCGGCGGGGCCTCCTCGCCGAGCACGACGCCACCGCGGGCGCGGAACTCCTGGTAGAAGGCGTCGCGCGTCATGCGGTCGCCGAGGCGCGGCACGGGATCGCGCGGGAAGTACGCCTGCGCGCGGATGCGCAGCGCGAGCGCACGGCAGAGCAGCGCCTCGCGATCCATCGTGCCGACGGTATCGGCGAGGATCGCGACCGAGGCGGCGCGAGCGCGCGGGCTGACCTCGATCTGGTTCTCGGATGCGAAGCGAAAGCGCGCGGCGTGCAGGGCGGCGCGGCGCACGCGCCACGACTTGTCGCGGAGCTGCTGCGCGGCGGTCGCGTGGTCGCCGGCCTCGAGCAGGGCGTGGATCGGCAGGCGCGGCTTGCCGGCGGGCGCGAGCGGCGGCACCTCGGGCTTCGTGCGGGCCTTCGCGCGATCGAGCGTCGTCTGGAATGCGGCCGCGTTGTCGGGCGCAGGGTTCTGCGCGACGGCCTTCTGCGCGAGCTCGATCGCGTCGTCGAACCGGCCCTGGCCGATGTACGCGCACGCGAGGTGGTTCCAGCCGTTCGTCTGCCACATCAGGGCATCCCGTCGCTCCCCGCCGCTGGGCTCGCCGGCGACGCGCAGCAGGTGGTTCGCGATCTTCTCGCAGGTCGCGTAGTCGCCGACCTCGTCGAGCACGCCGGCGTACGCGTTGAGCTGCGTGGCGTCGAACGCCTCCGGATCGAGCTGGTACGCGAGCGCGTACGCCTTCACGGTGCGCGGGTTGTCCATCGCCGCGTACGCGATGCCGCCGTACGTGAGCCATTGATCGGCGCGCACGTACCAGCGCGACGCGTAGTCGAGCACGCTCATCGCCTCGGGCAGCTTGCCGGACTGATAGAGCACGCCGGAGAGGATCTGCGTCGCCTGCTCGTGCGTGCCGCGCACGAGGTGGTGCATCGCATCGACGAGCTTGCCTTGCTGCGCGAGCGCGAGGCCGAGGTTGCGGTGCGCCTCCGCGTTGCCCGGGTCGTACGCGATCGCCCAGCGGCCGAGCTTCTCGGCGCGCGCCGGATCGCCCTTCTGCAGCGCCTCGAACACGCCGGCCGCGACCTTCTCGAACTCGAGCGGCACGTCGACGCTGCTCGCGTGCCAGAGGTCCTTCAGCGACGCGAGCTGCTCGTCGCGCCGGCGCGGCTCGGCGGCGCGCAGGCCGCTGGTCAGCACGGCGACGGCGGCAGGCGCGCGACCCGCCTCGAACAGCACGCGCGCGGCGTGGACGTGTGGACCCGCCGTGACGCCGTCCGCGAGGTAGCAGGCGGTGTGCAGGTTATCGATCGCATCGTCGAGCTCGATCTCGCGCGCGGCGAGCTGCGCGGCGATCGCGTCGGCCCACTCGTCGGCGCCGGCGTAGCCGGTGTGCGCGGCCAGGCGCGCGGCCTGCGCGGCGACCTTCGCGGCCCAGCCCGCCGGGCGCTCGCGATGCAGGCGCGCGATCGACCACGAGAGCACCGCCGTCTCCTCGGGTCCGAGGATGCGTGCGGCGACGGACGGGTAGTCGCGCGCGAAGCTGTAGACGTCACCGCCGCTGCGCTCGTCGATGCCGAGCGCGCGCTCGACGGTGCCGAGCCACGTCGCGCCGATCCACCGATCGACGCGCCGGAGCAGCGGATCGATCGCCGCGAGCACCGCGCGCGCCTCGCGGTCGCCGAGCGCGTGACGATGGCGGCGCACGAGCGCGAGCGCCTCGCCCGCGACGGTGCGCAGCGCGCCGGTGATCGTCGTCGGCGCGGCGGTCGTGCCGGCGAGGTAGCGCGCGAGCGCCTGCGCGGCAGCATAGGCGGCGGCCTGCGCGAGCGCCGCCGGATCGTCCTCGCTCGCCTGCGTGAACGCGACCTCGAGCCAGCGGTTGACGAGGCGGTCGCCGCGCGCGAGCTCGTCCGCGATGTCGAAGCCTCCGGGCGGGCCCTTGCGCAGCGGGCCGAGCTCGGCGAACAGCGCGTCGAGCGCGCGCCTGCTCGGCGTCTCCGGCGAGAACGCGGCGAGCCAGCCGGGATCGAAGTCGACGAGCGTCTGCTTGCCGAGCGCACGCGCGACGAGCCCGGACTTCGCCGCGAGCGGTACGAAGTCGGCGGCATCGCGGGCCATGCGGCGCGCGAGCGTCGGCGCGCCGATCGCGATCCGCTCCGCGAGCGCGGCCTCGACGACGTCGATCGGCGCGGGCGACATCACGAGCGCCGTGCGCATCATCGCCGGCTGCTCGTCGCGGCCGGGCTCCGTCAGCTCCGCGCGCAGCAGCTCCTCGATGCCGCGCCGCCACTCGCCGGCCGCCATCAGCGCGCGCGCCGCGGCGAGCCGCGCGACCGGGCCGTCGAAGCCGCGGCCGAGCCCGTACTGCGCCCACGCGAGCGGCACCTCGTCCTCGCGGCCCATCGCGACGAGCGAGTCGAGGAAGATCGCGAGGTCGGCGCTGTCACCCGGCTCGATGCGCGTCATGCCCTCGACGGCGCGCGCCTCGTCGCCGCGGAAGAATCCCTCGCGCGCGTACGACCACGCGACGTAGCGCGGGTCCTTGCGCCAGCTCGTCAGCACGCGCGTGTGATGCGGCCACTGCGCCTCGCGGCCTTCGAGCCGGTTGCCGCGCAGCGCGATCGCCTCGTCGAGCCGGCCGACCTCGAGCAGCGCGGTCGACGCGCGCAGGTCGATGTGGATCTGATCCGGGTACCACGGGAACATCGGATCCATCGGGCAGCCGTGCTGACTCGACGAGCGCAGCGCCTGTTCGAGCCACGCGCCGGGCCGCGCGGTCTGCTCGTGAACATCGAGGAGCGCGAGGTGCGCGCGCGGATCATCGGCGTGCTGCTTCACGGCGCGCTCGAGCAGGCGCAGGCCCTCATCGGTGCGGCCGTTGTCGCTGAGCAGATCGCCGGCCGTCTCGAGCACGTCGAGCGAGGCCGGCCGGCACAGCGCGGCCATGCCTGCGGCCGCGACCTCCTCGAGGTGCGTCGGCACGCCGTCGCGGCGGTCGTCGTCGCCGGCGTGGAGCAGCTCGTACGCGCGCGCCCAGCCCGGCGCGGCCGCGATCACGCGCCGCAGCAGCGCGAAGTCCTTCGTGCGCTCGAACTTCGCGAGCAGCGCCTGCGGGTGCTCGCCGTCGATGGCGAGGATCTGCTCGCCGAGGTCCTCGCGCAGCGCGAGCTCGAGCAGCCGCAGCGCGTGCAGCTTGAACGCCACCGGCAACCGCCCGACGAGCGGGCGCGCGATCAGCTTCCGGCGCTCGCTGACCGGCACGGGCGCGGCCGACGGCTCGAGATCCAACGTCGAGTCGATCGTGCTCTCGATCGCCTGATCGATCGCATCCTCGAGATCGGGTTCGTCGTCGGGATCGTGGTCGTCGTCTTCTTCCTCGACCGGCACGACGGCGAGCGAGAACGTCGGGCCGTGCGCGACCGGCAGCGCCCACGCGCGCGCCTGCTCGACGAGCGTCGGTGCGATCACGCGCAGCACCGCGAGCAGCTCGTCGTTGCCCACCGCATCGAACCGGCGAGGCAGCGAGCCGAGCCCGCGCGCCGCGAGCCACGCCGCGAGCACCATCTGGATCTGCTCGCCGACCGAGCGACCGAGCGCGTCGAACGTCTCCTCCTTGCCGTCGCGTCCGACGACGTGCAGCCGCACCGGTGCCGGCTTGCCGAGCGTGACCTCGAGCCACACGAGCTCGTCACGACGCGTCGGCGCGTAGAACGGATCCGCGGGCGACCCGCCGCGCCCCGCGCCCTCCGGTGCGAAGTGCCCGTCCTGCGGGAACAGCGGCGTCGCATCCACGTCGAGCACGCTGAGCCGCGGATGTCGCTGACACACCTCGATGCACGCGACCCACAACAGCGCCGCCGCCTCGCGCTCGTACGCGGCATCCACGCCCTCGATCCGCACCTCGGGGACGAGGAACGCCACGCGATGCGGCTTCGGCAGCGCCGGCACTACACGCCCTCCAGCTCGCCGGCGCGCAGGCGTCGCGCGCCCTGACGCTCGAGCTGCGCGATCGTCTGCACGAGGCACCAGTCGCCGTGCACGTAGTAATCGGTGCCCGGGAACGGCCCGTTGACGAGGCGCGCGCCCGCCGCCTCGACGGCCGCCGCGATCTTCCCCTTGTCCATGTACTTGAACTCGCCCGCCAGGTACACGGTCGAGCCGGGCAGCCCGCGCCCGAGCCGCCGCACGATCGGCGCCACCGGCTCGATCGACGCCGTGTCGGGCTCCGCGTCGTACGGCGCCGCCTTCGCGAGCGCGAGCACTTCGTTGCGCGCGAGCGCCGTGATCGCGGGCCGCGCCGCCGGCGCATGCTCGACGAGCCACTTCTCGTGCGGCCCCGGAAACGGCGGCAGCGCGTTCTCGTCGACGATCTCCGACGGCGGCAGATCCTCCGCCAGGATGCGCGCCGTCAGATCCGGCCGCCCCGCGCGAAAGCACGCGAGCGCGCGCGCCGCCACCAGCTCCGGCGTGTGCAGCCGTGCCGTCGCCGCGAGCTCGAGTGCCGCGAGCGGCCGTCCCCAGATCGCGAGGTGCAGCGCGCCGAGGTCCGCGCCCTGCAGCGTCTGCGCCGCCGCGGTCAGCTGCTTCACGCGTCCGCGCCGCGCGAGATCCTCGAGATACAGGTCACGCACCAGCCGCTGCGACTCGGGATGCGCCGCCACCAGCTCGCGCGCGCGCGCCGGATCGCACGACCCGCGCACCATCCATCCCCACAGCCTGTACACGTACGCCTCGGGGTGCCGCGCGAACCGTGTCAGCACGCCGAGATCATCCGCCGCCTGTGCGCATCGCGCCGCCCGCTCCGCCGGCGCGATCACGGCCGTCGACCGCGCCACCCGCAGCCCGCGCACCGTCGGCACGACACCCTTGTTCTGCAGGTGCCACTTCGCGCGCTGCCGCGACAGGTCCGCGAACTTCATCCCCTTCAACGCGTCCTCGAGCAGCCCGAGCTTCGCCTCGCCCGCGAGCGACACGATCAGCATCAGCATCTCGAGCTTCTCGTCGAGGCTCGCGCCCGCCGCGCGGGCGATCAACATCGGCAGCGCCTCTTCACCGAGCGTCGCCGCGACGAGCCGGCTCGCGCGCAGCCGATGCTGCGGCGGAATGTCATCCAGACACACGAGCAGCACGCGCCCGAGCGCGGGCGTCGCGAACGACTCGATCGCCTCACCCCACAACCCCGGCGCGCGCGCGATCACCGCCGCCGCTCCCTCCCACTGCACGTGCCGCAGCGCGATCGGCAGCTGCTCGCTCGCGATCTTGCCCACCGCGGTCGCCGCCTCCGCCAGCTTCACGAGCGCCTCGTCCGCGACCTGCACCGCCTGCGGCGACCACTGCGTGCTCGGATGCATCGCGCGCACCTGCCGGTACCCCAGCGCCCAGATCGCCTGCTCGCGCACGACCGCGGGCGTTCCCGCATCGAGCGCCACCCGCGCGAGCCGCCCCGCGCTCTCCTCGGAGGGAAACCGCGTCAGCCACGTGCACGCGCGCACGCGCAGCTCGGGCGCATGCGTCGCGTCGAGCATCCAGTATCCGACCTCCGCGAGGCTCGCATCCGCACCGAGCCACGGCTCGCCATCCTCGAGCAGCCTCGTCATCCGCTCGCGCGCGACACCCTCGAGCGTCCCGTCCGCCACCAACCCCAGCACGTCGCGCACACGATAGCGCAGCGCCGGAGGCAAGGCCTCCATGGCCCCGAGCGCGACGGGCAGCTCACCCACAGTGCGAGCATGTCATATTCGGCCATCGCAATGATTCGAGCCGCCGCCGTTCTCGTCGCCCTCACCACCGTCGCGAACGCCGGCTCCGTCAAAGGCACCGTCCTCTTCGAAGGCGAGGCGCCCGAGAACCCGACGCCCAAACGCGAGGCCGACCCGAAGTGCGGCAAGGACCGCCCCGACGACCAGGTCGTCGTCACGAAAGGCCACCTTCGCGACGTCGTCGTCCGCATCAAGAACGGCACGACCGGCACGCACGACGCCCCCTCCACGCCGCTCGTCCTCGACCAGCACGACTGCGCGTATTCGCCGCGCGTGGCAACGCTCCAGGCCGGCCAGAAGGTCGTCGTGAAGAACAGCGACGCGACCTTCCACAACGTGTGGGGGCAGCTCGCCGGCAAGGACCTGCTCAACAAGCAGCAAGCCCCGAAGGCCGCCGACCTGACGATCGACCCAGCGACCGCGAAGCCCGACGATGTGGTCGAGCTCAAGTGCGGCATCCACCCCTGGATGCACGCGTGGGTCGTCGTGAACGACTCGCCCTTCGCCGCCGTGACCGACGCCGACGGCAAGTTCGAGATCAAGGACCTGCCGCCCGGCACCTACACACTGGAAGCGTGGCACCCGACGCTGGGCGCCAAGTCGATGCAGATCGTGATCGGCAAGGGCAAGCGCGGCGACGTGACGGCGCGCTTCTCGTACAAGCCGTAGGTTCGCGCTCGCTCGCGGCTGCGGGGTCGGCGCTCGCGGATCTTGGTTGCGGGGCCGCGATCGCGCCTCGTGTCTCGTGCCTCGGGCCTCGGGCCTCGGGCCTCGGGCCTCGGGCCTCGTGAGTCGTGAGTCGTGAGTCGCGAGTCGTGGGTCGTGAGTCGTGAGTCGCGAGTCGTGGGTCGTGAGTCGTGAGTCGTGGGTCGTGGGTCGTCGGTCGTCGGTCGTCGGTCACGCGTCGTCGGTCGTCGGTCGTCGGTCGTCGGTCACGCGTCGTCGGTCGTCGGTCGTCGGTCGTCGGCGTCGGTCGTCGGTCGTCGGTCGTCGGTCGTCGGTCGTCGGTCGTCGGTCACGCGTCGGAGGCGGTGACCCATGGCGGGGCCCATCCATGCTGTGATCGCGCAGCGCGGCAGGGAGATCCCGAGCGCGAGGCGGTGCGCGCGGCCGCGAGCGACAGCGCCGAGCGCGAACGCGCGAGCGAGAGGCGCTCACAAAGACGGGCTAAGAGGAACGAGCCACGACGAACGAGCCACGACGAACGAGCCACGACGAACGAGCCATCACGAACCAGCCATCACGAACCAGCCATCACGAACCAGCCATCACGAACCAGCCATCACGAAC